>NZ_CP045350.1:1200000-2400000 GCF_009363415.1 Vibrio aquimaris | reverse complement strand
TGTCCAAGATAAGGCTTCAACCGTGATTGGCGATGATAATCTTTTATGTGTCAACGCCCATATTGCGCATGATGTTATCGTTGGCAATCACACTCATGTTGGTAACAATGCAATACTTGGCGGACATGTGACTGTAGAAGATCACGCTGGCGTTATGGCTCTTTCTGCAATACACCCTTTTTGCAAAGTCGGCGCATACAGTTACATAGGCGGGTGCTCTGCGGTTGTTAAGGATGTTCCTCCTTATGTATTAGCTCAAGGTAATCATGCCACTCCTTTTGGTTTAAACCTTGTCGGTTTACAAAGAAATGGTTTTGAAAAAGCGGAGCTGCGTGCACTACGTAATGCCTATAAAGAGTTTTATCGTGCAGGTAAGACTCAGGTTGAAGCGATACAGTCCCTGCAAAAGATGGCAAAAGACTGGCCATCAATCCAACATTTTATCGACTTCGTGGATACTTCTGAGCGTGGCGTCATTCGTTGATAATAGTCGAAAACTTTAGAAAAAGATCGCGCAATATGCCGCGATCTTTTTTACGTTTATGGCAAAAGAAAAAGGTAGTTCAGTAATGGAGAAACCATTGCGCATTGGAATTGTTGCCGGAGAGCTTTCAGGGGATACCTTAGGTGAAGGTTTGATGAAAGCCATTAAGATTATCCACCCCAATGCTGAGTTTGTCGGCATTGGCGGCCCTAAAATGATATCGCAAGGCTGTGAGTCATTATTTGATATGGAAGAGCTGTCGGTGATGGGTTTGGTTGAAGTGCTTGGACGTTTGCCTCGTTTGCTCAAAGTAAAAGCCGAACTGGTACATTATTTTACCGATAACCCGCCAGATGTGTTTATTGGTATTGATGCGCCGGACTTTAACCTTCGCTTAGAGCTCGATCTGAAAAATTCTGGTATAAAAACCGTGCATTATGTTAGCCCTTCCGTTTGGGCTTGGCGGCAGAAACGAATTTTTAAAATTGAAGCGGCGACTAATTTAGTGCTGGCATTTTTGCCCTTTGAAAAAGAGTTTTACGATAGATATCAAGTTCCATGTGAATTTATCGGACATACTCTAGCAGACACTATCCCTCTTGAATCATCAAAAGAACCTGCTCGTGACTTACTTGGTCTTGAGCAAGATAAAACTTGGCTCGCGGTATTGCCGGGCAGTCGTGGAAGTGAACTTAAGATGCTTGCTGAGCCTTTTATTGAGACCTGTAAACGTTTAAATAAAAAACATCCAGAGATGGGCTTTGTCGTTGCTTTAGTGAATGAAAAACGCCGAGCTCAATTTGAACATGCATGGAAAACCCTTGCTCCAGAACTGGACTTTAGATTAATTAACGATACGGCTCGTAACGTGATCACAGCATCAGATGTAGTGATGCTTGCTTCTGGTACCGTAGCTCTTGAATGTATGCTCATCAAACGCCCAATGGTTGTTGGTTATCGGGTTAACGCATTTACTGCATTTCTTGCGCGGCGCATGCTCAAAACCAAATATGTTTCTTTACCCAATATTCTTGCCAATGAAGAGTTGGTGACAGAGCTTCTTCAAGAATCCTGTACCCCAGAGATGCTAGAGAGTGAAGTTGAGAAATTACTAAAAGAGCGTGGTGAGTATATGCTAGAGCGCTTTAGTAAAATGCACCATCAGCTTCGCAAAGGTGCGGATACTCAAGCTGCTCATGCAGTGCTAAAACTTATCGACAGATTACCATCATGAACGAAAAAAATACGCTTGTTGCCGAGTTTCAATACCCAGTTGGGTACCAACAAATTGCGGGTGTAGATGAAGTTGGACGTGGTCCCTTGGTTGGCGATGTTGTTACCGCTGCCGTCATCTTAAATCCTAACCAGCCAATAAATGGGTTAAATGATTCGAAAAAACTAACCGAAAAAAAGCGCTTGGCTCTATTTCCGGAAATTTTGGATAAGGCATTAGCTTGGTCGATTGGACGTTGCTCTCACGATGAAATTGATCAGCATAATATTCTTAATGCCACATTGCTTGCTATGCAAAGAGCAGTGGAGGGTTTGAATGTGACACCAGACTACGTCCTGATAGACGGAAATCGGGTGCCAGATTTACCTATGGAAGCACAAGCAGTAGTAAAAGGTGATCTGCGTGTTGCCGAAATTAGTGCAGCATCTATTATTGCTAAGGTTGTACGAGATCAAGAAATGGAAGCACTGGATAAAATTCATCCTGAATTTGGCTTTGCCAAACACAAAGGGTATCCAACTAAAGCCCATTTTGAAGCGATAGAGCAGTATGGCGTAATAGAGCAACACAGAAAAAGCTTTAAGCCAGTAAAAAAAGCCTTGGGCTTACTGTAGAAGTTTTTAAACCTTATTTTGCTGGGGTATATCTCTAATAGACTATATCACGTAAAATACCTCAGCTTCTCCAGAGACTCAGTACAGTTGCGGAATATTCATGTCAGATCCTAAATTTATTCATCTCAAAGTTCACAGTGACTTTTCCATGGTTGATGGCTTATCTAAAGTGCCACCTTTGGTAAAAAAAGTTGCAGAGATGGGCATGCCAGCGGTGGCGCTGACCGATTTCACTAATTTATGTGGCTTGGTTAAGTTCTACGGTACTGCGCATGGATGTGGTGTGAAACCTATTATTGGGGCAGATTTTGCTATGCAGTCGGATCAGTTTGGTGAAGAGCTGACAAGACTCACCATACTTGCTGCCGATAACCTGGGTTATAAGAATCTCACTTTACTTATTTCCAAAGCCTATCTGCGCGGTCATGTGCAGCATCAACCCGTGATTGATAAAGATTGGCTAGTTGAACATTCTTCTGGTTTGATTGTGTTGTCTGGTGGAAGAAGCGGTGAAATTGGAAAAGCCTTATTAAAAGGAAATCGCAGACTCGCCGAGCAATGTGCCGATTTTTTCCGTCAACACTTTGCTGATCGCTTTTTTCTTGAATTAACGCGAACAGGGCGATCAGACGAAGAAACGTATCTTCATTTTGCTCTTGAGTTTGCACAGAGCGAACAACTTCCAGTGGTCGCGACTAATGATGTCGTTATTCTAGATGAATCAACGTTTGACGCGCATGAAATTCGCGTTGCGATTCACGACGGTTACACATTAGAGGACCCTCGGCGACCCAAAAACTACAGTGCGCAGCAATATTTGCGTAGCGAAGAGGAAATGTGCGCGCTTTTTGCTGATATTCCTGAAGCGCTAGAAAACAGCGTAGAAATTGCCAAGCGTTGTAACGTTTCTGTTCGTTTGGGAGAGTATTTTCTGCCTGCTTTCCCCACCGATGGCATGGAAGAAACTGAGTTTCTAGTGAAAAAGTCGCAACAGGGACTGGAAGAGCGTCTTGAGTTTCTGTTCCCGGATGAAAACGTCCGTATCCAGCGACGCCCAGAATATGATGAAAGGCTAAAAGTTGAGCTTGAAGTGATCAATAATATGGGGTTTCCCGGTTATTTCTTGATCGTTATGGAGTTCATTCAGTGGTCGAAAGATAATGATATACCAGTTGGCCCCGGCCGAGGATCCGGTGCGGGTTCGCTAGTGGCTTATGCCCTTAAAATTACTGATCTTGACCCTCTAGAATATGATTTGCTCTTCGAACGTTTCTTGAATCCAGAACGTGTTTCCATGCCCGACTTTGATGTTGACTTTTGTATGGATAAACGCGATCAAGTGATTGATCATGTGGCTGAAATGTATGGAAGAGATGCGGTATCTCAGATCATTACTTTTGGTACCATGGCAGCCAAAGCTGTTATTCGCGATGTGGGTCGAGTGCTAGGGCATCCATTTGGTTTTGTTGACCGCATTTCAAAAATGGTTCCCCCCGATCCTGGCATGACCCTAGAAAAAGCATTTCAAGCTGAGCCTGCTTTAGCTGAGTTGTATGACGCCGATGAGGAAGTTAAAGAACTTATCGACATGTGTCGTATTTTAGAAGGCTGTACGCGCAATGCGGGTAAGCATGCGGGAGGTGTGGTTATCTCTCCGACCACGATTACCGACTTTGCCCCTATATATGCAGACGCAGAAGGGCACTTTCCCGTTACCCAATTTGATAAAAATGACGTAGAAACAGCGGGTTTAGTGAAGTTTGACTTTCTTGGGTTGCGTACACTGACCATTATCGACTGGGCACTTGGATTGATTAACCCGAGGCTTGAAAAGCAGGGCCAAGCGCCGGTGCGCATTGAGTCGATCCCCCTTGATGATGATGCCTCTTTTAGACTGCTGCAAAATGCAGAAACCACTGCAGTATTCCAGCTCGAATCTCGCGGAATGAAAGAGCTGATTAAACGTCTTCAGCCAGACTGTTTTGAAGATATTATCGCTTTGGTGGCCCTGTTTCGTCCCGGGCCTCTTCAATCGGGGATGGTGGATAACTTTATTGACCGTAAGCATGGCCGTGAAGCTATCTCCTACCCAGATGAAACATGGCAGCATGAGTCATTAAAAGAAACGCTTGAGCCTACCTATGGCATTATCTTGTATCAAGAGCAAGTTATGCAGATTGCTCAGATATTGGCAGGATATACGTTAGGCGGAGCAGACATGCTGCGTCGCGCAATGGGTAAGAAAAAACCTGAGGAAATGGCAAAGCAACGTGCTGTATTTGAAGAAGGCGCGATCAAAAACGGCGTAGATGGCGAACTTGCAATGAAAATCTTCGATTTAGTGGAGAAATTTGCAGGTTATGGTTTTAACAAGTCTCACTCTGCCGCTTATGCTTTGGTTTCTTACCAGACACTTTGGCTGAAAAAACATTACCCTGCTGAGTTTATGGCAGCGGTAATGACCGCTGATATGGACAACACGGAAAAAGTGGTAGGTTTGGTCGATGAATGCTTGCGCATGAAGCTCAAGGTTTTGCCACCTGATATTAATTCAGGCTTGTACCGTTTTAATGTCGATGAGGATGGTGCCATTGTATATGGTATCGGTGCAATAAAAGGAGTAGGCGAAGGTCCGATAGACGCTATCCTTGAAGCTCGAAATACTGGTGGTTATTTTAAAGACTTATTTGATTTTTGTGCCAGAATTGATCTCAAAAAAGTCAATAAGCGAGTGATCGAAAAGCTTATTTATGCTGGGGCGCTGGATAGATTAGGGCCGCATCGAGCTGCTATGATGGCATCATTAAACGATGCAGTAAAAGCGGCAAGCCAATACCATCAAGCTGAAGCTTTTGGCCAAAATGATTTATTTGGCGTCCTTACGGAAGCGCCTGAAGAGGTTGAACATAAATATACTAAGGTTCCTGCTTGGCCAGAAAAAGTTTGGTTGGAAGGAGAACGTGATACACTAGGGCTCTATTTGACTGGGCATCCGGTCAACGCGTATATCAAGGAGCTGAGTAAGTATACCAGTTGCCGATTGAAAGATGCGACGCCGACACGACGTGATCAAAGTGTGACTATTGCTGGCTTGGTTATTGCTGCGAGAGTAATGACAACTAAGCGGGGCAATCGTATTGGTATTATGACGCTTGATGATCGAAGTGGTCGCATGGAAGTTATGCTGTTTTCAGACACGCTTGATCGTTATGCAGAACTGCTCGAACAAGATAGAATTTTAGTTGTTTCTGGACAGGTCAGCTTTGATGATTTTAATGGTGGTCTTAAAATGACGGCGCGCGAGGTCATGGATCTTGGTGCGGCGCGTGAGAAATACGCACGAGGGCTGTCGATTTTTATGGAAGAGTCCCAAATCGACGAGCATTTTTTTGAGCGCTTTAGTAACATATTAGAGCCTCATAAGGCAGGCAGTGTTCCTGTCCAAGTATATTACCAGCGCAGCGATGCAAGAGCGCGCTTGACGTTGGGAACAGAGTGGCGCGTGACGCCAAGTGATGAATTAATAGACAATTTGAAACAGCTACTTGGTAATAATCAAGTAGAACTCGAATTTAACTAAGTTCGGCAGAGCATGCCGAATAAGAAAGGATCTATAGATGAGCCTGAACTTTTTAGAATTTGAAAAGCCTATTGCTGAGTTAGAGGCTAAGATCGAAGCCTTGAGAAGTGTTTCTCGCCACGGTGGCGATTCTGGTGTTGATCTAGAGAAAGAGATTGAGCAGTTAGAAAAGAAAAGCTTGGAGCTTAAAAAGAAAACTTTCAGCGATCTTGGAGCGTGGGAGACAGCTCAGCTCGCTCGTCATCCTCTACGCCCTTATACCTTGGATTACATTGAACATGTGTTTACAGAATTCGAGGAACTGGCTGGTGATCGTGCTTATGCTGACGACAAAGCCATTGTTGGCGGTATGGCACGCTTAGATGGTCGTCCAGTGATGATTATCGGTCACCAAAAAGGTCGTGAAACGAAAGAGAAAGTGAAGCGTAATTTTGGTATGCCAAAGCCAGAAGGTTATCGCAAAGCACTTCGTTTGATGGAAACGGCAGAGCGCTTCAACATGCCGATCATTACTTTTATTGATACTGCTGGCGCTTATCCTGGCGTTGGTGCAGAGGAGCGTGGTCAGTCTGAAGCGATCGCGAAAAATTTAAAAGTGATGGCAGGGCTTAAAGTACCAGTGATCTGTAATGTCGTTGGAGAAGGTGGTTCTGGTGGTGCACTTGCTATCGGTGTTGGTGATTACGTGAATATGCTGCAGTACTCAACGTATTCTGTTATCTCACCTGAGGGCTGTGCCTCTATTTTATGGAGAGATTCAGATAAAGCGCCTCAGGCTGCCGAAGCGATGGGACTGATTGCCCCACGTTTAAAAGATCTTGAGTTGATCGATGAGATTATTGAAGAGCCTTTAGGTGGCGCACACCGTGATCATGTTCAAATGGCAGCGAACATGAAAGCAACCCTAGTGAGACAGCTCAATGAGCTTACTCATTTCGATAATGACACCTTACTAGAGCGTCGTTATCAACGTTTAATGAATTACGGCTATTGCTAGATTATCGCAATAGATAATAAAGGCTGAACTGAGGTTCGGCCTTTTTTATTGTTGATGTTAAACTATGCGAGTTGACTGTTTGATTCAAAATGTATGGCTAAAGGCCTGTATACTCAAACAGACACTCTTATCTTTGCAGTAAAACGGTTTCTTTTAATATGGATTTATACCAGCACTTTTCGTCGGTCATTGATCAATATAGGTCATTAGAAGGTCGGCTTGTCGTTGCTCTAAGCGGTGGAGTTGACTCTAGAGTGTTGCTTGCCTTGGCTGCTCGTTACCAAAAAGAGCGTAAAAAGCCTTGTATAGCCATACATGTACACCATGGTTTGAGTTCTAATGCTGATCATTGGGCTCAGCAATGCCGACTGTGGTGTATTGAAGAAGGTGTACTTTTTCACTTAGAGAAAGTCAGGTTAGAAAAGCAAGGTAAAAGTATTGAAGAAAGTGCACGGGAAGCTCGCTATCAAGCACTTAAATCCCACCTAGTCTGCGGAGATATGCTGCTCACGGGCCAACACAGGGATGACCAGTTAGAAACTTTCCTTCTCGCATTAAAGCGAGGAAGCGGCCCTAAAGGTTTATCATCTATGGCTCAATGTACTCCGTATGCTGGTGCAAAGCTAGTTCGCCCAATACTGCAAGCAAGTAGGGAAGAGGTTGAGTCTTACGCGCAAATCCATAAGCTTACTTGGGTGGAAGATGAGAGTAATCAGGATACTCGCTTTGACCGAAATTTCCTTCGCCACCAAGTGATCCCTTGTCTCACCGAGCGATGGCCTCATCTGACCAAATCGGTACAGCGAAGTGCAGAGCTTTGCGCAGAGCAGGAATCACTGCTCGATGAATTACTATCTGATCATTTAGAAAAGTCTGTACACCAAGATGACTCTATTGATATTGCTCAGTTAGCCGAAATGTCTTCTTTAGTGCGAGCACGGCTGCTAAGGATGTGGCTTAATAAACAGCAAGCTAAGATGCCAAGTCGCGATCTCCTTGATCGGATTTGGTTTGAAGTCGCCATGAGTCGCCAAGATGCCAATCCTATTCTGCCTTTAGCAGAAGGACAGATTCGACGGTTTAATCATCGATTATATTTGGTTGCACAATGGCAAGATTTGTCACATTGGCAACATGAAATTCAGTTTGATTGCGAGCTAACTCTGCCTGAAAGTTTAGGACGCATAACGCTTTTGAATACTCAATCTGGAACCTTGTCTAAGGCAGCCCTTTCAAACTCGCCACTTCGCATCATTTTTGAACCTCAGGGGTTGAGTGCTAAGCCTTGCGGACGTCGCCATAGTCGTAAACTCAAAAAACTCTTTCAAGAATACCATGTGCCGAGTTGGTTAAGGCGCCGACTACCGATCCTCATGTGTGGTGACAAGGTTGTAGCGGTAGCTGGTATATTTATTGATGCAGACTTCGTTGGTCAAGATTGTGAACTTGTTTGGGACAAATTCGTACCAGATATGTAAAGATTCTTTATATAAATACACATAAAAACAGTGGATACACTAAGGAAGCGCAATGAAAAAAATGGTAATGGGAATCTTGATCGGGATAAGCTTTACTACCAGCTCTGTTTTTGCTGCTGGTGACATCGCTGCTGGAAAGACTAAGTCAGCGGTGTGCGCTGCTTGCCATGGCGCAGATGGTATTGCGGTTATTCCGGGTTATCCAAACCTGAAAGGGCAAAACGAGCAGTATATTATTTCCTCGATTAAAGCCTATAAGGATAAGCAACGTAATGGAGGACTTGCTGCTGTCATGCAAGCTCAAGCCGCTATGTTGAGTGATTCGGACATTGCAAACTTGGCGGCCTATTACTCCAGTTTAAAGTAGCCTGATGTAAATAAAACCGCCTCGCCCGAGCGATAAGGGGCTATCCGTCTTTCTTTTTCGAACACCAGTCGCAAAGGTGTTATGAAGATATAACAAAGGTAGATAGTCTTGATCCGCTTGGGCTTTTTATTGTTTGTTGACCATGGGATAATACAGACGCTTTTGAAAATTAAGGGATGAAGATGAAAAAAATAGAAGCCATTATTAAACCATTTAAATTAGATGATGTAAGAGAGGCTCTGGCTGAGGTGGGAATTACAGGCATGACGGTCTCTGAAGTGAAAGGGTTTGGCCGTCAGAAAGGACATACCGAGCTCTATCGTGGCGCTGAATACATGGTGGACTTTCTGCCTAAAGTAAAACTGGAAATTGCGGTGACAGATGATGTAGCCGATCAATGCGTTGACACCATTATTGATACTGCTCAGACGGGAAAAATTGGTGACGGTAAAATCTTTATTACCGATATTGAACGTGTTGTTCGCATACGAACAGGTGAAGAGGATGAAGAGGCGATATAATCCTACAGTATGGGCTCTGTTGGTGCGTTGAATGAAGACTAAGTGGTTTTTTCTTGGTCTAACAGGCATGGTGGCGGCTGGATTTGCGGCGTTTTACGCCATTTTTTCTCTGCCAAGCCAGCCGCAAATTGCTTTAATATCGCCATCAAATGAGGCGTTCTCTCAATATTGTGTAGAAAAGGCATCGAACGGTAAGCTTGATGACAATGGTCAGCTAAACCTACTGGTATGGAACATTTATAAACAAAATCGGGGCAATTGGCAGCAAAGTTTGCAGTCTTATGCGAGAAATAAACACTTAGTTCTGTTACAAGAATCTCGTTTAACGCTCGAATTAAAAAATTGGCTAAAATCTCAGCGGTGGTATGCGTATCAGGTTGATGCATTCGAGATATTTGATACCAGTGTTGGGGTATTGAATTTATCTCACACGCCGCCGCAAAAGGCGTGCGCCTACATAGAATTAGAGCCTTGGCTCCGCTTGCCTAAATCGGCACTTTATACCACTTATCCTCTTTCAAATGGTCAACTGCTGGCGGTTATTAATATCCACGCGGTCAATTTTACCTATGGTACCCAAGAGTATCAGAAGCAATTTGATACCTTGATGGATTTGGTGGATAAGCACAGTGGTCCAATCATAGTCGCGGGTGACTTTAACAGCTGGAATGACGCGCGTATCGTAGTGGTTGAGCAGGCTTTCAATCAGCTTGGTCTCATCGAAGCGAACTATTCTCCTGATAACCGAACTCAGTTTATTACTGGTCACGCACTGGATCATGTGTTTTATCGAGGGCTGAACTTTGTAAGAGCAGAAGCACCAATCTCTGATGCTTCCGACCATAACCCTATTGAAGCGTATTTTGAGTTAATTGATGTAGATAGACCTCAACCCTAGGTAAAAAGTCACTAAAGTGAGTGTTATGCACTAACTTTGGTGACATCGACGTACAGTTTTAGTTTTTGGCCTGGTTGCAGGTATTTCTGCCGACTCAGGTCATTCCATTTGACTATATCCTTAGAATTGACTTTGAATTTATCTGCAATCGCACTAATAGTGTCGCCATTTTTTACGCTATAGAAAACGGTGCGAATGACGGCTCCCTCTGATGTGTTCTTCCAAATCACTAAAGTTTGCCCTACTCGTAGGGTATCTTTGGGGCTCATTCCATTCCATTTTGCCAGAGATTGATGGGATACCTTGTTAGCGCGGGCTATGGTCCAAAGGCTTTCACCAGAGCGAACCGTATGAGTGAGTTTATACTGACCCCGTGATTTCGCTTGTGCCTTGGCTAATCTATTACTTGCGCTAAGAATATAAGCGGCATCGCTTTTGGTCGATGTCGGGATCATAAGAAATTGCCCAATTCGAATTGAGTCGCTAACTAAGTTATTGGCATTTTTTATCACTTTAGTGGTGGTACTATATTGATCGGCTAGGGCACTTAGACTATCTCCCGATTTCACCTTATATCTCACCAATTTCATGCCTTTTCCACGATTTTTGGCAAGACTTGTTTGAAATCTATCTATGCTACTGACAGGTATAAGCAGTTGATGAGGGCCACTAGGAGCGGTTGCCCACTGATTATAGGCAGGGTTTAATGCTTGTATTTGTTTGACACTAATATCGGCATACCCTGCAGCAATAGCGAGATCGAGTTGCTCTTTAGGATCGATGAGTTGTACTGCGGGTTTATTGGCAATTGGTGGGATATCTATGTCATATTTATCCTGATTGGCGATGATGTCGGCTAAAGCCATTAATTTCGGCACATATCCGCTGGTTTCTTCAGGCAGATCAAGAGAAAAGAAGTCAGTAGGTTTGCCTAGCCTTTGATTCTTGCGAATAGCACTAGATACTCGACCGCCACCACTGTTATAAGCTGCGATGGCATGGTTCCAATTGCCCTCGAAGCGGTCATTTAATGCGCTAAGATAATCTAAAGCAGCATCAGTTGAGGCGGATACATCTCGGCGGCCATCGTACCAATAATTCTGTGTTAATCCGAAGTATTTTCCAGTACTGGGAACAAACTGCCACAGTCCAGCAGCGCTGCCATGAGAATAGGCAAACGCATCAAATGAGCTTTCGACAATTGGCAGTAATGCTAGCTCTAAAGGTAAACCTCGCTGTTCAATTTTTTCGGTAATCAGATATAAAAATGGCTGGGCTCGCTGTGAGACAGTTTCTAAGTGCTTGGGGTGTGTCAGATACCAAGTGCGATAGTAGTCGACCATCTTGTCATTTGAGACCGGCAATTCAAGTTGCATAGCAATGCGTTGCCAAAGATCTTCTTGGGATTTAGGGGATAGCGCCGGTCCGCTGTCGTTCTCTGGTTTTTTTGCCACCTGACCGGATGTTTGTTCAGGAGAATGATTGGTATTTTGAGATGGCGATACTTGGTTTTCTGTTTGCTGGGTTAGCTGACATCCCGTCAGCAGTAGAGCTAATATCCAGCTATGTGTTACTCGCATTTCACAACCCTTTTGCTTGTTGGCTGCTGATAATACTTGTCTAAATACCATGGTGACAAGTTACAACGCCTCAAAATTCGTTCTTCCATTCGCGTAGTGCGGTAAAAATAGCGAGAGAGTCGGTGTTTGATGTTCGGTTCGCGACTGAGCGAATAACACTTGGCTGGTCAGTTCTCAGAAATGGATTGATGTGTTTTTCTTTGCCGATTGTTGTTGGTACAGTTGGTTTATTCTGCGCTCTGAGGCGGTTTACCTCATCACGATACTTTTGGAGTAAGGGGTTATCAGGCTCAACGGCAAGAGCAAACGCGACATTACTAGCGGTATATTCGTGAGCGCAGTAGACCTTGGTCTCTTCTGCTAACGTCACGAGTTTGTTTAATGAAGTATGCATTTGAGACATAGTGCCTTCAAAAACCCTCCCACAACCCGCAGAGAAGAGCACATCACCACAGAAAAGCTTACCATCACCCACGTAGCCTATATGCCCTTTGGTATGACCCTCAAGCCCTAATACTAAGAATACTTCGCCAAACAATTCAATTTGTTCGCCTGCTTCAACAGCATGAGTCAATGTGGGAACGGGCTCATTGGCAGGACCTACCACATCAATGTGTGGAAATTGCCTGACCAGTTCAGGTACGCCACCAATGTGATCATTATGATGATGTGTGATTAAAATGGCATCTAAAGTTAAATTATGTTGTTCTAGATATCGTATTACAGGGGCTGCATCTCCTGGGTCAACAACAGCACAATGTTGATCGCTATTTTCAATTAGCCAGATGTAATTATCATTGAATGCAGGTATGCTTTTGATATCTAACATGGTTGTTTCTCCAGTTTCCAGAGTAAAGCAGGTTAAGTATGAAGCCAGCACGAAGTTTTAAGAAGCTTGAAAAGCCTCATTCATGGTCTCAGCTTAAGAATGGCCAATGGGTTAGCGAATCAATACAAACGCGTATTGATGAATGGTGCCCAAAACTATTTGGCTATCATATGCTTAAGCTGGGAGGGCTCAGCTGTGAGTTAACCAGCTTTAACTGTAATATTCAACATCAAGTTCACCTTGATATTCAGAACCCCCTCCACAATATCATTGCTGACGGGTTCAACCTACCTTTTCTCGAAAAAAGCTTTGATGTAGTTGTATTAGCTCACCAGCTGGATTACTGCAATGATCCGCATCGAATGCTGCGCGAGGTGGACCGTGTGATGATTGATGATGGGTATATTATTATCACGGGCTTTAACCCTGTCAGCTTGACGGGGTTGTCGAGTTTAATGCCTTGGAGAAAAAACAATTTGCCTTGGAGTGGGCGTATGTTTACCCCGAGTAGAATTAAAGATTGGCTCAATATTCTTAATTACCAGATCTTAGATTGCGATCAATACGCTTTGTTTCCGATGGAAACCTACCGAACTATGTGGACTTGGCTTGAAAATAGCTTAGGAGACTGGGCTTCACCTATGGGGAGTTTGTATTTTATCGTCGCACGTAAAAGAAGTTATCCTCTTAAACCCATTAAACCTCATTGGAAGCTAAAACGTAAGCTGACGCCAGTTAGCGTCAACTATAAGATATCCAGTAAGTAATGGAATTAACTCGGTTGGTAACCTACATCCTCTTCGGTTGGGTTTTCAGCAGCGGTGCGAGCTAATTCATCACACATTTCATTTTCTCTGTGGCCAGCATGGCCTTTTACCCAGCGCCAGTCAATATCATGGCGAGCTGTTTCTTTATCGAGAGCTTGCCAAAGGTCCGCATTTTTAACGGGCTTTTTATCTGAGGTTTTCCAACCGCGCTTTTTCCAATTGTGGATCCACTGGGTGATGCCTTGCCTTACATATTGGCTATCAGTGGTGAGTATGACCTTGCAAGGCTCTTTTAAGCTTTGTAGTGCGACTATAGTCGCCATCATTTCCATACGGTTATTGGTCGTTAGGGTAAAACCTTGGCTGAGCGTTTTTTCAACTTGCTTGTAGCGCAGCACAATACCATAGCCGCCCGGCCCCGGATTACCCAGGCAAGATCCATCTGTGAAAATTTCCACCAGTTTCGTCATGATTTGATACTATTGGGGTAAGCGTAGAATTTGTATAGTCTGACACACAATTTGTTATGAATACCAGCAACAATTCCAATCACAATCGTATTGTGGTTCTCGATACCGAAACAACCGGTATGAACCGAGAAGGTGGCCCTCATTATCAAGGCCATCGCATTATAGAAATCGGTGCGGTTGAAATCATCAACCGTAAGCTGACAGGGCGTCATTTTCATGTTTACCTCAAGCCGGATCGTGCCATTCAACCTGATGCGATTGAAGTTCACGGTATCACGGACGAATTTCTGGTCGATAAGCCAGAGTACCGTGATGTTCACCAAGAGTTTCTGGCATTTATTCACGGTGCCGAGCTGGTCGCGCACAATGCGCCCTTTGATACCGGTTTTATGGACCATGAGTTTTCATTATTGGATCCTAACATAGGTAAAACTCATGACTTCTGCCGAGTTACCGATACCCTTGCGATGGCGAAGAAAATCTTCCCAGGCAAGCGTAATAACCTCGACGTATTGTGTGATCGATACGGAATAGACAATTCACATCGAACCCTTCACGGCGCTTTGCTTGATGCCGAGATTTTGGCCGATGTATACTTATTGATGACAGGTGGCCAGACATCATTGCAGTTTAGCTCAAGTCAATCGGCAGATGGTGGATTGGGAGGAGAATCTATAAAACGAGTGTCTGGTGGACGAAAATCGCTAAAGGTTATCCGAGCCACGGCCGATGAACTAAAAGCACACAGTGATCGTTTAGACCTAGTTGAGGAGAGCGGCAGCTGCCTCTGGCGTCAGTAGGAGAAGAAATGTTGAAGATTTGGTTTACCTTATTTGGTTTGTTAGCCAGTGCCTTTGTGTATGCTGAGGAATCTTCAATGACTCTGCTTGATAATCGATTTCGAGTCGATCCGACCATAGAACAAATCACTTTTGTTGTTTATCGAGCTGAACGCTCACGACCTGTGGTTTTGGTGCGTCCTGATGGTAAAAAATATTATGCATGGCGTAAGCCGGATAATGTGCGCTGGTATCAGGAGCCAGCAATGGATATCATCTCCATCGATAAGCCGATGCCAGGGCCATGGCAGGCCGTCGGTAAAGTTACCCCAAAAAATAAAATCGTTTTGATTTCTCACCTCGCTCTTACCACGGAAAGAATGCCATCTCGGCTGTTTCAGGGAGAGCAAATAAAATTCACCGCTCGTATTACTTCTGACGACCAACCGATAGTGATGAGAGACTTTCTAGATAGAGTCAATCTCTTGGTGACTTTCACTAAGTATGTGGAAAATGAAGCGTCACTTATCAAAGAAGCAAGGCCGATCGCCCATAAAATTGGAGACTTTGCTGATGATGGGATTGGTTTGGACGAGGTGGCTGGAGATGGCGTCTTTACGGTCTCACTCAATATCACTCCTGAACCGGGCAAGTACCGCGTTCGCATCACTTCAGGTAATGGTGTTTTCCTGCGAGCTCAAGAGCAAGAAGTTTTGGTCTACCCAACGCCGATCCAAACCACTTTTATTCAAAGCCGCTTTGAAGGTAAAGAGCACATGGTGGCGGTTTCGGGTGAGAAAGGAATGATAGAGCCCGGTAGTATTGCGGCTCAAATCAAACATTTGTCGCCAGATGGTGCAGAGTATGTGATGGCAAAAAGTGCTGCTGAAGAGGCTGAGCGAGTATTAATACCGATTCCGTATAACGGGGATATTGGCAACTACTCTTGGATGGGGCAAGCTTTTGCGACTGAATTAGGTTCGGGCCGACCACTCTATTTTCCAATCAAAAAGCAGTCATACAGCGTTCTTGAAGAAGTTGATATTGCCGAAACCCGAAGACTTCAGGAAGAAGAGAGGCTAAAACAACAGAAATTAATGGAAGAAATGCGTTTGCTTGAGATGCGGGAAGAAAAGCGCACCAAGACCATGATTATGATTGCGGTTGCCAACATAGTCGTGATTCTTATTGGGGTAGCAATGTATTTTGGTATCGGCAAACTCAAACTCAGACCGAAGAAAGAAGAAATGCCTGAAATGCAGTTAGAGATGCCTAAGAAATAGTGCTGTGCTGGCACGATATAAAAGAAAGGGCTGCCGAGGCAGCCCTTGTTGACTGTTTTACGCTACTTCATCCATCCGAGGAAACGCCTCTTTGGGTGTCGCAGCTAAGTGCTTTGGGTCAAAGTCATCCACGTTGATCACATACAAACGGTGCTGCTCAGCATCTCGTAGTAACTTGGCATCGTCTGAGTCTATGATGCCTTTTTCTAGGCCAATATCTGCGATGAGATCCAATCTTAAGAATGGGCGTCGCTCATCTATCGCTTGGCATACCTTGTTAAACACAGGTTCAGCTTGCAAAATGACATGCAGCGCTTGCTCAACTTTACCAGCGGCATTAAACTCGCTCGCTTGGAAATATTGGTTACGTCCTAAACGATCACGCGTTGCTGATGGCGTTTGTAGAATCCGCGCTACTTCACTATCGAGCTGATCGCTTGGGGCTTTTCTAATTCGACCAAAAGGAAGAATCACAACCCTTAAGGCTTTTCCTAACCACTTGTTAGGGAAGTTTGCCAACAGCTCATCAATAGCAATTTCTGCTTGTTTCAGACTGTCTTGAAGCCCCCAGTGTAATAAAGGCAAGTCATCGGCAATACGACCATCACTATCAAAACGTTTCAATGTTGCAGAGCTTAGATACAGCTGGCTGAGGATGTCACCTAAACGGGCAGAAAGTCTTTCTTTACGTTTTAAGGTGCCGCCCAATACTGCCATTGAAATATCAGATAGGAAGGCAATATTTGCACTGTAACGATTCAGCTGCTGGTAGTAACGACTGGTTGAATCTTTGACTGGAGCCGATGAAAAACGGCCATCTGTCAGGCCTAACCAGAAGCTGCGTACTAGATTACTCAGAGTAAAACTAACGTGGCCTGCTAAGGCGGCGTCAAATTTATCTAGCGCATCTGAATCTTGAGAATAAGCGGCATCCATTTCTTCGAGTACGTATGGATGACAGCGAATTGCGCCTTGCCCATAAATAATCATTGAACGAGTCAGTATATTGGCACCTTCAACGGTCACTGCGATCGGTGCGCCCTGATAGCCGCGAGCCAAGAAGTTTGATGGGCCTAAACAGATACCCTTACCACCAACGATGTCCATGGCATCTATAATGCTTTGCTGGCCCCTATGGGTACAGTGGTATTTAACAATCGCAGAGATAACCGATGGCTTTTGTCCAAGGTCGATTCCGGCTACAGTAAGATTACTTGCGGCGTCCATGACATAGGCATTACCACCCAAACGAGCGAGCGGCTCTTCAACCCCTTCCATTAGGCCGATAGGCTGTTTAAATTGACGGCGTATTCTAGCGTATGCACCTGTTGCTAGCGCCGCGGTTTTGATGCCACCAGTTGAGTTTGAAGGAAGTGTAATACCACGTCCGACCGACAAGCACTCTACCAACATACGCCAGCCTTGACCTGCCATTTTAGGGCCGCCGATGATGAAATCTAATGGCACGAATAGATCTTCACCACGCGTAGGGCCATTTTGAAACGGTACATTAAGCGGGAAATGTCGGTTACCTATCTCCACACCTTTGAGATTGGTCGGGATAAGCGCACATGTAATGCCTACTTCTTGTTCGTCACCAAGTAGCCCCTCAGGATCACGTAGCTTAAAGGCTAAACCAAGCACGGTAGCGATGGGCGCTAATGTGATATAGCGCTTGTTCCACGTTAGGCGCATACCTAGCACTTCTTTTCCTTCCCACTCCCCTTTACACACTATGCCAAAGTCGGGAATTGAGCCGGCATCGGATCCTGCTTCTGGGCTGGTTAAAGCAAAACATGGGATCTCTTTACCTTCAGCAAGTCTTGGCAGGTAATGGTCTTTTTGTTCTTTGGTTCCGTAGTGCTGAAGAAGCTCGCCAGGGCCAAGTGAGTTTGGTACCCCAACGGTTGAAGACAGAACCGATGACACGCCGGTGAGCTTTTGCAAAACCAGAGATTGTGCGTAAGCCGAAAACTCTAAACCGCCATATTTTTTCTTGATGATCATGGCGAAGAATTTTTTGTCTTTTAAGTATTGCCATACCTCGGGCGGTAAGTCTGCTAGTTCATGAGTCACATGATAGTCATTGACCATGGCGCAGACTTCACTGACTGGACCGTCGAGAAATGCTTGTTCTTCAGCACTTAGCTCGGGCGCGCGAATATCATGCAGCGCGTTCCAATTTGGTTTCCCTTTGAACAGCTCTGCTTCCCACCAAACCGTCCCCGCATCTAGTGCTTCTTTTTCTGTCTGTGACATCTCAGGGAGTACTTTTCTAAATACAGTCAGCGCTTTTTTACTGATCAGTGACTGACGTATCGAGGGAATGGTAAGAACAGCCGCTGACGCTATGAAAAGGATCCAGCTCACTGAATCTGCAGCGCCAAAGACTGACAGTAATAATAAGGTTGCGGTAAGAGCAGCCATCGATTTGATCAAGGCTGTTCGATTATATAGACAGACTGCCAGTACAGCAGAAAATCCAAGTATAGAAAGCAAAGTGTCCATAATTTATGTTCCTTGTTCAGCGTTACTATCTAGTTATACGCTGTAATGCAGCTAGAGGTCCAACCAGTAAGAGTGTAATAAAAATATTAAATAAATGTAAAACACAAATGTGCTTGAAAAGTGATCTTAGTAGAGTAAAAAACCTAAAAATGAAGAGGGGAGCGGGTTTTTTAGGCGCAGAAGCACGATAAAAATGGAATTGTTTGCTGGCAGCTATCGACACTGAGGATTGTTTGAGTAAACTCTGACTATAACTACGTCGATAAAGACCTCGACCTTTTAAGACCCAATAATTAGAGAACAACCTATGTATCAGGATTTGATCAAAAAAGAATTAACGGAAGCTGCTGACGTACTGAATGCATTTTTGAGTAATGAACAAAATATTGCTCAAATCGAAGCAGCAGCCAAGATGCTCGCTGATTCTTTCAAACAAGGTGGCAAAGTGCTTTCTTGTGGAAATGGTGGCTCACATTGTGATGCGATGCATTTTGCTGAAGAGCTAACAGGCCGCTACCGTGAGAACCGCCCTGGCTATCCAGGCATTGCGATTTCAGATCCTAGCCATTTGTCTTGTGTGAGTAATGACTTTGGTTACGACCATGTTTTTTCTCGCTATGTTGAAGCTGTTGGCTCTACTGGCGATGTCTTGTTTGGTTTATCAACCTCTGGTAATTCAGGCAATATTCTAAAGGCAATTGAAGCGGCGAAAGCTAAAGGAATGAAAACCATCGCGTTAACCGGTAAAGACGGCGGCAAGATGGCTGGGCTTGCAGATATTGAAATTCGCGTCCCTCACTTTGGCTACGCTGATCGCATCCAAGAAGTGCACATCAAGATCATCCATATAGTGATTCAGTTAATCGAAAAAGAGATGGAAAAGTAATCATTGTAAATGGTTAAGGGTCAATTGAACTTATATAATACCAGTGTTAAGCACTGGTATTGCTGTTTTATAAGGAGCTTTTTGAGCTATGTGTGAACTGCTCGGAATGAGCGCCAATGTGCCGACTGATATTTGTTTTAGTTTTACTGGATTGATGCAACGCGGCGGTAATACTGGCCCGCATCGTGATGGTTGGGGCATTACCTTTTATGAAGGGAAGGGCTTTCGTAATTTTAAAGATCCTAACCCAAGTTGTGATTCCAAAATTGCCGAATTAGTCCAAAACTATCCAATCAAAAGTTGTGCTGTGATCAGCCACATACGTCAGGCAAACCGCGGTGCGGTGAATCTTGAAAACACGCACCCTTTTACTCGTGAGTTGTGGGGACGTTATTGGACCTTTGCTCACAATGGTCAGCTATGTGATTACCAAGATTTAGTGACAGGGCGCCATCGTCCCGTCGGCCAAACCGATAGTGAGCTGTCTTTTTGCTGGTTACTAAAGCAAATGGAAGACAAATACCCGCATCCACCTCAAGACATGGCGAGTGTCTTTAAGTTTATCGCTCAGTGCTGTGACAAACTGCGCGAGAAGGGCGTCTTTAATATGCTGTTGTCTGATGGTGAGTATGTGATGACCTATTGTACTAACCATTTGTACTGGATTACCCGCCGAGCGCCATTTGGTAAAGCGTCTTTGATTGATGAAGATGTCGAGATCAACTTTCAGGAAGAAACGACGCCAAATGATGTGGTGTCTGTGATTGCTACTCAGCCTCTGACCGATAATGAAGAATGGCACCGAATGAAGCCTGGAGAGTTTGGTTTGTTCCACTGCGGAGAATTGGCCGATGGCAATGCCGATCAATTAATCGATGTGCCTTTTGCCGAGAAAAAAGTGAAATGCCAAGCGCCGACTGAGCCTCTAGAATAAGAATCATTGCTAGAAACTAAAAAGGCTGATGTATTTACCATCAGCCTTTTACTTACTACTTACTAAGATTTAAGAAAGTTGCGCTTTTAGGTGAGCGACGATTTGGGCCATAGCAACCGGAGTCTTGTCTCCAGTGCGACGGTTCTTATATTCGAAGTTACCTTCTTTCATGCTGCGATCGCCAATTATGACAGTATGAGGTATGCCGATAAGCTCCATATCAGAGAACATCACACCAGGGCGCTCTTTGCGGTCATCAAATAAGACTTCGATGCCCATGTCAGAGAGCTCTTGATAAAGCTTCTCAGCCGCTTCTCTTACTTCTTCCGACTTGTGCATGTTCATTGGAACGATAGCCACTTGGAAAGGCGCAAGAGCGTCTGGCCAGATGATGCCATACTTGTCGTGGTTCTGCTCGATAGCAGAAGCAACAACACGCGATACACCAATACCGTAACAGCCCATTTCTAAGATGACATTTTTACCGTCAGGACCAAGTACGCCGCAGTTCATTGCTTGAGAATATGTGTTACCTAGCTGGAAAATATGACCCACTTCGATACCACGTTTAAGCATTAGGGTACCATTGCCGCATGGGCTAGGATCACCTTCGATTACGTTACGTAAGTCTTCAACTTGGCCAAGCTCAACATCACGGCCCCAGTTGATGCCAAAATAGTGCTTATCATCAATATTAGCACCAGCGCCAAAATCACTCATGACCGCAACGGTGCGATCAACGATAAATGGCAGGCTTAGATTGACAGGGCCGAGAGAGCCAGGTCCTGCGCCAACTAGCGCACGAATTTCTTCTTCAGTGGCCATTTCTAAAGGAGCTGCCACTTGCGGAAGGTTTTCTGCTTTGACCTCGTTTAACTCGTGATCGCCGCGAATGATAAGCGCGATGATATCGGCATCCACTTCTTCAGATGCTTTGACAAACAGTGTTTTAACCGTTTTCTCGATTGCTAGGCCATGTTGCTCTACAAGCTCGGCAATGGTCTTTGCATTTGGTGTATCAACCATCGTCATCTCTTGAGTCGGTTGTGCGCGCTCACCAGAAGGAGCAGCAGCTTCGGCTTTTTCTATGTTTGCTGCATAGTCTGACTCTGTTGAGAAGGCGATAAGATCTTCACCACTTTCTGCCAGCACATGGAATTCTTGTGAGCCGCTACCGCCAATAGCACCAGAATCGGCAAGCACAGGGCGATACTCAAGACCCATACGATCGAATGCTTTGCAGTAGGCATCATGCATAGCGTCGTAAGACTTTTGCAGGCCTTCTTTGTCGATATCAAAGCTGTAGGCATCCATCATGCAAAATTCACGTGCGCGCATCACGCCAAAGCGAGGGCGACGTTCATCACGGAACTTAGTCTGGATTTGGTACAAGTTAAGCGGCAACTGCTTGTATGAGCTCACCTCATTGCGCACTAGGCTGGTGATCACTTCTTCAGCGGTTGGGCTGAGAACAAACGGACGAGTATGGCGGTCAGTAAAGCGAAGTAGCTCAGGGCCCATTTTTTCGCTGCGGCCTGTCTCTTCCCAAAGTTCAAACGGCTGAACAACGGGCATCAAAGTTTCGACTGCGCCTGCATTGTCGATCTCTTGACGAACGATGTTTTCGACTTTACGCAGTACACGAAGACCAGTAGGTAGCCAGGTGTATAAACCTGAAGCCAGCTTACGGATCATACCTGCACGTAGCATGAGCTGGTGGCTCACAACTTCTGCGTCGTTTGGAGTCTCCTTCAAAGTAGAAAGAAGATAATTACTGGTACGCATTAATTTTATCCGTTTATTAAAGTTATTTTCTCCAGCCAAGAAGGACAGGAGGAGAGAATCCCCATCAGGGAAATAAATAGCCGCTTATAATATCAGTCAAACGCCTTTGTCAAAAGTACTCAATTGCAGTAACCGTGACTAAGTTGTCGCTTATGCTAAATTTGACGTTCAAATCGAATAGATTGACGGCGTATTCTTTACTATCGCGCTTGCCTTTTTTATACGCTGGCCGTGGATCTTGCGCCAGCACCTGCTCTATAACAGTTTTTACGTGTTGAGTATCGCGGTGCTTGGTTAACTGCTCGGTAGCTGCTGGTGAAAAGCTTACCGCGAGTGTGATGGGCGCTGTATCAGCGTAGCCACCATGGGCACTCTCTATCGAGTCAGAGTAGGGGATATAAGGTTTGATATCGATAATTGGCGTGCCATCGACCAGATCTACATTGCCAAGATCAAGATAAACTTGCTCACCGACTTGATCTATCCCTTTCATTTCAACCGCCGACATACCTATGCCATTGGGCCTAAATGTTGAGCGCGACGCAAACACGCCAACGCGTTGATTGCCCCCCAACCTTGGTGGCCTCACCGTAGGTTTCCAGCCAGCCTCTAAGTTTTTATCAAACAAGAATAGCAGCCAAAGGTGTGAAAACTGATCCAGCTCTCTTACTGCTTCTGGAGTATTGGCGGCGTTGATTAAACGAACTCTAGAGCGAGCCTCTGTCACAAGTCTCGGCTGGCGAGGAACGGCAAACTTCTCTTTATATGGGCTTTCAATAAAACCGATAGGTTCTAAGGAATACATGGCTTTTCTCTAAAAACAGGGGTGGCGTAAAGCTAACATAAAAAACGCTAGCAATGCTTAATGAGAATGGTTATCATAAATGATGTTATAACATAACATTTATTTGAGAGTTAACGATGCAAGACAATATCCATCCAGAATACCGAACTGTGGTGTTCCATGACACCAGTATTGATGAATACTTTTTGATTGGTTCAACCTTACAAACCGATCGCACTATTGAGTGGAAAGATGGCAAAACCTATCCCTACTTTACAGTTGAGGTGTCGTCTAAATCTCATCCTTTCTACACAGGTAAGCAGCGCGTGATCCACCAAGAAGGTCGAGTGGCGAACTTTAGGCGTCGATTTGGCCAGTTTTCTAAAGGAAACGAGTAAATGAAAGTACTGAAATCATTAAAGAGCGCGAAAAATCGCCATCCTGATTGCCAAATCGTAAAGCGAAGAGGGCGGCTGTATGTGATTTGCAAGGCCAACCCGCGTTTTAAAGCCGTCCAGCGCTGAGCAAACAAAATTAGTGATGTAACTGATTATATTGATTATTGTCGATTGTATGGGGTGTATCACTAATTTTAGGGTTTTATTCCCTGAAATATCATGATCAGACTAACGATTTGCTACATTTACGACTTTTAATTGATTTCTTTGTTGAGTAATCTTCGCAGGCTTTGTTGGAAAATTGTTACAAAGCGCAGGAGAAACTAACAAGGAGGGATCAGATGACGTCATCTGCTTCAGTTACACCTAACTCACCTAAAAAACCGATATTCACGCGCTTTTTAGACATGGTCGAGTACCTAGGCAACCTACTGCCTCACCCCATCACATTATTTGTGATCCTTTGCGCCGCTGTGTTGGTCGCATCAGGCATTGCTGGATTTTTTGAAGTTTCGGTTGCAGACCCAAGGCCAGAAGGTGTAAAGGGACGAGCGGCAGACGGCATGATCCATGTTGTGAGCCTTATTAATGCCGACGGCCTAGAGTTAATCGTCACCAATTTGGTGAAAAACTTTGTTGGCTTTGCGCCGCTTGGAACCGTTCTTGTTGCCCTATTGGGTGTTGCCGTTGCCGAACACTCAGGGCTACTTTCTGCTGTAATGCGCGGTATGGTGATGGGCGCTTCAAAGCGCATGGTCACTGTCACCGTTGTCTTTGCTGGCATTATCTCTAATACGGCTTCTGAGCTTGGTTACGTTGTCCTTATTCCTCTTGCAGCTATGCTGTTTCATTCTTTGGGTAGGCATCCTTTAGCTGGCCTTGCCGCCGCTTTTGCTGGTGTCTCTGGCGGCTATTCGGCTAATTTGCTGATTGGTACGGTCGATCCTTTGTTATCTGGGATCACAGAAACCGCCGCGCAATTGATAGACCCAAGCTACACGGTTGGACCTGAAGTTAACTGGTACTTCATGTTTGTCTCAACTTTCTTTATTGCTGCAATGGGCGCCTTTGTTACTGAAAAAATTGTTGAGCCTAAACTTGGCAAATACAACCAAGATGAAGCGTCAGAAGACTTATCTCACGATTCACTGGGCAAGTTAACCGAGGTTGAGAAAAAAGGCATGAAACGCGCTGGCCTTGCCGTTTTGGTAGTGTGTGCTTTGCTCGCTTGGACCATAGTGCCAGAAGATGGCATTTTACGCTCCGATACCGGCACAGTGGCGGGTTCTCCATTTTTGAAAAGTATCGTCGCCTTTATCTTCGTCTTTTTTGCAGTTCCCGGGCTGGTTTACGGCAAAGTTGTCGGCACAATGAAAACTGACCGCGATGTGATTGATGCCATGTCAAAGTCGATGTCCTCAATGGGCATGTACATTGTACTGGTGTTTTTTGCCGCTCAGTTTGTTGCCTTTTTCAAGTGGACCAACTTTGGTCAAGTATTTGCCGTGTCGGGTGCAAACTTTTTGCAAGAGATTGGTTTAACAGGGCCAATGTTGTTTTTCGCCTTTATTTTGATGTGTGGCTTTATTAACCTGATGATTGGCTCAGCTTCAGCTCAGTGGGCGGTGACTGCGCCTATCTTTGTACCCATGCTGATGCTAGTTGGCTACGCACCAGAAACCATTCAAGCGGCGTATCGTATTGGCGATTCGACCACCAATATTATCACGCCAATGATGAGCTACTTCGCCCTTATTCTGGCAGTTGCAACCCGCTATATGAAAAATCTCGGTATTGGCACCCTAATCGCCACCATGCTGCCTTATTCACTGTGCTTTATCGTCGGCTGGAGCCTACTCTTCTACCTATGGGTATTTGTGTTCGGCTTACCTGTTGGCCCAGGCGCGGCAACCTACTACACGCCGTAACCTACTGCACGCCGTAACAAGATAAAGACCAAACCTTTAATCGATTTAGCCCCTAAGCGCATTGGTGTTTAGGGGCTTTTTTAATTCGCTGAAGGGTTTTGTGCAGGTAAGAGGTTTTTGCCCCAAAACTGGTTAGCATCAAAAAATTGACCTCTATTTAAAATTCCTATTTGACGTAAGTTATCTAATGTACAGAAATGTGATTGGTTGCATATTAATATCTAAGATCTACTAAATCAGTAACTATTTATAATTAGTTAAAATTCCTGTATTGCAAACTTGAGATAGGGAAATCACCTATGCGCTTAAAATCCGTCAAACTCACTAATTTTCGAGGCTATCAGCAAACAACAACGATACCTATAGATGAGACAATGACAGGTATCGTTGGTCGTAATGACCATGGTAAATCTACAATTTTAGAAGCCCTCGCGATTTTTTTTGAGACCGAAGGAGTAAAGGCCGATAAGAATGATATAAATTGTTTTCAGCGAGCTGCGGGAGAAATCAAATTTGAAATTGCATGTGAATTTGAAGAGTTACCAGAAAGTATCGTTTTGGATGATAACGTTGAAACTACTTTGAGCGAAGAGCTTTTGCTCAACAGCGATAGCAATCTGGAAATTGTCAAAACCTTCAAAGCAAACACCACAGGCAAGGCAGACAAAACTTATATTCGATGTCTTCATCCTACCCAAGATGGATTTAACAATCTACTCGGCCTAAAGATAGCTGACTTAAAAAAATTTGGCCAGGAGCAAGGTGTTGAAGATACTGTTTCAGATAAACGTGTAGCTTCCATGTGGCGGCAAGCTATTCGAGCAAGTGCAGACGACTTAAACGTTGCAGAAACACTTCTAGACGTTGATAAAGGATTGGGTACAGAAGGCAAGTCAATTTGGGGGAAGATTCAGGATCAATTACCAACGTTTGCCTTGTTTAAAGCTGACCGAGAAAGCAGTGATGGTGATTCAGAAGCTAAAAACCCGCTCCAACAGGCAGTAAAAGATGCACAAGCCGCTTTGCAGATACAAATATCTGACTTGGAAAAACAAATAGAAGCCAGTGTATTAGAGGTTGCTGAGAGAACTTTAGACAAACTACGAGAAATGGCTCCAGAGCTTGCAAATGAATTAACACCAAGGTTCAAAGATAAGCCCAAATGGACTTTTAACTTTACTTTAGATGGTGAAAATGGAATACCAATTAATAAGCGCGGTAGTGGTGTGCGACGGCTTATCTTGCTGAATTTTTTCCGCGCAGAAGCAGAAAAAGCAGTTGTTGGGTCATCCAGAAAAGTGATCTACGCGATCGAAGAACCAGAAACCTCACAGCATCCCAATTATCAGATAATGTTAATGAAAGCCTTGCTTGAGTTAGCTAATCAACCAAGCCGCCAGATCCTGGTAACGACCCATGTCCCAGCATTAGCGGGACTAATCCCCATTGAAGGTATGCGTTACGTCACTAGAGACGCTAATTCCATCCCTATTGTCCAAATGCCAAATGATGACGTTCTTAAAGTAGCAGCTGAAAGCCTTGGTGTTCTGCCTGAAACAGGTATGGAAAGAGCCAAGGGAGTAGTGTTAGTCGAAGGTAAGTCTGATGTGACGTTCTTACGTCATACCACTAAAACACTAAAAGAGGCAGGGCACGTCGCAAGCTGCTTAGACGAAGCTGGTATTGTACCTTTACAAACAGGTGGTAGTGGTAACGTTAAACATTGGGTAACTCATAAATTGGCTGATGATCTGGGTTTACCTTGGTGTGTATTTCTGGATTCAGATATTGGTGGCGATCCCGCACAAGTCAAATCAATTCTAAAGCGAAAGCATGAGGTTGAGTCACAGGGAAGAGAGTTTTATTCAACTAAAAAAAGAGAAATAGAAAACTATCTTTGTCCCAATCTTATTAAGGCTGAAACAAATATCGAAGTTGAGTACACGGACACATGCGACGCAAAGAAAATCATTGGTAATGCTATAAGAATGAAACCTGATGATGTAATCGACAGATTTTGGCCATTAATGTCAGCCGATAAAATCGTTGAACGCTCAATCTTCAACGACAATGGTGAGGATAAATCTGAGCTGGTTGAATTAACGGAGAAAATTATCTCTCTGGTTAAATGAGATTAATTTTTCTAATTAAACGAAGCAAGTTAAGGCGATGATCGTAACTTGCTTTTGTCCAAAAGCGTGCTGACGGGGTATTAAACACAAAATGCCCCCTTTTACCAAGTTAACGCACTGACTCAGTGACAGATCGCCCCATTGACGTTTCCGTACGTCTGTTCATGGCTAACTTACTTCTTTATTGCCTAACAGTACTGCTGCAAGCACTAAAAATATACCTGACATTCTATCCAACTGGTGCTTCATGTTCCCATGTAGTCTATGTGCTATAGACTCAGCAAACTTGCCGTAGCAGCACAAGAATACGCCATCCATTATTAAGTAGGTAGAGCTGAGAACCACAAACTGCATGAGCAATCCTGACTCAGGGTTTATAAATTGAGGGAACAAGGCTGCAAAGAAAACTACTGCTTTCGGGTTGGCTGCTGATGTTATAAAACCTTGCCAATAAAGAGAGGACTTAGAGCGTTGTTGACCTTGTTGCTCAATGGAGTTGCCTGGACTTGATAACAATAACTTCATGCCTAAATAAAGCAGATACGCTACACCACCCCATTTCACAATGGTAAAAAAATGTTGTGAGTTTGCAATAACCGTGGCCAAACCAAGTGCTGCAATTACCATCTGAAAGAAGTTCGCCGTCAAGTCACCAGTTGCGGTATAAATTGATCGTCTAAAACCACTACCAATACTATTCGATAACATAAGAAGTTGACTTGGCCCTGGTGTGCTCATTAACACCAACACCGTTACCACATATGTAATCCAAACTTGAATTTCCATATTGATGTCCTTATTGAATGGGGTTTGTGGCTATAGATCTGCGTCTCATAATCGATATACTGCCAGAAGATAACAAACGCATTAGTCCTTTAGAGTTCAAAATACCAACCATTAGATACAAAAACAACCTCTTAGTGGTACGGTATAGACTCGGGGTATCTTGCATGTTTTGACAAAAATCCTGTATTAAACGAATCTGCCACCATGGTTCTGAGGTAAAAGGCTATGTCCAAAAGCTTTCAAAAATCGGCATCTCGCATAGAGGTGCAGTTCGTCACTTTGGGATACGAGAAGTTATCCGTGAATAGCTAAATTAGCAAAGTTACTGACAAGCTTTTGTCCAAATCCAAGCCAGCTTATAACCCACCTACACACCAATCAAAAGAAACTTCACCCGCCATTTCGAGCGTTTTAATAGTTAAAATAACCATTTTCTTGGTGAATGTGTCAGAGTGGCGAGCAGGGTATGATAAGCAACTCAAACTCTTGGTATCATGTTTTTATTTATGTGATTAGATTCTTATGCGATACCAATCGTCCCCTTTTATTCCACAAGAAAGACAAGAAACCACAAGAGAAAGAGCAGAGCGTCAACGGCAGGAACGCAGAGCTGAGTTAACCTATACCGCAAGCGATGAGAAGCGATGGGCTGAAAATCGTGAGCGGGTTTTAAGAGAGCGCCAACAAGCCGCTGACTCTGCGAAAAATAACCCTGAAGATGAACTGATCCTCAAATCATCGCTAAAAGAATCCAAGCCGCTTAATGAGCTAGCGGCCGGTAAGTTTAACGCCCTTAAAAAGGGCTCTACAAATACTGAAGAGATCAAAAAAGTCCAACAGGCTTTGATTGACTGCGGCTTTGAATTAGGTTCATTTGGTGCAGATGGCGATTTTGGCCGTGCGACAGAAGGCGCCGTTAAACAGTTTCAAACCCACTATAAACCTACACATACCACGCATAAAAGTTACCAATTTGGTGACATTGATGGGATTGTCGGCAAAAATACCATTCTTGCTCTAGATGAGGCTGTTAAAGAAGGTTGGAAGTTTGTTGATGATGAGATGGACGAGAAGTGGTTAACAGTGCCAAGAGGACAATTTACCTTTAATAATGAAGGTGATGACATTGAATCTTCGTACTATTTTTCTAGGAAAGCTCATGTTCCTAATAATAGTGGCGTGGTGGTCGGTCGATCTGGTGTTACAATTGGCCGAGGTTTAGACGTGGGTAATCCCCCCACGGGTGCTACAGGACAATCACCTTCTGCATTGAATCTAAGAGAGTTATTCCAAAAATCTGGGTTGACGCCAGCCCTTTCAAACTGGTTACTAAGCGTCGAAGGTATACAAAAAGAAGCCGCCCTTGAATCGTTGAATAACTCAGGGCTGGACAACAAAACACTCACCCTAACCCGTAAACAACAACACCTAATGTTTAACGAAGTTTATGCGTATATGGAAGAGAAAACCCGAATTTTGCTAACAAAGCCTGATGTTAAAAGGGCATACGGTGATGTTGGTTGGAATGAACTTCCTCTGAAAGTAAAAGATGTTCTTATTGATTTGACTTATAGAGGAGATAATCATGGTCGTAGTAGAAGGGAATTTATACCGGCCTTGGTTTTAGACAAAAACTCAAACGATTACGAAAATTTTTATAACGCTATAAAAAATTTAGATAATATTCCACCAGAAAGAATGAAGGCGAGGTTGAAGTGGCTAAATTAATAATGGTTTTATGGCTTTATTGTGTGAGTTTCCAACTTAACGCGATGAGTGAAGCTAGCGCGAACTGGCTTTTTGAAAAGCAAAAGCAATGTGATATCAAAATCGATTCTTTAAAAAAAGATATACAGAACCATGCTGATGATTTGTCCAAAGGCAATTATAATGAAGCTGTCGTTTCTGATTTGCTTTCAGTCACATATAAGTATGTAAAAGAAAAATGTAGGTTTGATAATTTTGAAATTTTAGGTACTGAAGCCGAGACATTAAATATGTGTGATTGTTTGATTGATGAGTACTCGGAGTTTAGTGAATACTTAGTTGAAAAAATAAACTTACCTTAAATACACACTTAAAAAAGCCTCACCAAATGACAAAGCTATCAAACCAGTTTATGAAGATGGTGAAAAATTTGTGGTTCTGGTTAGTTATATTTTTTTCAGTCTCTGTGAATGCAAAGAGTTTGGATAACACTCAGCTATACACGGTTCCTTCAGGTAAAGTATGGGTTGTTAATGATATTCAAAGAAACCTCTGCGATGTTTGTACTTCCGATATTTATGTTCAAAAAGGAAGTGTGCAGCTCAATGAAGTTTGGGTTTCTGGCTCTTTTGACTTTTCACTAATGCCAAAAACTAAAGTCTCGTTCGAAAGTAACACAGTTTTTGCTTTAGGGGATGTGGTTAAGAGTATTAATGTAGATGTCATAAACTCAGGAAAATAAGCTCAGTTCACAGTCAATAAGTCGTGTTTTGCTATTGATATAAATCGCCAGTCGAGACAGTAATTTATGCGAAGATGCCAGAAAGGTCTAGCGTAGCGCTAGACCCAAAAATCTTAGTTTAAATGAGCAATGATAAACGTCTTATCATGCTACTATCGGCCGCAATAAAGAAAGTCCTGCGCGAGTTAGTGGCGGCTTTTCAGTCGCTTATTAAATAGAGAAGCTTAGAAATGAAAACCATAGTTCAAATTAGTGATTGTCATTTTAATCTAAATAAAGCTAACGCTGAGAAAGCGTTGGTTCATACATTAGACTTTATCAATCGTTTAAAGTTTGACTATCTATTTATCACTGGGGATATTTGCGAAAGCCCAACTATACCTCAGTATCAAATCTTTGCTCGTTTAATTTCTGAGCACATTAGCACGCCCAATATATATGCAATCGCGGGTAATCATGACTGCATAGATATGATTAAATCTGCTTTCAAAGACACATGGATAAAAGTGGCTGAACAGGTATCCATAGAGAGGTTTAATTTCATGTTTATTGACTCTAGCAAAAAGCCGAAAAAGGCAATGATGCTAGGGGCAGGCCGAGTTGCCAGTAAAGACATTAAAAGAATTGATGATGCCAACCAAGAGACAGTGGTAGTTATACATCACCCCATTTTTGAAAATGACTGTGATTGGTTCAATGAAATCGGCTTAGAAAATCAGAAAGAAGTCGCGACCTCTGTTTTAAATAATGAAAATATTCAACATATTATATGCGGTCATGGGCATTCCTTTATCCAAACTAAGCGGCAGCACACCACTCAAATTATGAGTCCTTCTACATCCTATGGGTTCGATCATGACAGTAAAGTCTTTTTAAAAAATGACAGAGTTGGAGCGGTTATGATCCAAGTTGGCGAAACGATCACATCCCAAGAGATAAGGATTCCCTCACGAATAGAGCGCACCGTTAAAGCTATATAAAATCATAGTCTTGTTGGCAGTGATAGCCTCAGTGGAGAGTGTTCTTTCTTAACCTCTCTATATGGATGCTTTTGCTCGCTATTGAATGAACACAAACAAAGGTTAGGGGATTTAAAAGGTGACTTATCAACAACTGGACGCTATCGCGGATTCATATATTCCTCTGCTGGGTATTCTGACGCTGGCTTGGCTGCTGATAAAAGCGAGTCGTCTAGGGATAAAAAGTGCGCTTATTGAGGCCGTGACCACTTCACTGGGCGCGATATATATCTATGCCTTAATGTTTCTTGATGCTTATTTTGCAGCCTATGAGTCAATTGGGCTTGATTATAGTACGCATACTGCCTTGGCGCTGGTGTTCGTCACAACCCTTGCATTGATTGGCAAACAAGTTAGACGTATCGCCGTGATATCCATGATTTGTTACTGTTTATTGATGCTGTATCAAGGTTATCACACCCTAGCCGATATGGCGCTGACAAGCCTAATGACATTACCTGTCCTAGTGTGGCTAAAGTGCTTACCAAATCGTAAAGCTAAGCTTGTTTGGTGACCCATAAATAAAAAAGCTATTTAACATGGGCTAAATAGCTTTGACTTCTAAAAGGGATAGTTTCGCTAGCAGGCTACTTTTTTAGGCTTAATGTACCTGATTTTCTAGGCTGGGCTTTTTGGCCTGAATGAGGGTTAGATTTTCCTTGTTTTGCTCTTGCCTCAGGGGATTCAGAGCGAGTCTTTTTAGCATTGGGGCTACGGCGATACTTATCGGCGTCTTTGCCTTTAAAAGTGCGCGTTTTTTGATTACGTCTTGCTTTTGAGCCTTGGTTTTCCTCGCGGCTATCAAATAGCTTTGCGTCCGTTGCTCTGCGTATTGTTTTACCCTGAGTATCGGTTTTTGAGGCATCTTCTGTACCGCTAGAGTGCTCACACATCGTCAGAATTTGTTCCACTTCGCTGTCTGTTAGATAGCGCCACTGGCCGTTTGGAATACCATCTAGGGTAATATTCATAATGCGAACGCGGCGCAGTTTAAACACTTCATAATCGAGCGCCTCACACATTCGGCGAATTTGTCGATTTAGCCCCTGTGTTAACACAATACGAAAGGAAAACTTGGTTTCCTTGGTGACTTTACAAGGCAAGGTGGTGGTATCAAGGATATCAACGCCGGCGCTCATCTTTTTGATGAATTGATCTGTGATGGGCTTGTTGACTCGAACCACGTATTCTTTCTCGTGATTGTTACCCGCACGAAGGATTTTGTTGACGATATCGCCATCGTTGGTTAAAAAGATCAAACCATCAGAGGGTTTATCTAAGCGTCCAATCGGGAAAATACGTTTTTTATGGCCAATAAAGTCAACGATGTTACCAGCAATGTTTCTTTCTGTGGTGCAGGTGATGCCCGTTGGTTTATTTAGCGCGATATAGATAGGGCGCTCGGTAGCCTCGCAAATCGGGTTGCCATCAACGCAAACGTGATCGCCACTTTGTACCTTAGTACCCATTTCGGGGACTTGACCATTAATGGTGACACGGCCTTGCTCAATCAGTCGGTCTGCTTCTCTTCGCGAGCAAAAACCGGTTTCACTAATAAATTTATTCAGGCGCTTTGGTTCGGATGGCATAGTGTTCTCTCTTTAACGTTTCACAACGGAATACTGGTGGACTGACAAGAGTCCTTAACGAATTGGGGGCATTCTATCACTAATGTCTGGTTTGAGTAAGAGCGCCTTTTAACTGCGCCGTTTTTGGTGGCGTTCTCGGTTGTCCAATTTCTTTTCGGAGCTTTTACGCAGCATGACATAAACGGCTCCAGTACCGCCATGAAATGCTTGGGCACTATGGGCTGATTGTACGTCCTTAATTTGAGTTAACCAGTTCGCAAGATAGCTCTTCATCAAGGCGGGAGGATTGGACTTCTCGCCACGTCCATGAACGATAAGTACACTGCGTATGTCCATTTCAATGCATTGCTTTAAGAACTTAACCAGTGCATCTCTGGCATCTTTTAAGCTAATACGATGAAGATCTAAGCGAGCTTGAATAGGGTATTTACCTAAACGCAATTTGCGATAGACGCCTTCTTGCACTCCATCGCGTTTAAATTCGATCAGATCTTCAGGTTTGAGCATTGGAGCGTGTTCAAGGGATAAATACTGCGGATCGTTTTCATCAAGCCACATGGCGGCTTCACGTCGTGCGATGTGCGCTTCGGTGACGTTATGGGACTTTGGGTGCTCAACGGTATCTTGTTTTAGTGGGGTCACATCCCCCATTAACGCTTGAAACAGAGAGGATTCATTATCGTGAGGCATAAGGTAATACGAAGGCCGTAAATCGATACTGTTAGTATACATGAGTATTAACAGTATTGGCTGCACCAACAAATAAAAAACCGAAGCAGACAATCAATCTACTTCGGTGCATAGCAACAACCTATTTTCAGATAGGGCTAGGCGATTCTAGTGAGGAGATTTGTCATGCATTACTTTGTAGATGAAGTAACCACCATAGAACAGCATCAAGCCTAAAGCTCCGAAAATGACTAACATAGAAGATAGTCCAACCGCATTACCAAACAGGAGATTTAGCCATAAATCCATGTTGCCTCCAGTCGTGAAGTAGTGATGACAGTTATTACGATAAGGCGAAATGACACATCGAGTACTGATCTAGATCAATGATACTATATTAGTTGCGTAAGTTGTTGCTTCTAGCTGTGTTTTATTTCGAACAAAACTTAATCATTAAAAATCAACAAAGCCTAATATTCAAACTGGCAGTTAGCGGCGCGGCTGGTTGAGCCCTGCTTGACTTTAAACCCTTTGGCTTTGAGTAAAGTCAGCAGGTTATTTTCGCCAATCAGGTGCATGGTGCCAACGACGACAACATAGCTGACTTTACGCTCTTTTGACCAAGTTGGCTTAGCCAGTTTTTCTGCCCAGTTGAGGTTTCGTTGGCTAATAAAAGCGTTCTCTAGCTCTGGAGACATTTCAGTTAACTGTGCAAACTGATTGAGTTTTTCCAAGTCTCCGGCTTTCCAGCTGGTAATTAAACACTTGGTTAAATCTTCTGCGCGATCAAATTCATCTAATGCACTTACCAGTAGCTCTTTTCCGGATTCTTTTTGTCCTGTTAGTAAGTCGATTTGAAACTGAAGAGATTCGAGGCTAAATATAGGAAGGTTCTGAGCGGTCGCCTTGTACATTAAATGCGTGTCTATACCATAAGATGCTTGATAACCAAGGTACTCAAATTGCTTCATTTGTAGGGTTAATGCTGTCGCCCACGGCGGGCTATCGAGAAGTTGCATGGCATCAATATTAAAAAGGCTCGCCAAACCGCGTAAAGTCTCCATTTGCTTGGGACTGAGAACATCTTTGGTCACCATTGTGACCTCAGGGTAGCGAACATCCTGCATTTTCCTTATGTCTGATTCCACTATCAGTCCTGAGCTTTTTGCTAGAGTGTCGGTAATCGTTTTGGCAAGAGGATACATACTTTTGTCGCCGACATGCACTGAACCAAAGATAAGGTAACGCGTTTTTCCTTTCTCGGCATACCAATATAAGGGCTCAGCGAACGATGATATTGAGTAGGTGAATAGGAAAATTGATAACCATAGTTTTTGCATTTAGCCGTTTACCTTACGGAAAAATTGTTGAAATAGAGGCTTTTTAACGTAATTTAACAATAGCAATTTGAGCATAAAATCACATTTTTATATTTTGTTATATAGCTTAGCTTAATCTTATGTCACTCGTCTTGTGATCCGGCTTCGAACACTCATAAGTCTTGTGGATTTTAGTGTGATTTATTTCAAAGAAAGATTGTTGTTTTATAAATGACGTTTTTAACCATTGTTTTAATTCATTGTTTTTAATGTCCTTTTTATCACTGGTAAAGCTTAAATTCGAGCAGGATCACTTTCATGACTTGATTATTTTACCCCTTTCAACATCTCGGAATATTCTGGTAATAGCAGTTAAATGAGGAGTAACGTTGGATGGTTAAAAAAGGTCTGCTCGCAACATCGATTATTGCGACATTAGTAGGGTGTAGTACTTTGCAATCTTCACAGCAAAGTGTGGTCAATTCATTAGCGGAAAACCTTGATATTGACTATCAAGTGCTCACCAATCATGGAGCAAACCAAGGACTAGCATGCCAAGAGCTGGGTGCTGAATGGGCTTCCTGTAATCAAGTGACTATGACTGTGGTTAATCAGGGACAAGCGATTGATGCCAAAGATTGGTCAATTTACTTTCACAGTATTCGCTTAATCCTTGATGTTGATAATGACCAATTCAAAGTATCCCATGTTACTGGTGATCTACATAAATTAGAGCCTACCGATAAATTTGATGGCTTTGCGGCTGGTGAAAAAGTGGTATTGCCTTTAATTGGTGAGTACTGGCAGCTATTTGAAACTGACTTTATGCCACGGGCATTTGTCACCTCTCCTGATGCTGAGCCAAGAGTGATTGCTTCGCTAGATACTGAAGATACGGCTTCTTATGTTTCGGGTCTAGAGGGGAATAACTTAAAACGCACGCCTGATGACAAGAACATTTTTGCAACTGCGATTTCTCGCTATGAGAAAAATCGGGATTTAGTCAAAAAAGATGTATCAGCATCCTTGATTCCAACCCCCATGCACATTGAACAAGGTCAAGGTAAGCTAGATATTACTCAGGGTATTACTCTGCCACCAGAAGCATTTACTCCCGAACAATATCAGGCACTTGAGGCTCGAGGTGATTTGCTAGGGATAAACCTAGATGGTCGCCAAGTGGTTAATTTGGTTATTGATCCAAACTTATTCTCAGGTGAATTTATTAAGTCCGGCGCTTATCAACTGCAAATCAGCACAAGCGGCATCAAGATTAGTGCTTTTGATCAAGCGGGAGCATTTTACGCCGTTCAATCCATTTTTGCCCTGATTGATAGCCAGTCTCCAGACTCTTTGCCAGTTGTTTCTATTAAGGATGCTCCGCGTTTTGATTACCGCGGTGTCATGGTCGATGTAGCGCGTAATTTCCATTCTAAACAAGCGATTCTTGCCACTATTGATCAAATGGCGGCTTATAAGATGAATAAGCTGCATTTACATCTTACTGATGATGAAGGGTGGCGTATAGAAATACCCGGCTTACCAGAGCTCACAGAGGTTGGAAGTCAACGCTGTTTCGACGAGACAGAGCAGAGCTGCCTGTTGCCTCAACTCGGCTCGGGACCAGAGGCAAATAACTTTGGCAGCGGGTATTTTAGTCGTGCTGACTTTGTCGAGATCTTGCAGTACGCCAATGCACGTCATATTGAGGTGATTCCTGAAATTGATATGCCAGCACATGCGAGAGCGGCTGTGGTCTCAATGGAAGCTAGGTATCAGCGTCTAATGCAAGAGAATAAGGTAGAAGAGGCTAACCAATATCGCTTACTTGATCCTCAAGATACATCAAATGTTACGACTGTGCAGTTTTACGATAAGAAGAGTTTTATCAACCCGTGCCTGCCATCATCGGCAAGGTTTGTGGATAAAGTCATCTCTGAAGTTGCGGCCATGTATAAAGAGGCAGGAGCGCCACTAACCACATGGCATTTTGGTGGTGATGAAGCGAAAAACATAAAACTTGGCGCGGGATTTCAAGATAGTAATACCGCGGATAAGGTTGAATGGAAAGGCAATATAGATCTTACAAAACAAGACAAGCCCTTTGCTAAGTCTCCTCAGTGTCAGGAGCTGGTGGCCAGTGGTGCCGTAAGCGATTTTGCTCATTTACCGAGTTATTTTGCCGAGCAGGTTGCGAAAATAGCAAAAGACAAGCAAATCGCGAGTTTTCAAGCGTGGCAAGATGGCCTCAAATATAGTGAGGGGCCAGCGTCCTTTGCCACTGCCAATACTCGTGTGAATTTTTGGGATGTGCTGTACTGGGGAGGAACAAAGTCTGTGTATGAATGGGCGAGTAAAGGCTACGATGTCATTGTCTCAAACCCTGATTATGTCTACATGGATATGCCTTATGAAGTAGACCCCAAAGAGCGTGGATACTACTGGGCAACGCGTGCAACTGATACAAGAAAAATGTTCAGCTTTGCTCCAGAAAACATGCCGCAGAATGCTGAAACATCATTAGATCGAGATGGTAAGGGCTTCTCTGGAAGCACAGATATTGCCGCTGGACCTTTTTATGGGTTATCAGCCCAGCTCTGGTCAGAGACGGTTCGAGATGATGAGCAATATGAGTATATGGTGTTTCCACGAGTGTTGGCTGCGGCTGAGCGAGCTTGGCATAAAGGAGATTGGGAAAACGATGTCAAAGCTGGAGTGGAGTATTCTCAAGAGACTCATCGGGTAGATAAGGCGCAATTAAATAACGACTACAACCGCTTCGCCAACCTCCTTGGTCAACGTGAATTGGCAAAACTTGAAAAAGCAGGCATTGATTACCGTCTTCCTATACCTGGTGGACGAATCGAAGCGGGTAAACTTATGATGAACAGTGCTTTCCCTGGTGTGGAGTTGCAATACTCAATAGATGGACAGGAGTGGAAAACCTATATAGATAGCCAGCGGCCAAGAGTGCAAGGCAGTGTTTATATTCGTTCTGTCTCAGCTAGTAAAGAGAAAGTGAGTAGGATTACCAAAGTTAGTGCTAGCTAACACAAAAAAGCGCCCGACTTAGTGTCGGGCGCTTTGTTTGTATGCTTAATAATGATTATACCGCTAGGCTCTGCTGCTCTTCAACTTGCTCTGCATTGCTAATCGGAGATTCTGCGCCGTGCATCCAGCGGACAAGTGTATTGGAGAAGAGTAATAAGATAACTCCAGAAACAATCGCTGTGACCGCAATGCCACTGAAGATAGCCATAGCGCCAAGTTCGCCCACATGTGAGCCGACGTAGCCCGCGACGTAGTTTGCAATCGCAGTACAGCCAAACCATGCGCCCATCATCAAAGAAGCTAAGCGAAGAGGAGCGAGTTTAGTGACCAAAGACAATCCAATTGGAGAGAGGCAAAGCTCGCCTAATGTATGGAAGAAGAAAGCGCCTACTAGCCAAAGCATAGAAGTCTTGACACTCGTGTCGCCACCTTGCTCCATCACAGCGCCGACCATACATAGGAAACCTAAAGCTAGGAAGAACATTGCAAGTGCAAATTTAACCGGAGAGTTAGGCTCTCGTTTACCCAGCTTGACCCATAAAACCGCGAGTATTGGTGCTAGAGTAATAATGAAAAACGGGTTTAGCGATTGGAACCAAGCTGCAGGAACTTCAAAACCGCCGATCATACGATCTGTGTATTGCTGGGTGTAAATGTTCATCAAACCACCAGCTTGTTCAAACCCTGCCCAAAAGACAATCGTGAATACACTCATGACCAAAATGACTTTGATGCGATCGAATTCTTCTTTGGTGAGTGGCTCTTTTCTATGCGACTTTTTGTTGGCAAGTTCACGTTTGGCAGAAGGTTCCATACCAATGTCGCCAAGCCAAGATTGAGCTAAGCCCATTTGCATGACAAGGCTAATCACCATACCGATACCAGCAACTACAAAACCTGACTTCCAGCCAAACTCTCCAGTAACCGAGCCGACAATGATTCCGGCTAATAATGCGCCTAAGTTGATACCCATATAGAAAATGGTAAAGGCACCGTCACGGCGGTTGTCACCCTCTTGATAGAGATCGCCAACCATAGTCGAAATATTGGGTTTAAATAGACCGTTACCAGCAATCAGCAGAGCGAGACCGAGATAAAAACTGTGAAGAGTGCTCATACCAATCATTTCAGCAGGTAATGCTAGGGTAAATTGGCCAATTGCCATTAGCGCGCCGCCTATCAGTATGGACCTGCGTTGGCCGAGGTAGTTATCTGCAAGCCAGCCGCCAATTAAAGGCGTGATATAGACAAGGCCTGTGTAGATACCGTACAAATCTAGTGCGTCTTTGGTTGTCCAGCCTAGGCCGCCATTGATTGTTTTATCTGTTAAATACAGCACTAAAATGGCGCGCATACCATAGTAAGAGAAACGTTCCCAAAGTTCAGTACCGAACAATAGAAATAGGCCTCGAGGATGGCCGAGTATTTGTCGATGATTTGCCATAAATTTTACTAATCTAGTCCATTAAAGAATTTAATATGCTAGTACATATACTAATTAGTTAAAATATCTGCAATATACTAATTTATCAGTGTCATTTATGGTTCGCGCATAACCTTTTGAAAAATAGGTGTAATTAATCTTGTTATTTTGGCTGGATTTTTTTATGGAACTAAGTTTGCATTTATGAGGGGTGGGTTATGACATTTTCTTGTCATATACATGATGTTTTTTTGATATATGTTTTAATATTGCGTTATAACTCAATTGCTTATGTGTGAGGTGTTGTGCTTTCCTCGCAGATATGACAGGCTTATAATAAATCACCCCTTGATGTTGTTTGTCACAACATCAAGGGGTGATCAGCACAGAACTAGATGCAGTTAGAGTTTGTCGTAGACTCAGTAAGCGTCATTGTGCACTGTCTGAACCGCTCTTCCTGATGGATCTACACAGTTTTGGAAAGACTCATCCCACTCAATCGCTTTTGCTGAAGAACAGGCTACCGAAGGTCCACCTGGTACACATTCTGCTGCCGATGGAAGAGGGAATAGCTCTTCAAATATTTCTCGGTAGACATAACCTTCTTTTGTGGTCGGTGTGTTGTAAGGAAAACGGAATTTCGCCGTTTCCATTTGTTGATCTGTGATCTTACTTTCTGCGACTTCTTTTAAGGTATCTATCCAGCTATAACCGACACCATCAGAAAACTGCTCTTTTTGTCTCCATGCGATAGAGTCTGGCAAGTAATGTTCAAAACATTCGCGTAGTATGTGCTTTTCCATTTTTCCGTTGCCGCACATTTTATCTTGTGGGTTTAAGCGCATGGCAACATCAATGAACTCTTTATCAAGGAATGGTACTCGTCCTTCAACGCCCCAAGCTGCTAGAGATTTGTTGGCTCTCGCGCAGTCAAACATGTTAAGTGCTAGCAGCTTGCGTACTGTTTCTTCGTGAAACTCTTGAGCATTCGGTGCTTTGTGGAAATAGAGGTAACCACCAAAGATTTCGTCGGCACCTTCACCAGATAAGACCATTTTAATGCCCATGGCTTTTATTTTTCGTCCCATAAGGAACATAGGCGTAGATGCACGAATGGTTGTTACGTCATAGGTTTCAATGTGGTAAATAACATCTCGAATAGCATCAAGTCCTTCTTGAATGGTGTAGGTCATTTCATGATGAACTGTGCCAATTTTTTCAGCCACTTCTCTTGCCGCTTTAAGATCGGGAGCGCCCTCTAAACCGACAGCAAATGAATGCAGTTGAGGCCACCAAGCTTCTGACTTTTCATCATCTTCGATACGCATTGCTGCAAAACGCTTCGCAACGGCTGAAGTAATGGATGAATCTAGACCACCAGATAGAAGCACGCCATAAGGCACATCTGTCATCAACTGGCGTTTGACAGCGGCTTCAAGTGCAGCGGTTAGCTCTTCTTTGCTGGTTGTGTTGCCTTGTACTGCGGCATATTCGTTCCAATCGCGAACATAGTAACGTTTCGGCTCTGCATCTTTGGAACTATAGAAGCTGCCAGGGGGAAACTCGCTGATGGTCTTACATACTGGCGTTAATGCTTTCATTTCAGATGCGACATAGTAGTTGCCGTGCTCATCATAGCCTTGGTATAGCGGGATAATTCCAATATGATCACGACCGACAAGGTATTGGTCTTTTTCTTCATCATAGAGCACGAATGCAAAGATTCCGTTGAGTTCTTCAAGGAGTTCTTCACCCATATCCTGATAAAGTGCCAAGATAACTTCACAGTCAGAGTCGGTTTGGAAATCATATCTCCCTTCGTAGCGAGCTCTAAGTTCTTTGTGGTTGTAGATTTCTCCATTAACCGCCAATATGTGCTTTTTATCAGAGCTAAACAGAGGCTGTGCACCACTATTTAATCCGACGATGGCAAGACGCTCATGAGCGAGAATAGCTCTATCAGAAGAGTAGATCCCAGACCAATCAGGACCACGATGACGCAGCTTTTTGGACATTTCGAGTGCGATTGAGCGCAGTGTTTGGGCATCTGTTTTTATGTCAAGAATACCGAAGATAGAGCACATATGAGTTCCTTTATAAATCTTTTTTAACCTGTTAGCTAAAATCTGCCATTTTGGTTAAAAAAATCAACAAGAAATAACAAAAAAGTTTATACAAACTAGTTTGGACTAAATTTAATTTAATTTAATTGGTTCTTTTATGAATGTATTTTAATGTCAGTCTGTTTTATAGACAAAAAACGACGAGTGTTTTGCAAGGCAGCAAAGTACTGCCTTGCAAATGAGGAAGGTTATTTTGGGGTCAGTTGAGGGTTAAGCTGGTCACAGACATCGCGAGCAAAACCAGTACCCGCTTCTCTATATACATTGAAGGCTGCGTCTACTCCCTCTTCGAGTAGACTCTCTATTTGATCTGAATAGGCGGCAATGGCAGCCGTTTGACCACTAAATCCTCTTTGCTTTAATTGCTCTAAGGCAATTTGATTTCCTTGGTGATGAGGCATAGCAAGTAGTACTAATTTAACGTTCGCTGTATCCAAAATTCGCTCCCAGAAATCAGGGTCTGTTGCGTCGCCGGCAATGACATTTCGCCCTTCTTGCTGATGCTCCTCTGCTGTATCTTCTCTTACTTCAATTCCGAGGCTTACTTTGCCATAACGGCTGACTATTTCGTCATATGCACCTGTACCAATTCGTCCCATACCGAGAATTAACACTTGTGCATTGCCAGGATTAATCAATTTATCTCGGTTGTTTAGGCTTTCTGCTGCATGTTCTTTTAGCCAGTGTCCTGAACGACGATAGAGTTCATGTCCTTTGCGGTTAAGTGGTGAGGCGATAATAAAAGAAATCGATACCGCAAGTGCCAAAGCAACCAGTAGGTCGCTGCTAAGCCAGCCGAGTTTAAATGCGAGCCCCCCAACAATAAGGCCAAACTCACTAAAGTTAAACAAGCTAAGTGAAGCGAGCAGAGAGGTTCTTACTCTGAATTTAAAGGCATTAAGCACAGCAAAGTACAGAACCCCTTTTATGGGTAAAAGGAGCAAAAATAGTAGTGCTAATGCTAACCCTGTCATGGTTGGTTGGACAGACAGACCGATATTTAGGAAAAAGCATACCAACAAGAGTTCTTTGAGGTTAAACAGGGCTTTGGATAACTCCGATGCTTTACTGTGGCCTGCGAGCAACATACCCAAAATTAGAGCACCAAGATCTGGCTTCATACCAACGAATTTGAATAGCCCAGCTCCCACAACCAAGGCAAAGAAAATACCAAATAGAACCAGCATTTCCCCGTGGCCCACCCAGTCGAGTATTTTGTAAAATAATGGGCGAAGAAGCGGTAGGGCAAACAAAATAATGGCGTACCAGTGGGGGATTTTTCCGGTTGATGCGGTCAGGAATATCACTGCGAAAATATCCTGCATGACAAGAATACCAATCGCAATGGTGCCATAGGTAGCGTTCATCTCCCCCTTTTCTTGCAGGGTTTTGACGGCAAAAACAGTGCTTGAAAAAGATAGGGCAAAACTTAACAACAAAAGTTGCTCAGGTGACATAATGGCTAAGGAGCTTATTCCGAGAAACTTTAAGCCAAATAGTGCCGCGCAGAATAGTGCGGTAGAAAACAAGTTATGCAGAGTGGCGCCTGCCCAAATCTCTTTGGATAAAAGTGTTTTTATATCTAACTTCAACCCTATAGAAAACAGCAGTATGGTTACCCCAAGATCGGCAAGTGTTACTATGGTCTCATTACTTTCAAAGCCGAAACCATGGAGAGCAAAGCCTGCTAGGAGGAAACCAACTAGTGGTGGTAAATGACATTTAAGGCTAACAAAGCCAGCGAGAAAAGCAGCAGAGAGTAAGACGAGTTCCATATATATATGATTCTTATGCAATTAAAAACGGGCTACTTGTGTAACCCGTAAGTTTAACTTATGAAGGAAGATATCGCGCTCAATCTTCTAGTAATTTTTGCAGTAACTCACCATTGAGCATGGCACGTTTGATCATTGAAAATGCGCCTAATGTCGGCTTTTTATCAATTTCAGATGCTACTATGGGCAGATTATTGTGGAAAGTGGTCAATGATTGATTTTCCACATTACGCCGAATGGCAGGGAAGACAATATCTTTACATTGGGTTATATCACCCGCTATAACAATTTTCTGAGGATTGAAAAGGTTAATCGTTATCGCAATCGCTTTGCCAAGTTGGTTGCCTACTCGGATTAAGCTTTGTTTGGCAAGCTCATCGCCAATATTGGCATGCTCGCATACATCTTGGATAGTCAAACCTTCTTTACCGCTCAAGCTGGATTCATACCCTTGCTTGATCAGCTTTTTAATCCGATCAAGAATCGCGGGATTCGCTGCGACGGTTTCCAAGCAACCAAAGTTGCCGCACTGACATTGTTCGCCTAACGGATCAATTTGAATATGACCAATCTCGCCCACATTACGGTTGAATCCGAGAAAAACTTGCCCATTCACGATAATACCAGCACCAGTCCCACGGTGAACGCTCACCAGTATAGAATCTTGACAATCCTGACTTGCTCCAAAGTAGTGTTCGGCTAAAGCCATGCCACGAACATCGTTACCCACGAAACATTGTACGTGAAAGTTATGCTCTATGATGTCAGCCAGTGCAAGGTTATCTACTTTGATGTTGGGCATGTATTCAACAACACCATTCTCGGGGTTTACAAGTCCGGGTAATATAATACCTATCGCAATAAGTTGGTTTATGATGGTTTGGTGGGAGTCGATAAATTGCCTGAGGTAGGCGGTCAAACCGTCGACTAAGTCGTCCTGTGTTGTGTAAAAGAACTCTTGGGACTCTGATAGTAGCTCCTCACCACCGAGGTTGAAGAGGCTAAATTGTATGTAATCTCTTCCAAGGCGGATTGCGACTGAATGGAAGGGAGCGACCTCTGTCGTCAAAGATATCGCTCTCCTGCCACCTGTAGAAGCTTGCTGAGCGACCTCTTTTATTAATCCACGCTCGAGTAACTGACGGGTTATTTTTGTCACACTAGCAGGTGCTAGTTGACTTACATCGGCAACTTGGATTCTCGATATTGGGCCTTGTTGATCAATTAATCGATAAACGGCTGCGCTGTTTAGTTGTTTTACTAAGTCTACATTACCTATTTGTCCGCCATTCATTCTCAACTTTGCTCATATTGTCCGTTAACAACTGTCGCTTGAACATTGAAATCACGATCAAAAATGGCGAGGTTTGCAATCATACCTTGACGTATTAGGCCTAATTTATTGTCAACGCCTATTGCCCGTGCAGGATATAATGTTGCCATTCGTAGTGCTTCGTCCAAAGCGATACCGACATGCTCTACTGTATTTTGAACCGCTTCAATCATGGTCAGCGCAGAGCCGCCCAGTGTGCCATTTTCATCAACACACTTGCCATTGCGGTAATATACTTTCTTACCGACAAAAATAAAGTAATCCATGTTTGCACCTGCAGGAGCTGTGGCATCAGTCACTAATACAAGCTTTTCCCCCTTGATTTTATGAGCAATTCTAATATTCGCATAATCAACATGGAGCCCATCAGCAATAATACCGGCATACACACTAGGTGTATCGAAAATAGCCCCGACGACACCAGGCTCGCGACCTTCCATTGGCGACATAGCATTAAATAAATGGGTGGCAAAGGTAATGCCTGATTCAAAACCTTTGCGAGCTTGTGAATAAGTCGCATTTGAATGGCCGATTGATACTGTAATCCCAGCTTGCTTAAGACGTTGAATATGCTCGGGTGCATTATGCTCAGGTGCAAGCGTCACTTTAGTAATGACATCAGAATGGTCGCAAATTAACTGAATCATCTCATCATCAGACGGGCGAATATAGTCGATATTATGAATGCCGTTTTTTGCTTTATTCAGATAAGGCCCTTCGAGGTGTAACCCTAGAGACTGATTCTGGTATTTAGCCTGATACTCTCTCGTCGCCTTGATTGCTTGGATCATATCTTGGTCAGATGACGTGATTAGCGTCGGTAAGTAGCTAGTACATCCTGACTTTAGATTTGCTCTATGCATGATTTCGAGTGTTTCAGAGTTTATCGCATCATTGAACATGACACCGCCACAGCCATTGAGTTGAAGATCGATAAAACCAGGGCTTAGGTTCGCGCCATTTAAATCAATGACCTTGATATCGTGAGCGAGTTCCGCTCTCGGGCATACAGCACTAATCAGCTGATCCTTAATCACGATGGCATGATCAATGAGAATGTCCTTACTCGTGAAAATTTTACAATTAGTTAGCGCATACATGGTTAGCGAATCCTCATTAATTAAATTTATGCATTGGCCATTGTTGTTGTGATCGTATATGCATAAGGTTTTTTTAACTTTATTTGTGAACTGCAATTAGAGGTAAATTATCCTAATCAATGAATGGTAATCAATAGATTATGCAGGTCATATGCTTAAACAAACTTATCTAAGTCAATGTCATTGAGAACGTTATTGAGATCTATATTCATCCTTCGTTTTTTATTTTTGCGCTTACGATAAGTAAACTTAAAACGTCACTCAAATTACCATTTTTTTGAATTGTAAAATAAGTTTTATGATCTTGCTAGCAAAAACCTCTCTATAGCCTTAAATCTGGTGATAATAGTCACAATTGATAAGGTTTAAATTTGCAGGGCGAAATTAAAGGCATAAACTGGAAGAACTAAATTGGGTGACTAAAAAAAGTTACCGAATACCATAAAAGAAAATATTAAATCCTATAGGGGGAACTGACAGTGAATGTTCTTGGATATTTCCAAAAAGTAGGTAAGGCGTTGATGGTACCCGTCGCAACGCTCCCTGCTGCTGCAATATTGATGGGTATCGGGTACTGGATAGATCCAACCGGTTGGGGAGCGAACAGCGCAGTTGCGGCTTTTTGTATTAAGGCAGGTTCCGCCATCATTGACAATATGTCTGTGCTTTTCGCTATAGGTGTTGCCTATGGTATGTCTAAAGATAAGGATGGTGCGGCTGCGTTATCTGGTTTTGTTGGTTTCCTCGTGGTTACCACTTTGCTTTCTCCCGCTGCGGTGTCACAAATTCAAGGCATTGATATAAGTGCCGTGCCTGCTGCATTCAGCAAGGTTAACAACCAATTTGTCGGTATTTTAGTGGGTATTGTCTCAGCTGAGATCTATAATCGCTTTTCACATGTTGAGCTTCACAAAGCGCTGGCATTTTTCTCCGGTAAACGTTTGATTCCGATTTTAACCTCTTTTGCAGGTATCTTTATCGCCTTTGTTTTGATGTATATTTGGCCTTCGGTTTACGGTGGGTTGGTGAGCTTTGGTGAGTCGATTCAAGGAATGGGTGAGCTAGGTGCTGGTATATATGCGTTTTTTAACAGACTTTTGATTCCAGTTGGTCTTCATCATGCACTCAACTCAGTTTTCTGGTTTGATGTTGCAGGCATAAACGATATTCCTAATTTCCTTGGCGGAGCAAAATCTATTGCTGAGGGCACAGGTATCGTTGGTGTGACTGGCATGTACCAGGCAGGGTTCTTCCCTATTATGATGTTTGGTTTACCGGGTGCTGCGCTGGCGATTTACCATACATCGAAATCTAAGAACAAAGAAAAAGTTGCATCTATCATGCTTGCTGCTGCCTTTGCTTCTTTCTTTACTGGTGTGACTGAGCCGCTTGAGTTTTCGTTCATGTTCCTTGCACCTATGCTTTATGGACTGCACGCTTTATTAACAGGGATATCGGTTTATATCGCGGCTTCAATGCAATGGATCGCAGGCTTTGGCTTCTCTGCTGGCCTTGTTGACATGGTTCTTTCTTCACGAAACCCACTTGCTGTAAATTGGTATATGTTGATAGCCCAAGGCTTAGTCTTCTTCTGTATTTACTATGCGGTTTTCCGTACTGTGATTGTGAAGTTCAACCTTAAAACACCAGGTCGTGAAGATGAGGATTCCTCTGAGCTTGTCGCTTCAGGTAGCTCATCAGAGCTTGCCAAGCAATACCTCAAGGCCCTTGGCGGACATGAAAATCTTACTGCAATTGATGCTTGTATCACGCGCTTGCGTTTAACGATTAAAGATACCAGTGTGATTAATGAGTCTACCCTCAAGAACCTCGGAGCAATGGGGGTAGTGAAACTGGGCGCTAATAACGTTCAAGTTATTCTTGGTCCACTTGCTGAGATAGTGGCAGGTGAAATGAAGAAAATTCCTAAAGATGAAGACCTGTCCTCGGTTGTGATCCCAACTTAAGATAGATTACTCATTCTAGAGCCTCCTACGGGAGGCTTTGTTGTTTTAGGCCCAAAGTAGAGTATGACGGTCGAACAATTGGGTTGTTTTACGCTTAATTGGTAAAAATGAATCAATATTTGCCAATTTACACTAGGTTGTAGTTGTGTAATGGCGAAGAATTGTGGATTATTAGGCATTAACTGCTTGGAGCATGTCTATTGCTTCTTGCTGACTACTTTTCTGAACAATACTACAACCATTGAGGTGATATAGATGAGTGAAGCTGAGGCTCGTCCATCGAACTTTATCCGCCAAATCATAGATAAGGATTTAGCGGATGGTAAACATGCTAGCGTACATACTCGTTTTCCGCCGGAACCGAATGGTTACCTGCATATAGGTCATGCTAAGTCAATTTGCTTAAATTTTGGTATTGCTCAGGACTACCAGGGTAAATGTAATCTTCGTTTTGATGATACTAACCCAGAAAAAGAAGACGTAGAGTATGTTGAGTCTATTAAGAATGATGTTAGCTGGTTAGGCTTTGAATGGGACGGTGAAGTTTGTTATTCATCTAACTATTTCGATAAGCTTTATGGGTTCGCAATCGAATTAATTGAAAAAGGCTTGGCATACGTTGAAGAGTTGAGCCCTGATGAAATTCGAGAGTACAGAGGTACCTTGACTCAGCCAGGTAAGCACAGCCCTTACCGCGATCGTAGCGTGGAAGAAAACCTAGCTCTGTTTGAGAAAATGCGTACAGGTGAGTTTGCAGAAGGTTCTGCGTGTCTGCGTGCCAAAATCGATATGGCTTCATCATTTATGGTGATGAGGGATCCTGTTCTATATCGCGTACGTTTTGCTGAGCACCACCAGACGGGCGATAAATGGTGCATATATCCGATGTACGATTTTACACATTGTATCTCTGATGCACTAGAAGGCATCACACACTCTTTGTGTACATTGGAATTTCAAGACAACCGCCGTTTGTATGATTGGGTTTTAGACAATATTACAATTGATTGTCAGCCGCATCAGTATGAATTTAGCCGCTTAAACTTAGAATATACGGTAATGTCTAAGCGTAAACTCAATCAGCTAGTCACTGAAAATCTAGTCGATGGGTGGGATGACCCGCGCATGCCAACCATTTCAGGTTTGCGTCGTCGTGGCTTTACTCCTGGTTCTATTCGTGAGTTTTGTAAGCGCATCGGCGTCACCAAGCAAGACAACATGATTGAAATGGGATCGCTTGAGTCATGTATTCGAGACGATTTAAACGAAAATGCGCCGCGAGCGATGGCGGTACTTGACCCTGTCAAAGTGGTTATTGAAAACTTTGAACAAGGAAAGATAGAGTCACTTACAGTCGCAAACCATCCAAATAAACCAGAGATGGGAGAACGTGAGGTTCCGTTTTCTCGTGAGCTGTGGATTGAACGCGAAGATTTTCGTGAAGAAGCGAATAAGAAGTACAAACGTCTCGTTTTAGGTAAAGAAGTTCGTCTGCGTGGTTCTTATGTCATTAAAGCTGAACGTATTGAAAAAGACGAGCAAGGTAACATCACGACAATCTTTTGCTCATATGATGCCGACACATTAGGTAAGAACCCTGAAGATGGTCGTAAAGTTAAAGGTGTTATCCATTGGGTTTCAGCAGATAAGGCTGTGCCAGCTGAAATTCGCTTATACGATCGTTTGTTTACTGTGCCTAACCCTGCTGCTGCAGATGATTTTACTCAGTCTGTTAATCCTGAGTCGCTTATTGTGATGGATGGATTTGTCGAGCCAAGTTTAGTTGATGCTGAAGCGGAAAAAGGGATTCAGTTTGAGCGAATGGGCTACTTCTGTGCCGATGCTGTCGACTCAAAACCCGAAGCTTTGGTGTTTAACCGCACTGTTGGTTTGAGAGATACCTGGGCTAAAATTGAGGCTAAGTAATTCATTAGATATGAATTAGAAAAAACCCACACTAAACAGATGTGGGTTTTTTATATTTCTTGTACGCGTTCTAACAGGAAATGGCGGTCATTATTTCTTGTTATGGGCATTAGGGTTATCTTTACAGTTACCTGTATTGCATTTACCGTATAGATATAAGCTGTGGTTAGTAAGAGTAACATTATATTCGGCAGCGATTTGCTTCTGTCTTTCTTCGATAATGTCATCTGCAAACTCGATTACTTCACCACAGTCTAGACAAACTAGATGATCGTGATGGTGCTGGGTTGAAAGTTCAAATACCGACTTTCCACCTTCGAAATGGTGTCGAGTGACAATTCCTGCATCATCAAACTGGTTCAGAACACGATAAACTGTTGCCAAGCCGATTTCTTCACCAAGATCTATCAGCTTTTTGTACAGGTCTTCTGCACTGATATGTTGGCACTCAGGTTGTTGTAGTACTTCCAAGATCTTTAACCTTGGTAAGGTAACTTTTAGACCAGCATCCTTTAGAGCTTGGTTGTTGTCCGACATAAATTTTCCCATCAATTAACCTCTGCAATGAGCAGAGTTCACTATTGCTACCATTATAGGGTAGTAGACGGTAACAATAAACCACGAACTTCAAAGGGTTACTATTATTAATCTCATAAACGAGTTTAACATCACTGTAGGATCTCATCAGACCAGTTACAATCCTTTAACATTGTGAGTCAAGAGTGTAAGTTTGGAAGATAAGTATGGGTAAATTAGTCAGCAAGTTATACAGACCTAAGGTAGTTAAATTTGCTTTGAACATATGGCCACCCTTTTGGGGAGCAGGTATCAGAATTGTTTCAATTAGCGAGGATTTCCGTGAGGTCAAAGTAAGGCTTAAGTTGCGCTGGTGGAATAAAAATGCCAATCGTACTCAATATGGAGGCAGTATTTTCTCTTTAACTGACCCTATTTACTGTTTGATGTTGATGGGTATCTTAGGCGATGGATATTTTGTTTGGGATAAGCAGGCGAGCATTAATTTTATCAAGCCAGGACAAAGCGATCTTTGTGCTGAGTTTATTGTTACACAGGAAATGCTGGATAGTATATTGCAACAAACTGTCAATGGAGATAAGTCATTTCCAGAGTTTGTGATTTTTGTAAAGGACAATGATGGGAATGTGGTTTCAGAAGTAAAGCGTCAGCTGTATGTACGTAAAAAGCCAGATTATAGAAATCAGACTGCCGAAGAGAAGCAAGCTGCATAATAAGGCCTTCCAACCTGAAGACCTTATTCACTTGAGGGTTAGCCCTCAAGTTCTGCTAAGCACATTTCTTCATGAATTTGCTTACACCAATTTGTCACGCGTTCGTTAGTCAGCTCTGGCTGACGGTCTTCGTCAACACATAGACCTACAAACAAACTGTCATCACCTTCAACAAGACCTTTGGATGCTTCAAACTCGTAGCCTTCAGTTGATGTATGACCTAAAATTGTGCCGCCTTTAGATTCAACAATATCACGGACAGTGCCCATAGCATCGCAAAAGTACTCTGCATAATCTTCTTGATCACCGCAGCCAAAGATAGCAACGAGTTTGGTCGAGAAGTCAATTTGTTCAAGTTCAGGGAAAAAGTCATCCCAGTCGCATTGAGCTTCACCGTAGTACCATGTTGGAATGCCTAATAGTAGTAAGTCGAAGTTATCTATGTCTTCCTTACTGCTTTTTGCGATGTCTTGAACATGAATCAGTTGCTTACCGAGTTGTTTTTGAATCATCTTTGCAATTGCTTCAGTGTTACCTGTATCGCTACCAAAGAAGATGCCTACACTTGCCATAAATTCGTTACCTTTACCAATATGTGTTGTGGCTTAAATCATGGGAAATTAACCTAGCCCAGTGCCTTCCCAGCTTAATTGAATCAGGCCTTTAGCGATAAAACCAGCACAGCCAAGGAAGAGCACGAGCCAAACAATACGACGACCGAACGGGGGTACATTCCCAGCTTTGAGAACATCTTTTATTGCCATACCGATTAAGAAAAAGATAGACGCAAAAAGCAAATCGAGCCCAATTGACTCTAAAATGTTCATATAGTCGTATAGCATGGAATCCCTTTATGCCAAATTACTTGCGCTGAACTATACCATTGTTAAAAGGTAAAGTTAACGGGTATGGGTAAACGAGACCCATTCTATCATTATTGAATAAACTTCCCGATTGCGCGTAATACTTCTTGTGGTTTTTCAGCATGAAGCCAATGGCCAGTGTTTGCTATTATGTGCGCCTTGGCATTGGAAAATTGTTGCTGTATGTCAGTTTGATGTTCGGTGGCAAGGTAGTCGGAGTTTCCCCCTTTGACAAATAAAGTCGGCGTGCTGATGGTGTTAATGTTTTCCCAGCCTAGGATTTCCCAGTAGTTATCCCAAAGGCTTGATACATTAAAGCGCCACTCAAAGTATTGACCGTTGTTATATAGTGATTTACCTAAAAACTGTCTCACCCCGGGCAATTCGATATGGTGCTCAAGAATTTGCATCGCTTGTTGGCGAGAAGTAGGCTTTTGTTCGAGCACAGCTTTAAGTCCATTAAATACGTTGTCATGGCGACTTATAGAATAGCTGACTGGCGCCATATCCAATACGATTAGTTTCTCAACCTCTAACTGGGCAAGTTCTGCAAGCTTCATTGCTACTTTTCCGCCCATGGAATGACCAATTAAGATGTAGTTTTTGACTCCTATATGCTCGAGCGTAGTCATCACGTCTTGAGCCATAACTTGATAGTTATGCTCTAACGATTGAAAAGAAAGGCCGTGATTTCGCAGATCTAAACAGATAACTTGATAGTTTTGGCGTAGCTCTCGGCTAAGTAAACCAAGATTATCAAGATTACCAAATAGGCCATGGAGTAACACAATGGGCTGGCCTTCACCTTCAATTTTATAGTTAAGCAGTTGTGACATTTTTCTATATTCGTGACTGATTTAACGTAGTACCTCATTAGGCAATGAATCTGATCGGTATAACAGAACTGAAACTCGCATATTGAGGGTAGTTAGGTATATAATCCCACAGAGTTTAAACATAGAGATTGTGAAAAGCGAATGAAAACAATTGAGGTTGATGAGGATCTATACCGTTACATCGCAGGTCAAACCCAACACATTGGTGAAAGTGCTTCCGATATCTTACGACGCCTTTTGGATGTTAATGCAGAAGAGCAGCAAACGACACCAATGAAAGCAGCGATGCAGGCGAAAGGAATTGTTGTGAGCAGAGATGCTGCAAAAGATGAAAGAATCGATAGCGTAAAAGCCATGCGCTCTTTACTTATTTCAGATGAATTTGCAGGTCTCAAAAAGGCGATTGATCGTTTTATGTTGGTGTTATCAACACTTAATCGTCTTGATCCTCAAGGCTTTTCTGAAGCAACTCTAGTCAAAGGGCGCAAGCGTGTTTACTTTGCCAATAACGAGAAAACCTTATTAGAAAATGGCAACACGACGAAACCTAAAGCAATCCCTGGCTCGCCGTTTTGGGTAATTACCAACAATAACACCAGTCGTAAACGTCAAATGGTTGACCAATTAATGGCAAGGATGCACTTTCCTGCTGACTTAATTGAAAAAGTAACCAATTCAATCTGATCATTCTTGGATTTAACCTCATAATACTCAGTACTTATTGAGTATTGTGGGGTTTTTGAGTTTTTAGATTTTAAAGAGAGGAAGCTGATAATGGCGATACACCCTCGCGCAGGAACAAGAGCGCAACAACAAGATTTGCATAACCTACCTGAGCTTGTTTCCAACTATTATCTTTTTCAGCCCGATCCTTTAAATACTGATCACAAAGTTAAATTTGGTACTTCTGGTCACCGTGGCAGTTCAAGTAAGTGCACCTTCAATGAAGCCCATATTTTGGCTATTGCTCAAGCCATAGTGCAAGTTCGCACTGAGAAAGGTATCACAGGTCCTATGTTTATCGGCAAAGATACCCACGCGCTTTCTGAGCCTGCATTTTATAGTGTTATCGAAGTTCTGATCGCGAATGATATTCAAGTGATAGTGCAGCAGGGTAATGGTTATGTACCTACCCCAGGAATTTCACATGCCATATTGACTCATAACCTTTTAAGTACGTCGAAAGCTGACGGCATTGTTATAACCCCTTCTCATAACCCGCCCCAGGATGGAGGTATTAAGTACAATCCACCACACGGCGGGCCGGCAGAAGGTGAGTTAACCAAAACAATTGAAAGCTACGCTAATGCATTTATTGCTGAGAAGCTTGTCGGTGTTAACAGAGTCTCCATTACAAATGCTAAGCCATCTGAGCGTTTTATTGAACGTGATTTAATTACCCCATATGTAGAAGATCTAAAGAATGTCATTAATATGGAGGCGATTCAAAACGCAAACCTCAAAATAGGGGTTGATCCTCTTGGAGGAAGCGGTATTGAATATTGGCGTCAAATTGCGACAAGCTATGAGTTAGATTTAACTCTAGTTAATGATGCCATTGATCCTTCTTTTCAGTTCATGTGTTTGGATAAAGACGGTGTAATTCGTATGGATTGCTCATCTCCTTATGCGATGGCTGGTTTACTGGCGCATAAAGATAATTTTGATTTAGCCTTCGGCAATGACCCTGATTATGATCGTCATGGAATTGTGACGCCAAGTGGGTTGATGAATCCTAATCATTTTCTCGCAGTATGTATTGATTATCTGTATCGTCACCGTCAAGGCTGGAGTAAATCAGTAGCTGTCGGTAAGACATTAGTATCAAGCGCATTGATCGATCGTGTAGTCGGTGATTTAGGGCGTGAGCTTTGTGAAGTGCCTGTTGGTTTTAAATGGTTTGTCGACGGTTTGTATCAAGGAAAACTTGGTTTTGGTGGTGAAGAGAGCGCTGGCGCTTCATTTCTGCGCATAGATGGTACACCTTGGTCTACAGATAAAGACGGGATTATTCTTTGCTTACTTGCGGCCGAAATTACGGCAGTAACGGGTATGAATCCTCAAGAGTATTATCAAAATCTTACTGCCAAGCATGGGGCTTCACACTATAGCCGTCTTCAGGCCACGGCAAACGGTCCTCAAAAGCAAGTGTTAGAAAAGCTTTCGGCTGACATGGTTACGGCAGAAAACCTTGCTGGAGAGAAGATCACCGCTCGTCTGACTCATGCCCCGGGCAACGGTGCTGCTATTGGTGGCCTTAAAGTCACCACCGTAAATGGCTGGTTTGCAGCTCGCCCTTCCGGTACTGAGGATATTTATAAAATATATTGTGAGAGCTTCAAGGGCGAGGAACACTTAAAACAAATAGAGTTAGAAGCCCAAGATATCGTTAATCAGGTGTTCAAAAACGCAGGTTTATGATAGTTAATGGTTGTGATAAAAAGGGTTGGCAGCAATAGCCAACTTTTTATATTGAGGGCTATCAGGGTTTTTGTCTCTTCGGCCAATCGTCAGGGACGATAAACCAAAATACTTTCTGCTGAGTTTGTGCGTGAACAAAACGGCCATTTGGTTTTTCCAGTGGCCGTTCAAACTTTTCTATGCCAGTAGCCCAATGCTGTTTATCTAGCTCGTAAAGTGGCTCAGCAATTTTTTCCCATTGTTTCTCGAAACACCAAAACCCTGAAATCTGAGAAGGGTTTATTTCATATCCTAAACAGTGGGTGGGAGTCACTTCCGATGAAAAAGGGTTAACGTAGAGTCGACCTTGTAAAAGCAGATGTTCAGATAAACGACTCATTTCAGGATGATCGGCTAAAAATGCTGTGGAACTGCTCATTTTTAACTGATGTGACAGCATTCTATCTAATTTTTTATCTAATTGATCGTGTGCATTAGGTCCATACCAAACGCCTTGGTGAAGGAGATAAAACTTAATCGCGACTTCCCAGTGTTCTTGCATATTGGTTTGGTGATTTTTAAGGATGAGATCAATGGCACCTAATGTTTGACCATTAGTGTCATTGATTTGAAGCTCTTCTAATTCTAGGCTGTAACGGCCACTACTTATTAGCAGTTGAGTCGATAAGTATTGGTAAATGAAACCCAATCTGGGGTTACCTCGATAGTCAGTATCCAAAGGAAGCTGAACAGATAGTGACTGTAGAGATTCAAAAGGGGGAGTTAGCTTAAACAAAGGAGGTGTATTCGAAATCCAATGGTAAAAGCGCAACATGTTACTCATATCTAATGCCTAGTATCCGTAAAATCAAAAGTCTATTAGCATTTTAAATAGATTAGATTGAAACTAGCATCCTAAATATTGTTGCAATACACTGTGTGCAAAGATTGATTTTTGGAAGCTAAGATGAAAAATACACAATTAGAGCAAATTATAAACGAAAAACTCTCTCCTCAATTGGTAAAAGATTATGCTCCCAATGGGCTCCAAGTAGAAGGGAAGTTGGAGGTTCAATCTATAGTCACAGGAGTGACCGCTTCTCAAGCTTTGGTTGAAAAAGCAATAGAGAAGAAAGCGGATGCATTGCTTGTTCATCATGGCTATTTCTGGAAAGGTGAGCCCGAGCCAATTCGGGGAATGAAAGGCAATCGAATTCGCGCTCTGATAAAAAATGACATCAATTTGTATGGATACCACTTGCCACTGGACATACACCCAGAATTAGGCAATAACGCCGAATTGGCACGACGTCTCGATATTCAAGTTGAAGGGGGGCTGGAAGGGCACCCTCAGTCGGTTGCTATGTTTGGCCGATTAAACCATCCTGTCACAGGAAAAGAATTCGCCCAAAGAATTAATCAGGCCCTGAATCGTTCTCCACTACATATTGCACCCGAAAATAGCGAAAAGTTAATCGAAACTGTGGGCTGGTGTACCGGTGGGGGGCAGGATTATATTGAGCTAGCGGTTAAGCATGGCCTAGATGCGTTTATTTCCGGTGAAATATCCGAGAGAACCACTTACATCGCAAGGGAAATGGATATTCACTACTTTGCTGCAGGACATCATGCTACAGAGCGGTATGGAGTAAAAGCGTTAGGTGAATGGCTGGCAAAAGAGCATGGTTTAGACGTCGAGTTTGTCGACATAGACAACCCAGTGTAAATGTTGAATAGAGTTATCGAATTTAATAAAGGCCGACGTTATGTCGGCCTTTGTTTTCATATGAGCTTATAGGTGTTAATTAGTCTCTGTCATGCAAAGGCTTGAAGTTACGCTGCTTCTTGCCTGTGTAGAGCTGTCTTGGACGGCCAATGCGGTTAAGAGGGTCGCTATGCATTTCGTTCCAATGTGCAATCCAACCTATTGTTCTCGATAACGCGAAGATTACGGTGAACATAGACACGGGGATACCGATGGCTTTAAGAATAATACCTGAGTAGAAGTCAACATTTGGATACAGTTTCTTCGAAACGAAGTATTCGTCAGATAGAGCAATACGCTCTAGCTCCATGGCAACATCAAGTAGTGGATCGCTAATGTTCAACTCTTCTAGAACATCATGACAGGTTTCACGCATAACCGTCGCTCGTGGATCGTAATTTTTGTAGACTCGGTGACCAAAGCCCATTAGACGGAATGGATCATCTTTGTCTTTCGCACGTTCGATGTACTCAGGGATCTTATCAACACTACCTATTTCTTCAAGCATCTTGAGACATGCTTCATTTGCGCCTCCATGAGCAGGTCCCCATAATGATGCGATACCTGCGGCAATACATGCGAATGGGTTAGCACCAGAAGAACCAGCTAGACGAACAGTAGAAGTCGATGCGTTTTGCTCATGATCCGCATGCAAAGTGAATATCTTATCCATTGCTCTCGCGACAACGGGGTTGACTTCATAGTCCTCACAAGGGTTAGCAAACATCATATGCAGGAAGTTTTCAGCATAGGTCAAGTCATTACGTGGATAAATGAAAGGCTGACCAATCGAGTACTTGTAACACATTGCGGCAAGTGTCGGCATTTTCGACAACAAACGATATGCTGTGATTTCGCGGTGAGTATCGTTGTTGATATCCATGGAGTCATGATAGAAGGCAGACAATGCTCCAACTACGCCGCACATAACGGCCATTGGGTGAGCGTCACGTCGGAATCCGTGGAAAAAGCTCGCGATCTGTTCATGTACCATAGTGTGTCGTGTAACTGTGAGCTTAAATTGCTCGTACTGTTCACGTGTGGGGGCTTCACCATAAAGAAGAATATAACATACCTCTAAATAATCAGCGTTGTTAGCAAGCTGATCAATAGGGTAACCACGGTGTAAAAGGATACCCTTTCCGCCGTCAATGTAGGTGATTTGAGATTCACAGGATGCAGTGGCAAGAAAACCTGGGTCAAACGTGAAATAGCCGTTTGCTCCAAGTGTTCGAACATCAATTACGGGAGTGCCAAGAGCACCTTCCATAATTGGCAGTTCGATAGGCGCTTTCCCTTCGACATGAAGGGTCGCTTTCTTATCCGCCATAACAATCTCCTTTGTTTATTATTAAATCCGTCCAGGATGTTTGTGTAACATTTTTGTACGTGTGTTCGTTATCAAAGTCAATTATTCTGCTTCGACTTGTGCACTTGTTATGATTTTTTATACGTATAAGGTTAAAAATCTGTTCTATGTAGCAAAAATTGTTACATCAATTGTGCTAAAATATGGTCAGCCGTATATTGGCGCCGTAAATTTTGACTGAAACCTTATAAAATGAAGGTTTGGAGCATATGTGAGGTGATGTTTCAACCCTTGGTGTTAAAATTTTATGCAACTTCATTACGTTTTTTGGACGTGTTAGCTGTTGAATAAATGTTAACTTTTATAGGTTTGCTGTCAGATTTCGTTCATAACTATAAATGCTTCAGTGGAGCTGAGTGAGCAAGCCCGTGAAAGAAAGAAAGTCAAGACCTGTTAATTTAGATTTACAGACGATAAACTTTCCGATCACTGCAATCGCATCCATTTTACACCGAGTTTCGGGAGTAATTACGTTTGTCGCGATCGGGATACTTCTTTGGTTACTATCCATTTCCCTGTCTTCCCCAATAGGTTATGCACAAGCTGTCGATATTGTCGACGGTTTCATTGTGAAATTTATTTTATGGGGTATTTTGACAGCTTTGTCCTACCATATAGCAGGTGGTATTCGTCATTTGCTAATGGATTTAGGTCATTTTGAAGAGCTGGAATCTGGCGCGATGAGTGCAAAGGTAGCATTTGCAGCAACAGTCGTTCTGTCAGTATTGGCGGGGATTTTAGTATGGTAAAACACATTTCATCTTTTGGTCGCAATGGTGTGCATGACTTTTTGCTAATCCGTGCATCGGCGATCATTATGACTCTTTACACTATATATTTAGTAAGCTTCTGTGCTTTCGCGGATATTTCTTACGTATCATGGACACAGTTCTTTGGTGGCACTTTCACAAAAGTATTTACTATGCTTGCTTTGGTATCAGTGCTTATCCACGCATGGATAGGCCTATGGCAAGTTCTTACAGACTACATTAAGTGCACCAAATTACGCGGTTTCCTTCAGTTGGGTGTAATCGCAGTGTTATTTGGCTACTTTTTTTCTGGTCTCTTTATTTTGTGGGGTGCGTAAGTGTCTATTCCAGTTCGCGAATTTGATGCCGTAGTAATCGGCGCTGGTGGTGCAGGCATGCGTGCAGCACTGCAAATCTCAGAGCAAGGCCTAACCTGTGCTTTGCTGTCAAAAGTTTTTCCTACTCGTTCACATACTGTTTCTGCTCAAGGTGGTATCACAGTAGCCCTTGGTAACTCGCACAAGGACGATTGGCAGTGGCACATGTACGATACTGTCAAAGGTTCAGATTATATCGGCGACCAAGACGCTATCGAATACATGTGTAAAAATGGTCCTGATTCTGTTATTGAACTAGAAAAAATGGGGCTGCCATTTTCTCGCTTTGATAACGGAACCATTTATCAGCGTCCTTTTGGCGGCCAGTCGAAAGAATTCGGCGGAGAGCAAGCTGCTAGAACAGCAGCTGCTGCTGACCGTACAGGTCACGCTCTTCTCCATACCCTTTATCAGCAAAATGTTAAGTACAAAACTACCATATTTTCTGAGTGGTACGCGTTAGATTTGGTGAAAAACCAAGATGGCGCCGTAATGGGTTGTACTGCTATCTGCATGGAAAGCGGTGAAATATGCTACTTCAAGTCTAAAGCAACGGTATTAGCGACAGGCGGAGCGGGTCGAATTTATTCATCGACAACGAATGCACACATCAACACTGGTGATGGTGTAGGCATGGCATTACGCGCTGGCGTTCCTATGCAAGACATGGAAATGTGGCAGTTCCACCCAACTGGTATAGCTGGAGCGGGCGTACTCGTAACAGAAGGCTGTCGTGGAGAAGGTGGTTATCTTCTAAACAAAGATGGCGAGCGATTCATGGAACGCTATGCTCCGAATGCTAAGGATCTTGCTGGTCGAGACGTTGTTGCTCGTTCAATGATGATAGAAATTCGCGAGGGTCGCGGATGCGATGGTCCTTGGGGACCACATATCAAGCTTAAGCTTGATCATCTCGGTAAAGATGTTCTTGAGTCTCGTCTACCTGGTATTTGTGAACTTTCAAGAACCTTTGCTCACGTCGATCCAGTTAAAGAGCCAATCCCCGTAATTCCAACCTGTCACTACATGATGGGTGGCGTTCCAACTCAGGTTTCTGGACAAGCGATTAAACAAACCGCTGATGGCAGTGATGTTGAAGTTCAAGGTCTGTATGCCTGTGGTGAAATTGCCTCTGTTTCTGTACACGGTGCTAACCGCTTGGGAGGTAACTCTCTGCTTGACTTAGTCGTATTTGGCCGAGCAACGGGTCTTCACCTTGGTGAGACTTTGGCTGCGCAGGCAGAAGCTCGTCCTGCTACAGAATCTGACATTGAAGCATCACTAGCTCGAACTATGCGATGGGAAAATAGCACCGGCGGGGAAGACCCTGTTCAGATTCGTAAAGATCTACAAACCTGTATGCAAAATAGCTTCTCTGTGTTCCGTGAGGGTGATGCAATGGCGACAGGTTTGGAAGAACTTAAAGTTATTCGTGAACGTCTCAAAGATGCCCATCTTGCCGACAAGTCATCAGAATTCAACACTCAACGTATTGAATGTTTGGAACTAGATAACTTGATGGAAACGGCTTTTTCTACTGCGGTGGCTGCAAATTACCGCACTGAGAGTCGTGGAGCGCATGCGCGTTTCGATTATCCAGAGCGCGATGATGAAAACTGGTTGTGTCATTCAATTTACAATCCGGAAACGGAAGCAATGGCAAAACGCGATGTTAATATGACACCAGTTCATCGTGACGCATTTCCGCCTAAAGTTCGTACATACTAGGGGAGGATTGAATTATGAAACTGAACTTCTCTTTGTATCGCTACAATCCAGATGTAGACAAAAAGCCTTACATGAAGGATTACGTTCTTGAGGTCGATGAAGGCTCTGACATGATGGTGTTAGACGCGTTAATTCTGCTGAAAGAGCAAGATCCGACTATCGCTTTTCGACGCTCATGTCGAGAAGGGGTTTGTGGTTCCGATGGTTTGAATATGAACGGCAAAAATGGTCTTGCATGTATCACGCCTTTGTCCGCTTTAAAAGGACGAAAATTAGTGATTCGTCCATTGCCTGGACTGCCTGTGGTACGCGACTTAATCGTCGATATGACCCAGTTCTATGATAATTACGCTAAGGTAAAACCTTTCTTGATTGACGATGATGCTCTGCCGCCGTCTCGTGAAAACCTGCAGTCTCCAGACGAGAGGGCTCATTTAGATGGTTTGTACGAGTGTATTATGTGTGCGTGCTGTACCACGTCATGCCCGTCATTCTGGTGGAACCCGGACAAATTCATTGGACCTGCTGGTCTATTAGCTGCTTATCGTTGGTTGATTGATAGCCGTGATACTGCAACCGATGAACGCTTGTCAAATCTTGATGATGCATTTAGCGTTTTCCGTTGTCATAGCATCATGAATTGTGTAAGTGTTTGTCCTAAAGGACTCAACCCGACGAAAGCCATAGGTCATATTAAATCTATGTTGGTTAATCGTTCGGTGTAAATTGATAACAAAATTGCCAGCTACTTTGGTAGCTGGCTTTCTATAGCTCGGCATAGACCGAAGCAAACGTGAAAACTACTGGTTAAGGGAAAATATGCACAACGGCGTGATGAAGGCATGGCTCGAGTCTTCACACTTGGCTGGCGCCAATGCAACTTATGTAGAAGATCTCTACGAACTGTATCTAAGTGATCCCGACCTGGTAAGTGAGGAGTGGAAACGTGTATTTGAAGGTTTGCCCAAGCCTTCAGAAGAGGTGAAAGAACAGCCTCATTCACGTATCCGTGACTACTTCCGGCGTCTCGCTCAAGAAACAAAGCATTACAATGTCCAAGTTAGTGACCCAGATGTCGACGCAAAACAAGTAAAAGTTCTCCAGCTGATTAATGCCTACCGCTTTCGCGGTCATGAAGCAGCGAAACTTGATCCCCTCGGTTTATGGCAACGCCCTACGGTGGTGGAGCTAGACCCCACATTCCACAACCTCACCGAAGAAGACTTTGAAGAGTCGTTCAATGTTGGCTCCTTTGCAATTGGTCAAGAGACTATGTTGCTTAAGGATATCCACTCAGCCTTGAACAAAATTTATTGTGGTTCTGTTGGTGCAGAATATATGCACATGACAAACACTGAGCAAAAGCGCTGGATTCAACAGCGACTCGAGTCAGTTGTTGGTCAACCATCATTCTCGAAACAAGAGAAGCAAGAGTTCTTAGAAGAGCTGACTGCAGCGGAAGGACTGGAACGCTATCTGGGAGCCAAGTTCCCAGGAGCTAAACGCTTTTCTCTCGAAGGTGGTGATGCCCTCATTCCTATGATGAAGGAACTCATTAGGCATGCTGGTAAAAATGGCATGCGTGAAGTTGTCGTGGGTATGGCGCACCGTGGCCGATTGAATATGTTGGTCAATGTGCTCGGTAAAAAGCCTCAAGATCTGTTCGACGAGTTTGCTGGCAAGCATGATGAAACTTGGGGCACGGGTGACGTTAAATATCACCAAGGTTTTTCCGCTGATTTCTCAACGCCAGGCGGCGATGTTCACCTAGTACTAGCATTTAACCCTTCCCACTTAGAAATTGTTAACCCAGTGGTCATAGGGTCTGTTCGTGCGCGTCAGGATCGTTTAGGTGACACTGACGGAAGCACAGTACTTCCGATTACTATTCATGGTGATTCGGCGATTGCGGGACAGGGTGTTGTTGCTGAGACTTTCAACATGTCTCAGTCTCGAGGTTACCGGGTTGGTGGTACTGTACGTATTGTTGTGAACAATCAAGTCGGCTTCACAACGTCCAATCCAAATGATACTCGTTCGACAATGTACTGTACGGATATCGCCAAGATGGTTCAGGCGCCGATTTTCCATGTTAATGCAGATGATCCCGAAGCGGTCGCGTTTGTCACACGTATTGCATTGGATTATCGAAACGAGTTCAAACGAGATGTTGTGATTGATTTGGTATGTTATCGCCGACATGGTCACAATGAAGCAGATGAGCCAAATGCAACTCAGCCTTTGATGTACCAAAAGATCAAAAAGCACCCTACACCCCGTAAGCTGTATGCTGATGTTTTGATTGAACGCGGCGAGTTCGGTATTGATACTGCAACTCAGCTGGTTAATGAGTACCGTGATGCGCTTGACCGTGGTGAAGTCGTTGTAAAAGAATGGCGACCTATGGCACTGCATTCTGTCGATTGGTCCCCATACATTGGGCACGATTGGGATGTAGCGTGGGATAGTACCTACAGCAAGGAGCGTCTTGTTGAACTAGGGCAACGCATTTGCCAATACCCAGATAGCCACAGGCTGCAAAGCCGAGTCAATAAGCTATACAACGACCGTATGTCAATGATGAGCGGCGAAAAAGCACTAGATTGGGGTATGGCAGAAACCTTAGCATATGCAACCTTGGTTGACGATGGTAAGCGTATCCGTATTTCTGGTCAGGACTCTGGGCGTGGTACCTTCTTCCACCGCCACTCAGTGCTCCACAACCAGACCGATGCAAGTACTTTTATACCTCTCGCAAATGTACATGATAAACAAGGTCCGTTCGAAGTCTACGACTCTGTTTTATCAGAAGAAGCCGTTCTCGCGTTTGAGTATGGTTACGCTACTGCAGAGCCAGGTGGTCTTACCATTTGGGAAGCTCAATTTGGCGATTTTGCTAATGGAGCTCAAGTAGTTATAGACCAATTCATTTCGTCAGGTGAACAGAAGTGGGCACGTTTATGTGGCTTAACTATGTTGCTTCCTCATGGGTATGAAGGGCAAGGTCCTGAGCACTCATCAGCTCGCTTAGAACGTTACTTACAGTTGTGCGCTGAACAAAACATGCAGGTTGTTGTTCCTTCAACGCCGGCTCAGGTTTATCACATGATAAGACGTCAAGTGGTAAGGCCAATGCGCAGACCTCTTATAGTTATGTCTCCTAAATCACTGTTGAGACACCCTCTGTGCACATCGACTCTCGACGAGTTAGCCGAAGGCACTTTCCAACCCGCCATTGCTGAAATTGACAATTTAGATCCTAGCAAAGTGGAGCGAGTGGTCTTTTGTTCAGGGAAAGTTTACTTTGACTTGCTAGAACAGCGTCGCAGCAATGAGCAGGAAGAGGTTGCCATCGTGCGTATTGAGCAGCTTTATCCCTTCCCACTGGAAGAAGTCAAAGCGGCGATCGAACAGTACACAAATGTGAAAGATTACGTTTGGTGCCAGGAAGAGCCTCAAAACCAGGGCGCTTGGTATAGTAGTCAGCATAACTTCCGCATGGCGATTCCTGCTGGAGCGGATCTCAAGTACGCAGGTAGAGCAGCGTCTGCTTCGCCAGCGGTTGGCTACATGTCGGTACATTTAAAACAGCAGAAAGCGCTAGTTGAAGATGCGCTTACCGTTAATACAACAACTTCGAACTAAGAACTAGAAGTGAAAGGAAGAAACAGATATGACAATTGAAATTCTGGTTCCAGATTTACCTGAATCTGTTGCAGATGCGACAGTCGCAACATGGCACAAAAAACCAGGTGACGCAGTAGAGCGTGACGAAGTACTGGTTGATATTGAAACGGACAAAGTAGTCTTGGAAGTACCAGCACCTGAAGCTGGTGTTCTTGAAGCGATAATTGAACAGGAGGGAGCAACCGTTCTTTCCAAGCAACTTATTGCTAAGCTCAACCCAGGTGCCGTTGCTGGCGAGCCAACACCAGATAAAACGGAGGCTGCTGAAGCCTCTCCTGATAAGCGTCACACCGCCTCTCTTACTGAAGAGACAAGCGACGCTCTAAGCCCAGCAGTGCGCCGTCTATTAGCTGAGCACAGCTTAGATGCAGGCCAAGTAAAGGGCACAGGTGTGGGTGGTCGTATTACTCGTGAAGACATCGAGGCTCATCTAGCTAGTGCTAAATCTGCACCTGAGACAGCTGCATCACCAAGTGTTGATGCTCCTGCGGCAGCTCGTAGTCAGAAGCGTGTGCCTATGACACGTTTGCGCAAAACAGTAGCTAATCGTCTGCTTGAAGCGAAAAACAGCACTGCTATGTTGACGACGTTTAATGAAGTCAACATGAAGCCTATTATGGACCTACGTAAGCAATACAAAGATCAGTTCGAAGAGCGTCATGGTATTCGTCTCGGTTTCATGTCTTTCTATGTTAAAGCGGTTACTGAAGCCTTAAAACGTTTCCCAGAGGTAAATGCGTCGATAGATGGTGACGATATTGTTTATCATAACTATTTCGACATCAGCATGGCAGTTTCTACACCGCGCGGTTTGGTTACTCCTGTGCTTAAGGACTGTGACACGTTAGGTTTTGCTGAGATTGAAAAAGGCATAAAAGAGCTAGCTATCAAAGGTCGTGATGGAAAACTTACTGTTGATGAACTTATGGGCGGTAACTTCACAATCACAAACGGTGGTGTGTTTGGTTCATTAATGTCTACCCCTATCATTAACCCACCTCAGTCTGCAATTCTTGGTATGCACAAAATCCAAGATCGTCCTATGGCTGTGGATGGAAAGGTTGAAATCTTGCCTATGATGTACCTTGCCCTCTCTTACGATCACCGTCTAATTGATGGTCGAGAGTCAGTAGGTTTCTTGGTTACGATCAAAGAGCTCCTTGAAGATCCTGCACGTCTACTTCTTGACGTATAGTTAACTCTTACCGCTGATTGAATGTTTTAATTTAGTGGTAATGGTTTTTAAAAGGCGGAACAGGTTCAGCGTTCCGCCTTCATTTGAATCGTTACATTGTTAGCGGTTTACTTGAGAAGACCCTACAGACGTTTGTGTTTACAGATGTAAACGTCATGGACATAATAAACCCCTCCAAGGGAAAACAAGCGGAATAACAAAATGAATTTGCATGAATATCAAGCCAAACAGCTGTTTGCAGAATTCGGTTTGCCTGTGCCTGAAGGCTATGCGTGTGACACTCCTCAGCAAGCTTTCGAAGCGGCGGGAAGAATAAACACAGAGAAGAAAGTCGTTAAATGTCAGGTGCACGCAGGTGGACGTGGTAAAGCTGGTGGTGTTGAATTACATGACACAAAAGATGGCGTTAAGGAGTTTGCGCAGAAGTGGTTAGGCCAAAACCTAGTCACTTATCAAACTGATGCTAACGGTCAGCCAGTGACCAAGATACTTGTTGAAGAAGCATCAAATATTGCAAATGAGCTGTATTTAGGCGCAGTTGTTGATCGTGCAACTCGCAAGATCGTGTTTATGGCTTCAACGGAAGGTGGTGTTGAAATCGAAAAAGTGGCGGAAGAAACTCCAGAACTTATTCATAAAGCCGCCATTGACCCACTTGTTGGCCCTCAGGCATATCAAGGCCGTGAACTAGCATTCAAACTAGGTCTATCAGGTGATCAGATTAAGCAGTTTGTTAAGATCTTTATGGGACTGGGTGCTATGTTTGCACAGTACGATCTTGCTTTGCTTGAGATTAACCCCTTGGTTGTAACAGGCGAAGGTAACCTACTTTGTCTAGATGGCAAGATCAACATAGATTCTAATGCTCTCTACCGTCAGCCTAAACTGCGTGAAATGCATGATCCTTCACAAGAAGATGAGCGCGAAGCACACGCTGCTCAGTGGGAACTGAACTACGTAGCACTAGACGGTAATGTTGGTTGTATGGTGAATGGTGCTGGTCTTGCTATGGGTACCATGGATATTGTAAATCTACACGGTGGTAAACCAGCCAACTTCCTTGACGTAGGTGGCGGTGCAACCAAAGAGCGCGTAGCAGAAGCATTCAAGATCATCCTTTCTGATGACAATGTGAAAGCAGTACTAGTTAACATCTTTGGTGGAATCGTTCGTTGTGACATGATCGCTGAAGGTATTATCGGTGCAGTTAAAGAGGTAGGCGTAAGCGTACCAGTCGTTGTTCGTCTAGAAGGTACTAACGCTGACCTAGGTCGCGAAGTTCTTGCTAATTCTGATGTTGATATCATTGCAGCTGAGTCGCTAACTGACGCAGCTAAGAAAGTTGTTGCTGCTGCGGAGGGCAAATAATGTCTGTACTAATTAATAAAGACACCAAAGTAATCTGTCAGGGTTTCACTGGTGGCCAAGGTACTTTCCACTCTGAGCAAGCTATCGCATACGGTACACAGATGGTTGGTGGTGTTTCTCCAGGTAAAGGTGGTCAAACTCACCTAGGTCTTCCTGTATTCAACACAGTACGTGAAGCCGTAGAAGCAACTGGTGCAACAGCGACAGTTATCTACGTACCAGCACCTTTCTGTAAAGATGCAATCCTAGAAGCGATTGATGCGGGTATCGAGCTTATCGTAACCATCACTGAAGGTATCCCTACTACAGATATGATCGACGTGAAAGTGAAGTTAGAAGAAACTGGCGTTCGCATGATCGGTCCTAACTGTCCAGGTCTAATCACTCCAGATGAATGTAAGATTGGTATTATGCCTGGTCATATCCATAAAAAAGGTAAAGTAGGTATCGTGTCTCGCTCTGGTACGCTTACATACGAAGCCGTTAAGCAGACGACAGATGAAGGTTTCGGTCAGTCGACTTGTGTTGGTATTGGTGGCGATCCAATTCCAGGTTCAAACTTCATTGATATCCTTAAGCTGTTCCAAGAAGACCCTGAAACTGAAGCCATCGTAATGATTGGTGAAATTGGTGGTACTGCTGAGGAAGAAGCAGCTGCATTTATCAAAGAGAACGTCACCAAGCCAGTTGTTTCTTACATTGCTGGTGTTACGGCTCCTCCAGGTAAGCGCATGGGCCACGCTGGTGCGATCATCTCTGGTGGTAAAGGTACAGCGGAAGATAAGTTTGCAGCTCTAGAAGCAGCAGGCGTTAAGACGGTTAAGTCTCTAGCTGATATCGGTAAAGGTCTACGTGAAGTAACTGGCTGGTAATCTACTTTTTAAAGTACAGTGTAAGGCTTGGCATATTGCTGAGCCTTTTTTATATCTATATTGAACCTAAAAGTTAACTTTGAGAAAATTTCTTTTCTAGTTTATCGAGTCTCATCGTTAGGTCTGTGATTTGTTTTTCTAACTTTGCGATTTTCTCATCGCTGTTAATCTCTTTCGCTGAAACTTCCACCTTTGGGACATGCTTTGAATGCTTCCAGTCTTTTATCACTTTTATTAAAGCAGGGATAGGAACAAATGTATTCAAACGAGCTCTGACAAGTGCCACCGTCGGCTCTTTTCCTTCTGACTGGATTTGCTGTAAAACTTCAGTTAACTCATGGCTAACATCCTGAGTAAGCATAGGTTCTCCTTGCTCTTGGTGTGTCTTAATCATACTTAAACTCATCCCCTAATGCGAATAGAAAACACTTATCTCTCTTGTAAGAGATCTCTTATAGTCCTCGTGAGATAAAATTTAGTTTTATCATTAGTGGGAGGTGTGAATGTTCTTAAGTGTATGATTATTAAGTTTTTTAATTTGTTATTTGCTGGGAGCTTTAGTAGTAAAGTGATTTCTTACATTGTTTATATTACGGAATCTTATATAGTGTGTCTGTCGCTAGGGCACTGATACTTAAAATAAAAAATGAAAGCTCACCAGCATTCAGCACAGTGTATCTTGGTGACTAGGCAGTAAAACTAGGCAAACAGCCAATAAGATGTAATGCATCAAGGATGTATTGGCTTAGTCATGATTTAAACTAACAACGTCAAAAAGTAATAACTTACAACAATAAATTATCTTAGTTGGTATGACTTTCGGCCTTATTTCTCTTCTCGAGAAATTAAAGTGCCCCCTGCAATGCAGGGGGCACGCTGTCAATAGGTGGGGCCATGATTATTGCAACTCGTCGAACTTTACTTATTCCCTATACTGAATCTCTACAATCAGAGTTTTTAATGCTGAGTTATTGTGTCAGGCATTATAATAAACGAGAAGCTTTACATACTGTATCTTCTGCTAAACGCCTATTCCAACGTATTCTCTATGACCCGAGCATATACTCCCTTGCTGTTCTTGATAACCACTCACGAGACTATATCGGTCATGTATTTATTCATGATTTAGATAGACAACCAGAATTAGGCTTTATGTTTGATAAAGCCTATTGGGGAAAAGGGGTGGCAAGTGAAGTGATCGGGGCTTTCTTACCCAAAGCATTAACGGATTTAAAACTGCCGCAAGTGAGCGCCAAAGTAGATAGTTGTCATATCCCCGCAATCCGGGTTTTGGATAAGCTAGGCTTTGAACAACAAGGCGATATTTATGCTGACGTATTGCATTTTCGTTATGTATTCACATTCGATGAGGAGGAACTTTCACTTGTATCAAGCTCAAGCCACGCATAATCAATTGTCCTTGATAGCAGTCATCACCAAGTGAAGAAAATTCAAATTGATAAATAGAGTGCCAATACCAGCGGCCATCAGGCGTTCTAGCACAGTGCTTCTTTAGCGCGATATTCAGTAGTTGCAAATCAAGTTGCTTACATTTTTTAGCTGCAATTATTTTAGCTAATTCAGCTTGCTGCCTCTGTTGCCAGAAAACAAAAGCGATAAAAAATAGGGCCAGTATGGTAAACAGATTCCCAATCATTAACTATCCTTTTGTTACTTGCTGGAGCTGAGCTAGCGCATTTGCCAGCTCTGGAGATGGTGTTGAGTGCAGCAAGGGCAGTAATACCATTCTTAGCTCAGGTAACATGACTAGGTCAGCAAATAACTGATTAAATAAAGCTTGATTACCCGTTTGTGCCAACCTCAGTAAAAATTGTTCCGCCAAGTCATGGCTTGTCAATATGTGCCAGCAGCGTCCCGCGATTCCAATGAGCACCTCTTGGTGACTTAAGCGCGCCGATGAAAGGACCTCCTGAACTACAGGGTACAAATACTGGTCATCTGCACCTGAGAGTGCACGGGTCAACGCACCAATCAGGAAAATGTCTGGGCATTGTTGATTGATTTTCTCGAAGGCAAATTCTTTTAGCCGATCTGCTAGTTTATTTGGCAGGCAAGAATGCTCAAGAGCGCCAAGTAGAGCGTATAAAGGTTCGTTTGGTACTTGCTTGATTGCTTTGCGTACATACACACCGTTCTGTTCTTCGCTTAGGCGCGCACAAATATCAGTGACACCTTGTAGCCCAACAGTTTGCCACTTATTCCATCCAAGTTCTCCTGAGAAGTAGCACTGTGCATGTTCATAATATTGACTGCAAGGCAGAGATAGCAAAGCTCGAATCTGGCTATGGAATACAGCCATTTTGTCTTCCGCAGGCTTGAAGGTATAGGGATTATTGGCCAACTTTTGCTGTTGTTCTTGCGTCATCTCTTTATTGATACGAGTTCCCATGGCTTCGATGACGTATTTAAGAAAGTTTCCTACATCTGCTTGCTTAAGGAGTCCTCGCTCATCTAATTCAAACTTTAAGAACCAGATCCATGGTTGTTTGCTTTCATTCCAGTAACAAACGGCGAGATGAGCTTTGCGTTGTAACGGGTAAGGGTAGGGCTGAAGGCCATGCTCGACATCTGAAAAAGTCTTATTATCAATGTGTTTTATGCGACGTCCAAGGTCGTACACCTGATATTGGCAATCGCTTTGGATTAGAAGTTGGCTGAGTGTATGAATCGTAGCCATTGATTAATAGTCCTAACTAAATTTCTTATATAGATGGTATTCTTGAGCTTAATTTCAAGGTTTACACATATGTTTTATGGCAAATAATCAGCAAATGAAGGTGTTTTTGGAGCAACTTACTGGGCAAATGAGGGTCTTGCAGTTATGGCAGTCTACAAGACCGGATAAACACCTGTTAGAGAGCAATCAGCCATTTGCGGTCGATACGTTACAACCACATGAATGGCTACAATGGATTTTTATACCCAAGATGGCCGATTTAATAGAAAGAGAAATGCCCTTACCTACAGGCTTTTGTTTAACCCCCTATTTTGAAGAGAGCTGGAAGAGTAACCATGAGTACCATGAGTTAATTGATTTAATTAGAGCCATTGATGAGGAGTGCGCTTGATGTTAGAGGTTGTCTTTCACGACGAGTATTTTGTTGCGGTTAATAAGCCAGCGGGAATGCTTGTGCACCGCAGTTGGCTTGATAAACATGAAACTCAGTTTGTAATGCAAACTCTGCGTGACCAAATCGGGCAGCATGTTTTTCCGCTCCATCGTCTCGACAGGCCAACATCAGGGGTATTAATTTTTGCACTATCGAGTGAAGTGGCTTCTCAAGTGATGCCTATGTTTGCTAACCATGAAATGAATAAAACTTATCATGCGATTGTTCGCGGTTGGATAGAAGAATCCGGGCGTTTAGATTATGACTTGAAGGTTGAACTGGATAAGATAGCGGATAAACATGCTGAACAAGAAAAAGAACCGCAGCAAGCGATTACTGACTATCGACCTATCGAAAAAGTAGAGATTCCTCGTTCTACAGGGCGCTTTCCGACTACTCGATACTGTTTGATGGAGTTAAAGCCCTTAACAGGGAGAAAACATCAACTCAGAAGGCATATGGCCCATCTCCGTCATCCTATTGTGGGAGATACTACGCATGGGGATGGAAAACATAACAAACTATTCAGAGAAGTATACGACTCTCATCGATTGCTTCTTCATGCATCACAATTAGAATTCATTCACCCATATTCAAAGGAATACATTTCTATTGATGCAAAAGTTGATCAAACTTGGCTGAGAATATATGAAGAGTTTGGCTGGAAGATTTAAAAAATAGGCTGAAAGCCCTCCTTTTGAGGGCTTCAAAATTGTTCGATGCTTATTTGGCCAAATAGGCTTGTATTGATTCCTCGATGCCTTTTGCGTCTAACCCTAGCTCGGCATGTAGCTCCTGTTGGGTTCCCTGTGCAATAAACTTATCTGGCAAACCTAAATTCAGAACTGGTTTTATAAGCTTCTCTTGCATCATAAACTCGACAACACCAGCACCAGCACCGCCTGCAATGGCATTTTCTTCTATTGTGACAATCACATCATGTTCATCAATCAGCTTTCTTACTAGATCGCTATCTAAAGGTTTAACGAAGCGCATATCAGCGAGCGTAGCGCCAAGGCTTTCAGCGGCATGTCGAGCGTTATCCAAGAAGGTACCGAAGTTGAGGATAGCAACTTTTTTACCCTCGTGAATTACGCGACCTTTACCTAGTGGTATAGCAGTGAATTCTATATCAATTTCTGCTCCAACACCTGCTCCTCTGGGGTATCGCACAGCACTTGGGCCTTGGTGTTTATGCCCGGTATAGAGCATTTGGCGGCATTCGTTTTCGTCACTTGGTGTCATGATGACCATGTTGGGGATACAGCGCATAAAGCTTAAATCGAAAGCCCCTTGGTGTGTTTGACCATCAGCACCGACTAAGCCAGCTCTATCAATAGCGAACATGACAGGCAAGTTCATAATAGCAACGTCATGTATGAGTTGATCATAGCCACGTTGTAAGAATGTTGAATATATCGCGACTATCGGATGGTTGCCACCAATCGCCATACCAGCGGCTAGAGTAACGGCATGCTGCTCTGCAATGGCAACATCAAAATATTGCTCTGGAAACTCTTTTGAAAAACGCACCATCCCCGAACCTTCTCTCATAGCAGGGGTAATCGCCATTAATTTGGGATCTTGAGCGGCCATATCACACAAGAAATCGCCGAAAATGTTTGAAAAAGTTAGCTGACTTCCTTTAGCCTTGGGCAGAGTAGTATGGTTTGGGTCAAACTTAGGGACAGCATGATAGCCAATTGGATCTTTTTCAGCTTGCTCGTAGCCTTTTCCTTTCTTGGTCATGATATGCAAGAATTGCGGGCCCTTCAGCTCGCGCATATTGCTTAGTGTTTTGACCAACTCGCAGACATCATGTCCATCGACAGGACCAATGTAGTTAAAGCCGAGCTCTTCAAATAGAGTGCCAGGTACCACCATGCCTTTAAGGTGCTCTTCCGTTCTTCGAACTAGCTCTTTGATAGGCGGGACACCCGAAAGGACTTTTTTTCCTCCTTCGCGTATGGAGGTGTATAAGCTACCAGATAATACTTGAGCCAAATGGTTATTGAGCGCACCAACATTTTCCGATATGGACATTTCATTATCGTTGAGAACGACCAGCATATCTGAATGTACGTCACCAGCATGGTTCATGGCTTCAAAAGCCATGCCTGCTGTAATAGCACCATCACCAATCACACTGACAACCTTGCGGTTTTTATCTTCTTTTTCAGCGCAAATTGCCATGCCTAATGCGGCGCTAATCGAGGTAGAAGAGTGACCAACAGACAAGGTGTCGTATTCACTTTCTTCTCGCCAAGGGAAAGGGTGTAATCCTCCTTTTTGGCGAATGCTTGGCAGTTTATCTCTGCGGCCAGTGAGAATTTTATGTGGGTAGGCTTGATGCCCCACATCCCATACAAGTTGGTCAAATGGGGTACTATAGACATAATGCAGTGCGACGGTTAGCTCTACGGTTCCTAGACCTGATGCAAGGTGACCGCTTGATTGGCTAACAGAATTTAGCAAGTAAGTGCGTAATTCATCACATAGCTTAGGCAGCGATTCTTTTGGAAGGCTACGTAATTCATCCGGTGTGTTGGCTAATGCCAGTGTTGGATATTTAGAAATATCAAGAGTCATATATAGGCGCTTATTGTTTAGTTCTTGCGCTCGATGACATATCGGGCGAACTCTTCGAGTAATCTAGTATTGTATGGTATTGTTTCCAATGCTTGAAGGGCTTCTTTTAAAAGAGTGTGAGCTTTGTTAACTGCACCATCTAAACCCAGAAGTGCAGGGTAGGTACTCTTTTCCAACGCTTGGTCAGAACCTTGAGGTTTGCCGAGCGTTTTGGTGTCACTGGTGATATCTAAAATATCGTCTTGAACCTGAAAGGCAAGGCCAATGGCATTCGCGTATTTATCTAACTGAGGTAAAACTGCCTCGCCTATAGTGCCTGCTGACAGAGCGCCCAAACGTACCGCACATTTTAAGAGTGCACCCGTTTTATTGCGGTGAATGGTCTCCAGCTCTTCTAATGAAATATGGCGCCCTTCAGCGGCCAAATCCAGTGCTTGACCTAAACACATGCCATTTGCACCTGAAGCTTCGGCTAACTCTTTGATCATTTTGATGCGGTTTGGTTCTGCTTGTGCGCTTAAATGCCCATTGGCAAGAATGGTAAATGCCAAAGTTTGTAGAGCATCGCCCGTTAAAATTGCAGTCGATTCATCAAACTTGATGTGGCAGGTTGGCTGCCCTCGCCTTAGTTCGTCGTTATCCATAGCGGGTAAGTCATCATGGATAAGTGAATAGGCATGTATGCATTCAACGGCACACGCAGGAGCATCGAGTTCATCAAGTTGGCATCCAAGCATTTGGCCAGTAATGTAAACCAAAAATGGCCGAGCACGTTTACCACCGAGCAGTAAACCATAATGCATGGCTTCTATCAGCGGTTGCCCTGAATGAGGACATTGACCAAGCCAATGCTCTAATTGTTGATTATTTCTTTTTTGTAAAGAGGTTAACGCCTCATGCATAAGAGCAACTCTTTTTCTGGTGATTATTCTGACTGGGGTGACTTGAACTCCGTAAGAGGAGCACTATCATCATTATTTAGTAAAATACTCACTCTTTGCTCAGCGTCATTCAACTTGGCTTGCCCTTCTCGAGCAAGAGTCACGCCGCGTTCAAACTTTTTCAGAGCATCTTCAAGGGCTAGGTCGCCTTTTTCAAGGTGTTCGACAATCAAATCTAACTCCTCAATTGCCGCTTCAAAGGACATGTTTTCTGGTTTCTTGCTCGCCATAGTATTATCTACATTTTGGAAGATGCACGAAAGTTACATTAGGAGGTGGTCATGGTCAAATTTAACCAAGGAAAATTGATCGAAAAAGCGAATGTGGGTGTCTATTATTGTGGTTATAAGACTGCATCCTGAGAGATGTGCTGTTTACTATGCGGCGATAAGATCTATAGTTGTGTGAGAGCAGTACCAATAAAAGACTAAAGATCTGAAGGTGTTGCCGATATAATTTATCAGAGGCTTATAAAAGATAGCATGAGGAGTGCTTTGTGGATTTAGCAACACTGCTAGGACTCATTGGAGGCTTTGCCTTTGTCATCATGGCGATGATATTGGGTGGAAGCATCATGATGTTCGTTGATGTTACCTCGATTCTTATCGTAGTGGGTGGCTCGACATTCGTTGTGCTAATGAAATTTACTATGGGGCAGTTTTTTGGAGCGGGAAAAATTGCTGGTAAGGCTTTCATGTTTAAGGCCGATGAGCCTGAAGACCTAATCGCTAAAGTGGTCGAAATGGCTGATGCTGCGCGTAAAGGTGGCTTTCTGGCACTAGAAGAGATGGAAATTACCAACAACTTCATGCAAAAAGGAATAGACCTGCTTGTTGATGGCCATGACGCTGATGTGGTGCGCGCTGCTTTGCAAAAAGATATTGTCCTGACTGATGAGCGACATGAATTCGGTACCAGCGTATTTAGAGCCTTTGGAGACGTAGCTCCAGCGATGGGCATGATCGGTACTTTGGTTGGTTTGGTTGCCATGCTCTCAAACATGGATGATCCTAAAGCGATTGGCCCAGCAATGGCTGTTGCACTATTGACGACGCTCTATGGAGCGATACTCTCCAACATGGTCTTTTTCCCGATTGCCGATAAACTCTCACTGCGTCGGGAACAAGAAAAGCTTAACCGCCGCTTGATTATGGATGGCGTGCTAGCGATTCAAGATGGACAAAACCCTCGAGTTATTGATGGGTATCTAAAAAATTACCTGAACGAAGGTAAGCGTGTTCTCGATGTAGATTCAGAGTAAGGAAACCGCTATGGATGATGAAGAAGGTTGTAAATGTCCTCCTCCCGGGTTGCCTCTTTGGATGGGAACGTTTGCTGACTTAATGTCACTTTTGATGTGTTTCTTTGTACTTCTGCTTTCGTTCTCAGAAATGGATGTGTTGAAATTTAAACAGATCGCAGGCTCTATGAAGTTTGCTTTTGGTGTTCAAAACCGACTTGAAGTCAAAGATATTCCCAAAGGTACGAGTATCATTGCCCAAGAATTTCGCCCAGGGCGTCCTGAGCCCACGCCTATCGATGTCATCATGCAGCAGACAATAGACATAACCCAACAAACTTTGGAGTTTCAAGAAGGAGAGTCCGACAGAGCGGGTGGTACCCAAAAAGACGAGGGTAAGCAGACGGGGGGGAAATCGCCAGATACCTCGACTCAAGACAGTCAAAACGCTGAGTCTGAAAGTCAGCAGCAGCAGTCAGCAGAAATGTCACAAGAGCTTGAAACATTGATGGAAAGCATCAAAAAAGCTTTGGAGCGTGAGATTGATGAAGGGGCGATTGAGATAGAAAATCTTGGCCAACAGATCGATATTCGAATTAGGGAAAAAGGCGCCTTTCCCCAAGGTTCGGCATTTCTTCAGCCTAAATTCAGACCACTAGTGCGTCAAATCGCGGATTTAGTTAAGGACGTTCCGGGCATTATTCGAGTGTCAGGCCATACGGATAATCAGCCTTTAGATTCTGAGCTATATCGCTCAAATTGGGACCTCTCTTCTCAGAGAGCTGTGTCCGTTGCTCAAGAAATGGAAAAGGTGCGAGGCTTCTCACATCAACGTCTTCAAGTTCGAGGTATGGCAGATACTCAACCTCTCGGGCCGAATGATACCGAAGCTCAGCGATCGAGAAATCGGCGTGTAGAAATCAGTATTATGCAAGGAGAAGCGCTATTGAGTGATGAGGTTCCTACATTACCTAACTCCAACTAAATTACAAGGTGAGCTAAGTGCTCGCCTTTTTTATGGCCTATGGTTCATGTATAATCTTGCGCCTTTGGAGTATAGCTTCCGTAAACTACTATAAGAAGCTAGTAGTAAAGTCTCCAATTTGCCGTATCTGTTGAGTTGTGAAGTGAACTATGAAATTTATCGTTAAGCCCCATCCTGAAATTTTTGTTAAAAGTGAATCGGTGCGCAAGCGCTTCACAAAGATTCTTGAATGCAATATTCGCAATATCATCAAGAGTCGTACAGAATCTGTTGCAGTATTTAATCGTCGTGATCATATCGAAGTGACCTCTGAATCAGATCGTTATCACAAAGAAACTGTAGAGATCCTTACGCACACACCAGGCATCCATCATGTCCTAGAGGTAAAACAGTCTGACTTCACCGACTTGCATGACATCTTCGAGCAAGTATTAGAACTTAACCGGTCGAAAATAGAGGGTAAAACTTTCGTTGTCCGAGCTAAGCGTCGAGGAAAACATGATTTTACGTCTATTGAGTTAGAGCGTTACGTTGGTGGCGGTCTAAATCAAGCCGTTGACAGTGCGAGTGTTAAACTTCACAAACCTGATGTCACGATAAAAGTTGAGGTTGCGGGGGATAAACTTAATCATGTCATTGCTCGCTATAAAGGCTTAGGTGGTTTCCCACTTGGAACTCAAGAAGATGTTTTGAGTTTGATTTCTGGCGGTTTTGACTCAGGTGTATCGAGCTACCTTCATATTAAACGTGGTTCTAAAGTACATTACTGTTTCTTTAATCTCGGTGGGCCAGCCCATGAGATAGGTGTTAAGCAGGTGTCTCATTTCCTTTGGAATAAGTACGGCTCTTCAGCTAAAGTCCGTTTTATTTCTGTAGACTTTGAACCGGTTGTGGCTGAAATCCTTGAGAAAGTAGATGACGGTCAAATGGGTGTGATCCTTAAACGTATGTTTATGCGAGCAGCGGGCAAGATAGCCGATAAATTTGGTATCCAAGCTTTGGTTACCGGAGAAGCTATTGGTCAAGTATCGAGCCAAACGCTGACCAATCTTCGCCATATTGACACAGTCACCGATACTTTAATTTTACGTCCGTTAATTAACTGGGATAAAGAAGATATCATTGATTTAGCTCGTGAAATTGGCACTGAAGACTTTGCTAAGACGATGCCTGAATATTGTGGTGTGATTTCTAAGAAACCGACAGTTAAAGCGATCAAAGCGAAGTTAGAAGCGGAAGAAGAGAAATTTGATTTGGAAATCCTAGAGCAGGTCGTAAGAGATGCTCGTCAAATGGACATTCGTGATATAGCTAAAGAAGCCGAGGAGGCTGCGCCTGAAATCGAGTTGGTTCAAGCCGTTGAGCAACATGCGACAGTTCTTGATATTCGTAGCCCTGAGGAAGAAGAGGATAGCCCGCTTGAGATAGATGGAGTAGAAGTGATACATCTGCCTTTCTACAAATTGGGTACTCAGTTTGGGGATTTGGACCAAAGTAAAACTTACCTACTTTATTGCGATCGTGGTGTTATGAGTCGCTTACAAGCTCTATACCTTCAAGACCAAGGCTTTACTAATATCAAAGTTTATCGCCCTTAATCTAGGCTCCTTCCAACGCGCTGCTAGCCAAGCATATCAGCGCTTCTTCTAATTGCTTATACTTCCTTATCTTTTTTGTCGTTTAGCAGATAAAAAAAACACCGCCATAAGGCGGTGTTAAATAATTTGACAGACAGGTCAAAAAAATAAATACAGGAAGTATCGCTTCATCTCTAGTTAGAGAGATGAAACTCGGTAGAAATCTACCTAACTCGAAATACGAGTTTGCAAACACAACATCGCAACAATATGTCAATTCACTCCCAGAGGGAATAAAGCCGTTCTGACTCTTGCTGCAGGGGGAAATATAGAATTTCTCTGGCCGATAGGCAATGGACATTTTATAATGTTTCAGATAAGAAAAACTTATCCAACTTGGAGACAAATACTATGTCGAGAAGATTGCCCCCTCTAAACTCCCTTAAAGTTTTTGAGGCCGCAGCTCGTCATTTGAGCTTTACTAGAGCAGCAGAGGAGTTATTTGTGACTCAGGCAGCGGTAAGCCATCAAATTAAGGCTTTGGAGGAGTTCTTAGGCCTAAAATTATTTAGGCGACGTAACCGCTCTTTGTTGCTTACCGAGGAAGGGCAAAGTTACTTTCTCGACATTAAAGATATTTTTACGCTACTCGCTGAGGCTACCGATAAAGTGCTCGAACGCAGTGAAAAAGGGGCTTTGACGATTAGTTTACCTCCTAGCTTCGCTATTCAATGGTTGGTTCCGCGTTTGGCTGACTTTAATCAGCAAGAGCCAGACATAGATGTTCGAATTAAAGCTGTTGATATGGATGAAGGGTCTCTGACCGACGATGTCGACGTTGCAATTTATTATGGACGAGGAAATTGGCCCGGCCTGCGTGCTGATAAACTCTATCAAGAGTTTCTGATCCCTCTTTGTTCACCTTCTCTATTAATGGGAAATAAAGCATTAGACAAGCTCGCCGATCTTAAGCAGCACACCTTGTTACATGATACATCGCGTAAAGATTGGAAGCAGTTCGCAAAAGAACACGAGATAGAAGGTGTTAATGTCAATCATGGCCCAATTTTTAGTCATTCTACTATGGTGCTTCAAGCAGCCGCTCATGGGCAGGGCATCGCGTTAGGAAATAATGTTCTTGCACAACCTGAAATGGAAGCGGGTCGTTTGATTGCGCCTTTTGATCAGGTTTTAGTTTCTAAGAATGCATTTTACGTTGTGTGTCATGAAAAGCAGGCAGACATGGGAAGAATAGCCACATTTAGAGATTGGATGCTAGCGAAAGCTCAGAGTGAGCAAGAGGAACTGTTGGATGAGTGATTTTTTGATAGAAGGTAAAAGCGATCAGCCAATATTTGTTTTTGCTCATGGTGCAGGGGCCGGAATGGATCATGATTTTATGGATGCGATTGCAAAGGGTTTGTCGCAACGAGGTATCCAGGTGGTTCGCTTTAATTTTCCTTATATGGTTAAGCGCTCTCTTGATGGTAAGCGGCGTCCTCCAGATCGTGCTCCTAAGCTATTAGAAGCATACAGAGAGGTGATAAACCAATTTGCCAAACAACCCATTGTGATTGGAGGAAAATCAATGGGCGGGAGAATGGCAAGTTTGCTCGCTGAAGAAAGCCTCGTCGCTGGGGTAGCTTGTTTGGGGTTTCCATTCCACCCTCCGGGTAAGCCAGAAAACTACAAAGGTGAACACTTAGCCAAGCTTGATAAACCTTGTCTTATTTTGCAAGGAGAGAGAGATGCATTTGGAAAACGAGATGAACTTGATGAATTTGAATTCTCAGATAGAGTTTGTGTCGAGTTCATTCCTGATGGCGATCATAGTTTTAAGCCTCGTAAAAGCTCTGGATACAGTGAATCGGAAAATATTACGCTAGCGACACAGTATCTCGCTGATTTTATCTTAGGAACATACAATGAAGATTAGGTCCATAGTGGGGGTCGGCGGTGTATTTGCTGGACTAGGCGTTATATTAGGTGCATTTGCTGCTCATGGGCTTAAAAATATATTACCAGCCCAGATGCTCGATGTATTTTACACTGGCGTGCAATATCAGCTGATTCACGCACTTGCCATCATACTTTGTGGAGTATTACTGACTACGGGGTTTGCTGATAAATCACAAAAATATTTCGCCCTTGCTGCAAATTGCTTTATTATCGGCATCTTTTGCTTTAGTGGTAGTCTCTACGCCTTGGCGTTAAGCGGAGTGAAATGGTTTGGGCCAATCACGCCATTCGGCGGTCTCGCTTTTATTCTTGGATGGGGACTGTTTGTGTTTGCGGCGCTACAAATTAAAGAGGTAAATCAGTGAAACACTTAATGCTCTACTGTCGCTCAGGTTTTGAGAAAGAGTGCGCTGGAGAAATTCAGGATCGTGCAACACAACTTGAAGTGTTTGGCTTCCCTCGTTTAAAAAATAATACAGGTTATGTCCTGTTTGAATGCTACCAAAAGGGTGATGCTGAGCGCTTAGTTAAGGAGCTTGACTTTAAAGCGTTGATTTTCGCTCGTCAGATGTTTGCTGTTGCGGCTGAAGTTCAAGAGCTTCCTCGTGAAGACCGTATTTCTCCTATTTTAGCGAGCTTGTCTGATATCACGGGTTTTCCCAAGTGTGGTGACATACGCATCGAAACCCCCGATACTAATGAAGCAAAAGAATTGCTAAAGTTTTGCCGAAAATTCACTGTACCTATGCGCCAAGCAATGCGTGGTAAAGGGATTCTGTTGGCCAAAGACAGCCCTAAAAAACCAGTGTTACACATCTGTTTTGTTGCTCCTGGCCATTGTTTTGTGGGTTATTCATTGCCGAGTAATAATTCGCCCTTTTTTATGGGGATCCCGCGACTTAAATTTCCTGCGGACGCGCCGAGCCGATCAACTCTAAAACTTGAGGAAGCTTTTCATGTTTTCATTCCGCGAGAAGAGTGGGACGAACGATTGGCCTCGGGGATGTGGGGTGTTGATTTGGGGGCTTGTCCTGGTGGCTGGACATATCAATTGGTTAAGCGATCTATGTTTGTTCACGCTGTTGATAACGGCATGATGGCTGATAGCCTGATGGAAACAGGTCAAGTAAAGCATCATCAAGAAGATGGATTCAAGTTTGAGCCAGCACGTAAAAACGTAACTTGGCTTATCTGTGATATGGTAGAGAAACCTTCTCGGGTGGCTCAGCTTATGGGAGAGTGGTTAATTTCTGGTTGGGCTAAAGAGGCCATTTTTAACCTAAAATTGCCGATGAAAGGTCGCTACGATGAAGTATTAGAGGATATTGAAAACCTCAAACTCTTTCTGATCGAGAATAAAGTTAAGTTTAAACTTCAAGCGAAGCATCTCTACCACGATCGAGAAGAAATCACTGTCCACATACAGTGTTTGTCAAATATCTCTCCTCACTAATAAGTTTTACTATTCATTGTCTTAAGGTTGATTGAAAATATTCAATCAACCTTAGCGCCTTGATAGCGAATGTCTTGCAAGTTAAATCCAAGATCGATATCGGTTTTTAGAGCTGACACTGTTTTACACCGTCGGGCAGTATCAATATGTTCGTTGAGCTTTTTCTTATATTTGGCTTCAAGCTCCTCAGATATGTAAGCGTGCTCTATATCACGGTATTTGGTTAGGATTTCCTTGGCCGCTTTTGGCCCAATTCCTGGCACCCCTGTGATTTGGCTTGAGCTTATCCCAGCTAAGCCCCAGTAATCAGGGAGCTGTGATGGTTGAACGCCAAACTCTTTTTCTATAAAAGGAGCATCGAGCCAGCGATGTTGGAAATAATCGCGTATTTGGAGTCTTGGCGATAATAGTTGGCAGTAGCCTTTGTCCGTTGAGATAATAGTGACAGTTTGATTCCTATTAGCGACTTTGACTGCAAGTGTTGCGATAAGATCGTCTGCTTCATCACCTGATGAAAGCAAAGAATCTACCCCAAGTTCCCACCAAGCTTCCTGTATGGCATCTAAGCCAGCATATAGCGCTTCGGGCATAGGTTTTCGGTTGCTTTTATAGTCACTCAGGATATCTGCTCGCCATCCTCTCTCCTGAAGATGATGATCAAAAACTGCAACAATATGAGTAGGATTAGACTCACTAATAATCTTATTTAGAGTTCGCGTGGTTGTGGTTATCGTTCTCGCTATATCATCAGAGTTGGGTTGTGCTGAGTGGACGCGTCGTATCAGATTAAGAGCATCGATGATAACAAGGTGGATAGACATAATAACCAGAAAAAGGGCTTAGAAAGCCCTTATTGTATAGTAAGATACACAGATTACTAGGACCTGTTTGTAATAGGCTCACCGCTGTGAGTTAGTAACTACTCAGAGGTTTTGATCTTATAACATGGTTCGTAGGCACTGCCCCCTGGAAGCTTCATACGATCTTGTTCGACAAAGTCTCTTAGCAGTTTGTCCATCTTCTTCATTAAGATCGCGTCACCATCTAAACTGAACGGGCCATGGAGTTCAATTTCACGTATCCCCTCGGCTTTGACGTTACCTGCTACTATGCCAGAAAAGGCTTGGCGTAGGGCGGCCGCAAGGTTCTCTGGTGGCTGGTTTAGGTGTAAATCTAAGCTTGCCATGTTGTCGTGAGTTGGATCAAAAGGTAACTGGAATTCAGGCTCGATTTTGAGTGACCAGTTGAAGCTATACGCATCGCCAATATCTTTGCGATGCTGACGGACGTCTACCATTTTACTTTTCATGATTTTTGCCACTCTTTCAGGGTCGTCGACCACAATTTCGTAGTGGCGCTGGGCATCTTTACCTAAAGTATCACCAATAAATTTATCGATTGATTGGAAGTAGGCTTCACTTTCTTTTGGTCCCGTGAGGACAATAGGAAGTGGCTGCTCAGAGTTATCGGGGTGCATCATTATACCCAGTATGTAGAGAAGCTCTTCTGCGGTTCCTGCACCGCCTGGGAAAATAACAATACCATGGGCCATACGAACGAATGCTTCTAGCCTTTTTTCAATGTCGGGCATAATCACCAGTTCATTGACAATGGGGTTAGGTGGCTCAGCCGCAATAATAGAGGGCTCGGTTAGTCCTAGATAACGTTGTTCGTAATAACGCTGTTTGGCGTGACCAATTGCTGCTCCTTTCATTGGCCCTTCCATAGCGCCTGGTCCACAGCCCGTACATATATTGAGCTCTCTAAGACCGAGCTCGTTGCCTACTTCTCGAGTGTATTGATATTCAGTGGCATTGATAGAGTGCCCTCCCCAACACACAATAAGGTTTGGTTCGATTCCCGGAGTCAGGGCGCCAGCATTGCGTAAAATACCAAATACTAGGTTAGTGATATGACTGGCATTGGTTAAGTTCAACCTTTGATTATCTGCAAGATGCATATTGACGTAGACAATATCCCTTAGCACCGAGAATAGGTGTTCTTGTATTCCTTTTATTATGTTGCCATCCACAAAGGCATGCTCAGGTGCATTGCTTAGCTCCAGTTTGATACCACGTTCACGACGGACAACGTTGACATCGAATGATTTGTACTTGTCGAGTAGCTCTTTTGAGTTATCTGTATGGCTGCCTGAGTTAAGCACTGCGAGGGTGCAGTTTCGGTAGAGCTGGTACAGATCACTAGCGGCAGTTTTTTTAAGACGCTCAACCTCAAGTTGAGAAAGCAGATCCATACTACCCGCAGGACTAATATGAGTGATCATGGTGACCTCCTTGATAAGAGAAGTTTCCTGATAATACTTCTTATTATGAGTTTGTCTCGTAATGAAAGCGGTTTAATCTCGTATATGAAATCCAAGAGACTGTTCTAAGCTTAGCATGCTTTGGTGATAAATAAAGCTAACTGATTGATATATATACATCAATAATAGGTAGCATGAATGGTTTAAGTCTTTGTTCATTGATGATTAATGCTCAGAGCCTGTATATTTGTATTTTTATCAGGCTTAGCCCAAACAAAAGTATATTGTAAAGAGGTTATCTTGTTGATAATAATGTTAATATCTGGTTGGGTATGGTATTGATTTAAAACACTTTTATGGCTTTTAAATCAGTTTTTCATCTTCTACACCTAAATCAACATGATAGTTTATTCTTCTTTTAAAAGCTTTTTGATGTTTTCTTCATTGGGATAAGAAGAATGGACTTTGATAAGGCCTTGGTTAATGGAATGCTTGCAGGCCTTACGAATGTTGCCCGTCGCTAAGCTGGCAGCAGGCGCATTTTTTATTGCTTTTAGGTAAACCCACTGGCTCGTGTTTTCCTCCATGCTCAAAGAACGAGCCGCATTGGTTGACATAAGCAGAATATCCAGCAGCTCTTTATCATTTATCGCGGTATATGCACGAGGTAAAAATGGATAATCGGCCATTCCAATGCGCACTATGTTATTGAGTCGATATTTTTGAGTAAATTCGTTAACCCAACCTTGGATCTTTTCGAAAACTTGTTCAGGTTTAGTGGTGTTCCCATTGTCAGGTTCAATATAGAGCAAATTGGCATCCGAGAAATGATATACACGGGCTGGGTGTTCAATTTTTTCTTTGAGAAATAGGCCAAAAGCCTTCTCAACTTTTAAGCCTTCAGTGTAGCCTTGCTGGAGGGATAGGTTACGCAGAAAAGGTAAGTCTATCATAACAAAGTGTAACCTATCGCTCAGTGGTTCATGGATAAGATCACCAGCGTGCCATTTTTCAAATTTGTGGCTACTTGCTTCCAATGAGGCTGGCAATTTTACACTCAGCATGCGAAGGTTTTTGAGGCCAGAACGTGAGTGAGCATAAAGCTCATCATTTAGTTCATCAATTTCTTCTTTTTGAACGCTAATAATATGCCCGCGACGCAGTAAGAAGACAAAAAGCAAAGCGCAAGTGACAAACAAAGTTAAAGAGATTTTTTGAAATTTATGGTACTCATTTTGCGTTTTTTTTAGCTGCTCTTTTTGACCGACTAAGTGCAGTGTTTGCTCAACAACATCTTTTTGTTGTCTAAAATCATCTTCATTAATCAGGTTGAGTTCTTTCTGTTCGATAGCAGCCAATGCATTATATTGTTGCAGGTAGCGTAGTGCTTGTTTGTAGTTTCCAAGTAGCTCATTGCCGAGGTTAAGCATGTTATAGGCATTTTTTTCTAAACTGAGATCATTAAGTTCAAGGGCAATACCCAGTGCTTGGTTGGCTTTATCTAATACTTCTTTTGGTTGCCCTTGGTGTGACGCTAATCCTGCTTCTAGCAGTAAATATTTAGCTTGTAGTTTTGGTATTTCAATGTAGTTCAATAATTCTTTTGCTCGGGTTAAATATTGCTCCGCGAGTGGGAAATTGACTAATTTTAAATAGGTAGAAGCGAGTGCAAGTCGAATGTCGACGACATTTTCGATGTTGTTTTGTAAGCGCTCATGGTCGATAGCATTGAAGTAGTGAACCAGCGCAAGATTATATTTACCTTGATGGTAATAAATATCTCCCATTCGTTTTAGAATAGGGGGAAGCATAGGTGAACTTTCATAATTATCATAAAAGTCAGCGGCTTGAGAAAAATGGTCGGCTGCTTTATCAAGAACTCGTCGTTCATAAAATAGCTGGCCAATTAAACGATTTGCTTCTGCTAATTGTAATCCAGACGTATTTTCAATCGCACTCCAGTAACTAATCAGCAACTCAGATAGCGCTTTGTTGTAGATTTTGTGGTTTAAAAAATGTTTACCAAGTGCAATGTGGTAGTCAGTAATACTCTGTCTGTTTTTTGATTGCTCGATGAAAGGGATAGCTTGTTTATACAGTGTTTCTGCCAGTTTGATTCGATCTTGGCTTGAAGCCATATCGGCTTTTAACATGACAAGTTGGTAGGTGAGCCCTTTGGCTACCTGCTCTGGGTTATGTATCGAGTTCAATTCTTGCTCTATCTCATCGAGCTTGGTTTCTATTGAAGGAGAAATGCCATTAGCCTTCCAATTGAGGCGTAGTTCAAGCAAGCTCAGTTCCAAGCCAAGGTAGGGTAGGTTATATTCATCAGTGAGTGTTTTGGCTTGCTTAATGTAGCGCTTTGCTTCTTTAGGGTTACCAAGGTTAAACTCTGCGCGTGCTAATATTTTTAAGGCATCAATTGTACTGCTTGGTGTCCTAAATCGCGTGTCTGAATCATCACGAGACATAGTTGAAGGCCCTTTTTCCGACTGGGCCATAAGCTTTCTTTGCGTCAGATAATTAGAGGCCAATATTTTTGATTGTTTGGGAACAATATTGACTAAGGAATCTGCTTCATTGAGCATGGCTGATGAATAAACAGTGGAAGCGGATACCAAGGCTGGTAGTAGAAAAACAAGTAGTGCCAGCAATCGACTCAAACGCAAAACCTCCATAATATTATCTCAATCCTCATATCTGCTCGTACTTTAGCTATCTTTAGCAGCAAAGAAAGATGATATCAGTAAAATCATCTTCACCCCACTATTGATGCAATTGATTCTGTAGAATCAATTGCAAAGGTTGCTTGTTGTTTGATACTGACCTCTAGTTTCATTAAACTTGAACCAAGTTGGAATTGTTTGAAATACAGAAAGCCTCAAAGCATAGTAAATTCAGATTGTGTAATAGCCAAGCAAGGGTTGGAACGCTTGAATATATGCTCATGCTAGCTATTTCTTTTAGATTAGAACAGCCAGATTAATAGACAATGTCGTGTATAGAAAAGGCGACTCATATTGGAGAATTTCATGGCTGGACAAGCCCTTCTTGCATTAGTTTTATTCAGTGAAAAGTACCGCAATACATATTTTGAATGCCATGGCCACCAGCCAGTAAGTGATCAGTTATCCGATTTTATTTCTCCTTGTGTAACAGCTAAAAAAGGTGACTCGGTCGAATGGCAGGCTTGTTCTCGCGAGCAAGAAGTGGATTTCTCAAACCTAGAACATGGCATTGATTTAACCCTTCATCAAGATATTAAGGCGTTTTATGGTTGCCAGTATAGTGCTGATATGGGCGCCGCTTGGAATGACAATGAGCTAACGTTACTTCAAGTATGGAATGATGAGGATTTCATTCGTTTGCAGGAAAATATACTGGGCCACTTAGTTACTCAGCGTCGTTTAAAGCTAAAGCCTACCGTCTTTATTGCCACAACGGATGCAGAACTTGATGTCATTTCTATCTGTAATCTTTCAGGGAATGTCATTCTAGAACGACTGGGAACTGATAAACGAGACGTGTTAGCCAAGAACATTTCTGAGTTTCTTCAGCAGCTAACTCCGGTGGTGTAGCTATGTATGTAATAGAGCTTCAATTTGAGTGTTTTGATAACACCACAATCACCGCGGTCGATAAAGCGATAAACGGCTTGATGGATGCACTACGCTACAATGGCCAGGTTTTGGGAAGAGAGTTTCCTATTGTTATGGGTGATGGAGAGTTCTTTGTACGTGTCGTTTGCCCAGAGCAAGATAGTTTGCATCCCGATTATCATTCTGATTTTGTCAAAGTTTGCTTAGATACATTATCAGAAGCCAGCCTGCTGACACCTAAAGCGCGTCTTCTTGGACGTGATCTTAACTCCGAACAAGCTGCGGAAGATACTATGCCGAGTTGGCAAGTACTGTATACCACTTACGTGCATACCTGTTCTCCGTTGAGAAGTGGTGATACCTTGCTGCCAATACCGCTCTATCGTAATTCTCCGACCTTGAATGGCGATCATAAGGCGCTAATTAAGTGGCAGACCGAGTGGCAAGCTTGTGACGAAATTCAAATGGCTGGCGCTTGCAGAGCTGAGCATGCCGCGCTGCATGAGATATGTGATGTGGATAGCGTGTTGTTTAAGCGCGGCTGGGATTTACGAGGCCGTATAGAGCACCTGACCAAAATACCAACATATTATTATCAGTATCGTGTAGGTGGCAAAAACCTAGAGACTGAAAAACAGCGTAAATGCCCAAAATGCTGTGGGGATTGGTTACTTGCTGAGCCTAAGCTCGATATTTTCCACTTCAAATGCGAAGAGTGCAGAATAGTCTCGAATATTTCATGGGATCACATTAAGTAAAAGAACCTGCTATTGAGGCGGGTCCTGTTCGTTATTTTCAGAGGGCTTGTTAGAGTCTTCTTGTGGCGATTCTTTTTTTTCCATCTGGCCAAATTTCATTTTGGCTGTGTATTTAAGTGCTGCGATGTTTCCGATCACCACACTTAAAACAATAACAATGATAACCCAAGGGTTAGTCAGTAAATCCATTAACTTGCCTCAGTGCTGATGTTGATAATGTATTGATTGTATATAGTATCTAACTCTGCGAGCACTGAATCTACTCCCTTTAAACCGCAGTTTGAAACTTGGTCATTTAAAGTGCCAAGTTCAAAAAGGGATAAACATAGTGATGCCGTCGCCTTATGACTGATATGCCAGGGCTCGGCAGCCACACCACCTCTATCCTCTGCATAGGGAAAGAAAAAGCCAAATTTCCTGAGATTATTTTGCAGCCATTGATAAAACTGAGCCTGATGACCAGTGAGGTATTCCCAAGGCTCCAATTGCAATTTAATGCCTTCAGGTAAGCTTGCTTTATCAAACACATCGAAGTCAGTTCCCCAGTGATGTCTACTTGCGCCCGGCAGCGCAGACCAGCGTAAGATGGCATAGATCTTTTCGCGCTCTGAAAGGTTACTGATATCAAGAGGCTGGCCATCTTGGTTGAGAGTTGGGAGTTGCCCCGTTATCTTGCGGTCCCAGATGGATTTTTGTCGTTCAAAATCGCGAAATCCGCTCGCTATATGGAAATCAAATCCGGCTTGAACGGCTGCGTCTCTCAGCAACTGAAGGTCGCCTGTGACCATGGTATGTACAAGTAAAGACTGCTCGCCAATGTGAGTGTCGATGAGATGTGTGTTTACTTTACCAACCAGCTGCTCAGGCGTCATTGTCATGCCAATACATTCTCCAGTGTCTTTTGATACATATTGGTCAGTTTCTCAAGATCGTCAATTTTCACGCACTCATTAACTTTGTGAATAGTGGCATTAACGGGACCCAGTTCAACAACTTGACCTCCCATACGAGCAATAAAGCGGCCGTCTGAGGTGCCACCTGTGGTTAGCAACTCAGGTTTAGTTTGATTGACGTCTCCAACAGCGGTAACAACAGCATCAAGTAAGTCGCCGGTATCGGTTAGGAATGGGTCTCCGTTGAAGGTCCAATCCAATTGATAATCTAGGTTGTGTTTACTTAGTGTGTCCTTTACCCGCTTAACAATCATGTCGTTATTCAGTTCAGTACTATAGCGCAGGTTGAACTGAACCTTGAGCTCGCCTGGGATCACGTTCGAAGCCCCAGTTCCTGCCTGAATATTTGGGATCTGAAAGCTGGTGGGCGGAAAATAGTCGTTACCTTGATCCCACTCTGTTTCGGCCAATTCATTCAGAGCCATTAGAGACTGATGTACTGGGTTTTTTGCAAGGTGAGGGTAAGCTACGTGTCCCTGAATACCTTTGACTGTTAAGTCGCCAGTGATAGAGCCTCTGCGACCATTTTTTACTACATCGCCAACGACTTCAGTACTAGAGGGCTCGCCAACGATACACATGTCAATGTTTTCATCACGTTCCATCAGAGCCTCTACGACTCGAACAGTACCATTGATAAATGGCCCTTCCTCATCGGAAGTAATGAGAAAGCCAATCGAGCCTTTGTGATTTGGGTTCTGGGCAATAAATTGCTCAACTGCAACAACCATTGAAGCGAGTGAGCCCTTCATGTCTGCTGCACCGCGACCATAGAGGAACCCATCCTTGATGGTTGGCTCAAAAGGTGGTGTATCCCAAAGTTCTAGATTACCTGCTGGGACAACATCTGTATGTCCAGCAAAAGCAAACAGCGGAGCTTCGGTTCCACGACGAGCCCAGAAGTTAGTGGTATCTTCAAAAACCATCACTTCTATTTTGAACCCTAGTGCTTGTAAGCGTTCTATCATTACATTTTGACAACCTGCATCCACAGGGGTTACCGACTGGCGACTAATCAGGTCTTTTGCGAGTGCCAAAGTAGGTGTGTCAGTCATTCTCTAATTCCTTATACAGCAGAGAAGATAGCGGAGTATTGTTCGGCTTTAAAGCCAAGATGGTAATGGTTATCTGTAACCAGAATCGGCCTTTTTATCATAGGTGGTTGTTCACTTAGCAGCGCTATTGCCAGTTCTTCATTTAGGTTATCTTTTTGTTCTTGGCTTAATTGGCGATAGGTTGTACCACGCTTGTTAACGACATTTTCCCAACCAAGCTGCTGGCAAAATACTGCAATCATATCCTTGTTAATTCCGTGCTTTCTATAGTCGTGGAATTGGAATTCTATTCCTTCCTTTTCTAGCCATTTCTTCGCTTTTTTGATGGTATCGCAATTGGGAATGCCATACATGGTGATTGTCATAACTTAACCTTTAAATAAACTCTATTGACGCTTTGGGCATCCTAGCAGGAAGTATCAATATAGACAAAAGTGTGAGCAAACTATTTTATCTATGCAAAACATGCATTCAATCTTTGGTGATGGAGTGGTTATTGATCGAACGCAACGCATGAGTCTACAAAACAGAAATAATGACCTTGTTTATTTGTTAGGAGGTGTCAATGGAGCTGAATCCTATTTTCGCAAGGCGCTTATATTTAGCATTATTGGTGCAAAATCTTGATAGGCCTAATGTCCCCAAACTTATTGAAAATACGGGCTGGCCACGTCGCACTATTCAAGATGTTCTTAAAGCATTACCCAGAATTGGTATTGAGCTAAATTTTGTTCAAGATGGACGCCGCCATAATGACGGCTATTATCAACTTTCTAACTGGGGCCCTTTTGATTACCAGTGGGTGTCCGATAGACGAACAGATATAGAAACAAGCTTGGGGTTCAATGCGCAGTTTGCAAAAGGGTGATAAGCACATTGCTTTTTTAAGATTAGAGCTTTACTGCATAAAGAATGAAGCCAAGCCAGCTTACAACAAGTAGGGTCCAAGGGATAAAAGAAAACCATGGGTGACTTGCCGTAGAGTGGGTACTCTCAGTCCCTATGTTGGTCTCGACTTCAAGTTGAGTATGTTTGACTTTCCTTAATTTCTTTTTGGCTTTGTCTGCTTGGCGTGCTTTTTCTTTTTGTTGTTTTTTGTACTGAGCAATACCCTTCTCTATCCCTTGAGCTATTAATTTTGTTTGTTCTTTAGTCTGACCGGGTTTTTGAGTCGCTTTTGCTATCTTTAACGCTTCTTGTTGAGTTTCAGGTGAAGGAGATACTTTGTTTTTCATTAGTCGTATGCTGAGTGAACCTTAATAAGGGTATTCTAACACGGTTTAATTTTATCAAGAGATAGCAATATCGGATGAATAGTATAAAGTAGGGTGATTATTAATAGTTATGACGTTATCGTGCGCTACAGTCTAGAACAATATGATAAACATGGCTTTCTCAAGGCTCCCTTGTGGCTTTGGCTAGGTTGGCTGTTTCTCGCTAAAGCTTGGGTGATTTTCATTCTAGCTGGTGCAAGCAGGGAAAATGGCGCTCAAATTCTTGATATTATTTACCCTGACCATGCTTTGTTTTATTTAGACCTTGGTATGGGGCTGCCAAGTTTAGCTTTGATGTGGGCAATTGGCTTACGAAGCCCAGATAGAGGGTGGGTGAGCAAAATCCTCAGTGTCGCTAAACCTATTACTCTCTTGATTATATCCGGACAGTTTTCTCAAACTGTTTACCATGTCTATCTTGAACACGGTGTATTTCAATGGTCCAGTGCGATTACCCTTGTCATCCTGTTATGGTTTATGCTTTATACCTACAATAGCCGTCACGTAAGAGAGAGCTTGAGGCATCAGCCCAAGATAACAAACTAAATAACCTATTGATAACCTGGTTATTAAAATTACAATAAGCATAATACACTGAGAAATTATTAAATGTGAGGACACAACTATGTCGACCCCTCAAAGTGCCATTCTTCCTGAAGCGAGTCCTTTTGCTCAGTACACTTTGTTGAAAGTGAAGCAAAATCAAGCAGAAGTTTTAAAACAGTTACAATCACTACCAGCTTTGGTTGAAGAGCTTAATAGCCAGCAAACCGGTGCTGATTTAATGCTTTCGATCGCTTTTACCCGATCTTTTTGGAGCCAGCTTGATGCCCCTGTTCCAGAAGAACTGATAGATTTTCCGCAGCTAGGAGAAGGGGATATGCTGGCACCTAGCACAGATGTTGATGTGTTAATACATTGCCATTCAAAGCGTCATGATTTACATGTTCATCTTCTATGTAAGTTATTTGAGAACATAGCCGAATACGTTTCGGTTGTTGATGAAACATATGGCTATCGATATCTAGATGCACGTGATATGACAGGGTTTATTGATGGTACAGAAAACCCACATGGCGACCAGCGCCAAGAAGTCGCTATAATCCCACAAGGTGAGTTTGCAGGGGGTAGCTATGTAATGTTGCAACGTTTTGTGCATAACTTACCAGCGTGGAATCGCATCAATGTTTCAGCTCAAGAAAAAGTGATCGGACGCACCAAAGCTGATTCTATTGAGTTAGACAATGTCCCCGCCGCTTCTCATGTCGGACGGGTTGATATAAAAGAAGAAGGTAAAGGGCTTAAGATCGTTCGCCACAGCTTACCTTATGGCAGTGTGTCAGGTGATCACGGCCTATTATTTATTGCTTATTGTCATACTCTGCACAATTTCAAGGCGATGCTAGAAAGCATGTATGCGGTCACAGATGGCAAATATGATCAGTTACTACGTTTTTCAAAAGCGGTGACAGGCGCTTACTTTTTTGCCCCGTCAGCCCAAATGCTAAAAACGCTGACCATAAAATAAGTTCAGCGACCAATTAAGAAAATGAAGCTGAACCTCAGTGTTCGGCTTTTTACTAGCTTGTGTTGGTTATATCACATTCATCTCATTAGCTTTGTAATTTAAGATTTTGTTATTTATAGTGTTTTAAATTCTTTTCAGCGTATAAATGTAAATTCATGAACCATTCTAAAGTCGTTATTGTTACCGGAGGTGGGCGCGGCATCGGAGCTGCAACCGCCAAGCTTTTTTCTCATCATGGTTATGCCGTGTGCATTAACTACAAGTCTAACTCTAACGTGGCGACTGCCCTTGCCAATGAGATTAACTCGAGTGGTGGACGTTGCATTGCTGTGCAAGCGGATGTGTCTCAAGAAGTCGAAGTTTGCCGTTTGTTTGATACGGTAGATACAGAGCTCGGCCAATTAACGGTTCTTGTTAATAATGCTGGGATTTTGCAAACACAGATGCGCTTAGATGAGATGAATGCCGAGCGTATCAATACTATTTTGACCAATAATGTGACGAGTTACTTTTTATGTTGCCGAGAGGCGGTTAAGCGAATGTCGACTCGTCATGGAGGTTTAGGAGGCGTCATAGTTAACGTATCGTCAACGGCGGCCAGAACAGGTTCCCCTAATGAATATATTGATTACGCTGCATCGAAAGGCGCAATCGATACCTTGACCAAGGGTTTGTCTCTTGAAGTGGCAAAAGAGGGAATAAGAGTTAACTGTGTTCGCCCTGGGTTGATTCATACCCAAATGCACTCGGATGGTGGAGAGCCTGAGCGTGTCGATAGGCTAAAAAGTCATATTCCAATGCAGCGAGGCGGTTTGCCTGAGGAGGTTGCCGAAGCTATCTATTGGCTTGCCTGTGAAAAATCATCGTTTTCTACCGGCAACTACTTGGATTTAGCGGGCGGCTTGTAGGCGATAAAAAGCTAAAGAAAATCTTTTTTTGCCGATATAAGTATTAGTCCTCATGAGTAATACAACTAAACGTTATGGCCATCACTGTTAATACCAATGTCTCAGCAATGACGGCGCAAAGGTATTTAACCAATGCAACAGACATGTTGAACCAGTCTTTGGAGAGGTTATCTTCAGGCTATCGTATTAACAGTGCAAAAGATGATGCTGCTGGCTTACAGATTTCTAATCGTCTGGAATCGCAAATGAGAGGTTTGAGTGTTGCGATGCGCAACGCCAATGATGGAATATCCATCATGCAAACCGCCGAAGGAGCGATGAACGAGTCTACTAACATTTTGCAACGAATGCGCGACCTGTCTTTACAATCTGCAAATGGTTCAAATAGCCGCTCAGAGAGACTGGCATTACAAGAAGAAATGGCGGCTTTGAATGATGAATTGAATAGAATCGCTGAAACTACCTCTTTTGGTGGTCGAAAGTTGCTCAATGGCTCATTTTCTAGTTCTGCTTTCCAAATTGGTGCAAGTTCAGGTGAAGCGGTTCAAATATCGTTGAACAATATGCGTTCAGACTCGCTAGAAATGGGTGGTTTTAGCTATCTATCCGCCAACAAAGTCGATCAACATTGGCAAATTAAACAAAGCTCCAGAATATTAGTGATGCAATATACCGATGTTTTTGGTCAGCAGGAGTCGATTCAAATTGAAGCCAAAGTTGGTGATGATATTGAAGAACTGGCTACTTATATTAATGGCCAAACGAGTAAGGTTTCAGCCTCGGTTAATCAAGATGGACAGTTGCAGATTTTTATGGCGGGCAAAGAAACATCAGGCACCATTTCTTTCTCTGGCAGCTTGGCCAATGAGCTTCAAATAGGATTATCTGGTTATGAAGCGGTTGATAACTTAGATATTTCTGAGGTTGGAGGGGCACAACGAGCCGTCGCTGTAATCGATACGGCTTTGCAGTATGTCGATAGCCATCGAGCTGAGTTGGGAGCGATGCAAAATCGCTTTGGGCACGCGATCAGCAACCTTGGCAACATTAACGAAAACTTAGCGGCATCAAAGAGTCGTATTAAAGATACTGACTATGCAAAAGAAACCACTCAAATGGTCAAGCAGCAAATCTTACAGCAAGTCAGTGCCTCTATTCTTGCGCAGGCCAAACAACAGCCAAACCTTGCTCTAACTTTGCTTGGTTAAGCTCATCGCCGATTCGGCAATCTTCATTAAAGCTATAGAGAAAAATGCCACCTTTTTAATGTTTTTTGAGTTTTGATCAAATTTACTTCTCCCAGCATATTTTTTTCAAAAATAACGCAAAAAAATTCTCAAGGTTTGAGAAATAGAGCCGTTAATAAAAGTAACTTTGAGAGAACTACTTTTGATTTTCCGAGACGTCGGGAATCGCAACACAGGAAAATCAAACGGAGAAATCACCATGGCAGTGAATGTAAACACCAACGTAGCAGCAATGACAGCACAACGTTACCTAAACAGCGCTAACAACGCGCAGCAAACATCAATGGAACGTTTATCTTCAGGCTTTAAGATTAACAGTGCAAAAGATGATGCAGCGGGTCTCCAAATCTCAAACAGATTAACATCTCAGAGTAGGGGGCTTCATGTGGCGGTACGCAATGCCAATGATGGTATTTCAATTGCTCAGACTGCAGAAGGTGCTATGAACGAAAGTACTAACATCTTACAACGTATCAGAGACTTGTCTCTTCAATCAGCAAATGGTTCAAACTCACGTTCAGAGCGAATTGCATTGCAAGAAGAAGTGACGGCTCTTAACGATGAATTAAACCGTATTGCGGAAACCACATCATTTGGTGGCAATAGATTGCTTAACGGTACTTATTCAACCCGCGCTTTCCAAATTGGTTCTAACAGCGGTGAAGCTGTGATGCTAACCCTTAATAATATGCGTTCTGACAATGTTGGCATGGGTGGTGGTATGTATCACGCAGCAAACGGTAAAGATAAAGACTGGGTTGTTGAAGCAGGTACAAATGACATCACGATGGACCTTGTTGATAATGAAGGCAACGCACAAACCATTACTATCAATACAAAAGTCGGTGATGATATTGAAGAAGTGGCTACTTACATTAATGGTCAAACTGAGTTAGTCAGTGCTTCAGTAGACGGCGAGGGTAAACTACAAATCTTTGCTGGCACAGATAAGGTCCAGGGTGATGTGACCTTTAGTGGTGGGTTAGCGGGTGACTTAAGTATGGGACCAAGAGAGGCGGTCACTGTTGATACTATCGATGTTACAACAGTGGGTGGAGCCCAGCAATCAGTCGCGATTGTGGACTCAGCTCTAAAGTACGTCGACAGTCACCGCGCAGAACTTGGTGCTTTCCAAAACCGATTCACTCATGCAATTACTAACTTGGATAACATCAATGAGAATGTGAATGCATCTAAGAGTCGAATCAAAGATACCGATTTTGCCAAAGAGACAACTGCACTGACCAAGTCACAGATTCTATCTCAAGCGTCCAGTTCAATCTTGGCTCAAGCAAAAGAAACACCAAATACGGCTCTAAACCTACTTGGTTAAGTCTAAATAAAAGAAAAAAATCCAGCTTAGGCTGGATTTTTTTTTGCATTTTAATTGTCTGATTTTAAATAACTTTGTTGCATATTTGCTCTGTTTGGGAATTTTTTTTCAAACTTTTCTCTAAAGGATATATTTGCTCAGCCGTTAACAAGACTGAGAGAAATGAGATGTGCTAAAGCGAGGTGAGAGACGCTAAGGTACATCACCTTAATGCCTAAGGAGATCAGTATGGCAATTAACGTAAACACGAATGTGTCTGCGATGACTGCTCAGCGATACCTTAATGGGTCGGCTGACGGCATGCAGAGATCAATGGAGCGTTTATCATCGGGGTACAAAATTAATAGTTCCCGGGATGATGCAGCAGGGCTTCAAATATCCAACCGTTTAACATCGCAAAGTCGTGGTTTAGACATGGCGGTGAAAAACGCTAACGATGGTATCTCAATTGCACAAACCGCAGAAGGTGCAATGAACGAGACGACAAACATCCTTCAACGTATGCGGGATCTATCCCTTCAATCGGCGAATGGTTCGAACTCACGTTCGGAACGTCTTGCGATTCAAGAAGAGGTCGCTGCACTCAATAATGAGCTTAACCGTATTGCCGAGACAACTTCTTTCGGTGGTAACAAACTCTTGAACGGTACTTATGGTAGCCAATCCTTCCAGATAGGCGCTGGCTCAGGTGAGGCAGTCATGCTCACCATGGGTAATCTGCGCTCTGATAATGAAGGTATGGGAGGCAAAGCTTATGTTGCTCAGACAGGACAAGCTACGGATTGGAGAGTTTCTCAAGGCTCAACCGACCTTACACTCGACTATACTGATGTATATGGTGAAGCTCAGACACTAACCATTAATGCCAAAGAGGGCGATGATATTGAACAGCTCGCTACTTACATCAATGGTCAGAGTCCAGATATTAAGGCGTCTGTTGGCGAAGAAGGTAAATTGCAACTATTTGCTGCCAATAACCGAGTCGCATCTGATGTCACTATTGGTGGTGCGTTGGGTGGCGAAATTGGTTTTGGAGCAGCAGAAGATAGGACGGTTGCTGATGTTGATGTCTCTACTGTTGCTGGCTCGCAAATGGCAGTCTCCATCATAGATGGCGCTTTAACGACTGTAGATAGTCAGCGTGCGGAGTTAGGGGCATTCCAGAACCGTTTTGGCCATGCGATCAGTAACTTGGATAACATAAACGAGAATGTGAATTCATCTCGTAGTCGTATTCGAGATACAGACTATGCAAAAGAAACGACTGAAATGACTAAGTCGCAGATTTTGCAGCAGGCGAGTACGTCTGTTTTGGCGCAGGCCAAACAGTCACCATCAGCAGCTCTTAGCTTATTAGGTTAACCAGTAGGTTCGAACGAGCTTATTGGTAGGTAACCAAGTTACCAACCTATAAGGTGGAAGGGAGATTGTTATGGAAATACCATCCAACACATCGAACATCCAGCCTTACGGCTCAGAAAGTGGCACTAAAGTTGCTTCAAAGTATGGTGGTGCACAACAAGTTTCCTCGCGGAAAGAACAGGTTTCTACGACCGAGGTGAGAGAGCAAGCTGCTCAAGCTGTTGAACAAGCAATTGAAGCGTCTCAACAACGTGAAAAGCTCAACAGGGCTGAGCGGCAACGTATGGTACAGCAAATGAATGATTTCATTTCGTCCATCAACACTGGCCTATCTTTCCGGGTCGATGAAGAGTCGGGAAGGGATGTAGTAACCATTTATGAAGCGGATACTGGTGATATTATTCGCCAGATACCCGATGAGGAAATGTTAGAAATACTGCGACGCCTGAGGGATCAGACAGCTCGATATTCGTCGGGACTTCTGAACCAGACGGTTTGATCGTATTTTGAGGTGATTGAATGAGCTTTGGCCCCGTAGGGATGAATTCTGGCATGGATATCAATGCCATGGTCAGCAAAGTTGTTGATTCGGAGCGTGTTCCTAAACAGCAACGAATTGACAGTGAGCGTGACAAAATTGATTCCAGTATCAGTGCTTACGGTCGGCTCAGAGAGTCGTTGGATACGATGAAAAACTTGATGGTGAGCTTTCGCCAAGAGAAAGCTTTCGCCGCAAGAAAGGTTGAATCGACAGATGAAACCGTCGTTTCTGCGACAGCAACCACTGAAGCTATCGCTGGTAGATACGCTATTGATGTGTTGCAGCTTGCCCAGAGTCATAAAATTGCATCTGATGTAATGCCGCAAGATGCAAAGTATGGCCCGGGCAAGCTGCAGATTTCTTTAGATAATAAGGAATTTACAGTACAGGTAAAAAACAATTCAAAGCTTACTGATATTGTTCGCGGCATCAATGAAAGTAAAGCAAACCCGGGTGTTCGCGCCTCAGTTATTAATGATGTTGAAGGTCCGCGCCTTATTGTTGCCTCAAGCAACTCAGGTGAAAAGAATGCACTGACCTTAAGTGCTGAAGCAGAGCCTGGTAATCTCCTTAAACAACTCGAATATAAAACGTTAGAGCAGCGCGTCAAAGACCTAGAAGAAGCGCGAGCGACAGCGCAAGATTTAATAAAGCCATTGACTGACGAAGAGCAGGCTGTGGCGGATAGAATAGCAGAAAACAATATTAAAGCGGCAAAAGTTGTCGATCAAGAAATTGCCGATGCTTCCAAACAAGCGGCAATCGCTGCTGATCCAAATGCAGCTAAAGATGCAAGTGCGGGTAATGAATTATCAGATGTCGCTGCTGTTGCAGCCGCAACCGCTGGTACGCAAGCAAGCCAATACCTTAGACCTGAAGAGAGGATTCCAGGTTGGACAGATACGGCATCTGGGACTTTGTTGGACTCATATTGGGAACCAGAGCCTCAACTTGATGCAAAAGCGTTAGAAAAAGCGCCCGACGTTCCGGGCTGGAGCCCGTCTGCATCAGGGACTTTGACAGATTCTTATGTTACCCCCAAAGAAGCACAAGCGGTTCTTGAAGCTAAGAAAGCCGATCTTGAAGAGAAATTAGCGCAAGAGAAAGCCTCTCTAGATGCAAAAGTACTGTCTGGCGAATTGACGCCTGAAGAAGCAAAGCAGATTGAACTGTCAAAATTACCTCAAGAAGAAAGAGAGTACCTAGAACGTATTGACAAAGCTCAAGCTGACTTACAATCGGCACAAGAGTCTTTTGATGCCTACCGAGGTATGACACAGGTTCAGGCTGCTCAAGATTCCAAAGTGCTGCTTGATGGCGTGGCTCAACTTTCTAGCGATAATAATATTATTGAAGATGCCATTGAAGGCGTCGATTTGACGTTAAAGGGACGCTCGGACAGGAACAAAGCGCCCTCCGAAATTGACATCGAATATGACCGCTTGCGAGTTCGCGCTGATATTGAACAGTTTGTCGCTGCTTATAACCAGTTTTATCAAGTATCCAAAGAGCTAGCAGGCGTTGATCCAAGAACTGGTCAAGCCGGCCCGCTAGCGGGAGAAAGTGTTGTACGAAATGCAGACTCCAGACTGAAATCAGTCTTTTCAGCGCCAATTGAGCCTGCCTCTGATGACCTTAAAACACTGACAGAGTTTGGTATAGCAACGACTCGTCAAGGTACGTTAGAAATCAATTATGATATGTTAGATCGCCAAATTAATAATAACTTTAACAAGTTAGAGGACTTCTTTGGTGGTAATCAGGGTTTTGCAAAGAAAGTAGAAGAGGCTATTCAAGGAATAACTGGCGTTACAGGGACGCTTAGGACTCGTGAACAAACCATGATTGACCGAAACTACAGTCTTGATGATGATCAAGCCGTTTTGGATAGACGCATGGAAAGTCTTGAAAAACGCACACACGCCAAATTTTCGGCAATGCAGGATGCTACAAGTAATATGCAGTCTCAGTTAGCGAGTATGATGAATGCACTTGGCGGATGATTTTTTGAAAACCTTGTCACAACTTAGTGACTTAGATCGCAAAATTACGCTTAAGCTTGCAGAGGTTGAGATTAACTCTGCAGAAATTCTTGATCAGGTCGATACAAGGGAACAGATATTGCTAACCTTGATTAGTATAATAAATGAGAATGATGAGTTAGCACAGCTACCAGAATGGCATGATGCCATAAAGCGCACTCAGTTGACTGTTGAGTTAATGCAAAAGAAAACCGCAGAACTTGGCAGTGATTTGAAAAAGTATCGCTACGGCAATAAGTCGGTTCAGCAGTACAAAAAATTTTTATAAAGAGGGTTGTTATGCGTGGTTCATTACAGGCTTACAAGAAGGTATCAGTAGATAGCCAGCTCAGTGCTGCCTCCCCGCATAAGATTGTTCAAATGCTTATGGCAGGCGCTATTGAACGTTTGATTCAAGGTAAAGCGGCAATGGAGCAAGGCAATATTCCGATAAAGGGAGAAAGGCTGGGCAAGGCGCTGGACATTATTATCAGTTTGCGTAGCTGTTTGTCGATGGATGACGGTGGTGACATTGCGCAAAACCTTGATCAACTCTATGAATTTATGATTTCTCAAATCACCGAAGCTAATCATAAAAATGATCCTCAGCCTATTGATGATGTTATTGAGATAATCCGTGAAATTAAGTCTGCTTGGGAACAAATACCCGCTGAGTATCACAATTTAACTGCAAGCGATGCGGGAAATTGAATTAAAATGTTGATTTAATCTACGTTTTAAACAGATATTTCACTCAAATCTTTTGGTATAAGCATCACATCACCTAAATGCTTGGTTGCCTTTATTTTTTTATCAAATAGAATATAAGCCACTAACTCGTTTAGTGGCTAAGTTTGTGGCTTAATTTTATAAATTGTCTATCACTAATCCTGTTCTATAGTTAGATTAGTCGCCAGAACAAAATATCAGCCATAACGTTTGAAAATTAAGGCAATAAATCTCACCTATGCAAGGTTTAGCAAAGCTGCTCGTAATTGAAGACGATGCGCAGGCGCGCGTCGGTTTGCGTAACATACTAGAGTTCGTTGGAGAACCGTGTGAGGCGATAAGCTCTGCACAGTTAAACGACGTAGACTGGTCTAGTGTTTGGACTGGCTGTATTCTTGGTTCTATGAATAACCAAGGTTTTTCCACCCAATTAAATGGCCAACTACTGAAATCCGTTCACGTTCCTTTACTTATGCTGGGGCCTCACACTTATCCAGTTGAAGAGATGACCAATTATGTTGGTGAACTGGAGTACCCCTTAAATTATCCTCAACTGAGCGAAGCCCTACGCCACTGTAAAGAGTTTCTCGGGCGCCAAGGGATAAACCATACTGCTTCTTCTCGTGATGACACCTTGTTTCGCAGTTTGGTTGGTCAGAGCATTGGAATACAGGAAGTAAGACACCTTATAGAGCAAGTCTCTTCGACAGAAGCTAATGTGCTTATACTGGGAGAGTCTGGAACAGGCAAAGAAGTCGTCGCTCGCAATATTCACTACCATTCTGCACGCAAGACTGGACCATTTGTGCCAATAAACTGTGGTGCTATCCCCCCTGACTTGTTAGAGAGCGAGCTATTTGGCCATGAAAAAGGGGCTTTTACAGGAGCGATTACTTCGCGTAAAGGACGTTTTGAATTAGCTGAAGGCGGTACTTTGTTTTTGGACGAGATTGGTGATATGCCAATGCCAATGCAAGTTAAACTCCTCAGAGTATTACAGGAAAGATGCTTTGAACGTGTTGGTGGTAATGCAACCATAAGAGTTAACGTCAGGGTTATCGCTGCTACTCATCGAAACCTCGACAATATGATAAAAGAGGAGTCTTTTCGAGAAGACTTGTATTATCGGCTAAACGTTTTCCCTATTGAAATGCCTCCTTTACGTGATCGTATTAACGATGTGCCTCTTTTACTCCAAGAATTAATGGCTCGTATGGAGTCTGAAGGTACTCGGCCAATTTGTTTTACTCCAAGATCTATTAACTCACTCATGGAGCATAATTGGCCAGGTAATGTTAGGGAACTGGCCAATTTGGTCGAAAGGATGGTAATTCTTTATCCAAATAGCTTAGTTGATGTTAATCATTTGCCGACCAAGTATCGCTACAGTGATATTCCTGAATTTCACCCTGAGTATAATGCATTTGCTTCCGTTGAGGAGCAAGAGCGTGATGCCCTACAAGACATATTCTCTGAAGGTTTTAGTCTCGATAAGTCAGAGGGAATGCAAGAACATGTCCATGCTCCTCAAGAGCTTCCTCCTGAGGGGGTTAACCTCAAGGAAATGATTGCAGAGATAGAAGTGAGTATGATTAATCAAGCTTTAGAGGCGCAAGATGGCGTGGTTGCTCGTGCTGCAGATATGTTAGGTATGAGACGTACAACGCTAGTAGAGAAGATGAGAAAGTACAATGTCCAACGTTAGTTGTGTCAATTCTTAGTGTTGTCAAAATTCTGACTTTGATTTAAGTTGTTGAATATAAAAGATAATAGTCTGGCTTGCTTCTTGCATTTCAGACTATTGTTGTTTTTAAAGGCAGAAATACGACATGCAAGCAGCTCAAGCTACTACGAATAAAACACCACTTGGTACTATTGAAGAGCAAGTTGAGAGATACAAACAAGTATTAGATGTCATGCCAGCAGGAGTGATCTTGTTAGACACACAGGGTGTTGTGCATGAAGCCAACCCAGAAGCTCAGCGACTACTGGAAATGCCGCTCGTTGGACAAAAGTGGTTTGAAGTTATTCAGGGGGCATTTGCTCCTAGAGAGGATGATGGACATGAAGTCTCTTTACGAAATGGGCGTAAAGTGAGGCTTGCTATCTCTGCTTCACCTACAGGACAACTAATACTTATCACTGATTTGACCGAAACACGACTGTTACAGTCGCGCATAAGTGATCTTCAACGCTTGTCTTCGCTTGGACGAATGGTTGCCTCACTGGCACATCAAGTACGTACTCCCTTGTCCAGCGCTATACTTTACGCGTCAAATCTAAGTGCGCCTAACTTACCTTCGTCAACTAAACAACGCTTCCAAGCTAAGTTGATGGACCGCTTACACGATTTAGAAAAACAAGTGAATGATATGTTGCTGTTTGCCAAAGGCGGTGACAACAAGGTGGTTAAATCTTTTACTGTTTCCGAATTAGTCTCTGAATTTTCCCCAATGGTTGAGACGGCTCTAAAAAACAATCAGATTGATTACCACCTAGAAGTTGAACAAGAAGAAGCTCAACTTCTAGGTAATGCTAACGCCATAGCATCGGCTCTAAGTAACTTAGTGATGAACGCGATACAAATTTCTGGCAAAGACTCTCAAGTCGACGTTTTTTTTAGACCTGTGCGCAATGAGCTTAAAATTTCGGTTCAGGACAATGGGCCTGGTGTGCCGAAAGAACTACAAGATCAAATTATGGAGCCGTTTTTTACAACTCGCTCTCAAGGAACAGGGCTTGGACTTGCTGTTGTACAGATGGTATGCCGTGCTCACGATGGAAGGCTCGAGCTTATTTCTGAGCAAGGAGAAGGAGCATGTTTTACAATCTGCATCCCTCTTGAAAGCAGCTCGCAGAATAATCCCGAGATAATCAAAGGAGAAGGATAATGACGCAAAGCAAAGTACTGATCGTGGAAGATGATGAAGGCTTGCGTGAAGCCTTGGTTGATACTCTTGCCCTTGCAGGATATGAATGGTTAGAAGCTGACAGCGCAGAAGATGCGCTGCTCAAGCTCAAATCACATTCTGTTGATATAGTGGTAACTGATGTGCAAATGGCAGGGATGGGAGGACTAGCCCTACTGCGCAACATCAAGCAGCATTGGCCAAACATTCCAGTTCTACTGATGACGGCATATGCGAATATTGAAGATGCTGTTTCTGCGATGAAAGACGGAGCTATCGATTATATGGCCAAGCCATTTGCGCCTGAAGTTTTGCTCAATATGGTTAGTCGATACGCTCCCAGTAAATCTGACGATAATGGTGATGCTGTTGTTGCGGACGATAAAAGTCTTAAATTATTGGCCATGGCGGATAAAGTAGCTAAAACAGACGCGAATGTTATGGTGCTTGGCCCCAGTGGTTCGGGTAAAGAAGTCATGTCACGTTACATTCACAATGCATCAAATCGTAAAGATGGCCCTTTTGTCGCAATTAACTGTGCGGCTATTCCAGATAACATGTTAGAAGCGACTCTATTTGGTTATGAAAAAGGGGCGTTCACTGGTGCTGTACAAGCGTGTCCAGGGAAATTTGAACAAGCCCAAGGTGGAACAATTCTTCTCGATGAAATCAGCGAGATGGATTTGAATCTTCAGGCTAAGTTACTACGTGTTCTGCAAGAGCGAGAAGTTGAACGTTTGGGAAGCCGCAAAAGCATTAGACTTGATGTGCGTGTTTTAGCAACGAGTAACCGAGATCTAAAACTTTATGTCCAAGAAGGAAATTTTCGAGAAGACTTATATTATCGGTTAAATGTGTTTCCTCTTGCTTGGCCAGCTCTTTGCGAGCGTAAAAATGATATCGAGCCTCTTGCTAGGCACCTTGTTGAACGTCATTGCAAAAAATTAGGGCTTCCTGTTCCTAACTTGGCTGTTGATGCCTTAAATAAACTCCATGCTTATCATTGGCCCGGTAACGTTCGTGAATTGGATAATGTGGTCCAACGAGCGCTTATTTTAAGTGAAAATGAGCAGATTAACGCCGAACATATCCTTCTTGAAGGACTTGATTGGCAAGACGCGTGCAGCTTGCAGCACATAGTGGAAACCGGTCAGATTAGCGCGCCTAGTATAAAGCCATTGGCTGAAGTAGAAGGCGAGTTCCCAGTGTCCTCTGGTTTAGGAGGCGAATTACGAGAGCAGGAGTTTGCGATTATTCTCGACACGTTAGCAGAGTGCAATGGTCGGCGTAAAGACATGGCTGAGAAACTGGGTATTAGCCCTCGGACGCTGCGCTACAAGCTTGCAAAAATGAGAGATGCAGGCATTGAAATCCCCAACTAAAGTATGGGTGTTAATGCCAAATATTTATGGCATGTAGATTGCAGATTATTCTAACAACAAGGATTATGGTCAAAGAGTTGACGGTTGAGGTGCTCAATGAAAGTGGATAGTTTTCAAGGCGAATTACAAGCCATGATGTTTGAGGCAGCCAATACAAAGCCTGCAGTAACGGGACAGAAAGTTGGTGCTGACTTTAAGGATATGCTCAACAGCGCAATTAATAATGTCAACGGATTAGCTAAGTCATCAAGCAACTTACAAATGCGTTTCGACAGAGGTGACGACGATATTTCGTTGTCTGACGTTATGATTGCGAGAAACAAGTCGAGCGTTGCGTTTGAAGCAACAATTCAAGTGCGCAATAAGCTTGTCGAAGCGTACAAAGAATTGATGAATATGCCAGTTTAAGCGATAGGTACTGTCTGTGTCAGAAGAAGAAACCCCATCAACAGAGCTAGCTGTAGCGGAAGATGCGCCGGATACAGGTGTGGTAGCCGCATCCGATTTGGATATTGATATTCAAAATCCAGATTTGAACGAACAGAGCTCAAAGAAATTTGATATGGCTGTTGGAGATCTTGACCTTCTTCGTCAGATTGTACTTGTCTTCTCTATCTCCATTTGTGTTGCCTTAATTGTGATGCTATTTTTCTGGGTTCGAGAGCCTGAAATGCGTCCATTAGGGGCGTATGAGACGGAGGAGCTGATACCTGTACTAGACTACCTTGATCAAGAAAAAATAGATTATAACCTTGATGGTAATACGATTTCTGTGCCTGCCAGCGAGTATAACTCAATCAAGTTAAATATGGTTCGTGCTGGCTTGAATAGCGAAAAGCAGGCTGGAAATGACATATTAATGCAGGATATGGGTTTTGGCGTTTCGCAGCGTTTGGAGCAAGAACGTCTGAAACTCAGTCGAGAGCTTCAACTTGCTAAAGCGATCGAGGAAATGAAACATGTACGTAAAGCACGTGTCCTACTTGCTTTACCAAAACGAAGCGTGTTTGTTCGGCATAATCAGGAAGCGTCTGCTTCTGTATTCCTCACTCTTCGTATGGGAGCTTCTCTAAAACAAGAAGAGGTCGATTCGATCGTTGATATAGTTGCAAGTGCGGTCCCTGGTATGAAGCCAAACCGCATCACTGTCACAGATCAACATGGTCGTCTTTTGAGTTCAGGCTCTCAAGATCCCGCTTCAGCAGCTCGGCGCAAAGAGCATGAGCTCGAGAGAAAACAAGAAGAAGCACTGCGTGAGAAAATTGACTCTGTGCTTATTCCTATTCTGGGTTTTGGTAACTACACCGCGCAGGTCGATATCCAGTTAGATTTCAGCGCAGTGGAGCAAACCCGTAAGCGCTTTGACCCCAACACACCTTCTACTCGAAGCGAGTACACCTTGGAAGACTATAATAATGGCAATGTCGTCGCTGGTGTCCCGGGTGCCCTTAGTAACCAACCTCCTGCAGATGCCTCAATACCGCAAGACGTTGCTCAAATGAAGGACGGGTCTTTGCTTGGGCAAGGCTCTGTGCATAAGGAAGCGACGCGTAACTTTGAACTGGATACTACGATCAGTCATGAGCGACGTCAGACTGGTGTTGTTAACCGTCAAACGGTTGCTGTTGCGATAAAAAATCGTCCTACGACCAACCCTGATACGGGTGAAACGACTTATCAACCGATTTCTGATGCTGAATTGAAGTCCATTCGCGAGGTATTGATTGGTACAGTAGGTTTCAATGAAAGTCGAGGTGATTTACTCAACGTCCTTAGTATGCAGTTTGCAGAACCCGAAGTGGAAGTCATCGGTGAAGTGCCGATTTGGGAGCACGAGAACTTTAATGATTGGATGAGATGGTTAGCCAGTGCGCTTGTCATTATCGTGATAGTTCTTGTTTTGGTCCGCCCAGCAATGACCAAACTACTGAACCCTGCTTCGGACGATGATGAGGACATGTATGGGCCTGATGGTTTACCCATTGGGGCCGATGGTGAAACAAGCCTTATTGGCGGGGACATGGACGGTGGAGAATTGTTTGAGTTTGGCTCTAGCATAGACTTACCAAACCTCCATAAAGATGAAGACGTGTTGAAAGCGGTTCGAGCTCTGGTAGCGAATGAGCCTGAACTTGCGGCACAAGTAGTGAAGAACTGGATGGAAGATGGCTAATGACGTTGCCCCTCAAGGTGAGGGCGAAGAAAACACCTTGGATATTGAAAGTGTACCCGGTGAAGAGCGTGCGGCGATCCTTTTGCTGAGTCTTAATGAAGAAGACGCGGCTGGCATCATTCGCCATCTAGAGCCCAAACAAGTACAGCGCGTAGGTAGTGCAATGGCTCAGGCTGCTAGCTTCAACCAAGAGAAGGTGAGTGTTGTTCATCGGGCCTTTTTGGAAGATATCCAGAAATACACCAATATAGGTATGGGTAGTGAAGACTTTATGCGTAATGCTTTAGTTGCTGCTCTAGGCGAAGACAAAGCTAACAACCTTGTTGACCAGATATTACTTGGCACAGGCTCGAAAGGCTTGGATTCCCTAAAATGGATGGATCCTCGTCAGGTGGCCAGTATCATTATCAACGAGCACCCTCAGATTCAAACTATAGTACTTTCTTATCTAGAGCCCGATCAGTCAGCCGAAATTTTGACACAGTTTGCCGAACGTGATGCCCTTGACTTAGTAATGAGAATTGCCACGTTAGAGGAAGTACAGCCTTCAGCCCTTGCTGAGTTGAATGAAATCATGGAGAAACAGTTTGCCGGTCAGGCGGGTGCTCAAGCCGCGAAAATTGGTGGTACTAAAGCTGCGGCCGAAATCATGAACTTTATGGATAACCAGATGGAAAGCATCATGATGGAGCAAATCCGTGAGCAAGATGAAGATATGGCAACACAGATTCAAGATCTTATGTTTGTATTCGAAAACCTTATCGAAGTCGACGATTCAGGTATCCAAAAACTGCTGCGTGATGTTCCGCAAGAGTCTCTTCAGAGAGCACTCAAAGGCGCAGATGATGCTCTGCGTGAAAAAATCTTTAAGAATATGTCTAAACGAGCGGCAGAACTTATGGCTGATGACCTTGAAGCCATGGCGCCAATTAAAGTTTCTGACGTTGAAGCTGCGCAGAAAGAGGTTTTGGCCGTTGCACGTAAAATGGCTGACTCCGGTGAAATTGTTCTTGGCGGTGGTGCCGATGAATTCTTATAGTCTTGAACATTAGGTAATTTGGTCATGTCAGATGAAAGAAAACGCGGATACCTGCGTATAGAAGAAGGGGACCTTGCTCATAAAACTGAGTTGTGGGGTATGCCAGATTACTCTTCGGAAACTCGTTCTCAGGCTAAAGAGACCGCCTTGAATTATGACCCCAGTTGGATGCCAGCACTTCCAGAGTCAGAGCCAGAACCACCGCAAGAGCTAACAGAAGAAGAAATAGAACAAATTAAGCAGCAAGCTTATGAAGAAGGACTGTTACAAGGGCAAGAAGCGGGTTTTACGCAAGGGTACGAAAAAGGAAAAGAGCAAGGAAACGCTGAGGGCCACAAGGAAGGTTTTGAAACGGGCAAAGCCGAAGGAGTAGAAGCTGGACAAGAGCTTATTCAGGCGCAAATTAGTACTTTTGTTGATTTGGCTAATCAGTTTGCTCAGCCTCTTGAACTGCTTAATGTACAAGTCGAAAAACAGATCGTTGATATGGTGCTAACTTTGGTCAAAGAAGTTGTCCATGTTGAAGTTAAAATCAATCCTAAAGTGGTGTTAGATACCGTTAAGCAATCTGTCGAATCCCTGCCAGTATCTGGACATTCGATTACGGTCAAACTGCATCCTGATGATGTTGAGATTGTGCGTTCTGCATATGGTGAGGGGGAGCTGGAGTTTCGTAATTGGCTGCTGGTGTCTGAACCCGCACTCAACCCAGGTGACTTACAAATTGAAGCGGGTGAGTCCAGTGTTAATTATCGATTAGAGGACAGAATCCGTAGTGTTCTCGATAACTTCTGTGGCGCAAATCATCATCAAGGTGGTGACTAATGTTAGCGCTTGCTGAACGTCTCTCGCATTATCAAACGGATAGCCTGACTTGTCGCCCTGTCGCTTCGGGTAAGTTGGTTCGTGTCGTTGGGCTTACATTAGAAGCGGCTGGGTGCCGAGCGCCGATCGGTAGTTTATGTCAGGTTGAAACGATACATGGCCACATGGATGCTGAAGTTGTCGGCTTCTCGGGCGATAATTTATTCCTCATGCCTAGTGAGCAAATAACAGGGGTTCTACCAGGAGCCAAAGTGACGCCCTTAGCGACAGATTCTGGTTTGCCTGTCGGGATGGAATTGCTTGGGCGTGTTATCGATGGTGTTGGTAATCCGCTCGATGGGCTTGGGCCCCTGTACACGGATAAGCGCGCCAAGTTTAATTCTGATCCTATCAATCCTCTTTCTCGAAAGCCTATCTCTGAGCCCTTAGACGTTGGGATAAAAGCAATCAACAGCTTACTTACTGTGGGTAAAGGCCAACGTATTGGCTTATTTGCTGGTTCTGGTGTGGGTAAATCAGTCACTTTGGGCATGATGACGAGAGGAACCACTGCGCAAGTCGTAGTGGTGGGTCTTATCGGTGAGCGTGGGCGCGAAGTGAAAGAATTTATTGATGACATACTTGGCGTTGATGGTCGTCAGCGCTCTGTTGTTGTTGCAGCACCTGCAGATTCTTCTCCACTCATGCGTCTAAAGGGATGCCAAACAGCACTGACTATAGCCGAATATTTTCGCGATCAAGGCCTTGATGTCTTACTTTTATTGGATTCTCTCACCCGTTTTGCACAAGCCCAGCGTGAAATCGCCTTATCTGTTGGTGAGCCGCCTGCAACTAAAGGCTATCCACCTTCTGTCTTTGCCAAGCTTCCTTCTCTGGTAGAGCGGGCAGGCAATGGCAGTCAAGAGCATGGTTCAATTACGGCTTTTTTCACTGTTCTTACTGAGGGAGATGACTTACAAGACCCGATTGCTGATGCTTCAAGGGCGATACTTGATGGCCATATTGTATTGTCGCGTGAAATGGCAGATGCTGGACACTACCCAGCGATTGATGTTGAAAAGTCAGTCAGTCGAGTGATGCCACAGGTGACAGGCGAAGAACAAATTCTGATGTCCAAAGCTGTGCGGCAGGTTCTATCGGTTTGTAGAAAAAACCAAGACTTAGTCTCTATTGGTGCTTACAAGCCTGGTTCAGATCCTGCGATAGACAGTGCGTTTACACTCAAACCTAGGTTGGATGCTTACTTACAGCAAGGAATGAAAGAAACCGTCCCCTTTGATATGAGCATCAGTATGTTGCGTAACTTGCTGCAAGTTCAAACGGAGGAGTAATGTATGGATAATGCGATGGTATTTCTTCTTGAACAAGCTAAAGAACGTGAAAATCAAGCGGTGCTTGCGCTCAGCCAAGCCAGAGCTGAGCTAGATGACTATTATCAACAGTTGAAACAAATAGAGAATTACCGCTTGGACTATTGTGATCAGCTTGTCGAAAAAGGTAAGCAGGGTTTGACGGCCAGCCAATATATGCATTTGAACCGATTTTTAACAACACTGGATGAGACTCTTTCTAAACAGAAGCAGGCAGAGCAACATTTCATCTCTCAAGTAGAAAATTGTGAGCATAATTGGACGGAATGCCGCAAGCAGCGCCGATCTTATGAATGGCTTATCGATAAAAAACAAGAAGAAAAGCAGCGAATACAGCATATCCGCGAACAAAAGCAAATGGATGAGTTTGCTACAGTCCAGTATGCGCGCCGATCTGCAAACTAGTACTAGGTAGAGTCAATAATCTTGTATGACTAAACGACTTGGCTCGCTTTTTGCTCAATCATTGTTAAATATTGCTGCGTCGCTGATGATTGTTCTAATGATTGTCTGTGGCTGTTCTCAATCGTATGTGAGTGCTCTGTTTATGAATGTGAATATAACCCAAGTTTCCGACTTTTCTAAAGCAACCTCGACGACATCCCAGTCCGCAGAGACTGAGCAATCAGAAGGTTTTTTTGCTAAGTTAGCTGCGTTTATAAAAGGTGAGTCCAGTGAAAAGCAATCAGCAGATGGAGTGACAGTGGATTCTCCTGTTGAAGGAGGAGAAAGCACTAAGTTGATGCTAGAACAAGAGGTTAGCCTTGATGGTGACGTCGGTAATGAGGACGTTCCCCTTCTCGTTAAAAATAACGTATCCGATTCAGAAAAGCATATTGATGCTGACAGCCTTAAAGATCAATCGCAAGTTTTAGCCGAAGGAGCGGCGCAAAAGAGCGGACCAGCAATACCTAGCAATTTACTCGAATCTGATGCGGAGAAAATAGTATCCGAAAATGGTGAATTACTCGGAAGGTTGGACGATGCGAACAAAGCATTACAAGACCAACTCGGCAAGGAGTTGCCACTTAAGGGTATCGATAATCAGATCCTCGTTAGTGACGACCTAAACACTCATCATAATCAAACCATTTTACGGCAAGCCATCGGTAAAGAGGCGGCAACAACCGACTTGTTTAGCGGCATTGATAGCATAGAGGCGGCAACAACCGACTTGTCTAGTGGCATTGATAGCATAGAGTCGGCAACAACCGACTTGTCTAGTGGCATTGATAGCATAGAGTCGGCATCGTTGGCTCAGGCTATTTCTCAAGAGCAATATGCAGACATCCCTGAAATAGCTAAGCAGTTTATTGAATCTGAACAGATGCCGTCAGACGCCGTTCTTCCCACTGAATTAATGGCACACAAGCTTTCAAGTGTGAATAAAGCGGACAAACTAGATGCGCTTGATGTAGAACAGGTGAAGCTTGCGATTGAAGGAGACATTGAGCGCTTGAAGCATCAGCTTAAAGAGCAAGGTCTCTCAGGTAATGAAATAGAGCAAATTGTTGAATCTGCGAAGGCGCAGGCTATGTCTGAGCAATTGCCAAGTCATATTACTCCAGTAGCAAAAGCAGTACATACTGAGTTGCGAAGCGCTGACCTTAATCCACACAGCACAAATATAGCTGAGAGTGCTAATGTTCAGGCTAACCCGGTAGAGGCAGTAGAAGCAACACCTGCAATGGCAACGTCGGCTATCCCTTGGTCAGCATCACCTGAAGAAGCGGTAAGTAATGAGATGTTACAAAAACTTGATGGAAAACATAAGGCGCTCCAAGCTTCTGTTGTCCAGTCAACCTCCCAAGTGTTGAATCAAGCTTCTCAATCATCCAACTTAGCGAATAGTCAGCATATTATTGCGCCTACACCAAACGTCCCGCTTGCGAATGATGTGTCTATTAATCAGCTTCAGCAGGTTGCCGCTACCCCTGTCGCCAGTGAGCAGGCTGTGTTAAAGGCCGCAATGGGTGCTAAAACTTTGGGGGCATTAGGGAAGCTTTCTCAATCAGGGGCTAAGCAAGGAGCGGCATCAGGCCAAGAGTTTGGTTTAGCTCAGCAATTATCTCAGGCTGCTGGGCAACAGGTTGGTGCTGGACAAACACAATTGCGTGCCGAGCAAGCTTCGGCTCAAGCACCTTTGCCGTTAAATAGAGAGCTTGCCGGTGACCAAGTTGCTGAGCGTGTTCAGATGATGATGTCTAAAAACCTTAAGAATGTAGATATTCGTCTTGATCCTCCAGAGCTTGGGCGATTGCAAATTCGCTTAAATGTAGGGGGAGATGGTGCAACGGTACATTTTACAGTTGCAAACCAGCAAGCCAGAGATGTGATTGAACAATCTATGCCTCGCTTAAGAGAAATGTTGGCTCAGCAAGGGGTACAACTGGGTGATTCATCGGTTCAGCAGCAGTCTTCCGGGCAGCAGAATCGCTATGCTGGAAATAACTCGGGTAATGGTCAAGGCGACAGCCATCAGGCCTTTTCTAGTGAAGAAAACCTTGAACCAGGCGTCAATCTTGATTTGAATGTGACAACAAAGCGTGATGGAATCAGTTATTACGCTTAAACTATAGAAAAGTAAGCAAAATAGAGAACCACGGATATGGCCGACGAAGAAATAGAAACAGAAGCTCCCCAAGGTAAAAGTAAGCTGTTAATTATTATCATCGCTGTTGTTGTATTGCTAGTGGGTGGTGGCGGGGCTGCATTTTTTATGATGGGTTCTGGAGGTGAAGAAGAAGCGGGAGAAGTTGTTGAGCAGGAAGTCGAGGTTTCATCAGAGCCAGTTTCCTATGTCAATATTGCCCAGCCTTTTCTTTTCAACGTGACTGGTGATACCAAAGAACGTTTGGTGCAGATTAAAGTGCAATTAATGGTGAGAGGGTTTGAAAATGAGAACTTAGCTCGTTACCACTCTCCTTTAATTGAAAGCTCGTTGTTGGGCACCTTTGCTTCGGCTACGGTTGAGCAACTAAGAAGTGTGAACGGCAGAGTGGAACTTAGAGACAAAGCAACAAACGATATCAAGGCGAGTTTAAATCGAGCCGTAGGGCAGCCAGTAATTGAACGTGTGTTGTTTACTGATTTTGTAATACAGTAGGTGATGAGTGACCGATTTATTAAGCCAAGATGAGATTGATGCGCTTCTCCACGGTGTGGATGATGTCGATGATGATGGCGACGGTAGTGGCGACGGTGGTGGTTCGTCAGTAGATTTTGACTTCTCGTCGCAAGACCGGATTGTTCGTGGTCGAATGCCGACACTCGAGCTCATTAACGAACGTTTTGCCCGTCATATGCGGATCAGTTTGTTTAATATGCTCAGAAAAGCGGCTGAAGTGTCCATTAACGGCGTTCAAATGATGAAGTTTGGTGAGTACCAAAACACACTCTACGTACCAACAAGTCTAAACATGGTACGTTTTAGGCCACTTAAAGGTACCGCATTGATCACAATGGAAGCGCGTTTAGTTTTCATACTGGTGGAAAACTTTTTTGGTGGTGATGGACGTTACCATGCTCGAATTGAGGGCCGTGAGTTTACGCCAACCGAGCGCCGAATTGTCCAGTTGCTACTAAAAATCGTCTTTGAGGACTACAAAGAAGCATGGTCGCCTGTAATGGGTGTTGAGTTTGAGTATCTTGACTCGGAAGTGAACCCGAGTATGGCCAACATAGTGAGTCCAACTGAAGTTATTGTTGTTAGCTCATTCCATATTGAAGTTGATGGTGGCGGCGGTGATTTCCACGTGGTTATGCCTTATTCCATGGTTGAGCCTATCCGAGAGTTGCTTGATGCTGGTGTTCAGTCTGACAAAATGGAGGCTGATGTCCGTTGGAGTAGTGCTTTGCGAGAGGAAATTATGGATGTCCCGATTAATTTTAGGGTCAACCTGCTTGAGCATGATATTTCTTTGAGAGACCTGATGGAACTTCAACCTGGTGATATCATTCCTGTTGCTATGCCAGAAAATGCCACTATGTTCGTCGAGGAGCTTCCCACATATCGAGTCAAAATGGGACGCTCAGGTGAAATGTTGGCAGTACAAGTGTCTGAGAAAATTAAACGTCCTGATGTAGTGAAAACAGACATCGCATTTTTGGGTAAAGACGTCATCTCTGAACTAGAAGAAGATGACGGAGAAATAGAAGATTAGAAAATAGGTAATTAAGTATGGATGAAGATCAAAAACTGGCTGATGAATGGGCTGCTGCGCTTGGTGAGGATCCTGATGCTCCTGAGGTAGACGTCGATGAAGTAATGTCTGCGCAGCTGGATGAGCTCGAAGATACTTCATCTCCGATTTCAGACGATGAGCGCCGTAAGCTTGACACCATTTTAGATATACCAGTGACTATCTCTATGGAAGTAGGGCGTGCGAAAATTAGTATTCGTAACCTGTTACAACTTAACCAAGGCTCGGTTGTTGAACTTGAGCGCTTAGCTGGTGAGTCCTTGGATGTATTGGTTAATGGAACCTTGATTGCCCACGGTGAAGTTGTCGTCGTCAATGATAAGTTTGGTATACGTTTAACAGATGTCATTAGTCAGACTGAACGAATTAAGAAACTAAGGTAGGTTATGACAAGTTGTAAAAACAGGCTCAACCTCTTGGCTCTGTTACCTATCTCACCATTAGCTTTGGCTGAAACAGCCAGTAATGAACAACTGGACTGGGCAACAACCTTTGGCTCTTTGATATTTGTTGTGGCGTTTATCTTGTTTCTCGCATGGTTATTAAAACGTATGCGAGTGCCATCAATGATGAATCAAGGCGGGTTAAGTATTGTTCGTCAGTTACCAGTTGGTACTCGTGAGCGCGTAGTGATTGTGCAAGCTGGAGAAGAGCAGTTCTTAGTTGGTGTGACGTCACAGTCGGTACAACTGATTTCCAAATTGGAGAAACCTCTGAACCAAGAAGAGCTTAGTAAATCAGCTCTAGCGAATACGCCTTTTGCAACTCAACTGACTCAGATATTGAAAAAAAATGATAAACACTAGTAAGTTTTTACCATTCATTCTGGCTTTTTTTTTGACAGCGTATCCGACGCTGTCGTTATCTGAAGAATCCCTTCCTACTCCCATTCCATCTAATGCAGCGCCATCGCAAGCGGTCACTGTTTCTGCAATGGAGAAGGATCAGGGAGCAGCAAGAACCATTTCCACTAGCAGCTTTTCCAGCGGCGGTGGTGGTGGCATCCCCGCGTTTACCATGACTACCAATCCTGACGGTAGTGAAGATTATTCGATTAACCTACAAATACTGGCGCTAATGACCATGTTGGGTTTTCTGCCTGCCATGGTTATTTTAATGACTTCTTTTACTCGAATTGTTGTGGTGATGTCGATTCTTCGTCAGGCTATGGGACTACAGCAAACACCGTCTAATCAAGTGATTATCGGTATCGCTATTTTCCTGACGTTTTTTATCATGTCTCCTGTCCTTGATAAGATAAATACAGATGCAATTCAGCCCTATATCAATGAACAAATCACGGCACGTAAAGCGTTTGACTTAGCTCAAATACCGATGAAAGACTTTATGCTCAAGCAAACTCGAGTGAAAGATTTGGAGACCTTTGTCAATATATCTGGTTCTGATGTTCGCAGACCAGAAGATGTCTCTATGGCGGTATTAATACCTGCGTTTATTACTTCTGAATTGAAAACAGCGTTCCAAATAGGTTTTATGCTATTCCTGCCCTTTTTGATTATAGACTTAGTGGTTGCTTCTGTTCTTATGGCTATGGGTATGATGATGCTATCGCCAATGATTGTCTCTTTACCCTTCAAATTGATGTTATTCGTGCTGGTTGATGGTTGGAATCTGATCCTGTCAACATTGGCAGGTAGCTTTGCCTTATAAAGGGAGAAGAGCATGACGCCTGAGCTATTTGTCGAATTATTTAGAGATGCGTTATGGATGGTACTCCTTATGGTATGTGCCATTATTATTCCCAGTCTATTAATTGGATTGATTGTGGCAATTTTTCAGGCGGCGACGTCAATCAACGAGCAAACATTAAGCTTTCTACCACGTCTGGTAGTGACGCTACTTGCTATGATGCTTTTTGCTCACTGGATGACACAAATGCTCATGGAGTACTTTTTCTCGATCGTTGAACGCTTACCTCAGGTTTTATATTAGGGTGGTAGAGAATGGAGTATCCGACTAGCGTAATACTGGATTGGATTGCCAATTACTTTTGGCCCTACACCCGGATTGCGGCCATGTTGATGGTGATGTCGGTGACTGGTGCAAGATTTGTGTCGACGCGGGTTCGCCTTTATTTGGGGTTAGCGATCACTTTTGCAGCCATGCCAGCAGTACCTGTTGTTCCCGATAATATTGAGCTTCTTTCTTTTCAAGGCTTTATGACGGTCCTTGAGCAGATTATCATTGGTGTTGCTATGGGAACAATCACCCAGTTTATGATTCAAACCTTCGTTATTCTCGGTCAAATACTGGGTATGCAGTCAAGTTTAGGTTTCGCGTCTATGGTCGATCCTGCCAACGGCCAAAATACACCGCTACTTGGTCAATTGTTTATGTTTTTGGCGACTATGTTTTTTTTGGCGACAGATGGTCACCTTAAAATGATCATGTTGGTTGTGATGAGTTTTAAGTCATTACCTATTGGTAGCGGATCGCTCAATACGGTTGACTTTAGAGAACTGGCTCTTTGGCTCGGTATTATGTTTCAGGTAGCGCTGAGCATGTCTTTGTCTGGCATTATTGCTTTGCTAACTATTAATTTGTCTTTTGGTGTTATGACCCGTGCTGCACCTCAACTGAATATATTCTCTCTTGGTTTTGCTTTTGCGTTGATCGTAGGCTTGTTGCTTTGTTGGTACATTATCTCGGGTTTGTACAGCCACTATGAGCTATTCTGGTTACAAGGAGAGCAGCAAGTATGTCGCTTTATTCGCTTGGATTGCTAGGGGGCTAAGTTGGCAGAATCAGACGGTCAAGAACGTACCGAAGAGGCCACGCCCAGGCGATTGCAACAGGCGCGTGAAAAAGGCCAAGTTGCACGCTCAAAAGAACTAGCATCGGTTTCAGTATTAGTTGTTGGAGCCATAGCTCTTATGTGGTTTGGGGAATGGCTTTCTCGCTCTCTCTACACTTTGATGGGAAGATTATTCAGCCTCTCCCGAGAAGAGATCTTTGACCTGACCAAGCTTTTTGATATCGCTTTCGGTGCTATGGGAGCACTATTTTGGCCGCTCATTATCATTCTTTTTGTTCTTTTTGTCGCTGCATTTGCTGGTGCCGCTGGTATAGGTGGGATTAGTTTTTCTGTTGAAGCCGCCATGCCGAAGTGGTCTAAAATGAACCCCTTAAGTGGCTTGAAGCGAATGGTCGGGGTACAAAGTTGGGTAGAGCTGCTTAAGTCAATTTTAAAAGTTATTTTAGTATCGGGCGCCGCGTTTTATTTGATCGATGCAGCCCAGGAAGATCTCTTTCAGCTCAGTCTAGATGTGTACCCACAAAATATTTTCCATGCCTTAGATATACTGCTTAATTTTGTGCTCTTGATTAGTTGTTCATTGCTGATTGTGGTCGCGATTGATATTCCATTTCAGATTTGGCAGCACGCTAATCAGCTTAAGATGACAAAACAGGAAATCAAAGACGAATACAAAGACACTGAGGGCAAGCCAGAGGTTAAAGGTCGTATTCGTATGCTCCAGAGGGAAGCGGCTCAGAGGCGAATGATGGCAGAAGTGCCTCAAGCTGACGTCATAGTGACCAACCCAGAGCACTTTTCCGTTGCATTGAGGTATAAGCAAGATATTGATAAAGCGCCTATTGTTGTCGCCAAAGGTAGCGATCATATGGCATTAAAAATTCGAGAAGTAGCTCGAGAGCATGATATCTATGTGATCCCAGCCCCTCCTCTAGCGAGAGCTTTGTATCATTCCACTGAGTTAGAGCAAGCCATTCCAGATGGCTTGTTTACGGCGGTCGCTCAAGTACTTGCTTACGTTTTCCAACTTAAACAATACCGCAAACGTGGCGGTCAAAGGCCAAACTTCAAAGCATCTGATTTACCCATTCCTCCGCAATACCGAAAGTAGCAGAATCTAATAGTGATTCTTATTTTTCTGGGATAGAGAGTAACACCAGTAGTGCACCATCACCACCAAACTCGAGAGGTGCTTGGTGAAATGCCATTACATCAGGATGTTGGGCCAGCCAAAGTGGTGCTTTCTGCTTTAGTATATGTTTGCCAATGCCATGCTGAACACAGGCACAACTGATTTCATTTTTTGTGCAATAAGCGATCATAGCGCCAAGTTCGCGTTTAGCTTCATTTTGTGTCATGCCATGCATATCTAGGAATACATCAGGGACGTATACACCGCGTCTAAGACGTTTAACTTCATAACTAGAAACATCATCTCGGGCATAACGCATTGGCCCTTCTTCACTGAGTAATGGTACAAATTCGTCAGAAAAGTAAAACTCTGTGTCGCTCGCTTCACGGGCTTGGCGTGTGATTTCTTTTTGCTTAGTGTTTCTTTTTGGTTGCTGGACTATGGTATCCTGACGTAACTTTTTAACGCCTTGTACTGCATCCTTAAAAAGGGCGAAATCGTCATTAATTTCGGTGTCTTTCTTACTCATTCGGTTATAGATACTTAAATAAAATGCTATTGGCAGTATTGTAGCGCTTTTCGGAGGTAAATTTGGATAAGATTTTTGTAGAAGAGGCTGTGTCAGAGTTACACACCCTTCAGGACATGATTCGTTGGACGGTAAGTCGGTTCAACGCCGCTAACCTATTTTATGGACAAGGCACTGATAACGCATGGGATGAGGCGTTACAGCTTATTCTTCCTACATTGTACTTGCCTATCGATGTTCCTCCACATGCTCTAAACTCCCGATTAACTAGCAGTGAACGTCTGCGCGTTGTTGAAAGAGTGGTAAAGCGTATCAATGAGCGAACGCCCACCGCTTATTTAACCCATCGAGCTTGGTTTTGTGGTCTAGAGTTCTTTGTTGATGAAAGAGTGCTTATTCCTCGTTCCCCAATCGGAGAGCTTATTCAAGCGGAATTTCAGCCATGGCTTATTGAAGAGCCAGTTCGTATCATGGACCTATGTACGGGAAGTGGCTGTATTGCTATTGCGTGTGCCCATGCCTTTCCAGAAGCTGAAGTGGATGCGATCGATATTTCTACTGATGCATTGCAGGTGGCCGAGCAAAATGTTCAGGACCATGGCATGGAGCAGCAAGTGTTCCCAATCCGCTCAGACTTATTTAGAGATCTTGCCCAAGAGAAATACAACTTAATTGTCTCTAATCCACCTTATGTGGATGAGGAAGACATGAACAGCCTACCAGATGAGTTTACTCACGAACCTGAGCTTGGCTTAGCTGCTGGCACTGACGGTTTGAAATTAGTAAGGCGTATTATTGCGAACGCACCTGACTACCTTACAGAAAAGGGTATTCTTATCTGTGAGGTTGGTAACTCTATGGTGCATATGATAGAGCAATATCCACATATACCATTTACTTGGATAGAGTTTGAAAATGGAGGCCATGGTGTGTTTATGCTGACTCATGCACAGCTACTGGAACATGCTCAAGAATTTTCCATCTATAAAGATTAATGGTAATGGCTTGTCCTGAAAGTCGCGCCAAGCTAGTTATAGCTTGGCGTTTTTGTATTGTTAAAAGCAAAATAGATCGGTTTAGGGGTTTACATCGATCTCTAATAAAGCGACTATGAAATTATTAACATTTAAAGTGTAAGTTATTATTTACAGTCTGAGGTAAAGGAAGGAATGGCAGGAAACAGTATCGGACAACATTTCCGAGTAACCACATTTGGAGAAAGTCACGGTATCGCATTAGGTTGTATTATCGACGGGTGCCCACCGGGATTAGAAATTACAGAATCAGATATACAGATCGATCTTGACCGCCGTCGTCCTGGTACCTCTCGCTATACGACTCAGCGTCGAGAGCCTGATGAAGTGAAAATTCTCTCCGGTGTATTTGAAGGCAAAACGACAGGCACATCGATTGGTTTAGTGATCGAAAATACCGATCAACGCTCGAAAGATTACTCCGAGATAAAAGATAAATTTCGCCCTGGTCATGCGGATTATACCTACCACCAAAAGTATGGAATTCGTGATTATCGTGGGGGAGGCCGCTCTTCAGCACGAGAGACGGCGATGAGAGTGGCAGCGGGTGCTGTGGCGAAAAAGTATCTCAAACAAGAGTTTGGCATTGAAATTCGAGCTTATCTTGCTCAGATGGGGGATGTATCGATCGATTCAGTTGATTGGGATGAAATTGAAAACAATGCCTTTTTCTGTCCTGATGTAGACAAAGTTGAAGCATTCGATCAGTTGATAAGAGATCTAAAAAAACAAGGAGATTCTATTGGTGCAAAGTTACAAGTTGTAGCTACCAATGTTCCTGTTGGTTTGGGAGAGCCTGTTTTTGATCGATTAGATGCTGACATAGCACACGCATTAATGAGCATTAATGCCGTTAAAGGTGTTGAAATTGGTGATGGGTTTGATGTAGTTAGCCAAAAAGGCAGCCAGCATCGTGATACGCTTTCCCCAGATGGTTTTGGTAGTAATCATGCTGGTGGAATTTTGGGTGGTATTTCCACTGGACAAGATATTGTTGCTAATATCGCACTCAAACCTACGTCAAGCATCACGGTGCCGGGAGATACGATCACTAAACAAGGTGAATCTACTCAACTTATCACTAAGGGGCGTCACGATCCATGTGTTGGTATTCGTGCTGTCCCAATTGCTGAGGCTATGCTGGCGATAGTGGTTATGGATCACTTACTGCGCCATCGTGGGCAAAATTTCGGGGTTCACACTGATACTCCTAAAATCTAATTGTTAAAAAGGCTCCTGTTGGAGCCTTTTTAGTTCAAGTCAATGTGGGCTCAATGAACAGAGCCTTCACCTTCAAGATGAAAAGAAGGTAAGCGCCATTTGAAACGAACAGCAGCCATCCTAATCAAGTAGCCAATCACTAAAGTAGAGATGGTTGCTGTTACATCATGCACCCCAAATTCAAGGAGTGTTAGATACAAACCAGAGGCAATTATTGCCACTGATGCATAAAGCTCTTCGTGCAATACCAGAGGCGTTTGGCGACAAATCAGATCGCGCAGTAGTCCTCCAAATACACCAGTAACCAATGCTGATACGATACAAATTAGAGCATGGAGACCCATCCCCATCGCGACCTTAGTTCCAATAATACTGAAAACGATTAGTCCAAGCGCATCTAAACGTATAAACAGCCCTTTGAGTTTAATAATCCATCGAGCTAAGCCAGTGGTTATTATCCCTGCAATACAAGTGATGGCCAGAAAGTGAGGGTTTTCAACCCAGCCTAAAGGGTAATGTCCGAGCAAAATGTCACGCACTGTTCCACCACCAATGGCTGTTGCACTAGCGACGAGCATGACTCCGAACCAATCCATTTTTCTTCGACCAGCACTTAACGCTCCAGTCATGGCTTCAGCCGTGATGCCAATGATATATAAAATGCTTAATAACATTGTTTCACCTTTGGTGATGAATGACAGATAAATTGACTATTCTGAAAATAATCAATAGGATTTTAGTCGGAAATGTGATCTATGACGAATGATATTTTCTCACTAGAAAATAGGCTTTCGCATAACTATTTCTAATGTTATGAATTCAAATGTTGCAACTGAGAGTGGACATGAGACAATAGTCTGAGATCTATCTATAACAACGCTTCAATTAATGCACCACCACTATCAAGATTTAATCAGTATCTTTAATGCTACATTCTTTCTAGAGTACAACACTCGTTTAGAGCTTGGAGAGGATGAACCCATATATCTACCGGCAGATGATGTAAATGTCCATCATCGGATTATTTTTGCTCGTGGATTCTATGCATCAGCGCTTCATGAAATAGCGCATTGGTGCGTAGCAGGTCCAGAGCGTCGTTTACAAGAAGACTTTGGCTACTGGTATGAGCCTGACGGTCGAAATCAATCTACTCAAGCTGAATTTGAAAAAGTGGAGGTACGTCCACAAGCTTATGAATGGATTTTATCTGTCAGTGCGGGTTTTCCATTCACCGTAAGCTGTGACAATCTTAACGGTGAGTTTGAGCCCGATAGATTGGCATTTATGAAAAGAGTACATAAAGAAGTCGGTGATATTTTGACTAATGGCTTACCTCTACGAGTGGATATGTTGTCAACCGCCTTGAGGTCCTTTTATCATCAACCAGAGCTTGATTACTCTCTATTTGAAGTAAAATAAAAACGAGCGGTATTTGATGGCTCATTTTTGTTTTGCTAGTGCACTATTGAATCAGCCAAATGGTCTCAGGTTGATTATTATGATTCAGTGTGTAAACCAGAGGACTAGTGTTAGGCTCTATAACATTGACGACAGCAATTAATGACTCGCAACGATTAGGGACTCGGAGTTGGTAACTCCCTGCTCCTAATTGAAGTGCTGCTTTAAGCAGGCAATTATCATAGTTAATTGATTCAATACCACCACCCGAATTGTCACATATCGAGATGTATACTTGAGAAGTCGCTAGGTGCGGTAGAGGCACATTAATATCAACCTCATATACTGACGTTAAACTGTTGTTAGGGTCGATTTTTATATCTGCTAAGCGAACTGTACTTGTTGCTGCATTGCTGGGTGATGTGCTAGGAGTTGTACTTCCTGTATTACCGCCACTACCGTCACCACCGCCGCCTCCACCATATGCTGAGATAGTCATTAGCATCGCAAGTCCTAGTAGGAATTTTATGTGTACGTTATGCATAATCCTATCTCCGTTAGTCTATAAATATTTTGTTATTTTGAAAGTATTCGTACCAAGTTGGTTCTGTGCGTCCACTGGCATCTTGAGCATAATCATCAAACTTATCATACGCTTCGAGTAATAAGGATGCTTCCATATATTCTGTTGGTTCTGCAGGTGCAAGAGCACAACGTGCACCATCATTTGAGCTGCTCGATGGACCATAAGTAAAAAACTCTGATGAAGAACTTGTCCCATTGATGCTCACTTTAAAGACATAACCATTACTGTTGTTGCTCGCATAGAAGTCACCATCTACATCAAAGTACACGGCGTGCCATAATGAGGCCTTGATATTGCAAGGGTTTGCGTTGAAATTCTCAATGTGAGAAGCTTGCCATTCTTTTTGAGAAGCAAACTGATTAGATATGAGAGTACAATGATTATTGAATTTGAAGAGCAGCTACTAGAGTTGATTGATACACGAATTTCCACTGCTTCCGATGATGAATTATTTGCTGGGGGGTACTTGCGAGGGCACATATCTCTGTCTGCCGCCGCATGCGAAGAAGAAGGTATTAGTGATGTGGAAGAACTGAAACTGCGTATACAGGCCAGCTTGGATGATGCACGTTCAGAACTCACCCCTGCGGATAGAACTATTGTTAATGATCTTTGGCTAGAGTTGGTAAATCAAGCATAGTCTAGAGTTAACATCATCTTTTTGATTGTTCGGAATTTTCGAATGTCCTGTTGTGTTTTTTGTTCTTGTTAGACCTAGCATTTATCGATACTCTCTTGTTTGCATAATAAGTTATAACAAGGAGTTTGTTCATGAAAATTGTTGCTTTTGGAGCGTCAACCAGCTCGACATCCATTAATAAGACACTGGCTGGCTATGCTGCTAACCTAGTTTCAGGTGCTGAAGTTAAGGTGTTAAACCTGAACGACTACGATGTGCCTTTGTTTAGTGAAGATAAAGAGAAAGAGATTGGCCAAGCAAGCGGCGCGAAAGAGTTTCTATCTGATATTGCTCAAGCTGACGCACTCGTTATTTCTTTTGCCGAGCATAATGGGTCCTACGCTGCGGCGTACAAAAACTTGTTTGATTGGGCGACGCGCATCGAAAGAAATGTGTTTGCCGATAAGCCTGCATTATATCTCGCTACCTCTACAGGACCTGGGGGCGCTGCAAGTGTGTTAGCAGCAGCGACAGTATCAGCACCTTATTTTGGGGCAAAAGTTAAAGCATCGCTATCTATTCCAAGCTTTTACGATAACTTTGACATGGAATCAGGCAAGTTGACCAATTCGTCGTTGAGCTCTCAATTAGAGTCTGCAATTGATAAGCTAAATTCGGACTAGCAGCCCTACAACGATTTCTCTCGTTGTAACTTAAGGTCATCCTCGCGGGGGCTGAATACCCCCAGCTGATTTGCCTCATTTTTATTACTGAGCGCGACTATCCTTCGCTAATCGACTTGCCTTTTCTTAGTTTCCGCACCCACATTCGACTTGGATGCAGTTCTTCTAATACGTCAATGGGTAAAGGAAGAGGATCGCCACAAATTTGTGATGCTAGTGTTTCTGCGAGCAAAGGAGAAGAAGTTAATCCGCGAGATCCCAAACCTAACATGCAAAATAGGTTAGGATAGTGTGGAACTTCCTTAGCATCCTCTACAGTATCATGCACTAAATTGACATATTCTTTTTTTATCTGCTCTAAATCACCGACATTACCCACAAAAGGCAGATGATCTCGGCTTACGCAGCGGATGCCTTGGCGCGAAAGGTTTTCTGAAGTATCTACTTGCTTTGGCCAACTCTGGTTACTCACACACCTGATGATTTTTTCACCATTGTCTTGCTGAGCGATAGGATCAAATTGGTCGTCAATCTTGTTTCTGTCATAGCTCGCACCAATGCAGTGGTGACCATTGTTCACATTTACAGGGGTTAAATAGCCATCGTAACAAAGAACGGTTTTCAAGCGACTTAACTTATGTGTTGTTGGAATATGACTAACTTGTCCCTTTACTTTGCCCAGAGGAATAGACTTTGTTTGTTTAAGTTCGTCGAATAGATGGCCGTTAGCAACAATAACGGTATCATGAACAAAAGCGTTATTATGAGTCTTTAGAGTCCAGCTAAAACCGTTATCATTAAGAATCATATCGGTGATTTTTGAATTAAAGTGCGCTTCAAATAGCGCTTGCTCTGAGAGCTCATCAATCAGTCCTTGTGTCAGTTGCGCAGGACATAACCAACCTCCGAGAGAGTAGTGGACACTGTCAACATCAACATCTAATCCAATTTTTTGATTGCTTTGAACAGCATCGAGCCTTTTCACAAGCTCAGGGCTGAAATTGGCATTCAACATACGCTCTAGTTTGGCCCGTGATTTTTCATCCCACATCAACTGGGTGACACCGCACCAATCATGATCAAAGGAAACTGAGGTAGCCACTTGCTGAAAAAATTGACGAGCAAATAAAAAAGCAGGGGCGAATACTCGTGAAACGCCAGTGTGCGATCCATTAAGTAAAGGATATACAGCACCTTGGCGGTTGCCTGAAGCGCCTTGTGCAGGTTTCGAATCTTGGCAATATAAGGTCACTCGTTTCCCTCTACGAATGAGTGCCTTTGCCAATGTGGCGCTGGCTATTCCTCCACCTATAATGGCAATGGACTCTGCAGAACTGCTTTGGTGGCGCTGAAACCAAGGTTTGTAGTTCGTGTGTAATTTTCTCTGTTCTAGATGGCCCGTTATCATTTCTCGCTTAGTGCCAAAGCCCTTGACTTTTTTCATAGTAAAGCCAGCTTCTATGAGTCCTCGCCTTACAAAGCCTGCAGCGGTAAATGTGGCGCATGTGCAATCTATCTTGGCTAACTTTGCCATTCCATCAAAAAGGGTCTGGCTCCACATATCAGGGTTTTTGCTTGGAGCAAAGCCGTCTAAAAACCACGCGTTAACTATTCCATTTCTTTCAACAGGGACTTTAGGTAAGCAATCTTTTATGTCTCCAAACCATAGATCAAGCGTAATTGCACCATCAGCAAGGACAATACGATGGCACTCAGGGACTGCGGTTGGGTAATGTGATTGGAGCTCTTGTGCATATTGAGCTAATTCTGGCCAAGCTTGGTGTGCTGTGACTAGGTCTTTTAGACTCAATGGGTATTTCTCAAAGCTCACAAAATGCAGTTCTTTTAGTGGCGCATTTGGGTTTTGACTTCTAAATTTTTCAAACCACTGCCAAACCGCAAGGAAGTTAAGACCAGTACCAAAGCCTGTTTCTCCAATAACAAATCGACGTTGGTCATAATCTTGCCATCTTTGAGGTAGATTATTTTGTAGCAGAAATACGTAGCGGGTCTCTTCAAGACCATTAACATTAGAGAAATAGACATCATCAAACGTGTCTGACACAGGGGTACCTGAGTCGTTCCAGTCCAATTTAGCATTGGTAATCGAGGTCATAATCCGTGAATTTTTGTGATGTAGACAATAAACTTGTTGCGATTGTACGGTTTTCAGGGAAAGCTGACCACTTTTAACAGGCAACTTAGTTATCATCTAGCTGATTTTTGAATTATAGGAATGTCATAATGAAACGAGTCGTAATCACCGGTATGGGTATTGTTTCAAGTATCGGTAACAACGTCGAAGAAGTTTTAGCGTCTCTTAAAGCAGGTAAATCTGGTATCACTGCCTCTGAGCAGTTTAAAGAACAAGGTCTACGTTCACAAGTTTGGGGTGATTTAAAAATCAATCCAGCTGAGTACATCGACCGTAAACAGATGCGCTTTATGGGTGATGCGGCTGCATATGCATACCTATCAATGCAGCAAGCGATAGAAGACGCAGGCTTAACTGATGAACAAGTCTCTAACGATCGGACGGGTATCGTAGCCGGTTCTGGTGGTGCTTCTGCATTGAACCAAGCTTTAGCGGTTGACACTATGAGAGCTAAAGGGGTTAAGCGTGTTGGACCTTATATGGTGCCACGTACCATGTCATCTACTGTGTCTGCCTGTCTTGCCACTCCGTTTAAAATTCGCGGTGTTAACTACTCGATGAGTTCTGCTTGTGCAACCTCTGCACATTGTATTGGACATGCGATGGAACTTATCCAGCTTGGTAAGCAAGATATCGTTTTTGCTGGCGGTGGTGAAGAACTAGATTGGTCTCAAACCATGATGTTTGATGCTATGGGCGCTTTGTCGACTAAGTACAATGATACGCCAGAGAAAGCATCACGTACTTATGATGCGGATCGAGATGGCTTCATCATCTCAGGTGGTGGCGGCATGTTGGTGGTCGAAGAGCTAGAACATGCACTGGCTCGTGGAGCGAAAATCTACGGTGAGATTGTCGGTTACGGGGCGACTTCGGATGGTTATGATATGGTTGCGCCTTCTGGTGAAGGAGCGGTTCGCTGTATGAAAATGGCGATGCAAGATGTTGAAACCATAGACTATGTCAACACCCATGGTACTTCAACGCCTGTAGGTGATGTTAAAGAACTTGGTGCAATTCAAGAGTTGTTTGGTGATGATAGCCCTGCGATTTCTGCAACTAAGGCAATGACAGGTCATGCTTTAGGTGCTGCAGGTGTTCACGAAGCTATTTATTCAACTCTAATGCTAGATAATAACTTTATCTCACCGAGCATTAATATTGAGAACCTTGATGAAGCCGCGCAAGGCCTAGATATCGTGATGGAAACGCGTGAAACGGAGCTTACTACTGTCATGTCAAACAGCTTTGGCTTCGGTGGCACAAACGCTACTTTGGTCATCAAAAAGTACCAAGCTTAAATTATAAGTCAGCTGAGGCTGAATCTATTTTTTAGTGCCTAGCATTTGCTAGGCATTTTTCTTTTTCAATAAACGGCGTTTGTTGTCATGATCAGCTAATGCTCGACACCAGTCGTGCTTTTCTGCACAATCGTATCAGTTTCTAATCGTAAACTTGTCAAGCCATGAAAATCCTCATAGATGAAAATATGCCTTATGCTGAGCAATTGTTCAGTCAATTAGGAGAAGTTGTTTTAAAACCGGGTCGTACATTGACTGCAGATGATCTGATCGATGTTGATGCGCTTATGATTCGTTCGGTCACTCAAATTAATCAATCACTATTATCCAAGGCAAATAAGCTTCGATTTGTTGGCACTGCCACTGCGGGTATGGACCATGTTGACAAAGCCTTACTTGATGAAAAAGGTATTGTCTTTACTGCTGCTCCTGGATGTAACAAAGTTGGAGTCGCAGAGTATGTGGTGAGTGTCATTATGGTGCTTGCCCAGCAGCACGGGTTTTCTATATTCGATAAAACGGTTGGAATTGTTGGGGCCGGTCAAGTGGGTAGCTACTTACAAAAATGCCTCCAAGGGATAGGGGTTAAGGTACTTGTCAATGATCCTCCTAAGGAGAAAGAAGGGGATTCCCGTGCATTTACGCCATTTGAGCAGTTAATTGAACAAGCTGATATCATTACTGTCCATACACCCATAGTGCGTGATGGTGAAAACCCGACTTATCACCTGTTCGATAAGGATGTATTGGATAAACTCCGAGGCAACCAAATTTTAATCAACGCTGCTCGGGGACCTGTGGTTGATAACACCGCGTTGAAAGCACGTTTGATTAAACAAGACGGCTTTATAGCTGCTCTTGATGTATTTGAGTTTGAACCAGAGGTAGATATGGACCTACTACCTTTACTCGCATTTGCAACTCCTCATATTGCTGGATATGGACTCGAGGGTAAAGCTCGCGGCACAACTATGATTTTTAATCGCTATTGTGAATTTTTGAATGACGATTTGCGTGCACATGAAAATAAGCTGTTGCCTAACGCGCCTGTGCCTGAATTAGTTCTCGATCGGGAATGGGATGAAGCAGTTTTACATAATTTAACTCAGCTTGTTTATGATGTGCGTAAGGATGATGCTCTATTTCGTCGTGAGATTGATAACCAAGGGGCCTTTGATAAAATGCGGAAACACTATTGGAACCGCAGAGAATACAGTGCAGTAACGCTACGAGGCAGCATAGAAGCGAACCTTGGGCCGCTAGCAGAACTAGGTTTTAAAATTGAGGTAAGAAGTCAATGAGCCAAAAATATAACGTTGCCATTTTAGGCGCTACTGGTGCAGTAGGTGAAACCATTTTGGAAGTACTCCAAGAGCGTAAATTTCCTGTTGGCGATATTTTTCTTTTAGCAAGTGAGCGCAGTGAAGGTAAAACTTATCGTTTTAACGGTAAAACAGTGCAAGTTGAAAATGTAGAAAACTTCGACTGGTCTCAAGCTCATATTGGCTTATTCTCCGCAGGTGGGGACTTGTCTGCAAAATGGGCGCCGATTGCAGCAGATGACGGTGTGATTGTTATAGATAATACATCTAACTTTCGCTACGACTATGATGTCCCGCTCGTGGTGCCTGAAGTGAACCCAGAGGCGATTGCGGAGTTTCGTAATCGTAATATTATTGCCAACCCAAATTGTTCTACGATTCAAATGCTCGTTGCTCTGAAACCGATCCAAGATGCGGTTGGTATAGAGCGGATCAACGTGTCTACATACCAATCCGTTTCTGGTGCCGGTAAATCAGGAGTCGACGAACTTGCTGGTCAAACGGCAAAGCTTCTCAATGGTATGCCAGCGGAAAATGAACAATTTTCTCAGCAGATAGCTTTTAACTGCCTTCCTCAAATCGATAAGTTTATGGATAACGGCTACACCAAAGAAGAAATGAAAATGGTGTGGGAAACGCAAAAGATTTTCAACGACTCAACAATCATGGTAAATCCTACTTGTGTTCGTGTTCCCGTATTTTATGGGCATGCGGAAGCGGTTCATATCGAAACTCGTTCTCCAATTGATGCCCAAGAAGTTGTTAACTTACTGGAACAAACAGAAGGTATTGAAGTATTTCACGGTGCAGATTTTCCTACCCAAGTAAGAGATGGCGGAGGTAAAGACCATGTCATGGTTGGTCGGATTCGCAATGACATTAGTCATCATAGCGGGATTAATCTTTGGGTGGTTGCTGATAATGTACGTAAAGGTGCTGCGACCAACGCAGTCCAGATTGCCGAAGTATTAATTCGGGATTATTACTAACAAGAGTGTCTGTGGGGCTTTTACCCTAGACGTTTTCCATAGCAAAGCCTCACATTCGCGTGAGGCTTTTTTAATCTAATTTCCAAATTTAGCGTGAGATTAATACGAATATGGCGCCAGCAACACATTTTTTAGCTATGCGTCTATAGTTTTAGCGTGTTTATCCGATATATTTAACAGATCATTACAGTAAAATTTATTGAGCACATAGCTGAGCCTTCTATGCTTCGAATTTTTAAGTGTCTATTGCTGCCTTTATTATTGGCAGTCGTGACTCAGTCATCGACTGTTATTGCCGAGAGCATTCGTCTAACGGGACCAGACAATGAACCTCGGGCTACATCACGATATTCCGACCTTGCTTCAGGGCAAAGACGCAATGTCAACGAGCCTTCACGTTTCTATGGACCTACTACATCACAAGAAACCCTCTGGTCCATTGCCAGCCGTTTACGACCTTCGGCTAGTGTTACTGTTCAGCAAACGCTATTTGCCATATACCAACTTAATCCCCAAGCTTTTGCTAACCAAAATATACACGAATTGATCCCCGGCAGCACGCTTCGTATCCCCTCTCTTGCCCAAGCTCAAGGTGTCTCAACTCAAGAAGCCGTTAATATTATGGCTGCTCACCAAGCTCGTTTGTCGGGTACTGCTGCGCCAACAGTGCGTAGACCACAAGCTCAGGCGCCTGTTCCCCCTCAAGTGGTGGAAGCTGAAGCGAAAGAACTTCAACAAGAGACCATGGCGAAAGAGTCCATGGTTAAAGACAGTTCAGAGAAACCAACAAGTAGCTTAGAGAAAATTGTCCAAAGAGAGCACAAGCATCAAGTTACATCTCTTGAGAAACAGCTTGAAAATTCAGAAAGCGAACTGTTAGCTCTGGAAGAGAAAAATCACAAGCTGAGGCTAATGCTAGCCGATGTTCAATCTGAAGTTGACGTACTTAAAGATGAGCTAGGCGATGAATCTCGTATTCGCAGTGAAGTTGAAAAGCTTATCGAAGCAGAGCGAGAGAGGCTTGCTGAGGAACAAAGACTTAAGCCTACAGCTTTGGACGATTTACTTTCGAGCACGGCTTTTGTCGCGGCTATGGCGATTATACCAGGTCTGCTGATCGGATTGGTTCTTATGACGCTTCTTGGTCGTCGTAAAAAAGAGGCCCAAGAGCAGCCACAAGCGTCTGCATCAGCTGAGCCAGCACCTGAGACGGCGCCAGTTGCTCCTCCACCAATTGATGATGATGTGGAAGATGACCTCCTACTCGATGATGATTTGTTCGGAGAGTCTTCAGATGAAGAACAATTATTCTCTGATGAGCTTGAAGAAGGAGCTTCAGACGAAGAGGATGTCTTTGCTGACTTAGAAGATAATGATCTCGACTTTAATCTTGAAGGCGAAGATGGTGAAGATCCATTCGCAGGTATCGGAGATGATGGAGAGTTAGATGAATCTCTTGCCGAGTTGGATGAAAGTAGTGATGAATCTGGCGCTGATGAAGCGCCCACACAAGGCGATGAACCTGAAAGCGCATTTGATTTATCCGACGACAGTGATGACATAACTGATAATGAACTGGATTCTTTGCTTGCTGCGGACGGTGAATCAGAGGATTTAGGCGCTGACGAGTTAGATCAATCTTTGTTGGACGACTTATTTAACGAAAGTGATTCAGATGACGATTTAGATTTTGATACCTTACTTGACGAGCCCGGAAGCGCTGACACTGATGAGGATCCGGCATCTACATTAGATGAACTTTTAGATGAAGGCTCGGATACTGAACTGCCTGGTGAGACCGAGCTTCTCGACGAAGCCCTCGCTGAGGACTCTGTAGATGTATCAGAAGATAGTACAGATTTGCTCGATGAACTCGTTGACGAAGACGTAGGCACAGAACTACCCGGTGAGACCGAACTTCTCGACGAAGCCCTAAGCGAAGACTCGGTAGATGTTTCAGACGATAGTATTGATTTGCTCGATGAGCTTATTGATGAAGATGAAGGCACAGAGCTACCCAGTGAGACCGAACTTCTCGACGAAGCCCTAAGCGAAGACTCGGTAGATGTTTCAGACGATAGCATTGATTTGCTCGATGAGCTTATTGATGAGGATGCAGGCACAGAGCTACCCGGCGAGACCGAACTTCTTGACGAAGCCCTAAGTGAAGACTCTATAGATGTCTCAGACGATAGTACGGATTTGCTCGATGAGCTTATTGACGAGGATGCAGGTACAGAGCTACCCGGTGAAACTGAGCTTCTTGACGCAGCCCTAAGTGAAGACTCGGTAGATGTCTCAGAAGATAGTACGGATTTGCTCGATGAACTCGTTGACGAAGACGCAGGCACAGAGCTACCCGGTGAGACCGAACTTCTCGACGAAGCCCTAAGTGAAGACTCGGTAGACGTTTCAGAAGACAGCATTGATTTGCTTGATGAGCTTATTGATGAAGATGGAGATGCAGAGTTACCGGGCGAAACTGAGCTTCTCGACGAATCTCTTGGTGACCATGACGACAGCGTCGGTACAATAGATGATATCGGCGATACAGAGGCTGTAAGTGATGAAAGTGCATTTGATGAACTAATTACTGCTGATGATACTCTTGACCTCGATTCGACAGAAACTCTCGACGAGTTGTTGGTAGATGAGCAAGAAGAAGGGGCATTAACAGAAGATCTTGGTGATGAAGCTACCAATTTATTCGAAGAATTGGTAGATATCGATAGTCAGACTGACACTACAGCAGGCGATGAGCTGGAAAATATCGCAGGTGACAGCACAGTCGATTCTGCAATGGTCGAAGATGACTTCTCTAGTGAAGACTTTATGGACGACATGCTAAGTGCTGCTCCTGAAGGTGATCCTTTACTGGATGAGCTTGACCTTGAGACGTCGTCAGAAAGCGAAAACGCTCTAGAAGAGGTTGTGAATCAATCAGAGCCTGAAATAAGCTCTGAAGAGCCAGAGCCAGAGCCAGAGCCAGAGCCAGAGCCAGAGCCAGAGCCAGAGCCAGAGCCAGAGCCAGACAGTGATGAGACGACCTCAGCATTCGCTGAAGAAGAACCGTCCGAGATCAGTTCCCAGGCAGTTAATGATGCGCCGGTTTCTGCACGTACAGACTCATTATCTTCTTCAGATGGTGATGCCGTAGAAGAGGATATTCTCGCTCAGCAAGAACAGTCACAAGCACCAAAGGAAAACGAAGATTCATCTGCGCTTGGTGAAGAACCTGAGTTTGACCCAGAAGCGGCAGAAATTGAGGCCTCTGAAGAATCAGATGTGCCAGAAATGGAAGCGCCTGCCGAGGATCTAGAGCCAGCCGCGCTTGATGAAGACCTTGCTCTTGACCCAGAAGCGGCAGAAGCCGAGGTCTCTGAAGAGCCTGAGTTGCCGGAAATGGAAGCGCCTGCCGAGGAGCTAGAGCCAGCCGCGCTTGATGAAGACCTTGCTCTTGACCCAGAAGCGGCAGAAGCCGAGGTGTCTGAAGAGTCTGATCTGCCAGAACCGGAATCGCCTGCCGAGGAGCCAGAGCCAGCCGCGCTTGATGAAGACTTTGGTCTTGACCCAGAAGCCGAGGCCTCTGAAGAGCCTGAGTTGCCGGAAATGGAAGCGCCTGCCGAGGATCTAGAGCCAGCCGCGCTTGATGAAGACCTTGCTCTTGACCCAGAAGCGGCAGAAGCCGAGGTCTCTGAAGAGACTGAGTTGCCGGAAATGGAAGCGCCTGCCGAGGAGCTAGAGCCAGCCACGCTTGATGAAGACTTTGGTCTTGACCCAGAAGCCGAGGCCTCTGAAGAGCCTGAGTTGCCGGAAATGGAAGCGCCTGCCGAGGATCTAGAGCCAGCCGCGCTTGATGAAGACCTTGCTCTTGACGCAGAAGCGGCAGAAGCCGAGGTCTCTGAAGAGCCTGAGTTGCCGGAAATGGAAGCGCCTGCCGAGGAGCTAGAGCCAGCTGCGCTTGATGAAGACCTTGCTCTTGACCCAGAAGCGGCAGAAGCCGAGGTGTCTGAAGAGCCTGAGTTGCCGGAAATGGAAGCGCTTGCCGAGGAGCTAGAGCCAGCCGCGCTTGATGAAGACCTTGCTCTTGACCCAGAAGCGGCAGAAGCCGAGGTCTCTGAAGAGCCTGAGTTGCCGGAAATGGAAGCGCCTGCCGAGGAGCTAGAGCCAGCCACGCTTGATGAAGACTTTGGTCTTGACCCAGAAGCCGAGGCCTCTGAAGAGCCTGAGTTGCCGGAAATGGAAGTGCCTGCCGAGGATCTAGAGCCAGCCGCGCTTGATGAAGACCTTGCTCTTGACCCAGAAGCGGCAGAAGCCGAGGTCTCTGAAGAGCCTGAGTTGCCGGAAATGGAAGCGCCTGCCGAGGAGCTAGAGCCAGCTGCGCTTGATGAAGACCTTGCTCTTGACCCAGAAGCGGCAGAAGCCGAAGTCTCTGAAGAGCCTGAGTTGCCGGAAATGGAAGCGCCTGCCGAGGAGCTAGAGCCAGCCACGCTTGATGAAGACGTAGATCTTGAATCAGAAACTTCTCAGGTAGCTCCAATGCCTGAAGCCATTCCAAATGAATTTGGCATACCTCAAGATGATGATTGGCTAATTGAAGATGATCCCTCAGCTGAGTTAGGCGAGGAAACAGAGTTAGAGGCGCCAGCAGAATCTGAAGAGATGGCCGAGCTTGATGACGCTGAGCTTCCAGAATTCACCGAAGAAGACGCGGCAGCTGAGTTAGGCGAGGAAACAGAGTTAGAGGCGCCAGCAGAATCTGAAGAGATGGCCGAGCTTGATGATGCAGAGCTTCCAGAATTTACCGAAGAAGACGCGGCAGCTGAGTTAGGCGAAGAAGCAGAGCCAGACGCACCAGCAGAATCTGAAGAGATGGCCCAGCTTGATGATGCAGAGCTTCCAGAGTTCACCGAAGAAGACGCGGCAGCTGAGTTAGGCGAGGAAACAGAGTTAGAGGCGCCAGCAGAATCTGAAGAGGTGGCCGAGCTTGATGATGCAGAGCTTCCAAAGTTCACCGAAGAAGACGCGGCAGCTGAGTTAGGCGAGGAAACAGAGTTAGAGGCGCCAGCAGAATCTGAAGAGATGGCCGAGCTTGATGATGCAGAGCTTCCAGAATTCACCGAAGAAGATGCGGCAGCTGAGTTAGGCGAGGAAACAGAGTTAAATGCGCCAGCAGAATCTGTAGAGATGGCCGAGCTTGATGATGCAGAGCTTCCAGAATTTACCGAAGAAGACGCGGCAGCTGAGTTAGGCGAAGAAGCAGAGCCAGACGCACCAGCAGAATCTGAAGAGATGGCCGAGCTTGATGATGCAGAGCTTCCAGAATTTACCGAAGAAGACGCGGCAGCTGAGTTAGGCGAAGAAGCAGAGCCAGACGCACCAGCAGAATCTGAAGAGATGGCCCAGCTTGATGATGCAGAGCTTCCAGAGTTCACCGAAGAAGACGCGGCAGCTGAGTTAGGCGAGGAAACAGAGTTAGAGGCGCCAGCAGAATCTGAAGAGGTGGCCGAGCTTGATGATGCAGAGCTTCCAAAGTTCACCGAAGAAGACGCGGCAGCTGAGTTAGGCGAGGAAACAGAGTTAGAGGCGCCAGCAGAATCTGAAGAGATGGCCGAGCTTGATGATGCAGAGCTTCCAGAATTCACCGAAGAAGATGCGGCAGCTGAGTTAGGCGAGGAAACAGAGTTAAATGCGCCAGCAGAATCTGTAGAGATGGCCGAGCTTGATGATGCAGAGCTTCCAGAATTTACCGAAGAAGACGCGGCAGCTGAGTTAGGCGAAGAAGCAGAGCCAGACGCACCAGCAGAATCTGAAGAGATGGCCCAGCTTGATGATGCAGAGCTTCCAGAATTTACCGAAGAAGACGCGGCAGCTGAGTTAGGCGAAGAAGTATCACCATCAGGTGTCACGCAAGAGAAGCCCTCTCTTGATCTCTCCGATTTAGACATACCTAAATATGGTGAGGGTTCTACAGAAGAAATTGGTCCAGAAGCGCCTTTATCAGTTGACACAGATGATGGCGACCATCCTAAAATGCCAGAGCCAGAGCCAGAGCCAGAGCCAGAGCCAGAGCCAGAGCCAGAGCCAGAGCCAGAGCCAGAGCCAGAGCCAGAGCCAGAGCCAGAGCCAGAGCCAGAGCCAGAGCCAGAGCCAGAGCCAGAGCCAGAGCCAGAGCCAGAGCCAGAGCCAGAGCCAGAGCCAGAGCCAGAGCCAGAGCCAGAGCCAGAGCCAGAGCCAGAGCCAGAGCCAGAGCCAGAGCCAGAGCCAGAGCCAGAGCCAGAAAGTAATGAGGAAGATTTTAAGCTTGATGAAGTTGACATACCGTCACTGAGTGAGATCCCATCTGAAGCTGCTCAAGAGCTTGCAAATAACGAGTACAATGAGTCGGCTTTTGAAGAGTTGCTGTCTGAGAATACTAATGAGTTAGAGGGGAGTTTTGATTTTGAGTCTCCAGATTCAATAACTTCCGACAGTGCTGGCTTAGATATTGAAGCCATGCTGGAAGTGGGCGGAGAAGATTGGAATGGTTTTAATCTTTCCCCAGAACAGCAGGCAGAGATTACAGATGATATCCCCGAAGATGAACAGGGCATTTGGGATGAAAACAACAGCCCAGAGCAAGCTCAAATTTTAGACGAAAATTGGGAAGATCAAGAAGAACTCGAGGACTTCGTTCCAGATGAAAGCGAGTTCAAGTCCATTGACGAATTAATGGCCGAAGTTGATAACGATGAGCAGCAGGATATACAGGAAGAAGATCTTCAGCTTGATGTTGGTTTAAGTGATTTTCCTGATGTTATTGGCGATACGGGAGATGTTGATGTTGATGATAACTCTGAGGCTGCTGGTAAGCTCGACTTGGCGAAAATATACATTGAAATGAATGATCCAGAAGGAGCGATTAAGTTATTAGAGGAAGCGATTGTTGACGGTAGTGACGAAATTCGACGAGAGGCTAAAAACTTGATTGATACAATCAATGGCCGAGGGTAAGTGACTAACACTTAGCCTCTTACCATTTGATGCCAAAATGTATATACTCCTTGGCCAACTTTCGAAGAGAGTAGTCCAATGAGAATTGCATTAGGTATTGAGTACAATGGTAGTCAGTACTTTGGTTGGCAGCGTCAGAAGGAAGTTCAAAGTGTTCAAGAAAAACTGGAGCATGCTTTGACTATCGTCGCTAACCATCCAGTAGAAGTTCAATGTGCAGGTCGCACTGATGCAGGCGTTCATGGTACAGGGCAAGTCATTCATTTTGATACAGATGCAAGTAGAAAAATGGTGGCTTGGACTATGGGAGTGAATGCTAATCTTCCCAGTGATATTTGCGTAAGATGGGCTAAAGAAGTCCCTAAAGACTTTCATGCTCGCTTTACTGCAACCGCACGAAGATATAGGTACATCATATTCAATAATGCTCTACGACCTGGGATTCTATCTTCGGGTGTGAGCCATTATCATGGTGAGCTTGATATCGCTAAAATGCACCAAGCTGGTCAATGTTTACTAGGCGAAAATGACTTTACCTCTTTTCGTGCCGTTCATTGCCAGTCCAAAAGCCCTTGGCGAAACGTTATGCACCTGAATGTGACACGACATGGTCAATATGTAGTGGTTGATATTAAGGCCAATGCGTTTGTTCACCATATGGTACGTAATATTGTGGGTAGCTTGATATGCGTAGGGCGAGGTGAGCAAGCTCCTGAGTGGATCGATTGGCTGCTGAAAGCAAGAGATCGCAAGCTAGCCGGTGCGACGGCGAAAGCTCAAGGTCTATACCTAGTCAGTGTGGATTATCCACAGCAATTTGAACTGCCTCAACCACCACTGGGGCCACTGTTTTTGCCAGATGATTTGAACTAAGCTGTAATAAATTGTTCGAATGATCAATTCTTTATAGGGTTTGAGAGGTTAGGTAGTTAATAGGTACAACCAGTTTTTTGTCTACACTTGGCATTTAATATGCTTTAATCCTCTCGCGTAAATTGAGAATTTTTGTCCTTCGCCTACAGCGAAGGCTAGTTAAAGAAAAGGTCTTCCATGAGTTGGCTTGAAAAGATTTTAGAAAAAAGCAATATTGTTAGTTCTCGTAAAGCATCTATACCAGAAGGTGTATGGACTAAGTGTACCTCATGTGAGCAGGTACTCTATCATGCTGAATTAGAGCGTAACCTAGAAGTATGTCCGAAATGTGACCATCACATGCGCATGCCTGCGCGTCGTCGCTTAGAGACATTTCTGGATGAAAATAATAGAGTTGAGCTAGCGGATGAGTTAGAGCCGCAAGATAAACTGAAGTTTAAAGACTCTAAGAAATATAAAGATCGTATTTCTTCTGCTCAGAAGAGCAGCGGTGAGAAAGACGCTTTAGTTGTTATGAAAGGTGAACTGCTGGGACAGCCAATCGTAGCCTGTGCGTTTGAATTCTCCTTTATGGGTGGATCTATGGGCTCTGTAGTTGGCGCTCGTTTTGTTCGCGCTGTAGAGGCAGCGATAGAAAATAAATGCGGCCTAGTATGTTTTTCAGCCAGTGGTGGAGCACGTATGCAAGAGGCGCTCATGTCTCTTATGCAAATGGCAAAAACCAGTGCTGCACTTGAGCGTTTGTCGAAACAAGGTTTACCCTTTATCTCTGTCATGACAGACCCAACTATGGGCGGAGTCTCAGCGAGTTTAGCTATGCTTGGCGATGTCAATATTGGTGAGCCTAAAGCATTAATTGGATTTGCTGGTCGTCGAGTGATTGAACAAACAGTACGAGAAGATTTACCAGAAGGCTTCCAACGTAGTGAGTTCTTACTTGACCACGGTGCGATTGATATGATAGTTGATCGTAGAGAAATGCGTCAGCGTGTTGGTAGTTTGATGGCTAAAATGACCAATAAACCTTCACCTCTCGTTGTTTCTATAAACAACTCACAAAATGAAGCCGCTTATTCTGTACCAGAAGCGGGTGAAAAAGGGTAAAGTAGTCACTAACAAACAACCTCAATTATTTGGTTAACGTTAGATGAATCATCTCCAAACACCTCAAGCCACATCCCCATTATCGATGTGGCTTGATTATTTGACAAATATCCACTCTTCCGCAATCGATCTCGACCTTGAGCGTGTTTTGGCCGTCGCTGAATTGGCCAATCTAACCAAGCCTGCTCCAACTATCATTACTGTCGCTGGGACGAATGGCAAAGGTTCAACCTGTGCTTTGATGGAGGCTATACTCCTTGATGCAGGTTACTCCGTAGGTGTATATAGTTCACCACACCTCATCCGTTACAACGAGCGTGTCCGCATCAATGGACTAGAAATGGCAGATGAGAAGCACACTCAGGCTTTTGACTACATTGAAACTGTACGTGGAGATACCAGTTTAAGCTTTTTTGAATTTGGGACCTTGGCGGCACTGCGTATGTTTCAAAAAGAGCGTGTTGATGTGGTGCTACTTGAAGTTGGCTTAGGAGGCCGGCTAGATGCGACCAATGTCGTTGAACATGATGTTTCTGTTATCACAAGCCTGGCTATCGACCACGTCGACTGGCTTGGCGATGATATTGAAGTAATCGGCTTTGAAAAAGCGGGCATTTATCGTTCTGGTAAGCCAGCCGTATGTGGTCAACCCAAAGCTCCATCGACAGTTGCTGCTCATGCCGACGACATTGGTGCAGAGTTATATCAGGTTGGAATTCAGTATAATTACCAAGTTATAGATGAGCATAATTGGTGTTGGAGTCATGGTTCTTATCGTTTAGAGCAGCTTCCCATCCCATCATTGCCTTTGCCAAATGCAGCCACGGCACTTATGGCTTTGGCAACGGCTAACTTAGATATATCAGACATCAATATAGTCAAAGGGTTAAAGGCAGCACAGCTTCCTGGGAGGATGCAGGTCCTTCAACATAAGCCTTGTATCATTCTAGATGTGGCGCATAACCCTCATTCTGCTGCGTATTTGGTTGAGCAAATCCAGCTTAAATACTCTAACCGGAGAGTTCGAACTGTTGTCGCAATGCTTCATGATAAAGATATTCAAGCGACTTTGGATACCCTATCTTCGGTAGCAGATGAATGGTATCCAGCTTCGTTAAACGGTCCTAGAGCAGCGAATGCAGACGAACTGTGTCAATTTTTGCCGGATAATGTTAAGACATTTTCAACCCCGACGCATGCTTTCACAACCGCATTGGAAGACGCTGAGGCGAATGACGTCATACTTGTTGTTGGATCTTTTCTCACAGTTGGGGAAGTGCTTGAGTATTGGAAGAGCCGAGGAGAATAAATGGCCAGTAAGTTTCAAAAACGTTTAATGGGAACCATAGTATTGGTTTCCATTGGAGTTATTGTATTACCTGATGTGCTTGATGGTAAAAAAACGCATTACAAAGAGGGTGTGGCTAGTATTCCAATAAAACCTGAGCTTGATAGCGCAGTTGAGAGCTTTGAAATTCGGCAACCTATTGAAGACCCAGTTAGTTTGCCTGAGAGTCCTATTGAAGTTGTGCAAGAATCTCCTCAGTCACTATCGACTGAGGTCAAAGATCAGGTGGCTGTGTCGACAAAAGAACTCCCAAATCAAAATGCTTATGTTGATAGCGCGTGGATTATTCAGCTTATGGCACTAAAGAATGCTGAAAACGCAAAAAATGTGGTGAAAGATTTACAGAAAAGGGGATATCAGGCCCATGCGAAGCTCGAAAATGGTTTTACACGAGTGATTATTGGTCCTGATGTATCGAAGAGTAAACTTGAGCGTCAACTCGTAGAGTTGGATAAAATTACCGGCTCAAAAGGCCAATTGCTCAAATTTAAACCATTAAATCCATAAGAAAACGTTTGCGTTAGCGTTTTTTCTGTTAAAATGCGCGCCAACTTAAGATGTTAGAACCGATGAATTCATTAGATGTTGTCATTTTAGGTGTGATCGGCCTATCGGCGGTGATCAGTTTAGTTCGTGGCTTCGCAAAAGAAGCATTGTCGTTAGTTATTTGGTTTGCGGCGTTTTTTATCGCCAGCCAGTACTATGCTAAGTTAGCAGTGTATTTTTCCAATATACAAGACGATATGTTTCGCAACGGAGCTGCGATAGCCGTATTGTTTGTTTCAACACTTGTTGTGGGCGCTATAGTTAATTATGTCATTGCTCAACTCGTGCAGAAGACAGGTTTGTCCGGAACAGACAGAGTGTTAGGTGTTGTTTTTGGTGGCTTGAGAGGTGTTCTCATTGTTTCCGCTGCGCTGTTTTTTATGGATACGTTTACCTCGTTTTCAGATTCAGAGTGGTGGAAAGGCTCGCAGTTGGTGCCGGAATTTAGCCGTATCATTGAGCCTTTTTTTGAGCACATACAAGCTACGTCGAGTTTCTTATCTGGTGCACGTTAGTGCGCCAGCCATTGTCGCAAATCGAGGGTTAGGACATGTGTGGTATTGTTGGAATCGTGGGTGCAACGCCTGTAAACCAGTCTATTTATGACGCACTGACTGTGTTGCAGCACCGTGGCCAAGATGCCGCGGGTATTTGTACCATAGAAAGCAATCGTTTTCGTCTGAGAAAGGCGAATGGTTTAGTCAAAGATGTGTTTGAAGCTAAGCACATGCAACGTCTTCAAGGGACGGTGGGAATAGGTCATGTGCGTTACCCAACTGCAGGCAGCTCTAGCGCTTCAGAAGCACAACCTTTCTACGTCAACTCACCATTTGGTATTACTCTTGCCCATAATGGAAATCTGACTAACGCCGCTGAAGTTCGCGAGAAACTATTCGAGAAAGACCGCCGTCATGTAAACACAACCTCAGACTCTGAAGTTTTGCTCAATGTCCTTGCCCACGAAATTGACACGGTTAAAGGCAATGTAACGGCAGAGGATGTGTTCCGAGCTGTAACTAATGTGCACCGTACTATTAAGGGGGCGTATGCGGTTTCTGCTATGGTTATCGGCCATGGCATGATTGCTTTTCGTGATCCAAATGGAATCAGGCCACTTTGTTTAGGTAAGCGTGAGGTTGGCGACCAGCAAGAATATATGGTTGCGTCAGAGTCTGTTGCTCTTGATGCTGTTGGGTTTGATTTTGTGCGCGACCTTGCTCCTGGTGAAGCGATCTATGTCACGTTTGATGGGAAGTTACATGCCAAACAATGTGCTGATAATCCTACACTGAATCCGTGTATTTTCGAGTTTGTTTATTTTGCGCGCCCGGACTCATTTATCGACAAAATCTCGGTATACAGTGCCCGTGTTGAAATGGGTAAAAAACTTGGTGCTCGTATTCACGAAGATTTCAGCCATTTGGATATTGATGTTGTAATACCTATACCGGAAACGTCATGTGACATTGCCCTGCAAATCGCTCAGGCCATAGATAAACCGTATCGCCAGGGTTTTGTGAAAAACCGTTATGTCGGTAGAACGTTTATAATGCCTGGACAGCAGCAACGCAAAAAGTCTGTTCGTCGTAAGCTCAATGCGATTCGTTCTGAGTTTAAGGATAAAAATGTGCTGCTAGTCGATGATTCTATTGTTCGAGGAACCACCTCTGAGCAAATTATAGAAATGGCCAGAGAATCAGGAGCGAAAAAGGTCTTCATGGTTTCTGCTGCGCCAGAGGTACGTTTCCCTAACGTATATGGGATAGATATGCCAAGTGCGAATGAATTAATCGCTCACGGTCGTGATAATGATGCGATTTGTAAGCAAATAGGAGCAGACGAACTCATTTTTCAGACCTTAGAAGACTTGATCACCGCCGTAGGTATGGGAAATACCGATATAACTAGATTTGATACTTCAGTTTTTAATGGTGATTATGTCACCGGGGATATAGATCAAAAGTATCTTGATTTCTTAGAGTCTTTGCGCAGCGATGATGTTAAAACTCAGCGAGAAATTCAGCAAGACCTAGCGAATCTGGAGCTACATAACGAAGGCGCTTAATGATTGGTGTCTAGTTTGATTGCTATTAGGCTGATGTATTTACATCAGCCTTTTTCTTTTAGCCTCGTGGTCGATAAAGCTGAGCCAACATAAACATGCTTGTGGCACTTATTACGACTGAGGGACCCGCTGGAGTGTCATAATACCAAGACATACTCAAACCCGCTAAAACCGCAATTGCACCTATGACCGAGGCTATCGATGCCATTTGCTCTGGGGTTTGAGCTAGACGCCTTGCAGTAGCGGCTGGGATAATCAATAACGAAGTAATGATAAGTGCGCCAACAAACTTCATCCCAATGGCAATGACTAATCCGACTAAAATCATAAGGACTAGACGCATTAATTCTATATTGTGTCCTTCGACGGCGGCGAGGTCCTCGCTTACTGTCGTTGCGAGTAAGGACTGCCAAAAATAATAAAGCACGCCACAGATAATGATAACACCGGAGAAAATATAGAGAAGGTCTTCTGGTGTGACGGCCAGCAAGTCACCGAATAAATAGCTCATTAAATCAATTCTCACATTGTCAAGAAAGCTCACCGCGACGAGTCCCAAAGAAAGAGCGCTGTGTGCCAATATTCCTAATAATGTGTCTGTTGCGACCAACTGTTGCCTTTGTAACGTTACTAAAATCAATGCCAAGGCTAGGCAGCAAACCGTTAAAGCTAAATAAAGGTTGATATCGAGCAAGAAACCTAACGCTAGACCCATCAGTGAGGCGTGAGCTAAGGTGTCTCCGAAGTATGCCATCTTTCGCCATACCACAAAGGAACCAAGTGGGCCGGCAATAATGGCAATGCCAAGTCCGGCAAGCATTGAAGGCAATAAAAATTCAATCATGGTGGTGACCGTGTGAATGGTTTGAACATGTTGCGGCGTTGCCTGAAACAGGCTCACCGGCGAGATCATGGTGATGGTGATCGTGCTGATGATGATAAAACGCAAGAGATTCACTTTTTGCTGCACCAAATAAAGCAATATAACTGGGATGTTTTGTTATCACTGCGGGAGCACCAGAGCAGCAAACATGATGATGCAGGCAAATGACGTCGTCAGTTTTGGCCATAACAAGGTGTAAATCGTGAGAGACCATAAAAACAGCACATTGAAAACGATGGCGGATAGTGTCAATTAGATCGTATAAATCGATTTGACCTTGCACATCTACACCTTGTGCAGGTTCGTCAAGCACCAATAAATCGGGCCGTTGAAGCAGCGCCCTTGCAAGTAATACGCGTTGACATTCTCCTCCAGAGAGTGAATGCATGCTGGCTTTTATTAAATGTTCAGCGCCAACCAAGTTAAGGGCTTCCCTTAGTTCTTGAATGCTATATTTACCCGCAAGTTTCATGAAACGTTGAACGTTTAAAGGAAGAGAATCGTTGAGCTTAAGTTTTTGTGGGACATAGCCAATCTTGATGTTATTTACTTTGGTGACAGTACCTTGGTATTGATCTTGAAGCCCCAAAAGTACTTTAACTAAGGTAGACTTCCCAGCACCATTTGGACCGATTAAAGTAGTGATTTCACCTTTTTTGATGCTTAGGCTGACCTTATCAAGAACTTTACGCTCACCAAATTGAACACTGACTTGTTGTAGTTCGACTAATGTCGACATGAATAGGACTCATTTGCAAAAAACTATTGTTATAATGTAACATCTGTCAAACTTTAACACCACAGATTAGTGATATTGACTTATGAAATACCTTGCCCCTCTTCTGTCCATGCTACTTATTGGTAGCGTTAATGCGAGTCAAGTATTGACCAGTATTAAGCCTATACAGATGATTAGTTTCGAAATTACCAGAGGAATTTCCAACCCAGAGGTACTGCTAGACGCTGGAACTTCTCCGCATGATTATGCCCTAAAACCATCGGATGTTAAACGCCTGAAGAAAGCCGACCTTGTTGTATGGTATGGCCACGACTTAGAACCCTTTTTAGCTAAAGTGCTCGAAGGTCGTCAAAATATTCTTACGATTAGCGAGATAAACGATCTCGATCTCAGGGCATTTGCACCAGAGGAACATCACCATGAAGGCCATGATCATGGTAGCCATGATCCTCATGTTTGGCTTGGTTTAAAACAAAGTGCGCAAATAGCAAAGGCTTTGAGTGAAAGGCTTGCGCTGATTGATCCTGAAAATAAGACTGTTTATCAGTCCAACTATCAAAGTTTTGTCAACAAACTTGCAGAGTATGCTAACAAATGGCGGGCGCAGTTAGATCCAGTTAAAGAAGTTGGATATTACGTATTTCACGATGCGTATGGCTACTTTGAGCAAGATTATAGCCTAAATCATATTGGAGAGTTTACAGTGAGTCCGGAGAGGAAACCGGGAGCTAAGACGCTGATTGATATCAAAACGAAACTATCTAAAGGTGATGCTAAATGTGTATTCTCAGAGCCACAGTTTTCACCAGCCGTGATTGATTCAGTACTTCGTGGTAGCGTTGCGAAAAAAGGTGAACTTGATCCACTTGGCACTGATATAAAAGTTGGTCCGGATAGTTACTTTGTCTTTATTCAGTCTATGGCTGATAGTTTTGTTACATGTTTGAGCAATTAAGAGTGTTGCTTCGAAACACAGCTTGATATCACTTTTCTCGGAGTTTGTTATTAGGCAGGTGTTTTTTGAATCAATATCTTGTTTCTGGACTACAAATAAGATATTTTTTATCGAACAATCAATTAATTAAATGATTCAATTGTAAGTAATAAAAATAAGATCCCAATACTTATTTTGGGATTTTTACTCTTTTGGATGTGGTAACAGCGCAAAGGAATGTGCAGTGAAAAGGGCAATTTGCTTTTTAGTACTCTCACTTTTAGTTCGCCTAGCCATGGCAGAAGAGTGGTTTTCTCCACTTCCTTACCCAATTCCCACACAATCAAAAGGCCAAGTGTTTGTTGCTAAGACGCTTTTTCCTGGCGAAACGGATGGTCTTTGGTTCCAAGACCAGAATAACAAATTGTTCTTTTTTGATGGGCAAAACGTTTTACCTAACTCAGAATTTAACATTCCAATACAGCCTAGTCAGTTAGCTTTTTTGGATCATACATTTTGGCTTTCTTCAGGACATGAAGTTTATCGTGTTCTCCCAGGGAAACCTGAACAGTTAGTATTTAGCCTGTCATCTGGTTCTGAAATTAGAAACATTGGTACATCAGGGCGCTATGTATGGGTTGCCGATCAATCAGGGTTTTATACCTACCAAGTCGACAGTAAGGCTTTCTCCTCCTACTCACTTGATAAATTGGAGCAATACAGTCAATTTTCTGATTTAAGCGTGAGTGATGCGGAGTTAACCAATGTTGGATGGGTGCTAGCGACAAATCATGGCCTTTATGCATCGGACTCGCAATCAGTTAGCTTTAAACGTTTTGTAAACTTAGATACAAAAAATATTACAGACCTTCACTACTCGTTAGTTGGTCAAAAACTCGTTGTTGGTACCGATATAGGTGCTTATATCATAGATTTACAACATCCTGATTTACCGAGCTATCAAGTCTCAAGTCGACAAGTCTTAAGTCTGGCGGGAGCACCAAAAGGTTTTTGGATAGGAACGATTAATGGTTTAGAGTTTCTCTCTTTTGCAGGCACCTCCAAAGATAGCTTAAGGCAAATAGAGTATTTTGTGGGACAAGAAATATACTCTGTTATTCATTCCAAACGAGGCGAAATCTGGGTTGCTAGTGATTCGGGTATCTATTTTTTCTCAGAATTTTCTCGTTTTTTCAGTCGATTACCCAGCTCTTTGTTAAATGATGGTTTGACCAAAGAAAAGTTTATCCGTTTTAAAAAGGCCAATCAGGAAAATAGATTTTGGCTTGTGACGAGGCTTGGTTTGCGTAAATTTTTCGTCGATAACCCAAACTCAAGTCAACTTGTGTTTGAAGGACAGGTTAACGATGCGGTTGAACTTAATGAAACGCTTTGGCTGGCCACTGATGAAGGGGTATTATCTCTTGATATTTCCTCTGGTTCTTTACTTCTAGATAAACTACCAAGTTTTATGCAAACTATTTCTGCCGATCTGTTGGTCATTGATCGCAATGAAGGTATATGGGGGGCTGATGAGAAGCGTATTTGGCGATACGACACGGTAAATGGCGAGCTACTGCAGTTTGCTTCAGAGTGGATGACAAACGGGGAATTAGATGCTCAGTTAAACGATATGGATATCGACAAAGAAGGTAAATTGGTACTGGGTACCGATCATGGCGTCTACGTGGTTAATAATGGTCAAGTTCACTATATCAATGAATCAAATAAGCATGGGGCCATAGTCAGTATTGATGGGATTGAGCCCGGATATTTTGCTGTTGCAGGCCGCTATGGTGCTTTTATTCTTGATGTAAATAAATTGCAGATTAACGCATTAAGCTTGGCGAACCCTAATCTTGTGTTGAAATGTCTCACCAGCACAAGAGGTGCAGTTTGGTTAAGCTCCACCGGTGGTTTAACACGGTATGATTCAAGTGGGCAACTCCGCCAACACTATGGTGAACCTTTTGGCTTGATTGATAATGAACTTCAGACGGGGCTCTGTGCTTCTGGTGCTTTATTTAGCCATGAAAGTATTCTTCTTGGTTCCAAGAATGATCTAATCACAGTTGATATTGAAAAACTCAATGTTAGCTCTCTTCCAAAAACTCGTATTATTCTAAGCGAAGTGAGAATTAATCAATCTCGGTATTCTCTGGGTAGTGTTTTAGAGTTTCCACACGCAGAATTTGGTGATTCACTTTCTTTTCAATTTGGTGCTCTTCCCAGTGTGAGCGATCTAAAACTTGAATACCGTTTGAGCAAAAATGATAACTGGATATCAATCTCAGGGTTTTCTATCACACTCGCTCATTCCTTACCTGGTCATTATGTATTGGAAGTGAGAGGTGAGGTGAATGGAGAAGTGGTAACCGACACAGAGAAGTTTATTTTTTCTGTCGATGTTCCTTGGTATATGGGAGGATATGCTGCTCTATGTTACCTTCTGATATTTATTGCTTTTGTGATTAGCTTGATAAATTGGCGTTCTCGTTTAGCGGTCAAAACCAACAGAATACTCAAATCACAAATTGCACTGAAAACAAACCAGTTGCGTCATCAAAGCAGAATCCTCCTAACCAACAATGAGCATCTAAGAAAGCAGCTGCAAGTCCGTCGTATTCTGTATCAGCAACTGATAGAGGATCTGAAAGTAAGACTGAAGGACTTTTCAGCAAAGATTACGGCAGATAACAAGAAAAGTAAGCAGCAGCTTTATCGTTACATTAACCATGAGTTGGACTTACTTCTTAATTACAGAGCGATGAGCAGTGGTACATTACCAGCTTACAGTCTAGCTCTTATCGTTAAGTCTGTACTTGATGGTTGGCAAGAAGAGATCATTAATGTCGGCTTGTCGATTGAGACTGACTTAGAACACAGTGAAGACACGTACGTCACCCTTTATATTGCAAATCTGGATCGTGTATTTAACTTGCTTGTCGATAATTTAATTCGTCGCTGCGCTAAAGGGCAAAGAGTTTACATGACGTACCGTCATGAAAAAGAGACGGTCACATTTTCTATGTCAGAAAATGTTCAGGGAATGGATGACGTTTTGCTCCATTCTTGTCAGACATGGAGTGAAATAGAAGCCTTAGTAAAAGAAAGCGGTGGAACTTTCAGAAGATATATCTCTAATGGATTACAACTGACAGAGTTTACTTGGCCTAAGAGCAGTCAGTCTGATGAAGACTCGATAACTCAACGTATTGACCCAAGTTTTACGGATCTTAATCCAAGTGATCAGTGGCTAAAAAAACTGCAGGATTTGGTGATTACCAACTACTCTGACTCTGAATTTGGAACAGCGGCAGCTGCTAAGCAGATGTACACTTCAGAGCGGAGTTTGCAGCGTAGGTTCAAGTCAGCTACCGAAAGAACATTTACTGATTACCTGACTGAAATTCGTCTTGATTACGCATGCCGCCGTTTGTTAAATGGACAAAAAGTATCCGATGTCGCGTTTGAATGTGGATTCAACGACCCATCGTATTTTAGTCGGCGTTTTAGACACAGATTTGGCGTATCTCCAACGCAATTTGTGGCAGCACGAGACTAGTGTTTTATTCAACAAAGATTATTTAAATTGTTACCCATCATAACACTCGAAAAGCCGCATCAATCTAAACTATTGTGAATTCATTGACTTACTTTCTTGTAAAGTTCAAGTGGCTTTTTTTGCGTCATCTGAGTTTTAATTGAGAGGTATTTTAGAGTTGCTAAGGCTTGGGATTCTGGCATGATGCGTAAAAAATTACGTGGTATAGCCGGGGGACTATACCACGGGCGTCAATGACACCTTCGCTTGCTGCCGGAGTGGTGCGGGTTGCACCACCTCTGGAATTGCCACCAGGGGCGTTCCCTGTTGACTCGGTTAACTATAAAGCTAGGTCATTGTTTTACTTATAAAATTAACGCCAAGCTAATAATAAAAAAACGACATATTATCTACTTTGTTGATATTTAATGTTTTTTTTTAAAATTTGATTTGTTATTCGAATGGAAACAACAAGAATAGAACATTCGGTTTTATATGTTTTAACGTAATTAACGGCTTTGGATTAACGTAAACAACGTTGCAAATCTGCAATGTTTGATTTCGGACAAGATTTACAAAATTTACACAAGTTAAGATCGAAAGTCTTAATGCTAATATTTCTCATTTTTATCTTTAATTGGCCTCTTTTATGAAATTGTCACACTTAAGCCAAGGGCAGAAAGCAAAGATTACTGGTTTTTCACAGCTATCAAATGATGTTAGAAAAAAGCTCATGGTTATGGGGCTACTGCCTAACACACCTGTAACCCTTATTCGTAAAGCACCTATGGGAGATCCACTTCAAGTTGAGATCAGGGGAGTGTCCCTTGCGGTAAGAACAAAGATTGCAGACTCAATAGTGGTGGAGATTCAATAATGGAGTATCAAATCCTCACTGTTGGAAACCCAAATAGCGGTAAGACAACATTATTTAATGGCTTGACTGGTTCAAAACAACAAGTGGGTAATTGGGCAGGAGTAACAGTCGAAAAGAAAACGGGTCGATATACTCATTCGGGGGATGACTTTCTTCTAACCGATCTACCCGGTATTTATGCCCTCGATAGCGGTAATGATGGAAATAGTATCGACGAGTCGATTGCTTCCAGAGCTGTCCTGACGCATCCAACGGATTTAATCATTAATGTTGTAGATGCAACTTGTTTAGAGCGCAGTTTGTACATGACGCTTCAACTTAGAGAGTTAGGACGACCTATGCTGGTTGTCCTAAACAAGATGGATGCCCTAAAGCGTGAACGCCAAACCATAGATGTCAAAGCATTAGAAAAAATGCTCGGCTGCCCTGTTTTTGCTTTATCAGCAAATAATCGTAGTCAAGTTCAACGATTTAAAGAATGTTTACACAAAACCTTGGTTTTGGGAGTCGCTTTAGATGAATTGGATATTACCTATCCTGAGGAATTTGAAAGCGCTATCGATAGTCTTCAATCGATATTCCAAGATCATGAGCAAGCATCCCCTAGGGCTTTATCAATTCGCGGACTGGAAAATGATCTATTAGTACTCAATGCTTTAGCTGCAGAAGATAGAAATCGAGTTATTCAGGCTCAGAAAGCTTTAGAAATTGATATAGATTTATTGGTTGCTGATACCAAGTATACCTTTTTGCATCAGCAATGTAAGCGAGTACGTAGGGCGGAAGGTAAGCTTAGCCATAGCTTTACTGAAAAAGTGGATAGTATCATTCTTAACAAGTGGGTTGGTGTTCCATTCTTTTTTGTCATCATGTATTTGATGTTTATGTTTTCCATCAATATAGGCAGTGCTTTTATCGACTTCTTTGATATTGGCGTTGGAGCACTACTGGTTGATGGAGGTCACTATTTGTTGGATGACCATTTACCCGTATGGCTAGTCACTTTGATTGCAGATGGTGTTGGTGGCGGTATTCAAACAGTGGCAACCTTTATTCCTGTTATTGCCTGTCTCTATTTGTTCCTCGCGTTACTCGAGAGTTCGGGCTACATGTCTCGAGCTGCTTTTGTTTTGGATAAAGTGATGCAAAAGGTTGGGCTTCCTGGCAAAGCATTCGTACCTCTTGTGTTGGGCTTTGGTTGTAATGTACCTGCTATTATGGCAACGAGGACCTTAGACCAAGAGCGTGAAAGAAAGCTCGCGGCTTCGATGGCGCCCTTTATGTCGTGTGGTGCGCGCCTTCCTGTCTACGCACTATTTGCTGCTGCCTTTTTTCCACAAAGTGGTCAAAATGTCGTGTTTGCTCTTTATCTTCTTGGTATTGCGGCAGCTGTGTTTACCGGCTTTATTCTCAAACGTACACTGTATCCTGGTTCAAGCGATAGCTTGATAATGGAGATGCCAGATTATGAACTCCCTACTGTACAAAATGTGTTGCTCAAAACATGGCAAAAGCTTAAGCGGTTCGTTTTGGGGGCTGGAAAAACGATTGTAGTCGTCGTTACCATTTTAAGTTTTCTCAATTCTGTAGGTATGGATGGTTCCTTTGGTAACCAAGACAGTGAGAAGTCGGTGTTGTCAAAAGTATCTCAAGCAGTGACCCCTATTTTTGCTCCTATTGGCATTGAGAAAGATAATTGGCCAGCAACAGTAGGTATTATAACGGGGATCTTTGCTAAAGAAGCGGTGGTTGGTACGTTAAATAACCTATATGCTCCATCCGAAGAGGGTGAGGAAGAGTTTGATTTGATTGCTAGCCTCAAAGAAGCTGTGATGTCGATACCTGAAAATTTATCTGATTTGAGCTACTCCGATCCCCTTGGTATTGAAGTTGGGGATTTAACTGACAGCTCTGTCGTTGCTGAAGAGCAAGAGGTCGATGCGTCTATTTTTGGTAACCTTAACCAGCGTTTTGTATCGAGTCATGCGGCTTTTGCCTACCTGATCTTTATTCTGCTTTACACGCCGTGTGTGGCCGCTATGGGGGCTTATGTTCGTGAGTTTGGACATAAATTTGCTCGCTTTATCGCCCTGTGGACTATGGGGCTAGCCTATGGTGGTGCAGCGCTTTATTACCAAACAACGCATTTTTCACAAGCTCCTTTATCCAGTTCAATATGGATTAGCAGCATATTGTTGGTGTGTGCTTTAACTTATCGAGCCTTAATATTTGCTGGCAAAAAGCAGCAAGTATTGGAGGCGCAGGTAGTATGATTTTACAAGCACTCAAGTCATATATTGCAGAACAAGGTTGTGTAAGTCAGAAAGCTCTCGCCAAAAAGTTTGCCATGAGTGAAGACGGTGTTGACGCCATGCTGCAAGTTTGGATCAGAAAAGGCGTCATTTCTCGATTAGTCGATACCAATAGCGCTAAAAAAATAACCCGAGTTAGGTATTCCGTAACTGGTACAGATGGTTTGTCGCTTACGGTAACAATGTAAAAAAAGCCGCTGGTAAACAGCGGCTTTTTTAATCTTTTTTGAATAACTTACTCAGTGATAAAACATTCTGAATTTTAGCCAGCATTGCTTTTTGTTCACTCTCACAGCGCATCTTTCCTTCGGTGTTGCCCCATATTGGACCAGGCCATGCAACATCTGTTTTATAGCGTGCGATGTGATGAATGTGCAGCTGAGGGACCATATTGCCGAGCGCGCCCAGATTGAGTTTGTCAGGTTGAAAAGTAGCCTCTAATGCCTGACTTACCGTTTGAGATTCAAGCAGAAATTGCTGCTGATCTTGGATGGGTAAGTGGTGTAGTTCTCTGGCATTTTCTCTCTTTGGTACAAGAATGACCCATGGAACCGCTTGATCTTTATGCAGCAGAGCTATGGATAAAGGAAAGTGGCCAATAACATCGGTATCTTGGACAAGTTGTGGATGCAGCTCAAAGCTCATAGTGAAATCCTTGCTATTTGTATACGTGCGATAAAACAAAGGTTGATGCATGACATCAACCTTTGTAAATGCGCGATCGTTTTATGTTTACATGCGATCTAACGTTTCAATTCCCAGTAGAGATAGACCTTGCTTGATCGTCTTAGCCGTCAATGCAGCTAGCTTAAGACGACTTTGTTTAATGGAGTCTTCTTCTACATTAAGAATTGGGCATGCTTCATAGAAGCTAGAAAACTGTCCCGCTAGTTCAAATAGGTAGCTACATAAAATGTGAGGCTGGCCTTCACGTGCTACAGAGTGAACGGCTTCTTCAAATTGAAGCAACTTAGCAATTAATCCCTTTTCTTTTTCATCTGTTATCTTAATGTCTCCCGATAGAGAGTCCATTGAGATACCTGCTTTAGCAAAGATAGAAGCAACGCGAGTGTAGGCATATTGCATATAAGGCGCAGTATTGCCTTCAAAGGCCAGCATATTGTCCCAGTCAAACACATAGTCAGTTGTACGGTGTTTTGAAAGGTCGGCATATTTCACAGCTGCCATCGCGACAGTATTGGCGATTTTTTGTTTCTCTATGGTATCAAGTTCAGGGTTTTTAGACTCGATTAGTTTGATAGCACGCTCTTCTGCTTCATCCAATAGGTCAGCTAAACGAACCGTACCGCCTGCACGAGTTTTAAATGGGCGGCCATCTTTGCCTAGCATCATACCAAATGCATGGTGTTCTAGAGAGACACTTTCAGGAATATAGCCAGCTTTGCGCACTATGGTCCAAGCTTGCATTAGGTGCTGGTGCTGACGAGAGTCAATAAAGTACAACACGCGGTCTGCACCTAGTGTCTCGTACCGATATTTAGCACAGGCAATGTCTGTTGTAGTGTATAGGAAGCCGCCATCGCGCTTTTGGATGATAACGCCCATTGGCTCACCATCTTTATTTTTGTATTCGTCTAGAAATACAACTTGAGCTCCATCGTCTTCTTGAGCCAGTCCTTTATCTTTTAAGTCAGCAACGATATTGGCCAACATGCTGTTGTACATGCTTTCGCCCATCACATCATTGCGAGTTAAGGACACATTGAGACGATCATAATTTCGCTGGTTTTGAATCATGGTAATGTCTACCAGCTTCTTCCACATTTCAGCACAATACTCGTCACCACTTTGCAGTTTGACCACATAGCTGCGAGCTTTTTCTGCAAATTCTTCATCTTCATCGTAGAGTTTTTTTGACTCACGGTAGAAAGCTTCAAGATCGGACAACTCCATCGAGACTTCACCGGACTCTTTTTGAACTCGCTCAAGGTTTGCGATCAACATACCAAACTGGGTGCCCCAATCTCCAATATGATTGGCACGAATAACCTTGTGGCCAAGGAACTCGAGTGTGCGAACTACAGCATCACCAATAATGGTTGATCGCAAGTGTCCAACGTGCATCTCTTTTGCCACATTGGGCGCAGAATAATCTGCGACAATTGTTTTTGCTTCCTCAGTGGTCACCCCAAGGCGAGAGTCTGAAAGTGCTTGTTGCGCCTTTTGAGCCAAAAACTCTTCACTAAGAAAGATATTAATAAAGCCCGGACCTGCTATTTCAGTCTTGCTTGCGATGCCGTCAAGATCCAAGACATCAAACACTTTCTGGGCGAACTCTCTTGGGTTAGTGCCTAGCTTTTTAGCCACGCCCATTACACCGTTTGCTTGGTAATCACCAAACTGGGGTTTGGCTGATTGGCGAACCGCAGCGGGGCTGCCTGCAGGTGCACCAGCGGCTTCTAAAGCCTGAGAGACTTTTTCGTTAATAAGTGCTTGGATATTCACGTATGTTTCCTTCAATTCTAGAGAATTGCTTAGATATACATTGAGAGCTTCAATTCGTCACCATGGTTTGCTTTTCAGCATCTAAAAAGGTGGGAAGAATGCATATCTTAATTAAGTTGATAAATTGTGTCATATAATACCAATTTTATTGGCTCTCACATAGAGAGTGTTCTAGGAAATTTTCTACTTTTGGTTACTCACTTGGTAGTATTGTGTAGAAATCAATATATTGGATGGATAAAAATGTCGCGAAGATTGCTCGATGCTGAGCTTATGCCTTGGCAAATGAAAGCGAAACTTGATGTGTTTATGCAAAACATTCAGTCTCTTGGGGAGCGAATAAAGGTCGATTTACAGGCATTAAAAGCTGATCATCTTGCGCTGCGTATAAACGATCAAGAGCTGGCAAAATTGGCGCATAAGGAATGGTTAAAGGAAGGGCGTGAGTGTTCTAATGCGATGATAAATGGTCGGCCAATTATCGTAATTGAGTTTACCAAGCCGCTTAGGGTTTCAAATTGGTCTATTGATTGCCTTGAACTCCCTTATCCTGTGCAGGGGAAAAGGTATCCAACTCAAAGTTGGGAGCACGTTGAATTTGTTATTCCATCTTTGGCCAAAACAGCCGAAGAATATCTAGATGACGTAAAACGTCAGTACCCGAGTTTAGCACATCAATGGGATAAGCTTGGTGAGCAAGGAGTGGATGTTAAGCTATCCAGTCCCAAGGGAGAAGGAGAGCGCCTGAGTAACCCAACGATAGCCTTTAAACATCAAGGCGTTTGCATTAAATTTCATCCGCACAGCTTGAAAGCGATTATTGAGTCAGAACATCTAGCCTAAATCTGTGTCTTTTGGTCGGAGTTGAAATTCTTCTACTGAACCGATTTCAACTCCAACATCGAGTGCGTCAGAAGCATGGTGCGAGTTTCCTTTGGCATGCATAATCAGGCGGTTCGCCGTTCTTGGCTTTAGCTCGTTAACCACAAAGCGAATCATATCCGCTCGGGTGAGCTTTTTAAGCTCGTCGAGTACACGATCTTTGTGATTAAAACTGTAGTCTTTGTTGCCAATAGCAACCCAAAGCCTTTGCGCTCGACTTTTAAGTGTGGTGTCTGGCGCTGCAATTTGACTCCAAAGGCCTCGTTTACTGCTATGCCACTGATAATCATTTAGCTCGAGCAAAACCATATAAAAGGCATTGAGGAACTCGTCGATTGAGCTAATCAGCTCAGCAGGTGCAGCTTTGGGCGATTGAACGTAAAGAACCAGACCGGGATGGCGATTAAGCGGCAAGTTTCCTGTTCCCACCATGTAGCCCAGTTGCTGCTTAGTGCGTATTTCATGAAAAAAGGTGGCTGACATGAGGTGGTTTGCCAATAAAAATAGAGCGGTATTTCTCGGCTCAATATCCTCGCATTGATAATAGACAACTATCGCAGAATCTTCTTGATTTGATTCAAGAGAGCGTCGCAAAGAGCCATTTTTTCCAAGCATTATCAGCGGCCTTAATGACTCTTCATAGGTTTGGTTTTGAACTCTCAGAGCATCTTTAAGTGTGTCACTTAGCTGAATGGCATCAGCACGTGTCCAATCGCCATAGACAAACATTTCGACATGCAGTTTTTCAAGGATAGATGCGACAAACTCGTCCAATTCACTCACATCAAGTTCTTCTAGCGCTTGCAGTAGGTCAGCGTAGGGAGGGTTATTGGGCTGCAGCATGCCTGTCATCGCATTAAATAGTTGAGAAATAGGTTTGTCGTGAGCAGCATTCTTCCAATTTCTGATCAACTGTTGCTTAATGGTATCAAAGCGTTCAACATTGAATTCTCTGCTTGAAAAACGCTCTAGAATCATGGTCATCAATTCAGGTTGTTTCTTGCTAAAACCAGACAAAGTGAGGGTTACGCCACCTTGGTGTGAGTACATGTTATAACTCATGCCAGCAATTTCTGCTGGGTAAGTCTTTTTGGCTAGAGAGTCGAGAAACATTTCCACGCAAATTCTAGTTTTTACAATGTTCTTTACATTAGCTACGGCGTGCGGGCTATCAATAGCAACAAAAATAACCCCTTTTGGTACGCGATATTCACTGTCTTGAAGGTGCCACAACTTGAAGCCTGGTAAATCTTGCACCACTTCAGGAAATGATGAGTGTTTTTCGACAGGTTTAGGGTCTAAGTCATAACAAATGAATGGGTTTTTAGCGGGCAGGGTAAAACTCAGGTCGCTTTGCGTTGAAAAGTGTGATTTTTGCTGTTGAGTAAATGGGTTGACGCAGTACGGCGTATCATACCACTTAGCTTTCCTATCATACTTGTACCCTTTGGCAACCAATGTGACTCGCAAGTTATCCATGCTCAAATAGTCAAATAGATGTTGGAGCAGCACTTGGTCGTAATTATTCATCACATAGTCTCCGTAGACTATGTCCTCAGGTAAGTAATGCTGCATATTAACGACTAAGTGGCTGACTAAATCGACAGGCCGAGTGGGCTCTTGGAAGCGGAAGGCTGATTCTAAAACTGCTTGTTTTTCTAGGTAGCGCCACTGGTCAAAACCTTCCCGCTTTATCAAGTTTAAATATGAGAAAAGCGCTTGAACAATGTCGTCAACATGTTCCAAACCGGAATGAGTTAGGTTGCAGCTAACGGTAAACTCACGGTAATTACTGCCGCTGGTTCCCCCTCCTGCCGAAAGAGAAGTGATCCAGCCTCTGTCCTTCAACATCTGCATTAAGCTGCCTTCACCTTCATAGCCAAGCAAATGCGCAAAGTAGGACATAGGTTTTTGCCGATAATATTTATCAAGGCTTGGCAGAGGAAAGGATAAGATAAGTTTGCGAATTTCTTTGACTGGTTCGATATGGACCATAATTGCGGTTGAATCATCGTCCAAGTAAGGTGTTTCAAGAGATTTATTTGCGAGGTTGCGGTTTGGAATCGATGAAAACGTTTCGTTGACCCATTGTTCCAATTCATCCAGTGATTGTGGGCCAATCACAGCGAGTGTCATTAGGTCCGAGGAATATTTCTGGTAATGAAAATCGACGACTTCCTCTCGGATTGATTGCCCATTTCGATCGCCTAGCGTCTCATGATTACCTACTGAAAATTTAGCGAAGGGATGTTTGGGGTTAACGAGTTCTTTGTGAACTTGGTAGAGTCGCCTCGAATCATCATTGAGTTTGAGCTTAAACTCTGAGTCAACAGCTTCACGCTCTTTATCGAGAGCTTCAGCGTTAAATAAAGGCGAGATGAAAAACTGACTAAATCTATCAAGGCACTTATGAAATGCAGAAGGCATAACGTCAAAAAAGAAGCAAGTATGCTCTGCGCCTGTCCATGCATTGTTACTGCCGCCATGTTGATTGGTATAGTTTTGAAATTCTCCAATTTTGGGGTATTTCTTTGTACCCAAAAATAACATATGTTCTAAATAGTGAGCCATTCCTTGACGATCATCAGGATCATCAAAATGCCCTACATTGATAGCTAATGCTGCTGCGGACTTCTGTGCATTAACATCTTGAATAAACAATACTCTAAGCCCGTTATCCAACGTTGAATAGCGATATTGGTTGGTATCATTAGGGCTTAAATGCACAAGAAGTTCTCCGTCTTATGTTTACGTATACTGTGTCGCCATCGACGAATATTGAGATGAAAGATGTCCACAGACAGCAGTAAAATGGACACGAGCACAAGCAAATTTTTTCCTACCACATATAAGCATACACAATTTCTTAATCTATACATCAAGAATGTTAAGAAAGTCTAAGTCCTGAGCTATGTGCTTGATATAATTATCGGCCATTTGAGACATGTGTGTCACTATTACTAAATAGGCTCAATCCAAACAATCTTGCTAACAGGAACAATGAATGAAAATATTGATCATGCGTCACGGTGAAGCTGAACACTATGCCGATACAGACGCGGAACGAGCCTTAACTGAGAAAGGGAAAAGAGACTCAGTCAATACCGCTAAGTCGTGCGTAAATAACGGTTATGATCATTTAGATATGGTCTTGGTTAGCCCCTATTTGAGAGCGCAGCAAACTTGGCAAGCAATCGCATCACATTTTGATACTAAACAGGTTAAAGTTTGCGACGATATAACGCCGTATGGTGATGCACGACGTGTTAGTGATTACATTACTGCCGTTGCGGAAGTAGAGAAACCTAAATCTATTCTAATGGTATCCCATTTACCCCTTGTAGGATATTTGACTTCCGAGTTTGTACCAAATATTAACCCGCCTATGTTTCCAACATCAGGCATGGCTTGTATTGAATATGATGTCATTAATAGTCGTGGTGAGCTGGTTCTTAATATCCACCCTGAGATAAACGCCTTTTGAACTTAGTTAGTCAACAATTATTAAATATTTGTCTATTTTAGCCGCATTAGAAAGTAAGCCATAAAATTGACACTTTATCTGGACTAATACTTGCATTCTCATCCAAGTCTTTCAATTTGGGTTGAATCATTCCGTCTATCGCCATGAAATTTAATTTACCATTTGCTGACAAGCTACCATCCATACCCCAAAGAGCAATGCCTGCGGTCGGCGCTCCTATTATGGTATTGGCGACGTTGGCAATGGTTGTATTGCCCATTCCACCATTCTTACTGGATTTATTTTTTACCTTTAACATAGCGCTTGCGATGGTGGTGCTGCTGGTTACTGTCTATACACGCAGACCTTTGGATTTCGCGGCATTTCCGACTGTGCTGCTTATCGCCACTCTATTGCGTCTGGCGCTAAATGTTGCTTCTACTCGTGTTGTCTTACTTTATGGTCATGAGGGAACGAGCGCCGCTGGTAGCGTGATTGAGGCATTTGGTAGTGTGGTTATCGGCGGTAACTACGCGGTCGGTCTGGTAGTGTTCCTTATCTTGATGATCATCAACTTTATGGTAGTTACTAAAGGTGCTGGTCGTATTTCTGAGGTGAGTGCCCGATTTACATTGGATGCTTTACCCGGAAAACAAATGGCGATAGATGCTGACCTCAATGCAGGCCTAATTGACCAAGACCAAGCGCGTACCCGTCGTCAAGAAGTGACGAAAGAAGCGGATTTCTACGGTTCGATGGATGGTGCGTCAAAATTTGTTAAAGGTGATGCAATTGCAGGTATCCTGATCTTATTTATTAATATTATCGGTGGTTTATCGATAGGAATGATTCAGTATGATTTACCATTTGGTGAAGCAATCCAAATCTATACCTTGTTGACTATTGGTGATGGTCTTGTCGCTCAAATTCCATCACTTTTGCTGTCTATTGGCGCAGCCATTATGGTAACCCGTCAAAATACGGATGAGGATATGGGGCAGCAAGTCGTCTTTCAGATGTTTGATAACCCCAAAGCTCTGATGATAACGGCTGGTATTCTCGGTGTAATGGGCCTTGTTCCCGGAATGCCTCATTTTGCTTTTCTGCTTCTTGCCGTGTTAGCAGGCGGGGCGGCTTATTGGATCTATAGAAAACAGAAACAAAACGCTGACAAGGCCAAGCTTCCGGCGAGTAAAGATAAAGAAGTTCCCACTCCAAAAGAGCTTTCCTGGGATGATGTCCAACCCGTTGACATCATAGGACTTGAAGTAGGCTATCGCTTAATTCCTTTAGTAGATAAGGAACAAGGGGGAGAGCTGCTAGAGCGTGTTAAAGGCGTTCGTAAAAAGCTTTCACAGGACTTTGGTTTTCTGATTCCTGCGGTTCATATCCGTGACAACCTTGAGCTCACTCCAAATAGTTATCGAATCACTTTAATGGGAGTTGCCGTTGGAGAAGCAGAAATCCGACCTGACATGGAACTGGCGATAAACCCAGGTCAAGTGTACGGGATGGTAGAGGGTGAGCCTACTATTGACCCAGCTTTTGGGCTGGAAGCCACCTGGATAAAGGATGACCAGCGTGAGCATGCTCAAGCTCTTGGCTACACAGTCGTTGATTCTTCAACGGTTCTGGCTACACATTTGAGTCAACTTCTCTCGAATAATGCCTCTCATCTGATAGGTCATGAAGAGGTGCAGAATTTACTTGAAATGCTTGGCCGAAGTACGCCGAAATTAGTAGAGAGTTTTATTCCTGACCAACTACAATTGGGTGTTGTGGTGAAGGTATTACAAAACTTACTCAATGAAGCCGTGCCGATTAGAGATATACGGACCATAGTTCAGACTTTGGCTGAGTATTCAAGTAAGAGTCAAGAACCTGACATCTTAACAGCAGCGGTTCGCATCTCATTGAAGAGATTAATTGTTCAAGAAATCAATGGGATAGAGCCGGAGCTTCCAGTGATTACTTTGATTCCAGAGCTGGAACAGATATTGCACCAGACAATGCAGGCGTCTGGAGGAGAGTCTGCTGGAATCGAACCCGGTTTAGCAGAGCGACTGCAATCTTCGTTAACTCAAGCCACTCAAGAGCAAGAGTTGAAAGGAGAGCCAGCAGTTCTTCTCACTTCTGGGGTGTTGCGTTCTACGCTGGCGAAATTCGTCAAGAACACAATTCCATCACTGCGAGTACTCTCCTATCAGGAGATTCCAGACGAGAAGCAAATACGCATTGTTCAAGCTGTAGGTAACTAAGTCGCGGACGTGCTAGAAGATGGACATAGACTTTGAAGATTAAACGATTTTTTGCTAAAGACATGCGCACCGCTTTGCTGCAAGTGAAACATCAGTTAGGCGATGATGCGGTTATCATGTCGAATAAAAAAGTCGCTGGTGGCATAGAAATTGTTGCAGCGGTTGATAATGAAACAGCCGCTGCTCGTTCAGCGGCCAAAAAAGCATCGCAGCCTCGTCAAAGTAATGCTCAGACTACTGCGAATAAAAACGCTACTGTCAGTAAACAGCGCGCGCTAGAGGAAGACAAAGTCAGCTTACAAGCCAAAGCTGGCAATGGCTCTATGACAAAGCGCTTCGCCCACATGCTGAAACAATACAGTGACGCGACAGCAGATAGACGGGAGAGTGAAGAAGACAATCCCGATTCACTGTCTTCACTGCTCAAACGGCAGTCGAATGCGAACAATCAGGTTAATGGTGTCAAGCTTCGAGAAGATTCTCCTCTCGCCAAACTTATTGCTCAAGATACAAGTGGGGAACAGCAGTTGCGTCTGGACCCAAGTCGTTATGAGCGGAATCGTAAAGATGAATCAGCGGCGGATAATGACGAACTAGAAGAAATGCGCGAAGAGATGACTTCGATTCGTCGATTGCTAGAGCATCAGGTTTCTGGCCTCATGTGGCAAGAAGTCGAGCGTCGTGAGCCATTAAGAGCCATGCTTATCAAACGTTTGGAGCGGATGGGAGTGTCTGCAGATCTTGCTGATCAGTTAGCCTGTTATATACCAGAAGATACTGCGCCAACGAAAGCATGGAAAGCTTTGCTTGGCCTAGTGTCAGATCAAGTGCCGATTTCGAAGCAAGATATCATTAAGCGTGGTGGGGTTGTTGCTTTGCTTGGGCCTACCGGAGTGGGAAAAACTACGACGGTGGCTAAGCTAGCGGCAAGAGCAGCGATGGAATACGGTTCAGATAATGTCGCACTAGTTACCACAGACACTTATCGGATTGGTGCGCATGAGCAGTTAGCCATTTACGGAAGAATCATGGGATGTGCCGTAAAAGTTGCTAAAGATTCCAAAGAGTTAGCCGATGTAATTTACCAGTTGAGGAACCGCCGTTTAATTCTTGTTGATACCGCAGGTATGGGGCAAAGAGACGTACGTTTATCCGAACAGTTAGATACATTAATGCACGAAAGTGGAGAAGTTATCCATAGCTATCTCGTGTTGCCTGCGACAGCTCAAAGAAAAGTTTTGCAAGAAACTATCGATCATTTCCAGAGGATTCCTCTATCAGGGTGTATCCTTACTAAATTAGATGAATCGTTAAGTCTCGGTGAGTTTGTAAGTGTCGTTGTGCAAAATGCGCTACCAGTGGCCTACATCGCTAATGGGCAAAGAGTTCCAGAAGACATAGTGATAGCTCAGCCCAAATACATGGTGGCGAAAGCAAACGAATTGTTAGAGAAGTCGACAGATAATGAACCTCACTATTGGAACAGTGAAGCAGAAAGGTTCTAGGCGGCGGACGATTATGACGAAAAAAATGATACAAGACCAAGCGAGTGGACTACGTCGTTTAACACAACCTTCTCTTACCAAAGTGATTGCTGTCACAGGTGGAAAAGGTGGAGTTGGCAAATCCAATGTAACCTTAGGCTTGGCTATGTGTATGGCCCGACAAGGCAAAAAGGTTATGGTTTTGGATGCCGATCTTGGGTTGGCAAATGTCGATGTTATGCTTGGGATACGCTCAAAGAAAAATCTAGGGCACGTTCTAGCGGGGGAGTGTGAGCTCAAAGATGCTATTGTTGAAGGACCATATGGAATCAAGATAATACCAGCTACATCGGGTACACAGGCAATGACGGAATTGTCTCATGCACAGCACGCTGGGCTCATTCGAGCTTTTGGTACTCTAGAAGATGAGATGGATGTCTTGCTTATTGATACTGCTGCTGGAATTTCAGACATGGTAGTGAGCTTTTCACGTGCAGCCCAAGATGTGGTCGTGGTGGTCTGTGATGAGCCTTCATCTATTACAGATGCCTATGCTCTGATTAAACTTTTAAGTAATGAGCATCAAGTTCAAAGATTTAAAATTGTTGCTAATATGGTCAGAAGCTATCGTGAAGGGAGAGAATTGTTCGCAAAGTTGACCTTGGTCACAGAGCGATTCTTGAATGTTGGTATCGAGCTCGTAGCATGTATTCCATTAGATGATAAAGTTCGACAAGCCGTTAAAAAACAAAAGATTGTCGTGGACGCATTTCCCCGTTCACCTGCATCATTAGCGCTTGGGTCTTTGGCTAATAAAGCATTAACTTGGCCAATTCCCAATACCCCGAGTGGACATCTGGAGTTTTTTGTAGAACGCTTACTTCATACAACAGAGATGTTAGAGGAACCATTTGGTGAATAAGGCATTGACCTATGACCAATACGCAAATCAAGACAGCCGACGAGCGTTTTTAGAAAAATACTCAGTGCTCGTTAAACGCATTGCTCACCACTTGCTCGGTCGTTTGCCACCGAGTGTTCAGGTTGAGGATCTTATCCAAGCAGGAATGATAGGGCTGCTCGAAGCACAAAAAAATTATGATGGTAGCAAAGGAGCAAGTTTTGAAACCTATGCTGGCATTCGCATTCGGGGTGCTATGCTTGATGATATACGTCGTGGAGATTGGGTTCCTCGTTCGGTACACAAAAACAGTCGGGAAATTAGCCAAGCCATTTCTCAACTGGAAGGTGAGCTTAATCGGGACCCAACAGATGCAGAGGTAGCCAAACGGATGGAGATGAGTCTAGAACAATACCATAGTGCCTTGGCCGATATAAATTGTTCTCGTCTCATTGGTATGGACGATTTAGGGGTGTCAGAAGATGCGATTTCTCATGAAGATGCAGACGAAGAAAATGTCCCATTTCAAGGGGTAGCAGATGAGTATTTTCGCACCGCTCTGATAGAATCTATTAAATCACTACCTGAAAGAGAAGCTCTTGTTCTTTCGCTTTATTACGATGAAGAGTTAAACTTGAAGGAAATCGGTGAGGTAATTGGCGTTAGCGAATCACGCGTAAGCCAGATACTGAGCCAATCAATGCAACGTCTACGCACAAAGCTAAGTGTTTGGACAAACGATGACTAGAAATCACTGACATAGAACTCAGTGGAGGCAATTTTGAATAAAAATATGAAGATCCTTATTGTTGACGACTTTTCAACAATGCGCCGTATCGTTAAGAACCTACTTCGTGACTTAGGGTTTAACAATACACAAGAAGCGGACGATGGCTTAACGGCGTTACCAATGCTCAAAAAAGGTGATTTCGAATTTGTTGTGACGGATTGGAACATGCCTGGTATGCAGGGCATAGACCTTCTAAAGCATATTCGCGCCGACGATGAGCTGAAGCATTTACCTGTATTGATGATCACGGCAGAAGCGAAACGTGAACAGATAGTTGAAGCTGCGCAAGCAGGTGTCAACGGTTATATAGTTAAGCCGTTCACTGCAGCAACATTGAAAGAAAAATTAGATAAAATCTTCGAACGTTTATAAGTCAATAAATTGACGCAGGGACGCGAAAGGCCAATTCAGAATGATTTCATTAGAACAGGCGAAGCACCTCGTAGAGTTGTTAGAAAGCGATCAGCAAGAAGAAGCTGACAAACTTGTGGTGAGCATACAGGAAAATTCTCCTAACCCGGTTTTTCAAGAGATCGGTGAGTTGACCCGTGATCTCCACGAGTCATTAAAGCAATTTTCCGTAGACGATCGCATTAGTGCGATCGCCAATGACGAAATTCCTGATGCAAAGGACCGACTTCAATATGTGATTGATAAGACGGAAACGGCAGCTAATAAGACGATGGATGCAGTCGATAGGTGTATGCCGATTGCGGATAACTTACACGAGGGGTTACTTAAGGTTCGCCCCCAATGGAATGAGCTTATGCACGGAAGGATTGAGCTTGCTGAATTTAAAGCGCTTTGCCATCGTATTGATGAATTACTGGGTGAAGTGGAAGGGGACAGTTCTGAGCTGCGAGGACAACTGACAGAAATTCTTATGGCACAGGACTTCCAAGATTTAACTGGTCAGATTATTAGTAGAGTGATTACTTTAGTCAATGAAGTAGAAGGCCGGCTTGTTGAGATTCTGACCGCATTTGGTGCGGAGCAGCTTGAAGAAGCGGAACATAATAAAAATAAATCATCGATAGACCCAGAGGGGCCAATACTCAACGCTCATGAAAGGGAAGACGCAGTTGCATCACAAGATGAAGTTGACGACTTACTCTCGAGTCTTGGGTTTTAGAGGTAACTTATGAGTTATGAATTAGACGAAGATATTCTACAGGACTTTTTGGTTGAAGCAGGGGAAATTCTAGAGCTTCTCTCAGAGCAGTTGGTAGAACTTGAAAATAATCCAAATGATAAAGATCTACTCAATGCAATTTTCCGGGGCTTCCATACAGTTAAAGGTGGCGCAGGATTCTTGGCACTGACGGAACTGGTCGATACCTGCCATGGTGCAGAGAATGTGTTCGATATCTTACGTAATGGCCAACGGGATGTTTCTTCGGGCCTGATGGACACCATGCTCACCGCTTTAGATACAGTTAACGAACAATTCCAGGCAGTACAGGATCGAGAACCTTTACCTAAGGCAGATCAGGCTCTTTTGGATGAGTTACATCGTCTAAGCAAGCCTCAGTCTGAAGACGAAGCTGGTGGCGGCGAAGCTGAAGCAAGTGCACCCGCAGAAGAGCCTGCGGCCCCTGAACCTGTTGCCGAAGAACCTGCAGCGCCCGCCGAACCTGAAGCTTCGGGTGGTGATGGCGGTTCTATTGATGAAATTACCCAAGATGAGTTTGATAAACTCCTCGATGAACTGCACGGAGAAGGTGCTTCTCCGACTGATGGTGCAGGTTCAGACGGTGGCGCTGCGGCACCAGCGGCTGATAGCGGTGATATCACCGACGATGAATTCGAAAAATTATTAGACGACCTTCATGGTTCAGGTAAGGGGCCAGGAGAAGAAGGAGGTACCCCTCCAGCAGAAACCAAAGCCGACGCAGCACCTCAAGGTGGTGATGATGGCTTAATGACTGATGACGACTTTGATAAATTACTCGATGATCTTCATGGCGCAGGCAAAGGTCCGACGGTTGAAGAGCTAGACGCAGCAAGTAAACCTGCTTCAGAGAATGCCGCTCCTGCTGCTAAGGCTGAAGCGCCAAAAGAAGAAACGCCTCCTCCAGCTCCAAAAGCAGAACCGCCAGCGGCAGCAGCTGCCAAACCAGCGGAAAAAGCAGCACCACCAGCGGCAAAAGAAGCGGCACCGCCAGCTAAGAAAGCCCAGCCTCAAGCCGAAGCCACCGTTCGTGTCGATACCTCGACACTTGATACCATTATGAACATGGTTGGTGAGTTGGTATTGGTTCGTAACCGCTTGCTTAGCTTGGGGTTAAATAGTAACGACGAAGAAATGTCGAAAGCGGTAGCAAACCTTGATGTGGTAACAGCCGATCTTCAAGGCGCGGTAATGAAGACTCGAATGCAGCCGATCAAAAAAGTATTTGGTCGATTCCCTCGAGTTGTGCGCGATATCGCCCGTACTCTGAAAAAAGACATCAACTTGGAGATGCGTGGTGAAGAAACTGATCTCGATAAAAACCTAGTTGAAGCGTTAGCGGATCCATTGATTCACTTGGTTCGTAACTCGCTAGACCATGGTATTGAGATGCCGGACGATCGTGTCAAGGCTGGTAAGCCTCAGCAAGGTAAAGTCATTCTATCAGCCTCTCAGGAAGGCGACCATATTGAATTGGCCATTGTCGATGATGGTGGCGGTATGGACCCAGAGAAACTAAGAGGAATTGCGGTTTCACGTGGAATGATGGACGAAGATGCGGCCTCACGTTTAACGAACAAAGAGTGTTTTAACCTCATCTTCATGCCTGGTTTCTCAAGTAAAGAAGAAATCTCAGATATATCAGGGCGTGGTGTAGGTATGGACGTTGTGAAAACCGCCATCAATACACTCAATGGCTCTATCGACATTGACTCTGAAATGGGCAAAGGAACAAAGATTACTATCAAAGTGCCTTTGACCCTCGCTATCTTACCAACCCTGATGGTAGGGGTTGCAGGCAACCCATTTGCACTTCCGTTAGCGAGTGTGAATGAAATTTTCCATCTTGATTTGAGCAGGACCAATGTCGTCGATGGACAGCTAACCATCATTGTTCGAGAAAAGTCTATACCTCTGTTTTATCTACAGAACTGGCTAGCTCCTAAATCTGCAGACATGGAGCTTCGCAAAGGCCATGGACATGTCGTTATTGTGCAAATTGGTAGCCAGAGAGTTGGATTTGTCGTTGATACCTTAATAGGGCAAGAAGAAGTGGTTATCAAACCTCTCGACAGTATGCTTCAAGGAACGCCTGGTATGGCCGGTGCGACGATCACCAGTGATGGGCATATTGCTCTGATTTTGGACGTTCCGGATTTGCTCAAGCAGTATGCAGCTGCTTCTCGAATCTAAGTCGCAGAATAATAAAGGATAACTATGGCGATTAAAGTTTTAGTAGTTGATGATTCGAGTTTTTTTCGTCGCCGAGTCAGTGAGATAATTAACTCAGAGCCTCGCCTAGAGGTGATTGATGTGGCGACCAATGGCAAAGAGGCGGTCGATAAGGCATTGCGCCTTAAGCCGGACGTGATCACTATGGACATAGAGATGCCGGTTATGGATGGTATCACTGCCGTTCGTGAAATCATGGCCAAAGGTCCAATTCCAATACTGATGTTTTCATCACTTACTCATGACGGAGCAAAAGCCACTTTAGATGCTTTAGATGCAGGAGCACTAGACTTTCTACCCAAGAAGTTTGAAGATATTGCTCGTAACCGAGACGATGCTGTGTCATTACTACAGCAGCGAGTGATAGAAATCTCTTCTCGTCGTTCCTCTATGAGAAGGCCTGCAAGTAAGCCTACCGCCCCTTCTGCTAAATCTTTACCTGCTTCCTCAGCTCAGAAACCTGCAGCTCCAACAAAACCCTCATCTGCTGGGCGTTTTAAATCAACAGGGAAGCGTTATCAGCTAACGGCGATAGGAACTTCTACGGGGGGCCCTGTGGCTCTACAAAAAATTCTGACCCAGTTGCCTGCCAACTACCCTCATCCGATTTTACTCATACAGCACATGCCAGCCACTTTTACGGCAGCCTTCGCTAGTCGTTTAAATTCTTTGTGTAAAATAAAAGTTAAAGAGGCTGAAGATGGCGATTCACTTAAGCCTGGCGTAGCATATCTTGCTCCTGGCGGAAAACAAATGATGCTCGATGGACGTCCAGGTTCAGCCAAGCTGCGCGTGATTGATGGCGGCGAAAAAATGAATTACAAGCCTTGTGTGGATGTCACCTTTGGCAGTGCCGCTAAGATTTATTCTGATCAAGTACTGTCGATGGTACTAACTGGTATGGGGGCTGATGGCAGAGAAGGAGCCCGAATGCTGAAAAGTGCGGGCGCGACGATTTGGGCGCAAGATGAGGAAAGCTGTGTGGTATATGGTATGCCACAAGCCGTTGCAAAAGCAGGCTTATCGACTGAAGATTTACCGTTGGAACGTATAGCTGAGCGTATGCTAGTTGAAGTAGGTTTGTCCTAGGGGTAACGCATGATTGTTTGGAGTATTGCAAACCAGAAAGGCGGTGTTGGCAAAACGACAACGACCATTACACTTGCTGGATTGCTAAGCAAGCAGGGTAAGCGTGTGTTGTTAGTCGACACTGACCCTCATGCATCTCTGACCACATATTTGGGCTATGATCCTGATGGCGTCGAGGTAAGTTTATTTGACCTTTTTCAATTAAAAGAGTTCAGTGAAGATACGGTGTTGCCTCTGATAATGAAATCGGATGTAGAGTGTATAGACATTGTCCCTGCTCACATGTCTCTAGCGACTTTAGACAGAGTAATGGGTAATAGAAGCGGTATGGGGTTGATACTCAAGCGAGCATTAATGGCGATTGAACAACACTATGATTATGTTTTGATTGATTGTCCGCCTATACTCGGAGTGATGATGGTTAATGCGTTGGCAGCAAGTAATCGAATCTTAATTCCAGTGCAGACCGAATTTTTGGCGATGAAAGGGTTAGAGAGGATGGTGAGAACGTTAGCCATAATGCAGAAATCACGCGATAACGCATTTAACGTCACCATTGTTCCGACTATGTACGACAAACGGACTAATGCATCCTTACAGACGTTGCAAAAGTTGAAAAAAGAATACCCTGAACAGGTGTGGACATCGGCAGTTCCCATTGATACCAAGTTCAGAGACGCGAGTTTAAAGCATCTTCCAGTATCACATTTTGCTTCTGGAAGCCGTGGAGTTTTTGCCTATAAACAGCTGTTAATTTATTTAGAAAGGTTGGCTGTGAATGAGTAGCAACACCTTGATCTCAAGTGAACAGGCGCTGGAAGAATATTTTTCAGCGCTCTTGGATGAATCATTAGAAGTTGATGAAAAGTTAGACTCTCCAGAAAACCACACGGATCCAATGTTTGAGTTGGAGCCTGCTGCGCTGCCACAACAAGAAGAAGAGTCTAACTATGCTCCACCTGCGGTGGAGGTGGAATTACCCAATCTTGATGATGTTGAGCGACTTTTAGAACAGTTGGAGTCAACTAACCCAGTCGCCGAGCTCCAGCTTGAAGAAGTGATGGAGCAAAATACGGATCAGATATCAGAAACCAATACGGTTGTTGAAGAAGTACAAGACTGGCCCACTGAAGAGCCAAACTTAGCACCAGAGATTGATGTAGAACCCCAAGAAGAAGTAGTCGCTAAGAAAGTAGCGCAGCCAGAGATTGAGATCGCACCAGCACAACCAGAAGTTGAAACGGTCGAAGAGGTTTCTGAACAGCCACAAGTTAAGTCAGGTGATGGTGAATCAGGAGTTTGGCGTTCCACCATACGCGACCAAGAGTTCCAGGTTCTATATTTTGATGTAAACGGCGTGACTTTTGCCGTTTCTCTTGATGAATTAGGTGGAATTCATCGAATTGCTGAACTTAATCATCTTATTGGTCGTCCAGATTGGTATTTGGGGTTACAAACAGGGCGAGACGCACAGCTTGATGTGGTAGATACGGCAAAATGGGTTATGTCTGAGAAGCTATCCGATGAAAATTACAAAGATGAATATCAATATATTGTTATGCTGGATGAAAGTATGTGGGGATTGGCTTCGACTCAACTTATGGGGACGGAGTCGCTAGATCCAGGCAAGGTGCGCTGGCGTAAAACTGCAGGGAAACGACCTTGGTTGGCGGGTATGGTCAAAGAAAAAATGTGTGCTTTGATCCATGTTGAAGCATTGATAGCTATGCTTAATGCAGGACTTGATGTAAAAGCCTTGGACAAATAAAACGTTTATGCCGATTTTGGCTTAGAGAGGAATAGGTATGTCTCAAACGAATGAAGTCGAAGTGAGAAAGGACCAGTCAAACGACGAAGTACTTCAGTGGGTGACGTTCCAACTAGAAGAAGAGACCTATGGTATCAATGTAATGCAAGTGCGTGAGGTACTGCGTTACACAGAGATTGCTCCAGTACCAGGTGCCCCAGATTATGTTCTTGGGATTATCAACCTGCGTGGTAATGTTGTCACTGTCATTGATACCCGCTCACGCTTTGGTTTGATGGAAGGCGAAATCACGGATAATACTCGAATTATCGTGATTGAGTCTGAGCACCAAGTGATAGGCATTCTAGTAGATAGCGTGGCAGAAGTTGTGTACTTGAAGTCTTCTGAAATCGACACCACTCCAAGTGTGGGTACTGACGAAAGTGCTAAGTTCATTCAGGGTGTTAGCAACCGTGATGGTAAATTGCTCATTCTTGTTGATTTGAACAAACTGCTAACTGATGAAGAATGGGATGAGATGGCTCATCTATAATGGAAGCAGTTGTTTTGACCAATGCTCCTGCAATAGCGGGAGTGGTTGCATTGGTAATGGTTATACTCTTGGCAGTCTTCACATTTCGGTTGAAGAAAAATCAAAGTGTTACATCAGATCATTGGCAGCAGAAGAGTCGGTATTTAGACAAAGAGTTACAGAAAGCGAACAAGCAGCTTCTTGAAGTCCGCTCTGTAGTGGTTGGGTTGGGGCAAAGGGTAAGCGAACAGCAAGATATTATCCAGCACCTCAATGAGAGGATTGCCGAACTTGAGCAAGAAGATGGTGACGGACGTCTGTATTCAAGGGCGACTAAGATGGTGCAACTTGGCGCTGACGTCAATGAACTTATCGAAGAATGTGAGTTGCCTAAAGCTGAAGCTGAATTGATGCTCTCTTTGCAAAAAAAAATAGCAGGTAAAGAGAAAGTGCCTCCTCTTAGTTCTGATTCTCAGGGTAGTCAGTCTTCAGTATCCAAAAGAGCTAGGAAAAAATCTTAATACGAAGTCAAAGGATGCCACAGGCATCCTTTTTTGTGTCCAAGTGTTAATACTCAGCCTGTATTTGTATGAAATATGGCAGATTATTTACATAAAATTACGGTGTTTCGTGATGGACTGCGGCCTAATTCTATTTAGTGTCAGTATGGCTGTGTTACTATAGCGCCATTGATTTTAAGCAGCGAATATACATGTTAGAAGCATCCCAGCTTACTGCCGTTAGAGACAATAAAGTGTTGTTTGAGTCACTTTCATTTACGCTTAATAATGGTGATTTAGTGCAAGTGGAAGGTCGAAACGGAACGGGGAAAACGACCTTATTACGTATTATCACTGGACTTGCTGAACGTGAAAGTGGCAACGTGTTTTGGAACGGGCAAAGCATTGAATCAAACCGAGAAGCCTTTCATCAAGATTTGCTGTTTTTGGGGCATCAAACAGGCATAAAGCGTGAATTGACCGCTTATGAAAACTTACGCTTCTATCTTAACCTTCATTCTGAGCACTCAATAGATAAGGCAAGCATATACGAGGCTTTAATGAAAGTTGGGTTGGTGGGGCGTGAAGATGTGCCAGTGGCTAAATTGTCTGCTGGTCAGCAGCGTCGGGTAGCTCTTGCTCGCTTATGGCTCAGCCCGCACAAGCTTTGGATTTTAGACGAACCCTTGACCGCGATTGATAAGCAAGGTGTTAGGGTTCTAGAATCACTTTTTCTTGAGCATATTGATAAGGGAGGTATCGTCCTTTTGACGACCCATCAGGATATGTTTACTGACCACCCGAGATTGAAAAAGATCACTTTAGGTAATGAGCCATGTTTGCAGCAATGAATCGCATTATTCAGCGAGAACTTCTGATAGCCTTTCGTCGTCAGGCAGATATTTTTAACCCGCTGTGGTTTTTCATTATCGTCATCACCTTATTCCCCTTAAGCATTGGGCCTGAACCTAATTTGTTGGCTCGTATTGCATCAGGTATCGTTTGGGTGGCAGCACTCTTGTCTGCACTCCTTTCTTTAGAAAGATTGTTTAGAGATGATTTTCAGGACGGAGCATTGGAGCAGTTGATGTTGATGCCTTTTCCTCTGCCAGTGGTTGTTATTTCTAAAGTGATCGCCCACTGGATGCTGACTGGACTCCCCCTTATTTTGATCAGTCCACTTTTAGCCATCCTACTTTCTCTAGATTTCAACTCATGGTTAGCAGTCGTAGCAACTTTGCTCGTTGGTACGCCAACATTAAGTTTTATCGGTGCAATTGGTGTTGCTTTGACTGTGGGGTTACAAAAAGGTGGGGTGCTACTGAGTTTGCTTGTTCTGCCGCTGTATATCCCAATATTGATATTTGCGACATCTGCAATTGATGCCGCGTCTTTGGGAATGGCGTATAAAGGTCAGTTGGCTATTCTTGGGGCTATGTTAGTGGGGTCAATAACCTTAACACCGTTTGCTATTGCCTCTGCTCTTAGAGTAAGCGTTAACTAGTGGATGTTGATCAAGAACAAGACATCCTTTTTTCCCTAGGCGACATAATAACAATATATCGGTCAGATACAGAGACCAAAACAACATTGAAGTGAGAGTGAGAATAACAATGTGGAAGTGGCTCCATCCTTATGCTAAGCCTGAAGCTGCCTATCGTCTATGTGGTAAGTTGCTACCTTGGTTTGCGATATTGTCGTTACTGCTTTTATCTCTAGGTTCGTTATGGGGGCTGGCTTTTGCTCCTGCGGACTACCAACAGGGTGATAGCTTTCGAATAATCTATATACATGTTCCAGCTGCCATTTGGTCGATGGGCGTGTATATGTCTATGGCTATCGCTGCTTTTATTGGTTTGGTATGGCAAATGAAGTTATCTGATATGGCCGCTTCAGCGATGGCTCCTATCGGAGCGGTTTATACCTTTATAGCACTAGTTACAGGATCCATATGGGGCAAACCTATGTGGGGTGCATGGTGGGTATGGGATGCTCGCCTTACCTCTGAGTTAATTCTCTTATTTCTTTATTTGGGCGTGATTGCGCTCTATCAGGCCTTTGATGACCAGAGGACAGCAGCCAAAGCGGCGGGTATCTTGGCGATTGTCGGAGTGGTCAATCTGCCTATTATCCATTTTTCTGTGGAGTGGTGGAACACGCTTCATCAAGGTGCAACGATCACTAAATTTGCGAAACCATCTATTGCTAGCGATATGCTATGGCCTCTTTTGATTAATATTCTCGGTTTTGCTTTTTTCTTTGCGACCTTGACCATGGTTCGTTTACGCAATGAAATCATAAGTAAAGAGAGCCATCGTCCGTGGGTGGCGTCTGTGGCCAAAGCTAGACTTCAGGGAGGTGAATAATCCAATGTATTTTGAGTCTTTAAGCGATTTTCTGGCGATGGGAGGATACTCGGCTTATGTATGGAGTGCCTTTGGTATTACCTTTGCCTCAATGCTGATCCTATTTCTGCTCAGTCTGCGCCGTGGCAACCAATTACTCGAAGAAGTCCAGTCAAAAATTGATCGACAAGCTCGAATCGATGCCGCGAAAAATATGGAGAATACGTTATGAATCCGAGGCGTAAAAAACGGCTGGGGATAGTACTCGCTATTTTCGTTGGTATGAGCGCGACTATGGGCCTTATGCTTTATGCCCTAAATCAGAACATGGACCTATTCTATACGCCTAGCGAGTTAGTTGATGGTAAGCCTGATGGAACAAAGCCGGCAGTTGGCCAGCGCTTACGTATCGGCGGTATGGTGGTCAAAGGGTCAGTAAAAAGAGACCCTGAATCACTTAAAGTCTCGTTTGAGCTACGCGATGTCGGCCCTAAAGTGACAGTGCTTTATGATGGGATTCTTCCGGATTTATTTCGAGAGGGGCAAGGTATTGTAGCCCAAGGAGTACTAAAAAATTCCACCACGGTTGAAGCCTTTGAGGTGCTTGCCAAGCATGACGAAGAATACATGCCGCCAGAAATTGCTGAAGCAATGAAAAAAAACCACCAGCCGCTTGAGTATACCCAGCAACAAAAACAAGGAAGTGGTCAATGATTGTTGAGATTGGTCATTTTGCCCTTATCGTGTCACTGGCGATGGCAGTGTTATTAAGTATCCTGCCTTTAATTGGCGCCTCACGAAATAACATCTTACTAATGAACACCGCAAGGCCACTGTCTTGGGGTATGTTTCTGTTGCTTGCTTTGTCGTTTGGCGTGCTGTTGTGGGCATTTTATACCAACGACTTTACCCTTACTTATGTTGCAACCAACTCAAATAGTCAGTTGCCTTGGTATTATCGCCTGACCGCTGTTTGGGGGGCTCATGAGGGCTCTTTGTTGCTTTGGGTTTTAATTCAAGCCATTTGGACAGTAGCCGTTGCAACTTTTAGTCGAGGTATGCCTCAGGAATCGGTGGCGAGAGTGTTGGCTGTGATGGGGATGATAAGCGTAGGATTTCTTCTGTTTATTATTGTCACTTCAAACCCTTTTTTAAGGACCTTACCTTTCTTCCCTGTTGACGGGCGCGACCTTAATCCCTTATTGCAAGACCCTGGTCTAATTATTCATCCTCCTATGCTTTATATGGGTTACGTGGGCTTTTCCGTGGCCTTTTCATTTGCGATTGCGTCATTAATGACAGGCAGGTTGGATACGGCGTGGGCACGTTGGTCACGGCCTTGGACTACCGCGGCTTGGTTGTTTCTGACTCTAGGAATTGCTCTAGGTTCTTGGTGGGCTTACTACGAACTAGGTTGGGGTGGCTGGTGGTTTTGGGATCCAGTAGAAAATGCTTCCTTTATGCCATGGTTAGCAGGTACTGCGCTAATGCATTCACTCGCGGTAACAGAAAAGCGAGGCACATTTAAAGCTTGGACTGTGCTTTTAGCTATTTCTGCGTTTTCGTTGAGCTTGCTGGGTACCTTCTTAGTTCGCTCGGGAATCTTGGTGTCTGTGCATGCATTTGCCTCTGATCCTTCACGGGGCATGTTCATTCTTCTTTTCTTGGTATTTGTGATAGGTGGTTCGTTACTCTTGTTTGCTGTTAAAGGCTCTAAAGTGCGCTCGCGTGGTCACTTTGAACTTGTGTCTCGAGAGAACACGCTGCTGGTCAATAATGTCTTGCTGATTGCCGGTTTAGTGGTGGTGCTTATTGGCACCTTACTCCCGCTTGTGCACAAACAAATAGGTTTGGGCTCAGTATCTATTGGTGCGCCATTCTTCGACCTCTTGTTTGCATGGCTGATGGTACCCTTTGCGTTCTTTTTGGGGATTGGACCACTTATTCGATGGAAGCGAGACAACCTCTCGGGCGTAGCCAAACCCATGTTGGTTTCTGGGCTAGCCTCATTGATTTTGGCTTATGTCTTAGTCGCATTACTTGCCGATTTCTTCCAGTTTATGGCTTATATCGGTTGGGTGATGGCACTGTGGATCATCTTTATGCACGGTTTTGAGCTACACCAGAGAGCAACCCACAGACACAGTTTTACTGTCGGTGTCACCAAGCTTCAGCGTAGTCATTGGGCAATGATGTTCGGTCATATCGGCCTTGCTGTCAGCATCATCGGTATTGCCATGGTGCAAAACTACAGTATTGAACGTGATGTTCGTTTGGCGCCGGGTCAAAGCTACAACATCCAAGGGTATGACTTCTACTTTAAAGGGATAAAAGATAAGAATGGGCCAAACTATGATGGCTTTGTTGCGGACTTTAAGGTCAGTTACCAAGGGGAGTACTTAAACACTTTGCATGCAGAGAAGCGCTTTTATCGCACAGCACGTTCCATGATGACAGAGGCGGCAATCGATCGTGGTCTTACGCGGGATCTCTATATCGCAATGGGTGAGCGCTTAGATGATGATAAATCCTGGGCGGTGCGAATTTACTACAAACCTTTCGTGCGATGGATTTGGGCTGGGGCTCTACTTATGGCGCTTGCCGGTGTGATTGCCATTAGTGACAAACGTTATCGCTTTAGAAAAAGTGCAAAAATGCAGGAGGCGTGATGCATAAAAAATTACTCTTTATACCTCTAGTTGCGTTTTTGGCCTTGGTCAGTGTCTTCGCCACGCAATTGTTTCGAAACTCTCACGGTGACGATCCGACCAAGCTTGAATCTGTGCTTATCGGTCAGCCAGTACCTCAATTTAAGCTTGAAGATCTTGCAGAGCCAGGCAAGCTCTACGATCAATCCATATTCAAAGGTGAACCTTTACTTTTAAATGTGTGGGCGACGTGGTGCTCGACTTGTTATGTGGAGCATCAGTACCTCAATAAGCTGGCCTCGCAGGGTGTTAAGATCATTGGCATGAACTATAAAGATGACCGCACCAAAGCCGTTAAGTGGCTTAACCAGCTGGGTAATCCTTATTTGATAAGCCTATTTGATGGCACTGGCATGCTTGGCCTAGATTTGGGTGTGTATGGAGCGCCAGAAACCTTTTTGATCGATGCTCAAGGCGTGATTCGTTATCGTCATGCTAGCAATGTCGGTGATCGCAGCTGGAACGATGACATTAAACCTATCTATGACAAGTTGGTTGCGGAGGCTAAACAGTGAAAAATACTTTCTTTTTCATCTTACTCAGCGCCATTTTGTCTTTTGCAGCCCACGCATCGATTCAAATCTATGAATTTGAGGATTTAGAGCAAGAGCAGCAGTTTAAAGAGCTGAGTAGCACGCTTAGATGTCCTAAATGCCAAAACAATACGATCGCAGATTCCAACGCGGAATTGGCCGTCGATATACGGCAAAAAGTATATGAAATGACCAAACAAGGTAAGTCCAAGCAAGATATTGTTGACTACATGGTGGCGAGATATGGCAACTTTGTGACCTATAAGCCGCCATTTACTCTTGCGACTGCCATTTTATGGCTTGGGCCAATTTTTGTGGTGATGTTTGGTTTTGGCTTTATTTTTGTGCGTTCGCGTAAAAAGCAGGCTCTGATAAATGAGGACGAGAGTTGGAATCAAGCCAAAGAAGCGCGCCTTAAAGCTCTTTTACAACAAGATGATGATGGAGATAAGCAGTAATGACGTTATTTTGGATAGCTTCAGCCATTCTTATCTTGCTTAGCCTGATTTTGATGGGCATTCCTTTTATTCGCAGAAAAAACAATATTGATGATGTGCTGCGTGACGAGCTCAATAAGGCGCTGTATAAAGACAGGCTATCTGAGCTTGCCGAAGAAACCCAAGAGGGCTTAGTCGATGATCAGCAGGAATTAGTTGATGATCTTAAACAGTCACTGCTAGATGATGTTCCTGATCAAAACGCAGTGAGAGGCTCAGTGGCGATATCTCCTATGACTATTTTGCTGCCTTCAATGGTGTTTATCATCGCATTATCATACGCCATGTACTTTAAATTCGGCGCGTCAGCTAAGGTAGAAGATTGGCAACAAGTCAGTGCGAACTTGCCTGCGCTGTCTAAGAAGTTATTGGTGCCTGAAGGGGCTGCGCTAAGTGATGATGAAATGCGCGATCTAACGCTTGCTTTGCGTACCCGCTTACATTATCACCCCGATGATTCAACAGGGTGGCTCTTGCTCGGCAGAATAGCTTTGGCCAATCGTGATGTCGTGACCGCTATTGGCGCGATGAAAAAAGCCTATGCCATGAAATCTGACGATGCTGATATCAAACTAGGTTACGCTCAAGCTCTAATCTTGTCGCAAGATGAACTTGATCAGACTCTTGCGCGCCGCATCCTTGGCCAATTAGTGCAAAATGATTACGTCGATTTACGAGTATTCTCATTATTGGCATTCGACGCGTACGAAAGAGAAGATTATACTGCTGCCATACGTTACTGGAAGGTGATGCAACGTATGATTGGGCCTGAAGATAGCCGTTATCAAATGTTAACGCGCAGTATTGATAATGCTCAGGAACAATTGGGTGATTCCGCGGTCAGTAATACGTCAGTCTCTGTTTCTATCTCACTGAGTGAAAAGGTAAAACTTTACCAAGATTCGGCGTTGATTGTCTCGGTTCATACCGCTGATGGCTCACCTATGCCAGTCGCGGCGGCAAGGTACCCATTGGGGAGTTTTCCTCAAACCGTAGTTCTTGATGATACGAATAGTATGTTGCAAGATCGTAAGCTATCCTCACTGGAGTCACTTATGGTACGTGTTCGCCTCGATTCTGACGGCAACGTAGCGACTAAGCAAGGGGACTGGTTTGGTGAAAGCGAAGTCGTTAAAATTGGTCAACCTGTTACGGTTAGTATTAATAAGCAATATTAACCAAGCTTATTCGCGCAATAAATTGATAGAAGGCCGGTACTAAATAGTGCCGGCCTTTGTTTGGAAGTTAGAACAATGAATAGTATTAAGCCCCAGATGTGGGCAATGTTTTGTGGTGTCATGTTTTTGATGGGGTGCGCCAGCGCGCCTCAAGACTCAGCGCACGGTGAGTCAGAGGTTAACGACCCGATTGAGGGTTTCAACCGCAGTATGTGGGCGGTAAACTACGACTACTTAGACCCTTACTTTGTGCGGCCTGTCTCCTTGGCTTATGTCAATTATGTTCCTGATCCTGTTCGCCAAGGTATTGCAAACTTTTTAAGTAACCTTGATGAGCCAGCGAGTGTCATCAATAACTTGGTGATGGGTAATGGCCACAAGGCAATTGACCACTTTAACCGTTTTTGGATTAACAGTACCTTTGGTTTATTAGGCCTGATCGATGTGGCCTCTGCTGCGGGTATCACGCATCATAATAATAAGTCGTTTGGTGATGCCGTCGGGCATTATGGTGTAGGTAATGGCCCTTATGTTATGGTGCCTGGATATGGGCCTTGGACGGTGAGAGAATCTGCCGACTTAGTCGACAGCACCTATGTCCCTCTGTCTCTCTTAAATATTTGGGCAGGACTTGGCAAGTGGGCACTTGAAGGTATGGAAACCCGAGCTGCTTTAGTCTCCCAAGAAGCTATGCTTGAGAACTCACCTGATCCATACGCGTTAACGCGAGATGCTTATCTGCAAAATCAGGATTTCAATGCTGAGATTGAAAAGCCCGAACAATTTGATGCAGAAGAAGAAGCCTATCTTGACGACTATCTTGATGAAGATTTCTAATAGAAAAAGCTTGGTCATTTGACCAAGCTTTTTTTCATCCCAATTTAGATTAAAGCTGTGGCTTGCTTAAAATCGATAGCTGGTCTGAACCCCGATAAGCCAAATATTCCCTTTCGTTTCACCAACAAACTGGCCAGCTAGCGCTTGCGCGGTATCGTCAGAGGCATAGCCACGTGATTCTGTGATTGGCGCGTCTTTGGCTAGGATGTAGGTTAATCCAACATCTAGGGTAAAGTTTTTAGTACAGTCGTAACTTGCGCCTAGGCTTAGCCAAGTGCGATCGGTTTCTGGGATAGTAGTGGTGCGATTTTTATCACTCACCGCCGACGTGTCATAGGCAATACCGGTGCGAAGTGCCAATTTAGGGTCAAACTGATAAGTTGCGCCCAGTGCTAAGCGATAGTTATCTTGCCAGTTTTCAACTTTGACCGTTTTGCTGCCAAATGTATCTAACTGGGCCTCTAACTTTTCAAAGCTGCTCCAATTAGTCCAGTTTAGGCTGGCATGAATGGCGAGTTTCTCTGTCAGTTGATGAAAGCTTGCCAGCTCTGCTGTGGCGGGCAGGGCAAGATCCATACTGCCATTATCGCGATTGCCATTACTTAGGCTTGAATCAAATCCTGTGCCTGTGGCATAGCCTTCAAGTTTAAGTTGAACTTTGGATTTGTAGCTAAAGCCAATACGGTGCTCTTGGTTGATTTGCCACGCCGTGCCAACTTGCCAGCCCCAAGCCTTATCATCGCCTTCCATATATTTAAGGTCAGTACCTTGGGGTAGAGCTTGAGCATTGGTTACTGGTGCTTTTGCGCCAAAGCTGCCTTCGCCCATCACATAGCGAACGCCGCCGCCAAAACTCAGGTCTTGATTGATTTGATAGGCAGCGTTGAGGTTAGCTTCCATTGTGGAAACGCTGGCTTGATTGCCAAAATGAGCGGCGGCGAAATCATTACCCAGATTAGTTTCCATCCCGTAGTTGGTGCCCAGCGCAAAGCCAATCGCCACTTGATCCGAGTATTGATGCGAGAGATAAAAGTTAGGAATAATCACATCATCGGCAAAATCTGATTTAGACGCATAGGTCGTAGGTAAGCTTGGGTTCAATGATTTAGAGCCGTCTACTGTACCATCGACATCCACATTGGGGTTGACGTAAATAGCGCCAAGCGATAATTGGGTGCCATCAAGATAGGTGAGCATAGCTGGGTTTCGCCACTGTGCGCTGGCGTTATCTGCCATCGCTGCTTCACCAGCATAGGCGCGGCCAAGGCCCGTTGCCGAGTATTCGGCTAATTGAAAACCAGCCGCTGTGGCTGTATGTGAAGCAGAAATAAGGCCTGCGCCCACAGCTAAGGAGAGAAAAGTAATTCTTGTTTTCATGGTAATTTGTCGCTGACTTATTAATAAATGTCAGACGATATTAAAATTAGAGTTAATACTTTAAAAACAAAAAGCACCTTAGCGGTTATCTTTGCGATAAAATATTGCCACTAAGGTGAATTCTTATATAAATCACTGATTCGTGGTTTTATTTTTCTTTAACTCGGCGAACACACGTGTTGTGAAAAGGCGGTTTGGCAGCACAACTGTAGGCTGAAAGTAATCAGCTGAGGGTTTGAATGAGATATGGAAACGAAAAAGGGCCATACTAGATGGCCCTTTGTGTGGTTAAAGCATTTAGCTTAGAAGCTGTAGCTATACTGAAGCCCGTAAAGCATGGCATCTGCCCGTGTAGTAGCGGTTAAAGGTACCGTACTTACATTCTCTGTTACCTTAACGTCTTCACCCATTAGGTAGGTAAAGCCAAAGTCGATAGAGTGGTGTTTATCAAACGCATACCCTGCACCGAATGAGAACCAGTTACGATCTGAATCTGGAACTGAGATGGATGTTAGCTTATCTTGAGCGGCCGTATCATGCATATAACCGGCGCGCAGTGTCCAATTATTATCTAGGTAGTAAGTCCCGCCCAAAGAGATATGGTAGCCATCTTGCCAATTGTAATCTTTGATGGTTGTACCACCGCTGGTTTTAAGGCTATCAAAGGTGTCCCAGCCGATCCACTGTAAGCTATAATGTACCGCAAATTTAGTATCTTTTATACGATGGTAGCCAGAGAATTCAAGCATACTAGGCAGAGGCAGTAAGACATCTTGACCTTCAGCAATATTGGTATTTGCAGTGCCACCATAGAAACTACCGTTCAGATAGACATCTCCGGAGGCTTCTACCTCAGGGCTATAATGATAGGCAAGGCCGAAGCGATTGTTTTCATCAAGCTCAAACACAGTACCTAGATTAAATCCGATTCCAATTCCGTCGGCATCTATATTGACGGCATTAACATTTAGGTTATTAAAAGCATCACGGCGCAGTTTACCGCTACCCTGAATAATATCGATACCACCGCCAATGCTCCACTGCTCGTCAATGCGATAAGCCGCATTAATCGTGTAGTTGATGGTTTCTATCTCGGTTGTGCCGCCCAAGATGCTTGCGTCTGGAAGAGAGGCACCTGCGTTACCGGTACCAACACCGAAGTCTCCAGGGAAATTATTTTTAGTACCAAAGTTTGAGTATATCCCTGCACCAATCGCAAATTGGTCGTTAAGTTTATGAATGTAATAGATATTGGGAACCGGGGTATTGCTTGAGTTGGTCACATCGTTAATTGAACTACCGCTGTAGGAGATATCTTTTATTTCAATATCTGTATCAATCATATTGATGCCGCCAGAAAACTGGTCTGAGTCAAACAGAGTCATTGCGGCGGCATTACGCGCCATCACTGAAGCATTATCGGCAATTACAGCATCACCCGAAAAGGCACGGCCAAGGCCTGTGGCAGACTGAGAGTTAAGCTGGAAACCTGCAGCGAGAGCTTGCTGCGAAGCCAGTGTGGTGCTGGCAATGGTCACGGCTAGAAGAGATTTCTTAAACAGACGTGTCTTATTCATCATACTTTTCCTTTGTTTCGCCTCTCGCGGACGTCTTACTTGAGCTTTCACTCAACGGTGGCAAATCCTAGACACCCAGTATAAAAGATAGAAATCCGACCATTACCGAGTTGGTTTGTAAAATTGTAGAAATGAAAGCCATTTGGCAGGATTTACAGGTAAAAACAAACTTTTTAGAGTTTAAACTCTATTTTTGAGCAAAAAAAATGGCTTAGGCGAGAGGCTTAAGCCATGATACAGCTCACAAAATGTTAAAATTTGGTTAACTCATAGGTTTGATGATGTTTGCTATATTTTCAGCGATGTTGGCGACATTTTCACCATCTTCACCCACAAGGATCAAGCTAGTGTTACCAATCGGTTCGACCACACCTGCCATGCCTTGCTGCTCAAAGTCGACCGTTTGCTTGGAAGGCATACTGGTGAAAAATAACGTCACTTTGCCTTTTTCGCCTTGAAACACCATGTGCAGTGCATTGGTGTCACCAAAGCCACAATGATTGAGGTAATAGACATGGTAAGGGAAATTAACCTCAAATTGGTGATCAAAAGGCATCATCTTGGCATTGATCTGTGAAGAGGGCACATTTTCGTCGATACCGGTGACAAATGGCTTTTCGGCCATCACATGCTTAATGGCAATATCTTCAATGCTGGCATGTGCTGGCGGTAGGACAATATTGCCCCAGTTAACTTGCCCAACCAAAAGACCAAACACAAAAGCAATAGAGGCCGCTGTGGCCATAGCACGTTTGGCAAAAGTGGGCCTAATCACATTAGACTCTGAGTGGGAAGTTTGATGAAACAGGATGCGATCGACCAGATCTTCGGGCACATCGACCGCCATCGCCTTGGCAATATGAGCATCAAGCTCAAGCACATCTTCGGCAAACTTGCCGTTGGCGCTGTCTGCTTTTATGGCTTCGACGATATCGCCGTCCCGCTCTTTTGGGTCGGACATAATACGACGACGGAATTCTAACTCATCCATTTTGCTGTCCTCGATGACTGTTTTCTGTATCTAACATGTCCTTCAGTTGGTTCCTTGCTCTGAAAAGACGGGTCATCACTGTGTTCTTATTAAGACCAAGGATCTCACCGATCTCTTCGCCACTGAACCCTCCGACAACCTGCAAAAAGAGAGGTTCACGATATTCTTCTTCCAGTTTCATGATTTGTGCCTGCACCCATTGGGTTTGGTGATAGGGTGCATCGCTGACTTTTGCATCATTGGCATGGTCATCAATATCAACCAGATCAAACTGTTTCCTCTCAAAGCGGCGCGCGTTTTCGCGTCTTAATATCGTAATCAACCAAGATTTTGCCGCCTTTTCATCTTGTAAACTGTCTAGCGACTTCCAAGCCCGAAGACAGGTTTCTTGGACAAGATCCTCTGCGACCGATTGGTCTTTGCACAGCCAATAGGCGTAGCGATATAAGTCTCTATGATACGCTCTTACCAGCGCTTCGTACTTTCTTTGTCTGTCCATATCCGAGTTGACCGGAGGACTCGACTTTTTCTTTCCAAAAAAATTGATAACAGACACATGAGCCTCCAATTTTGCTCTGTGGTTTGACCATATACCTAATTCTAGGCCTTAGAAGAGTATGATTTACTGAGTATTTAATCAAACATTCTCTAGACTTATCAGACCAGCGTACGATTTCACTCAATTTTATGGTTAAAAAACCAACATAAAATTGATCTATTTCAACATTCAATATTAAACACAGATTATAGTAGCTCTTGTCATCTGGTTGGCCTTTGGGCCGACTTGTTGAGCAAGGTGGCATTTCCTTTTGAAGGCTGGCTTTATTTTCTCCTTAATCAGGACACTGATTATTTTCGATTAACGTGAGTTAATTGGTTTGTTTTCCAACCACACAAGTTTGTGTGGTTTTTTTTACCTAATGCTTCTGACGCATGAGCTCTCGCTTTTCCACTCCAAATCACGTTTAATTAAACGAGCGTTTGATTCGTTTAACATTCTAGTTACAATGCTTCTGGTCTGACCTCTATTTTGTAAAGGAGAAATAATGGGCAAGCAGGAAGTGAAAACGCGCTCGGGTGAGCGCATTGCGGTGGTTGCGGGTTTGCGTACGCCGTTTGCACGTCAAAGCACGGAATTCAGTCAAGTCCCCGCCGTCGATCTCGGCAAGATGGTGGTGAGCGAAATGATGGCACGGACTGAAATTGACCCTAAGCTGATTGATCAAGTTGTTTTTGGCCAAGTGGTTCAGATGCCCGAAGCGCCAAATATCGCGAGAGAAATTGTGCTGGGTACGGGAATGAACATCCATACCGATGCCTACAGCGTGACCCGAGCTTGTGCAACCAGTTTTCAGTCTGCGGTTAATGTGGCGGAAAGTATCATGGCAGGGACGATTGATATCGGTATTGCTGGTGGTGCAGATTCTTCTTCAGTGTTGCCTATTGGTGTGTCAAAGAAACTGGCTGCTAATCTTCTTGCGCTGAGTAAAACCAAAACCATGGGTCAGAAGCTTAAATTGCTTAAAAACCTTTCATTTAGAGATCTTATGCCAGTCCCTCCTGCCGTGGCTGAGTACTCCACTGGCTTGTCTATGGGGCAAACCGCAGAGCAGATGGCCAAATCTCATGGCATTACCCGTCAAGAACAGGACGCGCTTGCCCATCGCTCTCATTCTCTTGCTTCCAAGGCGTGGAAAGACGGCAAGATTGAAGGAGAGGTCATGACGGCTTTTCCTGAGCCCTACAAACAATGGATTTCTCAAGATAATAACGTTCGCCATGATTCAACCTTGGAAGGTTACGCCAAGCTGCGCCCGGCTTTTGACCGTCAATATGGCAGCGTGACAGCGGCAAACAGTACTCCGCTTACCGATGGCGCGGCGGCTATCATGTTAATGCGTGAAGGGAAAGCCAAAGAGTTAGGCCTAGAGGTGATGGGTTACATACGCTCTTATGCCTTTTCTGCGATTGGGGTTGAGATGGATATGTTAATGGGCCCGTCTTATTCCACACCTCTCGCTCTTGATAGAGCGGGCATTAATCTATCGGATCTGACTTTGATCGATATGCATGAGGCCTTTGCTGCTCAGACCTTATCGAATGTCAAAATGTTTGCCTCAGACGACTTCGCGCAACAGAAACTAGGCCGAGCAAAAGCGATAGGTGACATTGACATGGATAAATTCAATGTACTTGGCGGCTCAATAGCCTATGGCCATCCATTTGCCGCAACGGGCGCGCGTATGATCACTCAAACGTTAAGAGAGCTTAAACGGCGCGGCGGAGGCTTGGCGTTAAATACAGCCTGCGCAGCAGGTGGCTTGGGTGCAGCTATGGTTTTGGAGGTTGAGTAATGAGTGAACAAAAAGCATTTGAACTAAAGGTTGATGAACAAAACATTGCTTGGCTATCGATTGATGTCCCCGGTGAGAAAATGAATACCTTGCAAGCGGCTTTTGCTGACGATATGAAGGCCATATTTACTCAGTTGCAAGAAAACATCTCAACCATTAAGGGCTTGATTGTCCATTCTCTTAAACCAGATAACTTTATCGCTGGTGCGGATGTGCGCATGCTTGATGCTTGCACCAGTGCAGAACAAGCAAAAGATCTCGCTGTTCAAGGGCAGACAATGTTCCAGCAATTATCTGACTTGCCTTTTCCTGTTGTCGCTGCGATTCATGGTCCATGTCTAGGTGGTGGCTTGGAGCTTGCGTTAGCTTGTGATTATCGCGTTTGCACCACTTCTGATAAAACGCGTTTGGGACTTCCTGAAGTGCAATTGGGTTTGCTGCCAGGTTCTGGCGGTACGCAGCGTTTGCCTCGTTTAATTGGCTTGCTTCCCTCGCTTGATATGATTCTCACAGGTAAACAGTTAAGAGCCGCTAAGGCGAAAAAATTGGGCGTGGTTGATGCGGTTGTGCCAGAGAGCGTTTTGCTGCAAGTGGCCAGAAGTTTTGTTGAGAAACATGCTGGTAAATCACAAGCCAAGCGCAAGGTGTCAACCAAAGAAAAGCTTATCTCTAACACTAGCTTGGGCCGCAAAGTGATTTTTGAGCAGGCGGCGAAAAAAACGCATGACAAAACCCGTGGCAATTATCCAGCTGCTGAAGCTATTTTGGATGTAATGCGCCATGGCTTAGAAAAAGGCTTTGAACAAGGGCAAGTCAAAGAGGCGCAGCGATTTGGCGATTTGGTCATGACACCTGAATCGAAAGCGTTACGCTCCATTTTCTTTGCCACAACAGAGATGAAGAAAGAAAAAGGAACTCAAGCAGAGCCAAAAGATGTTGGCATGGCTGCTGTACTGGGTGGCGGCTTGATGGGCGCAGGGATAAGCCATGTATCTGTGGCCAAAGCGAAAGTACCTGTGAGAATTAAAGATGTCTCCAATGACGGGGTTCTCAATGCGCTTAAGTACAACTACAAGTTGTTTAATAAGCAGCGCAAACGCCGTATTTTGTCTAAGGCTAAGCTTCAGTCGAATATGCTAAAACTCTCTGGTGGGGTGGACTTCACACGTTTTAATCACACCGATATAGTGATTGAGGCAGTCTTTGAAGATTTGGAATTAAAGCAGCAAATGGTGGCTGACGTTGAAGCGAATGCTAAAGATAGCACCATTTTTGCTACTAATACTTCATCTTTACCCATCCATAAGATTGCTGAAAAGGCACAGCGTCCGGAGAAAGTGGTAGGGCTGCACTATTTTAGCCCTGTAGAAAAAATGCCATTGGTGGAAATCATTCCTCATCAAAGCACCTCTGATGAGACTATCTCTACCGTGGTCGAATTTGCTCGCAAGCAAGGCAAAACGCCTATCGTTGTCAAAGACTGCGCTGGCTTTTATGTCAACCGTATTCTTGCTCCTTACATGAACGAGTCCGCTCAAGTCTTGATGTCAGGCGAACCGATAGAGCATTTGGATAAAGCTTTATTAAACTTTGGATTCCCAGTTGGTCCTATTACCTTACTCGATGAAGTCGGTATTGATATTGGCGCTAAAATTATGCCTATTTTGGTTGGCGAGTTAGGGGAGCGGTTCAGAGGACCAGATGTGTTCGATACTTTGCTTGATGATAATCGCAAAGGGAGAAAGAGTGGCAAAGGCTTTTATACCTACAAAGGCAAGAAGAAAGAGGTGGATAAATCCGTCTACAAGCTTTTGAGTTTGACTCCCGAAGTAAAATCAGGCGAGAAAGACATTGCTCTGCGCTGCGTATTGCCCATGCTAAATGAAGCCGTGCGGTGTTTGGAAGAAGGCATTATCCGTAGCCCACGTGACGGTGATATTGGTGCCATTTTTGGTATAGGATTCCCTCCATTCTTGGGTGGACCGTTCCGATACATGGACCAGCTTGGTTTAGAGAAAGTGATAGAGCTGATGAACCAACATGCACAGAAGTATGGCGACCGCTTTGCTCCGTGTGATGGGCTATTAACTCGCGCAGGTTTGAACAAACCATTCTACGAGTAATTGTTTATGAGTGTAAAAAGGCGAGCGGTAAGGTTCGCCTTTTTTGTCACCTAAGGTTATGATCGGCTCACATCAGAACTCACTAGGAATTTCAAATGGATGCTTTAGATTTGCTGCTTAATCGCCGCTCAATCGCCAAGTTGTCTCACCCTGCTCCAGAAGGCCAAGCTCTTGAAAATATCATTCGAGCTGGTCTGAGAGCGCCAGATCATGCCAGTCTAACACCTTGGCGATTTGTCATTTCTCAAGGGGAAGGGCTGACTAAACTGGCGGATATTTTGGTTGCGGCGGCAAAAGTAGAAAACAGTGATGAAAGCGTATTGGAAAAGCTGAAAAACGCTCCATTTCGAGCGCCTATGGTGATCACTGTAATTGCTAAAGTGACTCCGCACGAGAAAGTGCCAGCGTTGGAGCAGCATCTTTCTGCTGGGTGTGCAGTACATGCAATGCAGATGGCAGCAGTTGCGCAAGGTTTTCAGGGCTTTTGGCGCTCTGGTAAGTGGATGTTCCATGACAGTGTTCACCGTGCGTTTGGCCTGGAAGGTGAAGATGAGATTGTTGGTTTTCTGTATCTTGGAACGCCGGGCTGCACTCCAATGAAAGTGCCTGAGCGTGACTTGAGTAAATTTGTGGAATACTTGTAATCTTAGCCCCAAAGCTGAACGTCAGGTTTGGGGCTAAGTTTTTGTCATCATTGTATGAGTGACAAATTAGCTATCTTTATATTCAATCACAAAATCTATCAATAGACGGACTTTTTCAGGCAGATGGTCCTTGTGATTGTATAGCATGTAAATATCGCGAGGGTTCGCACTCCATTCTTCTAAAATCCGGGTAAGGCTCCCATCCTCAATGTGTTCCTTAAGCATAACGTCCGGCATCAGTGTGATCCCCAAACCATCTGAGCATGCACTTCGAACTACATCTAGCGCATTGGCTTGGAAACGACCTTTATCATTATTAATCACTGTCTCGCCGCTACTGTTGGTGATTTGCCATTTTAATAGTGGAGCACCTTTTAAAAGAGAGTGATTTTGCAGATCTTCTGCATGCTTTGGCTCTGGGTGATTGGCAAGATAGTCAGGGCTCGCCACTAAAATATCTTCAACTGAGCCGATTTTGCGTGCAATCAGGCTTGAATCTCTTTGCGGCCCAACACGAAAAATGACATCCCATTCCGTTGGATCAAGCTGATCAGCATGGTTACTGGTGGTCAGTTCAAGGTTGATATCCGGAAATTTGGTCATGAATGCGCTGAATATTGGCATCATCATGCGTTTGGTAAGGTTCGAGGGAGCAGATACACGAATTTTGCCCGCCGCTCCTCTGCACTCATCGGTAATTTCTTCTGCTGCTATTGTCAGTCGATTGAGTAGGGGAGAACACTCACTGTAAAATCGTTCGCCCGCTTCTGTAAGAGAAAGTTTACGCGCATGGCGGTTGAGCAGTCTGAGGTTAAGAGCTTCTTCCAACGCTTGTATGCGTCGGGTAATTGTCGCAACCGGAATCATAGTTTTGCGAGATGTCGCAGTATAGCTTCCGTTTTCAACAACGAGCCTAAAAAGGTTGAGATCGTCTAATTTCATTATTTCCGACACATTTTTTGCTAATTGGGTGAACTTATACAAATATCAGATGCCTAAGTCTGAGTATTATCAACAAGTTTTATGATCTTTAACTCTAGCTACATATAGTATTCAACATGCGCGAAAAGTGGAAGATTTGTATAAATACACTTTCGCGGCTATTTTTAAATGAGTGTTTGAAACCGTTTACAATTACAAAAATAACACTAACAGTTGTACGTTTATAGTTGTGTGAGGCCAAGGTGTATGCATAAATCTTACGAAGTGGCGACAACGCCCTCAACCCAGCCGGCTTCTGGGACAAAGCTTATCATGATCGTTGACGACGATCCTGTGTTTCGAAAGCTTACTGGTGGCTTTATTGAAGCGCAAGGTCATGAGGTCGTGGAAGCAGAGAATGGACTAGAAGGTCTCAAAAAGCTCAGAGAAACTGAGCCAGATTTAATCTTGTGTGACCTCTCAATGCCTGTGCTCGACGGCATAGAGTTTGTTGAAGAAGTGAGTCTGGAGTACCCCTCTCTCCCGCTGATTGTTGTATCAGCAACTGATGAGATGGCTGATGTGGCGCAAGCGCTGCGCTTTGGCATCAAAGACTTCCTCCCCAAACCGATCACCAATCCAGATCATTTGGCCGGTGCCATAGAAAATACCTTGTATGACTCCGACAACCACTTGTGTGATCAGCGAGATTTTGCGAGTCAGTGGTTTAGAATTGACAGCGGGGATGTGCCAGAAGAGCAAGAATTGCATTGGCATTTAGAATATTTGCAGGATAACCCAAGTGCTGCCAAAGATTTGCTGCATGCTCTGTTGCCGGATAAAGACACAGCGCAAGGTGACTGGAAATGCAATTACCGTTTGTTGCAATCAACCGATGTCATGCCTTTAGTCTACGACTACGCGTGGCTGATGAATGGTCAGTTTGCTTTCTATATCGTTGATTCGGCCAGTGAAGGACAATATGGTGCTGCAACAACCTTACTGGTTAGAGCGTTATTCCATGATTACTTGCGTAATTTAAAGAGCTTTAATGCCGATTTGAAAGATATTGCCGATTTACTTGAAAAGGGTATGGAGTGCGCAGAGTGTGCCAGCCCCGTAAAAGCAATGTTTGGAATCGCTGATGTGTCTGAAGGAACCTTATCACTGCTACCAGCTGGCCTTGATGCTCAATGGTCAAATGGGTACTTCTCCCAACATATTGCAGCAGGAGCCAAACTTGGTGAACACTGTATTAAAAACTTTATAACGCCTGACTTGCCCATTCAGGCGGCGTGTCAGCTGACATTAGGCTGTTTGGGTTCAAGCAGCTTTAGTTTGGATATATTCCGTGGCGGTAGTGCTTAGCTCATAGAGTAACATTAAATAACCTTATGTTTTTACGGTGTTTGTTGTGACTTTTTTGAGTTATAGTCCGCCACACAAAAATGTTCCAATACGTTAACGAAAGATTAACGAAGGATAAAATACACAGTATTAACACAAGAGAAGCAATCCTATGGCAGACGAAAATTTTAAAGAGCCGTATAATATCTTTTATTTTTTGGGATTTATTGCGGTTCTCCTCATTCCCACCCTTCCTGCAACCCTTACTTGGATTCGAGTATTTAACGGATATGCAGGTTTTTAAACATTAACCGGAGCGCATCATAGATATTCGAAGATTGGGTTTAAATATTGTCGGTAGTGTGAGTTTAGTGCTCGGCTTTTTTGGAATTTTCTTGCCCCTGCTTCCGACAACACCGTTTGTTCTTCTCGCCAGCGCTTGTTTTATGCGCAGTAGTCCAAGGTTTCATCGTTGGTTACACGAACATAAAACCTTTGGCCCTATTCTCGATAACTGGCATCAGCACCGAGCGGTGACCAGCAAAATCAAAGTGCGTGGCGCCCTGTGCATGGTGGCCAGCTTTTCCTTTTCTATTTGGATTGTTTCTCAAGTCTGGTTAAAGCTTGCCCTTATGGTGATGCTGATGACTTTATTGACTTGGTTTATTCGTTTACCCGTGATTGATCACCTTGCTGATAGGCAAGAAAATCACTAAGATTGCATACACGTGTCCTGCTGCTTTAGCAGGTGATTATTGGTTGCATAGCGCGAATGAGTTTAGCGACATAGTTAAACGGCGTTCGCGTTTAAGCCTTTGCTGATGCTTGTTGTTAAATACTTTGTAGATAATAAGCTTAGCCAATCTAAGAAATGAATTATGACAACTGAAACCATTACCTTAATCAAATCAAGCATCAAAAGCATCCCCGATTATCCCAAACCTGGCATTGTATTCCGTGACGTGACAAGTCTAATGGAAAATGCGACTGCGTATAAGGCGGCGATTCAGGTGCTAGTCGAAAAGTACCAAGGTATGGGTTTTACCAAGGTTGTTGGCACTGAAGCTCGCGGTTTTTTGTTTGGTGCGCCTCTCGCTTTAGAGCTTGGTATTGGTTTTGTGCCTGTACGTAAACCCGGTAAGCTGCCGCGCCAAACGATCGCCCAATCTTACCAACTTGAATACGGCACGGATACGCTTGAAATTCATACCGATGCGATATCCGAAAGGGATAAGGTTTTGGTTGTCGACGACTTGCTTGCCACAGGTGGAACGATTGAGGCGACGACCAAACTTATTCGCCAGCTCGGTGGTGAGGTTGAACACGCTGCGTTTGTTATCAATCTGCCAGAAATCGGTGGAGATGCACGTCTCGAGAAACTTGGCGTCAAGGTCTACAGTATTTGTGAGTTTGATGGCCACTAATTGGATACAGTCATGAGTTATTTAGCACTGGCTAGAAAATGGCGGCCTGCACAATTTAATCAAGTGGTCGGCCAAAGCCATGTTCTGACCGCGTTGGAAAATGCACTGGCGAATAATCGGCTCCATCATGCTTATCTATTCAGCGGAACTCGCGGAGTCGGAAAGACCACCATAGGTCGTCTATTTGCCAAAGGATTAAACTGCGAGACAGGTATAACAGCCACGCCTTGTGGTCAGTGCGATACCTGCCAAGAAATCGATCAAGGGCGCTTTGTTGATTTATTAGAAATTGACGCAGCGTCAAGAACCAAGGTCGAAGATACCAGAGAGCTGCTGGATAATGTGCAGTACAAGCCAGCCCGAGGTCGCTTTAAAGTTTATCTTATCGATGAAGTGCATATGCTCTCAAGACATAGTTTTAATGCTTTGCTTAAAACCTTGGAAGAGCCGCCAGAATATGTAAAGTTTCTTCTTGCCACCACTGATCCACAAAAGTTACCTGTCACCATATTATCGCGTTGCTTGCAGTTCCACTTAAAGCCTATCAGTGTTGATAATATCCATCAGCAACTCGATTATATTTTACAGCAAGAGAAGGTGTCCTCTCAGCCCCGAGCTTTGGGTATGATTGCTCATGCTGCCGATGGCAGTATGCGTGATGCTTTAAGTTTGACCGATCAGGCGATTGCTTTGGGTAATGGCCAAGTGGTGACGGACAGCGTTGCTCATATGCTGGGAACCTTAGATACGGACCGGGCATTACATTTACTTGAAGCCATTGGTTCACAGCAGCCGCAAACGGCGATGGATTGTCTTGCAGGTCTAGCTCAAAACGGCGTTGACTGGGATGGTTTACTCTCCCAGCTTTCTGCTCAGCTGCACCGCCTTGCTATGTATCAAGCGCTTCCTGAAACGCTTGATAAATCCTTACCCGATGCCGAAAAAGTGGTGTTGTTAAGTCGAGTGCTTTCGCCGCAAGATATCCAGCTTTATTATCAAATTGCGCTGAAAGGGCGGCAAGACTTAGCACTTGCTCCATCTGAGCAAATCGGTGTTGAGATGGTCGTGCTACGAATGATGGCATTTCGCCCCGTGGCTCAGCCTCAAGCGAATGTGATCACCAATCAGGTTATTCAGCCAGAGCCTGCACCCTCAATGAGTGTGCCACCAGCTCCTATTCAGAGTGCAGCGATGCCAGAAACTCAGCCTGCGCAACCACCACCTGTGCCTAAACAGCCAACTGTACCTGAACAACCACCACAAATGGACACGGAGCCTGCTCAGGCTCAGATGCCAGAGACTCCGGAGCAACAAGCCAATGCTCACATGCAGGAGCAGCCTCAATCACCGGTATCTCCTGTAAGAGGTCTAAGACACCAGCTTCGTTCTCAACGCACTGGGAAGAGTCAGGCTAGCACGCCAAAAAAGACTAATGCGACATCTGCTAAACCATCATCGGTTCTTGATCGCGTTGCACAGCGCAATATGGGAACTATGCAGGTGTCGCCAGTGTCCAACTCAGTGGATGTAGCAACACCTGAACCTGAAGATGATAAATCAGAGCCTTATCAATGGCGTCCAACGCTGCCGCAAGAAAAACCAGTAGCGCAAAATCATGCACTCACGCCTTCTCAAATAAAGAAAGCGCTAAAGCATGAAAAAACGCCGGATATGGCGAAAAAGCTCACTCAAGAGTGTTTGCAGGAAAGTCATTGGGCTCGTTTGATTAAACAGCTGGATGTGGCAAAAATGACCCAGCAGCTTGCGCTTAATTCACATTATGAGCAGCGAGAGGGTTTTATTGTGCTCACGCTTCGCAGCGAGCAAGCTCATCTTAATAGTGATAGAGCTCGTCATGAACTTATCACTGCGCTTAACTCAGTGTTAGGAGAGCAATTCGAGCTAAGTGTTGAGGTTGGTGAGTCTGGTGAAACTCCCTTAGAGTTGAGAGAGAAACTCTATCAGACAAAGCTACAGCAGGCGTTTACCAGCCTTGAAAATGACAGCAATGTTCAGTTTATTGAGCAGCGATTTGCTGCTGAGCTAGACAGTGATAGTGTCAGGCCTATATGAATTAAATTTGGGGTTGAAAAAACAGACTTTAACCTCAATCTATTAACGAAACTAGCTAGACAACCAGAGAGAAAAACATGTTTGGTAAAGGCGGAATGGGTAACTTAATGAAGCAAGCCCAGCAAATGCAAGAGCGTATGCAAAAGCTTCAAGAAGAAATTGCGAATATGGAAATAACAGGCGAGTCTGGTGCTGGCTTAGTAAAAGTGACCATCACCGGAAGCCACAGCGTTCGTAAAGTAGAGATCGACGAAAGCTTGATGGAAGATGACAAAGAAATGCTTGAAGACTTGATTGCTGCTGCATTTAATGATGCGTCACGCCGCGTTGAAGAAACACAAAAAGAAAAAATGGAATCAGTGACTGGGGGGATGCAACTTCCACCTGGCATGAAAATGCCTTTCTAACAAAGGGCTAGCGAATGCGCACCAGTCATATGCTGGAGCAATTGATGGAGGCCTTACGTTGTCTGCCTGGGGTTGGCCCCAAGTCAGCACAGCGTATGGCCTTTCATTTGTTACAGCGCGATAGAAAAGGCGGCTTACAGTTGGCTGATTCACTCAGCCAAGCGATGACAGAAATAGGTCATTGCAATGAGTGCCGCACTTTTACTGAACAAGAAACGTGTCACATCTGCACCAACCCCAAACGTCAGGAAAATGGTCAAATCTGCGTGGTTGAAAGCCCTGCTGACATTGCTGCGGTGGAATCAACTGGCCAATATTCAGGTCGATACTTTGTGCTTATGGGGCACCTATCGCCTTTAGATGGCATTGGCCCAAGTGATATTGGTCTTGACGTGCTCGATTACCGTCTCCGTCGCGGGGATCTGACAGAGGTTATTTTGGCCACAAACCCGACCGTTGAGGGTGAAGCGACTGCTAACTATATTGCAGAGCTTTGCCGCGAGCATAAGGTGCAGGCCAGCCGGATTGCACACGGTGTGCCTGTCGGAGGTGAGCTTGAGCTTGTTGATGGCACCACACTTTCCCACTCATTACTTGGCCGGCAAAAACTATAATTGCTAGACAATACCACTCGGCTGAGTGAATGTTGCTTGGACAAATGCTGACCATTATCCTGCAATGAATCAGAACTGTGATAAAAAGGGCCTAAGGTGACACCTTGGGTCTTTTTTATTTACGAAAATAGAGTGCCATTGTTCAGCACAACTTTTATAAACAATTTTTCATAGTTCCGCTTTAACTTTTCGTACCGAGTTGTGACACTTCTTAACCTTGAGGAGAGCAATTTCAACTAAATGACGATATAGAGATAGACACCAGTCAGTATCATCATTAATTTGTTTACTATTACTTTTTCTGGGTATCACTGGCTTCACATTATACCGTTTAATTAAGTCTTCAAATTGTTTATGATTTCAGACAGGCTAGTGGTTCAGTAGCACTGAATTCCGGGCACACAATACATCACATCTCCTTTCCAGTTCTTAACTCTTTCCCTATGTAGCTACATTAACTCTGCTCGTTCGTCAGGAGAGAGCCCTGCATCGGACTTCTCAGCATCAAATTTCGCTGGCGTGTGGTAAAGAAGTTTTTCTATAACACCCCAAGATGCAGCTACCCTTGTTCAGTGATCAACGTCACCGCTTCTCGCCGAAATTCATCGGTATAACTTTTATTTTTCGTTCTGTTATAGCCGTCTCAATAGTAGGAATATATTCCTCTATCAAAGTGTCCTGTTGGATTAAAGCAGATCATACATGGGACATGTGAAATTGGACGACACGCTATAGGCAAAACGTATTTGCAAAAATACCACTAATGACACTATTGTTATTAATGCAATCCGATGCATTCTAGCTGCACTCGGTAGAAGGAAAATAGCGGAGCAAGGATCGACCAAAATGAAAATTGCCACAAAAATAGTCATAGCTTCTGCACTTATGTGTAGTTTAGCCATCACCTCAGCTGGAGTATTTATTGGTTGGGAATCTGCATCACTGGCAGAGGAAGCACTATACAAGCGCTCCTTAAACCAACTTACCTCCGTAAGAGAAATTAAAAAAAACGAAGTCGAAAACTACTTTATGACCATAAAAGGTCAGTTAACTTCAATGGCCAGTTCATATGGTACACAACAGGCCATGCTTGAGTTTTCTTCAGCCTTTTCACTATACCCTACAGAGCAAGTTACCGCTCAAGATATAGAGAAATTAAAACGGTATTACACATCCAGTTTTGCACCCACCTACAAGTCATCAAATGGTGGAAACCCAGCAAACGAATTAGAGAAACTTAAAGCACTTTCTTCAAAAGCAACCGGGCTACAAGCAAGATATATCGGTGCTAATCAAAATCCTCTTGGAGAAAAGCACTTATTAGACGCAGACTCACTAGACACCGAATATGACAGAGTACATAAGATACACCACCCTAGCCTCAGAAGATTTTTACAAGAATTTGGTTATTACGATATTTTCTTGGTTGATGTAAATGGTAATGTGGTTTACTCCGTATTCAAAGAACTCGATTACGCAACTAACTTAGTATCTGGTCCTTATTCAGGTACTGGACTAGCAAAAGCCTTTAAGCAAGCTAATAATCAAAGTGAGTCACAATATTATCTTGAAGATTTTGCGCCTTATTTCCCTTCTTATGAAGCACCAGCTTCATTCATGGCAAGTCCTATTGTTATCGATGGAAAAAATGAAGGTGTGATCATATTCCAAATGCCCATCGATAAAATAAATAGCATCATGACTTTTGACGGAAATTGGAGCAATGCGGGACTCGGAGCCTCTGGGGAGAGTTATCTTGCTGGACCTGACATGCTACTACGAAGCGAGTCTAGATTTTTGCTGGAATCTCCCGAGGAGTACTTTGAAACTCTGAAAAATGTAAATATTTCAACCGAAACTATCGAACAAATAAAAGGCAAATCATCCGCTATCGGCCAGCAAGCTGTGGCCACAGACAGTGTCAAAGCGGCTTTGAAAGGTGACAGTGGTTCAGATCTTATCGAAGACTATCGTGGGGTTGAAGTGTTATCGACCTACTCACCCATTGATGCCGCAGGGTTAAAATGGGCAATCGTAACAGAAATCGATAAAAGTGAAGCGTTAGAGGATTTAACTACGCTGATACGATCTAATGTCATAGCGGTCACAATTATAATCGCCATCGGTGCGATATGTGCAGTTATCATCTCCTTTTTTGTCGGTAACGGTATTGCAAAACCCATTAAAGCCGCGAGTGAGAAAATTCAACTGATCAGTAAAAACAATGATCTAACCGCAAGACTAAACGCCGAAGGCAAAGATGAAATGGGCGATCTTGCGAAGGCCCTAAACGAGCTGTTTTCACAACTACAAAGCATAATCGTTACGTTTGCCGAAACCGCAGATAACCTCAATGTGAATACAAAAAACATGTCGGATAGTATGAATACGACAAGGATATCAGTTGAGGAGCAAAGTCAAAGAGCTGAATCTGTAGCGACTGCCGTTAACCAAATGAGTGCCTCGATTAGCGAGGTAGCGAGTTTTGCAGCAAGAGCAGCTGAATTTGTCAAAGACGGTAATGAAACAGGTAACAAAGCTTCAAATGTAGGAAGAAATTTGGGGGCAGAGATTGCACGTCTTAATACGGAAATGCAAACAGCCGTAGAAGCAATCGGTCGACTCCACACTGAAAGCAAGTCGATTGCCGAAGTGCTGGATGTTATTCAAGGAATAGCAGAGCAAACCAACCTACTTGCACTCAACGCTGCCATCGAAGCGGCCCGTGCAGGTGAGCAAGGCAGAGGGTTTGCTGTCGTTGCAGATGAAGTACGCTCGTTAGCAGGAAGAACGCAAACATCCACAGAAGAAATTAGAGAGAAAATCGAGTCACTACAAAGAGAAACTGATAGCGTTTCATCATGCATAGGATCGGCCGATAAATCAGTCTCAACAGGTGTTGAAACATGTGATGCCAATACCAAAATGCTTGAGCAAATCGTTAATATGCTGAATGATTTAAATGAAATGAATATCCAGATAGCAGCGGCAACAGAAGAACAACAAGCAGTAACCAATGATATAAGCAGCAGTATTACTTCTATTGCGGATTCGTCGTCTGAAGTCTCTCAACAAGTGATCGATGTGGACAACGTTCTTAAGAATTTGTCCTCTCAGTCAGAGCAACTAAATGTCGAAATTTCAAAATTTAACTACTAGGCTGAAGTTATACAACTAGAAAAACTAGCTTTCGCGGTGACGTTTTATGGACAGCAAAATAGGGGCAATTCTTGCTATGAATGGCGATGAGCCTTCTCTAATCTGGTTAATTGTCTGCACCTGCGTTGCTTTTTTTATGCAAGTGGGATTCACACTGGTTGAAACAGGCAGCGTACGAGCAAAAAATTCCGTTAATGTCGCCATGAAAAACTTGGCTGACTTTGTTGTTGTATCTTTTGTGTATCTATTTTTGGGGTTCCATCTTGCCAACGGCAGCTCGTTTTTTTCGCTTGAAACCTTTCCGTTAACAACCGAATACTATGGCATGGTGATGTTTAGTATTATGTTCGTCACTACCGCTGCGACCATTGTGTCTGGTTGTGTTGCTGAAAGAATGAGTTTTCGTGGATATCTATATGCTTCGGCATTCATCGGTATTCTGACATACCCTGTGGTAAGTTATTGGACATGGAACCCTAACTCTTGGCTTGCTTTGTTAGGTTTCCACGATTTTGCTGGTGGGGCGGCCGTACATATCGTAGGAGGACTCTTTGGACTCATTGGCACCATAATGATTGGCCCTCGGTATGACAGATTTTCGGAAACAAATGAAGATGTAGAAATTCCATCCTATAATCATACGCTTGTCACTATAGGCGTCTTTATGATGGTGTTTGGCTGGCTAGGGTTTAATGGTGGAAGCTTTTACGAATTCAACAACGATGTCCCAAAAGTGTTACTCAATACTCTACTGGGAGGAGTGACTTCTGGATTTTTTGCACTACTATTTCTTCAGCATAAGCCTCATATCCCGGTTTTTCTGATACTTAACTGTATCCTCGGTGGCCTAGTTATCGTGACAGCTGGAGCAGATGTTCTCAATACTGACCAAGTCGTTGTACTTGGAGCAATTGCTGCGTTAACCATTTTCTATGGCGAAAAATTACTCATTTATTTTAAGATTGACGATCCTGTAGGCGCCGTTCCCGTCCATCTATTCTGCGGTATATTAGGGGTGTTATTTACTGGCTATGCTGTGAACAGCCACAGCAGTGGCTGGCCAATGGATATAGGGATTCAGTTACTAGGAATTATTGCTATAGCCGCTTGGGTAGCTGTAAATTCTTATGTGTTATTTCTTTTTCTAAAGTTCTTAGACTTGCACAGAGTGTCACTCGACGAAGAAAAAATGGGCTTAAATGTGGCAGAACATGGCGTTAAAATGAGCTGGCTTGAAACGGTGAAATCTATTGAAGAGATAAGCACTAGTGGGGACTACACCAAAAGGGCGCCGATCGAATGTGGTACCGAAGCCGGCGATGTTGCTCTCGCATTTAATTACTTAATGGGGGATTTGGAAAAAAACATTGAGGCATTACACCATATAGCAAAAGGAAACCTCGATGATGTTGTTGTCTTCCCGAGAAGTGATAAGGACATTTTGGCAAGATCATTGCAGTCTATGCTTGTTAGTTTACGGTCGTTACTTGCAGAAGTAGAAGACGAAATCATCACTCAAAACGAGCAGCTTCAATCTAACGAAAACTCTATTAAAACTCTGATTGAAAACTTCAAACAGACTCAAGACCAGTTAATGGAAGCTGAGAAAATGTCTGCACTAACAGGTATGGTGGTTGGCGTTGCCCACGAGCTTAATACTCCTCTGGGTATTTCAGTCACCAGCCTCTCTTTACTGCGTGAGCAATTCTCAGGGCTTGAGAAAAAATTTACCGATCAAACCATTACAACCACAGATCTTACCCAATTTCTCAACATTTCTAATGACTGCATCAAAATGATTTCAGACAATATTGAACGTTCTGTCACTTTGGTCAACAAGCTTAAGCAAGTGGATAAAAAGATGTCTCTAGAGCAGCCTGCAAATATTAATATCAGGATATTGCTTGAAGAGTCAGTGATGTTATTGAAAGATGTCCTTGCGCAACAGGATATTGCGGTTGAGATCCATTGCGATGATACCCTTGAGTTGTTCGTGCCTAAGATGTCTCTTCAATATGTCATCGAAGAATTACTTAACAATTGTGCCCTACATGGCTTTCAAAATAGACATCAAGAGAAAAGCAATTCCATCACCATTAAAGCTCAATCAGTAAATAGTCATGTTGAGATAATCATTGAAGACAATGGGGTGGGTATAAGTCCAGATAGTCTTAAAAAAGTATTCCAACCTTTTTACACCACTCTTAGAGCACGCGGTGGAACAGGTCTTGGTATGCATATGGTTTACAATATTTGTACCCGTAAGCTATCAGGAAATATAAATGTTAAGAGTGAAATAGGAAAAGGGACCCAATTCACCATTACTATAAATAAGCACGTTGATAAATCACCTCACGACGTGAGTGAAGAGAGTGCATCAGAGCCTCCTCAAATAGGTTAATTTATTTCAAATGTGAGCTTATATCTCATAGGAGGATGTTTTCGCTTAGACATACTACTCACATATCTATGCATATTATTCTAATAAAAACCATGCGAGTATGTAAGACGGCTTTCGAAGTAACTTTTTCTGGCTAACTGATAATTGTCCAAAACTAACCCAGCACATAACCTTCCCATTGCCAATTAAAATAAACCCCAACTGTTATTTCGAGCGTTTTAATAGTTAAAATAACCATTTTCTTGGTGAATATGTCAGAGTAGCGAGCAGGGTACGATAAGGAACTCAAACTCTTGGTATCATGTTTTTATTTATGTGATTAGATTCTTATGCGATATCAATCTTCCCCTTTTATTCCACAAGAAAGACAAGAAACCACAAGAGAAAGAGCAGAGCGTCAACGGCAAGAGCGCAGAGCTGAGTTAACCTATACCGCAAGCGATGAGAAGCGATGGGCTGAAAATCGTGAACGGGTTTTCAGAGAGCGCCAACAAGCCGCTTAATGAACTAGCGGCCGGTAAATTTAACGCTCTTAAAAAAGGCTCCGCAAATACTGAAGAGATCAAAAAAGTCCAACAGGCTTTGATTGACTGTGGCTTTGACTTGGGGTCATTCGGTGTAGATGGCGATTTTGGCCGCGCGACAGAAGGCGCCGTTAAACAGTTTCAAACCCACTATAAACCCACACATACCACGCATAACAGTTACCAATTTGGTGATGTTGATGGGGTTGTAGACAAAAATACCATTCTTGCTTTAGATGAGGCGGTTAAAGAAGGTTGGAAGTTTGTTGATGATGAGATGGACGAAAAGTGGCTAACAGTGCCCAAGGGACAGGTGACTTTTAACGCAGAAGGTAATGATGCAGAAAGTTCAAATTACTTCTCAAGAAAAATTCATTGGCCAGGAAATAGCAATTCAGGTGTGACAATAGGTAGGGGGTATGATTGTGGTAATAGGAGTCAGGAAGCAGTTCTAGCAGATTTAACGAATGCTGGAGTTTTTCCTGATATAGCAAAACTGATATCAGAAAGTGCGGGATTAAAAGGAGAGAACGCCAGTCAGTTTGTAAATAAAAATATAAATAAAATAGATGCAATTACAAGAAAAGACCAACATAACCTTTTTGTATCTATCTATCCAGAGTATGAAGATAGGGCTAAGAATAACTACCAGAAATGGACAGAGAATAAAGAAAGTAGGGTGAATTGGTTAGAACTTGATAGTAAGATCAGAGATATTCTGGTGGACTTCGTATATCAAGGGTTTACAAAAGGCCCTAAACCAATGACAAAAGGTATGTTAAATGATAGACAAGTCCTTATTGATTATATTGAAGGAAGCTCAGTGTTGAACTCTTATGAACCAGGAAGACAAAGAGCAAATTACTTGAGAGGACAGGGTGAGTGAATACAAAAATTATAATTTCTACTCTTATTTTTCTTTTTTCAAGCGTATCGGTATCTGCTTGCACTAATTTAAGTTCATCGAGCGAGCTTTTAAGCTGTAAAAAAGAAGTTGAGGCTACATCTAGAGCTAAAATGCAAAAGGCGTATTTGAATTTGGATAAATATTTATCTGGTGCTGATGAATATCAAAAAAAGATTAAACTGTCTCAAGAATCATGGGCTAAAGCAGCTACTCAAAATTGCGATGTTTATTCCTACTTTGCGGAAGAGGGCTCAATGGCACATGATATTGCTATAAGCGAATGTATGGCAAGTGAGTACAAGAGTAGAGAAGAATTTATCATTTCCTTGTCTGATGTGGTAGAGCAATTTTTTTAGCCAGTTGAGGCCAAACATAAAAAATCCCCATCAACATAGCTGATGGGGATTATTAACTTATCGTAACAAGCTTCATCACCTTTAAACGATGAGCTTCACTCGTTACTTTTTCTTGGTGTGGAACTGCTCGCAAGCAAGCATGGTGTTCTCTATCAGGCTCGCAACTGTCATAGGGCCGACGCCGCCAGGGACTGGGGTAATAAAGCTTGCTCGCTCTTTGGCGTTGTCATAATCCACATCACCAATTAACTTGCCCGAATCTAAGCGATTGATGCCCACATCAATGACCACGGCACCTTCTTTAATCCATTGACCCGGAATAAAGTTAGGCTTGCCTACTGCCACGACCACAATGTCTGCTTGTCGAACATGGCTTTCAAGATCTTTAGTGAATCTGTGGCATGTGGTTGTGGTGCAGCCAGCAAGCAATAACTCAAGTGTCATTGGGCGGCCGACAATATTGGAAGCACCGACAACAACCGCGTGTAGGCCACGTAAATTAATGTTGTAGCGATCAAGTAATGTGATGATCCCTTTTGGTGTACATGAGCGTAACTTAGGAATTCTCTGAGCTAGGCGGCCGACATTATAGGGGTGAAATCCATCGACATCTTTTTCAGGGTGAATACGCTCAAGAACATGAGTAGCATCAATACCAGCCGGTAAGGGCAGTTGGACAAGGATACCGTCTATTTGATCATCATTGTTAAGTTCATCAACCAGAGCCAGCAGCTCTTGCTCGGTTGCCGTTGTGGGGAGATCATATGACTTGGATACAAAGCCCACCTCCTCACAAGCGCGGCGCTTACTCCCAACATATACTTGTGATGCAGGGTCTTCACCAACCAGTATTACCGCGAGTCCAGGTGCTCTTAAGCCTGCATTAAGGCGTGCTTTTACGCGCGCAGCGACTTCTGAACGGACAGTTTGAGAAATAAGAGTTCCATCAATATTTTGAGCGGTCATGACGTTCCTTTAAAACAGAATGGCTATTTTGCTGGGCGCATTGTCGCAAATTATCCAACGAACATCCATAGGCAAACGTTTGCTTTGGGGTGTTTTTAATCAAAACTCAACCTGGTGGGCTTTTTTTAGTCATTCAGTTCATAATGTTACGAAAAGGTCTTGTGTTAAGACGCTGAACTCGTATAATCCTTTCCCTGTAGCGCGCCCTTAGCTCAGTTGGATAGAGCACGTGCCTTCTAAGCATGTGGTCGCAGGTTCGAATCCTGCAGGGCGTGCCATTTATTTAGAAAACCCCAGCATCACCTGATGTTGGGGTTTTTGCTTTTTGGGTCTCAAATAATCCTAACTGACATGCATTTTCTCTCTCATCACGCTAGGCGATAGGGAAAAAAACTCTTTAAAACATCGACTAAAATGGGTGGTTGAAGAAAAGCCTGTCGATGCGGCTATGGTTGAGATGGAGTCTTCCGATTGGAGCAATAATTGCCTTGCATAGGTTAATCTCAGTTCTAAATAGTACTTAGAGGGCGAGGTTTGAATATGCGTCTGAAACAGTCTTTCTAATTTTCTGCGCGATATCTTGAGGTAACGGGCTATGTCTTCGACATGGAGCGGCTCGTCAAGATTACTGACCATTAATAGATTGGCTTCTTTGACAATCGCTGGTGTAGAGCCTGGTAGGCAAGTGTGAAGCTGTGGCGTTGAATTTTGGGGAATGGAACGGTCACAAGAAAGGATTTCTCGCACCGCATTAGAATTGGGCTGGCTGGTTATTTTTTGCACTAGCGCTAACATCATATCGAGAGTGCTACTTGCTCCAGAAGAAGTGAAGATGTTTTCGTGTTCAACGTAGGAGCTTGATGATAAAACGCTACGAGGAAACCTTTCTTTTGCATAGGCATGATTGTCTGGATGAAGGGCATAGTGGTTTCCATCAAGAACGCCTGCATGGGCAAGAAAAATAGCCCCATTCCAAATCCCCCCTAGAATGGTGCTGCACTTACTACTTAATGCAATCAGCTTTGACAACTGAGGGTGTTCATTCAGGCTAGTTCGATAACCTCCGCAAACGATCACAGCATCGATATCTTGTAATGCCTTTACTTCGTCTAATGAGTGATCAGGCGTAAGGCCAATACCAAGATCGCTGAGCACCTCGCCATTGCCTAATCCAACCGTAGCAAAGGTGAATCGCGCCGAGCCTTCCACCAAATTTGACGTCACTAAACAATCGACCGCACAAGTAAATGACATTAGGGAAAAATGCTCAAGCACAACAAATAGCACTGAGGTTTGTTTACATATGGTTTTTTCTTTCGCGATAAAACATTGGTTGGTATCTCTCATTGGAGCTGAGAATTTTCTTATTATTTTCATCACCATGCCTTGAGGTTTGAGTGCCATGGCAGTGTCTCAGGTAAGCGACTTGTTACAAGTATTCTCAATATAAATTTATTACCCACATCACATTATTTTCAATATCCAACGCAATGATTCGGTGATTTGTCGCAAAAGCAACAGTTGTTGACGCACACAGTCGGTCATGGAACAGGGATGCAGGATATTTTGTTAACACTATTGTTACATTAATGTGCTAAAGGAGAGACGTGTGTTCTACCAAAATGACACCATTGAAGGATTTGATGATGAATTGCTTAGTGCTATTAACAGTGAAGATACCCGTCAGCAAGAGCATATCGAATTAATTGCCTCTGAAAACTACACCAGCAAGAGAGTGATGCAAGCGCAGGGAACACAGTTGACCAATAAGTATGCAGAAGGCTATCCAGCTAAGCGATACTATGGGGGGTGTGAACATGTAGACACTATCGAGCGGCTTGCTATTTCACGCGCAAAGAGCTTGTTTGGCGCCGATTATGCGAATGTGCAGCCTCATTCTGGTTCACAAGCGAATGCTGCCGTTTTCATGGCTTTGCTCAACCCTGGCGATACGGTTTTGGGAATGAGCCTTGCCCATGGTGGTCATCTAACTCATGGCGCTAAAGTCAGCTTTTCAGGAAAAATCTATCATTCTGTTCAGTACGGTTTAAATGAGGCCACTGGTGAAATCGATTACGATCAAGTCGAGGAACTGGCCAAGCAACATCAACCAAAAATGATCATTGCTGGCTTTTCTGCCTATTCTCGTGTGGTTGATTGGCAAAAGTTTAGAGATATCGCTGACTCGATTAATGCCTATTTGTTTGTAGATATGGCACATGTCGCGGGACTGGTTGCCTCTGGTCATTATCCAAACCCACTTCCTTATGCGGACGTTGTCACGACCACAACCCATAAAACACTTAGGGGACCACGAGGTGGCCTTATCCTCGCCAAATCCAATCAAGAGCTAGAGAAAAAACTAGACTCAGCGGTTTTCCCTGCTGGTCAAGGTGGACCACTCATGCATGTTATTGCGGCTAAAGCTGTAGCATTTAAAGAGGCCTCATTAGCAGAATTTACTGAGTATCAAGCTCAGGTTGTGAAAAATGCCCAAGTGATGGCAAAAGGGTTCATTGAACGTGGCTATGAGGTCGTCTCTGGCGGAACGGATAATCATCTGTTTTTAGTCAGCCTTATAAAGCAGGGAATCACGGGAAAAGATGCGGATCTGGCCTTGGGTAAAGCTTGCATCACGGTCAATAAAAACTCTGTGCCTAATGATCCGAGATCACCTTTTGTCACCAGTGGACTTCGAATTGGTACACCCGCTATCACCACTAGGGGCTTTAAAGAAACCGAGTCAGCCAAGCTTACCGATTGGATTTGCGACATTTTAGATGACTTAGACAATGAAGAGAAAATCAAGTCTGTGCAAGCCAAGGTAGCTGCATTGTGCGCAGAGTTTCCCGTTTATCGATGATCTCAGCCAATAGGCGCTTAACAATACTCAATTAAAAATCGATGCGCCTATGACAAGACGCTTGGACTTTAACGTTTTTTGGAAGGTAAACAATGAAGGATTACTCAGGGTTTGGTCTATTTAAGCATGCCTTAACCTATCACGAAAACTGGCAGCGAATTTGGCGAAATCCCACACCCAAGAAGCAATATGACGTAGTCATTATAGGTGGTGGCGGACACGGCCTAGCCACTGCCTATTATCTGGCGAAAGAGCATGGTATTACCAATATTGCTGTGGTTGAAAAAGGCTATCTAGGTGGTGGCAATACTGCGAGAAACACCACCATAGTGCGCTCCAATTACTTGTGGGATGAGGCTGCTCATCTCTACGAGCACTCAATGAAATTGTGGGAAGGTTTGTCTCAAGAGCTCAATTATAACCTCATGTTTAGCCAAAGAGGTGTGTTAAACCTCGGCCACACATTACAAGACATGAGGGATATAGAAAGGCGAGTGAATGCGAATCGGCTCAATGGTATAGATAGCGAGGTATTGAGCACCAAAGAAGTGCAAGACTTAGTGCCAATACTAAATTGCTCGCCAACTGCGAGGTATCCGGTGTTGGGAGCAAGCTGGCAACCGCGCGGTGGGACTGCCCGTCATGACGCAGTGGCTTGGGGTTATGCGCGAGCAGCCGATAAGCTGGGTGTTGATCTTATTCAGCAAAATGAAGTGACTGGCATTCGAGTAGAAAAGGACTCAGTGGTTGGCGTCGAGACCAAGAAGGGCTTTATTGGTGCAAGTAAAGTGGCTTGTGTTGCCTCAGGTAACTCTGGTGAGCTAGCCAAGATGGTCAATATGAGTCTGCCATTAGAATCTCATCCGCTACAAGCTATGGTTTCTGAGCCTTTAAAACCCTGTCTAGATACCGTGGTGATGTCCAACCATGTCCACGGATACATGAGCCAATCTGATAAAGGTGATTTGGTGATTGGAGCCGGTATTGATGGCTACCTTGGCTATGGACAAAGAGGCTCTTTTCCAGTCATTGAACATACCATAGCAGCCATTATTGAGATGTTTCCCATCGTTAGTCGAGTCAGGCTTAATCGCCATTGGGGAGGCATTGTTGATACCACGCCTGATGCTTGCCCAATCATCAGTAAAACCCAAATTAAAGGTTTGTATTTTAACTGTGGCTGGGGAACAGGAGGCTTTAAAGCAACACCAGGATCTGGTCATGTATTTGCGCACACCATTGCTAACGATCACCCACACCCTCTCGCTGATGCCTTTAACCTCAATCGATTTGTGACTGGGCATTTAATTGATGAGCACGGCGCAGCCGGCGTTGCACACTAGTTCTAGGAGAAAGAGTAATGCTGCAAATCTATTGTCCGTATTGCGATGAAATACGAGAAGAAGATGAGTTTCACTACGCCGGAGAGGCGCATATTGTCCGGCCTTTTGAACCAGAGGCAGTGACCGATGAAGAATGGGGTAACTATCTGTTTCACCGAAAAAATAACAAAGGCTCGTATCAGGAAATGTGGTCGCACAGTGCGGGGTGTCGTAAGTTTTTTAATGTTGTCCGCAATACAGTGACTTACCAGATAGAAGAGGTGTACAAAATGGGCAGTAGCTCTGCTTTATTGAACAAAGAGGAGCAGCACAATGGCTGAGCTTAACAGGCTTGAGAAAGGCGGTCGTATTGAGCGAGCACAAAGTATCACATTCGCATTTAATGGTAAGCGCTACACAGGCTGCAAAGGCGATACTATTGCGTCGGCCTTATTAGCCAATGGCGTTGATGTCGTGGGAAGAAGTTTTAAATATTCTCGTCCAAGAGGAATTTTGGCAGCTGGAGCAGAAGAGCCCAATGCCATTTTACAAGTAGGCAGTAGCCCATCGACCACTATTCCCAACATTCGTGCTACTCAGGCTGAGTTATATCAAGGCCTGACGGCGACTTCAGTAGCGGGTTGGCCAAGTGTGGAATTGGATATGATGGCAGGGGTTGGGAAGGTTGGCGGCGCCATGATGCCGCCTGGCTTTTACTACAAAACGTTCATGCAACCTGAAAGCCTATGGCCAACTTACGAGAAATACATCAGAAAGGCTGCAGGTTTAGGCAAAGTTCCAGCAGATCAAGACCCAGATCAGTACGATAAGCTTAATCATCATGCCGATGTGCTGATTATTGGCGCAGGGCCAGCTGGACTTGCGGCGGCAAAAACCTTGGTCGGTTCTGGCCTGCGTGTGATTGTGCTCGATGAGCAAAACGAATTTGGTGGCTCGCTACTGTCTAGTACTGAAAAGCTTGATGGTAAACCTTGCATGGACTGGGTTGCTGAGACTTTGGGACTTTTGTACTCAGACCCTAACTTTACTTTGTTGGCGAGAACGACGGCTTTTGGTTACTACGACCATAATTTTGTCGGAGCGGTTGAAAGGCGCAGCGATCATTTAGGCGAAAACGTATCGGGAATTCGCCAGCGTTTGCATCGCATTCGCGCTAAGAAAGTTATCTTGGCGACGGGTGCCTTGGAAAGACCACTGGTTTTTGCCAATAACGACGTGCCAGGGTGTATGTTAGCGTCTGCTGTCTCTACTTATATTAATCGTTATGCCGTCGCTTCGGGAAGCAAGCTGGTATTGATGACCACCAATGATTATGCGTACCAAACGGCGATTGATTGGCATAATGCAGGACGAGAAGTCGTGGCTGTGGTAGATACTCGACAGGAATCAAACGGCGATCTCGTTTCAAAAGCGCGCAGTTTGGGCATCAAGATACTAACGGGTAAAGCGGTCATAGAGGTCTCTGGCAGCAAACGAGTGACAGGGGTTAAGGTGGCTTCCCTTAACTCTGACGCTAGCGAAATTATTGGTAAAGCAACCCAATTGACTTGTGATACTGTGGCAAGCTCTGGTGGCTGGAGTCCTGTGGTTCACTTATCCTGCCATACGGGGAGCAAGCCTATCTGGAACCCAGATATTGCAGGCTTTGTTCCCGGCCCTGCCTCTCAAAACCAACTATTTGTTGGTGGAGCTGTGGGAACCTACTCATTAGGCGCTGTCTTAGAGCAAGGTGCTGGGGCAGGGCTCGTCAGTGGTGAGGAGTTGGGCGGAGCGCTAATCGAGTCCAACTTCATTACCCCTAAAGCTCATAAATACAATGAGTCACAGCCAATGGCGCTATATCATATTCCTCATATCAAACCGACCAGTCGAGCGCCTAAGCAATTTGTTGATTTTCAAAATGATGTCACCGCTGCGGGTATCGAGCTTGCCACAAGAGAAGGATTTGAGTCGATTGAGCATGTCAAACGTTATACCGCGATGGGATTTGGTACCGATCAAGGGAAAACGTCCAATATCAACGGGATGGCTATCGTCGCCAAAGCGTTAAATCAAACCATCCAAGAAACAGGTACAACCATTTTTCGCCCTATGTATACGCCAGTAACCTTTGGTGCGTTAGCTGGAAGAGATACGGGCAAATTGTTTGACCCTGCAAGATTTACCGCAATTCATGAGTGGCATGTTTCTCACGGGGCAAAGTTTGAAGATGTGGGGCAATGGAAGCGGCCTTGGTATTTTCCTAAGCAGGGTGAGAGCATGCAGGAAGCACTCACGCGTGAGTGTATGGCAACGCGTCACAGCATAGGTATTTTAGATGCGTCCACGCTTGGAAAAATTGATATTCAAGGTAAGGATGCAAGAGAGTTCCTCAACCGAATTTATACCAACCCTTGGTCAAAGCTTGCTCCGGGCCGCTGCCGATATGGCATTATGTGTAAAGAAGATGGCATGATCTTCGATGATGGTGTGACTTCTTGTATCAATGACAGCCACTTTATAATGACCACCACGTCTGGGGGAGCTGCCGCAGTGCTCGAATGGTTAGAGCTATGGCATCAAACAGAGTGGCCAGAGTTAGAAGTGTATTTTGCCAGTGTGACAGATCATTGGGCGACGATGACAATATCTGGGCCGAATAGCCGATTCTTGCTTGAAAAGTTGGTGGATGGTCATGATGTATCAAATGACGCTTTTCCCTACATGAGTTGGCAGTCATTTAAGGTAGCTGGCGTAGATGCGCGAGTATTTCGCATCAGTTTTACTGGTGAGCTGTCTTTTGAAATTAACGTGCCAGCCAATTATGGCTTATATGTGTGGGAACAAGTCATGGCTGCTGGTGAGGAGTTTGGTATCACGCCTTATGGCACCGAAACCATGCATATTCTTCGAGCCGAGAAAGGCTTTATTATTGCAGGGCAGGACACAGATGGCTCGGTATCTCCGCAAGATATGGATATGAACTGGATCGTCGGTAAAAACAAGACGTTTAGTTATATCGGTAAGCGCTCATGGGAGCGTGAAGACAACCAGCGGCAAGATAGAAAACAGTTTGTTGGATTACTAACTAAAGATCCAAGTGTTGTGTTACCTGAAGGCGCACAAGCGGTCTTTGACCCAAATGAGCCAATCCCAATGACAATGGTTGGGCATGTTACATCAAGTTATTACAGCCCAGTATTAGATCGCTCTATTGCATTGGGCGTTATCAAAGGCGGTTTGTCTCGGGTGGGCGAAAAGGTGTATTTCCCGCTGTCTGATGGAACATCAGTAGAAGCTGAAATTACCACATCTGTATTTTATGATCCAAAAGGAGAGCGCCAAAATGTCTGATATCACTCTTGAAGCTAGGGCCGACAATAACGTCACCTCTCCCAGATCTAAAGAGCAATGGATGCCCCGAGAAGCTTCACCTCTCGCCCATGTGGAATTTATAACACCTGACCAATTATATCAGGAGACGAGCGTCGACATCCGTGAGATAAAAGGTTTAAGCCATTTTATCTTGAGGGGAAAAACAGAGAATCCCGCTTTTATTTCAGGGGTTGAAAAGGCGCTTGGCGTATCGCTTCCAATCGCACCGAGAACGTCCGTTCAAACCGATAGTCTGCGTGTTTTCTGGCAATCTCCTGATGAATGGTTGATTATTGGAGAGCCTAACTCAGAGGCGGCAGTTGAATTGGCTTTGCATCAGCATTTAGAGGGGCATTATGCGGTCACTGAAGTGAGCAGTGCTCAAACTCTTCTGGCGTTGAGTGGGGCAAATGCTGAAAACCTAATAAAAAAATCTACCTTGTATGATGTCCATATTCGTCAGTTCCCGATGGGCAATGTGGCTGGAACCACATTTGCCAAATCACAAGTTCAAATTCGCCGTATTGGTGAACAGGCATTTGAACTTGTGGTTCGTCGAAGTTTCGCCGACTACCTATGGATGTGGCTAATGGATGCAGGGCGTGAGTATGGTGTGGTCTTTCATAAAGACTAGCCAGGCAACCAGTCGCCAAACCGATTTGGTATTGGCGACTTATAATAACAGTCTTAAGGTGACTTAATGAACCAATCGAATTCCAACTACATTTTAACCGCAAGTTGTCCAAGCCGTATTGGGACAGTAGATGTAGTGACCCGCTTTTTATGTGAATCTGGATGTTATATCTCTGAGTTAAACTCTTTTGATGATGAGTTGAACCAGCGCTTTTTTATCCGAGTAGAGTTTGCTCAAGAGGGCAGTGGAAAGTTTGATGAGAAAGCGTTTAAGCAAGGCTTTGGTGAACGCAGCAAAGCCTTTGATATGGAATGGGAATTGACCGATAAGAGTTACAGACCCTCCGTGGTGATCATGGTGTCTAAATATGATCATTGTTTGAACGATTTACTCTATCGCTATCGCACCCATAATCTGCCCGTTGATATCAAAGCCGTGATTTCGAATCATGAAGATCTGAGGTCATTGGCGCAATGGCATGATATTCCTTACCACTGCTTTCCTATTTCTCATGAGACCAAGTCACAACAAGAAGCACAGGTGCAACAAGTATTGGATGATTCTGGCTGCGAGTTATTGATTCTTGCCCGATACATGCAAGTTCTGTCCGATTCAATGTGTGAACAATGGTCACGAAAAGCCATTAACATTCATCACTCTTTGTTACCCGGCTTTAAAGGCGCAAAACCTTATCATCAAGCTTATGATAAAGGCGTGAAGCTCGTTGGAGCCACTGCGCATTACGTCAGTAGCGACCTAGATGAAGGGCCGATTATTACCCAAGGTATGGCAAACGTTAATCATACCTATTACCCCAAAGATCTGATCAAAAAAGGTAAGGATATTGAAGCGCTAACGCTCGCCAAAGCCATCCAATATCATATTGAAAAGCGGGTATTTTTATTTAACGACAAAACAGTAGTTTTTGAGCGTTCCTAACTTGTTTTATCGTCTATTCGGCTAAGGCCGGTATTTTCGCACTGTAAGTTCAAGAAAAACTAAAGCAAACGATAGCTCGACCTGTCACCTCAGTGACAACAAAAGTCGAGCTAGGCTTTTTGCACCCAAAATTTCGCATTCAAACGAGAAATAAGGAAGATTCGGTATGACGAAAATAGATAAAACCTCTAAGCCTAGCTTAGCCATGGCGATAGCACCTATCGCAATTACTCTTTGTATTTTGGCGATACAACTTTTCGTTTTTAATGATTTTACGCCTCATATACCACTGATTGTTGGTATTAGCGTTACCGCTTTTTTGGCTTGGTTTAGAGGTTATCGTTGGCATGATATTGAAGATGGCATTTTGCATACGGTTCGTCTTGCGATGCAATCTCTCGCTATCTTAATGCTGGTCGGTATGATAGTTGGTATCTGGATTGCCAGTGGTACTGTGCCTTTATTGATACAATATGGTCTGACTATGCTCAATCCGCAGATATTTTTGGCGGCAAGTATGGTGTTGTGCTCGATCGTCTCTTTGTCGCTTGGCACCTCTTGGGGAACGGTTAGTACGGTTGGATTAGCCTTGGTGGGTATTGGTGCTGGCTTTGATATTCCGATTTATTGGACGGCTGGAGCGGTGGTTTCAGGCGCGTTTTTTGGCGACAAAATGTCCCCCTTATCGGACACAACGAATTTAGCCCCTGCAGTAATCGGTGTAGACCTCTTTCAACATATAAAAAACATGTTGCCCACCACAGTTCCTGCCATGTTAATTGCATTTGGTATTTATCTATTCGTTGGTCTCAATAACGGTCCTTTGGGAGAGGATGCATTAAGTCAGATACACCTGATTAACACCAATATTGAAGCCAATTTCAATTTATCTGCTTGGCTTTTAATTCCGCCTTTTTTAGTGCTCGCGTGTTCTTTCTTTAAGCTACCCACATTACCTTCTTTGTTTGCTGGTGTGGTGAGTGGTGCTGTCATTGCTCACTTTATGCAAGACGTGTCTTTGCACGAGTTATTTCAATATGCACAGAGCGGATATCAAATACAAACTGGAGTGTCAGAGCTTGATAGCTTGCTTGCAAGAGGGGGCATTCAGTCAATGGCATGGGTGATCACTTTGATCATGATATCGCTTGGTTTTGGAGGTGCGCTGGAAAGAACCCGCTGTTTGGAAACTATCGTTGAGGTGATACTGAGCAAAAGCTGTTCGTTCTTTCGCCTCCAAGCATCAGCTCTTGGTACATCAGTGGCAACCAACCTAGTGGCTGGTGACCCATATCTATCCATTAGTTTGCCTGGGCGGATGTTTGTGCCTGTGTATGAAGCCAAAGGTTACTCTAAGCTGAATTTATCTCGGGCAGTGGAAGAAGGAGGAACGCTTATTTCGCCGCTTGTTCCTTGGAATGCGGGTGGCGCTGTGGTGATCAGCGCATTAGGACTTGGAATTGCCGAGGGAAATATAGAAAACTTACTCTACATACCACTCGCATTTGCTTGCTGGATATCGCCAGTGATTAGCCTGATATACGCGTCGACCGAGCGATTTGTTATGCGAGAAGCAAGTTATAGCTGAGTATATTTAGCTCTACTGTCTATAGTTGAATAAATTTTTAAAGTGCTTGACCTTACCCTAAGGGGAAGGTCTATATTCAACCTTCAAACCGAAGGTATACTATGCAGCACTCACTTAAACACATATTGATTACGTTACTCAGTATCTTAGCGATGCTGATGACTAGTTATGTGTCTAGTACACGTGCAATGGCAGGAAAAAGTATGCCTTCTGCTATGATGGCATCGAGTGGCATTCCTTGTCATACTCTAAAAGCTGGCTCTTTGGAGACATCAACTGAAAGCGCTCAAACAAGTCCCAATGAGAACTGTCATTCAATGGTTCAATCATCACTTGGTGGCTTGGATGGTCAAGTCTCAAATACCATGCCTCATTGTCAGGGGACAAACTCAGGTATTGATAATTGTTGTCCTTCTGTTTGTTCCGGTGTGCCATACCCAATAGGTACGCTCGGCTCGCTGGGTATAGTGCCTATCTCGTTAGCTCTTCATCAATCACTGAAATTAGATCTGGCTGTCGCACATATCGATGGCTTACTGCGCCCACCTTCCTTGTAGTTCAATCCTCATTTTTGTTCGTTCTCAAACATGTTTGCCACAGGAGCAGTGTTTGAGGTAATCCATATTTTTCCATGGATAAACATTGTGATTATTGAATTTTATCGTCTTGGTTTTCCTAAAACCTTGAGCATTACGATTGCAACTCTCGTTTCTACTGCACCTTTATTGTCTAGTGCCAAGACGCAGAGTTTGCAAAGCGATTTTGCTGCTGGGCAGCAATTGAACTTAATGATTGAAACTGCCCTAGCAAATGATACTAGCCGGGCACAATATGCCGCACAGTCTAAAGCGATGCGAGAGACAGCGGTCGCGAGCGCTACTTTAATGGATCCCAAGTTAAAAGTAGGGTTTGGTGGCTTGCCAGTGGACTCTTTCGAGTTTGATCAAGACCCTATGACTAACGTCTCTCTTGGTTTGATGCAACAATTTGAACGAGGCTCGACATTAGACTTAAACCGACAAGGTGCTAACCAAAAAGCTGATGGTGTTGCCTATCAAATCAAGGTGCGTGAAAGAGAAGTTGCCAACAGCATTACTCAGCTTTGGTTGGAGCTGGGATATTTACAATATACAGCATCTCTTATTCATAAAAACCAAAAACTTATGCAAGAGATGGAGCGGTACGTGCAAACAAACTACTCCATAGGTAAAAGTGAAGCTCAAGATCTACTCAATACCCAAATCCAAGTAGGTAAGCTGGATGAAAAGCTGCAGTTAAATCGCCAAAAACAAAATAGGCTGATCGCGCAGTTGTCCGAATGGCTTGGCGCTGATTGGCAAACGGAAGGCTTGCTCAATAGCGTTGATTATCAGTTGCCTTGGACTCAGCTAGAGTCAATTTTGAGCAATGCTGGTAGCCAAAGTCAGTATTATCCCTTGCTTAATCAACATCCTTTAGTGCAAGTGGCCGAAAGTAATATATCTGTAAATCGCACCCAAGTAGAGGTGGCAGAACAAGCTTTTACTCCTCAGTTTGGTGTGGAAGTTATGTATGCTTATCGTCAAGCAAACAACATGATGGGAGAGCCTGCCTCCGACTTGGTCAGTGCTTATCTCACCATGGACATTCCTCTATTTACAGGCAATAGACAAGACAAGAACCTTGCCGCAGCTCAATATCAGGTTGGAGCGTCACAATATCAAAAAGACACGTTATTGGCGCAGATGTCCGCTCAAGTGAGTGCTTTATTAAATGACAGAACCAATATGACCGAGCGTATAGAGCGTTACCAAGAGCGGCTATTGCCTCAGGCCAAAGCTCGCATTGAAGCCGTTGAGAGGGGGTATCAGAACAATACGACCGAATTTGGTGACGTGATAACGGCTTCAACTGACGAACTTGCATTAAAAATCGAGCTTACACGCCTAATTACAGACTTCAACCAAACTAATAGCCAGCTTGCTTCTTTGCTGGGTGGTTTTGAATATCAAGTTACGGCTCCTAGTGCCAAATACCAATAACAATAAAGGATAAATCTATGAATTCATATAGAGTTGCTTGCTTAGCTTTACTGATTGGTGGGGGCTTGGGCTTTGGTATTAACAGTGTGGTGACTGGAATAAACCAGCCTATGCCAGACACAAAAGAAGGGGATTCTAGTTCAACTGATGAGCCATTGTATTGGGTAGCCCCTATGGACCCGAATTATCAAAGAGATAAACCAGGCAAGTCACCCATGGGGATGGATCTGATTCCAGTTTATGCGGATGATCTAAATAGTAGCAATGATAAGCCGGGAACAGTGAAAATCGATTCTGCTGTTGAGAACAACTTAGGGGTTAAAACGGCTGTTGCTGAGTATCAAGTGTTGGCGCCCAAAATAGAAACGGTTGGCTATATTGCTTTTGATGAGAGCCTACTATGGCAAACCAATGTGCGAGTTTCCGGTTGGGTTGAAAAGCTCTACATCAACGCGGTAGGCGAGAAAGTAAAACAAGGCGAAATCTTGTTTACTTTGTATTCTCCTGAGTTGGTTAAGGCTCAAGAAGAATTGCTCAATGCCTACCAAACAAAACGAAAGGGAATGATAAAAGCGGCGACCGAGCGGTTGGTCACTTTAGGTGTTGATGTCGAACAGGTGAAACAAATTGCAAGTCGCGGTAAAGCGTCTCATACCATCGAAGTAAAAGCGCCTGCTGATGGTGTGATTGCCAGTCTTAGCATTCGAGAAGGAGGTTATTTATCTCCTGCGCAAGCGGTTATCAGTGCTGGTCCTCTTGATGATGTTTGGGTCGATGCTGAAGTATTTGAACGTCAATCGCAGTGGATTAAACAGGGCAGTCAAGCCGCTATGACATTGGATGCCCTTCCTGGAGGTGAATGGAAAGGGGAAGTCGATTATGTTTATCCTATTCTTGATCCCAGTACTCGTACTCTACGCGTTCGTTTACGCTTCCCTAATCCTAAAGGGGAATTAAAGCCGAACATGTTCGCTAATGTTACCTTAAAGCCAGTTACTAGCGAAAAAGTGCTCACCATACCACGTAACTCTGTCATTCAGTCAGGAGGAATGACTCGGGTTGTCCTTGCCCAAGGAAAAGGGAAGTATCGCTCCGCTCGAATTGAAACGGGTCGTGAAGCCGCAGATAAAGTTGAGGTCATAAGTGGTTTAACGCAAGGGGAGCGTATCGTGACCTCCGCACACTTTATGCTCGACTCTGAATCGAGTCAATCTGCTGATCTATCAAGAATAAATGGTTTAGAGGCAGTTGAGGAGGTTGCATGGGCCAAAGGTGAAATTACCAATGTGATGGCTGATCATCACATGTTAACCATCAATCACCAACCTGTTCCAGAGTGGGATTGGCCGGGTATGGTGATGAATTTTAACCTCGCGGAAAACCTTGATACTCAGACTTTTAAAAATGGGCAGCAGCTTGAATTCAAGATGAAAAAAGCAGAGTCAGGCCAGTATGAAATTGTCGATTACAAACTGTCTCAGGAGAAAGTCGCTAAGGAACTTTGGATAAGTGGGGATATCACCATGCTTATGGCTGACTTTGGCATGATAACTGTCGCTCACCAACCCGTTTCCCAGTGGAATTGGCAGGCGGGGGAAATGAATTTTTCGGTTGAAGACAAAGCTAAGCTAGTTGGCTTTGAAGAAGGTCAGAGTGTTAATTTCTTAGTCGAAAAGAAGGGAAGTGAATTTGTCTTAAAGCAACTAAAAATGAGTGAGGGTAAATAATGATTAACGCCATCATTCGTTGGTCGATAAACAATCGCTTTTTGGTGCTTGTTGCGACATTTGCTTTGATTGTTTCAGGTGTCTATAGCGTTAAGAATACCCCTGTGGACGCCATTCCAGATTTATCTGATGTTCAAGTCATCATCAAAACCAGCTATCCGGGACAAGCGCCTCAGGTTGTGGAGGATCAGGTCACTTATCCGTTGACCACGGCTATGCTTGCGGTTCCTGGTGCTGAAACGGTGAGGGGATATTCATTTTTTGGTGACTCCTACGTCTATATCATTTTTAACGATGATACAGATATGTATTGGGCAAGATCTCGAGTCTTGGAGTATTTGAGTCAAGTTTCATCCAAACTTCCCCCAAGCGCTAAGCCAACCCTAGGTCCAGATGCGACAGGTGTTGGCTGGATATTTAGCTATGTTCTACAAGACAAAACAGGTCAGCATGATTTGGCACAGCTGCGCAGTTTGCAAGACTGGTTTTTAAAGTATGAATTGCAAACGCTTGACGGAGTCTCAGAAGTTGCCACTGTGGGCGGAATGGTTAAACAGTATCAAGTACAAATTGATCCTGCCAAGCTCAGAGCTTACGACCTAACTTTACAACAAGTGAATACGGCAATTCAAAATGGCAATCAAGAATCAGGGGCATCTGTTGTTGAAGTCGCAGAAGCAGAGCATATGGTTCGTACCACTGGTTACTTGTCGAGTATAGAAGACATAAAAGCGCTACCATTAAAAGTGACTAAAAAAGGGACACCGCTGTTACTTGGTGATATCGCCGATATTAATCTTGGCCCACAAATGAGGCGCGGAATTTCAGAGCTTAATGGCGAAGGTGAAGCGGTTGGTGGTGTGATAGTGATGCGTTTTGGAGAAAATGCCAGCAAGGTGATCTCTGAAGTCAAAGACAAGCTATCACAGCTGCAAATTAGTCTTCCAGAGGGGGTAGAAATAGTCACTACCTATGACCGCTCTACTTTGATTAATGCTGCGGTTGATAATTTATGGGATAAGCTTGCAGAGGAATTTATCGTCGTAGCGATTGTATGCGCTTTATTCTTATTTCATATTCGCTCTTCTCTGGTTATCGCTTTTAGCCTTCCTGTGGGCATTCTTGCTGCCTTTATTGTCATGCACTGGCAAGGAATTAATGCCAATATCATGTCTTTAGGAGGCATTGCCATTGCCATTGGGGCCATGGTTGATGGTGCCATTGTCATGATAGAAAATGTGCATAAGCACATTGAACGAACCCCCTTAACGGATAAAAATCGCTGGCAAGTCATAGGTAATGCCGCGCAAGAAGTGGGCGCGCCACTCTTCTTCTCACTCCTGATTATTACCTTGAGCTTTGTGCCTGTCTTTGCGTTAGAAGGGCAAGAAGGGAAGATGTTCTCACCTTTAGCATTTACTAAAACTTACGCAATGGCAGCATCGGCAGGTCTTGCGATTACCCTTGTGCCTGTACTTATGGGTTATTTGATAAGAGGTAAAGTGCTTCCAGAACACAAAAACCCTATCAACAAAGGCTTAGTTAATTTGTACAAGCCATTATTGAACTTTAGCTTGAAGTATCCTAAATCCATACTAGCTTTGGCTATTGTTCTAATGGGTTCTGCTTATTATCCCACAACTCGGCTTGGTAGTGAGTTTATTCCTCCTTTAGATGAAGGGGACCTAATGTACATGCCCACTACTTATCCTGGTATATCGATTGGTAAAGCAAGAGAGCTGCTTCAGCAGACCAATAAACTGATTATGACTGTGCCTGAAGTTGAAACAGCGTGGGGAAAAATAGGTCGAGCAGAAACCGCGACCGATCCAGCTCCTTTGACCATGATAGAAACTGTCATACAACTCAAACCAAGGGAGCAATGGCGAGAGGGTTTAACCGCCGAAATGCTGCGCAAAGAGTTTGATGATTTGGTTCAATTTCCGGGTTTAACCAATGCTTGGGTTATGCCAATCAAAACACGAATTGACATGTTGGCAACTGGGATTAAAACCCCTATCGGAATCAAGATTGCGGGTCCTGATCTCAAAGAAATCGAGAAAATAGGCGCAGAGCTAGAGCCCATTTTAAATGGCATTGAGGGTACAGCATCGGTTTACGCTGAACGTGTAGCGGGTGGTCGTTATGTCACTATCGATATTAATCGTAAAGCGGCAGCACGTTATGGGTTAAGTATTAAGGATGTGCAGCAAGTTATCTCTACTGCGGTCGGGGGGCTTAATGTTGGTGAAACAGTAGAAGGTCTTGAGCGCTATCCAATTAATGTCCGCTATCCTCAAAACTATCGCGATTCCGTGGTCAAGTTAAATAACTTGCCTTTGGTAACTGCAAGTGGCGCTCGTATTGCCTTAGCTGATGTTGCTGATGTGCGTTATGAAGATGGTCCTCCCATGATAAAAACAGAAAATGCTAGGCCTAATGGATGGGTGTTTGTTGATATTGATGGAAGAGACTTAGGTTCATACGTCAACGAAGCAAAGCAGGCTGTCACGCAGCAACTTAGCTTGCCTGCAGGGTACTCATTGGCATGGTCAGGGCAATATGAATATATGGAAAGAGCAAAGGAGCGACTTGGAGTTGTGGTTCCCATCACTATTACCATCATCATGCTGCTGCTCTATTTTAGTTTCCGCAGAGTTGGTGAAGTTGCAGTGATCATGCTGACTTTGCCTCTGGCTATGGTGGGTGGATTGTGGTTGATGCATTTGCTCAATTACAACTTCTCCATTGCTGTTGGTGTGGGTTTTATTGCTCTTGCGGGGGTAGCGGTAGAAATTGGTGTGATTATGTTGGTTTATCTTAACCAAGCATGGCATCACACTAAGCTTGATGCCGCATCTCAAGACAGAATGCTTCAAGAATCAGATTTAATCGATGCTATTCGAGAAGGTGCGGGGCTGAGAGTTCGCCCTGTCATGATGACTGTGTTGACCGTCATTATTGGTCTGATTCCCATTATGTATGGGGATGGGACTGGCTCTGAGGTGATGCAGCGCATTGCCGCGCCCATGATAGGAGGGATGGCATCTGCACTGCTTCTCACTCTCTTGGTCATACCGGCAATTTTCAAACTTTGGAAATTGCATGAGACTCGTCATGTGTCAAAAAGCTCAACCTAATAAAGTTTAACCTAAGTAAGGGAGAAGTCTTAGCCTCTCCCTATTGATTAAGCGTCAATCTAGTAAGGAAAAATGATGAACAAGACATTAATGGCAATACTTCTGTCAGTGACTGCGACTTCGGTATTTGCAAGCATGGATCATTCAAATATGAACCAAAACAAAATGGATCACTCAATGATGAATATGGATGGCATGTCTGAAGTTGGTATGCCAGCAAAGGGAGCTCAACCAGACAAAGTTATTCATGTTGTGCTTAATGATGACATGACAATTCAATTTAAAAAAGAGGTCAATATAGAGCCTAATGATGTGGTCCAGTTTGTGGTGATGAATGTTGGAAAAATTGACCACGAGTTCACTATTGGCTCAGCGAAAGAGCAGTTAGAGCATAGAGAAATGATGAAGTCTATGCCTCATCACATGCATGACTCAGGCAGCGCTGTTACTGTCAAACCGGGAGAAGCAAAACAGCTACTTTGGCATTTCCATGGGGACAACAGGGTTGAGTTTGCCTGCAATATCCCTGGACATGCTGAAGCGGGTATGGTTAAAAAAGTTACTTTGTAGTGGTATAAGTTACGTTTTGGTTCGCCAGTGACTGGAGATCTGGCGAATATTATCTCAATACATATAAACCCTTGTTCAATAGAAGTCAGAACGTTTCAATGCAGTGAAATGTTTTACAAACTCAGGTTTTTCTGGAGTTACCACTTCTTCTCTAAGAGCCATACTTTGGTCGGCATCATAGATTAATTCAGTGCTAATGTTACTAGAAGTGTCAGGTTCTTCAACTGAAAAGCCGTTTTGGAAAGTTGGCTCACTTTTTTTTGTTCTGGTGACGGAAAACGGGTTTAGGTTGAATAGACTCATAATACTTCCTCTGCATTAGTAATTTTTAAATTGGCAATATTGTACAAAAAATAACCAATCAAGCAAGTAAAAGAGCTCAAAACTTAGAGTGCTAAGTCGCTTGCAAAGGGACTTTTTTGTGATAGTTAATAATCAAGGTATATGAAATATCTATCATTTAATCATTAATGGCTCTTGGTTGTTATTTTTTATATTTGTGATCTAAGTCTCACTGGGTTGGCGAGAAAAGTTACCAATTAACGATTGAATTATCAAAACTAAACACTTGTCCGAATCTATGAATGATGTAAGTCAACGAATAGCAGTGTTATTGACGGTTATAATGGAAAACGGTTCACAGTGTGATCACCCAAATCTATATAGGTAATGGTGACTCGGGCTGTCTATTCCCATAATTAGTCCAAACTTGAAGTTGTGATATGTACTGGCGAAACAGGGCAAAAGAGTATGATGTGTGGTTAAGGCAGCGATTGATAACTTTGGCGTTGCCATGGTTTGACTATCGGAGTGGTCTACACGCCCTTAGAACGACAATTGCATGTGTGATTGCTTATGGTATTACCCGCGTTTTTGATATTCCTCATTCGAGTTGGGCATTGGTCACTATCATTGTGGTGATGGGGCCTGCTTCTTATTTTCGAACCACGCTTTCGAAGGCAAACCAGCGGTTAGTCGGGACGCTGGTCGGAGCGCTCGCAGGTTTATCACTTCATCTTATCCCGGCAGAAAATACCGTAACTCATGGAACCTTACTAATAGGGTTACTGGCTCTTGCATCCTATTTCTTCTGGAGCCGCTATTCCTACGCCGCTATTTTGGCAGCGGTGACTCTTGCCATTGTTTCGGATGTTGCGATTGGTGATCTCTCTGCTCTAGAGTGGAGAGTTTTTAATGTAATCCTAGGTACGACTATTATATGGGTTTGTAGCAGATTTGTGTTTCCTGAACGTGCTTTGAACCATTTCCAAATGATGGTTTCAGAGTTTCTGCAGCTTATAGCCGATTACTATTTGCTGCACTTGCCCGAGCATCATAGCGATAGTTCTAACCTTAATTTGAGTATGGACGTGTTGAGTCAAAATCTGGCCCAGCAAAGGGCAATTGCGGCTCATGTAAAAACCGAGTCAAACGGACAAGCAGACAAAATCTCTGAAATATTGACCCTAGAGCATCGTATAATAGGTTTGGTTGAAAGTTTGTTAACCGAAAAGTGGCCGCAATCAATGCCAACTATGTCGGCTCATAGCCATCAACTATTTGAAGCCATGAATCTTCTCAGCTTGGAGCTGGCTGGAGGAAGAGTCAGCCGCTATCCACATTTCGACTTTCTTCAGCATTATCAAAATCTAGATCTGCAATATTTAAACCAGTGCACTTATGTATGGCTTAATCATCAACTCAGTCAGCAGATAAGCCGCTTATCAGTGGCACTAGAACAAATATACGATAACGCTGATTGAAGAGCTTGGCTCGCGACAAAGCGTTAATTCTCTACATATTGTTCAGAAGAGGCCCTTGTTCAGGAAAAGCTGTGATACGCAACCTTTTTTCTAACTGTACATAAGCTGCGCTTTTCGGTAGCATGTCGCTCCTTCTTAATTTCCCTGACTGACAAGGCTTGAGCGGCATATAAACGTTCGGATATCATGCGTAGTATTCACACCAACATAAAACCTGAGTTTGAGCCTTTATTGTCTGAGTTAGCGATACACGCTTTACTTCATCTAAGAACCAATTACAGCGCTAAAGCATTAGCGCACAAATCTCGCTCTGAAATTAATGATATTCTTTCTGCTTGGCTTAATAAGGCAGGGAATAGCAAGAAATACAAACCCTTTAAGAAGAAAATACGTTCTCTAGTGACTCATGCTCGTTCACAGCGCTTAGATATGGAGTCGATGCTAGGTAATTTATTATCACCTTTGTACGGTGATGAGCTTCCTCATTTGGATAGTTTCCTTCTGCTTATTAATATGCTTGAAAAAGAATTCAATACGACGGTATTGGTATCAAGCCCAGAGAGTGTTGATTTATCCTATAACTCAACGAGCTGTTTGCTTTGTGTTTTATCGTCAGATCTTAATACGCACTTTGATAACAGAAATCGCTTAGCCAAGGGTATTTCAATGTTATTTCGTGGTTCTCGAGGGGAGAAGCACACCATATTACGTATCATATACGCATCTTCGATATTTGAGCATAACGTCGATTATGAAGATGATGACTTTCTACGCTTCTGTCTAACCCTTAAGTAACCTATTGTTGCCATTAAATAATCTAAAGTGAAAAATAGTGTGTTTTTGTGCGCCGAAAAAGCGATTGTTTGTTTTGCTCAATTATGTGGCGATTTTGATAAGTGTTAATTTTCCCCATAGTATCTTTACCCTTCAAATTTTCATTCATTTATTAACTTTTGTGTTACTAGGCGTGGTTTTTGCTCATTTGTCGCACTAAAGAGACAGTAATTACTATCTGCTCGGACCACTTTTTGTTTATTTTCGTATCTAATATCACGTCCTTAATAAATTGTTAACATCAATATGATTGGGGCGCTCAGAGGCGTTTAATCCTTCTAGAGAGTTATTTAATTATAGTTTTGCTAATAGCCTGACTATTTCCTATTGAATCCATCATTTTGATAATAAATCTTGGGGTGATTGAGCGTAAAAACGTATCACCAAATTATGTCTAACTCTATCCATATAAAGAGGCAAGAATGAACACAAAGCAGTGCTCCTTGTTAGCAGTGTCCATCCTACTCGCCAGCCAAGCACACTCGGCAGGCTTTCAAGTGGCGGAGCATTCCGCATCCGGTTTAGGTCGAGCATTTTCAGGTGAAGGCGCCATTGCCGATAACGCAAGTGTGTTGGCTCGAAACCCTGCAGCCATGATGAGATTTGAGCAAGCAGCTTTTTCAGGCGCCATCTCCTTTATCGATCCAGAAATTGATGTTAAAGATGTCAGCAATAATGAGCAATCCAATGACATCGCACCTTTTCAGGTTGTGCCTGCGAGTTACTATATAGCGCCAATTAATCAAAGCTGGGCTTGGGGGCTAGGCTTATTTACCAATTATGGCGTAGCAACTGACTACCCAACCAATATTTCAGCGGGTGATATGTCGGGTAATACTTCGCTGCGTTCGGTCAATTTGAACCCTAATATTGCGTATCGACTAAATGAATCTTGGAGCTTTGGGGTAGGTGTAAATTTGGTTTACGCTGAAGCTGAACTGACTCGATATAAAGGCGAAACCACAACGGCGACTGGTGGTAATGCTTACGACAAATTACTTGGCATGACCGGGGAAACGTTTGGCTATGGCTGGAATATCGGCAGCTTATACGAGCTTGATGAGGATAATCGCTTTTCTTTAGCTTATCGCTCTGCGGTTAACTTAGATTTTGATGAGGGTAAATTTAGTTCTTATAGTTCAGGGATTGCCACAGAGCCTACCGTGACTGGGCGCCTTCAAGTAGAGTTACCAGCGATTATCGAGCTGTCTGGTTTTCATCAGTTGAACTCCCAGTGGGCTGTGCATTATAGCTGGCAGCGTACTGATTGGAGTGCTTTTACTAAGCTTGAAGCCACTAGCCCAGAATGTACCTTTGACGGCGTCCCAGGTCGATGCTTCTATAAAGCGGAAGACTATAACGATAATGACCGTTTATCGCTTGGCGCGACTTACCAACTCAACAAAGAGTGGACCTTAAGAGCTGGCTACGCCTTTGATGAGCAGGCCGGTAAAGCCACACTAAGCATTCCAGACAGTGATCGTCATTGGTATAGCACAGGTTTCACTTATCAATGGAGCCCAGCTTTATCCTTTGATGCAGGCTTTGCACTGGTATTAAGTGATGATGGTTCGTTTAAAGAAACGAATGGTTTAAAACAAGAACGCACTTTTGAGTCTCAAGGCCGTGCCTTTATCTCCTCGATACAAATCAATTACGCATTTAATTAAGGTCTAAGGAATGACAAATATTAAGAATATATTTCGCCTAACGTTATTATGCTCTGCTGCAATTCTTGTAGGTTGCGGAGATGGTAAAGGTAGCTCTGGTACAGAGGCAGAATCGTATATCGGTGAATCTTTATCTCGAAGTACCACCGTGAGAATGTATCTTGGTGGTGGCAATAAATATGTGCCTTTGAACAATAATATATTACTGGATGGTCAAACAGGCATGTTAAAGGTTCTGTCTGATCAAGAACGAGCCAATAGTGATATTAGCGATCCAAAATTCGCACTCGGTTACGCTGATGGTTTTTCAACCTCTATGCCAATATATATTTCTATGGAAGGTAGAGGCTTTGGCGATCATTCAGAGATTACAGAAGGGGTAAGCTTATTTAAAATTACTAAACCTCTAACTAACAACGCCGTATTTCACGAACGCCCACAAAAGTTAGCAAATTATGAATTTCAAGTGTTTGGTAGAGGTGACAAACTTGTTGTGGTGCCAGCTAAGCCCTTTGAACCAAGCGGTGAATATGTATTGGTGTTAACCAATCAAATAAAAGATGTTAAAGATGAGCCTATTGGTATGTCTGGCTCATATGCAGGGTTAAAGTCGCACCCTTATACTGATGGTGTACTTGCTGATGTACAAAAATTAGTAAAAGCTCAAGAGGCTATTGCTCAGGCTGGTGGTATTGATCCCAAAACTATCGTTTATTCTGCTTGGTTTACTACTGGGTCAGTTGGCGATGTGATGGTTAAAACGGCCAGTGAGTTGTTGAAGCTTAAAACACAGAGCACAGGAGCATTTAAGTTAGGAAATGCAAACCCTAGCAACCTAGACCTTTCATCAATTTACTCTTTGACACTAGACAAAGATGATGGTGGTGAGGTCAAAACGCGGGAATTTACGGCCGCTTTGGATGATGAAAAAGTATTTAGTGTCGCAGGGAGTGACGGTGAGAAGTTTAAGGATGGACTAAAGAGTTTATACATAGCGTTACGTAAAGACTTGGGTTTGGTTAGGGTTACTAAAGGTAAGGTGACACTGCCTTATTTTCTAGAATCTGGTAGTGCATTTGCGGTCACGCCTTTTGAGCCTGCGGCGCCTGGAGCTTCGTTTGTTAGCCGTTATTCGCCTATTCCAGTGGTTAAATCACTTAAGGACGTGGAGTTTACACTATTTACTCCAAAAGACACTCAGGTTGATGGTATCGTAATTTACCAGCACGGTATTACTTCGGTAAAAGAAGATGTCTATGCCTTTGCAGCAAATCTAACTGAAAGGAATTTAGCTGTAATTGCTATTGATCACCCTCTTCACGGAGCTCGAGCGCTAACTCTAGGTAATAATAAATTGATTATTACTGATAAAGAAAATCCACTTTATTACCTAAATTTAGCAGCCTTACCTGTTGCTAGAGACAACTTAAGGCAGAGTGTTCTAGATATTCTTGGTTTGCGATTAGCTTTGGAAGGTAAATATATTCATATTCAAAATGATAAGGTAGAGCTTGAAGTATCTGACCCTGATTTGGGAGTTCCAGCTGATGTTACTGTGTTGGACAAAACTAACATAAAGTTTCTTGGTCATTCTCTGGGAGGAATATTGGGTAATACGGCCGTTGCAATAGGGAGTGCAACCGAATTGCCGCAATATGGCTTCAAGTCTGCTGCATTTGCAAAGTCAGGAGGCCACATTGCTGAGCTTTTATCTATATCAGGTAAATTTGGAGACGTTATCAAAAAATCACTTGCAGCAAAGTTGGGACTCCCTGTCGATTCACAAGAATTTGAAACTAAGTTTGCTCAGTTCAAAATAGTTGCTCAAACTCTAATGGATACTGTAGACCCTCACTCTGTGGTGATGGCGGGCCGCTACCCAACAGATGTACCTACACTGCTGCTACAAGTCGAGAGCGATGATACCGTGCCAAACCATGGCTTTGCTCTTGATAAGACTCCGCTGGTTCCGACGGCTCATTTTGTAGGTACAGAAGGCTTACGAAAAGGCTTTGAGCAGGGTGATACGAATGTTGTAAGACTATTCGCTTCTTTTAAAGGAGGAGATCATGCGTCGTTATTTGTACCTAATTTTGAAGATTCAGATGATATGATGGTTCAACGTCAAAAAACTGCAAACACCTTCGCTATTCGAAATTTAGTAGTAGACTTTCTATCTCTTAAAGAAAGTGAAACCTTAGATGTTGATCCAAGCTTTGCAACCCTTGAATCGTTACCAGTTATAGATTAGTTAAGTTTAAGTTATTAATCTAAATGCAAAATTAAAATTACTCAATTGATCTATAATAACAAAACAGGCGGCGGTAACGTCGCCTTGTTTTTAGTCAATATATTGAGTGAGGCAGATATGGAAATGCACCAGCACTCGATGCCCGATTTGTTTATGCAGCTTGGACTCGAGAGCTCAGATGACAACATACGTGAGTTTGTGAAAACACACAGCGGCTTGGTAGTGGGCACTGCACTTCATGAAGCTTTTTTTTGGTCTCCTTCTCAGGCGGCGTTTCTGAGACAGGCCATAGACGAAGATGCCGACTGGGCAGAGCTTGTTGACCAGCTTGATGCCATGTTAAGAGCTTAGGCTAAGTTTACAAGCTAGCTGGGCCTAAATCATTTGAGGCTTATTGCACTGTGTGATAAGCCTTTTTCTGTAATTTACTTTGCGCCTTTCTGTGTTAATTCTTGATATCAAGCCTAAACTTTTTCGAATTGACCTTGGTTTTCATATTAACCCTTAGATGAGAAATTCGACTTAGATCGTGTTTTACCATTTCTTTAAGAAAATAATCGCCTCTGACTTGAAAACGTGACTAAAGGCCCCATTTCAAATACTGTTGTCTGATTGATTGACGTTTTTTTTAGCGGTTAGTGGAGTTTTTAGGTCAGAAGGCGAAGTGATGTTGGGTATAGGCTCGACAGTGACCGAACAGGTCGGTAGAATGCGGCGTCTGAATTTTATCCTGAGGCTAATCGGAGATAGCTTTTGAGATTAAGTCGATAAAGATATCACTAATTAGTCCGGTGACTGACTCGTTTAGTTATCGATTCTCGATTTACAAGTAGTGCTCTTTGAGTACCAATAAAGATGAACTTTTTACTGGGTTCATATGCTCAGTTTCAATTCTGAGCCAGTTTTGAGGTTAATGAATAATGCAAGTTACTGTTGAAACGCTAGAAGGCCTAGAGCGCCGTCTTAACATTACTGTTCCAGCTGCCAACATCGAAGATGCTGTGACAGCTGAACTGCGCAACATCGCTAAAAACCGTCGTTTCGATGGTTTCCGCAAAGGTAAAGTGCCATTGAAAATGGTTGCTAAGATGTATGGCAAAGCGGTACGTCAAGATGTGATGGGTGAAGTGATGCAGCGTCACTTCATCGAAGCGATTGTTAAAGAAAAGATCAATCCAGCGGGTGCACCTACGTTCGCACCTGTAGAAAATAAAGAAGGTGAAGATCTTGTTTTCAACGCAACTTTCGAAGTTTATCCAGAGGTTGAACTGAAAGGTCTAGAAAATATTTCAGTTGAAAAACCAACCACTGAAGTTCAAGACTCAGATGTTGAAGAAATGATTGAAACTCTTCGTAAGCAGCAAGCTGCTTGGGTTGAAGTTGAAGAAGCAGCTGAAGAAGGTAAGCGCGCGACTATCGATTTTGTTGGTTCTATCGACGGTGAAGAATTTGAAGGTGGTAAAGCTGAGAACTTCCCACTAGAAATGGGCGCAGGTCGTATGATCCCTGGTTTTGAAGACGGTATCACAGGTAAAACTGCGGGTATGGAATTCGACATCGACGTGACTTTCCCTGAAGACTACCACGCTGAAAACCTAAAAGGCAAAGCGGCTAAGTTTGCTATCAAAGTTATTAAAGTTGAAGGTCGTGAACTTCCTGAAGTTGATGACGAGTTTGTTGCTAAGTTCGGTGTTTCTGAGGGCGGCCTTGACGCACTGAAAGCTGAAGTACGCAAGAACATGGAGCGTGAGCTTAAGCAAGCGGTTAAAAATCGCATTAAAGAGCAAGCTCTAGAAGGTCTAGTTCAAGAAAACGAAATCCAAGTGCCAGCAGCTCTGATTGACCAAGAAATTGGCACTTTACGTCAGCAAGCAGCGCAGCGCTTTGGCGGTAACCCTGACGCAGCAGCCCAGCTTCCACGTGAACTGTTTGAAGACCAAGCTAAGCGCCGAGTTATGGTTGGCTTACTGCTTGGCGAAGTGATCAAGTCTGAAGATCTAAAAGCTGACGATGACAAAGTCAAAGCCTTGATCGAAGAAATGGCGACAGCTTACGAAGACCCTTCAGAAGTGATTGCTTACTACGAGCAAAACACTCAGATGATGGATAACATGCGCAATGTTGCTCTTGAGGAGCAAGCGATTGACGCCATTATCTCTAAAGCTCAGGTGTCTGAGAAAGCGGTGAGCTTTAACGAGCTAATGAACCAACAGCAGCCAGCTTAATAAGCAATATATTGCCTATAAGGTTGACGGAACGTTAACTCTTCTGCTAACAATGGTCCGTGTGGTATTTATCATCCGGACCATTTATTTTAGGGACATAACAATATGAGCTACCAAGAAAAAAATGCAATGTCACCCATTCTAGACGCACTGGTACCCATGGTGGTTGAACAGACCTCTCGTGGTGAGCGCTCTTACGATATTTATTCTCGCTTGTTAAAAGAGCGTGTGATTTTCCTAACAGGTCAAGTAGAAGACCACATGGCAAACCTTGTGGTGGCGCAGTTACTTTTCTTAGAATCAGAAAATCCTGATAAAGATATTTTCCTCTACATCAACTCGCCTGGTGGCAGTGTTACGGCTGGTATGTCTATCTATGATACTATGCAGTTTATCAAGCCGAATGTGAGTACAGTATGTATGGGACAAGCATGTTCTATGGGTGCGTTTTTGCTCGCAGGCGGTGCACCTGGCAAACGTTATGTGTTGCCTAATTCACGAGTGATGATTCACCAGCCACTTGGCGGGTTCCAAGGGCAAGCATCCGATATTCAGATCCATGCTCAAGAAATATTGACCATCAAACAAAAGCTCAACAAGTTACTTGCCGAGCATACAGGTCAACCTCTTGATATTATTGAACGTGATACCGACCGAGATAACTTTATGGCAGCTGATCAAGCTGTTGATTACGGTTTGGTTGATGCTGTACTGACTCATCGCAGCGAGCAATAATTGCCAGAGCATTTTGGCTATAATTGATATACACTCAAATCATAATGAGTAAAGGCTAAGAGGTTAGCGAATGACAGATAAAAGCAAAGAGAGCGGTAGTAGTAAACTTCTTTACTGTTCTTTCTGCGGCAAAAGCCAGCACGAAGTTCGCAAGCTAATCGCCGGCCCATCCGTATACATCTGTGACGAATGTGTTGACTTGTGTAACGATATCATCCGAGAAGAAATTAAAGATGTGTTACCGAAGAAACAATCTGAAGCACTGCCAGTGCCGAGAGAAATTCGCGACCATCTCGATGATTATGTGATTGGCCAAGATTACGCTAAGAAAGTGCTTGCTGTGGCCGTATATAACCACTATAAGCGTTTACGTAATGGAGATACGACCAGTGAAGGAGTAGAGCTCGGTAAGAGTAATATTCTGCTTATTGGTCCCACTGGTAGCGGTAAGACTCTGCTGGCTGAAACGCTAGCTCGTTTCCTTGATGTACCGTTTACCATGGCTGATGCTACAACGCTTACTGAAGCAGGCTATGTCGGTGAAGATGTTGAAAACATCATCCAAAAACTGCTGCAAAAGTGTGATTACGACGTAGCGAAAGCCGAACGCGGCATTGTCTATATCGATGAAATCGATAAAATTTCACGCAAAGCTGAAAACCCTTCAATTACCCGAGACGTTTCCGGAGAAGGTGTTCAACAAGCATTACTGAAATTGATTGAGGGAACGGTAGCTTCTGTTCCACCTCAGGGGGGCCGTAAGCACCCTCAACAAGAGTTTCTTCAGGTAGATACCTCTAAGATCCTCTTCATCTGCGGCGGTGCGTTTGCTGGTTTAGATAAAGTGATCGAACAGCGTGTTGCTACAGGCACGGGAATTGGCTTTGGCGCTGAAGTCCGTTCTAAGGATGAAACGAAAACCGTCGGTGAACTATTTACTCAGGTCGAGCCAGAAGATTTGGTGAAATATGGCTTGATTCCAGAGTTTATCGGTCGCTTGCCAGTGACAACAACATTAACAGAGTTGGATGAAGAAGCGCTTATCCAAATCTTGTGTGAACCTAAAAATGCACTAACGAAACAATACGCAGCATTGTTTGAGTTAGAGGATTCTGAGTTAGAATTCCGTGAAGATGCACTGCGCGCCATAGCGAAAAAAGCGATGGAGCGTAAAACTGGTGCTCGTGGCTTACGTTCTATCTTGGAAGGGGTTTTACTTGAAACCATGTATGAACTGCCATCAATGACAGAAGTAAGTAAAGTTGTTATAGATGAGTCGGTTATCAATGGTGAGTCTGAGCCTTTATTGATTTACAGCAACGCTGACAATCAAGCAGCAGGAGCAGAATCTTAAGTGAGATTCACATAAATTTAGGATTAAATTGAGGAGGTAGTGATTTACCTCCTTTTTTTTGTTCTTTCGTTGAATCCAACCAATTAGCCCCCATATAATCCTCATAAGACTAAGCGGAAGAGAGAAGAAGAAGAATATGAACTTGGAACGTTCCGAACGTATCGAGATCCCTGTACTACCTCTAAGAGACGTAGTCGTTTACCCGCACATGGTAATTCCTTTGTTTGTTGGACGTGAAAAGTCAATCGCTTGCCTTGAAGCTGCGATGGATAACAACAAGCAAATACTGCTGGTTGCGCAGAAAAAAGCGGAAACTGATGAACCAACTAAAGATGATTTATTCAGCGTAGGCACGGTTGCGACCATTCTTCAATTACTCAAACTCCCTGACGGAACCGTTAAGGTGTTGGTTGAAGGCCAGCAACGCGCAAAAATACATAGATTTGCTGAAGAAGAATTCTTTACAGCAGATGCAGAATATTTAATGACTTCTGAGCTTGATGAAAGGGAAGAAGAGGTCATTGTTCGTAGCGCGATCAATCAGTTTGAAGGTTTTATTAAACTGAATAAAAAGATCCCTCCAGAAGTATTGACGTCACTCAATGGCATTGACGAAGCCGCTCGCCTTGCCGATACCATTGCAGCTCATATGCCTCTCAAACTTTCGGATAAACAAATTGTTCTAGAAACTCTCGATATTACAGAACGTTTAGAGTTTTTGATGGGGCAGATGGAATCTGAGATCGATTTACTGCAAGTTGAAAAACGTATCCGTACTCGGGTGAAGAAGCAGATGGAAAAATCTCAGCGAGAGTACTACCTCAATGAGCAAATGAAGGCTATCCAGAAGGAACTTGGTGAAACTGAGGATGGCGTTGATGAGTTTGAAGCACTTAAGCAAAAAATCATTGACTCAAAAATGCCTCAGGAAGCCAGAGAGAAAACTGAGCAAGAACTGCAAAAGCTTAAGATGATGTCTCCAATGTCTGCGGAAGCGACAGTAGTACGTGGATACATTGATTGGATGCTAGGGGTTCCTTGGTTCAAACGTTCGAAAGTGAAAAAGAACCTTGCTAAAGCTGAAGAGGTTCTAAACGAAGACCATTATGGTCTTGAGCGAGTTAAGGAACGTATCCTTGAATACCTCGCTGTGCAAAACCGGATCAATAAACTGAAAGGGCCAATTCTATGTTTGGTTGGGCCTCCGGGTGTGGGTAAAACTTCCCTCGGACGTTCTATTGCTGCTGCAACAGGTCGAAAGTACACACGCATGGCGTTAGGTGGCGTGCGTGATGAAGCTGAGATTCGCGGTCACCGCAGAACTTACATTGGTTCAATGCCAGGTAAGCTTGTACAGAAAATGTCAAAAGTTGGGGTGAAAAACCCACTGTTTCTACTCGACGAAATTGATAAAATGTCTTCGGATATGCGTGGTGATCCGTCGTCAGCATTACTTGAAGTGCTTGATCCCGAGCAGAACAATGCATTCAATGACCATTATCTAGAAGTCGATTATGACCTATCAGATGTAATGTTTGTGGCAACCTCTAACTCCATGAACATTCCTGGGCCTCTACTAGATCGTATGGAAGTGATTCGCCTGTCTGGTTATACAGAGGATGAAAAGCTCAATATCGCTAAGCGCCATCTTGTTGATAAGCAGATTAAACGTAACGGGCTTAAGCCTGATGAGCTAGAAATCGCAGACTCAGCCATTATTGGTATTATCCGCTACTACACCCGTGAAGCAGGTGTTCGTAATCTAGAGCGTGAAATTTCAAAAGTTTGCCGTAAAGCAGTGAAAAATATTTTGCTCGATACCAGTTTGAAAACTGTCACAGTGACCATGGACAACCTAAAAGATTACTTGGGTGTTCAACGCCATGATTATGGAAAAGCCGACGATAGTAATCGTATTGGACAGGTGACAGGGCTTGCTTGGACAGAAGTCGGTGGTGATTTACTGACGATCGAAACCGAAGCTATGCCTGGTAAGGGAAAACTCACGCAAACAGGTTCGTTAGGGGACGTTATGCAGGAGTCTATACAGGCTGCAATGACGGTTGTTCGCTCGCGAGCGAATAGACTAGGCATCAATAATGACTTCTACGAGAAACGCGATATCCATGTTCATGTTCCTGAAGGTGCAACGCCTAAAGATGGTCCAAGCGCTGGTATTGCTATGTGCACAGCGTTAGTCTCAAGCTTGACAGGAAACCCTGTGAGAGCAGAAGTGGCAATGACAGGCGAGATCACTTTGCGGGGAGAAGTGTTACCTATTGGTGGTTTAAAGGAAAAGCTTCTAGCAGCACATAGAGGTGGCATCAAAACAGTACTTATCCCGAAAGATAATGAGCGAGATTTGGAAGAAATCCCAGATAACGTCATTGCCGATCTCATAGTTATACCTGTGCAATGGATTGATGATGTCCTTAAGGTTGCTTTAGAAAAAGACCCGTCAGGTGTCGAAATTGCTGCTTTAAAATAGTGATGTGCAGCAAAAATAAATAAAAGAGTAGGCTGATAAGCACAAAAAGGCTTGTCAGCTTTTTTTTTGAGAGCTAACGTTACCCACATAGCCTCAGGCCTTGTTGGGTAAGGGATGAGGTTAGTTTTAAATTGGAATGGAACGAAAGCTGCCTTTAAAAATTACCATTGGTGGCGCAAAGGGGAATTACAGTGAATAAAACACAATTAGTAGAAAAAATTGCACAAAACGCTGACCTTTCAAAAGCGTCAGCAGGTCGCGCACTAGACGCGTTTATTGAAGCAGTGGGTGATACACTTCAATCCGGTGATCAGGTCGCTTTAGTGGGCTTTGGTACATTTAGTGTACGCACTCGAGCGGCTCGTACTGGTCGTAACCCAAAGACTGGTGAAGAAATCAAAATTGCGGCAGCTAACGTACCCGCTTTTAAAGCAGGTAAAGCGCTGAAAGATTCTTGCAACTAAAGCCTGCTGGTCTTTAATGCAGATTATTAGTTGAAAAATAGCCAATATCGGCAGTTCTATCGAACCTTTTTAAAATATGCGCATCATACTGATGCGCATTTCTTTTTCTGATATCATCGCGCTATCTGATTTTTATTTGTAACGTATGTCGTGATAGTTTTCGCTTTAACTAGAACGGACTGCACGTGGAGAGTGTTTAAATTATGATGGATCGATTACGCGAGGGCGCAAGCAGCATCGCGGTTAAAATTATCCTTGGGATTATTATCCTGTCTTTTGTGTTTGCCGGTGTAGGCAGCTATATCGTAGGTGGAGGTAACAACTCTGCTGCGAAAGTTGGTAATACTGAAATTGGTCGTGGTGAGTTTGAACAAGCTTACCAGAATGAGAGAAACCGCATGCAAGCTCAGCTTGGCGATTACTTCTCAAACTTGCTGGCCGATCCGAGCTATGTTGCGTCTTTCCGCAAGTCTGTGCTTGATCGTATGGTTAATGATCTGCTTCTAGAACAGCACGCTCAATCGTTAGGTTTACGTGTTAGTGACCAACAGGTTAGAAACATGATTGTGGATATGCCTCAATTTCAAGTTGAAGGGAAATTCGACCAAGAAGTGTATCAAGCTACTTTGCGTCGTGCTGGATTCAGCCCTGATAGCTTTGCTGAGTACTTACGTCGTGATTTAGTCAGAAACCAATTATTGAGTGCTATACAGGGCAGTGACTTTACTCTAGAAGGTGAAGTGGAAGCTCAAAGTAAACTGCTGACTCAAACACGTGAGATTAAGAAAGTCACTCTGTCACTTGCAGACTTTGCTGCCAAAGCAGAACTGTCCAAAGAGGAAATTAATGATTATTACACGCAAAATTCTGACAAATACACTCGTCCAGAGCAGGTCAAACTTTCTTATATTGAGTTGTCAGCTCAGCAATTAAAAGACGCGATTGAGATTTCTGATCAGCAGGCAGAAGAATATTATCAGCAACATCTAGATAAGTATTCCTCAGAGGAACAACGCCGAGTAAGTCACATTTTAGTTGAAGGTGACGACAAAGCAAAAGCGAAGACAATTCTAGATAAGGTAAACTCAGGTGGTGACTTTGCTGCATTGGCTGAAGAGAGTTCTGATGATATAGGTAGTGCTTCAGAAGGTGGCTCTTTGGGTTGGATTGAGCGTGATGTCATGGACCCAGCGTTTGAAAAAGCGGCATTTGCTTTGAAAAAGGTTGGAGATGTAACGGGCTTGGTCAAATCAGATTTTGGTTACCACATCATAAAATTGGATGAGCTCAAGGGCTCTGTTACCAAGCCTTATAAAGAGGTTGCTAAAGACATAAAACAAGAGCTGCAAGATCAAGAAGCGATTGACCAATTTTATGCATTGCAGAGCAAATTGGAAAAAGTAGCTTTTGAATATCCAGATGCTCTTGATGATGCTGCTAAAACGATCAACGCTAAGATTCACACCACGGATTTTGTCTCTGAATCGGATGTTCCTGAATTATTGAAAGGGCCTGAGGTATTACAAGCAATTCAAAGCCCTGAAGTAAAAGAAGATGGTCTTAACTCAGAAGTTATCGAAGTAGCACCCGAACACGTAGTTGTGGTTCGTGTAGAAGATACACGTGAAGAAAAAGTGTTACCCCTAGATGAAGTTCGTGAACAAGTTATGGCGTCTTTATCTAAAGTGAAAGGAGAGCAAAGCGCGATAGAGCTGGCTGATAGTCTTGTCGCTGATCTTAAGAAAGGCAGTCAAGACTTAATGAAGACCAATGGTCTTGCATTTGGCGACTCAGAAAGTATTGATCGTAGCTCCCCTCTTGCTGAAGTTGTCTTCGCAATGAAGAAACCAGAACAAGGTCAAGCCGAGTTTGGTCAAGCCAAAGACTTTAATGGCGACATTATTGTCGTAGAATTGACTGAGGTGAAATCTGATGTGGATGAGCAGTACAGTCAACAGATTGGTACTCAATTGACTCAGATGAATGCTCAGCAGGATTTATCTGGACTAATCAGTATTCTTCGTAAAACAACAGACATCAAATATTATGCGGTTACCCAGTAACACTGCTGGATGAAACTGATAGTATTGATACCAAGGGCTGCTTTCGCAGCCCTTTTCAATTTAGTGACATGCTCCTTTTGTCTAGTCTGATATGAATTATCGTATCTAGTGCTTGATTAAATTTAAGGAGAAAACTCTATGATACGTAACTTTACGACCACTATTTTAGTAATATTGGCGTGCTACAGCTCAATTGTGTACTCGCAGAATGCGCCAACAAATGAAAAATATTCACAGATAGAAATTACGGTAAATATTAATACCGCTCAAGCTGATGAACTGGCGACCCTTCTCAGTGGAGTAGGTCTGAAGAAAGCGCAAGCAATTGTTAAGTACAGAGATGAAAATGGGCCATTTCAGCGGGTTGAGGACTTGGCTCAAGTTAAGGGGATAGGAGATTCTCTGGTAGACAAAAACCGAACTCGTATCCAATTATGAGATACAGGAGCGCTAAGCGCTCCTTTTTAATTGAATTACCTTTATTACCTCTGGTACAGCTAGATGAGAACCACTATAATTTTACGCCAAATGATAAACTGCGCTGGTGCAGTTGCTTTCAATTAATGTGGAGTAATACATGTCGTCTCATACGCCAGTTGTCACTGTTGATGGACCAAGTGGTGCGGGTAAAGGTACTCTTTGTATGCTGTTGGCGAATAAGCTAGGGTTCCAACTACTAGACTCGGGAGCCATCTATCGAGTTTTAGCTCTAGCAGCAATTCACCATGGAGTCGATCTCGAATCAGAGGATGCATTGGTTCCCTTAGCTACTCATTTAGACGTTCAGTTTGTTGCTGAGGGTGAGTTGGTCAAAGTAATTCTTGAAGGCGAAGACGTCTCTGGAGAGTTACGTAAAGAAGAGACAGGCATGGCTGCTTCAAAAGTCGCTGCTTTCCCAAGGGTTCGTGAAGCTTTACTTCGCCGTCAAAGGTCATTTGCCATTGGCGCAGGTCTAATTGCTGATGGCCGAGATATGGGGACTATTGTATTTCCGCACGCAGAAGCCAAGATATTCTTAGATGCGAGTGCTGAAGAGCGCGCACATCGAAGGTTCAAACAGTTGCAAGATAAAGGTATAAATGTTAAATTTGGCGACCTTTTGTGCGAAATACAAGAGCGTGATGACCGCGATCGCAATCGCCCTGTGGCGCCTTTGCGGCCTGCAGATGATGCGCTCTTACTTGATTCTACTACCATGACTATCGACGAAGTAGTAGGAAAAGCGCTACAATATATCGAATCTAAGTTGGTAGTATAAACTGCCAAGTAAGGACGTTGGTCGCATGGATGATGATCAGCGAAGCTAATAACCCCATGTGGTAGGATACCCGTGGACGTTTAATTTATTGAAGATTAAATAAATGACTGAATCTTTTGCTCAACTCTTTGAAGAGTTTCTAAATGAAACCGAATTTCAACAAGGTACAATTGTTAAAGGTACTGTAGTCGCTATCGAGAACGGTTTTGTTCTTGTTGATGCTGGTCTTAAATCTGAGTCTGCAATCCCTGCAGAGCAGTTCAAGAATGCAGCTGGCGAACTAGAAGTAGAAGTTGGTTCTGAAGTAGATGTAGCGCTAGACGCTGTTGAAGACGGCTTTGGCGAAACTCAACTTTCTCGCGAGAAAGCTAAGCGTCACGAAGCGTGGATTGTTCTTGAGAAAGCTTACGAAGAAGCTGAAACTGTTGTTGGTATCATCAACGGTAAAGTTAAAGGTGGCTTCACTGTTGAACTAAACGGTATCCGTGCTTTCCTACCAGGTTCACTAGTAGACGTTCGTCCTATTCGCGACACAGCTCATTTAGAAAACAAAGAGCTAGAGTTCAAAGTTATCAAGCTTGATCAGAAGCGTAACAACGTTGTTGTTTCTCGTCGTGCAGTTATTGAATCTGAGAACAGCGTTGAGCGTGATGAACTTCTTGAGTCACTACAAGAAGGTGCAGAAGTTAAAGGTATCGTTAAGAACCTAACTGACTACGGTGCATTCGTAGATCTAGGTGGTGTTGACGGTCTTCTACACATTACAGATATGGCTTGGAAGCGTGTTAAGCACCCTTCAGAGATCGTAAATGTTGGTGATGAAATCCAAGTTAAAGTTCTTAAGTTCGATCGTGACCGTACTCGCGTATCTCTAGGTCTTAAGCAGCTAGGTGAAGATCCATGGGTAGCAATCGCTAAGCGTTACCCAGAAGGTCATAAGCTATCTGGTCGTGTAACTAACCTAACAGACTACGGCTGCTTCGTTGAAATCGAAGAAGGCGTAGAAGGTCTAGTTCACGTTTCTGAAATGGATTGGACTAACAAGAATATCCACCCATCTAAAGTTGTTAACGTTGGTGATGAAGTTGAAGTTATGGTTCTTGAGATTGACGAAGAACGTCGTCGTATTTCTCTAGGCCTAAAACAATGTAAAGCTAACCCATGGCAATCTTTCGCTGAAGCTCAGGCTAAAGGCGATAAAGTGACTGGTAAGATCAAGTCTATCACTGACTTTGGTATCTTTATCGGTCTAGAAGGTGGTATCGATGGTCTAGTTCACCTATCTGATATTTCATGGAATGTTGCTGGTGAAGAAGCAGTACGTGAATACAAGAAAGGTGACGAAATCTCAGCAGTTGTACTAGCTGTAGATGCAGAGCGTGAGCGTATTTCTCTAGGCGTTAAGCAAATGGAAAATGACCCATTCAATGCTTATGTTGCTGACAACAAGAAAGGTGCTCTAGTTAACGGTACTGTTACTGCAGTAGACGCTAAAGGTGCAACTATCGAGCTTGAAGAAGGTGTAGAAGGTTACATCCGTGCTTCTGAAGTTTCTCGTGACCGTGTAGAAGATGCTTCTCTAATTCTAAGCGTTGGCGATAGCGTTGAAGCGAAGTTTACTGGTGTAGACCGTAAGAATCGCGTAATCAACCTATCTGTTAAAGCGAAAGATGAAGCTGAAGAGCAAGAAGCGATGGCAACTCTAAACAAAGCAGATGAAGCTTCGTTTGGTAACGCAATGGCTGATGCTTTCAAAGCGGCTAAAGGCGAGTAATAACTCTCCTTTATAAAAAAAGGAGCCTGATGGCTCCTTTTTTATCAATTGAGCTAAAATAGTTTTAATACCAATCTCATCAAGTGACTCAAAAAATACGATTCTTCACTAAGCAAAGCGTCGTTTTTATGTCTAGAATAGTTACCAAGTGTTTGTTGGAATTGGTATTACTTACTATAATAAGTGATAAAATACTCTACGAGGGAAACTATGACAAAGTCTGAACTGATAGAAAGGCTCTGCGCCGAGCAAACCCATCTTTCAGCTAAAGAGATAGAAGATGCTGTGAAAGACATATTGGAACATATGGCTTCGACACTAGAAACTGGTGATAGAATTGAAATTCGTGGATTTGGTAGTTTTTCTCTTCATTATCGTGAGCCTCGGGTAGGCCGTAACCCTAAAACTGGAGCAAAAGTGGAGCTAGATGGGAAACATGTTCCTCACTTTAAACCAGGTAAAGAGCTGCGTGAACGAGTTAATATTGGCTAAATGCCCCCCTGTTTCTTGAAAGCGGCATACAAACGTATGCCGCTTTTTTATCTTACTAGCTCCTGAATAAACAGATTTTATTATAGTGGCAACACACATAAAGCCTACTATCTTAATTTTTTCGTATATATGGTTATTCAGGGAGGAAATTCCACAATAGGCATGGTTTGTTTACGGGATTTACTGCATAATCATATCGGCAGATACTCACCTAGGTGCTCCGATATGAAAATTGTAAAGATTATTATAATGCTGGCCTTGTTTCTTATTGCATTGGCTTTAGGTTCTCAAAACCAAGAAGTAGTTAACTTCAATTACTTAATTGCACAAGGAAATTTTCATCTTTCCACTCTATTAGGTGTCATTTTCGTGAGTGGTTTCGTGTTAGCATGGGCGATGTTTGGTGGTATTCATTTGCGTTCCCAACTACAGATACGTAAGCTAAAAAAGCAGGTGAAGAAATTATCACCTACCGATGATAATCAACCTGAACAGGTTAAAGCCAAATAAAGTTTACAGGTAAGCTTTTAACTCAATGTTAGAAATACTCTTCTTGCTTTTACCGATAGCCGCAGCATACGGTTGGTACATGGGTAATCGTAGTGCCCAGCAAGACAAGCAGAAACACTCAAATCAGATTTCTCGTCAATATGTGACGGGCCTGAACCTGCTTTTGTCCGATCAATCTGACAAGGCGGTAGATCATTTTATCGAATTACTTCAAGTCGATAACGAAACGATTGATACACATTTAGCTTTGGGTAACTTGTTTCGCTCGAGAGGAGAGGTCGATCGCGCCATACGAATCCACCAAAATTTAATTTCACGATCCGGTTTAACCATAGAGCAAAAAAATATAGCCCTTCAACAGCTTGCTAAAGACTATATGGCATCAGGTTTTCTCGACCGTGCAGAGAGAATCTTTGAACAATTGGTTGATGAGCCTGAGCATAAAGAAGCAGCTTTGCAACAGTTGGTCGCTATTTACCAACAAACAAGGGAATGGTCTAAAGCGATTCAATATGCGTCTCAACTAGTTAAGCTTGGCCGCAAGCGGATGCGAAGCAACATAGCCCATTTTTGGTGTGAGCTCGCCATGCAAGAGCAGGCCGAAGGTGACAGCAATCGTGCAATTTTACACTTTAAACGCGCTTTATCTGAAGATCCTAAGTGTGCTAGGGCGAGTATTGCACTTGGCAAGTTGTACTTAGAAAATGAAGATTACAAAAAGACCATCAAGTATATGGAAATGGTACTTGAGCAAGACATAGATTTTGTCAGTGAAGTTCTGCCCACGCTGGCTGAATGCTACCATCACCTTGGCCAAGAAGAAGAGTTATTGGATTTCTTGCGCCAGTGTATAGCAGCCAAAGCAGGTGTTTCGGCTGAGTTAATGCTTGCCCAAATGGTCGCTCAACATGAAGACTCTGGATCGGCGCAAGAACTTCTTACACGCCAATTGGTTAAGAACCCAACCATGAAGGGTTTTTATCGTCTGATGGATTACCATTTGAGTGAAGCGGAAGAAGGGCGAGCTAAAGCCAGTCTTCAAACGTTACAAAAGTTGGTGGGAGAGCAGTTAAAGATCAAGCCTCACTACAGATGCCGTAAGTGCGGATTTTCGACGCATTCTATGTATTGGCACTGCCCTTCTTGTAAAGGTTGGGGGACGATTAAGCCAATCCGAGGATTGGATGGAGAATGATTTTAATGCAGCTATCAGGGTTATCCGTTAGCTGCATTTTGTTAGTAACAAGAAAAATGTGTTAGGAGATGAAATGATCGACCAGAAAGTCATTGTCGCATTGGATTATGACAACCAAGCAGATGCGCTTGAGTTTATAGACAGAATTGATCCTGCGTCATGTCGCCTCAAAGTTGGTAAGGAAATGTTTACGCTCTTTGGTCCTGATTTTGTCAAGCAGTTACATCAAAGAGGCTTTTCGGTTTTCTTGGACCTTAAGTTTCATGATATACCAAATACTTGTTCTAAAGCGGTACGTGCCGCAGCTGAACTTGGAGTGTGGATGGTGAATGTACATGCAAGTGGTGGTGAACGCATGATGCAGGCTTCAAGAGATATTCTCGAACCATACGGGAAAGAACGTCCACTGCTAATAGGGGTCACTGTGTTAACCAGTATGGAGCAACAGGATCTATTGGGTATTGGTGTTGATGTTGCACCGCAAGAGCATGTTGTTCGCCTAGCTACTCTTGCGAAAAATTCAGGTTTAGACGGCGTAGTGTGTTCTGCTCAAGAATCTCGTATGCTCAAAAGTACATTAGGCCAGTCTTTTAACTTGGTAACACCTGGCATTCGCCCGGTAGGAGCAGAGGTTGGCGATCAGAAGCGCATTATGACGCCCGTTGATGCGATAGAGGCGGGGTCTGACTATTTGGTTATTGGTCGCCCCATAACTCAGTCTCCTCACCCCGCAGACGTTCTGGCAGAGATAAATCGAACGTTAGGATATTAAGCTTCTTGTTTAGCGTGCTAACGGCGCACCACTGTGAAATTTAAAGTCATTATCGGGGCTGGAAATCAAATCAGCCTCTAATTGACCAAAATACGCGACTCTTTGTGTGATATCTTCTCCAGCGATAGCCTCAGCTAAGGTTAGGTAATCTTGGTAATGACGAGCTTCTGAACGTAGCAATGAGATGTAAAATTTTGCAATGTCCTCTTCCATGTGGGGAGCAAGTTTGGCAAAGCGTTCACAAGAACGAGCCTCAATGTAAGCACCAATGATTAGCTTATCGGTTAACGCTTGGGGCTCATGAGTAGCCATGTGAGAAAGTAGTCCTTTAGCGTAGCGGCTGGCTTGGACTGGCTCATAAGCAATATTGCGCTGATCCATTATTTCAAGAACTTGGTAAAAGTGGTGCAGCTCTTCTTTGATTAGCATGACCATTTTATCTATCAGATCTTGGCTATAGGGTGACGTTGATTTTGCTATGATGGCTTTGGAGATGCTGCTCTTACCTCTAAGCGTTTCGAGGTTACCTATTTTTCGGTAGGCAAAGTCTTCATAAGGCTTGAACCAATCGAGTAAGTTTTGGGTACTTTGCGTGTCTACTGCATATTTTCGAATTAGATACATAGCCGATTGCCCAGCTTTAAGCTCGCACATTAGGTGATCGATTAATATGGTATTTAGGTTCTCAGGTCGCTTGGCTTCATTTATCCACGACTCAGGTGTAGTGCACTTAAGAAACCCATATATAGGTTCCAGTAAATCATTGTAGCTATTTAAATCAGTCATCACTTTTTCAAAAATAAAAAGGCCGCTTAAGCGACCTTCGGTAAACTAAGCCTGACAATTATATTACCATTTTTTCTTTTCTCCAAAGATCTCATCCATATCGTTTTTACGTTCGTCTTCCATCTGATGCAGTTCTTCAGCACTTTTGGACTGGCGTTTTTGCTCTAGGTCGTCGTACATTTGTTGAAGCTTTTCACGGGCTTGATTGGAGTAATTATCATTCTTTGTGCTCAGTGCATCTAAGCCCTTTTTCACCAATTGAAGGGCTGTCCCAGGTTGACCACGCACAATAGCATCATTAGCGCGTTTTAGGACGTTTTCAATGTTTATACGGACCTGAATGGTCTCTAAGCGTGCATTTTCAGCGACATAGGCTTGTGTGTCAAAACGCCCTTTGTTGTGTTCACTTCGAATCGTGTCTCGCAAACGCTTGACCAGTTTTAGCATCACTATGGCTTGTTTATCACTGCTCGGTGTTTTGAAAGTCGTGCTTTCTCCGCCGCTTTTGTCATTTTTCAGCTGGGTGATTTGCTGTTTAACGTGAACGAGTCTCTGCTCTAGTTGTTTATTCTTGGGGTCTAGTTCGTACATACTTTGGACCGAATCTAGTATTCTGGTGTTGAGACAAACCAATAAGTCTTTACTGTATGGTAAGTGGTTTGCGTGACCGATGAGCTCTTCCGTAGCATCTATCATTGCTAAATATCTCACGCTTTCTTGCTTTTTGGCCGATTCAACTTTGACCTTGTACTGGAGCATGATGTTATAGCCAAGTACTAAGACCAATAAGATGGCGACTAAAGCTATGATTAACCCAATATTCATAAATTCCGTATCTTTTGTTGGCTAGCATTTAAGGATACACGATTCTTATGAACCACTGCATCTATTTTATATTATTACGTTTCTTAGGCTAATTATTAACGAAAACTCTGATCTATGGGTAATTTTTGAGTTATTGATTGCAAAAAAATTCGTCCAATTCAGAAATTGCTCATTAGAAGCCATCCAAATGCCTCCTTGGGCTATCAATTTATATCAAGAGGCGTTATAACTAAATATTATAATCTATGTTTGTCCATCGTGGGGCATTGGGTAAGGGATTACAGGAATAAAAATGAAGTTACAGCAAATGAAGTACATTGTTGAAGTCGTTAACCACAATCTGAATGTATCGGCAACTGCAGAAAGCTTATACACCTCTCAGCCAGGTATAAGTAAGCAAGTGCGCCTGCTAGAAGACGAATTGGGGATTCAGATTTTTGAACGTAGTGGTAAACACTTAACTCAAGTTACTTCGGCTGGTGAAGATATCATACGTATTTCTCAAGAGATTCTTGCTCGTGTAGAAAGTATCAAGGCGGTCGCTGGTGAACATACGCATCCGGAGATGGGAACGTTAAACATTTCAACCACTCATACCCAAGCGCGTTATGCATTGCCGGATGTAATCAAGGGGTTTACTGCTCGCTATCCCAAGGTGTCTTTGCATATGCACCAAGGAACTCCTTCGCAGATGTCGGAAGCTATTGCTAAGGGAACCGCGAACTTTGCGATTGCAACAGAGGCACTCCACTTGTATCAAGATGTAATTATGCTGCCTTGCTACCATTGGAACCGATCTATTGTGGTACCCAAAGACCATTTGTTAGCGCAAAAGGCGAAGATAACTATTGAGGATTTGGCTTCTTACCCACTTGTGACCTATGTTTTTGGGTTCACGGGTCGTTCTGAGTTAGATACGGCTTTTAACAAAGTCGGGCTGACACCCAAAGTTGTGTTTACTGCTACGGATGCTGATGTTATAAAAACCTATGTCCGCATGGGAATTGGGGTTGGAGTGATAGCCAGTATGGCGATGGACAACGATCAAGATGAAGATTTAGTGGCGATCGATGCCAGTCACTTGTTTGGAGCAAGCACGACTAGCATAGGGTTTAGAAGGGGAACTTTCCTTCGTACTTATATGTACGACTTCATGGAGCGATTTGCGCCTCATCTGACACGTCCTGTTGTCGAGCAGGCATTATCTTTAAAATCTAATGCTGAGATTGAAGAGATGTTTCAAGGTATACAATTACCGATTCGCTAGCTCTTAAGCTTCACTCATTCTGCTAATTATCCCGATAGTTTATGCTGAGCTGGTAAAAGTATGCACGAAAGGTTTTTACAACTGGATTCATTTCTTACCACCCATCAAGAGTTTTGGCGATTTGAACCATTTTTAGTCAGTTGCTTTGGTGTAGTACCATGGAACGACTCTAGACTATCGTATTTTCTTGAAGATTTAACCAATGCGCAGGTTGAAGAGCTTAAATCTGACGCAAAGTCATTAAATCAATGCTTGAGTGACTTTATCCCCAAGTTGGACTGCGCATTTAAACTGAATCAATTAAAGAGGATCCAGCTTGAAGGTCTTAAATTGGATCGTTTGGTTACAAATGGAGTCCCTGGCAGAAAGTTGGATCAAATAGCATCTATGGGAGAGGCTGCACTGAAGTGCCACTGTGGTAGTGAATGGCTAGAATGGTGTTCGGGAAAGGGCTTTTTAGGCAGAGTACTGGCTGACCATAGTGGTCACCCAGTGACGAGTTTTGAATATCAGAGAGCACTCTGTGATGTAGGACAAAGAGAGGCGGATAGCCTCAAGTTGCCAATGACCTTTGTTCAAGGTGATGCTTTATCCAGTGAGGCTAAATCTATATTAACTCGAAACCAACATGCTGTTGCTTTACATGCATGTGGGGATTTGCATGTTTCTTTGATTGAAAAAGCCGTTGCTGCTGGTTTGCCAGCGCTGACATTGTCACCTTGTTGTTATCATCTTACTCAAGATGACAAGTATCAAGCCTTGTCTTCATACGGTCAGTCATCTGAGCTTAAACTCTCTCGATCTGAGCTACGAATTTCGTTACAAGAGACGGTAACAGGTGGAGAGAGAGTGAAAAGACATCGCTTTCTTGAGATGAGTTACCGACTAGGATTGGACTTAATATTAAGGGAAGTCTTAGGCCATAAAGATTATGTACCGATTCCTAGTATCAAAAAATCTATGCTCTCGGAGGGGTTTGAGGTCTTTTGCCAATGGGCGGCGGATAAAAAACAGCTGCGACTCCCGCAAGCGCTTGCCTATGAGGATTTTTATTCTCGAGGGGTTAAGCGCTACTGGCAGATGGAGCGCTTGAACTTGGTTCAGCAGCCTTTTCGTCGAAGTTTAGAAATGTGGCTGGTGCATGATAAAGCTCTCCATCTTGAAGAACATGGTTACCAAGTATCACTTGCGACTTTTTGTTCTGAGGAAGTCACCCCAAGAAATATTTTAATTCAAGCGGTTAAACCATAATTTCCCTGTACACGACACCTCTTGCTCACAATGTGAACAGGACTATATTCTAGGGTGTCACAGCTCGTGGACTCATCATGTTGCAGCATTTTCTTATAGTGAGCGGATGACTGCAGGAGCCAAGCCCTATTTGCTGAAGTAGATCCAGCCCATGCCTAAAAAGGCTTTTGGCTAAGCGACCGTGCTTTTTCACTTTGATTCCGTTGCCTTGTTCGCTGCGCCATTCATCCGTTTTGTAAGCCCAACAATAGCTCAACGCCAATATTGCGACCACCTTGCTCACCCTCGCGGGTTCCGTTAGACTCGCCCTTTCAGTCATTCAAATAAGGTTTCTATCTCCCAAGGCTTCGCGTAAATCATGATACTGTCAGGTCAAGGGGCACTCGTGGCGATTATGAGTAATTCGCCATCATCCAAACGTACTCCCGCTAAATAAACCGACTCGTCCCATAATTTACTGTTACTGAAATTAATTGCTGCAATTGTTATCTCAATCTTTTAATTTTTATAACTTATTGCCAATAATGAATGGTGTGTATAACTCGCTACGAGTTGTAACACATGCCAAGTTGGCAATGCTTAGATCAAAGGGTTACATACAAGGAAAAAACCTAGACTTTGACTATAAAACCGCTCAGGGCAACCCAGCGATAGCAGTGCAAATCGCACGCCAGTATGTGAGAGAAAAGCCAGATGTATTGGTGGGAATTGCTACACCGACGGCTCAAGCTTTGGTTGTGGCGGCTCGCTCTATCCCCGTCGTATTCACTGCAGTTACAGATCCTGTTGGCGCTAAATTGGTCAAAAGTCTGACTCAGCCAGGGAAAAATGTAACTGGATTTTCTGACCTTTCTCCTGTGAATCAGCATGTGGCGACCGCACTGTGATGATGCACCAGGGAGAAATTGTTCTCGATGTTGTGGGTGAACAAAGAGCCAATTTACAGGTTACAGACTTACTCGATATGTTTTCTCACGTTAAAGGAGAGGAGCTATCGGATGATAGTCTCCTTCTCAACTAGTTATGTCAATCTATGCTGCGGGTTCAGCGCTTTGGTATTCCTTTATTCGTTCAACGATAGGTGCTGCTTTATTGAAAGTCCTTATTTCTCGAAACAACTCGTTTGCTTGAGGGTATGCTTGACGCAGATAAGAAAACCACTGTTTGACACGATTGGGATAGTAAAGCCCTTTATCACCTTTCATTTCGTACTGAGAATAAAGCAGTAATAGCTTGATGACACCTTGCCAAGGCATTGCAGTTTGGTTGTACTTGACCACATTACCCAAGTTGGGGATATTAAACGCACCGCGGCAAACCATCAGAGAATCGACACCTGTGGTTTCAATGCAAGCTTGCCCGTCTTGATAATTCCATATTTCACCATTTGCGATGAGAGGAATATCAAAGCGCTGGCGGATTTCATTGATATAAGACCACTTTATTTCACTGGCTTTGTATCCGCCTGTTTTGGTCCGAGCGTGCACTGTAAGCTCATTCGCGCCTGCGCTTTGTATCGCATCAACAATCTCAAAGCAGTCGTTAGGATTATCCCATCCCAAGCGAATCTTTGCGCTAAGTGGAACGTGTGATGGAAGTGCGTTTCGACAGGCCCTAACGACTTGATGAACGAGGTCAGGGTGTTGCAGTAATGCTGCACCGCCTTTACTCTTATTAACCAGTTTTGCTGGACAGCCAAAGTTAATATCAACACCTTTAGCACCAAGCTCTGCAGCCCTGACGGCGTTTTCAGCCATCCAATGTGGATCTTGTCCTAGTAGCTGAATATGAACTGGTACTCCTGACTTAGTTTTAGACCCTTGCTTTAGTTCAGGGCACAAACGGTAGAAAACATGCTCAGGCAGTAATTGATCAACAACACGAACAAACTCAGTGACACAAAGGTCATAGTCGTTAATATCGGTTAAGATCTCTCGCATTAAATGGTCTAAAACGCCCTCCATCGGGCCTAAAACTACTCGCATAAACAATGTCTCTTGAACAGGAGGCGTGATTTTAGAGATTTCCCAGCAATATGTCTAATTACCTGAGAGACTTGTCTATAGGTTAACTTTAAACCTGCGAATATGCTTTAGCTGTAAAGACAACAGTGACCGCTGTCATTTGGTCAGGTTATAATGGTCCAAGCTATTATGACTTCTGAAGCACATGCATGACTTATCCATTATTAAAACTTGAATCCGAAGAATCTGAAATTTTCATCGAGGGCGTGATCCTTGCGGCCAACCTAGCGACAAAGCCATTGGATCCTGAACTATGGCTGTCAGAGGTACTTCCTAACCATACGCCTAACGCTGAGGTTGAGCAGCATATTCACAAGCAATACGCTTATTTAAAACGCAATGAGTATTCGTTGTTGTCATTGCTCGATGCTTCTCAAAAGGATGAGCAATTGGCGGATTTTGCGGAAGGTTTTATGACTATGTGGCCCAAGGTAGAGCCACAGTGGCAAGAAGCGAATATTGTCGATGGCTCATTAAGAATGCTTCAAGCTTTGCTCACGACATTGATGTTGGCTATTGATGAAAGCAAGACTCAAGCTGAGATGAAAGCCGCTGGCGTTGAATCTCCACCCTCGTTAAATGATTTAGCTCCGCAACTTGATTTAATGATCAATGAAGTAGCACTTGCTGCAGATGAAATCATGTTAGGCGCGAAAGCGCAGTCACTAAATCCATTTAAAGGTGTGGGCCGCAATGAACAGTGCCCGTGTGGTAGCAGAAAAAAATTTAAACAGTGTTGTGGACAATAGAACAAAGTTAACCGAAATCGGTCAAACATCCTGATATCAAGATGTAAAGTTGTGGTGTCGACTTAATAGGATAAAAAGAATGAAAAAATTTGCTGTACTATGTTTGTTGAGCTTTTCTGTGTTTGCAGCGCCTAAAGACGAGCTAAGTAAAAGGCTGCAACTGTCAGAGGGCTTTAGCGCTGATTTTACCCAGCAGTTAATTAGCCCAGAAGGCGATGTGTTAACTAAAGGTGCTGGAAAAGTAGATATTTCTAGACCAAGTTTGTTTCGCTGGGAAACCATTTCGCCTGATGAAAATGTGTTGGTATCTGATGGAAAGTCGTTGTGGTACTACAGCCCGTTTATAGAGCAGGTAAGTATTTACTCACAGGAACAAGCTACAGAACAAACACCGTTCGTGTTGCTGACTCGCAACAAGCCCAGTGATTGGGATAGCTACAAAGTTTCCCAGCAAGGTGATTTCTTTACATTAATTCCAACCTCAGTTGATAGCAACCAAGGTAGCTTCAGGCTTGAAATTGATAAAAAAGGAGCGGTAAAAGGTTTTAGTATTGTTGAACAAGACGGTCAGAGAAGTGACTTCATATTTAACAATGTCAGTTTATCTAAACCGAGCGCCGATCGTTTCACTTTTACCATTCCTAAAGGGGTTGAGGTTGATGATCAAAGGAAATAGCAATGAGTAATTATTGTTTGGACTTTACAGGGCAAGAGGACTTTCGGCCGCTTGCCGCAAGAATGCGCCCAACAAGGTTTGAGCAGTATATTGGGCAGCGACATATCTTAGCGGAAGGTAAGCCCCTGCGCCGTGCTCTTGAGTCTGGACATCTGCATTCTATGATCCTTTGGGGACCTCCAGGTACAGGAAAGACGACTTTGGCTGAAATTTCGGCCAATTATGCTCATGCCGAAGTAGAGCGCCTGTCTGCTGTCACTTCAGGGGTTAAAGATATACGCTTGGCGATTGAGAAAGCGCGTGAGCACCAAGCAGCCGGACTTCGCACCATCATGTTTGTGGACGAAGTTCACCGGTTTAACAAATCTCAGCAAGATGCTTTTTTGCCTCACATTGAAGATGGCACCATTACTTTTATTGGTGCGACGACAGAGAACCCATCGTTTGAATTGAATAACGCCCTGCTATCGCGCGCCCGCGTATATAAGCTTACTTCTCTATCAGTACAAGATATTTATCAAACACTTGAGCAAGCCATTAATGATAAAGAGTTGGGCTTGGGTAAATTCAAAGCTCACTTTGCTGACCACGTACTTGACCGTCTATCTGAATTGGTCAATGGCGATGCTCGTATGTCGCTGAACTATCTGGAGTTGCTCTATGACATGGCGACAGAGGATGAGCAAGGAGTCAAGCAGATAACCTTACCACTGCTCGCCGAAGTGGCAGGAGAAAAGGTATCTCGTTTTGATAACAAAGGCGATATTTGGTATGACTTAATTTCTGCAGTACATAAATCGATTCGAGGTTCAGACCCTGATGCAGCGCTTTATTGGGCTGCAAGAATGATTGCTGCTGGGTGTGACCCTTTATACATTGCTCGCCGTTTGTTGGCAATTGCATCAGAGGACATTGGCAATGCTGACCCAAGGGCAATGCAAGTGGCTTTATCTGCTTGGGATTGTTTTACTCGAGTTGGCCCAGCGGAAGGTGAAAGAGCGATTGCGCAAGCTATTGTCTATTTGGCCTGTGCTCCCAAAAGTAATGCGGTATATACGGCTTGGAAGCAAGCACTTCAAGATGCTCATAATCAGCCTGAGTACGAGGTTCCTGTTCATCTGCGTAATGCTCCAACCGGATTAATGAAAGATCTTGGTTATGGTGAAGAGTATCGTTACGCCCATGATGAAGCCGGAGCTTATGCGGCCGGTGAGAATTACTTCCCTCAAGAAAAGCAGGATACACGCTATTACTTTCCGACAAATCGAGGCTTAGAGGTAAAAATTGCGGAAAAGTTAGATTATCTAGCAAGTTTAGATGCAAAAAGCCCACAAAAGCGCTATGAATAAGCCTCTTTTTTGGATACATTTGTCAGGCTAATTACCAAAGCGCTTGGGCACGATGTTCAAGCGTAAATTTCACTACACCAAAGCATAGGATTAACAATGCTGGATTCTAAATTACTTCGTACAGAGCTGGATGATACAGCTGAAAAACTGGCGCGTCGTGGCTATAAGCTAGACGTAGAGACAATCCGTACACTTGAAGATCAACGTAAGTCGATCCAAGTCGAAGTTGAAAATTTACAATCCAGTCGTAATTCGATCTCCAAACAGATAGGCCAGAAAATGGCGGCAGGAGACAAAGAAGGTGCAGAAGAGATTAAAAAGCAGATAGGTACACTCGGAAGTGATCTAGAAGCTAAAAAAGTACAGCTCGCAGAGATCCAGAATAAGTTGGAATACATTACTTTGTCGGTTCCTAACCTACCTGATGATGAAGTGCCTGCTGGTAAAGACGAAAATGATAATGTTGAAGTGTCGCGCTGGGGTGAACCCAAGTCTTATGATTTTGAGGTCAAAGATCATGTAGATTTGGGCGAGATGGGCGATGGCCTTGATTTTGCCTGCGCAACAAAAATTACTGGCGCAAGATTTATAGTAATGAAAGGGCAATTTGCGCGTCTTCACCGTGCTATCGCTCAGTTTATGCTTGATTTACATACAGAAGAGCATGGTTATACAGAAGTTTATGTACCTTATTTGGTTAATTCTGACAGCTTATATGGTACAGGACAGTTACCAAAGTTTGGCGAAGATCTTTTCCATACCGAGCCATTAACTGAAAAAGTTAACGATGAAGAACCACGTAAGCTCTCTCTTATTCCTACAGCGGAAGTACCAGTAACCAATATGGTGAGAGACACCATAGTTGATGAAGCAGATTTGCCGATTAAGATGACGGCACATACGCCATGTTTCCGTTCTGAAGCAGGTTCGTATGGCCGTGATACGCGTGGACTTATCCGTATGCATCAGTTTGATAAGGTTGAACTGATTCAAATTACCAAGCCGGAAGATTCAATGGCAGCTTTAGAAGAGCTAACCGGGCATGCTGAAAAAGTACTGCAAATGCTAGAACTTCCTTATCGTAAAGTTATTTTATGTACTGGGGATATGGGCTTTGGCGCTCGTAAAACCTATGATCTAGAAGTCTGGGTTCCAGCACAAGAGACATATAGAGAGATTTCGTCTTGTTCGAATACTTGGGATTTCCAAGCTCGTCGTATGCAAGCTCGTTTTCGTCGTAAAGGTGAGAAAAAGCCAGAGCTACTACACACATTAAACGGTTCAGGCTTGGCTGTTGGTCGTACTATGGTGGCTATTTTGGAAAACAACCAAGAAGCCGATGGCCGTATTGCAATTCCTGCCGCGTTGCAGAAATATATGGGTGGTGCGACTCACATAGGGTAAGAGCAGTCATTCAACCCAAAGCCAGCCTTTAGGCTTAATGCCGTTCGGATAAGTATTAACACTTATATTCAAATGGATATTTGGCTGGAATAAAGAGGACTGAACTTGGAAACGTTCGGTCCTTTCTTTTATCTGGCAAAATGAAATGGCTGATGTTCTCTCGCATTTGTTTGAGCCTAATAGGTAAAGTGCCACCGGGGCTGAGCGCTAGCCAACGCAACTGGGTATCTATCAAATTCATTGTTGCTGTGAAGCTAACCCGAGCCGGGCTTACATTGGCATCTCCTGCAATACGAATCATTTCTAGACGTGCTAAATTATAGGCAAGCAAAATGCCCTAATATATGGTACGCCCCGTTATTGCAAGTAGAGGTCAAGGTAACGAGCTGATTTGCGCTAATATATTCAGAGTCTGTTAGAGACTATTACTTAGCCTCAGCTCTATGATGAGGTTCGCGCCAGATTGTCCTCGCAAAGTTTAAAGTATTCTTAATTTGCTGTTTGGGGCAACAGGTCTTCAATCTGGTGGTCTAACCGTTTTGTCATCTTAATTTGGGATGGAAACCGGCCGAAGGAGCGACGGCTTCACTTCATGGCCGAGAAATGTGGACCATGTTGAACGGGGGCAGATTGATGTTGAGGGAGACTCTGCTTGCGAGAAGTTTTATGCTCTCGCAGGATAAGTGTGTTCAGAGGCCGCTGCCTTTACGTCAAAATAAACTTTGCGACAAAACCTGACGCAAACTGATTCCGCTGTGCCAAAGCTTAGATCCAAATCATTCTATATGCACGCTGCGATTTACAAGTTAGGCACAAGTTGAAAACATCAATAAGCTTGCGCCTTGCGCCTTGCGCCGCTGACGATGTAAGTTCTCAGTTGAAGGCCAAGTTACATTCACCTTCAAATGTGGCTAAGTGAAATTATTTGTCGCCACTATACCAAGCGGTTGGTATGCTATCTAGACTATGTTATAGAGAGCAATAACCAATGAAAGATATGCGTCAAGCCATGTTGGATGCTGGCTTCAAGCTGATTAATGAACATGGGTTTGCCGGTGTTGGGCTTATGAAGATCATCCACGAAGCAGAGGGCACCAAAGGTTCTTTTTACCACTACTTCAAATCAAAAGAGCATTTTGGCGAAATCCTACTTGGTGATTACTTTGATAATCACTTATCAATATTAGATGGCTACTTAGGTGATGATACAATAACTCGCCAACAAAGAGTTATCGAGTACTTTACATTCTGGAGCGAATCCAAACTAACGGACGACTTTCGAATTCAGTGTCTGGTCGTCAAACTGGCAGGTGAGATTTCAGGCACTTCCAACCAAATGCAGTCCACAATGTCGGAGGGTACCGAGAAAATCATCCAGCGAATGGCGGATCTGTTTATTGAAGGAAATGAAGATGACGACTTTAATATCGCTGATCCTAAAGCGCTGTCTCGCACACTTTATGGACTTTGGCTTGGCTCTACTCTCATGGCGGCAATGCAAAGAAATCGTGCGATTCTAGAGACTGCCATGCAAGAGACGATTACCTCAATTAGCTAGACTAGCTCCCATATAGCAAAGGGCCCGCGATGAGGGCCCTTTTCGTTGGTGCTTTAGGTTAGTTACCCACACCACCATTATTTGTAGCTGGCATTTCCGGAGTGAGAGGCGGCCACTCTTTAAAGGTCGCTAAGTGTTTCTGCACTGCTGCCTGCGCAGGACCAAATGCCCACATTTTTTGTCCCATCCACTTTAGGTACATCCCAGATTCTTCCGCCGCCCTTTCGTAAGGGTCTCGGCGAAGGTTAAAAAGCAAAGGTACATTTAACTCTTCTTTTGGTCCACTCCATCCATGATTCTGAACCACAAAGTGGGCTTTCCAATCACCAACACGAACCGCCTGAAGTTTATCACGCTCATAATAGAAAATTTCATTACGATTCGATTGGCTATCTTTAGTGAGCATATCTAATTGATTGTAACCATCAAGGTGGGCCTTGAAGCCATCGTGGCCTTTCAGTAGTTTTTCTTTGAGGTCGGTAGGACCTCCCGCTGCAGCGACTAGCGTTGGTAACCAATCCATGCCATCAAATATGCCGTTGTTCACAGAGCCTGCTGGGATTTTTTCTGGCCAGCTGACTAAAGCAGGTGCTCTAACGCTTCCTTCCCAAGTAGTCCCTTTTTCACCGTGGAATTGTGTCATACCGCCCTGTTAGAAAAGCAGAACGCCCAGCGGTACAAGCCGGCTAAGCGTAATAATCCGATAGCATCATTCCATTTTCTGTAATGCTATCTATATTTGGATTACGCAGTACGCGGGCTTATCTTTAACAAGGTGGTCAACGAAGGTGTGCTGGCGTTTTAGATTTATCTCTATTCAAGTAGTAATACAGATACACCAATGAATAAATCGTGACGAACGCATCGAGCGCGAACACACCACTCCAACCGTAGAACCATTGGTAATCATTGATACAAACGTTGTACAAGAAAATGCCAACAAACATGGATTTCTCGAACGCGCTGTAAATCATTGTCGAGGTTCTAAGCTGTTTGTATTTCGCCGAGAACATGAGCAGAACGCCGATACAACCCACCATTACTCCCCAATGCTGATAGGCTCCTTGCAAGTACTCCTTATTTATCATCATGACGTCATTGTAGGAAAACAAAGTTTTCATGCTCCACTCTGGTGCCAAAAACGTAGAGAATGCAGTGGCAGTGAGTAGACCTGTGATGATCAAATAGGATTTGATCGTTTTTTCAAAAAATCGTTCTAACATATAAATAAACCTAAAATTTAAATCACTTGCTATTTTCCAAGCATATTCATGACTGCTGATTTCAATTCGTTATCTTCCGCTGAAAACAAGTGTTTTACTCTATGGTCCACGCCTGTTTCCATTACGGTTTTAGCATGAGAGAAAGTTAAAAAACCTTCTTTACCGTGATAATGTCCTATCCCAGATTCTCCAACGCCACCAAATGGTGCGTCATCCACAGCCAAGTGGAACACACAATCGTTGATGCACATTCCCCCGGAATGAACTCTGGTTCTCACTTGCGCTTGCAAGTCTCGATCAAAAGTCATCAGGTATAATGCGAGAGGTTGAGGTTTACTGTTGACGATGGAAAACACCTCTTCGATATTTTTATATCCGATAATTGGCAGTATAGGGCCAAAGATCTCTTCTGTCATAACAGTAGAGGTCAAACTTGGTTCAACCAATAAGTGGGTCACTAGCCTATGGTTACAAGGATCAAGTGCATCGCTATGGCAGGCTTCAATTCGAGTTTCTGCCTGTTCTTCTTCATCCAGTAACGCCATTATGCGTTCATACTGCCTTTGGTTTGCCATTGAGGTCAGGTTGTTCGAATACACCCCTTCAACAAACAAACTTTGGTACTGAGATTTGTACTCATCAATAAACTGCTCAACTTTACTCTCTGGCAACAATATGTAATCCGGAGCTACGCAAACCTGCCCATTGTTAAGGCTCTTGCCATAAATAATGCGTTCTACAGCAATATTGATTGGCATATCTTCCGCCACAATCACCGGCGATTTTCCGCCTAACTCAAGAGTAACAGGCGTTAAATTGGCCGCAGCGGCTTTCATTACGTGGCGACCAACTTGCGTTGACCCCGTAAACAACATGTGATCAAAATTTAACGCCGTAAACGATGCTGCGATATCGGCTTCACCCTCCACAACTTGAACTTCACTGTGATCAAATACCGTAGCAAGCATTTCACCCAGCACCAGATTGGTGTGTGGGGTAAATTCACTCATTTTTATCATCGCTCGGTTACCTGCTGCCAGCACTGATATTAGTGGTCCCACAGACAGCATGATAGGAAAGTTCCATGGTGTAACAATCCCAACCACCCCCTTAGGTTGGTAAACCACTTCAACTCGAGACGTAGAAAGCAAAGCTCCTGAGTGGCGAATTGACGACGTCATCCAATGCGGTAGGCAGTCGATTGTATGATCAATATTGCCTATACAAGGCAAGATGTCTGCCATCAATGTATCCAGTTGGCTTCGGTGCCCATAGTCTAAGCTGACAGCTGTACAAAGTTTGTCTGTATATTCGATTAGCGCGGACTTAAGCCCCATTAGTTTCTTGATTCTGCTAGCCTGACTTGGCATCGGGTTCGCTGTAAATGCCTCCCTCATAGAACTAAGAGCATTTTCCATCTGCACTGTTGTTAGATCATATTTCATACGGCACCTCATGGTTAATTTCCATACACAATAAGCAAGACAAACCGGTCGGTCTAGATGGGGATTGTCAATTTTATGTCAGAAGTTTTTACTGATAAAAGGGATTTTCTGAGTAGAACAATGAGTTTTAACTACCTTAAACGCATGAATTAAAACTAATAAATGAGGAAAGTAAGAGATGGGGGGGAGGGGGGGCGCAAAGTTTATTTTTGACGTGAAGGCAGTGGCCTCTGGACACACTTATCCTGCGAGAGCATAAAACTTCTCGCAAGCAGAGTCTCCCTCAACATCAATCTGCCCGGGTTCTAGCATGGTCCTCTTTGTTCCAGCCAAATATCCATTTGGATATAAGTGTTAATACTTATCAGAACGGCATTAAGCCGAAAGGCTGGCTTTTTTTGTATCATTATCTTCGCAACTATATTTGGGTATCAATTTGCATATTTTGGGCTCATTTGTTCTTTAAAGCTACGTCATGAACCGAATTATTCGAGTGAACAAGCAGACTTAAACTCACCAGATCAATTTATTGAAAAGCCGATAAATCATCGGCTTATTTCATATACTTTGCCAAAGTGGCTAATAATTAAATAGACATTTCGCCTCTTAACACTTGCTGCATCTGAGCCTTTACTTGCTCATAACTGAGATTTTGGCTGAGTAGATAGTGAAGCTTTGCCAATGCAGCTTCTGGTGTCATGTCATATCCACTGATCACACCTGCTTCGGCAAGAGCGCAGCCTGTGGCATAGCCCCCCATGTTGACTTTACCTGCCAAGCATTGGGTAAGATTGACTACGATAACACCACGTTCCGATGCATCTTTGAGGTGAGACAAAAGCTCTGGGTTTTGCGGGGCATTACCTACGCCAAATGTAAGCAAAATCATCGCATTAACAGGTTGTAGCAAGGTATTTCGAATCACCTCGTGTGAGATACCAGGATACATGGTAATCACACCAATCGGCTGTGGTGTAATGTCGTGTACTGTAAATGCTCCTGTCGCTTTTTCATCTACCACAACATCGTTACCGATCTGGATATTGATACCTGCTTCTAAAAGGGGAGATAGGTTCGGAGAGGTAAATGCATTAAAACCATCTGCGTGTGACTTAGTGCTTCGATTACCGCGCATTAACTTATTATTGAAGAAAAGCGTGACCTCATTAATTGGGTAGTTCGCCGCTATGTGGAGAGCATTAAGCAAATTGGCTTGGCCATCAGATCTAAGCTCTGCCAATGGGATTTGGGATCCTGTTACAATCACGGGTTTTGATAAGTTTTCAAGCATAAATGACAAAGCTGATGCCGTGTAAGCCATGGTATCAGTGCCGTGCAAGATGACAAATCCATCGTATTTATCGTAATTGCTTCGGATATCATCTGCGATTTGCTGCCAATCTTTTGGAGTCATATCCGATGAATCGATTAGAGGGGCATATTCATGGATAGTAAATTTGGGCATTTCGGGACGTTGGAACTCCGGCATACTTGCTAGCTGTTTTTCCATAAAACCTGCCACAGGAACGTATCCGTGATCATCAGACTTTTTCATTCCGATGGTTCCGCCAGTATAAGCGATATAAATATGTCTTCTTGCCATAGCTTAAAAACCAGTCAATTGTAGGGGAACAGAGCATGGGATTATATATTAATATAAGCCAAGGAAAAGTAGGTAGCTCCTCATCTATTCGCTTTTATCTGTTTAATTGTCAATAAATACCGTAAGCTAAGCCCTAAAATCATTTTTAACGCTTTGTATAGAGGAGAACACCTAAACCTAGACTAGCTTAAGGTCTCAAGAGCACTGGTATGACCAATTACTTTGATGACTTAGTTGTTTATAAAATGACATTCGCTAAGTTTTGCTATTATCTTTCTTGGTGAATTATCTGAGCATTATGTTTATTTTCTCCACTACCTGAGTTGCAATTTAACTAGCTTGTTTATCGAGGCTTTGTATGCATAGACAATTTTTATTGTTTTCTTCTTTACTTATTTTTTTATTTACAGTTCCCTCGTTTGCAAACCAGCGAGAAGACGACCAAGTTTGCGCTGTTGCACAGGCGGCTTACCTTAAATTCAGGAGCCTAAATTCTGGTAATAATGCTGCTTATATCAAGGCGCTGGAGTCTGTTGACCCAAAAACCTTCGGTATCTCAGTTGTGACTACAGATGGACGCGTTTGTGAATTTGGAGATTATGACGCTCCGGTCTCTATACAGTCTGTTTCAAAAGTTTTTACTCTAGCACTGTTAATGAAAAACAAAGGGCCAGATTTTGTTGAGGAGACCATAGGGGTTCAGCCTACAGGTATGCCCTTTAACTCTGTTTTAGCGATTGAAAATCAGCAAGGCTCTCCATCTAACCCTTATGTTAATGCTGGCGCTATTTCTACAGTGAGTTGGCTAACGACTCAAAATGAAATTGATCGTTGGAAGATGATTAAGGGTAATTTGGACAATTTTGCAGGTAAAAAGCTCAAAATCAATAATGATGTATTGCAGTCGGAAATGGAAGACAACAAGCGCAATCTTGGTATTGCTTTTCTGCTTGATTCATATGGAAGACTGGGCACCAGCCCTCTTGATGCAGTGACCACATATACCAAGCAGTGTTCAGTTAATGTCACCGCTCATGACTTGGCGGTGATGGGGTCGGTTCTCGCTAATTATGGTTCACACCCACTAACACATAAAAAAATACTAAACGGTGACTATGTGCCAAACATATTATCGTCAATGGTTATGTCTGGTGTGTATGATAATTCAGGTAGCTGGTTTTATGAAACGGGAGTTCCAGCAAAAAGTGGTGTGGGTGGTGGTTTTATTGCCATTATACCGGGAAAAATGGCCGTTGGTGTAGTATCACCACCGCTTGATGAGTTTGGTAATAGTGTGCGAGCTCAGAGAGCCGTAAGTTATATTGTTAAAGAGATGAACTTAAACCCTTACTCCAAGCAAAAGTAACCTTAATTCAGAACAATAAGCCAGTACCGCAAAGGGTACTGGTTATTTAGCCTTCTTTGTCGTTGTCTAGTCATTCCTTGGGCGAAAAAACACCTTGGTGACCGATGAAGTTTCCGCAACACTTCACACTTTTCGTACATCCGACTATCCTTATTTAAAATAAGATAAAATAAGAGCTAGGGTTCATATGAAAGGCAAGCGTCGATACTTGAGTATTAATAAAAAGCTACTCTTCGCCGTCACCATTATTAGTGTGTTTCTTGCCCTGACGACCACGAGCTACAGTCTGTATCATAGATTCCAACTTGATATAAGCCATATCAACAATGCTCTATCAAACATAAAGGTAAGCCAGTTATCAAGCATTACCAGTAGTTTATGGGTAGAAGACAGAGCGCTTCTTAAATCTCAGATCGAAGGGCTGTTAACGTTACCAGGTGTAGATTACGCCAACATATGGAATGATAAAGAGTCAGTCATCGAGAGAGGGCATAGACTAGATGATAATGCGATAACGCAAGTATGGCCACTAGAATACCAATTGAGAGGCAAGAGTTATGTTTTGGGAAATTTGATTATTCAATCGGATCTCACGCCTACCTACGATAGCTTGTGGTTACAGTTTGTTCATATCCTTTTTGCAGAAAGTATTCGTATTGTGCTATTAGTGGCAAGTGTTCTTGCCTTCACATGGTTTTTTGTCATCAAGCGGATAAATGTGATGGAGAAAACCGTCAGCAGTAGTGAAAATGACCAAGCTCCGAATAAAATTTTGCTTCCTCATGCATGGTTTAGAGACGAGATTACCAACTTGGCAGACAGGTTTAATCACTCTAGCGATGTGATTGAAAACCATTATTATCAGCTTAACCAAGCCAGAGAAAGTGCAGAAAAAGCAAAAGATGATGCGATTAAGGCCAGTAAGGCTAAAAGTAGCTTTCTGGCAAATATGTCACATGAAATTCGAACCCCCCTTAATGGTGTGATAGGTATTTCAGAGGTCCTTTCTGATACTTCATTAACAGCCATCCAACGTGACTACGTAGGTACTATTGAGACGTCATCTCATCTATTACTCAATCTCATTAATGATATTTTGGATTTCTCTAAGGTTGAATCTGGAATGCTTGTCATTAGCCCCAATGCTACCAATATAAGAGAATCGATTTATGATATCGCATCAATTGTTTCACCCAAGGCCCAAGAAAAAGAAGTTGAGCTAAAAGTAACGGTGACTGCAAATACGCCTTATTGTCTGATGGTTGACGATCATCGATTGCGCCAAATATTGATGAATTTTATGTCTAATGCTGTGAAGTTTACTGATCAGGGTGAGGTGCATCTTTGCGTAACCACTAAGAAGGTGGAAGATACAAATGCTGTTGTGGAGTTTTCTGTACAAGATTCAGGAATAGGGATTGATGAGCAGCAGCAAAAGAAAATTTTCGAGCCTTTTGTTCAAGAAGATGAATCTACAACGCGACAATTTGGTGGTACAGGGCTCGGGCTAGCCATCAGTACCCAATTGGTTGAACTTATGGGGGGGGAAATTCGCTTAGAGTCAATAAAAAGTCAGGGTAGCCGCTTTTTCTTTGAACTCTGTCTACCCATTGCCCAATTGGGTTATGATTCCAAGAATATCTCACGAATCAGTCCGTTATGTTTGGTCTGTGATGACAAAGCTCAGCAAGATCAGTTATGCGAATCTTTAAACTTCTATCATACACCTGTTTACCAATCCGTGACAGGGCTGGCCCATTTACCTGAATGGGTATATGAGAAAGATAATGTTATTGTTATCTACGTCGAAACTAGACCTAACATGGCAGCTCAAAGTGAGAGTCTCTTTCGTCATATTCATGATTTGGGCAAAAATGTATGTTTAATAAAGCACCTACACAGCCAACAGTTTGATTTTGGAGAAAGCGTTGGCGCTGTAATTACCCAGCCTTTACTAGGCCAGCGCTTGGTGAAGTTGATAGAGCGATTGGAACATAGCTTTGCTCAATCTTCTATTGAAACGCTAAAAACAACTAAAGAAGACGTTAACATCAACAAGGTATTGGTGGTTGATGATAATGAGGTTAACCGAAAGATTGCGACAATTCATGTTGAGAAATCCGGTTATAGTTTTGATCTTGCTGAAAATGGTAAGCAGGCTTTAGAAATGTTTAAGAAACATAACTATGCGTTGATACTTATGGATTGCATGATGCCAGTCATGGATGGATTTGAAGCAACAGAGAAGATCCGTCAATTAGAGCGGGAGGAAAACCGAGACCGCCTTGTCCCTATTATTGCACTTACTGCTAGCGTAGTGGATGAAGACATTCAAAAGTGTTTTGATGTCGGTATGGATGATTATCTAGCTAAGCCATTTAAAGCAGATGTTCTCCGAGAAAAACTGTCAGCATTTGTACCTCAGGCTCCCACGCGAAGACAACCAAAAAAATTAGAGGCAGAGCCTAAAGGTATGACTAAGGTACCTAGCGAATCTTTATCTGATTATTTAGGACGCATTTTGTTGGTCGAGGATAACAATGTTAATCAACAAGTTGCGTCAATAATCCTGAGTAAAGCGGGTTATCAGTTTGAAATCGCGGAAAATGGACAGGTAGCGGTGGAAAAATATGCGCAAGATAGCAATTTTGATATTATTCTAATGGACTGCATGATGCCGGTGATGGATGGATTTGAAGCGGCACAAAAGATTCGAGAATATGAGCGGTTCTCTGGTCTGTCTAAGACGCCCATTATTGCGCTGACAGCGAGTGTGATAGATGATGATATTCGTCGTTGTTTTGATTCCGGTATGGATGCATATTTACCCAAGCCTTTTAGGAAAGAGACGCTTTTACAAGAAATCGAGAGTATAACGTTATAAATTGGGAAATCGATACAGACTCGGAAACTAGTATTCTGAGTCTGCGTTCATAAGCTTTTCTTGTACTCCTATGCAGGAGAAAGCTCTGGCCTTGTATCTGTGAGAAAAAGTACTAGCAAGCAGGGTATTGAAGCTATTGCTAGATATAAACCCACGTAGGCTGAACCATGTTCCATCGCCTCTGTCACTATAAGGGGTGTAAGGCCACCAAAGATAGATAAGGCGATATTGTAACCCACCCCTAGACTTGTAATGTGGTTTTCTGAATGCTGCCAAAGTACGGCCACTGTATTGCCTAATATAACGGCAGATAAGGCACTAATACCTAAAACAGCACATGCTTGCAAAATAAATTGCTCAGAGCCAAGCAGTGCAAAGAGTGGGATAGCGGAAAACAACATGGCGATGGCACCAAACTTAAAGGCTTGTTTGGTAGAAAAGTATTTATCTACAATAAATGAGAATGTAAATATCAATAAAACCAAGATCGAAGAGTTTATTAATGCTAGATTCTCAATATTCATTGCTTTACCTAAAATGCCACTTGCTAAATTTTGTACGTAGAATATGACACCGGCAAGAACGGATAAACAGAAAACTTTTGTAATAACTTTATAGTTAGCTTGAGTCGCTATTTTTCCAGCTTTTGGTAACTCTGGCAAAGAAAGACGAAGGTATAGACTGACGATAATATTTATAACACCAATAAATAGCGGTATTCTCCAACCCCAAGTCATCATTTGCTCTTGATTAAGGAAGTACTCCAGCCCAGCAACGATTAATAGTGATATGATAACGCCTGAAATTGAGCTAGATACAATAAGACTGCTAATTCTAGAACGCTCAGATTTTTTTGCATCATACAAAAGGTAGTTAAACAAGGTTGGATATTCTCCCCCAAAACTAAATGCTTGGAGCATTTGTAGCACTAAGAATATAACCACTACATATTGGCCAACCGTTTCAACTGGGACTAAAGCCATTGAGACAGTCGCAAAACCTGTAAGTAGATTACAGAAAACCAAGGCCTTTTTTCGCCCATACTGTGCGGCATAGCGACAAATGACAACACCACCAATGGGACGAATTAAGAATCTCAATGCAAATACACCCCATACGATAAATTCTGAATGTTCAATCCCTTGGTTTGAAAATAATTGCGAAATGTACATAGATATCGACGCAAATACCGCGATATCATAGTACTCCATAGCATTACCAAGAACAGCACTAGCTCTCTGTTTCCACGTTAACGACAATATTGTATTCCTCTCTATATTTAGTTTGTATCTATAGGTTTTTATAAAAGCTGCCGAATTGTTTTTGTCAAAAATAGAGGCGAAAACTAACTAACTAAATTGTCAATATATTAAGTAGTGAAGTTTTTATAAAAACTATATTTTTACTTTTTTAATATGTGGGCATCATACATGATATAATGAACTTTTTCAAAAATTTAGCGGATAGATTAAGAAGTCAATAGATTTAAATTAGGAAGTAAAAAGACTCTAAGGTAGCTAGAAAATGCGCCTATACATTATATTTTTGATATAGGCGCTATAGCTGTGTTGGATATTATTTAGTTAACTTGGCAATTCAAACAAAACGCATACTGGCCTTTAGGATCGTTAAAGCTGCTTAGTAGACTTGTATCTTGAATTATTTGAGTTGCTGCAGGTCTTAGTGTGTGAGGAATAAGAGCGTAAACATCTAGACCAAGTTTGACTTTAACCTCATTCATCAAGTTTTGAATAAATTCTTGGGCTGGTGTCAGTGGCTCTTCAACCCAATATAAGTTGTAATCATCTAACTTGGCGAGCTCGGCGGCTAAGGTTATTGCGTCATCAAAGTCCCCCATTTTGTCTACTAGACCAAACTTTTCTGCATCTTGTCCTGTCCATACACGGCCTTGAGCTATGCTGTCCATGTTATTGATATCGATATTTCTGTTTTCGCTGACTAGATTAACAAAACGATGGTATCCATGCTCAATGCCGAGTTGAAGTGCATCGCTTGCTCCTTTGGATAAGCCAGTTGTTATACCAACACCTGAAAAAGGAGAAGTACCAACACCATCTGTATAGACTCCTAACTTGTTTAGTCCTTTTTCGAAAGTAGTAATCACACTGAAAATACCAATTGAGCCAGTCAGTGTTGTCGGTTGAGCGACAATTTTATCTGCACTCATAGAAATCCAATATCCACCAGATGCAGCCAAGCTTGACATAGATGCGACGACCGGTTTACCAGCTTCCCTTAGCGCTTGTATTTCGTTACGTATTACCTCAGATGCGAATGCACTGCCTCCTGGACTGTCGACACGCAACACTACCGCTTTAACGTTATCATCATTTCGAGCTTGACGAAGAAGTGCTGAAACTGTGTCACCGCCTGCTGTACCTTGTGGCTGTGAGCCATCCATAATGGCACCACTTGCAACGACTACAGCGATGTCATCTTTTGCAGAATCAAACTCAGGTTTTAGGGTAGTCATATATTGGTAGTAATCGACATGCTGATAACTATCTTCTCCATTAGAGCCGAACACTTCAACTAAGTCGGCTCTTACTTGTTGACGAGTAGCAAGCTCATCGACTAGTCCAAGCTCAAGAGATAAACCTGCAAGGTCACCATCTTGCTCCTCTAACTGGGCCAAAAACTCTTTCATGCTCGGGTTTAGTGTTTGTTTTGAAACCTGGCGATTGGTCGCGACATCATCGACATAAGCCCCCCAAAGTTGTCCCAGCCAGCGTGAGGCTGACTCTTTTGCGGCTTTTGACATATCGTCACGTACGAATGGCTCGATAGCTGACTTATAGGTGCCAACACGGAAAACATGCGTATTTACATCAAGCTTTTCTAATAGTGTTTTGTAGTACATTGAATAGGCACTATAGCCTTTGATGAGTACTGCACCATCTGGAGCTAGATAAATTTTATCTGCGTAACTGGCAAGGTAGTATTGGCTCTGATTGTAGAAATCGCCAGCGGCGTAAACGGGTTTGCCAGAAGCTTTGAATTCATTAATTGCTTTTGCTATGTAGCGAAGCTTAGTTAAGTTTGTCTCCGGCATGTTACCTAAAGCCAGCACAATTCCAGTGATCTTTTCATCATCTTTGGCATGACGAATGGTGTCTACTATATCAAATAGCAAATTTTCGCTTGGTATATCTTCACCGAATAGAGAACCAGCAACTGAATCCATTGGGTTCACGTAGCGAGATTGCTCTACAATTGGGCCCGAAATATTGAGAACGAGAGCTGATTTTTGAGCAACGCTCGGTGTTACCGAACCACCGGTTGAGTATATGAAATACAAAAGTCCGAGTGTAATTAGGAATATGAGGTTCACTAAAGCAAGGCGAACAAAGGTGATGGCTTTCCAAAAGCCTTTGAAAATCATGCCAATATACTTGAATATTTTTTTCATTCTGGCTCCACTGCGCATGTGCACAGGTATAAATCTAGATACGCTTGAGCATAAAAGTGTGAGTAGATATACATCCTACTTAAACTAGTATACTTGAACAACTACAAGATTGATCGGTGTTACAAAAATGTAAACACTTGTTTGATTTTAATCGCAGTCAAATCTATTGTGGTCAGACCAGAATAAGATAATAAAGTGATGTCTGCTATGTACCCAAATTTGTTAAAGCCCTTGGATTTAGGATTTACTCAGATTAGAAATCGAGTCTTGATGGGCTCTATGCATACTGGCCTTGAAGAACATAAAGAGGGGCTGGGAAAACTGGCTGCTTTTTATGCCGAGCGTGCAAAGGGTGGTGTTGGTCTGATTGTGACAGGAGGCTTTTCTCCCAATTTACGGGGCAGACTCCATCCGTTTAGCGCTGAGTTTAGCAAGCCAAAACACGCTAAAGCCCACAAAATCGTCACTGAATCTGTTCATAAGCATGACGGCAAAATCGCGCTTCAGCTTTTGCATGCTGGTCGTTATGCAATGCACCCCTTTTCTCAAAGTTCATCTGCTATCAAAGCGCCCATTGCTCGCTTTGCTCCGAGTGAAATGAGTGATCGGCAAATAAAGAAAACTATTGCAGCTTTTACTAATAGTGCCGTACTTGCCCAATCAGCCGGTTATGATGGGGTTGAGATTATGGGCTCAGAAGGATATCTAATTAATCAATTCATCTGTAAGCGAACCAACACTAGATACGATGATTGGGGGGGGAAATATGAGAATCGTATTCGCTTCCCACTAGAGATTGTCCGAGCGATGCGACAAGCAGTTGGGAAAGAGTTTATTATCATTTTTCGTCTATCCATGCTGGACTTAGTCGAAGAAGGCAGCACGTTTGATGAAGTAGTCATTCTAGCAAAAGAGCTAGAGAGAGCGGGAGTGACTATAATCAACTCTGGGATTGGTTGGCATGAGGCGCGCATTCCTACAATTGCGACGCAAGTGCCACGTGGTGCTTTTACTTGGGTAACGGAAAAGGTTCGTCCACATGTCTCTGTTCCAATAGTGACGTGTAATCGTATAAACACTCCGCAAGAGGCAGAGCGTATCTTATCTAGCGGTCATGCAGATATGGTGTCAATGGCACGTCCGTTCTTGGCTGATCCCTATTTTGTAGTGAAAGCGGAAAATGAACAGGCTCATTTAATCAACACTTGCATTGGATGCAATCAAGCTTGTTTAGACCATGTTTTCAAAGGTAAGAGGGCAAGCTGTTTAGTCAATCCGCTTGCTTGCCGTGAAGATGAGCTCAGAGTCACTCCCACCAGCTCGCCAAAAAATATTGCTGTCGTTGGAGCTGGACCAGCTGGGCTATCCTGTGCTACGACCTTAGCCAAGCGAGGTCATCATGTTGATTTATTTGAAAGAAACGATCGAATTGGTGGACAGTTCCGCCTCGCTATGCAGATCCCAGGAAAAGAAGAGTTTCGAGAGACTATTCGATATTTTGCAAATCAAATCGATGAAACGGGTGTAAAACTTCACCTTGAGACAAAAGCCAACTTTGATTTACTTTCTGAGTATGATGAGGTTGTCATGGCTTCTGGCGTTGAGCCACGTAAGGTTAAGATCGAAGGAGTTGAAAACCCTGAGAAAGTTATCGATTACCAAACATTGATCAAAGAGAAAGCTTATGTTGGAGAAAAAGTAGCGATTGTGGGCGCTGGTGGTATTGGTGTTGATGTGGCTACCATGTTAACAGAGCCGTCTGGTCATAACCTCGATGATTGGCTCCACGATTGGGGAATAGATAAAGATATTTCTCATCCAGGAGGTCTGTTCCCATATCCAGATTCTCACACTGAAAAAGATGTCTGGGTTCTTCAGCGCCGCGCAGGAAAAGTGGGTAAAGGACCGGGAAAAACAACAGGCTGGATTCACAAGCGAACTTTGGAGAAAAGAGGGGTAAACCTGCTTGGCGGTGTGAGTTATGACAAAATTGATCAGCAAGGTTTGCATATTACCTGTAACAACAAAACCCAATTACTTGAAGTTGATAAGGTTATAATATGTGCTGGTCAAGAGTCGGTTAGGCCTTTTGAAGACAAATGGCAACAAATGGGCGATAAACTCCACATTATTGGCGGTGCAGATCACGCTGGAGAATTGGACGCAGTTAGGGCAATTCGTCAAGGAGTAGAGCTGGCGATAAAGCTGTAAATTAAAGTTGAGCGGGAAGGCCTTTATTTAAGGTCTTCCCGTGTATAGATTAAAGTATGACGGTTTTATTTCCCATCACAAACACATGGTCATTGACCACTTTATTTAATGCTTTACTCAAAACGCTTTTTTCAACATCGCGTCCGGCTTGCGCCATATCTCCCGCGCTAAAGTTATGATCAACAGGTATGACGTCCTGCTTGATGATAGGGCCTTCATCGAGATCATTGGTGACAAAGTGGGCGGTCGCTCCGATGATCTTTACACCTCTATCATAGGCTTGTTGGTAAGGCCTAGCGCCAATAAACGCAGGGAGAAAGCTGTGATGAATGTTAATGATCTTATGGCGATAGTTTTCAACAAAAGAAGGTGTTAATACACGCATAAATTTGGCTAGAACAAGAAAATCTGCGTTGTATTGATCAATCACCTCAAGCATTTTCTTCTCATGTTCTTCCCTATCTAATCCTATGTGTGAGATATAGTGGTAGGGAATATCAAATTTTTCTGTAAGGCATTGAAGAATATCGTAATTACCCACCACAGCAGCAATATCAACATTGAGGCTCCCATCGTAACTTTTCATTAGAATATCGCCAAGGCAATGTGCTTCTTTGGTCACCATAATCACGATACGTTTTCGATTAGCCCCAACTAACTTTCGTGACGCCCCTTGAGGTAAAGCCTGATCCAGTTCATCAAGGAGTATACTATCGTTGAAGTACCCTTGCAGTTCAGTACGCATGAAAAAGTGACCGCTCGTATTATCTACAAATTCGTTGTTGTGAATAATGTTGAGCTGATGTTTGTAACAGATGTTGGTTACTTTTGATATAAGGCCTGGCGCATCTTTACAATGAGTAAGTAGTGTTTTCTTTTCCATTGGGATGTGACTTCCGTGAATTATGTTGTTTGTGACGAATAACTGAAATTTGGCGCTAAATTATTAAGCGGTCTGTAACTATACTGACTACAATTATCCTAATGTTGTGACAGTTTCAAGCATTAATCCTAGTTAACCGATTGGCTGGGTGAATTTGTCGAGAAACTGCCTGGTGTCAGCCCGAGAGGTAGTAGATATGGACAGAGATCTACTTGCGCGCAAGTTGTACTGCGAAAGAGTAAGTGCGCTGATTGGCGATCAAGAGCTTAATGAAGAACTTCTCAATGAAATGTGGGAAAACAGAGCATCGCCCAGTGAAGCTGCTCGTGCAATGACAGATTGCCAAAATGAGTTTGAAGGCCCCGCTTGGCTTTCGCGTTATTTGAATCGACGCTAAGTAACTGAAAGTAAAAAGTTCACATCCTCTTTTGAGAAGAGGCGTGTGCATTTGTTCACTCTATTTAAATTCGCATCGCGAGCTTGAACCTGACATAATCCGTTTTTACCCAATCTCAGATTCACATTCCTACTTGATGATTTCAAAAATTTTTTCAGCTGAAGGTGCCTTAGGTAAAGTAATTAAGGGCTTTCAACCGCGAAAAGCCCAGCTACAGATGGCTGAAGCCGTTTCCACTGCGATTCAATCCAGTCAGCAAGTGGTTATTGAAGCGGGCACAGGAACGGGAAAGACTTTTGCTTACCTTATTCCAGCACTGCAAAGTGGAAAAAAGACCATCATCAGTACAGGGTCAAAAAATCTCCAAGAGCAACTGTTTCACCGTGATTTACCCCTAGTGACTGATGCTCTCGGTTTTGGCGGGCGAGTCGCTCTGTTAAAAGGCCGGTCAAACTATTTATGTCTTGATCGTTTAAGTCGCCAGATGGTCGAAAGCCATGGTGAGGGAACAGACACTAACTTTCTTAGTCAATTGGTTAAAGTGAGGTCCTGGTCGAGTGAAACGAAAAGTGGTGATCTGGGTGAATGCAGTGATATTGCTGAAGATAGCCCCGTAATTTCCACAATCACTTCAACCAATGATAACTGTTTGGGAAAAGATTGCCCCAGCTATCAAGACTGTTTTGTTCTCAAAGCTCGCAAAAAAGCCATGGATGCCGATGTAGTTGTGGTCAATCATCATCTCTTCTTGGCTGATTTAGCGATAAAGGAAACTGGATTTGGTGAGCTTATTCCCGAAGCTGAAGTTTTTATTTTTGATGAGGCACACCAGTTACCTGATATTGCCAGTCAATATTTTGGTCAATCATTGTCTAGTCGTCAGATCCAAGAATTGTCTAAAGATATTGAAATCGCTTATCGCGCTGAAGCTAAAGACATGCGTCAGTTACAAAAAGTTGGGGAGAAGTTGCTACAAGGTGCAATGGATCTCAGGGTTGCGTTGGGGGAGCCTGGTTATAGAGGTAATTGGCGCGAGGCTATACAGTCTGCTTCAATTGAAAGGGATCTTGAGCGTTTGCGCGAGACGCTTAAATTTTGTATCGAAGTACTAAAATTAGCGCTTGGTCGTAGTCAGCTTCTTGACACAGCTTATGAGAGAGCTAGTGCGATACACGCTAGCCTAGTTAGATTGTGTGATGTTTCCATTACTGGATACTCATATTGGTATGAGACAACACCTCGCCATTTTAGCTTGCATATCACTCCTTTGTCGGTCGCTGATAAATTTCAAGAGCAGATTACACAAACAAAAGGTGCTTGGATTTTCACCTCTGCAACCTTAGGGGTAAACGGAGACTTCGGACACTTTACCTCTAGGCTTGGTATTAAGGCTGGTACTGAGTTAGCCTTGGCTAGTCCGTTTGATTACCACACTCAAGCAAAGTTGTGTGTTCCTCGCTACTTACCTGAACCTAATAGCCCTAATATGGCGGATAAGTTAACGTCTATGTTAGGGCCAGTGATTGAAAAAAATCAGGGTCGATGCTTCTTCCTGTGTACGTCTCATAATATGATGAAAGAATTGGTTGAAAGGTTTCGCAATAGCTTATCAATCCCTGTGCTAATGCAAGGAGAAACCAGTAAACAAAAAACTCTAAGTGAATTTATGGAACTGGGGAACGCCTTACTGGTTGCAACAGGCGCATTTTGGGAAGGTATTGATGTTAGAGGTGATGCCCTCAGCTGTGTTATTATCGACAAGTTGCCTTTTACAGCACCTGATGATCCTCTACTTAAAGCAAGAATTGAGGACTGTCAGTTAAAAGGAGGTCAGCCATTTTCACAGGTTCAACTTCCAGACGCTGTCATCACCTTGAAACAGGGAGTAGGGCGTTTAATTAGGGATAAAACAGATAAAGGTGTGTTGATCATTTGTGATAACAGGCTGGTCACTCGGGATTATGGTGGAGTTTTTCTTGCCAGTTTACCGCCAATTCCCAGAACGCGAGATTTGGCAGTCGTGCAAGATTTTCTTGCACAAATTAAAGAAACAGATAGTTAGAGAATTCAATGAGCGCAAAAATTCTTGCCTTAGATACAGCAACTGAAAATTGTTCTGTCGCATTACTTGTTAATGATCTTGTGTACGTACGTAGAGAAGTTGCACCTCGAGATCATACGAAGAAAATTCTACCTATGGTGGACGAAGTATTGAAAGAAGCGGGTCTTAGCTTGAATGAGTTGGATGCGTTGGCATTTGGTCGAGGTCCAGGTAGTTTTACTGGGGTCCGTATTGGCATTGGTATTGCACAGGGTTTAGCGTTTGGAGCTGAGCTGCCTATGATTGGTATTTCCACATTACAGGCGATGGCTCAAGGTAGTTACCGTAATATGGGTGCAACGCATGTAGCCTGTGCGATTGACGCTCGCATGAGTGAAGTGTATTGGGGGCGTTTTATGCGTCAAGAAGATGGCACTTGGGCTTCTGTCGATGACGAGGCTGTGATCCCTCCTGCTGTAGTTGCTGATAATAGTCAAACCGATGATATATCTTGGGTTACAGCTGGCACAGGTTGGGATGCTTATAAAGAGTCGTTGGATACTGTTCAATTCGATATTGTGACGGGTAATATTCTGTACCCAGATGCTGAAGATATTGTTGTGTTGGCCAAGTTTGAATTTGAAAAGGGCAATGTGGAAACCGTTGAAGAAGCCAGTCCGGTTTACTTACGTGATAAAGTAGCATGGAAGAAGCTGCCTGGTAGAGAATAAGAGGACTTAACACGGGGAGAGTATGGTTTCTATCAATGGATTACCTCCATCCCTTCCAGGGCCAAATAAAGCCAATAAAACTGGAAAAAAAGATGGAGTAAAAAAATCACACAGTAAAACACCCGTTGATCAGCCAAGTAAAGTGGCCAGCGCCGTTGCGCATTCCATCCGTCGTATTGACGAGTCAGATATCCATAACGCACAACTTCAGTACGATCTTCCTGAAGGACATGGAAGAAAAGCTCTGGCAGAGTATATGAATGTGATGAACCAAACAAAGCGCGAAGAGCTGTCGCAGCTTTTAGGCGTTGACCTTTATATTTAACTGATTCAAAAGGCTCCCTATGCAATCAAACGTATTTAAATGTTCTGTACTCACACTTCTTATTATCGCACTGAGTGCTTGTAGTACTTTACCGGAAGACTTGGTATCGACTAATCCTAATGTACAGACCAGTTACTCAAACTGGAGAGAATCATTGGATGTCACTCAGGAACTTCGCTTGGGTGGAGTGATTGCTCATGTAACTAACTTAAAAGACACAACCAGAGTCGAGGTGGTTAACTTACCGATAGGCTCAAGTGGTAAACCGGATATCAATCAAGAGCCACAAGGGCGTTTTGTCGCTTACATTCAAGGCTTTGCTGACCCTGTAAAGCTGTCCGAAGGACGCTTGATTACGTTAATTGGAGATAATGGTGATAAAGAAACTGCACCCGTAGGCGACTATAGTTATGAGTTTCCTGTGATGAAAGTAAAAAGCTACCATTTATGGAAAATTGAAGAGCGAGTCATTATTCATAATGATTTCGGCCCTTACCGTTACTCTTGTCGCAGTCTCTATTGCCGTGAAATCACTCGCGGCACACGACAAGGTGTTGTGATACAAGAAGTTAAATGAATTTTCGAAATACACGATACTCCCTTGCAGAGGGATACATTAGTGCAGTTGAGTATGGTTACAGTCACTGTGCTGATTGTTCCATCGTGTTTATACATGGCTGGCTCGACAACGCTGCCAGTTTTGAATCCGTTATGAAAGAGCTACATGGATTAGAACCGACTCTTCATCTATGTGCCATTGACCTGCTTGGTCATGGTCAATCTAGCCATAAATCGGGTAACAACTTTTATCCATTTCATGATTATATTGATGACGTTTATCAATTTTTATTAAATTTATCACCCAAGAAACTGATATTAGTCGGTCATTCGCTTGGTGCTTTGATTGCAAGTTGTTATAGTGCAGCTTTTCCAGAGCAAGTGAGTGCGCTTGTTGAGATCGAAGGACGCGGTCCCTTGTCCGAGGATAGTGAGAATTCTGTCTCACGCCTTAGGGAAGGTATACTGCATAGGCTAAAAGTTCGCAGCAGAGTGAGTCGACCATTTTCTTCGTTAGATGATGCCGTTGAAGTACGGGCTAAGATCAATCGAATTTCTTCAAACCTCATTAGCCCAATAGTGCAACGAGGGCTTAAGCAAGTACCAGAAGGCTGGCTATGGCGGCATGATGAAAAGTTGCAAGGCCAGTCTCTCTACCGTATGTCTCCTCAACACGCTCAGTCGATAAGAGAAAATATAGAGTGTCCTCATTTAGTTGTATTGGGTAAAAATGGTTTCCCATACCTACGTCAGGAACTAGAGGGAGAAAAGAGTTGTGTTGAGGTCACGACCGTTGAAGGTGGCCATCACTGTCATTTAGAATCCTCATCTAGAGTATCTAGTCTAATTTTTGCTTTGGTTAACAGAATTTAAATTAGTAGCCGAGCCTTTCGTGCCCTAGTTATGTGGCTGTGTTGTAATACGGGCCGATTAGAATATATATGGCGTTAGATTGATAACAGCCCACTTACTTCAAGGAGTATTGTCGTGGATAAACCTTGGTTGTCTCGTTATCCTAGCGATGTGCCAGAGCACATCAATCCAGATCATTATCCGTCTCTAGTTGAAATGTTTGAGCAGTCAGTGCAGAAATTTGCTGATCAGCCAGCGTTTACAAATATGGGCTCGGTGATGACTTTCCGTAAATTGGAAGAACGTAGTCGTGCCTTTGCAGCGTACTTGCAAAATGAACTGAAGTTACAGAAAGGCGATCGAGTTGCTTTGATGATGCCTAACCTTTTGCAGTATCCAGTGGCTTTGTTCGGAGTCTTGCGTGCGGGTCTTATTGCAGTCAATGTCAATCCTCTATATACGCCGCGAGAGCTAGAGCACCAACTTAATGACTCAGAAGCGAAAGCGATTGTTATCGTATCTAATTTTGCCCACACGCTGGAGCAGGTGGTAGAAAAAACTTCTGTTAAGCATGTGGTATTAACCAGTCTAGGCCAAATGCTCCCCAGAGCTAAAGGAACTTTGGTTGACTTTGTGGTTAAGTACGTCAAGGGGATGGTACCCAAATATAACTTGCCCGGCGCAATTTCAATGCGTAAGACGATACAAAAAGGGCGCCGCCTACAATATGTTAAGCCTTTTATGTCTGGGGATGATATTGCTTTTTTGCAGTATACAGGTGGTACGACTGGAGTGGCCAAAGGCGCGATTTTAACCCACAGCAATATGATTGCTAATGTCATGCAGGCTAAAGCCATGTATGGACCTGTGTTAATAGAAGGCAGAGAGTCAATTGTTACAGCGCTTCCGCTATATCATGTTTTTGCCCTAACAGTAAATTGCTTATTTTTCCTTGAATTAGGAGGCAGTAATCTCTTAATTACCAACCCGAGAGATATCCCTGGTTTTGTTAGAGAGCTGAAGAAAAATCGTTTTACAGCAATAACAGGTGTTAATACCTTGTTTAATGCTCTAGTCAATGATGAAGACTTCCATGAACTTGACTTCAGCCAACTAAAATTAGCAATTGGTGGTGGTATGGCTGTGCAGAAAGCTGTCGCTGAACAGTGGAAGAAAACCACTGGAGTATGTCTGCTAGAGGGTTATGGCCTTACAGAGTGTTCACCTTTAGTTACGGTAAACCCATACGATGCGGGGGAATATACCGGAGCAATTGGCCTACCTGTGCCTTCAACAGAAGTTCGTATTATTGATGAACAAGGCAAGGTGCTGCCTAACACTCAGGTAGGTGAACTTCAAGTTAGAGGCCCCCAGGTGATGCAAGGTTATTGGCAGAGACCTGAAGCGACCAAGGAAGTGATTAATGGCGATGGCTGGCTTTCAACAGGTGATATTGTCAGGTTTGATGATAAAGGGTTAATCCATATTGTTGATCGCAAGAAAGACATGATTTTGGTCTCTGGTTTCAATGTATATCCTAATGAAATTGAGGATGTTGTTGCCTTGCATGGCAAAGTTTTGGAAGTCGCCGCTATCGGTCAACCGCATGACGTGTCTGGAGAGGTAGTAAAGGTTTATGTAGTTAAACGCGATCCTAGCTTAACCAAAGATGAAGTCATTGCTCATTGTCGTCAGCATATGACGGGATATAAAATACCTAAGTTGGTCGAGTTTAAAGATGAGTTACCCAAAACAAACGTTGGAAAAATACTAAGACGTGTGCTGCGGGAAGAGAATGATGCAAAACTCGACAAAGTCAGCTAGATTTAAATACAAAGAGAACCAAATACTTATCGGATATCTCACCCATAAAAGGGTAAAATATAAATAAGTAGATACCAAGTGATAAAGAACGCCGGCTACATGAGTCGGCATTTTTCTTTATCGATTCTAAGGTTTGTTGATATTTTAAAAACATGTCTAACTTGCCTTGTTACTCACAGTGAGAGTTTTGTGAATTATCAGATCATTACCCAATCGGAGCAGTTAGATTCAGTATGTCAAAGAGCAAGAAAATCAAGCTCAGTCATGTTGGATACTGAGTTTGTAAGAACACGCACTTTTTACCCGCAACTAGGCCTCATTCAGTTGTATGATGGTGAACACCTTTCCTTAATCGACCCTACAGTTATTGATGATATGTCGGCGTTTATTGATCTTTTACAAGACACATCTGTGCTTAAGGTACTACATGCTTGTGGGGAAGATCTGGAAGTTTTCAATAATAGTTTCAAATGTTTACCAGTCCCAATGATCGATACCCAGATTATGGCGGCATTTCTAGGGCATGGTTTGTCGACTGGTTTTGCAGCCTTGGTCGAATCCTATTTAGACATTTCTCTTGATAAAAGTGAATCTCGTACCGATTGGTTGGCGAGACCTTTGACAAGTAAGCAGCTCGAATATGCGGCGGCTGACGTGTTTTATTTATTTCCCCTGTATGAAAAATTACTTGAGGCGGTGAGCCAATCGGGGTGGTGGAATGCTGCTCAACAAGAAAGCGAACTGCTTTCTCACAAAAGAATCAAAAAAGTTGACCCTGATAACGTTTATCTCGATGTAAAAGGTGCTTGGCAATTAAAACCCCAAGAGCTCGCCATCTTGAAACCTCTCGCTGCTTGGCGATATAAAGAGGCGATACGTCGCGATTTAGCTTTGAACTTCATATTTAAGGAACAAGACTTACTTTCGATTGCTAAGCTGGGTTTGCAGAGTAAACAAAGTATGGAAGATGAAGGGCTAGATAGCCGCTCTGTTGAACGCCATAGCGCGCGTATTATCTCCATTGTCAAAGCAGCTCAGATGCAATCGACGACGGACTATCCTGATAGGATAGAGCGCTTAATGGATTTGCCGAGATACAAACATAAGTTCAAAGCGCTTAAAGATGAAGTAAAAAAAGTGTCTCAATCTTCCGGTTTAGCAACGGAATTCTTAGCGTCTAAGAAACAGCTCAATCAATTGATTTCATGGGTGTGGAAGAAAAACCGTGATCCACAACAGTTACCTGATGTGATGCAAGGGTGGCGCTTAGATTTGCTTGGTGAAAAGCTAAATAAATTATTGTAGATAGTGATATAGGGTGCTTTCAATTGAAAGCACCCAGTTGGGCTATTTGCTAACCAGCTAGTACATCAGTAGCGACTTTATAGCTCGGATCTTCTTTAACGTTGATTTCGACTAAGCTTCCTGCTTTGTCGAGTAGTTTTCGACAGTCTGGGCTTAGGTGACGTAAATGAAGTGTCTTCCCGACTGATGAATATCTTTCCGCAAGTGTCTCGATCGCCTCGATCGCTGAATGATCGGTTACTCTTGAGTCAGCAAAGTCAACAATAACATCTGTGGGGTCGTTTTTAGCGTCGAATAACTCGAGAAAGTTGGCGGTTGAGCCAAAGAAGATTGGCCCATGAATCTTGTACTCTTTGGAGCCTTCATCATTTATTTTTGTGTCGGCGTATATGTGTTTTGCATGTTGCCAAGCAAACATTAGCGCTGACGCAATAACACCCACACCAACAGCGATTGCAAGATCAGTTAATACAGTAACGACAGTAACAAGTACGATAACGAAGAAATCCTGTTTTGGAACTCGGCGAGCGAGTTTGAAAGTTGCCCATTCAAAGGTGCCAATCACCACCATAAACATAACGCCCACAAGAGCCGCGAGAGGAATCATCTCGATAAGCGCTGATGCAAATAAAATAAACATCAGTAGGGCAATAGCCGCGACAATACCAGAAAGGCGACCACGTCCTCCAGAATTGACGTTAATCATTGATTGCCCAATCATGGCGCACCCGCCCATGGCGCCAAATACAGAACAGGTAATATTCGCCATGCCCTGACCGACACATTCTCTGTTTGACTGGCCTCGTGTATTAGTCATTTCATCCAGTACAGTGAGTGTCAAAAGAGACTCAATCAGCCCGATTGCTGCAAGAATAATGGCATATGGGAGAATGATTTGAAGCGTTTCAAGCGTCATGGGGATCATAGGTAATGCGAATGTAGGCAGCGAGCCAGCCAATGTTGCTTGATCATTGCCTGACATGGTCCTCAGAAAATCAACCACAGTTCTGGTCTCTAAATCCAAACCAACAACCAATGCTGTGACGCTAACTATAGCGACCAGTGAAGAAGGGACCGCGGTTGTGAACTTAGGTAAAAAGTGAATGATGGCCATGGTTAGAGCAACTAAGCCTAGCATCAGCATCATTTGATCTTGTGGAAGCCAGGTCAGGGCGCCAGTAACATCGGGAACTTTAAACTGGCCTAGTTGAGCGAGGAAGATCACAATAGCTAGGCCATTTACAAACCCTATCATCACGGGATGAGGGACGATACGAATAAATTTGCCCAACTTAAATATGCCAGCTGTTACTTGAAGAAGGCCCGCTAGCATAATAGCTGCAAATAAGTACTGTACTCCATGAGAAGCGACCAGAGACACCATGACGACAGCCATTGCGCCAGTTGCTCCGGAAATCATACCTGGACGACCACCAAAAACAGAGGTAACTAACCCAACAATAAAGGCCGCATAGAGTCCGACCATAGGATCGACACCAGCAACGAAAGCAAAAGCAACCGCTTCAGGGACTAATGCAAGTGCAACGGTCAAACCGGATAACACATCATTTTTTACAGAGTGTTTTGAAAATTGTGGAAATTCAAACATGTTTGCTCAGTTTTAGTAAAAGTTATCCGGATAGCAAGATAACGATAAATTAATAGATAAAAGTATAGGCTCTGACTCAGTTTTCATGAAAGCAAAATAAGTAGAAAAAGAGCATTGAAAATTAAGAAAAAGCTAAAAATTAGACGGGTGCATGCTACCTAAAAATGTGATTAAGTTCAATAATGAATCAACCGTTAACTGTAAGAGCTACTACCAGTTTGTCTAATATCATTATTGTTTTGTAATAATCAAAAAAAACAGCCCCAGTTAAGGGGCTGATTGATACATGCTGTCATTAGTGGTTAACGCTGAGGTCGAGCCATTTTGGCACTAGATTGATTGCGAGCAACTTGGCTACCTGCACCTTTAGACAGGTATCTGCGTTCGCGGAAGGGAGCTGCGATGACGGTTATTTCTTTCATCTCAGTCCCGCCAGGAGCCTTTGCCATAGGTGCAGAGGCATGGCCTTTAAACGCTTTAGGCAAAACAATCTCAGAGTGAGCTTTTTCCTCTAATGAGGGTGTTTTAACCTCTTCAGGGCTCGGTGTCGTAATAGGTGATTCAATCGATATATCATCGACTTTACTACCTGGAGGTACGGCGTCTACTTGAGTTGTAACTTGTGTGGAAACTGGCGATTGTAGGTCAGCCTGCACTGGAGTGTTACTGCTAATAATCACTTTACCCATCGCCATTTCAGGACACAACACGCCGCCAATTTTCTCTAGTGGTGTGCTAGTAGCTTGTTTATCGACCTGTTTTGGTTGCGGCTTACTAATACCATAACTTGGCATCACTTTACCCATCGCCATTTCAGGTGATGCCACACCACCTTTACGAAGCCTAAATGGGTTAGGACGACGATCACGGCCCCGTCTTCTGCGTTGACCACTCGCTCTTAGATGGCGTGGCGAACGACGATTACGGCGTTGCTTTGGTTGTTCTACCTCTTCAACTGATGTTGCATCGCTGTGCTCCAAAGCTGTATCTTGAGTAGTGACTGCTTGAACGTCTTTCACTTCTTCAGCCGCAACAGACTGAGCTTTTTGGTCTTTGACTCGGACTTGCTTACTTAACTTGCGACGTTGACGACGTTCTTTAATCTTGGCCGTTTTCTCTTCACGCTTAGGCTTTTCTTCGCTTTGTGCTTCAGCGGCGAGCTTTAGGCCTTCTTCAGCGACCTTAGTTGCATTAATATCGTCACGTTGTTTGTTACGACGTTCCTGCTTGGGTTTACGATTTTGCTGCTTGCGCTCAGTAGAAGAGGTTTTTACGTCAGTGTTGAACTCTTCACTTTGCTGCTTGTTATGGCGGCTTTCACGCTTATCGTCGCGATTTTCTTTACGGTTATCCCTACTGTTACGACGACGTTGATCGTTATTACGATTACGACGATTGCGATTGTTACGTTGAGTGTCTTTCTGTGGAGGTATCGCCTGCTTAGAGTCTGACTCACTTTTTTCTTCTGGAGAACCAAATAAGAATTGTCCTACAGCCTTAATGAATCGAGTCACCAGACCTGGCTGGTTATTTCCGGACTGTACTTTGCTGGACGTCTTTGATGACGGCTTTGGCACAGGTGCGGACTGAGACGGTGCTGCGAAGCCTTTTAATGCCGGCTCTTCAAGTTTTCTTGGTCTAGCGTCAGTTTCTGTCGATTCTTTACTTTCTGCCTCTTTAATTGCTTCCAATTTACTTGGAAGTAAATAAGACAGTAGGTCAAACTCTTCCCCCTCGCGAACACGAATCACGTCAAAGTGTGGTGTTTCCATATCTGAATTAGGAACAACCGTTATTTTCACTTCTTGAATACGCTCGATATGGTTTACAGAGCGACGCTTTTCATTGAGAAGATAAGACGCTATTGGGACAGGAACAACGGCAAGTACTTGGGCTGTGTTGTCTTTAAGTGCTTCCTCTTCGATTAGACGAAGAACAGACAGTGCTAAGGATTCATTATCACGTACGACACCTGTACCACTACAACGAGGACAGATATGATGGCTTGCTTCTGCAAGAGATGGACTTAGGCGCTGGCGCGACATCTCTAACAGTCCAAAGCGTGAAATTCTGCCGATTTGAACGCGTGCACGATCCAGTCTAACGGAATCACGAAGGCGATTTTCTACTTCACGCTGATGACGAACAGGTGTCATGTCAATGAAGTCGATGACGACTAGACCACCAAGATCACGAAGACGCAGTTGGCGTGCGATTTCTTCCGCTGCTTCAAGGTTGGTATTTAGTGCTGTTTCTTCGATATCTCCGCCCTTAGTTGCGCGAGCAGAGTTGATATCAATAGAGGTAAGTGCTTCGGTCGGATCTATGACAATTGATCCGCCAGAAGGAAGTCGAACTTCCCTTTGGAAAGCCGATTCTATCTGACTTTCGATTTGGTAGTGACTAAACAGAGGGACTTCGCCATCGTATTTTTTAACTCGATTGACAAAGTCAGGACGTACCAGTCGGATATGGTCCAGAGCACGCTCATAAATAGTATTACTATCTATTAATATCTCACCAATATCACGGCGTAGATAGTCTCGGATAGCGCGCACAATCACGTTGCTCTCTTGATGTATAAGCAAAGGTGCAGGGTGAGCATCAGAGGCTTGCTTAATCGCTCCCCAATGATTGAGAAGGACATTGAGATCCCACTCTAGCTCTTCAGCACTCTTTCCAACACCAGCAGTACGAACAATAAGCCCCATACCTTGAGGAAGGTCTAGGGTGCTCAAAGCTGCTTTAAGTTGAGTCCGCTCATCCCCTTCGATGCGACGAGAGATACCGCCAGCTCTTGGATTGTTCGGCATTAGAACAAGATAGCTACCAGCAAGGGAAACAAATGTTGTTAGGGCTGCTCCTTTGCTTCCACGCTCTTCTTTTTCTACCTGAACAATGACCTCTTGGCCTTCGGTTAGCACTTCTTTTATGCTAGGACGACCTTGGTAGGTGTAGCCTTCTGGAAAGTATTCACGTGCGATTTCTTTGAGGGGCAGAAAGCCGTGTCTTTCTGCGCCGTAGTCGACAAACGCGGCTTCCAAACTTGGCTCAATGCGCGTGATACGACCTTTGTATATATTTGCTTTCTTTGATTCGTGCCCTGGACTTTCGATATCTAAGTCATACAACCTTTGACCGTCGACCAAAGCAACACGCAACTCTTCTTTCTGAGTTGCGTTAATTAACATTCTTTTCATTAATAAATCTCGTTGTCATTCTATGGCTTTGTTGCCTTTAAGCTTCTTTCAAGGTGCCTGACCCCATGGCTAAATCTGTGCAGCCTCCCGGCTGGAGGGGTGCTCTTTGGGCACATCAGCCTCACAAACGCTTTGCCTGTGAGCCGCATATTGTGGCGGATAATACTCAACATGAAAGAGTTCTGAGTAGGGCAACAATCTTGACTAATTCTCAAAATGTCTTACGCCATATGCTGCATTTCGGTAAAATAGCCGCTACTCAATATCTTGCTCAATAATGATTAGGTTTTGTAAAATAGAACCTAAGCATCCATTGCAGGTGTGAACTATAGCAGTACCCACTAAACTCAGCAATCTGCTTTACCACAAAAGGTTAAAAAACCTATTTTATATATTTTTAAGTTGCTGATTTTTAACAAAAATGATGTTTTCTTGCTAAAGCAATAATTATTATGACTAGTTTTTAAGCTCAGCCTCAATAAAATCAGCCTTAAAAGGGAATGAGCAATTTAGTATTCAGAAAACGTGAATTTACCGTCGCCTCAGTGATAGAATGCCTAGATGAGTGAAATTAGAACCCAAGTCCAGTTTGTCGATATTGATGAAGACATGGCTGGTCAACGTATCGATAACTTTTTACGTAACCAACTTAAAAATCTTCCCAAGAGCATGGTTTACAGAATCTTGCGCAAAGGGGAAGTTCGCGTGAACAAAAAGCGAATTAAGGCGGAATATAAACTTCAAGCAGGAGATATAGTCCGTATTCCTCCAGTCACTATTGAAGAAAAGCAGGAAGAGTCGCAACCACTAAACACCAAGCTTAATAAGGTGGCAGAGCTTGAACATCTAATTATCTACGAAGATGACCATATCCTCGTTCTCAATAAACCCTCAGGAACGGCTGTTCATGGTGGAAGTGGACTTAAATTTGGAGCAATTGAAGCACTGCGAGCCCTTAGACCTCAATCACGTTTTCTCGAGTTAGTGCACCGTATTGATCGGGACACCTCAGGAATATTGTTGGTTGCTAAAAAGCGGTCAGCACTTCGTCATCTTCAGGCGCAGTTTCGTGCTAAAACAGTGCAAAAGTACTATTTTGCCCTAGTCATGGGGCAATGGAAATCGAATTGTAAACAAGTGACAGCGCCATTGCTGAAAAACGAAGTCAACAGCATAGTACGAGTTAACGCTCAAGGAAAACCCTCAGAAACGCGATTCAAAATTATTGAAAAGTTTTCTCAAGCCACGCTTGTTCAAGCCAGTCCAATTACAGGGCGAACTCACCAGATTAGAGTACATACTCAATATACTGGTCACCCAATCGCTTGGGATGACCGTTATGGTGACAGAAGGTTTGACGCCTATATGTCTCAAGTAGGCCTAGATAGGTTGTTTCTTCATGCTGCGAATATCAAATTTCAGCACCCATCGAATGACCAGTGGATGGAGGTTGATGCGCCAATGGAAGAGAAACTCTCTAGAGTGCTGGTTGGCTTACGTCAACTTACATGAAATAAGTAGCCTGCATACTGCGGGCTACTAGTTTGAGATTCCAATTGGTTTAGGGCGTTAATACGTCCATGCCTTGTTTATATAACATGTCGACCAAGTCAATTAGTGGCAGTCCAATTAGTGTATTTGGATCTTTGCCTTCGAGCTTTTTGAACAAGGCTATCCCTAATCCCTCACTTTTAAAGCTTCCCGCACAGTCATAAGGTTTTTCTGTGTCGACATAGTATTCAATCTGGGTTTGCGTGAGTTCTCGAAAGTGAACGCAGAAAGTATCTAGGTGGACATGAGATTGTTTACTGGTGCTATTGTATATGGCTAGGCCGGTAAAAAACTGGATGACTTTTCCGCTTTGGCGACTTAACTGTTCAATCGCCGTTTGGCGGTTGTTAGGTTTGCCGATAATTTCACCGTTAATGACACACACTTGATCGCTGCCGATCACTAGGCTGGGTTGGGTGACAGTGCAAGATTCTGCTTTAGTTTTAGCGAGTCGTTTTACGAGGCATTCGGGGCTTTCGTTTTCATTCGGAGTTTCATCACAATCAGGTGACGCTGTGATAAAAGGAACAGATAACTTAGCGATAAGTTGCTGCCTGTATTTAGAGGTAGAAGCGAGAACAAGTTGGAAATTTGCCATATTTTGTTATTACAATTTAGTTTTAATCAGATGCGAAAAGATTAAAACATATTGTACTCCTCGTCTCTGGTGTTTTGATAGCAATGAAAAAAACTATAACTTTTTGCCCTTTTCCTTTGACTAAAAATGAATAGGAAGATAGAATTCGCGCCCTATGCAAAAGGTAAAAATACCGCGAACAGTTGATCCGGCTCGAGCTGCTCAGAAACGCTTAGACTACGATGGTATCATCCAAGTCAGCCTTTTTAAGCGCTTATTCGAATCAGTTGAAGGCGTTAAACGCGACGCTCAAGTGTCATTGTCATTTGAGTTAGATGAACAGCGACTTGTTGTTATCTCTGGTAAAGCTAACATCGAAGTTGATTTAGAGTGTCAACGCTGTAACGAGAACTTCGCTCATGAATGCGAAGTAGAATTCACTTACACACCTTACAAAGGTGAACAAAGTGAAGAAAATGCACCGGAAGAGTACGATTTGGTAGATCTGAACGAGTACGGTGAAATAGACTTGATACAGTTAGTTGAAGACGAGTTCATTCTAAACTTACCTCAAATTGCCAAGCATGAAGATGCGGATTGTAGCGTTCAATCAGACAATTTGGTATTTGGTGAAATTCCAGAAGAAATTGTGGAAGAAAAGCCGAATCCATTCGATGTTTTAAAAAACTTAAAGAATTAGTTCTTTAAGCGTTAACATAGGAGTAGGGTCAATGGCCGTACAAAAGAGCAAGAAATCACGTTCTAAGCGTGGCATGCGTCGTTCTCACGATGCCCTAAACACAGCCGCGCTATCTGTAGATGCGACTTCAGGTGAAACACACCTGCGCCACAACGTAACTGCTGAAGGTTACTACCGTGGCAAAAAGGTTATCAACAAGTAAGGTTGACCTTTGCCTAATATAACCGTTGCACTTGATGCAATGGGCGGGGATTTCGGTCCTCGCGTTACAGTGCCTGCCGCCGTGCAGGCATTGTCGCATTTCCCTGAGCTAAAAGTGATACTCATAGGCGATCGTGTCCAGATCGCTGAACAACTGTCTTTACTTGGTTATCAGTCCAATTCACGCTTGGTGGTTCAGCATAGCGACCGAGTCATTTCTAATACCGAAAAACCTTCCCTAGCGTTAAGAAATAGTGATGGTACTTCGATGTCTCAATCCATCGATGCTGTCGCAAAGCACGAAGCGGATGCATGTGTGAGCTGTGGTAATACTGGGGCTTTGATGGCGCTGTCGCGTTTTAAACTCAAACTTTTACCTGGGATAGATCGTCCGGCACTGATTTCTGCGCTTCCTACTGTGTCAGGTGCTAATACTTGGATGTTAGATCTTGGCGCTAATGTCTCCAGTGATGCAGACTCCTTGTTTCAGTTCGCTATTATGGGAAGCGCCCTTGCTGAACAATACTTGGAGCGTTCTCCTCGCGTCGCCATTCTCAATATAGGTGCAGAAGAAATTAAAGGAAACGACTTAGTAAAACGCTGTGCTGAGATGCTCTCTCAAACCAACTCGATTAATTACATTGGCTACATTGAAGGTAACCAACTCCTTAGTGATGTGGCTGATGTGGTCGTTTGCGATGGTTTTGTCGGTAATGTTTGCCTTAAAGCTTGTGAAGGTACGGCGCAGATATTTATCAACAAGCTGAGGTCGAGTATGATGGCCTCATCGATAAAGGGTTGGATCACAAGAAAGTTATTTTCTGGGTTGTTTAATGATCTGAAAACGCTGAACCCCGACCAGTATAACGGCGCAAGTTTGTTAGGATTGCGCGGCATTGTAATAAAAAGCCATGGAAGTGCTGATGTAGAAGCTCTTGTCAATGCAATTGGCGAAGCATTACACGAGGTCAAACGACAAGTACCAAGCCGTATTAGCGATCGTTTGGAAGCGGTTTTACTCGAGAGGCATTATTAGTCTTCATGTATAGCAAAATTTTAGGTACTGGCAGCTACCTGCCATCTCAGGTGCGTTCTAACGCAGATTTAGAGAAAATGGTAGATACAAGTGATGATTGGATCGTAACTCGTACTGGGATACGAGAGAGACGTATTGCTGCTGAGAATGAAACGGTTGCGGATATGGGAGCTATCGCGGCACAACATGCTATTGAAATGGCGGGAATTCAAACCAATGATATTGATCTTATCATTGTCGCTACAACCAGTAGTAGCCACACCTTCCCATCGTCTGCGTGTCAGGTGCAAGCCAAGCTGGGTGTTTCAGGTTGCCCAGCGTTTGACATTGCAGCAGCTTGCTCTGGTTTTATTTACGCTTTGTCTGTTGCTGATCAGCATATTAAAACGGGTATGTGTAAAAATGTTTTGGTTATAGGTTCTGATACCTTGTCGAAAACATGCGACCCCACCGATCGTTCAACAATCATTTTGTTTGGTGATGGTGCTGGGGCTGTTGTTGTTGGCGCTAGTGAAGAGCCAGGAATTTTATCCACGCACATTTATTCCGATGGCCGTTTTGGAGAGCTATTGAGCTTAGAAGTACCTGAACGTGGAAAAGATGCAGACAAATGGCTGCACATGGCGGGTAACGAAGTGTTTAAAGTTGCGGTTACTCAGCTCTCAAAGTTGGTCAAAGATACACTAGCAGCCAACAATATGCACAAATCTGAACTAGACTGGCTTGTGCCTCATCAAGCGAATTACCGGATCATATCTGCGACGGCTAAAAAGTTATCTATGTCCCTCGATCAAGTAGTCATAACCCTTGATAAGCATGGTAATACCTCTGCAGCAACAGTTCCGACGGCTCTGGACGAAGCGGTTCGAGATGGTCGAATCCAACGAGGTCAAACGCTTTTGCTTGAGGCCTTCGGTGGCGGTTTCACGTGGGGTTCTGCGTTAGTTAAATTCTAAGCTAACGTATATTTTGTTAAGTTTTTGATGTCTAGAGTTTCCCTTTTTGCCATCTCAAAAGTGGTGTGCGAAATGGGCTCTAGAAATAGGCATCGTTTGTTTGTTACTTTTTAAAGGTAAATAGAATGAGCAATTTTGCTATCGTTTTTCCAGGTCAAGGCTCACAAGCTGTTGGTATGCTTGCTGAGCTTGGCGAGCGGTATGATGTAATAAGAAACACATTCGCAGAAGCTTCCGAGGCGTTAGGTTATGATCTGTGGTCTCTAGTGCAAGATGGCCCTGCAGAAGATTTGAACCAAACGTTTCGCACTCAGCCTGCCTTGCTGGCTTCTTCAGTAGCGATCTGGAGAGTATGGCAAGAATTAGGTTTGGAGCAGCCAAGTTGTATCGCAGGCCATAGCCTAGGTGAATATTCAGCTTTGGTTTGCGCTGGTGTTATTGATTTCAAGCAGGCCATTAAATTGGTTGAATTGCGTGGACAGTTAATGCAAGAAGCGGTGCCAGCTGGTACAGGCGCGATGTCTGCCATCATAGGTCTTGACGATGAATCCATTGCGAAAGCATGTGAAGAAGCAGCCCAAGGGGAGGTTGTTTCTCCGGTGAACTACAATTCACCTGGTCAAGTTGTAATTGCGGGCAGCAAAGAGGCTGTTGAAAGAGCTGGGACATTATGTAAAGAAGCCGGCGCTAAAAGGGCATTGCCTTTACCAGTCTCTGTACCATCTCATTGTGCACTAATGAAACCAGCAGCAGACAAACTCGCTATTGCGCTTGAGGCAATCGAATTCAATGTACCTCAGTTGCCCGTTATCAATAATGTTGATGTGACTGCAGAAACGGATCCAGCAAAAATTAAAGATGCACTGGTTCGTCAACTCTACAGCCCAGTTCGTTGGACGGAAAGTGTGCAGCATATGAGTGATCAAGGCGTTGAAAAACTGTTTGAACTTGGCCCAGGTAAGGTATTGACTGGTCTTACAAAGAGAATTGTTAAAACGCTCAGCGGTGCAGCGGTTAATGATTTAGCATCACTTGACGCGGTTAAGTAAATATTTGAGGAATAGCAATTATGATGAATCTTGAAGGCAAAGTTGCTTTGGTGACAGGTGCGAGCCGTGGTATTGGTCGTGCTATCGCTGAACTTCTGGCTGAAAGGGGAGCAACAGTGATTGGTACAGCGACTTCTGAAAATGGAGCAGCGGCGATCAGTGACTACTTAGGAGACAAAGGTAAGGGTCTTGCCCTGAATGTGACCAATGTCGAATCAATTGAAGCAACTCTAAAAAATATCAATGATGAGTTTGGTGCCATCGATATTTTGGTGAACAATGCTGGTATCACTCGCGATAACTTACTGATGCGCATGAAAGACGACGAGTGGAATGACATCATTGATACCAACTTGACGCCAATTTACCGCATGTCAAAAGCAGTACTTCGTGGCATGATGAAAAAGCGCTCCGGTCGTATCATTAATGTCGGCTCGGTTGTCGGTACAATGGGTAATGCTGGACAAGCTAATTATGCGGCTGCTAAAGCTGGCGTGATAGGCTTTACTAAGTCCATGGCACGTGAGGTTGCATCTCGTGGTGTGACAGTAAATACTGTTGCACCTGGTTTTATTGAAACGGATATGACGAAAGCGCTTAACGACGAGCAAAGAGCAACGACTTTATCTAATGTTCCTGCCGGTCGTCTTGGAGATCCTAAAGAAATTGCGTCAGCAGTTGTTTTCCTTGCCTCTCCAGAAGCTGCATATATTACGGGCGAAACTTTGCACGTTAATGGCGGCATGTATATGGTTTGATGCTAAGCTGAACGAACTTGGTTATTTACTGTAGGAAAATAGCCTATAGTTTGTGATGTGTCGCATCTATGTGCACAAGATTTGTGCATGATATAAGTCAAAAATGTATTGAATTTCGGTAAAAATCGCGAAATTTGTGGTTTGACCAGCAAGTACCCCCTTGCAACTTTCAATAGTTCGAATAAACTACGGAACCATCGCATTGAGCGAAATCTGTAAAGGAAAAGAAAAATGAGCAACATCGAAGAACGCGTAAAGAAAATCATTGTTGAACAGCTAGGTGTAGACGAAGCAGAAGTAAAAAATGAAGCTTCTTTCGTTGACGATCTAGGTGCTGATTCTCTAGACACTGTTGAACTAGTAATGGCTCTAGAAGAAGAATTTGACACTGAGATTCCAGACGAAGAAGCTGAGAAGATCACAACTGTTCAAGCTGCAATCGACTATGTAAACAGCGCTCAGTAATATCTCTCCCAGGCGGCCTTCTGGCCGCCTGTGTTCTTTTTAACTCTTCTATACCTTTCATAGAATCATATCAATTCCGGAGAATAAAATCGTGTCCAAGCGTCGTGTTGTTGTCACTGGCATGGGTATGTTGTCACCGGTCGGCAACACAGTAGAATCATCGTGGAAAGCCCTGCTAGAAGGTCAAAGTGGTATCGTTAGTATCGAGCACTTTGATACAGAAAACTTTTCAACTCGTTTTGCGGGGTTAGTGAAAGGTTTTGACTGCACAGAATACATGTCAAAGAAAGACGCCCGTAAGATGGATTTGTTTATCCAATACGGCATAGCAGCAGGTATTCAAGCTCTTGATGACTCAGGCCTAGAAATTAATCATGACAACGCAGCACGCGTTGGTGTGGCTATAGGCTCAGGTATCGGTGGGCTTGACCTTATCGAAGCGGGTCATACCGCTCTGGTCGAAAAAGGGCCGCGAAAAGTTAGTCCTTTCTTTGTCCCGTCAACCATAGTTAATATGGTTGCTGGAAACTTATCGATCATGCGTGGCCTTCGTGGTCCTAATATCGCTATTTCAACAGCATGCACCACTGGTCTTCACAACATCGGCCATGCTGCTCGTATGATTGCTTACGGTGATGCTGATGCTATGGTCGCAGGTGGAGCAGAAAAAGCTTCAACACCGCTGGGCATGGCAGGGTTTGGTGCTGCTAAAGCGCTATCTACTCGCAACGTAGAACCCGAGAAAGCATCACGTCCTTGGGATAAAGAGCGTGATGGTTTTGTTTTAGGCGACGGTGCTGGTGTTATCGTGCTTGAAGAATATGAACATGCAAAAGCTCGAGGTGCCAAAATTTATGCTGAGCTTGTTGGTTTTGGTATGTCTGGCGATGCCTACCATATGACCTCTCCAAGTGAAGACGGCTCTGGTGGTGCTCTGGCGATGGAAGCGGCAATGCGTGATGCTGACATTACAGGTACCCAAGTTGGCTATGTCAACGCTCATGGCACTTCAACACCTGCCGGTGATGTGGCAGAAGCTAAAGGTATTCGCCGTGCGCTAGGCGAAGAAGGCATGAAACAAGTAAAAGTATCTTCTACTAAGTCTATGACAGGTCACCTTTTAGGTGCCGCAGGGTCTGTTGAAGCCATTATTACTGTCATGGCTTTAGTTGATCAAATGGTGCCGCCTACGATTAACTTAGATGATTGTGAAGAGGGGCTAGAAGATATTGACCTTGTCCCACACACTGCTAAGCCAATCAGTTCAGATTATGCGATTTGTAACTCATTTGGTTTTGGTGGAACAAACGGTTCTTTGGTCTTTAAAAAAATCTAAAGAGTCTGAGAGTAATTTGTGATAAAACGGCTTAATGCGCAGGCATTGGGCCGTTTCTTTATCTATGGAAGAATATATGTACTGGGTAAATGGACGAGAAGCAGAGACGATCTCTTTGCATGACCGCTCTTTCCAATATGGTGATGGTTGTTTTACTACCATGTTGGTTAAAGGCGGGCAGGTACAATATTGGGGTTTGCATAAAGAAAGGATGCAATCATGTTTGGGGCTGCTTGGTGTTTCTCCCCCCAATTGGAGTCAAGTCGAAGACTGGGTGCGAGATGCCAGTACTGGGAAAGCTGAAGCCGGCATTAAACTTCATATCAGCCGTGGTGAAGGCGGCCGTGGGTACAGCCCTAATAAAGTAAAAGGGCCCAATGTTACCATCAGTGTTTTTGATTTCCCTGCTCATTATGCAAGCTGGATGACTGAAGGTGTTCAGTTAGGTATATGCTCCAAACGTCTTGGGCATAATCCTATGCTTGCAGGGCACAAACATAATAATCGGCTTGAGCAAGTATTACTTAAGTCTGAAATGGATGACAAAGGTCTTTCAGATGGAATTGTGCTTGATATCAAAGATAATGTCATTGAGACTACAATGGCTAATATTTTTTGGATTAATCAAGGGGTTGTTTATACGCCAGATCTCACTAACGCTGGCGTAAAGGGAGTGATGCAACGTGTTATCATTGATTCAGCAGCTAAGAATGACATAGAGGTGAGAGTAGGGAACTACTCACTTAAAGAGCTATATGCAGCGGAAGAAGTCTTTATGTCGAACTCCCTCCTTCGTGTGGCACCTGTTAAAGCCATTGGTCAGCGAAATTATGCGAAAGGTCCAATAACAAAAAACATTCAGGAGATGATTAACCAGTGGTAAAAAGAGTCACCTTACTGTTGTTAAGTGTTATAGCGCTGGCATGTGCTGGTTATATCTACTTAACAAAGTGCATGGAACAATACGTAAACCAAGCACTGATATTAGACAAAGAGCGAATATATACCATTGAGCCAGGTGCGAGCTTTAACCGAGTATTATCGGAGCTTACAAGTGAGAAACTACTCGAACCTAATCAACTCACTTCATTGGTACACAGGTTTTATCCACAATTGGCTGAGGTCAAAGCTGGTACTTATCTACTGATACCAACAATGACATTAAAGCAAGCTTTGGAGCTATTTCAAACAGGTAAGGAGCATCAATTTGCCATTACTTTTGTTGAAGGATCGACATTTTCTGAATGGCTTGAGTCCCTGCAGCAAGCTCCACACCTTGACCATAAAGCTCAAAATATGACAGAAGCACAAATTGCGCAGAGTATAGGTGTAAAACAGAATAAGCTAGAAGGCTTGCTGCTTGCAGAAACCTATCATTACACTGTGGGTACATCTGATCTCGATATATTAAAGCGCGCAGCCAATAAACTACAACAAGTACTGGACGATCAATGGCCTTTACGTCAGAAAAACCTTCCACTTGACTCGCCTTATGAAGCTTTAATCCTAGCGTCAATTATTGAGAAAGAAACGGCAGTAGAATCAGAGCGAGAGCGAGTGGCAGCCGTATTTGTTAATCGACTTAATAAGCGAATGCGATTGCAAACCGATCCGACCGTGATTTATGGTATGGGAGATAAGTATGATGGTAATATTCGCAAGAAAGATCTGCGAACGCCAACTCCTTATAATACCTATACTATTTTTGGTCTACCGCCAACTCCCATTGCTATGCCAGGTAAAGCATCAATTAAAGCAGCATTAAACCCAGAAGATAGCCGCTATCTTTATTTTGTCGCGAGTGGGGATGGTGGCCATGTGTTTTCAAAAACATTGGCAGAACATAACCGAGCCGTTCGTGCTTATTTAAAACAGTTAAGAAGTAATAAATGAACAAAGCTAAATTCATTGTTGTTGAAGGTCTCGAAGGCGCGGGTAAAAGTACAGCGATTAAAACAGTACTTGATACGCTTCAAAGTGAAGGCATAGAGGACATTCAAACTACACGGGAACCAGGTGGTACGGTATTGGCGGAAAAGTTGCGTACTTTGGTCAAACAAGATCATGAGGGTGAATCACTTCAAGATATGACCGAGCTTTTGCTCATGTATGCTGCTCGAGTTCAGTTGGTTGAAAATGTAATTAAGCCTGCGTTGGCTGTTGGTCATTGGGTGGTTGGTGACAGACATGATATGTCTTCTCAAGCCTATCAAGGAGGTGGACGGCAGCTCCCACTTAAGACATTACAAGATCTTAAACAAACAACGCTGGGTGAGTTTGAGCCTGATTTGACCATTTATCTTGATATTGACCCCAAGCTTGGCCTCTCCAGAGCGAGAGGCCGAGGTGAGCTAGATCGCATTGAAAAGATGGATATGAGTTTCTTCGAGCGCACAAGAGAGCGTTATCTCGAATTAGCGTCTAGTGATGACAAGGTAGTCACCATCAATGCAAATCAAAGCATTGATGCTGTTGCCAGTGATATACAAAGTCAACTTAGAAAATGGTTAAAACGGCATCAATGATATCCACGTATCCATGGTTAAGTAGCATTTGGAAGGAATGGCAGTCTAGCCTAGAGCAGGACACCTTTCCCAATGCCGTTTTGCTGAGTTCTCATCTAGGTTTGGCTACTGAAGCGTTGACCTCGTCATTTGCTCAAGCTTTGATGTGTAGCAACTATGCTAGTGAAGCTTGCGGTATTTGTCATAGTTGCCAGTTAATGCAGGTAAACAACCACCCCGATTACCATCTTATTAAGCCGGAGAAAAGTGCTAAATCAATCAGTGTGGACCAAATTCGAGGTTGTAATCGATTAGCGCAGGAGTCATCGCAGCTATCTGGAAAGCGTATCTTCATCATCGAGCCAGCCGAGGCAATGACAGAATCTGCCGCAAATGCGCTTTTAAAGACTCTTGAAGAGCCCTCGGGTACCTGTATGTTCTTACTTATCTCTTATCAGCCACACCGGTTGCTTCCGACGGTGAGTAGCCGATGTCAAAGGTGGCAAGTTACTAAACCTTCGGCGCACGAAGTCGCTGATTGGTTAAGTGAGAAAGTGTCAGTGAATATCCCTCCTCATATCGCACATATCAACGGTAATGCGCCCACCACTATTCAGTTATTTTTGGATAAAGGACAAGAAGCGCTTTATCAGCAAATAGAATTAGGTCTATTGGATGTGCTTAAGAATCGTGGTGATATGATCGCTTTGGCCAAGCAACTCGCTAGCTCTCACGAAGAGTCTTTGAATTGGATGTGGTACATACTCACTGACGCACAGAAGCTTCATTTTGGACTCGATGCACCATACTTTTCCCCCATTGCAAAAGAGCTTATACACTACTTAAGCTATGAGAAGCTCTTTCAACAAACAGAAAATTTGAGCAATTTAACAGAGCAACTCAGAGAATACTCAGGGCTTAATAGTGAATTGCTAATTCTGGATTGGTTAATCAAGCTTAACGAGGAAGTATGTTCATAGATTCTCATAGTCACCTAGATAAATTGGATTACAGTAACCTGCATTCAGGGATTGATGAGGTAATTGAAAAGGCAAAAGCATCGAATGTCACTGACATTCTCTCAGTAGGGGTAACCTTGGATGCCTTTCCTCATATGATGGAATTAATTCAACCTTTTGATAATGTCTATGCTTCATGCGGTGTCCACCCCCTTGATGTTGAGAGTCAATTTTCATTAGAACGCCTTTATAAATTCGCATCGCATTCTAGAGTTGTCGCAATTGGTGAAACTGGTCTTGATTATCACTATCAACCTGAAACTAAAAATTTGCAAAAGTTACGCTTCGAGCAACATGTGGAACTGGCGGTAGAGATAGATAAGCCACTAATCATTCATACTCGACAAGCGAGACAAGATACTTTGGATATTTTGCGAGCAGGTAACGCAAAAAAATGCCAAGGTGTGATTCACTGTTTTACTGAAGATTTAGCTTTTGCTAAAGCAGCGTTAGATTTAGGCTTTTATATTTCAATCTCAGGTATTGTAACCTTCAAACAGGCAACCGAATTGAAAGAGGTTGTCAAAGCGCTTCCGTTAGAGTGTTTATTAATAGAGACGGACTCGCCGTATCTAGCGCCGGTTCCTCATCGCGGAAAACAAAATCAACCAGCCTACGTTGTGGAAGTGGCTTCTTATATAGCTCAGCTAAAGGGAGTGTCAGTCGCTGAAGTTGGACTTAAAACCAGCAAAAACTTCCACAATCTTTTTTTTCGACAAAAAAATAGTTATGAGTAAAAAAAGACCGAAAGATCACTTTTTTATGTTAAACATCACGATAATGAGAAATATCATGCTTGTTTACTAAAAGTGTTGAACTCGTGGGGCTAACATGGGTTGAATGTAATTTTGTTACGTGAAATAACAAGGTGTGTGATTTTATTTTTACTATAAAATTAATATTGCCTCTATTTATTGTATTATCTTTCAATGTCTTATGTTGTTATTCGTAGTAAATACCCCATTTTTAGACTGTGATCTATCTATTAGTTTGAAACTTATTTTCGTAAGCGGCTAGAAAGTTTGTTTACCATCAATATATATTTAGAGCCGGAAAATATACTGTCATATGTGGTTACATTTTCCACGGGTGCTAACATTTAAGGCTGCGGGGGTGTGCCGTTAGAACCCAAGAATTCTTATAATTTTTCAGGAGCATATATATGAAAGGTTTCTTTAGTAAACTTTCTCAAGCAATAATGCTACCCATAGCATTATTGCCTGCAGCAGGCATAATGTTGGGTATCGGCGGCAGTTTTACTAACCCGACAATGATAGAGGCATACCATATCGGTGCCCTTCAGGATGGAAGTGTACTCAATAGCTTTCTTCAAGTAATGACGGCAGCAGGGGGGATAGTTTTCGCTAATCTACCCGTTATGTTTGCTCTGGCTATTGCCGTGGGGTTTGCACGAGCAGAAAAAGGTGCGGCAGCCTTGGCTGCGCTTATTTCATATCTCGTTATGAATGTCGCTATTGCCAAGACTTTGGTAGTGGCGAATATGATAAACATAGAAAGTAACACTGTTATTTTGATGGGTAAACAATACCCTGGCGTACTGGCTGATATTCTGGGTATTTCAAATACATTAAGCATGGGGGTATTTGGGGGATTGATTGCAGGTGCAATTACAGTAGTTCTTCATAATAAATACCATGATGTGAAGCTGCCAGATTACTTAGGCTTCTTTGGTGGCGCGCGTTTCGTGCCTATTATCAGTGCATTTGCAGCGCTTTTTTACGGCATTGTATTAACCTTTATTTGGCCATTTTTCGGTGCTGCCTTTGGTGCTATCGGGTCCGCTCTTGGTGAAATGACAGCAGCAGGTCATGGTTATGTGGCATCCCTAATTTTCGGTGTTATTGAGCGTTCATTGATTCCAGTTGGTTTGCATCACGTATTCTATTTACCTTTGTGGCAAACAGAGATTGGTGGTACTGCAGAAATTGCAGGAGAAGTGATTAAAGGTACTCAAAACATCTTCTTTAACTCTCTTGCGAGCGGTGATTTCTCTCAGTTTACATCAACTAACTTTATGACGGGTAAATTTCCTTTCATGATGTTTGGCTTGCCTGCAGCAGCTTACGCTATGTATACCCTAGCGGACAAAGAAAACAAAAAAGCGGCAGGTGGTCTACTTTTTTCTGTTGCTCTGACTGCATTCTTAACTGGTATTACCGAGCCTATTGAGTTTACCTTCTTGTTCTTGTCACCAGCACTGTATTATGCCATCCATGTCCCTCTAGCTGGCTTGTCATTTATGCTAATGGACATGTTGAATGTAAAAGTTGGCATGACATTCAGTGGAGGCTTCATTGACTTCACTCTGTTCGGCATGCTTCCTGGACTAACAGGTGTAGAGAACAATTGGTTCTATATTCCGTTAGTTGGAATCGCTTACGCGTTTGTGTACTTCTTCGTTTTCCGCTGGTACATCTTAAAATTTGATATCAAGACTCCAGGGCGTAAAGGGAGTGCGGTTGCTGTGGTCTCTAAGCAAGATTATCATGCGTCAAAAGGCGGCGCTGGTGATAGTGAAAAAGCGACGCTCATGGTGACTGCGCTTGGTGGAGCAAATAATATTGTGGATGTTGATGCTTGTATTACCCGTTTGAGAATTACAGTAAAAGATGGTGAGCTAGTTAAAGACAATGATTACTGGACCAAAGAGCTTGGCGCTAAAGGGTTAGTTAAAGTCGGCGATACGGGCATCCAGGTTATCTATGGTGCCGAAGCTGCTGGCTATAAATCTCAGATTAACGCTTTACTTGGTAAGTAATGACAGTAGCGGAAAAATTTAGGAGGACAGGGGCATTTGTTGTCGACATCTTGATAGCTAAAATGTTCGCACAAGTTTTGCTCTCTGGCCTCATGTTTTTCATGCATCAGGTACTTAGCGGGACGGATATTAGTTTATCTTTAAACGACGACAAAGCCTTACCGCTAATGTTAGGTTTGATAATCTTAGCCATGATCACTTTTATTGGAGTCTATGTCGCTTACTGCTTGATTTGTTTTAAACTCTTAGGTTTAACGTTAGGAAAATACCTACTAAGTGTAAAAGAGGTATACAGCCAAGTTAGCTTAAGGGCATACTCAAGGAAAGAGCTGATTAAGATTACACTTACTGTGGCATCGTTAGGTGTTTACCCAGTTTATGCTGGGCTGCAGTTCTATCTGTTCAACAAGACGCCTTACCATGAATTAACCTAGTAGCAAAATACCTATTATATGTGTAACGCCACTCGCTTAAAAAGTGAGTGGCGTTTTTGCTGTTTGCAAAATTTGTGTGAGTTTATTAGTGATATAACGGGTTCCTAGAGCGAGGCTTTTTCTTCAATTTTATATTGTTATTATTGTTGTTAACATAACCTAGTTTTACTTTTTCCTGACATATGGTGGTTTCTTGCCTGTAGATTTGAACGGTGTTTTATTAGCTTAGAGAAATAGAGTAATGGAAAGAAATATCCTACTCAGAAGTGTTCTATCTGGTGCTATTTTAGCCGCTAGTGCAACAGCTTCGGCAGAAGGTGGAACTACTCATCAGTGGTCTGCAGGCATGGCATTCGATCAAGACTTGAGTGCAGTTGTTGAATTGGATGATAAGTATCGCCTTACTTTAGGTAATGATGGTGCTGCTTTCGATTACGTATTTGCTAGGGGAAAATTTGATGCGGATGTACCTTTTACCTGGTATGTTGGCGCAGGGGCTTGGAGTGAGTGGGACCACGACGAGTTTGGAGCCCGAGTTCCTCTTGGTGTGAACTGGAACTTCCATAAAAACTGGGACATGTACGGACAAGTCCATCCAGAACTCGACTTACATGGTGGTGCAGAACTACAGATTGGTGGAGCACTTGGCGTTAAGTACACATTCTAGCTCATCCGAAAATGCCGACATAGCTATGTCGGCATTTTTAATTAGAAAGGAACTTATGACTCTTTTTTATTCATTGCTCTTATCATACAAATGGCGGCCCCACCCCAAGTAAGCCCTAGTCCCAGCACCATCATAATAATTGCTCCAGTAGTCATAGAGATTCCCCTTGTTTATTTGTCGCATTAACTAAAACACCAATAATAAATAGCGTTGCTATCATTGCCCAGCCTAAAGTTAGATTGTAGTCACCATAACCTTCGGTGAATAGTGTGTGTAGCTTGGTTGCTAGGATAATGGCAAGCATTATTGGGGTTATGAACTTAAGGCAGACGATAAACCAAGTCCCGATTGAAAAATCCGAGATATCATTGGCGTATTGACGCACGTCAGCGACCCTGTTTAGAAGCCATGCCATCAAGACAATTTCCACTAATCCACCAGCCATAATTCCGACATTGTTGGCAAAATGGTCAACCAGATCAAGAAGGAGCAACCCGCCATTGGTTGCAAAAGCCATCGATACAATGACGCCAGTGCCTATGACTATTGTTGCGGCTTTTTTGCGGCTCCAGTTCAATTTGTCCATTATGGCGGAAGTTACGGCTTCCATAATTGAAATATGCGAGCTCAGTCCAGCGACAACAAGAGCAAAGAAAAACAGAGGCCCTAAGATATAAGGTGCAGGCAGTAGATTGATTGCGGCGGGCAGAGTGACAAATGCCAGACCAACCCCTGCTGAAACGACATCAGTAAGAGGCTTTCCTTGCTCGAAAGCCATGTAGCCCAGCACTGAAAAGATCATAATACCGGCTAAAATTGAGAATCCACAGTTTATGAGGACAGTCATAAAGGCATTATTGGTAATATCTGATTTCTCAGGTAAGTAACTGGAATAGGCGAGCATGATGGCAAACCCGATACTGAGTGTGAAAAATATCTGCCCGTAAGCCGCTGCCCAAACTTTTACGTCCCATATCTTACTGAAGTCAGGCTCGAACATGTAGTTTATGCCGTTGAGCGCTCCCGGCAGAAAAACCATTCGGGCGATGAGCAGCACAACCATAATAAAGAGGATTGGCATCATAATTTTTGAGGCGCGTTCTATACCAGATTTCACGCCACCAACAATAGCAGCATATGTAATAGCCCAAGCAATTCCCATAGCGGCGGCTATTTTCCATTGTATGCTACCTAAGTTAGTTGGAGAGTTGTCACCCAGTGCTAAGTACTTTTTAAAAAAGAAAGCATTAGTGTCGCTGCCCCAGCTTTGATCAAAAGACATACTAAAATAAGAAATAGCCCAACCAATAACGGCTACGTAGTACACGGCTATTACTGCGGCAACCCCTACTTGAAACCATCCGAGCCATTCAAACTTAGAGTGAATTTTAGCAAGGGTTCGAGGCGCACTTCCTCGGTATTTTTGCCCCATACTGAACTCGAGTATCATGAAGGGGATACCTGCTGTGATCATGGCAAAAAGGTAGGGTATAAAAAAAGCACCACCACCATTATCATAAGCCATGTATGGGAAACGCCATATGTTTCCCAACCCGATCGCCGACCCTACTGCGGCTAAAATAAAGCCAGCTCGGGATCCCCACTGTTCTCTTTTCATATATAGGACTCCTGTAAATCCAATATCTTATAGGTAAAGCGACGAAAGTAATGCGTTAGCCGAACGTTAGCTTGCCGCACCCAGTACATAAAAGTGGATATAACTTTATAGATGGTATTTATAATAAAGAATCACTTATAATAAATAACAATAAAGCCATTTGTACTGATAAAGCCACCTTACACTAGGTTTTTATGCTTTTTTTTGGGTTTGTGTTTATCAAAGCTGAAATAATCAGCTTTATGTAATAAAAAGATTAACTACTAAAATGACTTAACGCAATAGTATAGATGTGTAAAAAGTAATTTAAGATCTTGCAGTTAAATTAAAATAGGTAAGTGAGTATGAAAATTAAGCGTAGTATGTGATATACGATAGGTTAGCGCTGACCGTTAACCTGCAAACCTCGAACGTAACCATTGTGAACAAAGGTAGTTTGACCTCAGCTGAAAGCTTTATAGAGAGTCTTCTCGTTAAGGTCAAAAATTCCAAGTAAGTCCCAAATTGGCAGAAAACTGATTCATCCAATCTGTTTTGAATTTAATAATACAGTTATCGGATTCTGACGCCGATAAGTTACATATACCACTGGTATCGTTATCAACCACGGTCCCCAGCCAGCGCAGCTGAGTATTTAGAGCTAAGTTATCGTGAAAACGGTACTCAAACCCGCCGAAAATACTGGCTGAGAATCCCAACTCATCGTCAACCCAATCCGCGTCTATATATGATGCACCTAATCCAATACCCAAATAAAATGAGACTTCTTCTGTCGGATAGTAGAGGCTGCTTTGAAATTGGAGATAGTGTATGTTTGATTCTAAGTTGATATCGTCGACGTTTGTGCCTTGATTAGAGTAGAAAAGCCCAATTCTTCCGTCTTGTAAGTCAATCTCTCCGGTAATGGCATAACTTGCCGAGCCTTCCAAGTCATAAATCATCTCATTTTGGGCAATGACTTTTCCACCTCCTGTGTATCCTACCCAAGGAGTCAGATAGACATCAGCCCAAATGGAAGTCGAGAATAAGGTTATTATTATGGTGATAAAATATTTAATCTTGTTGCTCATAATAGCAGTCCCTTGGAACAAGACATTTTAGTAATTGTGATACTAACATCATAATTACGCGCAAAAAAAAGGGAATATTTGAAGATACTTCACAAGGGTGTTATTACTTTGTTACATAACAAGGAGGTGCTTTATGGAACTTGAGTTAAAGTATGCGATAGCCATCACAGTAATCGTATTTACTATACTTATCGGTTTTGGTGTAGTCGCCATCACGTCCGTTTAGGCCTGCTGATGAGCAATAGCGGCATTGTAACGGGTGCGACTATTGAATTAGACACTATTCGCCTTGCCAAGTATACAGGGGGAAAAAATGCGCTTGTGGCTCAAGGTGGGGGGCAACGCGGCATCTTTACTTCCGGCGTTCTTGACGCTTTTCTTCTCTCTAATTTCGACCCCTTTGATGTTTTTTATGGCACTTCTGCTGGAGCGCTTAACCTGTGCGGCTTTCTTTGTCGCCAGAAGGGAATAGGACGCGCGTTCATTCTGGACCTCACCACTGATCCTATGTTTTTTAATCTCTTTCGTTACATCAGGCGCAAGCAGCATCTAGGAATAGATTGGGCTGTAGATAAAATAAGTGACTATCCATACAAGTTAGACATAGATATGGGTAGAAAAGTACTTGCAGACAGAAAAGCTTTTGCGGCGGTGACGGATACCAGCCGTTTATTCGACCATTACTTGCCTATGTTGCAAGACGATTGGCGTAAGGTCATGATTGCGACGTGCGCGATTCCTAGATTGTATAACCAAGCGGTTGAATTTGAGCATGGGATATATGTTGATGGAGGGGTGTCGGCGTCCATTCCGGTTCAAGAGGCTTGGCGTAAAGAGGCTCGTTGCATCATTGTCATAAGGACAGAGGGGGAGGATTTAGAAACCGAAGTTGAAGAAGAAATGCGTAATGACAACACGCAATGGTATCGGGGCTCTTTCAATCTTGTTCAAGAAAGATGGCAGCAAAAGTTATCAAGCTGGAAGCAAGATTGGGCAAGTTTTTTCACAGAGCAGTTGCAGCGCTCGAAAGAAGAAAAGCTCAGGCATGTTCACCTTGAAGCTCTTAATGGTGGGCGGTGGTTGTTTGGTGCTGAAGATATTTACCGCTTAAGTTACTTACTAGGAGAGAAGTTTGACTCCGGACTCGCAGATATGCTGATGGTTCATTACCAGACTTATTCTTTGACCCAAGATTTTCTGCATAACCCTCCTGATGATTGTTTCATCGTACAGATAAAACCCGCAAGGCCGCTTTTGTCGAGCTCCTTGATGAGTGAAAGAGAGGCTTTGTTACATGACTATCAAATGGGGCTTGACGCTGGATTCCGGTTTGTTGAAATGTACGCTTCTGTATCGACCAGAATAACTTCTCATTTTCACCATAGCTAACTATGTAGTGCACACAAGCGCATTATGCGGACAGTATTCGCATACAATTGGTTGAACCCACTACGTCCATGACGTCTCCAAGAGTAATTATTACAAGGTCTCCATTATGGAGTAGGCCCTTGTCTTTTAAGCGCTGAACCGCATCTTTGGCGGTAGGCAAACCTGAATCACTTGTTGAATCAAAATAAACGGGTGTCACACCTCGATATAGGGCGGCTTGATTCAGTGTACTTTCGTTACGCGATAGTGCAAAAATAGGTAATCCTGAACTGAGCCTTGACATCATAAGAGCAGTCCAACCTGACTCTGTAACCGTTACTATTCCTTTAACTCCCTTTAAGTGGTTGGCTGCAAACATGGTCGTCATCGCAATGGTTTCGACGCATGTTTCAAAGACAGTATCCATTCTGTATGTCGAGCGGTTGATGGCCGACATTTTTTCAGCGCCTAGGCAAACCTCAGCCATTGACCGAACTGTTTCAAGAGGGTATTTTCCTGCTGCTGTTTCGCCAGATAACATGACGGCATCGGTTCCATCTAACACTGCATTTGCCACATCCATAACTTCTGCTCGTGTTGGCATTGGGTTTTCTATCATGGATTCCATCATTTGTGTTGCTGTAATGACGGCTCGATTAAGGCTTCGTGCTCGGCGTATGAGCTGCTTTTGCACGCCAATCAGCTCTGGGTCGCCTATTTCGACTCCTAAGTCTCCACGCGCAACCATAACAGCATCTGAGGCGAGAATAATATCATCGATATTTTTTTCGCTTTCTACGGTCTCTGCTCGCTCTACTTTGGCGACAAGTTTTGCTTCAAGGCCCGCATCAAGTGCAAGACGCCTCGCATATTTCATGTCCTCGCCATTTCTTGGGAAGGAAATGGCTAAAAAGTCCACTTTGATTTGAGCGGCAGTTATAATGTCATTTTTGTCTTTTTCTGTTAGTGCATCAGCGGATAGGCCCCCCCCTTTTTTGTTAATACCTTTATTATTTGACAATGGTCCGCCGACAATGACCGCTGTAACTACTTGGTTGCCCGATACTTTGGTAACCTCCAGTTGTACACGACCATCATCGAGTAGCAAGATATCACCCGCAGATACATCCCTTGGAAGCTCTTTGTAATCTAGTCCTACTGCGTTTTGATTCCCTTGGCCTTTCGGTAAGTCACTATCAAGTACAAAAGTGTCGCCAACAGAAAGATGGATCTTGTTGTCCTTAAAGGTAGAAACACGTATTTTGGGGCCTTGTAGGTCACCCAATATTGCTACATGAGTACCATATTTTGCGGCAATACTGCGTATTTGTGTTGCTCTTTCGACATGCTCCTCAGCTGAACCATGAGAAAAGTTTATTCTAACGACATTCGCACCAGCTTTTATGACTTCTTCTAACATGCCCTCTTTGTCGGTTGAAGGACCTAGTGTAGTGACTATTTTCGTTCTTCTTTGAATGCAGGTCATGGCATCATCCTTGATCACAATGGGAGTTAAGTGGCTTTTGGACGCAAGCCTTACTTGAGTATATGCAAAATACTGAATTGTGGGAGATATAGATAATTAAGTGTGCACATATTTATTAATGCAAAAAAATATAGTGTCAAATGTCGGATTTGTTTAGCAATTTGATGAAACGCTCAAACAATCATCTTTATACGTGATGGCTGTCACGGCAATTTAGTAAAGTCCTTCACAATTACTTCGCAAAGTAAAAAAATTGCGATGTTGTTGATATTCGGAGCATCCTATGTACATGGCTCAACCAGGTCATATTGACCACATTAAGCAGGTCAATGCTGGCCGTGTATATAAACTTATCGATCAAAAAGGTCCTATTTCCCGAATTGATTTGTCCAAAGAGAGTGAGCTAGCCCCTGCCAGTATTACCAAAATAACTCGTGAATTGATTGAAGCGCACTTGATTCATGAAACAACGGTTCAAGAAGCGATCAGTCGAGGCCGACCAGCTGTTGGTCTGCAGGTCAATAACAAGGATTGGCAATTTCTTTCTATGCGCCTTGGTCGTGGTTATCTCACCATCGCTTTGCACGAGCTTGGTGGTGAGGTGCTCATCGATACTAAGATTGATATTCATGAGATTGACCAAGAGGATGTTTTATCTCGGTTATTACATGAAATTGATGAATTTTTTCAGAGTTACGCTGAGCAGCTTGGTCGCGTAACCAGCATAGCCTTAACTTTACCCGGCTTGGTCAATTCAGAAAAAGGCATTGTCATGCAAATGCCTCACTACAATGTTGAAAATTTGGCTCTGGGTCCTGAAATATTTAAAGCCACAGGTTTGCCAGTTTTCGTTGCCAATGACACTCGTGCTTGGGCTTTAGCCGAGAAGCTATTTGGTCATTCTCAGGATAATGATAACTCAGTACTTATTTCAATTCATCATGGCCTCGGAGCGGGTATTATTCTCGATGGCCGTGTTCTTCTGGGGCGTCATGGAAATATAGGCGAGCTGGGTCACATTCAAATTGATCCCCATGGCAAGCCTTGTCATTGTGGTAACCGAGGGTGTTTAGAAACAGTGGCGAGCTCTCAAGCTATTCGAGATGAGGTAAACGAGAGGCTTGCTAAAGGTGAGCCTTCGATACTCTCAAGCATTGATGAAGTTTCTATTGAAGACATTTGTGAAGCTGCCGCTAACGGTGACGCTTTAGCTGTTGAGGTGATAGAAAAACTTGGTCGTTATCTGGGAACTGCAATATCGATAGTGATTAATTTGTTTAATCCAGAGAAGATATTGATTGGCGGAGCAATCAATCAGGCGAAAAGCATTTTATACCCAGCGATTCAAAGCTGCATAAAGGAGCAAAGCCTGCCTGTCTATCAGCAAGGTCTACAGGTTGTAGAATCTCGTTTTTACAAGCAAGCAACAATGCCAGGCGCCGCTTTAATCAAACAAGCCCTTTATGATGGTTTATTATTAATGAAAGTTGTTGAAGGTTAGCTTTTGTTATTATGGGTATTTATCCCTTTTTTGCGAACATATAGTATTTTAGTTGCACAGGTTTATTTTGGTTTAGGCCAGCTTTAGTCTATTTTTGATATATTACGTAGTAGTTGAGAAGTTGTATGTCTGGAGTTTTAAATAGCGTTGATCAGCGAACCAACTTGGTGGGTGAAAACCGGCTTGAGCTATTGCTATTTCGCCTAAACAGTCGGCAGATCTTTGCCATCAACGTATTTAAAGTCCGTGAGGTAATTCAAGTTCCTCCATTGACTAAGATGCCGGGTTGTCATCATCATATTACAGGCGTTGCGTCTCTGCGCGGGGTTCCTGTACCAGTGATTGACCTTCGCGGTGCCATTGGTTTTCCTCCTCTTCGTGAAGAAGATGTGGAATACAATCTTATTATCACAGAATACAATAGGTCCATACAGGGGTTTTTAGTTGGGCAAGTGCGCAACATTATCAATACGACTTGGGCCGAAATTCAACCCCCGCCTAAAACTGCTGGTCGAGCCAATTACTTAACGGCAATTACTCACATTAAAGATAATGAGGATCAGGCCATTGTTGAGATAATCGATGTCGAGAAAGTTTTGGCAGAAATCATTGAGTATGATGTATCCATCTCTGAAGGTGTGCTTGATGAAGATCTTGCGGCTCAAATGGTGGGTCGAAATGTTCTAATCGTGGATGACTCTTCGACAGCGCGCTCTCAGGTCAAAGGATGTTTATCACAACTGGGGCTCAACATTTTGGAGTGTCGTGATGGACTTGAAGCATTAAAGCTTCTAAAACAATGGACCGAAGAAGGTAAAGATGTCCCGCGTGAGTTGCTGTTAATGATAACAGACGCGGAAATGCCAGAGATGGATGGCTACAAGCTTACCTATGAGATCCGTAATGATCCTAAGCTCAAGGACCTGTATGTGACTTTGAATACATCTCTCAGTGGTAGCTTTAACGATGCTATGGTCAAAAAAGTGGGTTGTGATCGCTTTATATCCAAATTCCAACCAGACTTGCTGGTGCAGGTTGCACAGGATAGGCTGCGAGATGTGTTATCTAGCTAGTGAATAGTTTGCTGGTACTAAAGACAAAAACCTGCAAACGACAGCTGCGTGTATTGAAAACTCGATACGATCTCTATGAAATATTCGGCATTAATGGAAATCACGAGAATGTGTGGTCAAATGACTAAGTTTATCCGTGATATCAATGAGTTTTCCTGCGATCACATGTGTGATTTGTCCTTCTTTCTCTAATACCCCTTTTATCATCATAACCTTGGCTGTTAGATAAGCTTTCTTTTGAGCTCTAGCTGTTGCCTGCCAAACGATAACATTTATATTGCCGGTGTCATCTTCTAGTGTTAGGAAAGTGATACCTGCAGCAGTTCCGGGAGATTGTTTACCTGTTACCACACCGACGATAGTCACAAGAGATCCATGGGGAAGTTGTATCAGATTTTTTGCTCGGACAAATCGCCCAAGTTTGTTGGCCTTCTCCAGAACTGTTATCGGATGCTTGTTAAGGGATAGGTTAGTTGCAGCATAATCTTCCAGTAAGGTCTGCATTTCAGATGGACTAGGCAGACTCTTTTCTTCAGGCTCTTGTAACTCTTTGAATAAAGGTAAATCTGATAACGAATCTATTATTTCCCAACGCGTTTGAAAGCGATCATTGGCAATTGATGACATGGCGTTGGCTGAGGCAAGTTGTTCTAACTCTTGTCGATTCAAGCCAATATTTTTTAGTTGTCCTAGATTTTGAAATGCTGCGGAGCCGCGAGCTTTGAGAAGACGTTGGCTGGTTTGTTTACTAAAGCCTTTGATTTGACGAAATCCAAGCCTGATTGCTAATCCGCCATTATGTTGTACTACTTGGTGATCATAAACAGAGTGATTGATACAAATAGGTAGGACAATGATCTTGTGGCGTTTTGCATCTTGGACCAGTTGTGATGCACTGTAAAATCCCATGGGAAGACTATTAAGAAGCGACGTATAAAAAACTTCAGGATGGTAATACTTTAGCCATGCTGAGCAGTAGGCTAAGACTGCGAATGAAGCGGAGTGACTCTCTGGAAAGCCGTATTCACCAAATCCAAGTATTTGTTCGAATAGGCGCTCAGCGAATACTTTCTCATAACCACGGCTTTGCATTCCTTGGATTAGTTTTTTGCGAAACTTGAGTAACTTGCCATTTTTTTTCCAAGAGGCCATAGCTCGGCGTAACTGATCTGCTTCACCACCGCTAAAGCCAGCAGCTACCATAGCTAATTTGATCACCTGTTCTTGAAAAATTGGTACGCCCATTGTGCGTGATAACACTTCTTTCACTTCTTCTGAAGGATAAGTAACAGACTCTAGACCGTTTCGCCGTTTGAGGAAAGGGTGGACCATATCCCCTTGGATTGGACCTGGCCGAACTATGGCTATCTGGATGACTAAATCGTAATAAGTCTTCGGTTTGAGTCTAGGTAGCATACTCATTTGTGCTCTAGATTCAATTTGGAAGACGCCTATGGTGTCTGCTTGTTGAATCATTTCATATACATTTCTATCGTCTTCTAGATTCGTAATATGTGCGATAGTTAATGATTGATTATGTAGGCGTTTAATCAGTTTAAAGCATTTTTGAATCGCGCTGAGCATACCCAATGCAAGCACATCTACTTTCATCAGCTTAAGGCTCTCAAGGTCATCTTTATCCCATTGAATGACGGTTCTATCAGCCATGGCTGCATTTTCAATAGGGACTAATTCATAAAGAGGGCCTGCTGCAATAACAAAACCGCCGACATGCTGTGAAAGGTGACGAGGAAACCCAAGGATGCTATTAACCAAGGAAATAAATTGCTCACCTTTGAGTGAATTTGGCTCCAAACCGAGTTCAACAATTTGCGTTTGCCAATCAAGCTCGCGATCGCGGCGATTAACATTTTTGATGAAATAGTTGAGTTGAGTCTCTTCAATCCCAAGCGCTTTGCCTACATCTCTGACAGCGCTTTTAAATCGATAAGTGATCACGGTGGCGGCAAGTGCTGCACGCTCTCGGCCATATTTTTGATAAATGTATTGAATGACTTCTTCACGACGTTCGTGTTCAAAGTCAACATCAATATCCGGCGGTTCATCGCGCTCTTCACTAATGAAACGCTCAAAAAGTACCGAAATTTGCCTTGGATCTACAGAGGTAATTTCGAGGCAATAGCAGACAACCGAATTGGCTGCAGAGCCTCTTCCTTGGTAGAGAATATTTTCTCTCTGGGCAAACTGAACAATGTCGTGGATGGTCAGAAAATAATATGGGTAGTTAAGCTTTTCAATAAGATTGAGCTCTTTGTCTATGGTATTTTTAATGTCATCAGGTATGCCATCAGGAAAGCGTCGCCGCTTACCTTTTTCAACCAAACTTCTCAGGTGACACATCGCACTTGTACCCACAGGTACAAGTTCACTTGGATATTCATATTGCAATTCCGATAAACTAAAATGGCATTTTTTGGCGATATGGACGCTCTCTCTTAGCCATTGTGCTTTGAATAACCGAGAAAGCTTGTCTTTACTACGCAGACTTCGCTCAGAGTTACTTAAAAGGTATCGGCTGATATTTTCAACGCTGCTTTGGTGCCGGATTGATGTTAAGACGTGCTGCAAAGGCAGCCGACTTGGAGTATGCATTAATACTCCACCGACAGCGGTTATGGGCAGCATAAAACTGTGAGCAAGTTGCTCACAGTGAGTAAGGTACTGCTTATCGTCTGATCCTAGATGGCGCTGCACGCCTAACCACAGCCTAGATTGGTGATGTTGAGTCAACCAGTGTCCCCATTTTTGGTTGTCTTTGGTGTGATTAGGTAACCAGATAATGAGGCAGTGGCGTATTGACATCAAGTCCCACTCGGCGAGTTGATAATCTCCTTTTTTGCAGCGTTTTCTCGCATTAGTGATAACCCGACATAATTCTGCATAGGCTTTGCGATTTGGGCAAAGCAAGATGATCTGACACTCTTGATGTAACCAAAACATGCTGCCAATGATGAGCTGAATATTGAGTTTATGTGTTTTGATGGCATTGTAGGCTTTTACCACGCCCGCAACAGAGCATTCATCGGTAATAGCGAGCGAGTGATAACGCAGAAAGTCTGCTTGTAGAATCAGCTCTTCTGCGTGAGAAGCGCCTACAAGAAATGAAAAGTTAGTTTGGCAAAATAGTTCAGCATATTTCATGACTTAATCTCTTGCTTAGCTAAATACTCCGTGGAGAAACCATTGCATTTTCTGATTTCGAAATACCCATAACCAACGACCGTTTTCACTGCGCGCAATGAAATAATCCCGGGTGACTTCTTCACCATCCCACCAACCAGTAGCAATACGTTCGGGGCCATGTAAAATGGTGACTTTGTCCACTAAGAGTTCTGGATTTTTGAGTACGAATGAGGGTCTTAGTCCAGTTGTTTGAGAGTCATTTGAAACAGTCTTCTCCGGACAACAAAGTACGGTAGATTTTTCTGGTCTCGGGTCATCAGTTGGCGCTATCTTACATACTTGCGTTTTACCTAACTTGGCTTGTAGAGTTGTGATAAGTTCGAGAGGTGTTTGTTGGCCTTTATAACCGAAGAAAATATCTTGGCTGATAGATTCCAGTTCACCACTACGAATGACTTTAAGTGTTAGAGCATGGACAGAACCACTAAGCTGCAGAGATTCCATCGTCAGCTGACTGAGCTTTTCCCACCGATCAGCTAGGTAGTCACCACATGCTGATGTTAAAGTAACAACTTCTGATGCGGTGTCACGCTGGTGCAGTTGTAATTCAAGTTCATAAGCGACTTGGCTGCGTAATGTAAGGAAGTGCTCAAGCTTGACAAGCAGTTTCCTCAGGGGCTTTTCTAGCCACTGCCTATTATCGATATCAAAGAGTAGCTCTAGGTAGTGATGAAACTCTTCTGGTGGATGGTAAAAATCCACTGGGTGTTTGAATTGGCCCGTCAGCTTGCCAATGTAGTTCACTAGTTCAATATCGAACCGCCTAGCAATTTCAGAGATTGGAAGTTTAAGTAAATCCTCCAGTGTAATCACACCAACACGAGACAGCTTTTCAACCTGCTTTTTACTCAGTTCTGTTGCAGAAATAGGACAGGCTCTCAGGTTGATATTGATAGCATCTTGGTCTTCTGTGAGGAGATTTGGACCTAATTTGGTCAGTAAAATAGCTGAAAATGGAGAAAAGCCCGTGGCATAACAAAATTGGATGTTGAGGGATTGTAAGTGGTGAGAAACAGTATGCCAGTAAGATTCAAGCCCACCGTATAGAGTAAGCATATCTGTTAGTTTAAGTAAAAGTCCTTTGGGTGGAAATAAGACAAGATCAGAGGTGACAAGATAAAGCCATTGAGCGATCTCTAAAAGAGCTTGCTGTTCGACGCTTTCATCATAAGGATGCACTAAAAGTGATGGGCAAAGTGTGCTTGCGCTGCCAAGGCCCATACCATTCTGAATGCCTTGTTGTTGAGCCGTATTATTCGATTGTACGATTTGAAAGCGCTTCGTATCAAGAACCACCAGAGGTTGAAGATCCTTGTCTGAGTACAAGGTATCCAGTTGTAGTTTTGGGAAGTGTAGGTAAAGCCATAATTGCCTCATTAGCCTTGCTTACGCCTCCGAAAAGGTAGAACAACATTATGGTGCTCTTTTTCTGCAAGGGAGGGCCAGTAAGTTCTCATATCGATTAAAAAGCTTGAATGTGACCAGCTTCCTTTACGTTTAGTGATGGTTATTTCTAACCCATGAGCGTGTGGTATAAGTGTCATGCTCAAACTAACAGGTAGAGAGAAAAGAGTGCTGGATTCTTTAAACAAAAATGACAGGCTATTGCCAGTTTCACTGGCAACCTGAAGGCGGCGAACATGATGCACTTCTGGTTGACTGTGCCATAGAAGTACATTGCTACAAGCTCCGCTTTTAAGGCATTGCTCAGCGGCCCATAACGCTTCTTTACAAGTTTTGGGGTAGAGCAATAGGATATGGTTTAGATCAATGCCTTGGGTAATTAAGTGCTGTGCTGAGAGATTCCCTGGAGGCTGAATGAATACCGATAGCCTCCCTTTATGATTACTCTTTAAATGAGGACATAATAATCGAAGCTCTCCTATACCTGAACTTGAGTGCAACTCTACAACGCCATGATGCGGGAAACCGCCCTCTAGCCTTTCGTCTAAAAGCTTAAAACCGGTTGGATAAACTCCCTTAGATTGCAGTTCAGAGCTTCCCTGCCAAAGCCATTGTTTTTTCTTAAGATGTTCGATTAATTCATACATAACAAAATACCTGTATATGTATACAGTATATGTTTTTATGATTAGTCGGCAAGAGACAAGGCAGGTAAACGGGTAAAAAAACGCCTTGTTTGTTAACAAGGCGTTGAATAAAAGAAGAATTTATTTTTTGGGTTGAGCATCAATACATTGCCCTGTGATGTCCTGACTTTGATTCGACATCAAATAGAGATATAAAGGCATGATCTCTAGGGGTGTTTTGAGCAAATCGGCATCTTCAGCAGGGTAAGCTTTGGCACGCATTCCTGTTCTTGTGCCGCCAGGGTTAATCGCATTTACTCGGATATGAGAATCGCTGAGTTCATCGGCTAGGACTTGCATCATACCTTCGGTTGCGAACTTTGACATGGCATAAGTTCCCCAAAACGCGCGTCCGCTATGGCCCACAGTGGAAGAAGTAAAAATAAGGCTCGCGTGATTGGATTTATGCAGAAGTGGTAATATAGCTTGTGTCATTAAAAACTGCGCTTTGACATTCACCTGCATTAGATCATCGTATGTTGCTTCACTAATTTGATCGAATGGGCTCAATACACCTAACAAGCTGGCATTATGTAAAACGCCATCTAAGCGACCGAATTGACTGCCAATAGTGTCGGCCATATCGAGATAATTTTGTTTAGATGCGCCTTTCATATCCAGAGGAATGATGGCTGGTTGGGGAAAGCCTTGTGCTTCAATTTCATCGTAAGTCTGTTCAAGTTTTTTGACTGTGCGGCCTAGCAATATGACAGTGGCACCATGTTGAGCATAGGATAACGCCGCTTGCTTTCCGATGCCGTCACCAGCGCCTGTTACAAGTATGATTTTTCCTTGTAACGCATCTGAGGGAATAGAATAATTCACGTCATATGTCCTTAATTGTTACGTTCTGCTTTATGAATCAGTAGGATGATGGTTACAATACACTAATTCGCATCTTAGGGGATATTACATTGGAATTTTTGTTGGACTATGGGCTGTTTTTGGCCAAGATTGTAACCGTGGTCGTTGCCGTGATTGCACTGTTAGTGGTTGCTAAAACCGTAGGTGGAAAAAGCGGCGCGGCAAAAGGTGAACTAGAAATCACCAATCTAACTGAGCAGAATAAAGAGACAGTCGAGCAGCTTGAACATCACTTGCATGACTCTGCATTTCTTAAAGCGCGTGATAAAGCGGAAAAGAAGCAGGAAAAAGAAAAGCTCAAAGTCAGAGAAAAGGAAGTAAAACAAGCGTCAAAAGAAGGGGATCTTGATGGTAAAAGAGAGCCTCACTTATTCGTGCTTGATTTTAAAGGAAGCATTGATGCTAAAGAAGTTTCCTCTCTGCGTGAGGAGGTCACAGCGATTCTTTCTGTTGCGAAAGAGGGAGATGAAGTCTTACTGCGTTTAGAGTCTGGTGGCGGTATGGTACATGGCTACGGATTAGCTTCTTCTCAGCTCGATCGCATTAAAGCCGCTCAACTGCCATTAACGATTGCTGTTGATAAAGTTGCCGCCAGTGGTGGTTACATGATGGCTTGTATTGCAGACAAGTTGGTTTCTGCTCCTTTCGCAATTGTGGGCTCAATTGGAGTGATCGCGCAGCTACCAAATTTCAATAAGCTTTTGAAAAAGCATGATATTGATTATGAACAACTGACTGCTGGAGAGTATAAGCGGACTCTGACCATGTTTGGTGAAAATACAGATAAAGCTCGCGATAAATTTAAGCAAGAGTTGGAAGACACTCATGATTTGTTTAAAGACTTTATCCGTGAACGTCGACCGTCTTTAGAGTTGGAGAAAGTCGCAACTGGAGAGCATTGGTTTGGTATTCGAGCGCATGAGCTAGGCCTTGTTGATGAAGTTTGTACCTCTGATGATTTGGTCGTAGCGGCTTGTAAAGATAAGACCGTATTATCGATTCGCTATGTTGAGAAGAAAAAGCTTACATCAAAGCTAGCGGGTTTGGCGGGAGAAGCCGCTGATAATGTTTTGTTGAAGCTTATTGACCGAGGCCAACGTCCGATAGTGTAATGCCTAGCCGCTATTAAAAAGTAAGCCCTCATTTTTGAGGGCTTACCGATTAATACCTAGCTGAAATAGTATATCTTAACGGTGAGCTAGCAGTGCCTTCAGGCGCTCAATTTCTTGTTGAAGTGACTCATTTTCAGCGGTTAGACCTGTATAAGTAAACTCTTTACATTGTGTTTGTAACTTGTTCAGCACAAAGTCACCAATGCTTTTTTCTAAAGTTTCAGGGTTCTTGATGCTCTCACGAAATTCTGACTCTAGTTTCTGTGCTGCATCTTTATCTATTTTTGCGAATAAGCCGCTGAATATAGGATCCTCTTTAAGTGCTGCTGTCACTTGATTTTCATAGTTATTTTTAAGCAATGCAGAACGCGTTTCATTATCTAAGCTCTTGGATGCCTTTTCTTGTGCTTCAGCAAAAACAGAGTTGCTTTCTTTTGGTGTTCTAACTACTGTCCCACTTTTTTCATGCCATGATGTTGCTTCTAAGCGCTTATTTATCTGAAGCTTTTCTATCACTTCTGTTACACTTTGCCATTGGGTTTGCTGTTGGCCTTGATGTTTCTGTGGGGTTTTGCCTTTCAAATGAATCATTTCACTACCAGCATCGATTTTTTGATAGTTTTCCTTCTCAGCCTTTCTACATAGCGCATTACCAAAGGGAACAGAAGTATGTATATCATGGGTATAAGGCCTAATTACTGAAAAGTAGTCTTGGCAATACTCTGGCATAGCACTAATGTGTTTTTCGGTAACTTCATTGGCTGGTAGATGACCGATCTGCTTTTTCAGTTCACCCAGAATATCTGGTTTAGCTGCATGAACAATCATCTTACTCGTAAATGCTGCAATGGCTTTTTTATCTGCATCCGACAATTGACCGGCCTGGTCTAGAATTTGGTCTGGATTTTCAAACAGCAGCTGCTTTCCTTTTTCTGACATACCGTCAATGAGAGGGTTATGGCTACTGATGTTAGAGCCTTCATTGTTGTTAGTGTGTTGAATTGGTTGCTTACTTATTTTTTTTAAACCAGTAGCCCCTTTTTCTCTTATTTCAGCAAATAGAGCTTCTCTACCCTGGGTGGCCACGTTAGTATTAGCCGATTTAGTTGGCGGTGTCCCTTTCACTGTATTATCAGTCAGGTTTGTTTTTCTTAAACCAGTAGCCCCTTTTTCTCTTATTTCAGCGAATAGAGCTTCTCTACCCTGAGTGGCCACGTTAGTATTAGCCGATTTAGTTGGCGGTGTCCCTTTCACTGTATTATCAGTCAGGTTTGTTTTTCGTAAGCCAGTAGCCCCTTTTTCTCTTATTTCAGCGAATAGAGCCTCTCTACCCTGGGGGGCCACGTTATTATTAGTTGATTTAGGCGGCGGAGGTGGAGGTGGAGGTGGCGAGTTTTTAGCTTCTTTTGAGGGGGCAGATGAAAGCTGTCGCTGGCTTTTGTCTTGCTCGTTAAGGTAGTTATCTAGATTGAGTGTCAGTTTTTCTACATTATTCCTGTCTACAGAAGAGCTCAAGTTCAAAGATATAATCTTTTCAATTAAGTCATGGATTTTTTTTTCAGAAACTGAACTTACTGAAATAACATTTAGGGATTGATTGTCACTGTTGCCTAAATTTTCAGAGTGACGAATATTATCAGCACTAGCTGTTTTTTGAGTTTGAAAACCTGGTTGCATTTTAAGTCTACCATATAGTACTTACACGTTATGCTCAGTATGTTTATTGACCGTAAAATATTCACGAGATTATTTATGAAATATCGATAATAACTTTTCATTATCTCATTCGGTCAATGTCAGGGCCGTAAAAGTGCTTGAAATTTAAAAATCTCATCTCTCATCAGAGTTTTTCGCACTATTTCATAACAAGACTTCAATAAGAACTTGATTGCACATCTGGGAAGATACAATTAAATATAGGTTGTCTGAGTCAAAGTATTAATACGATGTTTTACTGTATATACAGTCTGGACAAAGAGAACAACCACTAGCCGTTAGCACCGCTTTTGCTGTTTCTATTTTGTGTTGTGCTGCTCCCATAGTGACGTTTGTTTTTACCAGCGGGCTTATGACCTCTAGCGTTATCACCAGAGCGTTGGCCATCAATATGGTCGATTTTAGGTTTTTTGGGCTTTTTAGGTTTTTTAGGTCTTATTGGTCGAGTATCTAGCTTGGATTTAGGCAGTTCGTTGACCGCTTTATAACCTTCTAGTTCAAGACGAGGTAAAACTTGTTGGATAAGCTTTTCGATAGCGAACAATTCGCTAGCTTCAGCCGCTTCTACTAAAGAAATCGCTTTACCAACTTCTCCGGCGCGACCTGTCCTGCCAATCCTATGTACGTAATCTTCGGCGACATGGGGTAGTTCAAAGTTAACGACTTGTGGTAGCTGGGGGATATCAATGCCACGTGCGGCGATATCAGTTGCAACCAATACACGAACTTCACCAGACTTAAAATCGGCCAGTGCTTTGGTTCGAGCATTTTGACTTTTATTCCCATGAATAGGCGCAGCAGTAATACCTTGGCCATTGAGGTAATAAGATAAGCGGTTTGCACCATGTTTTGTTCGGCAAAAAACCAAGACTTGTTTCCAGTCGCCTTCTTGGATTAATTTGCACAGCATAGGTGCTTTTTTTCGCTTGTCTGTTGGGTAGATAGACTGTTCAATCGTGTTGGCTGTCGAGTTTGCGGGAGCAACAGAGACTTCAACCGGATTGTTGACTAAACCTTTCGCGAGTTGTCGAATTTCATCAGAAAAGGTGGCAGAGAAAAGAAGGTTTTGACGTTTTTGTGGTAGCAATGCCAGTATCTTGCGGATATCACGAATAAATCCCATATCTAGCATGCGGTCAGCTTCGTCTAATACAAGTACTTCCAGCTGCGAAAACTGAATGGCATTTTGCTGATATAAATCGAGTAAACGGCCTGGGGTTGCGACAAGAATATCGGTACCTTTTCGAAGCTTCATCATTTGTGGGTTGATTTTGACACCACCAAAAACCACGTTAGACGTTAGCTTTTGATACCGGCTGTACTTATAAATATTGTCTTGTACTTGGGCAGCCAGTTCACGTGTTGGTGTTAATACTAGCGCTCTAACATGGTTGGGTTTGACTCTTTGCCCATTATCAAGAAGCTCAAGAATTGGTAAAGTAAAACCAGCGGTTTTGCCTGTGCCAGTCTGCGCAGCAGCCATTACGTCTTTTCCTGCTAAGACTGCAGGAATTGCTTGCTCTTGAATTGGTGAGGGCTTGTCATAACCCTGATCACCTATGGCTTTAAGGATTGGAGCAGAAAGGCCTAAAGAGGTAAAACCCATAAATATGTCTCTGTAATAAGTTGAGCTCATGCTCACGCAGCCATAATGAGCTGCAAAAAGGCGCTATTGTGAGTCCTTTGTTGGCCAACATCAACAGAAATTATTATTGTGGAGGTTTGAATATTGCGAGCAACTTATGTTTGTTGGCAATAAGAGCTAGGATGAGCCCTGTCAATATGCCAAATAGGTGAGACTCTACTGCGACGGCGGCATTAATTAACTCACTTGTGGTTTGAGATGCGCCTATGGTCATTTCCCAGCCTGTTTTCACCACTACCCCAAGAACTAACAACCAGCTACTTTTTCTACCAGACAAAGACTCATAGAGTGCATAGTAGGCGAAAATACCGTGCAGCGTTCCTGACAAGCCGACATAAGAACTCATAGACGTTGTAAGATTAAGTATACCAACCGATAAGCTTACGATTAGCAAGACGCAAATAAATGATTTAGGGTTGGGCCTAAACAAGTAGGAAATTACCCAGAGGCCAAGGATATTCATAGTTAGATGAATCCAGTTGGTATGGGTAAAGTTTCCTGTTAGGATCCGCCACCACTGGCCTTGTTCGATGAGTTCATTTTGCCAATATGTCAGGTTAGCTAAAGGTTCAAATTGTACACACAAGCAAATTAAGCTAATTACAACCAGTAAAAGAAATAAGCGCACTCTATGTCTCGATATTGTTTACAATGTGGTAAGTCAACCAAAGCTTGCATCTGTGAGTGGATACATAGCCTGTCAGCCAATGTGGAACTGATCATTCTACAGCATCCTACAGAAGCTAAGAAGCCTATGGGGACTGCAAAGATCCTAACGCTTTCATTAGCAGGATGTTATTTGTTCCAAGGTGAAAACTTTACTCAACATGTGGAGTTTAACCTATTGCTGTGTGAAAGTGATGTGCAACATTTTATTCTTTATCCGAGTGATTTGTCTTCAGGTGTCTCTGCAGCAAAAGAAGCGATGAGTAACAATAGTAAAGTACGTATTATTATTCTCGATGGCACTTGGAAAAAAGCCTATAAAATCTGGCAGTTATCGAGCAACTTAAAAAAATTGCCTATGATTCACTTACCCAAAGATTTAAAGGGTAATTATCGAATCCGCAAAGCCCCTAGCAACAATAGCCTATCGACAGTAGAGGCTGGTTATCACCTTTTGTCCTTGCTTGAACCCGAGCGTGATTTCTCGCCATTACTTGATGCTTTTAATCATATGATTGACTTTCAAATTAGTAATATGCCAGCAGGTATATTTAAGCGGAATTATTCATGATAGATAATATGATGTCGTGTTTTATTGTGCTCTGTACAAACCTAGATAAATGAATTTAAACGCCTATTCACACTTTTAGTTCTCCTCATCATCAGAATCATGTCGGTAATAAAATAGGTCATGTGTCATTGACCTTGTTCTGTATGTTTTTATTCATCTAGTTGCATTTTTCTGTTCATGTAACAATACTCTCAATAAGGCGTGCGTACTGCACTCAGATCATTAGACCGTTAACAGCACATCATGTATGGAAATCATGACATTAGCGGCTGTGTATGTGGGCAACTCTTCGATTTTGAAAAAATAATCCTCTCTGCGGTCTACTAATGGAATGGAGACAAGTGCATGAATCAAGATACATTTATTCGTCAGTTACCCAAGGTTGAGTTGCATATGCATATCGAAGGCTCTTTAGAACCTGAGATGATGTTTAAGTTGGCCAAACGAAATAAAATTCCTCTGCCATTTAACACACCAGAAGAAGTTAGGACTGCTTATCAATTTACTAATCTTCAGTCATTTTTAGATATTTATTATCAAGGCGCCAACGTACTGATTGATGAGCAAGATTTCTATGACTTGACTTGGGAGTATTTACTTCACTGTCAGCAAGATAACGTAATTCATACTGAGATTTTTTTCGACCCACAAACTCATACTGAACGAGGTATTTCCTTTGATACTGTGATTAATGGAATTCATCGCGCTCTTGAAGACGGTAAACAAAAAATGGGCATTAGCAGTCGCGTTATTATGTGTTTTTTACGCCATTTGGATGAGCAGAGTGCTTTTTTGACTTTAGAGCAGGCAATAAAACATAAGGATAAAATCATTGCTGTGGGGTTAGATTCTTCGGAGGTTGGTCATCCGCCTGAGAAATTTACTCAAGTATTTGTTAAAGCGATTAAAGAAGGTTTTTTAACAGTAGCACATGCAGGAGAGGAGGGGTCGGTAGATAATATATATAATAGTATTGATTTACTAAAAGTTTCGCGTATTGATCATGGAGTTCGATGCTCTGACGATAGCCGCTTGGTCCGTTTGCTGGCTGAGTCTCGTATGCCTCTGACTGTGTGTCCATTATCAAATATAAAACTTAAAGTATTTGATGAGATGAAGCGACACAATGTGGTTGATTTATTAAGGCAAAATCTTTGCGTTACGATTAACTCAGATGATCCTGCCTATTTTGGCGGCTATATGACGGATAACTTTCTTGCTGTTGCGCAGAGTCATTCACTGACAGAGGATGAATTGACTCAGTTAACGCAAAATGCCATAGAAGCAAGTTTTGTTAGTGAAAGCGAAAAGCATCGTATGCAGCGTGTCTTAGAGGAGTTTTCAAGCCGTTCAATAGGATGAAAATAGCTGCTGGTGAAGCCTTTGAGCATGACCATCAGTCATGGAAGATATGTGATCGGTGATCACACGATAACCCTCCGTAATGCTCTGGGCTGCTTGCCAATCTTGGCGAACCGAAATAGGAAGTAGTCTTTCGGGATCAGCACTGAGTGCTTCAAAAATATCCATGATAATTTGTTGTCCTTTATACTCAGCAATCTGTACTTGTGGTACACGGATAACATAGTCATGGACAAATTGTTTAAGTATTTGTAATGCAGTGGCCATTTCTGGTTTTAGGTAAGCATTAAAGGCGAGTAAATCGCTGGCGAAAATAGCATTAACAGGTTTAATTGAAATACTGGTCAATAACACATTTACTATACCGCCAATCGCGTCTTTTCTCTGATGGTGAATGCCGGAAAACAGCATATTGGTGACAGACTCTATATGTGCTCTAAACCAAGGCTCCCCGCAGTTTAAAAGAGCGTCTTGAGCCCCCTCAACCCATTGGGCTTGGGTCACTTTTCCAAGAACAATCGCATCTTCTAAATCATGCACTCCATAGGCAATATCGTCCGCTAATTCCATGATAGAGCAATCTATAGATTTAAAACTGGTTTTTTTATGTTGATGTTTTTCTCTTGGCTCAGAAAGAATTTGCCCGAACAGTTGTTTGTCTGATTTATTTAATGGTGATAATACCCAGTCAAATAGAGGTTGATCGCAATCATACAAGCCTTTTGCGGGAGACCACTGTTTAGCTTTAAGTTGCCTTTGATGTGTCACACTCTTTGGAGTTTCGCTAGAGCAAGTTTCACTCAGTAACGCAGGGTATTTAATTAATCCCAGTAGTGTCCGCCGAGCTAAATTCATTCCAAAATGTTCAGTGTAGGGTTCGAGTTTAGTGACGATACGAAATGTTTGGGCGTTTCCTTCAAATCCACCATGATCTCGCATCATGTAGTTCAGTGCAATTTCTCCTCCATGCCCATAGGGAGGATGTCCAATATCATGCGCAAGGCATAATGAATCAATCAGGCTGTCGCTAGGTAACAATTCGCGATACTCGGGCTGTTTTTTCTTTATTTGAGCGACAATACCGCTACCAAGTTGCGCTGCTTCTAAAGAATGTGTGAGCCGTGTACGGTGAAAGTCATCGAAGCTGTTTCCATGCACCTGTGTCTTGGATTGCAGGCGCCGAAATGCGGCTGAGTGGAGTATTCTTGCTCGGTCACGTTGAAAAGGGGTCCGATGATCATCACGACGAATCTTATGCTCATCATCATGTCGTTCATGCCATAAGCTGCTGATTTGGAATGTCATAAATATTTTCCCAAGGGTTTTATGATACCGTACACAAAAACTTGAGAAACTACAAAGATCAGACAGTATTCAACCAATGACAATCTAAAACCACATGAGTTGACGAATTCCATTGACGTATTTTGAGTGCCTAGATGGACGCAGTGGGCAGGTTGCTATCAGCTTTGATAAGTCACTTTCATGTTCAGCGTTGGTTTTGATTTCAAGTAGTACATAATCACCTAAAGTTTTACCTGAGTGCACGCTGGCATAAGGGAAGAACATATTTCGTATATATTTGGGAAGAAATCCTAGCAAGAGTGGATCGATGGAATCGATAGTACCCCCTTTGCAAAGTACCAGAATAAGGTTGCGTTTCTCATGGCATCTTATAACGAGTGGCCATCAGATACCTGAGCTTTTATGAAACGATACTGAGTTGAATTTTGAACAAGCTGTTCTCGATAAATCAGAGGCTTGCATTATCAATAACCATAGGCAGTGAGTAAGCTGGTTATAAAATACCAAATAAACTTGTCTTATATATGGTTACGTAGGTTGCATAACTGACTGAGAAATAATGAAAGTAACAAAGAAAACAACAGTTAAACTAAAGTGATAAACAGGGTATGAAAGTGGTCGAAGAGTGCCAAATACTTATTCTTCCTTAGCCTTTGACTTGACGTACTCTTTTGCAGAGGCTTCCAATTTATCAAGTATGTGGGCATTGGAGCGATGAATATAATGGTACAAATTGCCTCGAGCGATTCTCGAACTAGATACTTTTATATCAGGGAACTGGTCTTTGATGAAAAAATAGGAAACTTCAGGGGCAAGCCAAACGGACACTCTTCCCTTGCTGAGCATTAGTGCTGCTTGCTTGGCATTGTGAACTAGATAAAGGTGTTTATAATTTTTTAACACTTTAGTATACCGAGTACCATGGTAAGACACGACAGTTTGGTCTTTAAGTTCGTTTAGATTATTGTAAAAACTACCGTCTATCGTATACAAATAGATGTCGAAGGTGACTAGAGGTACATTGACTTTTAATAACTCTTGCTCTTTTTCTAGCGCATCTACCCTCATGTCGAGAGCGTCGTACTGTCCTGATATAACCGACTGAATCGCTCTCTCGTTGGGCAAATAGATAAACGAGGCGTCAAGACCTGCGCCAGAATAGATAGCCTGAAGGTCCTTCTCCACCTGTATACCGTATTTAGATGTGGCATCTTGGTCACGATAAATGTTGCCGATGGCCACTTTTATTGACTCCTTATCTTCGGCAATCGATATTGGTGCATATGACCAAGACATTAAAAGTATACTCACTAGCCAACGACTCATAACGGCCTCACAATCTGGATCTATTTTTAAACTATAGTTCGAATAAGTATTTTTGCAGAGAAGGAATTTTTCAGTTCTTTTGTAGTATAGACTTGGTCCTCATATAAGCTTTTGCTGACGTCTCAATTTTTTCTAGCAAGTGCGCTTTTGACCTATGAATGTAGTGATAGAGTTTGTTCTGTTTTATCAATAGTTCTCACTTTAGCATCCTAAATTATTCGATCTGATAATTCTCACAATAAAAAAAAGAATAATAGGTTAATTTTTCATTTAGCGAATGGTGTTTTTTTAGACTATGTTGGTAAGGATTGATGTGTTTACTCAATGTTAATCATTAAGTTATTCCACATGTCGATAACACAAAGGATGGGAAAAATGGAAAAGCTAGGAAATATAAATAAATTCACCTTAGCGCTCAGCAGTGTGTGCATTCTTAGCCCAGCGACAGTATTCGCTGAGATAGATTGGAGAGGGTATGCAACCATTGCGGCCGGTAAAACTTTCGAGGGTGGTCAAACATACGATAATTTGACAGACGAGCTAGAAATGGATCAGTTATCAGTGGTTGGTCTACAAGGCTCGTCGGATCTATCTGATGGCTTAAGTGCGACAGTTCAGTTGGTTGCAAGGGGCAAAAACGATTTTGACCCTGAATTCGAGTGGGCTTATGTCAAATACCAAATAAACGATAATGCTGACGTTAAATTCGGTCGTCTAAGAGCACCTTTTTACTTTTACTCTGAATACTTAGATGTGAGTTATGCGTACAGCTGGATATCGCCGCCAATAGAAGTGTATGCTGCCAACGTAACCAACTATGACGGTATTAACTTTTATTACACCAATAATTTTGGCTCGTTTGACTATGCGGTTTACTTAGGCTCAGGGAAACGAGAAGTGACATTGAGTGTCGGTGACCTATCAGGTAAGTATGACATCATCTCCAACTTTGATCTCAATTATGGAGACATCAAAACTAAGTTAATATACTCACAGTTTGAGCTTACTGTTACTAATTCAAACGAAGATGCCCAAATATCTCAACTAGATAGCGCTTTTGATTCAGATTTCCCTAATGCCTTTTTGGCAACCGATATGGGCGGGTATATCGCAGGGGTGGCTGCGTATTATGATCCAGGCAGCTACTATTTTGGGGTCGAATACGCCGAGGTGAGATTTGATGATGATGTAATCTCCATTGCTGAAGACGATCGCTTTTTGGCAACGCTTGGTTATCGATATAACGAATACACGCTCCACTATTCGTACTCAAGTTCAGATAAAACTAATGACTTGGATAAAATCGCCACAACGGATGCGCGCTACTCTAGTGCAAAAGCATTTACCGACCAAGTCGTGGCTGAAGATAAAACACATATTATCGGGCTTCGCTATGATTTCCACTCGAATGCGGCTTTGAAGTTTGAGTATGGCTTTACCGATGATGATTATGCCAACACAGACACTCAGTTCTTCAGATCTGGCATCAGTATAATATTTTAAGGGGGTCACATGAAAACAGTACTTACTCTACTCGTATCGTTGTTTTTTTCGGCCCAAGCGGTGTCAGCAATCGCAGTGATTGTTAACAAGTCGAGCTCAGCAGCGTTAGACAAAGAGCAAATATCACGTATCTATTTGAATTTGGACAAAAAGCTACCTGATGGTAAGCCTATCATCCCAATTGCACATTCGTCATCTAGTGCACTTGCGGGTGAGTTCAACCAAAATGTTGTGGGTAAATCAAGCTCACAGTATAAGGCATATTGGTCTAAGCTTATCTTTACGGGAAAAGGAACACCTCCGAAGGAAGTCGATAGCGACAGTGATGTGATCCAGCTAATTTCAAATAATCCCGACTTGATTGGCTATATCGATAAAAGCAGTGTGACGGACAGCGTCAAAGTTATCGGTGAGTTTTAGGTAGATAAAAACGTCAAAATTGTTGGTGAATTTTAAATGTTGAGAGGCTTAGCTGCTGTCTCTGTGTTAAGCCTCTTCGCTGGTGTTTGGAGTCACTATGAAGTCAATGTATCTCTCTATCCGAATGAAGATTCATTCGATTACTGCCATTGCGCTATGCGCATTCCTATCTATTGGGTTTCTTAACATTAGCTCGATTTCTTCCAATACTGTCTTTTTAGACAAACTTACGGGACAGCAATTTTCCAATACTATTGCTGCTGAGCTCTCCAGCTTTGCCATCAAAGGAGTTGAAGATCTCTTCACTCAAAGTGTTACCTTTGGTGATGAAGATATCTTAAATGACGCACGCGAAAGTGCCGATGCTTTGGCTCAAAAGCTCAATTTATTAGTCACTAGCTCTGATACCGTTGACCAGCAAGTATTAGACGACCTTAGTGAATATGTTCGCTTATCAGAGATGGTATCTCAAGCCATGCTTGGGGGCGATTTTGAAGGGGGTTTTGAGGCACTCAGTCAAGCAGCAAACCAAAAAAGTACCATCTACGAAAAGCTTGTTGCTGAGATTGATGTAGCGGTAGAAGAGGAACGTAACAAATTAAACCAGCTCGCAATAGAAAGTAATCAAGCGCTTGAGAATCAATTAAAAATTATTCTAGCCATATCGTCTATCTCTGTGTTACTCGTTATTGTTATCGCGCAATTAATTGCAAGAAATGTATCCTTCTCCATTCTAAATATCTCAGATAACTTAGCTAAGTTAAGCCAAGGACGAGGAGACCTGACTTATCGCCTCAAACCAAAAAGTAATGATGAAACAGGTCAGCTTGCGCAAAATTTTAATGCGTTTATTGCCAACCTAGAAAAGTCAGTCGCGGCCGTTGTAGCCGTTTGTAATCCGATGCTGAACATCTCTGACAAACTCAAGGTGAGCACTTCTAGCTCTAGTCAGGCGATGGAAGACTTGGACAACTTGTCCAATGAGCTGGTGGATGAGATGTCGGCCTTAGCACATAGTGTTGAGCATGTGGCGACGTCGACTACTGAAACTTCTGATCTTATTATCGAAGCAGAGCAAGAGCTGAACTCTTGTGAAGAGAAAATGAACCGTTCAGTCACTCAATCTGAACAGCTACAAGAAGACCTACAAAACACCTTTTCAGTCATACAAAACTTGGCGTCAGATACTGAAAACGTTACCAGCATACTCAGCGTGATTAATGATATTGCTGATCAGACCAATCTACTTGCTTTGAATGCTGCGATAGAAGCTGCTCGTGCAGGCGAGCAAGGTCGAGGGTTTGCTGTTGTTGCTGAAGAGGTTAGGGAGCTTGCGTCACGAACCGTGAAATCAACGGAGCAAATTAATACGTTGTTAAGTAACTTGATAGAATCAGTGCAAAGCGCCAATTCGGTACTGGAAACCTCCAAAGACAGAGCGTTGTCGAACGCGGAAATGGTATCTAAAGCTGGGGAATCACTACAATTGATTTCTCAACAGGTGAAGGATATTCAGGCTCAAAGTGCTTCAATTAAGTCGGCGACGGAAGAACAAATGCGCGCAACGGAAAAAGTAAAATCGAATACAGTCAACTCGCGAGGATCTATAGGGACAACCTTGGATACTGTAGGAAAAGTCGGTGATCTATCGGTTGAATTGGCTGATTTGTCTTCTGACTTGTCACAAGCTATTAGCCAATTTTCCAAATAATGAGTAAATCGAGTTTGCGATCGATGCTTCTACGCTATCTAATTTCTGGTTCAATAGCGCTCACAGCTTTACCTAGCTATGGGCTTGATGCGACATTTAGTGGCAATATATTTTATGCGCCTGTCGATGAAAACTATATTAAAGGAGAAAGCATAGGCGATTCATACGTTAAGTTTACACTCGATGAATCTTGGCAGGAGAACAGCATTGTCTTCCACACCAGTTTTCTCTCTAGATTGTATGAAGATGAAATTGAAGTTTCAGAGGTTTATGCCGCCAAAACTATTGAACCTTTAGGTTGGTTCGCACTAGGACGACTGCATATTTTCAATGAAAATGTTTATAACGCGATGCGTTACCCTTGGTTATCTTTGCAAAGAGAAGTCACTCCGTTAAATGTTACTTCCTATGACGGTTTTCAGTGGCGGTATGACTGGGACAAGCACCATCTTCGTGTAATTTCTGGACGTTCAAACAATAATGAGCTGGGGGCAAATACGCTCGATATGCATATTCCTTATGGCGCTGAGTTTCGTAGTAAGTGGAAGTATTTTTCAACTATCTTGAGCTTTGCTGAAACAAGAGTAGATTTTACAAGTTCAACCCTGAGTAACATTCAGGGCAGCTTAGTTGGTCTACCAAATACCGTCGAGCTTGAAAACAAAGTCTCATACTATTACAACGCTGTACTTAATGTTCCGATTAAACCGTTTATATTTTCATTTAAATACACAGTAAATGATTATAAAGAGGATGTGTATACGGTTTTTGATGGGTATCGGCTAAGAATGCATGCCGCCTTTAGGCCCTCTAAAACTTGGACACTGTACTATACGTTTGGAAAAAGTGATGCCAAGAATGATTACACTGGTATTTTAAGCCAACAGCCCAATACAGGAGCCTCGCTTTCAAAATCACTTAATGAAGTTCAGTATCAGTCGCACCACCTTGGTTTTGTTAAAAACCTATCTAAAAGCGTCAAGCTTAAATTACAAACAGGTCTCGCAAAAAACAATTACTCCAGTGAGATTGAGCGGTTTGTGCTTTTTGGTTTTAGCTTTGATACCAAAGGTTTCTAAACGACATTTTCAGCCAGAGATTTTGTCAAAAGTGGTTGTGCAGCTATCGCAGAAAATATCCATAAAATCTTTCACTTCAGGCATGGTTGCAATTAACTGCTCGATACGTGGCTCTAGGCCTTCTTTAACATGCAAAAACTCATTATTGTTAAATCTCAGTTCATTTAATGTCTTTATATAAGCAGCAAGGATATCAGCAGCCTTGACTATCGCTTTGTACTCAACTTCTACATTTTTCTGTACTAACAAATTTGCAAATTCATCACGCAAATCAGCAGGCAATGTTTCTAAACATTCTTGTTCAGCAATATCCTCAAGTTTCTTAAAGGCTGCAGTAAATTCAGGGCTATGGTATTTGGTCTTTGAATTGATATCTTGAAGTTTTGTTTCAGAAATTTCGTGGTAAATCGCCACAACTGCGGCTTTTTCAGGGCTTAAATAACCATTGTAACGTTTGTTTTTTATCACAGTGAGAAGATGTGCGATCACTGACACTTGATGGGAGTGCTCAGACACATTTTCTTCTTGAAAACAATGCATCAAGGCCCAGCGTTTTATTAGCGGCATGCGGGTCACCCATGCCATAAAAGTACTTTGTTCCACGATGACTCCCAATTATGCTTGTTTGTTTTAATTGTAGGTCAATTTATTAAGCCCCTTCCTTTCAGTAAGCAGAGTACTTATCCAGTACTCTTTATCCAAATAACTAAGCTTACCGAATTATTGGCTATAAGTTGAAAGAAAGCGTTCAAAGCGTCCTATTGCCATTTCTAAGTCTTCGACATGTGGTAGGGTTACTATTCTAAAGTGGTCAGGTTCAGGCCAATTGAAACCAGATCCTTGCACCAGAAGAACTTTTTCTTGAATTAGGAAGTCGAGCACCATTTGCTGGTCATCTTTGATGTTATACATCTTGGTATCGATTTTCGGGAACAAATACATGGCCCCTTTGGGTTTAACACATGATATTCCTGGTATCTGGTTGATAAGTTCGTAAGCGCGATCGCGCTGCTCTAGCAATCGTCCGCCTGGAAGGATCAATTCATTTATGCTTTGGTATCCGCCAAGTGCGGTTTGAATAGCGTGCTGCATTGGAACATTGGCGCATAAGCGCATGGAAGCGAGCATTTCCAATCCGTTAATATAACCTTGAGCGAGATGCTTGGGGCCTGTGATAAACATCCAGCCACCACGAAAACCACACACGCGATAGGCTTTGGATAGGCCATTGAAAGTGACCACCAAGAGGTCTTCTGTAAGAGTTGCGACTGAGGTATGAGTTGCGCCGTCGTAAAGCACTTTGTCGTATATTTCATCTGCGAAGATGATGAGTTTATGCTGACGAGCAATTTCAATCACTTCCAATAAAAAGTCACGACTATAAACCGCGCCAGTTGGATTGTTTGGGTTGATCAATACGATTCCGCGAGTTTTAGGTGTGATCTTTTTACGTATATCGTTTAAATCTGGATACCAGTCTGATTGTTCGTCACATCGATAATGCACAGCGTTGCCTCCTGAGAGTGCAACAGAGGCTGTCCAAAGTGGATAGTCAGGAGAGGGCACCAACATCTCATCACCATTATTCAGTAGTGCCTGCATAGCCATTACGATAAGCTCCGAAACGCCATTGCCTATGTAGACGTCCTCCACGTCCAGAGAACGAATACCTTTGCGCTGATAATATTGCACTACCGCTTTACGCGCGGAGTAGATTCCTTTTGAATCACAATAGCCTTGGGAAGTGGGCAAATTACGAATCACATCAACCAAAATTTCGTCTGGGGCATCAAAACCAAAGGGAGCAGGGTTTCCAATATTGAGCTTTAGAATTTTATGCCCCTCTTCTTCCATACGCTTAGCATGTTTGAGTACAGGTCCCCTAATGTCATAGCAGACATTATCGAGTTTTGACGACATCTCGATATCTTGCATTGTATACAACCTAAAAATGTTTTGATTTCTTTATTAAACTACATCAAAAACATATTTTTTAGAATAAAAAACTGCATTAATGCGTATTTTGTTACTTGGAACTCTATTTGAAGGATTTGCTATATCCTGAGCGATAACATTGATCTGAGTTGGGGCAATGAAACAATGGGCGATGTAAAATTGGCCTAAAGCTCTATGGGTAAAGGGGGAGTTGTGTCCTTGTTTCGACAAGCAATTAGACATCTAATTGAGAGTGTAAAAACAGCAAAGTCCGATCAAAAACGCTTGGTGTACCGCTTTCAAGGGGCGCCGAATATTGACAGCATTGATTGGGCCGACGCTCAGTCCCTTTATCCCAAGTTTTACTGGCAGTCTCGTGATGCCCATCAAGAGACGGTGGCTTTAGGCCAGTTGACGGTCTTTTCTGGTTCTATCGACGTTGACTCATTAGCTAAAGATCAGCGTGTATGGGGAGGTAGCCCCTTCAATAAGCCATATGTTTCTGATTGTATCCCCACACCGCATTTTTTTGTTTTGCCATTGATAGAATTAATCCGAGAGGGTAAGCGGTGGTCTATCGCAGTCAATTTAAATCAAGATAGACAAGATATTCTGGACCAACTGAAAAAAGTGGTCACAGAACTGCCTCCGATACCGCCTTTATCTATCAATGTCAGCAAGCTTACACATTGCCCAGACAGAGCAGGTTGGTGTGAGCTTGTGAACAGAGTTCTGACTGGTATTGATAGTCAAGCATTTAAAAAAGTAGTGCTGGCGCGTAAAACCACTCTAAAAATTAATGGTGTAGCTAGTGCTGCACAGCTGCTTAAATCGAGCCGTGCTAACAATTACAACAGCTTTCACTTTATGTTTTCTATGGATGAATCGTGCAGTTTTGTTGGTTCTAGCCCTGAACGTTTGTTCGTAAAACATCAGCAAAACCTCTCTACAGAGGCTTTAGCAGGAACGGCTGGCCGAGGAGCGAGTGCTTCCAAAGATATGGCTCTAGCGAATTGGTTGTGTATGGATACCAAAAATAGACATGAAAATTGTCATGTTGTCGATGATATTGTTGAACGTCTGATTCCATACACCAGTCAAATTGATACAGATAGTGACACTCATTTAATTAAGCTGCGCAAAGTACAGCATCTTAAACGTAATATTTATGCTCATCTCAAACCCAACACTAGTGCTGTGGAATTATTGCACGCGCTAAAGCCTACTGCTGCTGTTGCCGGTTTGCCTCGCAAAGACGCAATGACGTTTATTGAGCAGTATGAACCTTTCCATCGAGGTTGGTATGCAGGCTCTTTGGGCTTTATCGGCCGTCATCAAGCCGAGTTTTGTGTCACCATCAGAAGTGCACTAGTGAAAGCGAATGAAATTGAGCTTTTTACAGGAGCAGGAATTGTTTCTGGGTCAGTTGCTACTGATGAGTGGGATGAGTTGGACAAAAAGATGTCGACGTTACTTTCTCTGTTTGATGACTCCCATCAACTGGAGGCGGTTTCTTAGATGAAGGATAGAGCGCAATCTGCTATGAATCGAATTTGGAGCCAAGTTCTGCTTGAAGAGCTTACTCGCCTTGATGTTGAGGAAGTATGTGTTGCGCCAGGTTCAAGGTCTACCCCTCTTGTTATAGAAGCTTGTGATAATCCGAGACTGACCCTGCATACTCACTTTGATGAGCGTGGCTTGGCATTTATGGCCCTCGGGCTTGCTAAAGCCAGCAAAAGAGCGGTTGCCATTATTGTTACCTCTGGAACAGCTGTAGCGAATTTGTTGCCGGCGATTGTAGAAGCAAATCTAACCGGTGAGAAATTAGTTGTGATTACCGCAGATAGGCCGGTTGAGCTTATCAATTGTGGGGCGAATCAGGCAATAAATCAAACCAGTATATTCTCATCTCATGCTAGGCACGCAATCAATCTTCCCAGTCCTAGCGAGTCTGTGCCGCTTAGTTGGCTTTTGACTTCTGTAGATCAACTGATGTACAAGCAAGAAACAGACGGTGGCGTCATTCACATAAACTGTCCATTCCCTGAACCACTGTATGAATCATCACCAAAGAGTGTTCATCAGACCTACATGGACAGTGTTGATATATGGTGGAAATCAGGTCATCCATTCAGTTGTAAGTCAGTATCTCATTCGAGCTTATTTGCTCAAAACTTAGGGCTTTTTGAAAAAAAAGGTGTGATTTTAGTAGGTGATGTCTCTTTGGAGGAAGCGAAACTAGCGAAGAAGCTTGCGGAAATCATAGGTTGGCCCTGTTTATGCGATCCTCAATCTGGAGTGTCGAGCTCTCAAGCACATTACGATGTTTGGTTACGTGGTGCTAAATACAAAAAGCTGATTAGCCGAGCCGACATTATTCTCCAATTTGGCGCCCGTTTTGTTTCAAAAAGGCTTATCCAGTGGGTCGAGATCCAAGTTAAAGAAAAACAAGCTCAATATCATTACGTTTCTCTGCAAGCTGAGCGTAATAACCCTAGCCATGTGGCTCAAATTCATCACGTATCTGAGATTTGTTCATGGATTGATAGCTATCTGTCCGCGCTAGGGCATAGTCCCGCCATAGAGTCATGGTGTAAAGAGCTTGATATTTGCTGCCTAAAAGTTCGTAGCCTGATTGATAATTATGTATTACCAGACGAAGCTCCGACTGAAATAGGTCTAGCTACCACATTGGAAAACCTGCCAGCCTATACGCAAGTCGTACTAGGGAACAGCTTATTTGTTCGTCTGGTTGATATGTTCGGCGTTATCCCTAACACGAGAGTTTATAGTAACAGAGGCGCATCAGGTATCGACGGATTAGTGGCTACCACTGCAGGGATAGTGTGTTCGACAAATAGGCCAAGTATCCTCTATCTCGGTGATACTTCTGCTCTACATGATCTTAATTCTTTGGCTTTGTTTACTGATACAAAAACGCCTGTTGTATTGGTTGTCATCAATAATGATGGTGGAGCCATTTTTGACTTGCTTCCTGTCTCTAAAGCACATAAACGCCAGCTCTATCAGATGCCACATGGGTATCAGTTTGAATATGCGGCAAAGCAGTTTGGACTCAAGTATCAGCAACCTAACAGCCTTGCAGACTACAACTGCGTTGTTAAACAGCATTTAACCAACGGGGAAGGTACTCTAATGGTTGAGGTGATAACACCTCCAGAACAAGCATCAAAGCAGTTAAAAGAGTTAGTAGGGTATTTCGATGCTTGCTAGCCGTTTTTATAATAGTGACCACCGCAGATCTTTGCCCGTTATTGTTTGCCTGCATGGATTTCTTGGCGACAGTGATGATTGGGCCCAATGTGTTGAGTTTCTTGCTGACTACCCAGTTTTATGCATCGATCTTCCCGGGCATGGCCGAAGCAAAAACGTACATTGCGCCGATTTTAAATCTTGCTGCGATCAAATATCTAATGTTCTGTCTCACCAAGTTCCTGAACAAGCGCCCATAGTTTTAGTGGGCTACTCAATGGGGGCTCGAATCGTGATGGCAGGGCTCGCTAACGAATATTTCTCCGCCTTTAACATTAAACTGCTGATTTGTGAGTCCGGCCATTTCGGTCTTGATGATGAAGAACATAAAAAGCAGCGCCTAATTAATGACAAAGTCTGGGCTAACCGTTTTAGCCACGAAACCATAGAAACTGTCCTTGAAGACTGGTATCAACAGATTGTTTTTCAATCTTTGAGTGATGCACAGAAAACAGATTTAGTCAGAAAAAGAGCGAAAAACTTTGGTTCATCAGTCGCTTCTATGTTGTTAGCGACCACATTAGCGAAACAAGATTTTCTGCTTGATATTCTCAAAACTTCTAGCGTTTCCATACACTGCATATGCGGTGATAAAGACAAGAAATTCAAACAACTGAATGCAAGTAGTGGCTTGCCGTACACTTGTATTCAACAAGTCGGTCACAATGTTCATATTGAGGATCCGCAAGCCTTTACTAATATTGTTAAATCTAATGTTAGAGCCCTATCATTAGATGCTACCTAATTAACAGGAGTCATGATGTCAAAAACAGTCGGTCTTTCGGAGCAGGAATTGTACGCGCCAGTATATTGGAATGATTGCGCCAATGACTTTGAGGATATTCAGTACCACAAATCGGAAGATGGTATTGCGCGAATTACCATTGCTCGCCCTCAGATTCATAATGCTTTTCGTCCTCAGACGGTTAAGGAAATGATGAAAGCGCTGGCGGATGCTCGTTATGATGAAAGAGTCGGAGTCATTATACTTACAGGTCTTGGCGAAAAAGCGTTTTGTTCAGGAGGCGATCAGAAAATACGCGGTGATTACGGTGGCTATAAGGATGACTCTGGAACTCATCATTTGAACGTATTGGATTTCCAGCGCCAAATACGAACATGCCCCAAGCCTGTTATTGCGTCCGTCGCGGGTTGGGCTGTTGGAGGTGGTCATGTGCTGCATATGATGTGTGACTTAACCATTGCCGCAGATAATGCGCAATTTGGTCAAACAGGCCCTAAAGTTGGATCCTTCGATGGTGGATGGGGCGCCGCTTACATGGCGAGAATTGTTGGTCAGAAGAAAGCTCGTGAAATATGGTTTTTGTGCCGTTTTTATGATGCGGACGAAGCACTCAACATGGGCCTTGTGAATACGGTTGTTCCTTTGGAGGAGTTGGAGAAAGAAACCGTACGTTGGTGCAGAGAAACACTGCAACATAGTCCAATGGCGCTTCGTTGCCTTAAAGCAGCGCTGAATGCAGATTGCGACGGGCAAGCAGGCCTGCAAGAGTTGGCGGGCAATGCGACAATGATGTTCTACATGACTGAAGAAGGCCAAGAAGGTCGTAATGCATTTAATGAAAAACGTCGACCGGACTTTGAGCAGTTTCCGAGAAATCCATAGCAAAATGGGAAGCGAATAACTCTCTACTTTTTTGGGGTACCCTAAGTTAGTGAACGCTGACGAATACAAAAGTAACTACAAGGTATATGGATATGAGAACAGCCAAACTTTTTCGCTATCAGCTGTCGATGGACAGTGGTGTGGTACTGAGAGAGCAGAGACTCACGGAAAGAGAGGGCTTTGTGGTTGTGCTGGAAATGGATGGAAAAACCGGTTTGGGAGAAGTTGCTCCTTTACCGGGTTTTAGCCACGAAAGCATTGAGGATGTTTATCCACAATTAGTAGAGAAGTTAACGTTTTGGAAAAATGGTCAGAGGTTTGATTATAAATCTTTGCATCCATCGGTCGCTTTTGGTCTATCTATGGCGCAGCTAGAATTGGACAAGTGTTTGCCTGAAGAAGGCTGTTATCAGGCAGCGCCTTTGTGTTCGGGTGACCCTGATGATCTATTGCACAGGTTAAGTACTATGACAGGGCAGAAAGTTGCCAAAGTGAAAGTGGGTCTGTATGAGCCGATCCGTGATGGATTGATTGTGAGTTTATTGCTGGAATCTATTCCCGATCTTACTTTGCGGTTAGATGCTAATCGCGCGTGGACGGCGGAACAAGCTCAGCTGTTTGCCAAAAAAGTCGCGCCGTCTCTTCGTCAACGAATCGCTTTTGTTGAAGAGCCATGTGAAGCACCGGGAGATAGCTTTTCGTTTGCGATTAATACTGGAATAGCTATTGCGTGGGATGAAACACTTCAACATGCGGTGCGCAAGCCTGATTTTAAACTCCAAGATTTTGATGGGGCTAAGGCTATCATTATCAAGCCAACACTCCTTGGTTCAGTGCAAGATTGTATTGCCTTGATAGAAGCTGCTAAGGCTTTGAGTATTAAGCCTATTATTAGTTCGAGCATAGAGTCAACAATAGGATTAACACAGCTAGCGCGGCTGTCTCAATGGCTGTTACCGGATGAAGTTCCCGGGTTGGATACAGTAGGTTTGTTTGCTGAGCAGCTAGAGGTAAGCTGGCCAGGCTGCGACTTGCCAATTTCTAAATTAGAGCAGCATCAGCTAGTGTGGCAGGTGTAGTGGCTAATCGCTCTCTTGTTAAGGAATGGGCTCAGTCACGTCCTTCCTCTGTCGCCTTAAAGTCGGAAGGTAAAGATTATACATGGTCTGAAGTTGATGACTTAGTGGACAGTGTTGCTGCGAGCTTATTTAGTCAAGGTATTAAATCTGCAGATGTGCTGACGTGCGTGGGGAAAAACAGCTTAGAAATATTGCTGGCTTATTTGGCGTGTATGGAGCTAGGGGCAATCTGTGCTCTGGTTATGCCGCAAACAAGAGCAGACTTTGATACCAAGTTGAAAACTCTATATCCAAGCGAAGTACCAGCAAAAGTTTGCAGTATGGATCCTAATTTGTCAGAGGTGGGGTCATTTCGTATTGACTCACAAGCCTTCTCTTCTGAGAACTTTGCGCGAGAGTATGATCAAGACAGACCAGCGTCGATAATATTTACGTCAGGATCAACTGGCAAACCCAAAGCGGTTGTCCACACGTCTCGTCAGCATTTTTATTCCGCGTCAGGTTTAATCGATACATTGCGATTTACCAAGGATGACACTTGGTTACTCAGTCTACCCATGTATCATGTGTCTGGATTGGCTATCGTTTATCGCTGGTTATACAGTGGAGCGGCTTTAAAGCTCGCTAGTGGAGAATTAACAAGCGATCTGATTGGGGTGACACACGCTTCTTTTGTTCCAATCCAGCTGCAAAGAGCATTGGAAAATAAAGCAGTGCAAGGACTTTCCCATGTGCTTCTTGGAGGCAGCCACATACCATTATCTTTGTGTCAGGAAGCATCGCGGTTAGGTGTTGAAACTTGGGTTGGATACGGAATGACAGAAGCGGCATCAACGGTGACAGCGAAGAAAGTTGATGGCAGTAATGGTGTCGGTCAAGTACTTAAACATCGCCATGTAAAGCTAAAATGCCAGCGGATTTATATTTCAGGCGAAACGCTAGCTAGCGGATATTATCAGCAAGGTGACATTATCCCTATTACTAATGACGCTTGGTTTGATACTAAAGATTTAGGGTTGTGGCAAAACGATGAGCTGAATGTTATCGGTAGGGCAGATAACCTCTTTGTATCGGGTGGTGAAAACATACACTGTGAAGAAATTGAAGCGGTATTAAATCAAGTTCCTACCGTTATTCAAGCGATCGTAGTGCCTATTGAAGATAAAGAATACGGCCATAGACCAGTTGCTGTTATTAAAAGTGATAAGGGTATAAATATCGCCGATATTGAACAGTATCTCAGCCGAGAATTAATTAAGTTCAAGTGGCCAATTGCCTATTATGACATGCCGGAAAACCTCCAAAGTCATGGTATTAAGATCTCACGGTTGGTGGTGAATCAATGGGTGTGGCGGCAGGCTAATAACTGATGGTTTAGCGCCTTTAGTTAGACGAGAGCGGCGACAGATTCAATCTTAATCGCATCGTGCCTCCAATATTCTATCTGACAGTCGATCATATCACCGTCTTGGTTGTAATTGGTTCGTTCAATGACCATAGCTGGAGTACCTGAGGTTGCGCGTAACGCTAGCGCTACTTCTCCGAGCAATGTGCTAGTTGAAATGCGGTAATGACTTCTTTTATAGACGACACTGAAGTGATCTCGATAAATCTTGGTTAGCGAATGTGTTAAGTCGTAGTCCAAAATATTTGGAACATAGGTTGGGTTGATATAGTGGGTCACATAAACAACGGGGCGTTTTTCCAAATAATGTACACGTTCTACATGATAAACATCCGAGAAAGGTGGCAGGTGTAATAAGCTTGTGGCTTGTTTATTGGCCATTATACTTTTCGCTGTCACTAACTCAGTTGCTGGCGAACGGTCTTGGGCCTGGGCGATATCTGAAAAGCTTGGGCTTTGAGTTGGGTCGTAGCGCAGTGGCCGTGGTGATATAAACCAACCCCTTCTGTCCTCACGATAAATCCTCCCCTCAGCTTCGAGAAGCGATAAAGCCTCTCTCAGGGTGACGCGAGTTGTATCAAATGATTCTGCAAGCTTTCGCTCTGACGGCAGTTTTTGGCGCGGAGAGAGCATGCCAGTGTCAATTTGTTCAACAATCGAGTCTTTTATTTTAACGTATTGCATCTGGCTTCCTATTACCCGCTTTGTTGCTATAAGCGGTTGTCACATGACTTGAGAGTATTATGTGTGATTAACATAAATTGTAAACGCCTAATGCAAAGCAAAACTTAGTTAAAATGGATCTTTCATAGTTCAAATGTGTCTTTCCGATTCTTATAACCTTAGTTCATAATAAACACTACGGAATTTGAATATGGATATATAGATGGCAGCTAAAATCATCATAGTGCTCGCGACTCTGCTCCAAATCTTCATTGCTACGCAAAGTGAAGGGTTAATGAGAGCATTAGTCGAATTGTCAGCATTTCTTATGCTTATCTCTTTACTCTTAGAATTCAAGCCCAAGCGACAAAGTCGAGTGAGTAAGTTGAAGCTCCATGAGCATTAAGTCAGCAAAAGCCAAGCCAGTGAACTACATGAGATCCCGATCCATAACGTCACACCAAACACCAGAGGTTTAGGTCCGGCTGATTTAAGCTTCTCCACTGAAATACCACAGCCAATCAAGAATAGGCAAATGACTAGTGCCTTTTTGGCAATATCAAATACGGTCTGATAAACGAATTCAAATTGAGGGAGAAGATCACTAACGGCAATGGCTAGGCAATAAAACAAGATGAAGTAGGGAATGGTGATTTTTCTAGAGTCACTACGAAACAGAAAAGCGCTGAACAATGCGACCGGAATGATCCATAGTGCACGAGCGAGCTTGAGTGTTGTGGCTGTTGTTAATGCTTCTTCCCCATAGGCGGAGGCGGCTCCCACCACAGATGAGGTATCGTGGATAGCAATGGCAGCCCATGTTCCAAAGGTATGTTGGTCAAGACCAACGGCATGGCCAATAACAGGAAAGATAAACAGAGCTAGTGAGTTGAGCACAAACACAGTCGCCAGAGATAAGCCGATTTGCCCGTCATTGGCTTTTATAGCTGGTGCGACGGCTGCTATGGCGCTACCACCACAAATTGCGGTACCAGAACAAATCAAATAGCCAGTTTTTTTATCTAGCTTAAATGCTTTTGCTGTCCACCAGCCGATGAGAAGCGTTCCGACAATGGTTGCGACGATCAAACCAATACCATCAGAAGTTACGGCCAACGCATCATTAAAATGAATACCAAAGCCCAAACCGACAATAGAATATGCGAGCAACTTTTTAGTGATCTTAGCGAGGTTAAACTCGTGAGGTACTAAGCCTAGTGTTGCAAGCAAAAAGCCGATAATAAGTGCAGTTGGTGACGTAACAAAAGGAGTCAGACAAGCAATTAAGGCAAGCCAGAATACAAGTTGGTTTTTTATTTGGTTCATCGACAAAGTACTTTTCATAAATAGCGCTAAAGTGTAGCGGACTCAGGTAAAGAAATAGATTTAATTTGTTTTAACCCTTGTTCAGAAAACCTGAACACAGCGGTTATCTTGATCAGATATATCATCAATTCTACTCCCAGTCTCCTCGTAGCTTAGAAACTTCGGCATGCATGCGCTCAGAGGTTGCATCGCTTGGCTCAACAGCAGGTCCAGCTTCAACCTCCAATTTTGACCAAAATCGAGAGGGAAAACCCTGACAAGCCTTTCCTTTGTAGCGGCTGAAGTAGCTACCCCATAACCCTTTTAGTGCCATCGGAATAACAGGTACTGGGCTTCTATGTAGGATAATGTCCATCCCACGCATAAATTCATTCATATCTCCTGTGTTTGTCAATTTGCCCTCAGGAAAAACACATACTAGTTCTCCTTGTTTGAGAGCCTGCTCAGTCTCACGAAATGCATCACGTATTGAATTGCGGCTAGACGCTGATATGGGTATTACCGCCGCTCTTTTTAGGAACCGGCGCAGAAGCGGTAGATTGGCATATTCCTCTTCCATCACAAAGCGAATTAATCTGGGACATACAGCACTGAGGAGCAGGGCATCCATGTAGCTGACGTGGTTACATACAATGAGCGCGCCGCCTTTTTCTGGTATGTGATGTAGGTTTTTATGCTTAACGCGATACATAGTATGTGTTACAGCCCAAGTCATAAAACGGACTGTGCGTACAGGAAGTCTAAGCAACAAGGCGATAGCGACACAGATATTCATGGCTGCTAAAAGCAAGAAAAGCGTGGGAATACTCATTCCAATGACGGTGAGACAAATAATACCCAATACGGCACTGCCAACCATAAAGAGCGAGTTGTAGATGTTAAGCGCAGCGATAACTTGTGCGCGCTGATTAACCTTTGCTCGGTGCTGCATAAACGCATAGAGAGGGACAATAAAAATGCCGCCCGAGATACCTAGCATAAGCAGTGAAGCAAACACTGGCCATAAGGGGGAATAAGAAATAAAGGCACTGAAAGTCAGCATTTCAGGGAGTTGGTTTGGCACCGACAGTGCCATGCTCAACCCAAAGACAGAAATACCTATGCTGCCTAAAGGCACGATACCCAGTTCAATGCGATGATTAGATAGTTTATCGCAAGCGAGCGATCCCAGAGCGATCCCGACTGAAAAAAGGGCTAAAAGAAAGGACACTGCGCTTTCGCTACCATTGAGGTAGGTTTTAGTAAAATTGGGAAACTGAGTGAGGTAGGCTGCACCTAGAAACCAAAACCAACTGATTGCCATCAAAGCTTGAAAAACAGACCGATCAGATTTGGCTATGGCAAGAGTATTACGAAGTTGTTTAATTGGCTGCCAGCGAAACTTAAGATCAGGAGCACTTGGCGCTGCGGTGGGAATTGCGCAGCTTGCCATGTATCCCAGTAAAGCGAAAACAACGACCCCAGCGGCAGCAATATACTTCGCTCCTTCCGCCGATGCGATAACGCCAGCTCCCAAAGTTCCAAGTAAGATGGCTAGGAAAGTCCCCGTCTCTACGAGCGCGTTGCCAGGTACTAGCTCTTTGGTTTTTAATTGCTGGGGTAAGAGAGCGTATTTGACTGGTCCAAAAAAGGCCGATTGAGTGCCCATTAAAAACAGCAAAATAAGAAGGATAATATAGCTTTCCGTAATAAAGCCAATTGCGCCAAGACACATTATGCCAATTTCGACCAGCTTTACTTTACGAATGAACCAAGACTTTTCATATTTATCGGCTAACACGCCAGCGGATGCAGAAAACAGGAAAAAAGGCAGGATAAATAGCCCAGCAGCTAGATTGATAAAAAGATCACTGGATATGGGAAGGGCATCAGCGCCTGCGAAAGCAACAAATAGCAACAAGACATTTTTGAAAATGTTGTCGTTGAATGCGCCGAAAAACTGAGTGATAAAGTAAGGAAGAAATCGCCTTTTTCCTAACAGCGACGTTTGCTTATGTGGCATGGATTTCCTTTTCCTATAGAGGGCGCTTACCAGTTGGCAATATAGCTCGACAGCAAGTCGTCTATCAGTTTCTTACCGTCAATTGGCTCTGCGGCAAAAAACTTATCGTCAACACTGAGTAAAGTAATGCCATGCACACCGGACCAGAGAACGCGGCTAGCTTGCAGGACTTCCTGCTTAGTCCTCTGAGGCGCCAAATGAGATAGAAGTTGCTCAAGCATGCCCGTCATATTGGCGATTCTTTCTGCTTGCCATTCTGGCAAAACTTCACCATTCATATTGTGCTCAAAAATGAGCTGCCATCGATGGGGGTGTGTCTTCGCAAAATCATGATAGCAATAAGCAAGCTGGTATAAAGCGGTTTTAGTATCAGGGCTTTGTTCGACAACCTCTTTAGCTTCACTCGCTAACTCGTCTAGCGTTTGAGCGACGGCATGAAGTAACAGCAGATTGTAGCTACCAAAAACGTTAACCAATGTGCTGGGTACATAACCAATCATATTTGCGACTTTACGAAGGCTTAGCTCGTGATAAGAGTTGTCATTAAGGAAATCCTTAACTGTGTTTAACGTGATAGATATAAGCTCTTCACGTGTATGGTCGTTTCTACGGGCCATGGCAAAATGTCGAAAATGAACGATGTTCGATATTCTATCAGGCTGTTAGCCCAGCGCAACTGACTAATTGTGGAATTTGCAACACTTTGATACATGTCTCTACATTGATAGTATTTTCATCTTGTGATACACACGCTACTATTGCAGAGTTAGTATAACTATTACCTCATTTGAGAAACCCTAAGGCAAACTAAAACTATGAAAAAACTTTTCTCCCTTGTTGCCCTGTTAATGGTGTCTGTTGCCATTACTCCGATCGCTGAAGCTAAGAAGTTCGGTGGTGGCAAGTCATTTGGTAAAAGCTACAAAACGGCTCCAGCGCCAAAGCAGAAACAGCAGAACAACAATACCATAGGTAAGGACCAAGCGACCAAATCGCCAAGCTCAAGCAAAAAGGGGCTAATGGGTGGCTTATTGGGTGGCTTACTGGCTGGTGGTCTTTTAGCGGCTTTCTTTGGCGGCGCCTTTGAGGGTATTCAATTTATGGATATTCTTATCATGGGCCTTATTGCTTTTGTCATTTTCAAGTTTATGAAAGGCGTGCTGGGAGCCAAACAAGGCAGCATGAATCAACAAAGACAGCAACCTGCGTTTGGCGGCAGCGCAGCAAAGTTTGAGCAGCCTAATGTTCATAACTTCGAGCAGCAGCCTCAGCAACCTCAACAAGGTGCGCAAGGTGGATTTGGCTTTGGTGCTACGTCAGATGTCCCTCACAACTATCCACCAGGTTTTGATCAAGCGGCTTTTATCAACGGTTCACGTGAACACTACCGTATTCTTCAAGGAGCTTGGAATCACAACCAGTTAGACACCATAAAGGAATATGTCTCGCCAAGCTTGTTTGCAGACCTTCAGCAAGAGCGTGCAAAACTTGAAGGTGAGCAGCATACCGATGTCATGTATGTTGATGCTGAAATTGTTCGAGCAAATCATGATGGTAGCAAGGCTCAGCTTAGTATTCAGTTCAGTGGCCGCTACCGTGATGCAGTTGAAAATATTGAAGAAAACATAGAAGATATTTGGCATCTAGAGCGTGATTTGACCACTGACAATGCTCCTTGGTTAATTGTTGGTATACAAGGTTAAACTTCGTAATTTCCAATCAAACGCCCGAGCAACACGCTTGGGCGTTTTTGTATGCGAAGTAGACGTTAAATTTGGCCGGTTTGCTCAAACTGGCTTAATTTTCTGAGGTAGGGCTGTAAATCGCCGACATTGTGTTTTATCCAATCGGGATTAAAATAGGTATCGAGATACCGTTCTCCGCTGTCGCACAGCAAAGTGACAATTGACCCTGTTTCTCCACTAGATTTCATCTCACTGGCAAGTTGTATCGCGCCGAATAGATTGGTTCCGGTTGAAGCGCCCACTTTGCGATTAATGATGTTTTCTAGCCAATGGGCTGTGGCGACAGACGCTGCATCTGGAATGGTGCGCATTTCATCAATCACACCCGGTATAAAGCTAGGCTCAACACGTGGCCTGCCTATCCCCTCAATCTTACTGCCTTGATCACTGGTGAGATTGGGATCTCCGCTTTTAAAGAATGCATGGAAAACGGAATTTTCAGGATCGACGACACACAACTTAGTTTGATGTTGCTGGTAGCGAATAAAGCGACCAATGGTTGCGGATGTGCCGCCGGTGCCTGGGCTCATGACTATCCATTTGGGTTCAGGATGAGCTTCAAGCATCATTTGGCTGAAAATGGAATTGGCAATGTTGTTATTTCCGCGCCAATCGGTTGCACGCTCTGCATAGGTAAATTGGTCCATATAGTGACCATTGAGTTCATCGGCTAACCGGTTTGATTCGGCGTAGATTTGGTCGGAGCGATCCACAAGATGCGCTTTACCCCCATAGAATTCAATCTGCTCTATTTTCTTCTTGGCCGTACACTTTGGCATTACCGCAATAAAGGGCAAACCAATCAAACGTGCGAAATACGCTTCTGAAATGGCGGTACTACCAGACGATGATTCTATGATGGTGGTTTTAGGGCCAATCCAGCCATTACAAAGGGCATATAGAAACAGCGATCGTGCTAGGCGATGTTTAAGCGAACCAGTTGGATGGGTACTCTCATCTTTTAAGTAAATATCGATGTCTGTTAAGCAGGGTATATCAAGCTTGATGAGGTGGGTGTCGGCCGAGCGTTGAAAGTCGGCTTCAATTTTTTTTATCGCGTCATTAATCCATTGGTGATCTTTACACATGCTATACCATCCTTGGCCACTTAAAGCTGATATCTTACCTATAAAATGGCGGAAAAACTTTGCTTATTTTCTTCTATTCTGCTTTATTTGGAGAAAAATTTTTCATAAGGTGTCTCTTTTGAGTATAGAACTGGATAAAGTTGATAGGAAGATCCTAGCTTTGCTACAGCAAGATAGTACGTTATCACTTAACGACCTAGCTGAAGCGGTGAATTTGACCACTACGCCTTGCTGGAAGCGACTAAAAAAACTCGAAGAATCTGGGGTGATAGAAAAGCGCGTAGCACTGCTCAACCCAGATAAACTCAATTTGTCATTCACCGCCTTCGTACTCGTTAAAACCAGTGATCACTCTCATGAGTGGTATACCCATTTTGTTAGCACGGCAAGCGACTTCCCTGAAGTGATGGAGTTCTACCGCATGGCGGGTGAATACGATTACATGATGAAGGTGCAAGTTAAGGATATGCAGTGCTTTGATAGTTTTTATAAAAAGCTAGTGAACTGTGTTACCGGAATATCCAACGTTACCTCAACGTTTGCTATGGAGCCACTTAAATACACCACAGCACTGCCAATCAACTAAATGCGGTTACTTAAACCGCATTACGCCTTCTTGAATGGCTGAAGCGACCAAATCGCCTTGTCGGTTGTAGATCTCCCCGCGAACTAAGCCGCGAGTATTACTGGCGGTGGGGCTTTCGATAACATAGAGCAGCCACTCATCCATTTTAAACGGGCGATGGAACCAGATAGAATGATCTATGGTGGCGACTTGAAACTTAGGTGTCATTAGTGACACTTGGTGTGGGTGCAGTGCGGTAACCAAAAAGCCCCAGTCGGAGGCATAACCAAGTAAGTATTGGTGGATCAATTGGTTCTCTGGCACTGAGCCATTGGCTTTAATCCATAAATACTGTTTAGGGTCTTCCTTGTGTGGTTTGAGAGGGTTAACCACTTTAACTGGTCGAGTCTCTATTGGTTTTTCACCGCAAAAGACAGCTTGAAGCTTTTTCGGTAACTGATCAGCAATGCTTTTAGCAAGTTCAGACTCCGACAAAAAGTTCTCGGGCCCAGGGACATCTGGCATGGCATTTTGATGCTCGAAACCGGGCGCCTCACCATGATATGAAGCGGTCAGGTAAAAAATAGGTCGACCTGATTGCAGCGCTTTGACTCTTCGCGTGCTAAAGCTGCGGCCATCTCTTAGTGTTTCTACATCGTAAATGATCGGCTTTTCCGGATCGCCAGGGTAGAGAAAATAGCTATGAAATGAGTGAACGGTGCGATCGTCATCAACGGTGTAGCGCGCCGCTGAGAGTGCTTGACCAATCACTTGACCTCCGTAGACTTGAGGCAAACCTAGATTTTCACTTTGACCTCTAAACAGCCCTTCTTCCAGTTTCTCTAGTTTTAGTAACTCAAGCAGTTCGTCTAAAGGTTGACTCATTTTACACCTTAATAATTTGGTCAATATAGCTTTATTCTAAGCTCAAATTGATAACTTAAACAGCAAATTAAGGCAAAAATGATAAAAATATTTTCAAGATATTGGGTGAGTTTTATAGCAGGGGAACATAAGGCTGAAACATCATAAATCAAGCCACATTGGCGATTAAGGCTGCCAGCGATACTTTCGAAGAGAGAGTTTACCCTCACCGCTGACTTCAATATCTTCAGCCATTAATAACGCTCTTTGGCGCGCCAAATTCTCCCCTTTGAGCGATATTTTTCCTTGGCTGTTGATGACCCTAAACCAAGGTAATGTCGAGTCTTTTGGCAGATTGCCAAGCGCCTTGCCGACATGCCTTGCATACCCCGGATAGCCCGCTAGTTTGGCGATTTCACCATAAGTGGTTACTTTTCCACGAGGAATTTGGTGAATCACCGCAAAGATTTGTATCAAAAACTGGTCCATACTGATTGTGTCCTAGTTCAATTTTCCAAGGAATGGATAAGGAGAGGGCATGGTATTTTCCACCTTTCAGTTTTTGATCACAAGCCTACTTGCCGTATTGTGTGCGCTGACAGTCAGCGCCAGTCAAGAAGAGGTTGCCCTGCTTGCTTTGCTGATCCCTGTGATATGGGTGTTTCCGCAGCGAGTCATTGGCGGCATTGTGTTGATTGCTGCTATGTCTGCCTATGGGATGACTTTGGCTTATCAACCGATTTCGCTTTCGATCAGCCAATGGATTTTATTTCCGCTACTTATGGTGGTGTTTTCAAGGCGCAGCAGCTTTGGTGTGTTAGTGACCGTCTCTTTGATTGTGGTGACGTTGCAAATTGGCGTGATGATCACCCAAGCAGGGGGAAAGCTTGCTGGCGAGCCTATGATGACCCTAGTTCAAGCCCTATCGGTGATTGTGATTTGGTGGGCAGTGCAAGGTTGGCCTTCAAGTGATAAACATTGCTGGTGGGCACTAGGTTTGATACTCCCGCTATGGGTTGCAGGCTATGGTGACTCCGTGGTGGTTGCCTTATGTTTAACTGGCATGGTGGCGTGCATACAAAGCATGGCGCAGTTAAAAACCTTTAATTGGCGCAAACTCTTATGCTGGACTTTACCGACTGTCGGTTTTGCAACTTTGATTGTTGCCCCTTGGTTTGATGTCCCTAACCCCGTTTTTGTACTTTGGGTATGCTTGCTAGGAGCGGCATGGATGACAGATTACGTCTTGCGCAGCTTTGATGAGGAAACCGAACTATAAGATGAGCCAATCGTGTTCGCAGAGTAATAGGCCGAAAAGTCAGCGTTATCGGTGAGAATTGTTTAACTCCTAAGCACTTAACAGGAAATCCTCCGTATTTCACTTTTTTTGCTTGAATTGGGCATAACGATGACACATAATCTCTCCACACCTTGGAACTACCAAGGCTGTGTATCTATGGAGGCTCTGGTCCTCTCGCAACAATAGCTCGTGAACTCGGTCAGGTCCGGAAGGAAGCAGCCGCAGCGAGTGACTTGTGTGCCGAGATGTGGCTGGGGTCTCCGCCAATTTGTTGTTTGCAACATAAGTCTGTACTCATCACGCACCTAACACAATATATTTACCAATCCATTTTTACAGTCATCCTTCGCAGCCTGTATTAACCCTTTTCTCCGCCATTATCTCTTTAATCTTCTTATACGATTTCTTTTTGGAATTAAAGATTATCTTATGTTCGCCATACTCTTTATCTATGCTCGCGACTAACTTACGCCATTCGGATAGGTATGACATCATTGCATATATAATTACACCAAAGGTAAATAGAACAGGCACGCCAAATATAAAGAATAGGACACTATGAGTATCTAGATCTGGGCTCAGAATGTCAGAACGTGTAAGCAGCTCAGCGATACCCATGGCAATACCTGCGCCACCGGTGCCCACTATACACGCTAATACAACGATAGCATTTTTAGCTTTTGTCAAAGGCTTTCTCAGGAAAGGCATTTTATTTAAAGTTAGGATACCGAGAAGATCAATCTTTCTTAATTCTATTTCATTTTTTCTGAGGACTATGTTTTTCTTTGATTCAAAGAAAAATTTTTTATCACTAAAAAAAGCGCCAGTTGCAGCACCCATCAATAATGAGGCATTTAATATAATAAACATGTTAAAATTAATGTCAAAAAGCTCTTTTGATTCTATAAATGTGTAATTTACTATTAGTGAATAAAGTCCGAACAAAAGATAATTAATGCCAATCATGCCCATTTCAACTCTTTTATAAGTTATTTTTTTTCCTAATTTTGAAAATAAAAAAATTGGTATGGAAATCAATATAACCGATGACACGATAAAAGATATCTTTGGAAGGATAAAAATATCACTAAACAAAAAAGCGATTTGAAATGGCAACAGACACATACAACCCAGCACTAAACCTAATTTTAAGCTCTCAGGCTTGAAATCATTATCTGAATAAATTTCCACTTTAACTTTCACTCAACTCTTGCTTTATCTCAGAGTATGGCTTCTTCTCATGATTTATGATGACAGTATAATTCCCATATTTATTTTTTAATCCTAGAATCAACTTTCTCCAATGATTAAAGTAAGAAAATAATGGCGCTAGGTAGACTCCTGCTGCTATTCCGATTGGCATACCGATAGAAAAGAATAAGAAGGCATATGTATCAATTTCGACACCTATAACTCCTGACCGTTTTAAACCCTCTGCAATCAACAGCGACAGGCCTGCTGCAGAGCCACCAATGAGCATAATTAAAGCCCCCAGAGCATAACCCAAATGTTTGAGTGGTTTTCTTAGCCAAGGAGCCTTATCTAGGCTGAGTCTAGCCCATGGGTTAAAATGTCTTAACTCAACTTCATTTTCCCTTACTATAACTTCTTTTCCAATTGATGTTAGATCTTGATTATGAGTAAAAATTCGCCCTAGTAAATAACCTAGAAGTAAAGATAAAATTAAAAAAATGAAAAGATAAAAGTGAATATCAAACGCTTTGGATATGTGCATTGATACGGATGAAAAAATAAAATTGCATAATGTATATATTATATAAACGAAAGAAATTATACTATATTCAACAAAGTTAACTTCTAGACTTTTCCTCCGGCATATAAATAATAATGAAATAAATGAGACTGATACTAAAAGATATATAGCCATAGAGGATATTGATAAAAAATTGATATCTTTTGTGATTAAAACCTTTAGTAACTCTGTTGTTCCGAAAATCCCAAAAAGGCCCAATATAGCTTTTCTAGATCTATCAATTCTTTCCTCTATGTCTTTTTTATTCACAATCTTACCTCAAAAACCCAAACATTCCTGAGCCTTTTAGTGCTTGCTCACCAATATACTGATCAATTTTCTGTTGCTCTGACTCAATACCTTTTTCAACGGCATCACCAAACATATACTCAAGTACTGTTTCAGTAGTGAAATTAGGAAATGCATCTTTTAAAAATCCCATTGAATTATTTTTAAAATCAGTTTCCCTATCTATTTGATCCATTATCCATCCAAAAGATATCGTCGCTATTATACCTAACCCCAAAACTACTGCAGCTGGTCAACTCTTGCTTTAACTCAGAATAAGGTTTGTTTTCTAGGGTTAATAGAACTGGGCGCTGTTGCTCTTCTCAGTGATTTGACCAACAGCGCTGCATGCTATATCGCCCATATACTCTGGTATGCTAGTGCTTTTATCGCTTAGCTCTATCCGTTAGCATTAGAACCTGACTCTGCCATTATCTCTTTAATCTTCTTATACGACTTCTTTTTGGAATTGAAGATTATCTTGTGTTCGCCATACTCTTTATCTATGCTCGCGACCAACTTACGCCATTCGGATAGGTATGTCATTGTAGAGTAAATCAATATGCCAAATGTAAATAAAACTGGGATACCAAGGCTGAAAAATAGCACCGCATGTACACTCATATCAGGGGCAAGCACATCTGACCGCTTAAGCATCTCCGCAATCCCTATTCCAATGCCAGCACCGCCGGTGCCGATAAGCGCAGCTAAAATAGCGATAATATTGCGAAGCTTTCTTAATGGTACTCTAAGAAAAGGCATTCTTTTTAAAGTTAAAACACTAAAAAACTCAAGCTTTCTTAACTCTATTTCGTTGTTTCTTATTTTAATATTATGTTTATTAAACAGATTTCCTTTATCACTAAAAAACAATCCAGTTAATACTCCGCAAATTAATGACATTATCAAAAATATAAACATGTAAAAGTTTGGGTCAGAAATTTTTTTGGAGTCCAATATCACCAAGTTTAATATAAACATTGTCAATACAATCATAACATAGGATATTAATACTGCTTGTGAAAAAACTCTTTTCTTTAAAAAATCCATACCAAAGCGAGTATAAATGAAAATTTTAAAAAAAATCAGTAGTAGTAATGATAGCCAGCAGAAAGCTAATGAATGAAAAGAAGATTCTAAAAAAACATACGGGAATTGAAATAATGCCATTATGACAGAAATGCCTGTAATACCTGACCTTATAGATTTAGGATTATAATCATCATCTGAATAAATTTCCACTTTAACCTTCACTCAACTCTTGCTTTAGCTCAGAATAGGGTTTCTTTTCCAAGTTCAACAAAACAGTGTAACTACCATGTTCTTTTTTAACCGTCTTGAGTAGTTTTCGCCAATGGTATAAGTATGAAATTAATGGTGCGATAACAACGCCCATTGCGATTCCAATTGGTACACCCATAGTAAAGAATAAGAAGGCATGCGTATTGATATCGTCTCCTAAAATACCTGATCGCCTTAAACCCTCTGCAATAGCGATAGAAAGGCCTGCGGCAGAACCATCAATAAGTAGGATGAAAACAGCAACAGCATAATGAAGACCTTTAAGTGGTTTTCTTAACCAAGGTGCTTTATCAAGACTAAGGTCAGCCCAAGGGTTAAATTTTCTTAGTTCTATTTCATTTCCTCTTATAATGGTTTCTTTTTCAAATGAGGTATTATCTCGCTTTTTAGTGAAAAAATTCCCAGCTAAGAAACCAAAACATAAAAAAAACAACATCAGAAAAGATAGCATAAAGTTAGCATCATATGGCTTCTCTATGCTAATAAAAACAGAAGACAATATGAAATTATAGAAAACATATATAGAATATAAAATAATAAGCATTAGATAATCTGGCAAATGCTTTAATATATGTTTTTTACTGCAAAAAAAGATAGGAGCTATTAATGATAAGGATATAATAAAGTATATTATTATTGGAGATATAGCTAATATATTAATTTCATCCAAAACCATAAACTGCATTAGACATACGCAAGAAAAAAAAGAAAATAGAATCAATAAACATTTTCTTAAGTTAGATATTTTATCTTTTAATGAAGTAACTTCCATAACTCTCCAGTAAAACTAGTCAGAGGCTTTTGGCAAGATCTGCTTTTAACTCAGAATAAGGCTTGTTGTCTAAGTTCAGTAGCACGGTGTAACTGCCATATTCTTGCTTAATCTCTGTGACTAGTTTACGCCAACGGTATAAGTGTGAAAGTAGAGGATACAACAAGATACCACTCGCAAGCGCAACAGGAACTCCAAGAATAAAAAAGAGAAAAGCGTGAGTGTTAATGGAGGAACTAAGCAAATCAGAACGCTTTAGACCCTCTGCAATGGCCAGCGATATACCAACAGCAGAACCACCAATAAAAACTGTAAAGGATACAAATCCATATTTGACTGCCTGAAGAGGCTTCTTTAGCCAAGGTGCCTTGTCTAGACTTAGCTCAGACCAGAAATTAACACTTTTTACTTCAATGTCATTCTCTCTAATCTTAATGACTTCTTGTATTTTTCTAAAGTCTCTATGGTTGAGAAAATACCAGCCTAGTATCAACCCTATAGTAAGAGAAAAAATTATAATGGAAGAGAATATAATGTGGATGTCATATAATCCTTTTGCGTTTATTACAATTGGAGATATTATTATTACTAATAACGAAAATATTAAATAAGAGAAGGTTAAATTAAATAGATAAATCACATGGTTTGTTTTGTTTTTTATGGTAGAGTTCAGTATAAATATTGAGTATAGTATTGATACTATAAAAAACACTAATATAGGTGTCTTCGGATAGAAGCTACTTTTACTGAAAAATACTATTAATTGTAGTATTCCAAATATAGAGAAGAATAAAAAATAGCAATTTCTTATTCCTATCATTTTCTCGCTCATGGTTTGATTTTGCATAATGACTCCATTAAAATCCTAACATTCCTGAGCCCTTCATTGCTTGTTGGCCTATGTATTGGTTTATTTTATTCTCTTCATAATCGATGCTTTTATCAATCGCATCTGAAAAAAAGTAATCTAGTATATTACCTGTAGTTAGATCAGGAAATGCCTCCTTTAAAACCTTCATCGTTTTTTCCTTAATCCCTGCTGAAGTATCACCATAATCAATCAGGTATCCAACCGAAACTGTAGCAACTAAACCGAACCCAATTACAAGAGCACTGGGTATGATGATCTGCCCCAAACCGAGTAAGTATATCAATCCGGCAGTAAGGCCTAATGCCCCAAATGAGGCGGTAGCAACTTTAAGAGTTGTTATTCCCAACGCCCCTGCAAATTCAGCAATGTTTTGTTCTCCAATGTCTTTCTTAAAGAAGTCGTATACATCAAATGAGGTAGCAAATACGAATCCAATAATATTGCCTCCCTTCCATGGGATGGCTTCTTTAAACATCTGACTAGTGGTGTTTTTAAGGCCGTTACCTGCTGATATTTCGACATAAGTTCTTAAAACAGATACTTTATCATGGGTAATTCCGTAGTTAACAGAGGTAAGAAAGCGTCGCGTTCTTGCATCTCCTTTGAATGCTATACCCAGTTTCCCTCCCCACTGTTTAACTCTGATAACCGTAAAGCGGCCTTCTGCAATTAATTCTTTCAGATATCCTTTGGCAGCCTCATAGCCATATTTTTCTTTATAGTAATCAAACAGTTTATATTGGTTTGTCCCCTCATTTAAAGTGGTTGCAACAGTATTTTGTAAGAGAGAGTTGTTGCTGAGCGTTTGATATATCGCGGCTATGACTGGCTCTGGCATATCGTCAATATGGTAGGTTTCTCCAAGTTTACTCTCAGGTAAATCAAGAGAATCATCTGCCTTATAGATATTGAGATATTCGTTGTCGCTATTTTCATCAACAGTCAATAGTGGCTTGTATGGTTTTGATTTTACAGGGCACGTCATTATCGCGGCTCTTAAATCGCCGGGGGCTGTGATGTCAGCTGTTGGTATCCGCTCTACTAAGGTGTGACGTTGGCCGTTTAAATAAAGCTCTAACGAGTTGCAGGTTTCGTCAACCGTATTGGGGATCAAGGTAGCTCTTGGCGTAAACTCTTTAGGCAGAGAAGGGCTTTTTTTGCCATTGACGGCAAATTGAATATCAAGATTTTGCCCGCTTTGATCGTCGGCCCAAAACATATTACCGGCAGGGGCGTGCATCACTACTGGCTCTTTATCTTTGGCATCGGTAGTTTGGGCGCTGCCAGCGTAAATCCATAAATCGTCGCTCATTAAATTTCTCTCCAGTAAATATCAAATGAGGATTGTAAATCTTTGGTATTAATCAAGGATGTTTCCCCTTTAGCATTGGTCTTACCGTAGATTTCTTTACCATCTTCAAACACGAGTTTGTACGCTTTGTTGGCATGAACCGCCCCTGTGGTTTGGTCTTGCAACACAATGCGCTGGTTGTAACGCATAAAAGACTCATAAGGCGGCGCGACATTGAGCCTTGCACTTCCTTTATCTGGGTTTATTGCCACATTGCCGCCGTTGATCGTGGTTTGCGCTGCGCCATCAATGGTAATGGAAGAGCCGTAAAGCTTTATATTACCACTACTTTTTAGGATTAATCCCGCGTAGCCGACCTGAACTTTGATTTCATCTCCAGAAATAATGGTGGTTTCACCATCGGCGCGAAAAGAGGTGTTGCCTTGTACATCGACATTCAAATTACCGCCCACTTGCAATGAATCGTCGGCGCCTATGTTGGCTGATAACCCCTCAAGCACCGCAAGGCTCGCTTTGCCACCAATTTCGACAGACAAGTTTTGGCCTATTTTGGTTAGGCGGTTTTCATCAATCGATCTGTGTTGATCTTTTGCGATTTGCTTTTGCTCATTGGCGTTGTAAGTAACGGTTACGTCTTGGTCGACTTGCTCTTTAAACGTTTGTTTTGTCTCTGAAGTTTTATGGCCATGAATGGTTTCTTTACGATCGCCATGGACGTTATTTTCTTGGTTTCGGCCCACTTCAAGCTCTTCATCATTCCCTATATCTCGGTAGCGATTATTCAGCACGTCGGTTTTCATGTCTTTTTGCGCGTGAAAATACACCTTTTCTTGGTCATTTTCATCTTCAAAATGCATTTCGTTGTAACCGTCTGCCTTATGGCTTTGAGTGCGAAAAACGGTGCGAGTTTTATGCTCGGGAAGTTCATAAGGTGGGGTGTGTAAACCATTATACACAGCGCCTGTAACAAGCGGCCTATCAGGATCGCCTTCTAAAAAGGTCACCACCACCTCATGGCCGATGCGCGGCAGATACACGGCGCCCCAGTTCGGCGCAGCCATTGATTGGCTGACTCGCAGCCAGCATGAGCTGTGTTCGTCACTTTGTCCGTAACGGTCCCAGTGAAATTGCACTTTAATTCGCCCAAGTTCATCGGTGTAGATTTCTTCTCCCGCAGGCCCAACGACGACTGCCGTTTGCGGACCATCAACCACAGGGGAGGCCACTTTCGGCGCGCGATAAGTCACATCACGCGGCAGACACACAAACTGATTTTGATAGTGGGTTGGGGCATCACCGCCTTCTTCTTCGTGCACGCGAGGGTTTTCACCAAGGTGCATCACAGAGAGCATTAGGTAATCACGATTGATTGAGGAGCGCGGATGCTCGCTTATCTCAAAACTTAAGCCTGAGGCCAAACGCATAATATTACTTGAGGCATGAATTTGATGGCTATCTACCACGTATTCCGACATCCATTCACTGCTGCGCTGAGCGCCAAAGTCAGGTGAGGTGTAGCGCCCAGGGTAATCGAAGCGCTTTAAATCGGTATTTACGCCGTCTTGGGCGGTTTTGTTTTGCGGTATTTTCGGGGTGAGGTAGTTGTAATCGCTATAGCTGACATCACTGGTGAGGGCGCGATGTACTTGCTCTAAGTCGAAAATGTGCTCTTTGTCAGACACACCGCCGCCTTGAGAGTGAAACAGCATAGGCCCGATATAAGAAGCGTTGAGCGGCGTGCTAATCAGTTCGGGAATAGCGTCGTTACTGTCAACAATCACCATGGTATGCGCAGCATCGCTGTGCTCAAAGTAAAACCACATGCCATGCTCGGCTAAAAGACGCTGAACAAAATGGTGGTCATTTTCGCGGTATTGCAACACATAGTCTTTTTCTTGGTATTGGCCCGCCAGCTCAAAGCGGTAATCGCTCATCCCCGCATCATCAAAAACATGGCGAATAATATCTGGCGCGGTTTTATTTTGAAAAATGCGGCAATCTTGGCGCTGGGTCAAAAACCAAAGTTGAGGCACCAAGGTGATCTGATAGCGAGAATAACGCCGACCAGAGCCTAAATAGCTCAGCTCTGAAACGCTGCCATTAAACTGGCGAGCCGCCGCTAAACCTTGACCATAAACACTCAGCACGCCAGTTTTTCTGCTCAGCGCCTCAAAGCTAATGTCATCATTGTCTGATAAGACGGTCAGGCTCATTTCAAACGGGGCCGACAGAGCCTCCGTCACCCGAAAACTTTCTACTTTGAACGACCCTAAAAACCCAGAGACTTCAAAGCTAAACTCAATATCATTCGCCATACCGCTTCACTCTTATGACCCAACCACTGCGGGAAATCAATATAAATGCATATTAAATGGCTGAACTGTAACAAGTTATATGGAAATCATCACTGTGCTAAACCACTGAGTGAACGATAAAAGAGTCTGACAAAGTAACTAACTTAATAGTGTATTTGCTTAGAAGGGTATTTAAGGAGACCGCGAGGGTAGTGAAAGTGACGGTTTCTACCCTCAGCAGAAAATTGTGGTTTTGTGATGGGGTTTGCAGTGTGGGGTTGGGCGGCTTTGTATCTGGTCGTGGTTTTGCTCCAAAGTTGCTTAGCTCTACAATCTTGACTCGTTACGATTGTCATTTATTGACCTACTATTGGTAATGGTAAACTATGTACATAGTTTACTATGGTGTATTAGGCACGATAGTGTCTGCATTTTGTGAACTGCTTATCCTACGCAGAGTTATATACAGTTGGTTGTGCAAAGCTTGGCTGAGATGGATAAATGGTTCAAAGGATTACGTAAAGAGTTTTAAATGGACAAGTTCTGGTAGAGGTTGTCTATCTAATAGCTGTTATTCCTCCTAAGGATTGTGTCAATGAAATTAATTCTGCCTTGTATGACGTGTTTTCAAGAGCTAGGAAAGCCTACTTTTGAATTTGCAACATTAGAATTCAGAGATGACGGGCGTTATGAGGTTTGTTGTTCACGTGGACACAAATCAGTAACTATCCTCCAGCAGCAAAAATTCGAAGTTCTATTCGACATTGGTGCAAATGCGATAATCGATGGTTATTACCGCGAGGCAATATCGTCATTTACGTCAAGCATGGAGCGATTTTATGAGTTTTGTATTAAGGTATTCTGCGTAAAAAGAAAACTTGAAACTGATGTGTTTGTTAAAACATGGAAAGAAGTATCTAATCAATCCGAAAGGCAGCTTGGTGCTTATTTGTTTCTTTGGGCTAGTGAATTTGGAGAGGCGCCAGAGTTACTTTCAAGCAAAGATGCAGGGTTCAGGAATAGCGTCATCCATAAGGGCCGAATCCCAACTAGGGATGAAGCATTAGAATACGGCAATACAATATTAAACATCATTAGGCCGAAAATTGAACAGCTTAAACTTTCTTGTTCTGAAGAGATTTCTACAGTAACATTTGAGCATATTAGATCTTGTTCAAGACTTACCGATGGTCAGGTATCTGGAGGAACTATGTGTGCTAATACTATAGTCAGCCTCACATCTGGTGAAGAAAGTCACAATAAGCAATCGTTAGAAGAGGCCCTATCAAATGTCTCAAAATATCGCGAGATGGTATCCAACACTCAAAGCATAACCATTTAATGGTGCCTGTCCTTTTAATCCTCACTATGAAATGTCCAGAACCTTCATAGCCGTCACTTCGCAGCTCAGAAGTGCCCCAAAACTTCTCAGAACCTGCAAACGGAACACCTAAGCAGTACACCAATAGCCCAAGTTAATCTAATCCGTACTTTGATCTCGTATTCGGAATTTTTCCGTAATTCGACCCCACAACATATGCCGATTCACATAACAGGTTGATACCAGTTGAGCTTCATAATTAATGGCAGCAACATAGACGGAATGCAAAGACGGAAAAAGTCCGTCTATAAAGCGTTATGTTTCTGGGAGTTACTGTGAAAGATAGGTACATAAAAATACTCGCGAATTTGGTTCTAATCGTTATTTTGATTGCACCAATACTAATCTACATATACCAGTTTGGCATTGGGGTTTGGAGCGAGCATTCTAGTTGGGCTGAAATGGGAAGTGCGTTTGGTGGTATCTACTCACCGATTATTGCGTTTCTTGCTTTCTCAGTATTGATGTATCAAGTCAAATCACAACGATCGCTGGATGAGCACCACTATGACCAAACCTATATACAGGACAACAAGAAGGATTTTGATTTCTATTTGAGTGAGCTAGACAGGCAGTTAGATGTGCCTATAAATGATAGTCTTACGGTCAGGGATGTTCTCCATAGCGCAACAGATAACTATGATAAGCAAGGTCTACTTGGTGGAGACGTGCAGGAGCGTCTGATGCTTATTAGCAATCAACACCCCAAGTTGATATCAATTTGGGCGGCTATGAATCCACTACTAGTTGGGTTAAGCGTTCACGATAGGTTTCCCTACAAGCACAATTTTAAAGGCTGTTTGCTCAAAGCTTCAAGCATCCTATCTCTGCGAACTTGTACTGCATTGGATAAGATGCAGTATTCTACATCTAGTGGCAAATACCCTAGTAAAATGTACTTTTGGGAAGCCGAAACATAACAAATTACTTAACAGGGACTTCTAACGCTTTGCGACTTCAATACAAATTGGTTTCAGCGTTTAGGACACAAATTTTAAGTTGGGTGGTATAGCGTTATCGCCCGTTAGCAAAGCGTTATATGCTTTATTTGATTAGGTAGTTCAAATGAGTCGAAAGAAATTTATGGAGTCTGTGGGGGCAACCTGCAGAAACTGGAATTGGAGTTGGTCATTCGTTAATCACGATGAAAAATTCGTGGTTTTTGGTCATTGGGATGTACACAAAGACGGATTAATCTTTGATGAGAGCTGGAAAGGTGCGGGTAGGAAGCAATCACTGGAGCATGTATCTCTGATTCAGAATCATGGATATAGTTTAAAGACGTTCCCGATGCAATACGATGAAACTGATACTGGCAGAGCCAAAATTAAAAGTTTCGATTGGATCCTTGAGGACAAGCACTTAGCTGGAGTTGGTGGGCTTTGGTACGCCTTAAGTCCCTCTGAACATGAAGATGTTACTGCAATAGAAGAGGTTGTGAATCCAGACACTTATACTGAGGGCGCAACGAAGAAAATCTCAGTGAATGCTTATGAACGTAACCCCGATGCCAGAGCTAAGTGTATATCTCACTATGGCTGCAAATGTTATGTTTGCAACTTTGATTTTCAAAATGTTTACGGTGACATCGGCAAGGGCTTTATACACGTGCATCATGAAGTCTCACTTGCTGAGATAAAGCAAGAGTATGAAGTTGATCCAGTTAAAGACTTAAAGCCACTATGCCCTAATTGCCATGGAATATTACATAGAACACACCCTCCAATATCAGTCGATGCTTTAATTGCTTTGCTAGGTACCAAGGTTTAAGACACATACAACAAAGCAATCAAGGTGACCCATTACACTCGGCGGTTTTGGTATGAGGTTCGGTGTTCTTTGTTGGTTTTGCATCGGGCACCTTATTGCAGGCGTTATTACTTTTCCATACGTGGACTAATCAGTTATATTCTAATTTAGTAATATAACTGACTCAGTTTTGTCCAAAAGCTACGTATGAATGTTTTTCAGACGTGTAAAATCAGTTGCTCTACGTTGCTTATGGGGTCTGCATTTTAGTCTTGAAATATGTAAGTAGTTTTCTTTTACAATAATCCTTACGATTAAATGGAAGCGCAGAATAGAACATTTTCTACTTTTAAGTTAGGGCAGCTTATGCTTTCAACGACACCATTCCTTGCCGCCTGTATTAACGCTTTCCTCCGCCATTACCTTTTTAACTTCCTTATGTGACTTGTTTTTGGAGTTAAAAATTATTTATATTCGCCATACCCCTTTCTATCTTCGTCAGCGAGACCAAGCAAGTACTACCTAGTTTATTGCGCAATATAGCCAATAAGTGACACTGAAAGTGATTCCCTGCTATCAGTTTGACCTATTTACCCCCAAGCAATGCCAGAGATTTTCAATGTGAGATATACCCTTACACCACAAATGGATAGGATGAAGTGTCGATTATCTGGTGAAGTCATTGAATGCCAAAGCGTAACTTGATCTTAGAAGGGATCGCTCTTGGAGCTATCCAGATCTCTGCAGAGGAATAATTACAGGAGTAGTACATGTCTATAGATAAAGTGAAACAGCAACCGGTGAATGACTCGATCTTAAAGCCGTCAACGAAAGGGGGCTTTAACTGGTCATTGATTTTGGGCGCTGCTTTTTTGATGGCAACTTCTGCCGTTGGTCCTGGATTCCTTACTCAAACCACCGTCTTTACTCAAACACTTGGCGCTAGTTTTGCTTTTGTTATTTTGGTGTCGATCTTTCTTGATATCGGCGCTCAACTGAACATATGGCGGGTCATTGTGGTCTCGAAAAAGCGCGCTCAAGACATTGCAAATGATCTGTTACCAGGTTTAGGTTTTGTCATTGCTGGTACTGTTGCCTTGGGGGGACTGGCATTTAATATCGGTAACTTAGGCGGTGCAGGTATGGGAATGAACGTCTTATTTCCGAATATCACGCCAGTAGCAGGGGCAGCGATTAGTGCAGTGATTGCGATCAGTCTCTTTTTATTAAAAGATGCTTCGAAAGAGATGGACCGATTTACCATAGTGATGGGCGCTTCACTGATGGTAATGACGTTATACGTTTTGCTCTCGACCTCGCCCCCTGTCAGTGAGGCGCTGTATCGTTCTGTTTGGCCAGAGAAGCTCAATGTGTTGGCTATTGTTACTTTGGTTGGTGGTACTGTTGGTGGTTACATCACATTTACAGGCGCACACCGATTGATCGATGCTGGCGTGACAGGGCAAGAAGCCTTGCCACAGGTTAACAGCGGCTCAATCTCTGCAATAAGCTTGGCATCTGTCGTTAGGGTGATATTGTTTCTTGCTGCACTTGGGGTCATAAGTACAGGTGTGACGCTTGATCCTGAAAACCCCACAGCATCAATGTTTCAGCATGCGGCAGGCAACATCGGCTACAAGTTGTTTGGTTTAGTGCTTTGGACTGCTGCTATAACCTCAGTGATTGGGGCAGCATATACCTCTGTATCATTTTTGAAAACCCTTCACCCTTTTATTGCTCGCAATACTCGAGGTTTCATTATTGGCTTTATATTAGCGTCGAGCCTTATTTTTTGCTTTATTGGTAAGCCAGTGACTCTATTGATTGTAGCGGGTGCGTTGAATGGTTTTATTCTTCCTGCCACATTAAGCATTATGCTGATTGCTGCCCGTAAATCGGCTATTGTCGGAGACTATAAACACCCAGTCTGGATGTCGATGTTTGGTTGGTTAATTACCATAATGATGGCAGCAATGAGTCTGTATACCTTGTTTATCATGACCTTTGGCTAAGTCTAATCACTGTGAGTAAAAGCATCATAGGCCTTAATGTAGGATATTAAATTAACCGCGATAGAACAGTATCTTATAGATAGTGTATGTATTTTCGGGTAACTTTATAAAGATAATGTTAGTTATCAACATGAGGGGGTGATGCGGCAATCAGGCTTTCGCAATGGTGAGTTTGTCGATAAAGTACTAATGTCAGTTCTATCTACAGAGTGGAAAGGCATATAAAAGGTTTTAAAGTCTCAGCATTAATAAGCTAAATTACTCCTTGTTTAAAGGAGTAATTTTTATTTCGGGGAAACTTGTTAACCAAAACAACAATGGTCAAGAGAGGCAAGTTTAGAAAGTGCGTTTGGTGAATAAACTCAAGCAGGAGAGGCGGCTTAGTTTGGCTTAAATAGGAGACATCAGACAAATTTATAAAGACTACAATACTGGATATGGTTTGTATTTTTATTCATTTTGCTTATAAACTCTTCAATAAAAATCAAATAATATTAATAAATATTATACTTATTTAATTTTCTTTGGATATATTATTGACTGTTTAACTATTTATGTTTATTAAATATCATCAACATGAATGTTACAGCAGGAATCACTAAGTTTGCCAATATCAATTCCCTCTATTGACCTACCGGATAGTGTTACGCATATACCGAGTGACGACTTAAAAGAATTTCCGCAATTTGAGGTTAAGACTGTACGCAATGTGACTGACACGCTGCCTTCATGTCATCCCCCTATGGAAAAGCCAAGCAGAGAACAATCTAAACCTCTCATCAAGGCTGATGGTTCTCTCAAATCAAGTAAGACGAGTGCAGACTTTTTAGTCGATTTGGTAAATAAGCTAGCAAGTAAAACAGGCATGATTAAAAGGCATTTGATCCCAATCCAAACAGTGGCTAGAAAGACTCAACAGATCATCGCTTTTCGTCCCGTAGATCGTATGTCAACGGGGCTTATTGAAGAAGGCTATCCAACCAAAGGGTTTGCAATTAAAGGTAAATCTTCCAATCATGGTCCTCAAGCAGGGCTTATCTGTGTTGAGCAGAGGTTGAGTAAACTGCATGTTACTCTGCGAGATGACGATGATGTGCGTCAAAATCAGATAACCATATACAATGAGAATGTACAGGAGTGTATAAAAAGCGGCGATGCCATTTCTGTGAACTTGACTCTTTCTCAAAAACGTTTTGAGTGGTTGGAAAATAATGGGGTGTTCAGTGTTGAACAAGATCATAAGCAAAGTGGTGTGCTAAAACTACTTTCTGAGGGTCTTGAATACAGAGCAGAAAAAAAGGGTGATCATTTTGAGATCTCATACGAAGGAGAGCCTCTTAAAGTTCTTGCTGATCCTGTCTCTGGATTACCCCTAACCGCTGATTATGACCTCATGTTTATTGCGCCAAAAGTGGAAGATCTTGATCTGGCGATAGAAGACAATTTACCAGTCAAACGGGTGCACTTTTCTGATGTATCCACCATGTATAAAGCTAGGTTTAAAGAAAAAGAGGGAGAAGACTTTACTCCTAAACAGTTTTTTGCCAAACAGAGCGAAATCAAAGGTAGCTTTGGTCAAGCTATAGGTAATGCCACGCCAAGGATTGCCAAAATGATCGATATGCTCAATGCGGCAACCGTTGGTAAGAAGGGTAATCCCGTTGTTCATCACAGCACAGATTCAGCAAATCCCTACACAGATACGGCGTCTAATTATCCACTCACTGTATTCATGCCGGAGGGATTTTCACATTACAATCCTATCCATATAATAAAAAGTGCCGATGAGTTTGCTAAGTTCGTCAAACAAGCAAAAACTCATGATTTTTCAGTGCCTAACAATCCAAAATGGGAGCGTAAAGTTTCTCAAGCGAGAAGTGAAAACTTCGAACAGGCTGCGCGAACTATTAGTCAACTTATGCAAATACGAAAGGCTAGCCTTGGCTGATGCTTTATAGTGGTCAAATGAGCCAAAAGCTAAGCCGATACTATGTAACCCTGGCGACTTTCGTTTCTGTACAAGCTATATTGATATAAAGGTTTATATTATGTGGGAAACAAAATGGGAACAAGGATTCTGGGCTTACTGTTCTGCGTCATTGTTACGCCTAACTATGTGTTTGCCAAAGCCAGTGATTCGATTAAAGTTGCCATTGGTGACATTTACAAAGGGTCTGCGCTAGAAGACAACCTTAAAGCGGATGGTGCGATCTTTTTGTTAACTCACACTATAGTTTTATAAAGAGAAAGTTTTCTGGTGGAGACAATGAAAACATGGTTCCTGAGAATACTGTGTATCCTGCTATTGTTTGCAAATTCAGTATCGGCAAACACAGATAATTCAGTCAAAGTGGCGATGGGAGAAGTATACAAAGGCTTAACACTAGAGCGGGACTTGAAAATTATTTATAAAGCTGCAGATATTGACGTCGAGTTTATATATTTACCCAATGAGAGAGCAATTCAAGCTGCGGTATCAGGTCAATATGATGCGCTTGACCTTCGTGTAGATACACTGGATGAAGAAGAAACGCTGATCCGAATCGATGTTCCTGGATTTGTAATGAATGTCTATTTACTCTCCATCAATGATGATTTTTATCAAGGCGTGGATGAAGTCAAAGATAAAACACTGGTTTCAACACTAGGAAACCGTTATTCAGATATTGTAAAAGTTTACAAGAAACGTCACTTGGTCAAATCTGAAAAGCAAGCGGCTTTAATGCTGACCACGGGAAGGGCTGATTTATGGCTAGCAACTTACAGTGCCTATCTAAAAGCAAAAAAAGAATTTCCAACAATCAAGATTGCGAGTCCTTCAGTATACAGAAAATACTTATATCATTATGTTCATGTGTCAAAGTCGCATCTTGTCGAGCCGCTTGAAGAATCCTTTAAAGCATTTAATCGGTCTAAATCGGTTGACGAAGATTAATCGAATACTAAAGCTTTTGATATGAGCAGAATTTGGCCGGTAGCTATACTTGCTATTATCAGTTTTGACCTATGGATGTAATGATGAAAGTCTTAGTTGTTTTATTTGTCATTAATGTGTTGTTTCCAATAAATAATGCCCTAGCTCAAGATATAGAGGTTATCAATATTGCGATTGGAGAGAGCTATAAAGGGGAGAATAAAACGACAAAGTATGGCATGACGGTGGAAGGGGTCATTACTTCTGTGTACCAGGGGGCGGGCATTCCCTACACAGTGACTTACCTACCTGACGAACGAGCAATTCAATCGATAATAACGGGTCAATATGATGCTTTGGACTTACGAATTGGTCAGTTAGATAAAGAAGCAGGCTTGATTAAAGTTAATGTTCCGTTAGAGCAAATCAAAGTACACTTATTTGCCAAAGATGGGAGTTATTACCAAACACTAGATGATGCCAAAGATAAGACAATCGTGACTATGCATGGCACCAGGTATATTGAAGTCCTCAAGGATTATAGACGTTTACATAAGGTATATTCTGTTGACCAAGCCGCTCTTATGCTCATGGCAGGTAGAGCTGACGTTTGGCTAGCTCCTTTGCAAAGTTATGCGCTTCTTGCACAGCAATATCCTGACATCAAAATTGCTAGCCCTCCGGTAGATACAGAAGATTTATATCATTATATTCGTTTGAACAAATCACACCTCTTGCAGCCACTAGAAGACTCGGCACGAGAATTTGTGCGCCTTCACTCAGAGCAAGCTGAGTAAAGGCAGAAGCTGATTATCGGCTTTCCAACTGTTCAATATCTCTCTAGACCGAGACTGCTATCTGTCATGACGTAGCTTTGTGTAATGCCACAGTCATGGGCGAAGCTGTCATCGTGGGTCACCAACACAAAGCCAGTTGTGTAACTTTTTAGAGCGCTGGCCAACTCAGTTTTTGAGTCTAAATCCAAATGATTATCTGGCTCATCCAATAATAAAACCGGTTGGTTGGTTTGATGACTAACGATTAACATGGCAAGTTTGATGGTTTCACCTCCGCTTAATACAGATGCAGGTTTAAACACATTGTCGCCTCGAAAACCGATACCTGCTAGCAATGTTCTCATTTCACTAGTAGGAACATTTTGTACATGTGAGCAGAAGTTATCTAAAGCTGATAGCGTTGGATCAATGATGGCTAAGTTCTGGTCCAAGTAGCAAAAGTGCCCCTTAGTGTAAATATCACCCTCTCGCAGAGGTAGTTCGCCTAGTAATGTCTTTAACAGAGTGGATTTACCGCATCCATTTGGGCCTTGTATATGTACTTTTTCACCATAGAAAAGCTGCAAGTTTAAACGAATATTATTGCCAAATTTGAGCTTACCATTTAGATAAGAATGACGAGCCGTTGTCGTGTTGCTGTTATCTTGGATATTGAACCTTTGGCTTTTCCACTTATCTTGTTTTGCTGTGAGTAGCTGCTCTTGTTGGCATAGTCGTGCCCTTCTGGTGTGTGCTAACTTGCTTCGATTCGATGCACTATTTTCAGCACTTTCTTTCATGCCATTGAGTAACATTTTGGCTTGGCTACCACTTTTACGTAGCTTGTTACCCTTGGTTGCGCGTTGCTGTGCTTTTTCGAGGTTACGTTGAGTCTGAATATCAAGATGTTTCTTTTCTTTTTTGATATTGACTAACTGTCTTTCAATAGCGAGTTGTTTGCTCTGTTTTTTGGCAGTATAAAACTGGTAATTACCACCGTATATTTCTAACCCTGTACTTGAAAGCTCCCATATCTCATCGACGGTATTGAGTAGTTTTCTATCATGGCTAATGAGCAATATGGCGCCTGAAAACTTGTCCATTGTGTTGATAAGCCATTGCTTAGAAACACTGTCCATATGGTTTGATGGTTCATCGAGAATAAGTAAATCACTTTGTTGCTTGAACAGTTTCCAAAGCGCCAGACGTGCAAATTGTCCGCCGCTAAGCTGACGGCAAGAAAATAAAAGATCATGTGGTATTCTCAGGTTAATCAGTTCTTTCTCAAGGAGAGATTCCACATCCCAGTCTTGGCCAATCAAATCAAACCACTCTTGTGAGCAGTTACCCATTCGAATATGGTCGAGTGCTTCCAATACATGATGCATATTGAGGTACTCGGCGATAGAAACATCATCCTTTGGAAAAACGGATGATTGCTGGTGGAAAATAGCTGTGTTCGATGGCGCCACGAGGTCGCCACTTGAAGGAGCGACTCCTCCAGATATGATAGAAGCGAGGATTGACTTTCCTATTCCATTGCGTCCAACGAGGCCCACTCGTTGCTTGTCCATGGTACATGAAAGGTTCTTAAATAGGTTATCGCCATTAGCGAATGAATAACTGAGATTATGAGTGTGAAAAATGGTCAAAATTTGCCTCCTGTAAACAGGAAAAGCAGGCATCAAACACAGGTTAGAGAGTTATAAACCGCAACCTATCTCGCTACTAAACGTCAGTTTTGTAGCCAAAGCACACGATAAAAAATGAGAATGCATAGGTGAACGACGCCTACTAATTCCTGTAGATCCAATAAGTAAGGTGAAATGGATAACAGGCTTAGTTGTTCATTGGCGTGGTTCTCTCTTGGAATGATGGCGCAATTGTAGTCATCTAATTAACCTAAGGTCAATAGCAGCCGTCTTACTTTGTCGACTTTGTTAGGCAACAGCCTCGAACTACGACTAAACTCATAGTTCAGATCACTGCAATTATATGAGGGAGCGATGAGTAAGCAATGCAATGATTCTGATGAGTTAATGCCTATTATCGAGGATGTGTCTGAGCAAGACTCGGACGTGACACAGGCTCGTTACTGGCAGGTGCTGATCGTAGATGATGATGAAGAAGTGCATCACGCGACAGAATTGGCCTTGAAAGATCTGATCGTTGAAGATCGTCCTCTTAACCTCCTTCATGCTTATTCTGCCCAACAAGCCAAGGCTGTCCTAATTGCTGAAGATAATATTAGCGTTATTTTACTTGATGTGGTGATGGAAACCGAGTTAGCTGGATTAGAGCTGGTTGAAGTGATACGTGAAGAACTCAATATGCATGCTTTACGTATTATATTACGTACAGGCCAGCCGGGTTATGCTCCTGAAATGGAAACAATCCAACGCTATGACATCAATGATTATCGCACGAAACCAGAGCTTACTCGTATTCGGCTGTTTACTATCTTAACCAGTGCCATTCGAGCCTATAATCAAATTCGCAGCCAGCAACTCATGCGTCAAGGGTTAGAAAAAGTGGTTAAGGCGAGTACGGAACTCGCTCATTTCTACGGAATGCAAATGTTTGCTGAAGGAGCCGTTAAGCAAATTAGTGCGATCATGCAAATAGAGCCTGACGGTTTGATTTGCGCACAAGAAAGTCAAGGTGAGAAGTCGGCAGGTCCGGTGATTATCGCCGCCTCGGGGCGATACAGTAGCTTGGTGCAAACCTCTTTGGAAACGCTTGATTCTGAGCCGATTAGAAGCTCCATCATGCAATGTTTAGACAGTAAACAAAGTTTGTTGGAGCAAGGGCTAACTTTGTATTTTTCTACCGAACGTGGCCGAGGGATGGCGGCTTATGTGGACGTTAGTCGACCATTAGAAAGCATAGATAAACATTTACTTGAAGTCTTTTGTGCGAATTTGTCCATTGGGTTCGATAATGTCATTTTGTATAATCGTTTGGAAGAGCAAGCCTTTAAAGACCCCCTTCTTGATATTGCAAATCTCAACAGTTTACGTAGGTACCGCTACACCGCGATTTCAGGTAATGACTACGCTAGGCTTGCATTGATTGACATCGACGACTTTTCTTCCTTTAACGATAGCTTCGGCCACTCGGCCGGTGATGGTTTATTAGTTACAGTCTCTTCTCGTTTACAAAAATATTTCCCACATTGCTTCTTGGCTCGAGTTGGCAGCGATGTGTTTGCATTGCTTGGCTCTCAGCAGGATATAGTAACTGACCACATCCTTTCTTTGTTTGATTCAAGCTTTGTGGTGGATGAACAGCCTTTCAAGATCACTGCAAGTGTTGGTTTTGTTGATCTTAAGGATCAGGAATTTGATTCATCTGCGCATTACAAAGACGCTCAAGTGGCTTTAAAGCAAGCTAAGTTATATTGCCGAGGTGGGGCGGTAAGCTTTTCTGCTGACATGGGACAAGATGCGCGCGATCGAATGCATTTACTCGCAGAGCTCAAGCAAGCGCTCAATGACAATGCTTTGTTTATGACGTTCCAGCCCAAGTTTAAGTTGTCTACCATGGAGCTTTCAGGTGTAGAGGCTCTATTACGTTGGCGCAATAAAGCGGGCGTACTGGTTCCTCCTGATCAATTCATCCCTCTAGCTGAGCAATCAGGGTTAATGGTTAGTATTGGGACATTTGTTATTGAACACTGTTGTATGCAGTTTCAGATGTTAAAGCAGGCGGGTTACACAAAATTAACCATGGCGATTAATGTGTCACCGACTCAGCTAGAAGGCCCTGGTTTTGTACAACAACTGCGTAAGGCAATGAAACAATACAACATAGCTCCCGAGACACTAGAGCTAGAAGTGACGGAAACGGTGGCTGCCAAGAATATTTCTGAATTATGTAAAGTGTTAGACAAAGTCCGCCAATTGGGATGCAAAATAGCCATAGACGATTTTGGTACAGGCTTTTCCTCATTGAGCGTACTGCACACCTTGCCAGCGACGCGATTAAAAATAGACCGCGCTTTCGTTGATCCCATGCTACAAGATGACAGCATTGCGAAAATGATCGTCAATTTGGGCCAAACTTTAGGTATGGAATTAACCGCTGAGGGAATAGAAACAGAAGAGCAGCTTGAGAAGTTAAAGGAATTTGGCTGTGAGGAAGGACAAGGGTGGCTATTTGCCAAAGCAATGATATTGGAGGATTTGCTTAATTTTTCTCATAAGCGCACTAAGAATAAATAACCATTGGACTCCAAGATGAAGGACTTTAACCAGAATAGGGATCAAATGAGTGCCGATGCACTGATTAGTCGTCACAAGTTTATGTTTTATGGTGTGCTGTTACTCATTGTTCTCCTTACTCTAGGAGGTTCATTTTATTTGAGTAAAGAGGTGCGTGTTCAGGAAGTTAATAAGCTGGAACATAAAGCGCTTGAAGTGTTAATTGCCTTAAATAAAACCTTATCTGTGTCGTTCGATCATGTAGACAAGATGCGAAATGCCGTCGAAGGAGCGTACCGGTATCCAGAATTGAGTCCCAGTCAGTCAGCCCTCACCTTTCTTGAAAAGAACACAATCGGGTCGGTAAAAAACGCCCCATGGGAAAATTTACCCGAAGAGGTAAGGCAAGAACTGGGGCAACTTTATGTAAGGTCAAATATTGGTGATTATTCGTTTGATCTACGCACTATTTTAATGGCGGTGCCCGAAATTGTTTCCACTCATTCTCAACACAAGGATTTCCAGTGGAGCTATTACTATGATGATGAGCAAGCTCTTACTTATCTCTACCCGTGGCTGAGCTACAAGGATCTGCTCGTTGCGACCAATACCGACGATATGGATAAAGCGATAGACGTCATTTATCAAGCTGGTGGCACTTACCCTCTTGAGTTGGTCGGTCCCAGCAATAACTCTGAGAAAAAGAATGTTTGGACCACGCCCTATTTGGATGCGGGGGGGAAGGGGATGATGGTCTCATTATTGGCCCCTGTCTACAATAAGGAGCGGTTTGTTGGAGCCGTTGGCACAGATATTACGTTAAAAGTGCTCGATTACATATTGACTGAGCAGCCAATAGACGTTGCTCGCTTAACCATCATCGATAAACAAGGTTTGGTGGTTGCTGATAGTGAGGGTGCACTTCTTAGTGCTAAGCAAGTGGTGAAGCAGGAAGGAGTACTCACCTTGGTTGCCATCGGCGCTGCTCACAAAGCCGAACACGGTGTGCTCAATCAGACCGAAAACGGTTATTGGAGCGCTTACGATCTGCCCAATACGCCCTGGAAGCTGGTTCTCGAAATCACGGAAGAAAAATTAAGCGATCATATTTTAGCGATTGTTATGCCACATATTTTTATGGCGATGATGTTTACGCTGCTCTTATTGATTGTGGTTTTATATCAGCACTGGCATTTCAGCCAACCCGCTATGCGCTTAGCGCACTTTATTGAGGGGTTACCCGAAAATCGCGATCTATCTATTCCTAAGATTCCGCAGCGTTGGTATTACTGGTTTGAACATGCCGCCGCTACTGAGAAAGATCGTCGGGAATACCTTGAAAAAACTAACCAGCAAACCATAGAGCTCGAACACAGAGTCGATGAGCGTACACAAGAACTGCAACAAGCGCTTGAAGTGTTGAAAGCGACTCAAGAGGAGCTTGTACGGTCAGAAAAACTGTCGGGTCTTGGTTCATTAGTGGCAGGCATTGCCCATGAACTTAATACGCCGATAGGGAATGCCATTGTGGTAGCGAGCAGCTTAAAAGAGTTTAACAGTACTTTTATTGAGTCAACGAAAGAGGGGATTAGACGTTCAACTCTCGATGCTTATATTGATCAAAGCGCCCAATCGGCTGATAGCATTGAACGTAACTTAAGAAGGGCAGCAGAGTTGATTTCAAGCTTTAAACAAGTTGCTGTAGACCAGTCGAGTTACCAACGCCGCAAGTTCGAGCTGGATGAAGTTTTGCATGAATTAAGGGTAACTATGACGCCCAGTCTGTCACGTAGCCGAGTGGTGCTCACTGAAGAATGTTCACAAGCCATTCATATGGATAGTCACCCCGGGCCTCTTACACAAATCTTGATGAATTTACTGTCTAACGCTTTAGTCCATGCTTTTACTGGTCATGAGCATCGCACTATCGAGATCAAAGGGCAGCAAATTGAAGATAAAGCGATTATTACTGTAACCGACAATGGTCAAGGTATCGCACCTGAGCATATCGGCAAAGTCTTCGATCCATTTTTTACTACACGTTTAGGGCAAGGTGGCTCAGGACTAGGCTTGAATATTGTTTACAACTTAGTGATTGACTTGCTGGGCGGAGATATCAAGGTTACTAGTGAGCTAGGGCAAGGGTGCTGTTTTACATTGACCTTACCTTTAGTGGCTCCGGAGAATAAAACCTCTGAAGGCGCCGTTGAGTCTATGCGTGATGGAGGGTAGAGTCTTTAAAGAGCCTATTGTTGAATAGGCTCTTTGTCGTCTTAACTTAAGTTTGCTCTGACCTATATTGAGCGCGATTAGTTATGCGATACCAAAGTCTCTTATGGCTTGGTTGGTTATCTAGGCTGTCGCCCATAAGGCGATAGTTTACAATCTCTCCAAGCTTAATTCGGTTTAGGTAGTCTTCGACCTCGCGTTTAACCAGTGGAGCGAATAAGTACAGACCTAGGACGTTGGGCACTGCAATTAAAAATACCAAGGCATCGGAGAACTGAAGCACAGCATCTAGGTGAATCATGCTGCCCAGAGCGACAAAACTGCAGAACATAAGTTTAAATAATAGTTTTGAGTGACGCTTCTCACCGAATAGATAAGTCCATCCTTTCAATCCATAATATGACCATGCAATGGTGGTAGAAAAAGCAAACAGCAGAGCCGCAATGGCTAGTGGGTAAGGGGCCCAAGTAATATGATGGGCGAAGACTGCTGAAGTAAGTTCAATACCGACAAGTTCACCATGAATAAGACCGGTAGGATAAGCCGTAGAGATAACAACCAAGGCGCTGAGAGTACAAATAAACACGGTGTCAATCAGTGGTTCGAACAAAGAAACCAGACCTTCTGAAGCAGGTTCATCAGTTTGTACGGCAGAGTGGGCAATGGATGACGAACCTATTCCGGCTTCATTAGAGAACACTGCCCGCTGGAATCCAACTATAATGGCCCCTATCGCACCGCCCGTAGCACTTTCGAGACTAAAAGCGTGCGAGAATATAAGCGATACAGCATTGGGTAGATGCTCTGCACTCATGGTCAGGATCACGCAGGCAGAAACCACATAGAGAATCGCCATGATAGGAACAAGCTTGGCGGTAACCTTGGCAATGGAACTAATACCGCCAAGAATAACCAAAGCGACCAATACAGCCATAATCACGCCAAAGAGCCAGCCTTTATCAGCAAAAAAGCTTTGGCTTTCCCCAGTTACGACTAAAAGCTGAGCATAGGCTTGATTAGATTGGAACATATTGCCAATTCCCAAGCATCCAATAACCAGAGCGAGTGCATAAAAGCCGCCTAAACATTTACCCAATCTTGGGTAGTTGCGACTTTTTAAGTAGTGCTCAAGGTAATACATGGGACCACCGGAAATACTACCATCTGGATTCACTTTTCGATATTTAACACCCAAAGTGCATTCAACCAGCTTGGTCGACATGCTAAGAAAGCCAGCCATGATGAGCCAGAAGGTTGCACCTGGTCCACCTATGGTAATCGCAACAGCAACACCACCGATATTACCAATCCCGACAGTCCCTGATATCGCGGTAGCAACGGCTTGAAAGTGAGAAATTTCTCCGGTCGCTTTTGGATTGGTGTAGTCACCTCGAATTAAGCGAAATGCCGTCCCTAAACCGCGTAAATTAACAAAGTTTAAGTAAAAGGTGAAAAAAACAGCGGCCATGCTTAGCCATAAAACAATGATGGGCACGGAATAACCGAACAAGCTAATTTTGTAGAAAACAATCGAAGACAGTTGTTGTGCAATAGGAGAAATGAAGGAATTGACCTTCTGGTCGAAGTTAAGCGCTTGGTTTGGTTCTGTGGCGAAAGAGGGAAAAGATAAAGTGGATAGTATAAACCAAAGTAGTACCCGAAGGGGTGAATTAGGCGGATGTAGATGCATAGCATAAAGTCCTGCGTTATTAACAGCATAGGACTCATCATAGATAAAAGGTCGGATTACTCTTAGAGCCAGAAGTGTGTTAAAAATGGGGCCAATAAGTTAATAAATTGTTGATAATAATAACAAAATGAAGCATCTATTTTACATGAAATTCGGCAAGGGTACCAGTTTGCAAACCCAGATTAAGAACATGATCAGTACGAGTATCCTCGATGGTCACATTCGTTGCGGCGAATCGCTCCCCTCATGCCGAGAACTGGCAAAAACGCTAGGAGTTTCCCGCAATACTGTGGTTCTAGCTTATGAAAAGCTGATTGAGGAAGGGTATGTGATTGCCAAAGAGAGAAAGGGATTCTTTGTTCATTTTACCTATGACGAGAATCTAGTGGCAAGCCACTCTTCTTTGCCCCCAAGAGAAGCATGTGTCAATTGGGATAATAAACTAAAACTTGTACCGTCTCGGCAACATCATTTGCATAAACCAGATGCTTGGAGGCAGTGTGAATACCCATTTATTTATGGGCAACCTGATCCTGAATTTTTTCCTGTTAGGGAGTGGCGGGAGTGTACCCAACGAGCAGCGCAGACTCTACAAGCAAAAGAGTGGTTGCAAGACCGAGTTGATGAAGATGACCCGCTATTAATCGATCAGCTTAGGACTCGCATTCTTGCGCGCCGAGGGGTTCGCTGTAACAATCATGAGATCTTACTTACAGTGGGCACCCAGCATTCACTTTACCTGTTGAGCCAATTGCTTGGAGGGCTTGGCACTTGCCTCGGACTAGAAACTCCTGGTTATCCCGATGTTCGCCACATTTTTGATCTTAACCAGACAAACCTTTGTGAGTTGGACGTAGACAAAGACGGATTGGTTGTGAACCAAAAGATCGATGATTGTGACTATGTATTTGTAACACCTAGCCATCAATCACCCACCACAGTCACCATGCCGTTACAGCGTCGTCTTAAGCTTTTACAGAAAGCGGTTGACCATGACTTTGTGCTCATTGAAGATGATTATGAGAGTGAGCTTAACTTCTATTCAACGCCAACCCCGGCACTAAAGAGTTTAGATAACGAAGGCAGAGTGATTTATGTCGGTAGTTTATCGAAAACGCTAGCACCGGGTTTGAGAGTTGGTTACTTGGTTGGACCAGAGCATCTAATACGGGAAGCCCGTGCGTTGAGGCGATTAATGATGCGCCACACGCCGGCCAATAACCAACGCGCATTGGCGCTTTTCCTAGCTGGTGGCTACCACGATACCTTGGTACATAGACTGAAACTTAGATATGCTGAGCGTTATGAATTGCTGAAAACAGCATTGCAAGAGTTCATGCCTAGTGTTGAAATGGCACCATCTATGGGTGGCAGTGCGATATGGCTTAAAGGGCCTCAAGGTTTAGATTGTGTCCGTTTACAAAAAGAAGCATTAAAACATGGTGTGTATATCGAGACTGGAATCCAACACTTTCATCAGCTCTCTAAAGGCAAATATGAGGCAAGTCGATATTTCCGGTTGGGGTTTTCGCTAATAAAGACGGACCGCATCCAAGATGGGGTCCGCCTATTATCTCATGCAGTTGAGAAAGTACTTTCGCCTACAAAGCTGGTGTGAGTAATTGCTCTTCGACTTCGGTAAGTGCCTTGTCGATTGCCTGTGCGATTAGGTCTATTTCATATTTCTGAGTGACAAGCGCAGGACTTAAACACAAGGTGTTATTGAGTGTCTGGAATGAGCGATTGGTTCTGCCAATAATAACGCCGTGTTTTAGGCAATGAGCTGCTACTGCAACGCTTACACTCTCGTCAACAGGCTGCTTGGTTGCTTTGTCTTGCACAAGCTCAAGGCCAACAAAGAGTCCTTTGCCACGTACATCACCAACGATGGGATGCTTTTTCTTCAACTCAAGCATCTTTTCTTTCAGGTATTCACCGTGTATCCGTGCATTTTCCACCAAGTTCTCTCTTTCTATGATCTCTAGGTTAGCAAGTGCTGCGACAGGTCCTGCGGTGCAGCCTCCAAACGTAGAGATGTCGCGGAAAAAATCCATACGGCTGGTTGTATCTTGATCATGGATCAGTTGATAAACACGTTCTGTCGTCACTGTGCATGAGATAGCGGCATAACCTGATGCCACACCTTTAGCCATAGTGACGATATCTGGTTGTATTCCGTAGTGCTGGTAACCAAACCACTTACCCGTTCGGCCAAGGCCACAGACTACTTCATCGATATGTAATAGAACATCATACTGGCGACATATTTCTTGTACACGTTGCCAGTAGCCAACTGGTGGCTCGATAACGCCGCCTCCTGCTGTTATAGGCTCAAGACAAATGGCACCAACTGTATCAGGCCCTTCTCTAAGTATTACTTTTTCAATTTCATTCGCTGCTTTAAGACCATAATCTTCCGTCTCGCCCCATTGAGAACGATACTCACAACAATGAGGGACACTGATAAATCCAGGAGTAAATGGACCATATTGATCGCGTCTTTCTTCTTGACCTGTTGCGCTTAAGCAAGCGATGGTCGTGCCGTGGTAGTCACGCTCGCGATAAAGTATCTTGTGCTTTTTACCGCCATATTTTTTTGCAGCAATTTGTCTGACAAGCTTAAATGCTTTCTCGTTGGCTTCCGAGCCAGAATTGGAGTAATAAACGCGGCTAAGTCCAGGCATTTTCTCAAGAAGCTTTTCTGCAAAGCGCGTAGCAGGAAGGTTACCAGCTGTTTGAGCAAAGTAGTTCATCGTCACTAGTTGGTCTCTAACCGCATTGGCGATTTCTTCGCGACCATAGCCAACATTGACACACCATACGCCCCCTGAGACTGCATCTAAGTATTGTTTACCGTGAACATCCCAGACATACATGCCTTGGCCTTTTTCGATCATCATAGGCGTAGCTTGGTGCGGCTTCATATGGTGCCAGACGTGTTCATTATTGCTGTCAACCAGTGATTGAATATCCATGTCGTTCATCATCAGCTCCTTAAGATTACTACTTTTTATAACGGCTTAACTCTGATGTTCGATGAATGAACCATTAGTTCAGGCTAACTCACCGCTTGCTTAGTTAAGGTGTTGTGTATGCAGATAAAGTTTACAGACCTATAAGATGAGGTTAATAGAGCCAGATTTAGACAGATTTTAAGTCCAGTACTGGTACCAAAAAAACTGTTTGTTGGCTCTACGAACAATGGTTTATGTCACCTACATTAATGGTTCTATTTATGACTGGATAGTAAAACAAGCAATGGACGTTATTTCTCTGTCAACCTCAACCTTAGCCTTATCTACCTTGGTGGTGGTTTTGGCTTCCGTGCTATCGAGCTTGACAGGGAGTGCTGGTGGAATTTTGATGTTCACTGGCATGAGTATATTCATTCCAGTAAGGCCATTAATTGCAATTCACGCATCCATTCAGATTGTCGGAAATGGAATTCGGGCTTGGCTACTGCGCCGCGAAGTCTCGGTCAAAATGTGCATACCATTTTGTTTTGGTGCTTTGATAGGTGCTGCATTGACGACTCGGTTGCTTGTGGAGCTGGTCAGTGATTTGTTTGCTTTGTATCTTTTACTCTTGCTTATTGTCTATACATTGTTTAGACCTAAAAAATTGCCGATGTTGAAGATTAAGGATAAGAGCTTTTTTTGGGTAGGATTGGCAGCAGGTAGTTTAGGAATTATTGCAGGTGCGGTTGATCCCTTGCTCACTGCATTTTTCATGCGTGATGACCTATCAAAAGAGAGCATTGTTGCCAACAAGTCTATCATGCAGCTTTTTGTTCACTTGACTAAAATACCTGCGTTTCTCTATCTGGGCTTTTCATTTTCCGACAATGCAGGTCTGATTATAATTTTTGCTGTGGCAGCTTTTTTAGCAACAAAGTTGGGAGTATTCTTACTGACTAAAGTAAATACAGCCTTATTTTTACGTTTGATGTGGTGGGCGCTGTTTATTTCTGGCGGACAGTTAACCTATCAAATTATCACCTTACACCTTCAATAGAATAATAGGAAAGACTTATGACGTTGGCTTATCAGGTAAAAAATCCCTATACACAAGAGAGTATTGGTGACTTTAACTTTAGTTCAAAAGAAGAAATTGGAAACTGTCTTGAAACTCTTAAGAAAGGGCGTGAAGTACAGTCTAATCTGAGGGCTTTTCAGCGTTCTGATATCTTGCGTAAACTAGCGAGTTTACTAGAAACTCATGCTGAATCTTTAGCAATGATGATAACGCAAGAAACCGGAAAAACCATCGCAGATAGCCGAGTCGAGTTGACACGTGCGATTAATACCACCATTGCTTGCAGTGAAGAAGCACGTCAAATTCAGGGGGAAGTGCTGGACTCAGACGCTTATGCACCTGCGAGAGGAAGAACGGGTGTCGTTCGTTACACCCCCATTGGAACCGTTTTATGTATTACTCCTTTTAATTTTCCTATCAATATAGCAATGCATAAAATCGGCCCTGCTTTTGCTGCAGGAAATCGCATTATACTTAAGCCAGCACCGATTAATCATGGTTCAGCAGCAAAGTTGGTCGAACTTTGCTACGAAGCAGGTATTGCGAAAGAAGTGCTGCAACTTGTCGTACCTGATATTGATCAAATGGCTGGGTTAGTGAGTCATCCAGATGTTAATGCGGTTAACTTTACTGGAGGTCATCCTGCGGCTGAAGCTATCGCTGCGCATGCCGGCTACAAGAAAATGCTGTTTGAATTAGGAGGCAGTGATCCACTTATTATAATGCCTGACGCCGATCTTGACGCAGCTGTTAATGCCGCTATTCAACAGCGTTTCGCAACCGCAGGCCAGCGCTGCACAGCTGCGAAACGTCTGTTTGTCCATCAAAATGTCTATAAAGAGTTCCGTGATATACTGGTTAAGGCCAGCAGTGAACTTGTTGTCGGTGATCCAGCTAAAGAAGAAACGTTTGTTGGGCCACTGGTCAATGAGCAATCTGCTATCCAAATCAAGGATGTGATTGATCAAAGTGTGAAAATGGGCGCTACTATTGCTCTTGGCGGACAAAGAGAAGGCAATATTGTATTTCCGACTATATTAGAGAATGTGCCAGATGATAGTCCGGTGATGACTGAAGAGGTCTTTGGCCCTGTTATTCCATTGCGTGAGTTTGAGTCTATCGATGAAATTATTCCTGTCATAAACAGCAGCGATTACGGTCTTCAAGCTGGTGTCTTTACTCATGATTTGAGAACAATACATAGACTATTCGATGAACTTGATGTTGGTACCCTCGCGACCAATGATGGCCCTGGATTTAGGGCTGAACATTTTCCTTTTGGAGGCGTTAAGCACAGCGGTATCGGCCGAGAAGGGATAAAATATGCAATAAGAGAAATGTCGGTCACTAAGACGCTAGTACTATAAACTCTTCCCCTATGGTGTGACAGTGCAATTTGAAATTGTCGCACCATCTTTTTCTGTTTACACCAATTGGGATCTTGTTGCCTTTTCTAAGAGCCTTTCATCTTTTGTACTGTATTGTCTATTTTAAATTATAATCCTTTATCTAAAATTACAACCCTTGTTACCTATCAATTTTACTGATCATATCTTTGTCAAGGTTTCATTTTTTCTTAATAAAAATTAAAATCATAAATTGAAAAATTAAATGTTAGTAGTCAGTAAGTGAAGTTTTAAAAGGGAGATAAGATGATAACAATTAGAGAGTTTAATGACATTGGTTATGACGATCGAGGGGAAACAAAGTCTTTTGCAATAAAAGACTATGGGCAGTTTGTTTACCTCACAAGAAAAAAAGGCTCATGGTGCGGAAACAGCTACCATAGAGGTATCAATGAGGGCACTCGATTAAAAACTTTTATTTTACTGCAAGGTGAGGTTGTAGTTCATTGTCGCCACGTTGATTCTAGTAGTATAGAAAGCATTAGGGTCGTGGCCCCATCAATTATCGAAATCAAGCCTTTTGTTGTGCATAATATGCACATGGAAAGTGATGTTATGATTCTGGAAAATAACTCTATCAGCGATATTCAGGAAGATGTTATTAGGGAAAAAGTTTAGAAGTAATACATTCTTAAATAGATTGTCCCTATCATCATTATAAATGAATAGAAATTAATATAAATAATGAACTTACTGCCAAATTTATAATTGCTTAAATACAAGAATATAAATTAAACAATAATTTCATGTGTTGGGTAAACTTATTTTAATTATAATTTTCATTGTGTGTCTTTATTTAGAAGTCTCTCATTTAATAAAATAAATCATTTTTGTTTTATATCACAAAAATACATACCTACTCTGTTTGGTATGTATTTTGTGATGTAATTTGTCGGCGGTTTATAAGAGGAAATAATGATGAAAACAAAAATAGCAACCGCTTGCTTCGTTACTTGTTTAGCTGCCCAAGTACAAGCGGAAACCCCTCAGACTGAAACCCCTCAAGTGTTTACAGATACAACACCAGAGGGAGTATTCAATAAGTTCGAAGCTGCGCACCAAACTCGTGAAAGTATGGTTGAAAATGGCTTTACTCTGCACCGCTGCGGCGTTCAATCGATACGCCAAGGCGGGCCTATGCAGCAGCAGATAGATATTCCGCATAGCCAATTTCAGTGTTTATACTCCAAACCGGGTGAGCTTCCAAGTGATGAATCTGAGCTTGCGTATTGGCACCTGAATGTACTTTACAGTCATGATACGGGCTTATATAAGTCAGGGAATGTGTATACCGATGAATATCAAGTTAATGTTTACACGCTTAAACCTGCTTACTTACTTGATGTAGCGCCGCATTATTATAAGCAGAGAGCTCGTTTGCAATCACAAGGTATGACGGTTGGAGAGTGTAATCTTCAGCAAATTTACTATTTTATGAAACCACAAGAAGCCACCTACCTTTCTCATGTAGCGACATGCCCAGTTTATGGCTCTGAAGGTGATATTTCGGGCAATATACAGGTTGATATAAACCATACCCCTGCGAATATGGGTTATAGCGAAAGACAAGTTACGTACAACGCGACCCAATAAAATATTTGAAGATCTATAAGTAACAATGGGGGCTTGTGCCCCCATTGTTGTTTTTTATGTGCTGGTTTAGATTCTTTCACCAGTTGGGCTTACATCACCACATTTTCTAAACATTAGACCATAGCTATGAGTCAGTTTACCATCAATGGTATCGAGAGTGATTAGTCCACTATTGTCACGATTGCGGCGATTGTCCACTTTTATTTCTGACTTAATTACGACGGGTTCTGTAGCGTTACAAGAAGACCAAACTAAGCTTGATAGGCCAAGACGGTCACTGATTTGGTAGTTTTCTGAAATTGGTCCAGAAAATGCTGAGCTTAGTCGAGCTTCCTGACGCTCACCCGCGAAGAAATAAGTCGAGATTTGTTGTGCCATTACGTGTTCATCAAGGTCGGCATATCCGCGATAGTTAACGTCTGCTAATGTAAATGCGTATCCATTTGGGATTCCGAGTACTGCGGTGATCTGACAGTTTTTACGATTCTCACGTCTTGAAATATCAGGTCCAGCTTCAGCTATATATTCATCAAAACCAAGTACAAATGACTTGCCATCAGGGGCGATAGTTGAAGATACAGTACCAAAAGGACAGCCACTGCCTGAGCTTTGAAGGCTTTTGATGGTTACCTGAGAAGGATCAAGTTGGGCAAGTTCAATTTCAGCAAACGCATTAGTGGTTAATAGCGTGCTTGATGCTGCAAGTAGCGCAGAAATAGACAACTTCATTTTCAATTTAAACTCCTTTTTACTGATAGTATTATTGCTAAAATTTATTTATATTCAATAACTTATAATGAAGTCTTTAGACTAAATGAAAGTTGAAGAAAAGTCTTACCTTTACCTCTTGTCGCTTTTCTTTTTTTATAAAATGAGGCTGCAAGCTCAGTTTGCAGCCAAGTAACTTATGTAACTAACTGATTACATAAAACAAAGGTATTACTTCAATGAAGTTATAGTTTAGTCCGCTATTGTAAATTGAGCACTAACGGCAAAATGGTCGGATAAATCCCAAACTCCCCACATATCTTCTTGAAAATTGCGTGGTACAATTATCTGACTTGAGCTGTTCGAGATACTTCCATTGTTTCGATATAAGATATAGTCGAGACGCTCTCGGTCTGATTCCTCAGAATAACTCAGATGTTCATTGAGATACGGATCAAAACTGTATTCAAGTGAGCCCTCTAATGTAGGCTCTTCCAAATCGAGCACTCTTTGCATTTGCTCAAAATCTAACGGAAATTTGTGTTTAGCAATATTGAAATCACCTCCAATGATCACGGGTTCATTGTTAGGTAGATCTAGCTGGTCAATAAAAGCAAATATTTCACCGACCTGCAGTGTTCTAATGTTTCGATAAGCTTGTGAGTTCCATGCCCCAAGGTGTACGTTAAAAAGATGAAAGGGGGAGTCTCCTTTCATGATTTTTGTATAAAGTATTCCCTTATCTGCTGAACAGTCGGTACCCTTACAGTTTTGAAAGACATGTTGAGCTTGTTGAACGATGGGGTATTTGCTGAATGTAAGCACACCACCATCATAAGTATTGATCCCACCACCATCGAGTTTGTTGCTTATAAAAGGGAAATACTGCTGCATTGTCCAGAGAATATTCTGTACGTTTTCATACCGGAATAGCTCTTGCGTAAATACGACATCATGAGTATTTATTTCTCTTGATCTTGCTATTAAAGTATCTCTTTCCCTCATATACTTACCTACATGACTTAACATCCATACGTTATATGTTACTAAATTAAGAGTCTTTGGTTCTCTGGCTTCAAGCGGCTTAATTTCATCGATTACTAGAGTGATTTCATCATAACCTCCTGTATAGCTTGCTTTTAAATAATATTGATATCTCCCTTTAAATTTTGCATAGATATTCCTATCAGTATGATATTCATCCAATTCAAGGGATTCCGGATCAGCGAAAGTATAAGAAATGTTTGACCCCCAAATGGTTCCTTCCAACTTTATAGCTAAAGACAGATGTGACTCACCTAAGAATATATAAAAATCATATACTTCTCCTGCCTTTACACCAGAATAACGGCTAAGCTCTGCTACATAGGTCTGTTTATAGGGCTGGAGTGGCTCTGTGTGCTTTCTATTTATTAAACTAGAGAGACCGATGACATTGAAATCAATTTCACTCTCCGTATTATTTAATATATATATACTAGTATCTGCGTTTGCAGTGAATGTGAGTAATAGTAATATTATGGTATTAGATAGTCTTTTCATTGCTGCTCAACTTTTTATTATTTTAGTTAAAGCATTTTACTAATTTCACCTATATTTATATGCTTTGTTAACCTTTTTTGCTAACTGTGACAAATTTGTAAAGCTTTAAGGGGTTTTTAGCGAGAGCTTCAAATACTAATGTTGACTTGTCTCAATATTCGTAACTCAAAATATTAGTTGATTAAATATGCGACGATAAGTGCCTATTTACCCATATAGTTTAAATAACACATGTAGATATACGATAACGTTATCGTAATAAAAAATCATACTCAAATGTTGATGTTCATCTCCCGAATAGACCCTACTATTAACTTAATTAAAATTTAATTTTTTATCTCAATATAAATTAATATGCTCAATTGAGATGATTTACTATTATAAGTCAATGATTTGTAAAGAAATGTTTAATACATAATCATTGGATTAATGAGAGTGTTTTTTGCTAGTTTTACTCACGCTTTAAGTAATTAATGCTAGTTTTTTATTGATTTGCTGAATGTATATCTTCAATCTACCCGCTGGCAAAGTTGGAATGTCTATACAACTTTTTTGTGCTAAATCTGATGGAGTAGAGTTTTAAAATGAAAAAAATACTTACATTGTTGTCTATTGCTGTGCCTTTTGCTGCGCTTGCTGACGACACGCAAATCGAACAGTTCATGAAAGCATTTCATGAAAACCCTCAAGAAGTTATGGATAGGTTACCCCCGAAAGAAGGTGACGACTATCAGACAATGAGTGCTGAAGACATTGAACGAGTTCGGACTGAAATGCGTGATACTGTTATGGATAGGGCAGAACCTATGCTTGCCCCTCGCTTTGCACCGAATTTGGGTAATGATAACCCAGCTCGATTAGTCGATGTCGGCAATGCCCTTATCCGTAACTTAACAGACTTGGATAACGCAGCACCAGACTCGAAACGTCTGTCGGTTCAACCTTGGTCTGATACGTACTGGCCACTCTATTCTGGCGCGGCCGCATGGCGGTTTGCCGACAGAGAACTCAACGCATCAAATTGGCAAGAGTATTATGACTTCTCGCATAGTATAAAACCTCTTGATAGCTACGCAATTGAAAACCGTCATCTATTGTCACCAGCAGAAAAATACGATCTATTAGTCGGGGACAACAACTTTACCCTCACTAAGCGTTCTTGGGATTCGGGCAAAGGCTACTATGAGTCTCAAGGCAGAGTAGAACGTTGGATGGGACTTTGCCATGGCTGGGCAGCCGCCGCTTATATGCTTCCTCGACCTGAAAAATCAATCAACGTACCCGATGCCAATGGTGAGATGATCAAATTCTATCCTTCTGATATCAAAGCATTAGGCACTTTACTTTGGTCTGGAGCTCCGTTTAATACCCGATTTATTGGCGGCCGTTGTAACATTAAAGATCCAGCGAAAGATGAGAACGGACGAGTTATCGAACCAGATTGTGTCGATAACAACCCAGCGAGCTGGCACTTATCAGTACTTAATCAGATTGGTATTACAGGCCGCAGCATGATCATGGATGCGACTTATGATTACCAAGTATGGAACCAACCAATTTTGGGCTACAGAGTGAAGTACTTTAACCCAGAAACCAATCGTGCATCGAATGATCCGGCAGAAGTGACAATTGCCATGGACGACTATAAACAAGATAAGTTTACCAAGTATCGTTCATCGCGCGCGGTTTCAGTGGTTGGAGTAGAAATGGTCGTTGACTACATGGTGGAAACTAACCCTACACACAGAAATTATGATAAGCCTCAGTTAGATGGTGTATCACGTGTAAGATATTACTATGACTTAGAGTTGGATGCATCGGGGAATATTATTGGTGGTGAGTGGTACCAAAATCGTCACCCTGACTTCTTGTGGACTCCAACGCCTCAAGCCGTTGCCAAATCATACTATGATGGCAGAGGAAGCTGGGACGTAACTCAATCTGTACCCACTAGCTGGCAATCTCAAGCACCAAGAGCGTCTCGTCATACTCAACCTATGACGTCGATTGTGACGACTCTGTTTGAAGCATCTTCAAACGATGAGAAGCCTGCACAGGAATGGAAGCAGCTGTCAACACATCGCAATCAGTGTTTAGATGTAGAGTATAGCTCTGGTTCAGCAGGTGCTAAGGTGTTTGGTTGGAGTTGTCATACAGGCGATAACCAACATTGGCAGCTAACCTCGGCTGGCAAGTTAATAAGCAAAGCAGCACCAGGTATGTGTCTTGATCAAAACAGTCGTAACATAACCATGGAAGAGTGTAGCGATCGTCCTAACCAAAAATGGCGTTTCGAAAATGGCCAGCTCAAAAATGCTTTGGATAATGCTCTAAGATGGAACGAAAACACTTGGCTTGTAGAAGCTGATGTGAATGGCAGTCAATGGGCTTGGAAGTAAAGTCTGTTAGCTGAATGAACAATGGAGCTCAATAACGAGCTCCATTTTTTATCTTTATTGATAACAACTTCCTTCAAATACCCAATACCAATAATGGCCATATGGATCTGAGTAGCTGTATGGGTCTAATCCCCAACTATCTTGAATGGCGGTAAACCTATTGCCATAATATTGGACTTGAGTACCTTGCGGATAATAGTCATTGGCTGACCACTCATTGAGTGTAGAACAAAGATCCTGCGGCTGTGGCTGTGGCTGCGGAGTTGGTTCTTGCTCGTCTAAATAAGCGCTGACACCGACGTAAGCATCCGATGAGCTAGTTGCTCCTGTAACCATAATATATACATCGGCTTGGCCGACTCCACTAAAGCCACAATATTCACCATTGTCAGCGTTTGTGGATGCGCAATCATGGTCTGCTAGAGAGGCTGGTCGATTAATTGCAACATACATGTCAACGTTACCGTAACCATTATAGGTTTGAACCCAAATGTCCTGACTCGGCGCATTTTTCAAGACAAAGTGTTGCTCGTCATTACCATTGGCGTCGACAAGTGTAGGTACATTGATTTCCAATTCACTTATACCTGGAGTAGGCGTTGGTTTAGGATTAGGGTTCGGTTGGGTTGAAGTACAATTTGTTACTTGAACTCCAACTTGTGCAAAAGCGCTGTAAACTGCTGAGCTTTCATACCCAAGTTTTTCAGCAGCTTTACAGACTCCCTCCGCACCTTGCTGAAAGTTAGAGTTTGCTCGCCAGTATAATTGGTTAGCGGTTGCGTAGGCAATGAAGGCTTTTTTGATGTCCCAACCAGAACTCGTGGCTAGGTGATAGAACGCTTTGTTGAAGATACCCGAGCTATTATGGACATCAATTCCGTTGTAATATTGGTTGACATGATCGATGGAGCTGCCATCTTTGCTCGGTTGAATGAAGTATCGCATCGCATCGGAATACTTCATTACGTGCTCACCCATTTTCCAATTAAAACTTCCATTTACGTATTGGCTAAGTGCGGCGGCCGAAACATCAGAGAAAGACTCATTCATACCTCCAGACATCCCCCGATACTCAAGGCCAGAGTTCTGCTCGGTAAAACCATGACTGACTTCGTGAGCAATGACATCCCATGTCGCAAGTGGATACATGGACTGGTTGCCATCACCAAATGTCATTTGCCGCCCATCCCAAAATGCGTTGCCATAGTTTGTGCCGTAATGCACACGCATGGTCAGCTGTTGTTGTAATGGTTTAGTGTTTAGCCAATCCATATACATATCAAATACGCGTTGCCCAAAATATTGCGCGTCATTCATCGGAGCATATGCCCCATTGACTGCTCGGTTGCTGTTTGTGTTACAGCTAAATTGATGTACTTGGCCACCATACTGTTGATTCTTCATATCAATAGTTTTGACATTTTGGCTGTCCATTTGACAGTACTGATTCACTTCAAAACCACCAAAATGTGTCGTGGGACTGAAATAATATTTACCGCTTTTTTGGTTACCACCAGGGCCCTCTGCTTCGATAAATGCGATACCTTCCCATTGATCAAGAATCTCCCCATTTTTGGCATCGACTAATGTAATTGGTCTCGATGGTGACATGCCTTTCATTTCAACAAGATCAACTTTATATACAAGATGAGCCACTTGTTGCTTGTCTTGCCAGATCATTAGATTGGCCCTTGGCTCACCAATCGGGCGAGATGCAAAGCCTGTATTGGCGCCTTTTACAAGGTCTATGGCTTGGTCGGCGTTAAACATAGGCATGGTAGAGCCAATGTCTGAGCCAATACCTGTGAGCACTTGTCCATCAAGAGGGGTTATATCACCCTGATTGGAAACTTGTGCAACAATAGACTGACCGTATACAGGAACACCAAAATGTAATTGCTGCTTTCGCAGTAGAGTGTTGCTTCCTGCTTGTACATGATTAATTTCTCGATATGCCAGCGGCTGGCTAGATGGTGAATAATTCTTAGACGCTGTCTGATTAAGTATATGAGAGAGGTCGATCTGCGAGTGATCAACTATGTTTGCCGCTTGCGAGCCAAATGTTATTGGTAGCAAGAGAAGTAAATGAACATTACGCATACTTCACCTTTGTAATTATTTCAGTTAGTTGGGGTAAAAATTGCGCTTCCAGAGTAGTGATCATTTCCAACAAAAATAACTGCAATTAATTTTATATGAGTAGTTGGTTCAAAATGCTCAACTTATTGTTATTTAGAATGAGATCTTAGTTCTAAGATAGATATTTATAATTTTAATTCTGTTATTAATAATTCTTTAACTTATTGTTGTTTTTAATTTTATTCTGAGGGTTTTGTGTAACACAGGCAGAAAAATAATGGATGAATTCTGATGTCGATTGCTGAGTCTTAAAAATTCGGTCAAGTTAAAACTATGTAAAAAATACTCATTGCTATGCCTATGCAACCCGTTCATCGATATCATGGTGGAACTTATATATAACTAAGTAGTCATAGGGCTACACAAATAATTAATGGAACTAACGCATGGCTAAATCTTGGCTGATATCAACTGCATGCATTGTATTTATAGGCAGCGGTGTCTGGGTCTATTTACATTCTTCAAGTAGTACAGATCCATTTCCTATCTTAAACGTCGAAAAAGGAACGATTGAAAAACAGGCAATGGCAGTGGGTAAGATAGTGCCATCACATGCCATTTCGATTAAATCTCCCATCGAAGGGATTGTTGGCGAAATATACGCTCAAGTAGGACAAGATGTTAAACAAGGCCAACCTTTGGTCAAAGTCAGTCCGAATCCTACGCCTCAAGCTCTCACGGACGCGTCTACTGAGTTGATGCGCAGTGAAGCGGAGTTGGAATCCGCCAAACAAAAGCTATCAAATTTGGCTGAGTTGCTAAAACAAGGTGTTATTCCCAGTAATTATGATGAGTATGTTAGCGCTCGTTCCGAGGTGAAGTCTGCCAATGCGACGGTATTACAAAAACGGCAAAACCTAGAGTTGATTCAAAGTGGTGAAGCTTTAATTGGTGATGAACATTTGACCTCTACCATTTTGGCACCAATAAGTGGTACGGTTTTGAATCGTAAAGTTGAGGTTGGGGAGCCGATTATATCAACAGCGTCCAGTCAAGCGGCGACAGAAATTATGTCTCTGGCTGATATGAATAGCATGATATTCAAAGGTAGTGTCAGTGAACATGATGCGGCTCAGCTGATTACAGGAATGCCGGTTTCTTTATCGGTTGCACCTTATCCCGATATAGAAATTAAGGGTGTTATTACCAAGGTTGCTATTCAATCTGAAAAACTTAATTCGCCAGATGACACGGACACTTCCAAGAGCTTTGACAATGGCTTTGAAATAGAAGTTGGTCAACTTAACATTCCAGACAATGTGACGTTACGGTCAGGCTTTTCATCGACGGCGAAAATCACACTTAAAAAGTCTCAAGATGTCTTAACACTACCTGAACGGGCGTTGAAATTTGAGGGCTCTAAACCCAATGTTTTAATTGCAGATAATTCAGAACAAGGTTTTCACCAACAGGAAGTGGTTTTGGGTTTATCAGATGGCATCAAGGTCGAAGTGCTTGAAGGTGTGAGTTTGGGAGAAGAAGTCATTGATAATAGTATGATGGGAAGTGATCATGGCTAGTCAACGTCTTTTTAGCATAACGAGTTTGTTTTTGGCGATAACGTCAAGCGCTTCCTGCTTTTCTTTAACTATTGACCAGGCGTGGCAATTGGCAAAAAAACATGATCCTGATTATGAAATGGCTCAAATAGATCTCCAAATTGGGGAAACGGATGTTTCAGTAAACCGCAGCGCTTTACTTCCATCACTTGATGCCAAGGCTTCATCGAATTGGAACCAAGATAGCGATAATACCAACTCATATAATGTGGGCTTATCTCAAACAATTTGGGATAGCAGCTTGTGGTCAAACCTTGATCAAGCACAGGCCAACTATCTCAAAACCGAGCTAGAATTGGCGAAAGCACGAGATGATTTGGCGCAAAAAGTACTCGCGGCTTATTTAAATGTTGCCAGTGCTCAAAGTCAATTATTATTGGCGGAGAAGAAGTTTGCCGAGGGCCATAAACTTCTCAAAATAATAGAGAAGCGTTATCGCGCTGGTCGAGTAACCTCTGTAGACGTTGAAGAGATAAAAGCCACTCAGATCGCCGAAAAATCAAGTATTCTTGAAGCGAAAGCCAATCTAAATTCTCAGATGGCGCAGTTGGCTGCTCTTGTTAATCAAACTCCAGAACATGTAGAACAGATTAAGACGGATTCTCTTGTAGAGCCGAAGATGCTGGTTAAATCTGAATCTCAATGGCTTAAATTGTCCATGGATAAGAGTCCAGAGTTGTTGGCAGCGGTACAAAGTGTGAAATCAAGTGAGTTTGCTCGCCAATCAGCCCGAGGCGGCTATTATCCTACCGTCTCTGGTAATTTGGGTTATAGCGATGACGATACCAATTCAGATGGAGAGTTTAACGCTGGGCTAACCTTGAATCTTCCCATTGACCTCAACGGCTCGACGAAAGCCAAAGTCGAGGCGGCATCACTTAATGTACTGAAAGCGAAGCAATACAAGCGTAAGATAGAAATCGATATTGAGAAAAGAATTAGGCAGCAATACAACCAAGTAAGCATTGATTGGGAGCGTGTATTGATGGCGAGTTCTCTGGTTGATTCTAATGCTAGAGTGCTCAAAAGTAAGCAGACTCTTTATGACGCTGGTAAATCTGAAGCCTCTGATGTGATTGACGCTCACAATCGCTTATATGAGGCCAAAGTTGGTTTGGAGACGAATCTGTACAACTACTGGCAAGAGAGAATTGATCTGTTACATACATCTGGTCAGCTTGATGATGGAACGATTCTGACTATTTCACAGGCCTTTCATTAATGAAAACCTTATTGTTACAAACATGGGTGACCATAATGGCTCATCGTACTAAAAGTATCTTAGCAGTGGTGGCTATTTCTTGGGGTATGATATCAGTGGTTACTTTAATGGCGTTAGGTGAGGGCTTTTATCGTAAGCAGAGTCAATCATTTGCCTTTATGATCAATGATACTCAAATCATTTTCCCTTCAAGAACGAGTAGGCCGTGGCAAGGAATGCCAACGCGACGAGAAATTAGCTTATCACAAGACAATGTGGACCAGCTTAAACACGCTGATTTTGTTGCCGGTGCTTCTGCGGTTTATGCAAAATGGGATGCTAACGTATCTAGTATGTTGGGACAACAACTTGCAACAGGTGTTGGAGGTGTTGACTCGGCTTACTTCCCTTTAATGAAACGTAAACTCAGGTTGGGATCTAGGAATATTTCTCCAAGTGACATTAAAAATCACACCAGAGTAGCAATTATTGGTGATCAGCTTGCACAAATGGGTGGGTTGAGTCTCGGTGATGATGTGAAAGTCAATGGGATTCCTTTTCGGGTGATTGGTATTTTGGATGATGAAAGCAGTGGTATTTCATTTGGTGATAGTCGGAGAGTCTTCATCCCTCAAACCAGTTACCGTGACCTATGGAATGATAAAATTTGGATGATCTTAGCCAAGCCTGCTTATGATGTAGAAACGATGTTTTTTAGGCAGAATATCATCGCATTTTATGCCCAGCGACTCCATTTTGACCCAATGGACCGAGACGCCTTGTCGTTTTTAGATATGAGTGATAGGTCTGATGTAATCATCAATATTTTGAGGGGCATTCAGATATTTCTTGCTGCCAGTGGTGTGATGACCATGGCGGTAGGAGCGCTTGGTGTGGCGAATATTCTGTTTTTGTCCGTAACAGAGAGGACAAGAGAAATTGGTGTTCGACTTGCAGTGGGGGCGACCCCAAACACAATTCTCAGCCAGTTTATTTTTGAAGGGTTAATTCTTGTCGCTATAGGAACCGCGGTAGGACTGGGTCTTTCACTGAGCTTAGTAGGAATCTTGTCTATGGTGCCCCTACCAGAATGGATAGGTGAGCCAGCTGTCACTCTACAGGCAATTTTAGTCGCTTTGCTGGTGACTTTCTGTCTTGCGTTTCTTGCCTCTTATTTTCCAGCAAGAAGGGCATCGCGTTTGACTCCCGTTGTTGCTTTAAGTGCAAAGGCTTAAATCATGTTGTTGCCAATAAGACAAATTTTTCAAGAAATGGTGTCAGAGAAAATTCGATTTGCTTTGACGGTTCTAGCGGTTGCGTGGGCAACCTTATGTATTGCAGGCATGCTGGCTGTGGGTGAAGGGATCCGCCTTGGTGTAATGAAAACCGCGCAAAATGGTAATGGCAATCTCATTTATCTAACGGGAGGCATTGCTACTATCGACTTTGGCCGTTTTTATACGGGCAAGCCTTTGGAGCTAAAACTTGATGATTCCGAGATTGTAAAGTCTCTTCCAGAGGTAAAGTCAGTAGCATCAACTGCAATGTGGGAAGAGGATATAACTGTTGGGGATAAATATACATGGCGTCAGCCTTTGGCTGTTGGCCATGAATTTCAGTCTATGACTAATCTTAAACTTCTCAACGGCGGCCGCTGGTTCAATGTGATTGATCAGCGAGAGCAACGTAAAGTGGTTGTACTAGGGTATTCAATAGCGGCCCATTTTTTTAACCCAGAGGGGCGTGAGAGCTGGTTTGATACTGTGACGCTCGAAGTAAACCCTGTGGGTAAAAAAGTTAAAATTGGCGATGAGGAATTTACAGTAATTGGGGTTTTGAAAAAAAATAGTGCCGATATAGAGCAGGGCTACCCTATCGACTATTCAAGTTTTGTCCCTCTTGAAACATGGAAACGTTATCACCTTGATGTTGATATTTCTGCAATCAATGTTGAGCCCCATCAATGGGTGGATCGCATTAGGCTTGCAGATACTATACGTCAAGTTTTGGCTCGTAAGCATGGCGCAAGCGTCGAAGACAGACAGATTGTTCAGGTGGAAGATAGGTTCCTTGACCAAAAAAGCATGCGTCAGTTTCTTGTAGGTCTGCAGAGCTTTTTAGGCATCATTGGATTTGTTACTCTGGCGGTTGCTGGAGTAGGAATCGCTAATGTTATGTATGCAACAGTAAAACGTTCTACCCGAGATATCGGTGTACGTATGGCTGTAGGTGCAACGCCGACAGCGATTCGCTTGCACTATTTAGTTCAGTCGTTGGCCACTATGTTGATTGGAGGAGGGCTCGGGCTCATCACCACTTACTTACTCGTATGGACTATTGCCGCGATTGATCTCGAAGGCAACATGCTTTACGAACATCTTGGTAATCCAATCCCACAACTGTCTTGGCTAGTGGTAGCAATTGTGGTTTGCACTTTGGTCGTAACCGGTGTTTTGTCGGCTTGGTTACCGGCTAGCAGAGCAGCTAAAGTTACGCCAATGGAGGCCTTGCAGAGTGAATAACTCAGAGAGTAATACAGATATGGCTCAAAATTTACTGGTTAAACTCAATGACATATGTAAATACTATTCCAGTGGAGATACAGAAGTTAGAGCGTTGGACAAAGTGAGTCTAACTATTGCTCAAGGAGAGTTTTTATCCATACTAGGACCATCAGGTTCGGGTAAGTCGACATTAATGAACATTTTGGGTTGCTTGGATAAACCTACCCAAGGGAGTTACGAGCTTGATGGTCAAAATGTTGCTTCCTTGACGAGTAACCAGTTGGCGGAAATTCGTAATCAGAAAGTGGGTTTTGTGTTTCAAAGCTTTAATCTTCTCGAATACGCGACGGCGTTAGATAATGTTGCTCTTCCCTTGGTCTATTCAGGTATCTCAGCTAAAGAGCGTAAGCGTCGTGCTGGTGAGCTACTTAAGCAGGTAGGTTTGGGCGAGCGTATGGAGCATAAGCCAAACCAATTGTCTGGTGGCCAGAAGCAAAGGGTGGCAATTGCTCGAGCCCTAGTTAACGACCCGCAAATTATATTGGCTGATGAACCTACGGGTGCTCTGGATTCAAAGTCTGGCGCAGAAATCGAAGCTTTATTCAATCAATTACATTCACAGGGCCGGACTTTGATCATAGTGACTCATGATAACTCCCTAGCCGAGCGTACCAAACGTGTTATCACTATTAAAGACGGTAAACTTGTGTCTGATAGAAAACCTGTTGCCGTGGAAATATAAATCAACATGCGCTGATTCATCTGATGAATCGGCGCATATCATCAACGCTTGCAAGACTATCGGCCTTTAATCAGAGATAGTTGATAGTTAAACTTGGCGGATGGACCATGAACCTGATTAGCATATAAGTTATGAGAATCAAACATATAATGATTCATTCCTTTGTGCCAAATGCCGATATACCACTCTTGATTGTTATGACTATTAAACTTGGCTGCAAGCTCTGCTGGCCAAGTGCCGTGCTGAATATGTTGGTCGGTAATCACTAGAGAGATATCGTGTTGTTCTTGGCCTTCTAAATTGAATATACGTAAACGTATTGTATCTCCAACTTCTGCAGGGCCGAAGTTAAAGGGAATGAAGTAATTGAGCACGGAGAGCGTATTATCTAGTTCATTAGCCAGTGAATTTTGTTCAGGGCTGCTCTTATTAGAGGTAAACGAAATATCGCTGCAGTTATAAAAGCCTTCTCCTGCCGGATCTTCACGTTGCCATCGGGTAAACAGAATCGCGTCTCCACTTCTATTCGGTGGCAGGGCAATGGTGATTTCATAATTGCTGTTTGAATCGACAGCAATATTTCCTGCTGTATCGACCAATTCCAAATCTGACCATGTTAGTGGATAGGTAGCGTCATACTCGGGTTTACTAAGGTAGAATTCCCAATATGAAGGATTATGAGGGGCTGTTGCATGAAATATGAGTTTGAATTGATGGTTTGAATCCAGTGTTATTTGCGTCTTTTGCCAGTCGGGTGATGTGATATTGAGTCCTGATTTGGCAGGGTCACCTGCACTGCACAAACTTCCATCTGGTATTGATGTTTTGACTTGCTCCATATCCCAATATTGACTGACGTTTATCGCAATTTCGTTACGTTGTACGAACTGAAAAGCTCCGGATTGATCGAATGCAGCTTGACATGCAGCGTTTGGGATGCGGTCCTCCCAAAATCCCCCATCAAGGTAACAAATATTTTGTCGAGCGTTCGGATATTCTACCCAGCCATGGGCGTGTACGGTTAACGAACAGAAGGCCAATAGGCTTGAAATAATTAGATAGGTCGTTATGCAGGGTTTCATAATATCTCCTTGCAAATATTGTTATTGCCTTAAGGCACAATGTATGTGTACCCAACGATCTCAACCTAGCAGTAACGCCACGATTATCTCGGTAAAACTCAATTAATATCTTTTTACTCTGCTAATTTGGAAGCCTGTACTCAGAGATATGGAAATATTTGTTGAAATATTCAATCAGATTCGAGTCACTTCAAATTCAAATTATCTTATCGAATAAAGACACTAAACAATTGCCGCTCATTGCAATTGATTAGACTAACAACTAAAGCCTAATAGGTGTGCAGGTTAAAAGTAGCTAATTAAGGTAGAGCAGACCAATTTGCTTGCGCTTAATGCTGCGATTGAGGTGGCGAGGGCAGGAGAGCAGGGTCGAGGTTTCGCTGTTGTGGCTGATGAAGTGCGAGTACTCTCCCAACGAACTCATGATTCGACCGAGGAAATTAAAGCAACGATTGACACACTGCAGGCAACAACCTCTAATGCTGTAAAATTGATGGAGAACAGCTCTAAACTCGCAACACATTCTGTTGAAGATGCTGACAAAGCGAGTGTTGCTCTTGAAGAGATTAACAATTCAGTGAAAAATATCAGTGATATGGCAACTCAAATCGCGACTGCCGCAGAACAGCAAACTCATGTTACTAATGAGATAACGCAGAATGTCACACTTATTAAAGAATTTTCCGATCAATTAGTTAATAGCGCTCAGGGAAGTTCACAAGAAGCGGGTTCGGTTAAGGAGTTATTAGGCGAATTAATGACAAAAGTGTCAACCTTTAGGCTCTGATTTTAAATATATTTTAATCAATCAAGGCACTCTCTAAGTGTCTTTTTATTCATAGCTGACAAGTTGTCTGTATACCAAAGTTTACAAAATTGTGCATATAAAATTTGTTGCGTAATGTTTTGTAGAGCATAAGTTTGAATTTGGGAATATAAAAATAAACCAAAAAAAGGACTTATCGATGAAGATGAACTTATGCAGCGTCGGATTGGCTTTGGCGTTTTTATCTACACCTACATTTGGAGTGGCAGACACAAGCTTACCTGTTATCGCAGATGAGATTAAATACTCTTTAACACAGGCTGAGCTTAAAGCGGTAGATGGGTTTAAATCGACTCAACTTATCGAACACAAGGGGGCTACATTTGTAAAGCTCCACTTTAAAGAGCTGATTTTACCCAAAGGTGCCTCTATAAGAATCCAATCTCCCACATCAGGAGAAACGGTTGAGTACGATAAAAGTCAAAGTAATTGGTATGCTCAATCGATTTCAGGTGAATCTTTGACTATCGAGTTAGTTGCAAATTCGAATGGCGAGTATGGGCGATTTGAATTGGACCATTATATGGCCGGCCGGGAAGTCATAGGGGAAGAGTCAACTTGTGGTGTCAATGAACGTCGTGATGTTGCTTGCTGGGAAGACTCCCACCCAGATAAAGTCGCTTGGAGTGCGCCAGTAGCACGTTTGTTGATCAATGGTAGAAGTCTATGTACTGCTTGGCGTGTTGGACCCAATAACCATATGTTCACCAATAACCATTGTGTGGAAAGTGCGTCTGAATTAAAAAATACTGAAGTTTGGTTTAACTACCAGAGAACCAGCTGCAATGGTTCCATGGCAACAACCGTCAAAGTCATGGGTAATGAAATACTCAGCACAGATTATACCTTAGATTACACCTTATTTACTGTCGATGATTTCGCTAAAATATCATCGTTTGGTTATCTTGGGTTAGATGCATCTGAGCCCGTTTATGGTGATGGTATTTATATTCCTCAGCATGGTTCAGGTAACCCTAAAGAGCTTTCAATTGAGAGTGATAAAAATGGCTCAGGAATGTGCCAAATTGATCTGGCCTCCGCGAATGGGCGTGGTTCCAATACAGATACGGGTTACTTTTGTGACACCATTGGTGGCTCTTCGGGATCACCAGTATTAACAACGGCGAACAACAAGGCGATCGCGCTGCATCACTTCGGTGGTTGTGAGAACCAAGGAGTGAAAATCAGTAAGATTTGGCCGAAAGTTTCCAGTTATTTTAACGGTGTTTTACCTGACGGTTCTGTGGGACAGCCTCCAGGTGACGGCGCCACTGAACTAAGTTTGGATACGCCACTTTCAAACCTGTCCATGACTAAGGGTGAAGAAAAAATGTTTGTTCTTCGTGCGGCAAATCGGACGTCTGATGTCACGGTTTCCATCGCTTCTGGCACAGGGGATGCGGACTTGTATGTACGAACAGGACAACCACCAACGACCAGTACCTATGACTGCAGACCTTATCGCTCGGGAAGTACGGAGTCTTGTGACGCTGTGAATGCGAGCGAAGACCTTTACGTGATGCTTAGAGCATACAGCAGTTTCTCTGGAGTGACACTTTCGGTCTATAAAAAATAGATTCATGGTTAGGGGGGCTTTGGCACCCCTTTTTTTATTTATCTAATGATATAAATATGACAACTTTAGATAACGCCTCACTGTAAATGGAATAATTCTCAAAATATAAGTAATTATCCTAAGTTTTGGATGTTTTCTAAAGTCCCGTGGAGGGGATAATGAAATACTCAAAAACATGCTTGGGGATAGCACTTTCTTTTACCTCGATGTGTGCAATCTCGGCAGATAAAGTATGGGTTTCTATAGGTTCAGATGCGGCGGAGACCATTACGGCAGTTGGAGCAACATCTGTATTGCCCGCCTCTTTGGCTAATAATGGTCATGCCTGGGTGGGACAATTGGATGAAACTCAGTTAGCGGGTCTATCGCATGACATGCATGAAAAGCACCATCGCTGTGGTGGTTACATGGTCCACCCATCACTACAAAGTGCGATGTTGGCAAGCGCTATGCCTGTAACTTTGGATAGTTTTACCATTCCAACCTTATCTCAACAGGCGCTTGTCTTACCATGGCTTTCGCAGGTAAGCTCAGCTGAAATTACCCAAACCATTCGCTCTTTGATGAGCTTTAACAATAGGTTTTACACCACCACATCTGGTGCGCAAGCATCTGATTGGATTGCGAATGAATGGAGAACCTTAACGTCAGGGCTTGCAAATTCGAATGTCACTCAGTTTTCTCACAGTAGATATAACCAGAAATCGGTAATTTTGACTATTGAGGGAAAAGAACATCCGGATGAGTGGGTGGTCATGGGAGGCCATCTAGATTCCACCATTGGGCCTAGAACCAATGAAAACTCAATTGCACCAGGTGCAGATGACGATGCATCGGGTATTGCTAGTGTCACTGAGATTATACGAGTATTGTCAGAAAATAATTTTGCTCCAAAGCGCTCTATGGCATTTATGGCTTACGCGGCGGAAGAAGTCGGTTTAAGGGGTTCGCAAGATATTGCCAATACCTATCGTTCGCAAGGCAAAAATGTGGTATCTGTATTGCAGCTAGACATGACTAATCACAAAGGCTCTGCACAGGACATTGTTTTCATCACGGATTATACCGATAGCAGCTTAACTCAGTTACTTACCAATTTGCTTGATGAGTATTTGCCATCTCTAAGCTATGGCTATGATCGTTGTGGATATGCATGTTCGGACCATGCTTCATGGCATAATGCGGGCTACTCAGCTGCTATGCCGTTTGAATCAAAGTTTAGTGATTCTAATCGACACATTCATACCTACAGAGATACTCTTGATAACTCAGACTCTACAGGTGCCCATGCGACAAAATTTACCAAATTGGGTTTAGCATATGCAGTTGAGATGGGTAATGCTAACGGTGACAATCCTCCAACAGATAAGGTGTTAAAAGACGGTGTACCGGTCACTGGATTAACAGGCGCTACAGGAAGTGAAACTTTGTACACCTTCGAGTTGGACTCTGTTAGAACCCTAGATATCAAAACATCGGGTGGATCTGGCGACATGGATCTGTATGTAAAGTTTGGTTCTAAAGCCAGCAAGCAAAACTGGGATTGTCGTCCATATCGATACGGTAATAATGAAACTTGCACCTTTACGAATGCGTCTCCAGGGACATATTACGTGTTGTTGAATGGTTATTCGTCATTTTCCGGTATGACATTAGAGGCATCGACTCGGTAGTTTTGATGTATGGGTGGCTTTAGGTTGTGCCATCCCACCAATTAAAGTGTCTTTTTAGTCAAATAAGTAAGTTTTCCTTTCCTTGAACCTCTCCTAACTATTTATTCTCACAGCGAAAAATAAAACAATATAATATTTGTTGCATACAATTGTGATATGAAGCTAAGGTTATAGTGTTGGCTGGGTGTATTGATGGTTTGACTATGAGCTTAGACTCAAGTATTCACTGAACAAAAGTGAATAGCCTACAAATAATAACGGACCTGATCGCATCCTTACGTTGTTTTGTTCGCTCGTACATATAGTGAGGAAGCGTAATGAATATTGGTTTTAAAACTCGTATCTATCTTGGGGTAGGGTTACTTGTCACTCTATCTCTGACCATTCTGGGCACTTTGAACATACTCTCCATGAAAGAAAAAATGATCACTGGATTGGTGAGTGAAACTCAAAACAAGCTTAATTTTCATGTTACCGAACTTGAGCAGATGATGAAGTTTCGCATCGATGCAATTGCTTCAGGTGCAGAGCAGTTCGGTACGAAGTTAACAATAGAAGAGAATCAGAAATTGGTCACTTTACTGGCTCAAAGTGCAGGTTTCGCAAATGTGATTGTCACTTACGAAGATGGTCGCAATTATATGTCGATTGAAAACGCCAGTCGCTTTGATTTTCGAACTAGGAGTTGGTACAAAGCAGCGAAGAATGCATCATCTGCCGCCCTAACGAATATATATCAGGATAAAGTGACAGGAGACCAGGTTGTTAGTGTGACCATGCCGATAAAACAAGATGATATTGTCGTCGGGGTGCTTCTCGGTGATATTCAACTTGGAGAAATTATTGATAGGGTGAGCAATATGCGTTTTGCAGGTGGCGCTGCAACGCTGACCGATAGGAATGCGGTCTTTTTTGCTAGTGATGATCCAAATGATATAGGAAAAACACCGTCACAGGTCAGTGCTAATTTCTCTCAGATGGAACAGATGTTCGCCAATCAGCAAAGTGGACACCTGAGCTTTCCATACCTCGGCATACAATTTGACGGCTATTTTCAAAGGGTCAATTTAGCTGATGATATGTACTGGACCTTGATGGTGTTTGTGGATAAGGCAACAGCGCTCGCTGAAGTCGATAAAGCGGAGCGTGAAGCGATTTTTATGGGGACTGTGTTATTTGTTATAAGCTTTGGAGCTATTTTTATTATTATCCACTATGCATACAAACCTTTACTAATACTCAAAGCTGCGGTTCTTGACCTCTCTGAAGGAAATGGAGATCTTACTCAGCGTCTTGAAGTCACTAGCAGGGATGATTTAGGGCAGATTAGTCAGGGGTTTAATGAGTTTGTACAAAGCCTACAAAACATGATGCTCAATATCTCTCAAGCGAGCGAAAATATCTCCACCAATATCAGTGAACTCAGAGATACTGCGCGAGATAATGAGGCTAAGCTTCTTAACCATTCGAGCGAAACGGAACAAGTCGTGACTGCTATCACTCAAATGAGTGAAAGTGCGCGAACAGTAGCGGAGAGTGTTCAACAGTCAAATAAAATCACTGACGCAGCCAGTTCAGAAGCACAATCTTCATTGAGTATTGTCAACAACGCTGTTTCAACGGTGAGTACCTTGGTTACTGAAGTTGAGGATATGGCTGGTCGTATAGGAAGTATGAAGAAAGATGCCAATCGTATTAGCGACGTACTCACCGTGATTGGTGAGATTTCCGAACAAACCAATTTACTCGCTCTCAATGCAGCCATTGAAGCTGCTAGGGCGGGAGAGCAAGGTCGGGGGTTTGCCGTTGTCGCCGATGAAGTCAGGGCTCTAGCTGCAAGAACACAAAATAGCACCTCTGAGATCTCGGATATGTTGAGCCAATTGCTTGATGGAACTGATCGAGTGGTGAGTGCAATGGAAGCCACTAAAGGGCAATGTCAGTCAACCGCTGAAAAAACTTCTGAGGTTTCAGAAAGCTTGGGTGTTATGACAGTTTCAGTTAAAGAGATTGATGATGTCAGTACGCAAATCGCTGCAGCAACAGAGCAGCAGAGCACGGTTGCAGAAGAATTGAGTCGTAACATGTTATCCATTCGCGAAATCGTCGATTCTCTGGTAAGTAGTGGGCAACAAACGGTATCAGCCACAGAATCTTTGGGCGACTCAAACCATGAACTTGAAAGATTAGTAGCCAACTTCAAACTGAAGTAATCTTGTGCCTCAGGAATAAACTCTTGAGGTAAGAACATGCTCGGCAAACGGTGCTTTGCACCAGAAGATGGTGGCCCACATTATTGAAGGCAGGGCCTTTTAACATAGTCGTTGCCGAGTCCTTATGGCTCAAGTTAAGGCCTAAATTTCATATTGCATTGCTTTTTAAGCCGCTTGGCTGCGGCTGACTTATTTTGCTCTGCGTATGTAAATGATAAATGGATCATTATCAATGATAGAAGGAGAATAAGCATGGCTTATGTTTCTACATTCCCCAAAAATCCTGTAGGTGAAAATACTTTGTCCAGAGGTTTCATCGATAAATATCAGCAGGTGATGCGATGCTTCTTTAGTCGTGATAAACGATTATGGCCCCTGTTTTCTTCTCCTGATATTGAAATGTTGGTTAATGGTCAGAGTCCTTTTTCTAATGAAAAAGGCCAACACCTTAATAAGGCATTAAAGCAACGCGAAGAGATACCAGATGAAATGCAGCTCCAGATCAATGCTTTTGATCCCCTTGCGTTATTCGTCGCTCATCATTGCAAGGATTGGCAGGATCCAAAATCGGTTGAAAATGTCATTTCAACACCCTGTGATCCCGCGATACACGGTGCTATGTTAGCCACAGTCAAAAATCCCAATTTAGTTTACAGTGAATACGCGGGTATGGCCGTTGAGCTGGAAAACATGGTCATTCGTCAGATAGCTTCTCTTGCTGGTTATGATCCAATATATGCTGGAGGATTGTTCACTCAGGGAGGAACATTTTGTAACCTTTACGGTTATTTGTTTGGATTACGTAAGACGTTTCCAACGTCGAAATTCGAGGGTATTGCGGGTCGAAGTTTTTGTATGTTCAATACTGAATCGGGTCATTATTCAAACATGACTAATTTAGCTTTGATGGGAATCGATATTGGTAATCAAGTTACTCGGGTTCGTATCAACAGAAACAACCAAATTTGTCTCGATGATTTCGAGCGCCAATTGGATGCATGCTTTAAGAAAGGGGTTATGGTCCCGGCGGTAATGTTAACCTGTGGCACTACAGATACTTTTGCTATTGATGATATTAGCTCGGTGCGCCTAACTACTGAGCGTTTATGTCGTAAATATCATATTCCCCGTGCTCCTCACATTCATGTCGATGCAGCGGTGGGATGGAGTTTACTCTTCTTTCTTGATTATGATATTGGCACTAACCCGTTGGCGATTAACCCTGCCACGCTAAAGAGCTTATCGTATTTGAAGAGCATGATGAAAGGGTTAAAAGAAGCCGATTCATTTACGGTTGATTTTCAAAAGTGGGGATATGCGCCCTATACATCGAGTCTGCTTATGGTAAGGGATCACCAAGATTTTGAGGCATTACGTCAGCAATCAAGCTATTTCTCTTACTTTGAAGATAAGCTCAAGAGTAAAACATATCTTCAGTCAACGATCGAATGTTCTCGAGGAGCAGCTGGAGTCTTTTCTGCCTATTCAGCTTTACAATTTCTCGGTAAAGAAGGTTATCAGACTATCTTGGCTCATGGGTTACAAAATGCCAATTACATGCGCGCCCAACTCGAAAAGATAGATGGCTGTAAAGTGGTGTGTCCCTCTAATCATGGTCCGTCGGTAGCTTTTCGGTTATACCCAGAACTGAACGGACCGGTATCAGAGGTGTATTTAAACGAAATCGGGCTGAAAGCTAATAAGGCTGATGAGGATAAAATTAACCAAGTATCTTGCTATCATCGTCAACATTTCAATCATAGAAGAGGAAAAGGTCTTAAAACAAATTGGGTAAATTCTATTACTCACACAGACTATAATCACACTGGTAATTGTTTGGCTATACCGGGTGAAAAGGCGGTTTTTCTTAACCCTTACACCTCAAGAACTGATATTGATGAATTCTGTCGTTTGTTTTACTGATTCTCTACAATAGTGATGTTGCTCTCGCGGCGGCGTTAGTTGACATAAATAAATTGATGTGCCAAGTGCCGCTAGAGAGTGGATGGTACAAAGAAACGATTACGTTCGTCAGGTTCAACAAGATATTGACTGCCGCTAAAAGACACCAACCCCCAACATAGAGCCGCCAGAAACATGAATTCAACTCGGTTAACACGCTTGTTATTTAATTAGAATGCAAGATCATTGAAGCTTGATATCCGCTGGGTTAATTTACAAAAACATATAAAGGTTATGATCTATAGAGTTTTGTGTTTTTATATTGTTACCTTTGTTGGTTTTTATTTGAACACTTGGTCCGAAATGGAGACACTTAACTATACATGTTGATGCTGTGATTTATATCTAAATAATAAAGCTTCGTAATGAGTCAGCTTTTATATCTTTTATAATATTTTTTTCAAAATGTTGCATTGATCGGAGAATTAAGCGGTTTTTTGCTACATTTTTATGGCAAATCGAATCGAGGGTTGATAATGTGTGCTGCAATCTTCGTAAGGTTTTGGTGTTTTGTGCTTAATTATTACACTAAACAATGCTAAATCACTATTTCTTATAAGTAGGCTTACGAAGACGTCATGGATGCAAATTGAAAAATTCGGAGTTTACGCATGTACAAGAATAAGATCACTCAAGCCCTTCTTCTTGGGGCAACTATTACCCTTGCCGCCACCTCAACTTTTGCCGCAAATGTACCATCGGGTACTAAATTAGCAGAGAAGCAAGAATTAGTTCGTGGTAACGGTGCAGAAGTTGAATCTTTAGATCCTCAGAAGGTATCAGGCGTACCAGAAAGTAACGTTATTCGAGATTTGCTCGAAGGCTTAGTGATTCAGGATGGAAATGGTAACACTATCCCCGGTGTGGCGGAGAGTTGGGAGACATCTGATAATAAAACATGGGTTTTTCATCTTAGAGAGAAAGCTAAGTGGTCAAATGGAGACCCAGTAAAAGCAAGTGATTTTGTCTATTCTTGGAGGCGTCTTGTAGACCCATCTATTGGTTCGCCTTACGCTTCATATCTCGAAATGACAACGATGCAAAACGCTGCCGATATTATATCTGGAGCTAAAAAGCCCGAGAGTTTGGGCGTTGTTGCAGTCGATGATTATACCCTCAAAGTGACGCTAGATAAGCCTCTTCCATACTTTGTTACTATGACTGGTCACACATCTATGAAGCCGGTAAATCAGGCTGTAGTTGAAAAGCTGGGTGATTCTTGGACAAGTCCGGAAAACTATGTAGGTAACGGAGCATATAAACTAAGTAAGTGGGTTGTAAATGAACGTATTGTTTTAACAAAAAACCCTAATTACTGGGACGCCGATAATACAGTAATTAAAAAAGTGTCATTCTTACCCATTGAAAGCTATGTTGCTGAAATGAACCGTTTTTTAGCTGGTGAAATAGACTTGACATATGAAATGCCGAATGAGCATTTTAAGCGCATCAAGAAGGACTATCCTGAAAGCTTAAAAGTAACACCATATTTATGTTCATACTATTACGAATTTAATACAAAGAAAAAGCCTTTCGATGATATTAAGGTAAGGAAAGCTCTATCCTTCGCCATTGATAGGAAAATAATTTCCGATCTGGTAGTCGGTAAAGGTGAAACACCTGCGTATAACTTTACGCCGTTAGCTACTAATGGGTTAAGTGTAGAAATGCCTGAGTATGCAGGTTGGACTCAAAGTGATCGCGTGAAGAAGGCAAAACAACTTTTAAAGGAAGCAGGTTATGGTGAGGACAATCCTCTAACCTTCAATTTATTATACAATACGAACGATAACCATAAGAAAATTGCAGTAGCAATATCATCTATGTGGAAGAAAACTCTGGGCGTAAACGCGGTATTAGAAAACCAAGAATGGAAAACATACTTGGATAATAAACGACAAGGTAATTTTGAGGTTTCGCGAGCAGGATGGTGTGGGGACTATAATGAGGCCTCAACTTTCTTGTCCATAATGAAGTCAGGACATTCACAAAACTATCCTAATTATTCCAGTGTTTCATACGATCGTGAAATCGATAATGCACTCTTGGCTACATCAGAGGAAGAACGTTCCAAAGATTACAAAAATGCAGAAGCTTTATTAGCTCAGGATATGCCTATTATGCCGATATATCATTATGTTAATGCGCGCTTGGTTAATCCTTCTCTTGGTGGTTACCCTATGAAAAACCCTGAAAATAATGTTTTTTCAAAAGATTTATATTTTGTAGAGAAATAGAAACAAGTCGTGAAGTATTTTAAAGGGATAGGTGTAACCTAATCCCTTTTTATTTCTTGAACAATCTATATAACAAGAGAAAAACTATGATAAAGTTTATTGCCAAAAGAGTACTGGAAGCAATACCGACAATGTTAGTGTTGATTACTGTCTCTTTCTTCCTTGTTCGTTTTGCACCGGGAAATCCATTTTCTAGTGAGCGTCCTTTGCCTCCGGAAGTAATGGCCAATATTAATGCCAAATATGGCCTAGATAAGCCTGTATTCGAACAGTATACCACTTATTTATCCAATATAATCGTCGGTGATTTCGGCCCTTCATTTAAGTATAAAGATTATACGGTGAACGAGTTAATTAGTGAGTCTCTTCCTGTATCAGCAAAAATTGGATTATTTGCATTCATATTTACTGTTATATCAGGGGTGACTATTGGAACTCTTGCTGCTTTAAAACAAAATACTTGGCTTGATTTTTTGCTTATGGCAAGTGCTATGTTAGGGGTAGTTCTACCATCATTTGTTTTAGCTCCTCTACTTATATATATATTTTCAATAAAGCTACAGGTATTGCCTGCTGGTGGATGGCTTGACGGTTCTTTGAAGTATATGCTTTTACCTATTGTTGGTATGTCTTTACTTTATGTGGCAACTTTTGCTCGGATTACAAGAGGTTCAATGATCGAGACTTTGAACAGTAACTTTATCCGCACTGCCAGAGCAAAAGGTTTAAGCTATAGATACATCATCATCAAGCATGCATTGAAACCTGCGCTTCTTCCTGTTGTGTCCTACATGGGGCCTGCTTTTGTCGGCATTATTACTGGGTCAGTGGTGATTGAAACCATATTTGGTTTGCCGGGAATTGGTAAACTATTCGTCAATGCCGCTTTCAACCGAGACTATTCGCTGGTGATGGGAATAACGATTTTAATCGGTTTCCTTTTCATTTTATTCAATGCAATAGTCGATGTTTTTCTAGCGATGATAGATCCAAAAATTCGCTACTAACAAGGAAGTTGGAAGTATGTTAACAAAAAAAGAAAACCTAGAAGCGATAGAGAAATTTTCTGAAGAACTAGAAATTCAAGGTCGCAGTCTTTGGCAGGATGCTCGTATTCGTTTTATGCGAAATCGTGCAGCAATGATAAGCCTGTTTATCTTATTTCTTATGACTCTGGCCGTTATTTTCTTGCCTATGGTAGCGCCTTATACCTTCGATGACACAGACTGGTATGCGATGCATGTCGGACCAAGTGCTGAACACTGGTTTGGTACGGATAGTTTAGGGCGAGATCTTTATGTAAGAACACTAATTGGTGGCCGAATCTCACTCATGGTCGGTGTTATGGGCGCATTTGTCGCTGTACTGATTGGTACTCTTTATGGTGCTACGTCAGGTTTTATTGGCGGCAGAACCGACCGCGTTATGATGCGTGTATTAGAAATTTTATACGCTGTGCCGTTTATGTTCTTGGTCATTGTCTTAGTCACCTTTTTTGGCCGAAACATTATTTTAATTTTCGTCGCTATAGGTGCCATTGCTTGGTTAGATATGGCTCGTATCGTGCGCGGTCAAACCTTGAGTTTACGCAGCAAAGAATTTATTGAAGCTGCATATGTATCTGGTGTGAGCAAATGGAAAATTATTACGCGCCATATTGTACCTAATGTACTCGGTATTGTTGCTGTGTATTCCACCTTACTTATCCCAAGCATGATTTTAACTGAGTCGTTTTTATCATTCTTGGGTTTGGGTGTACAGGAACCAATGACGAGTTGGGGAGCTCTGCTCCAAGAGGGCTCTCAAACAATGGAAGTTGCCATTTGGCAGCTTATATTCCCTGCGGCATTCATGGTCGTAACACTGTTTTGTTTTAACTATGTTGGTGATGGTTTGCGTGATGCGCTCGATCCAAAAGACAGATAATTAAAAAGCAATAAATTATAAAATCTATAAAGATTAAGGAAGCAATGATGAGCTTATTAGATGTCAAAGATCTGCGTGTTCAATTCACCACTCAAGATGGCATTGTTACTGCAGTTAATGATTTGAATTTTTCTCTTAATCAGGGAGAAACACTGGGTATTGTTGGCGAGTCAGGTTCAGGGAAATCTCAAACCGTATTCGCTATCATGGGCCTTTTAGCGAAAAATGGCATTATTTCAGGTAGCGCTTTATTCGAAGGTAAAGAAATCCTTAATTTGCCAGAAAAAGAACTCAATAGGGTGCGAGCTGAACAAATTGCAATGATTTTTCAAGACCCTATGACGTCCCTTAACCCATACATGAAAGTGAGTGATCAATTAATGGAAGTATTGATGCTACACAAAGGGATGGGAAAAGCGGAAGCGTTTGAAGAATCGGTGCGCATGTTAGAAGCGGTTAAAATACCAGAAGCGCGAAAACGTATTACTATGTTTCCACATGAGTTTTCTGGCGGTATGCGGCAGCGTGTTATGATAGCAATGGCTCTGCTCTGCCGGCCAAAGCTTTTAATTGCTGACGAGCCTACGACAGCGCTGGATGTGACGGTTCAAGCTCAAATTATGGACTTGCTAAACGAGCTTAAGCACGAGTTCAATACGGCAATCATCATGATCACTCACGACTTAGGTGTTGTCGCAGGCTCATGTGATAAAGTCTTGGTGATGTATGCAGGTCGAACCATGGAGTATGGCACGGTCGATGAAATTTTCTATCAACCGAGTCACCCCTATGCAGAGGGGCTGCTCAAAGCGATCCCTCGTCTAGATACTGAAGGTGATATTCTACCAACTATTCCGGGTAATCCACCCAACCTTCTTAACTTGCCTGTTGGTTGTCCCTATCAAGAGCGTTGCCATCGAGTGATGAATCGTTGTAAGACAGAAGCTCCTGTACTGACAGCTTTTGAAAATGGTCGTCAAAGAGCATGTTTTTCAGAATGGGAGGCTTGGAAAAGATGAGTACAGACAAGAAAGTAATTTTGGACGTTTCTGATTTAAAAGTTCATTTTAGTATTGCAGCCAAGTCAGCTTGGCCATGGGCAAAACCCGCCAATTTAAAAGCAGTTGACGGTGTAAATGTTCGGCTATACGAAGGAGAGACTCTTGGTGTAGTCGGAGAATCCGGTTGCGGTAAATCGACGTTTGCTCGGGCAATTATTGGCTTAGTTGAAGCGACCGATGGTGAGGTGGTTTGGTTAGGTCAAGATCTTACCAAAATGCAGGAAGTTCAGCGCCGCGAAACGCGCAAAGAAATTCAGATGATTTTTCAAGATCCCTTGGCATCATTGAATCCACGTATGACCATAGGCGATATTATTGCTGAGCCACTAGAGACTTTTTATCCTGAACTTTCAAAGCAAGAAGTGAAAGTTCAGGTCAAGAGGATGATGACAAAAGTAGGCCTACTACCTAATGTGATCAATCGCTACCCACACGAATTTTCCGGTGGTCAATGCCAGCGAATTGGTATAGCTCGTGCGCTAATTTTAAAGCCTAAAATGATCATCTGTGATGAGCCGGTATCTGCTTTGGACGTATCGATCCAGGCACAGGTGGTTAACTTACTAAAAGAGTTACAGAAAGAGCTTGGGCTGTCGTTAGTGTTCATCGCACATGATTTATCGGTTGTGAAGCATATATCTGATCGAGTATTGGTTATGTATTTAGGCAATGCAGTTGAGCTTGGAGAGGCGGAAGCCTTGTTCGACAACCCTAAGCACCCATACACACGTGCACTTATGTCAGCGGTTCCAATTCCTGATCCAAAACTTGAGCGCAGTAAGGAAATTGAGATGCTTGAAGGCGATTTACCTTCGCCAATAAACCCACCTTCTGGCTGTGTATTCCGTACTCGTTGTCCACAAGCTACTCAGGCTTGTGCTGAAAGAAAGCCATCAATTCAAGGAAATGATGTGCATGCCGTGTCTTGTTTACAAGAGAGTGTATGACACTGATTAACCGTTAATCGTCTATTAAATAAAGTTCAAATTATTCGAACAACAAAGCCAACTGATTCTGCTTTTGAATCGGTTGGCTTTTTTTATACTCAACCTAGTTAACATAAAAATGGACACTGAGTTATGGGCAAGTTAGTAGATGGAAAATGGCATGATGTATGGTATGACACGACCAAAAGTGGTGGGCGTTTTGTTCGTGAAGATGCTGGGTTTAGAGACTGGGTTAAAAACGACTCAGGTGCAAAATTTCAAGCAGAATCTGGGCGCTATCACCTATATGTATCACTTGCTTGCCCATGGGCGCACAGAACGTTAATTTTTAGAAAACTGAAAAATTTAGAAAGTCACATTGATGTCACTGTAGTGAGCCCAGATATGATGAGTGAAGGTTGGCTTTTTGCAACTCCTGAACCCTTGTATGGATATACTCGACTGCATCAAATTTATACCCATGCTAACAGTACCTACACTGGGCGTGTAACTGTGCCAGTGTTATGGGATAAGCAGCATCAAACGATTGTAAGTAATGAGTCTGCAGACATTATTCGTATGTTTAACCGCGAATTTAACGAGATTACGGGCAACCACCAAGACTATTACCCGAAAGAACAAGAATTGGCCATTGATGAATGGAATTCTGATATCTATGTGAATATCAACAATGGGGTTTATCGATGTGGTTTCGCCACTACTCAAGACGCTTATGAAGAGGCGTTTGAACAGCTGTTCAATGCTTTAGACCGCCTAGACAAGCACTTAGCAACCCATAGATATCTTGTTGGACAGGTTTTGACAGAGGCAGATTGGCGACTTTTCACAACGTTAATTCGCTTTGATGCCGTTTACGTTGGGCACTTTAAATGCAACAAGCAACGCATTGCTGATTACGTTAATATTTATGGTTACATGAAAGAACTTTATCAAATGAGTGGTGTGGCTGAAACCGTGGATTTTTATCATATTAAACGTCACTACTACTTTAGCCATACGGGTATCAATCCGACTCAAGTTGTTCCTAGAGGCCCAAGTTTAGATCTAGACTCTTCTCATTGTAGGGATAGTATATAGTGTAAACCGATGATAGTAGATAATAAAAAAGCAGCTAAAAATAGCTGCTTTGAATGTTAGTGGGTAAATTAGTTGTGCTCTTGATCAGCTTGTATCGCAGTCAGTGCAATTGTGTAGACAATATCGTCGACCAATGCACCACGTGACAGGTCATTGACCGGCTTACGCATACCTTGCAGCATTGGGCCGATAGACACAAGGTCGGCACTACGCTGTACTGCTTTGTAGGTCGTATTACCTGTGTTGAGGTCTGGGAAGACAAACACAGTGGCTTTACCTGCAACTGGAGAATTAGGTGCTTTAGAAGCCGCTACGTTTTCCATAATTGCCGCGTCGTACTGAAGAGGGCCATCGATGACTAAGTCAGGACGTTTCTTCTTAGCAAGTTTGGTTGCTTCGCGAACTTTATCAACATCCGCGCCTTTACCTGACTCACCAGTAGAGTATGAGATCATCGCAACGCGAGGCTCAATTCCAAATGCAGCGGCAGAGTCGGCAGACTGAATAGCGATTTCTGCGAGCTGCTCAGCAGTAGGATCAGGGTTAATCGCACAGTCGCCATAAACCAGTACTTGGTCAGGAAGCAACATGAAGAACACCGACGAAACAATAGAAGCGTTCGGCGCTGTCTTAATGATTTGGAATGGAGGTACTATCGTGTTCGCGGTGGTGTGCACTGCGCCTGATACAAGCCCATCAACTTCATCATTTTCGAGCATCATGGTGCCTAAGAATACCGAGTCTTGCAGTTTTTCTCTAGCAACGACTTCCGTCATGCCTTTCTTACCACGTAGTTCGACTAGTCGAGCGACGTAATTTTCTCGAATGGCATCGGCATCAATAATTTGTACGCCAGAGTTAAGCTCGACGCCTTGCTGCTCGGCAACGCGCTTAATTTCTTTTGGATTACCAAGCAGAACACATTCAGCAATGCCACGCTCTGCACAAATAGCAGCCGCTTTGACTGTTCTTGGCTCATCACCTTCGGGAAGAACAATACGTTTTGCTGCTTTGCGCGCAAATTCCGTCAATTGATAGCGGAAAGCGGGAGGACTTAAACGACGAGATTTGTGTGTGCCTTCGGTGAGCGATTCAATCCAGTTACCGTCGATGTGTCCGGCAACATGCTCATTAATGAATTCGATACGCTCTTTATCATCTTCAGGTACTTCCAAGCTAAAGCTTTGAAGGTTTAATGATGTTTGCCAAGTATTACCTTGAGCTTTAAATATTGGTAAACCTGTGTCAAATGCTGGCTTGCAAAGATCAACAATTTCTTCAGGTATGTCGTAGCCACCTGTAAGTAACACGGCGCCAATATCGACACCATTCATGGCTGCCAGTGCGGCCGCTACAATAACATCAGGACGGTCTGCAGAAGTGACAAGTAGAGATCCTGGCTTGAAGTGCTCGATCATATTGGGTAATGAGCGAGCGCAGAAAGTAATGCTCTTTATGCGCCTAGTATAGATATCGCCTTGATTGACAATATCGGCTTTTAGATGCTTGGCCATATCAATGGCACGAGTAGCGATGAGATCGATACTCCAAGGAACACAACCTAGTACGCGAATGGGTGATGAATTAAAAATCTCCATCACCTTCATTTCATTTTGCTGTGCACTGTCTGCATCATCAAATATTTCTGAAAGATCAGGGCGAGTACGTCCTGCTTCGTCCACTGGCGCATTCAGCTTGTTAATGACCACACCCGAAATATTTTTGTTTTTAGTGCCACCAAAGTTTGAACAGGCAACTTCAATGCGCTCTTTAAGCTGAGCAGGGTTATCTGTACCTGGTGTCGCAACGAGAACAATTTCAGCACCAAGTGTTGCCGCAATTTCTGCGTTGACTTGGTTTGCAAATGGATGCTTGCGCGTAGGGACTAATCCTTCGATTAAAGTTACATCAGAGTCTTTATTAATTTGGTTATAGCGTTCGACCACTGTTTCAAGCAGTTCATCCATGTTATCGTTGCCGATTAAATTTTCAGCAACGGACATGGCTAAAGATTGGCCTATTTCCATGTCGCTATTGTGTGCGACTATTGTCGATGTTAGGTCAGGCTGGTCGCCACCGGAACGAGGCTGACAAATAGGCTTGTAGAAGGAAACTTTAACACCTTTACGTTCCATTGCACGTAAGATGCCCATGCTAACACTTGTTAGGCCAACACCAGCGCTGGCAGGGATAAGCATAATAGTACGAGACATTCTTAGACTACCTTTTTATCTATATAAGACTCAATACCCTATTACCTGATTGAAATAGGTGTAAGTCTAGTAAAAAACCGGCTGACACTTATGCCAGCCGGTTGCACTAATTAAAGGCCTGATAGGCGAGCTGTATCTTCAGCGATAATTAACTCTTCATTGGTAGAGATAACCATGGCTGGTATTCTGCTGTCAGCAGTTGTAATTGTGCCTTCACCGCCGAAGCGAGCTTTAAGGTTTGCTTCTGAGTCGACTATAATGCCAAATACACCGAGACGGTTTAATACCATCTCACGAATTGGGCCTGAGTTCTCACCAATGCCGCCTGTAAATACAATAGCATCTAATCTGCCATCGAGTGTTGCTGTGTAGCCTGCAACATATTTTGCTAGACGATGACAGAATACGTCCATCGCGCGTGTTGCTTCTTCTTTAGTCCCGTAGTTATCTTCGACGAAACGACAATCTGAGGTTACTTCCGTCAGGCCAGCTAAGCCTGACTCTTTAGTTAACATATTGTTGATTTTGTCTACCGAGTATCCAAGAGTATCATGCAGGTGGAAGATAATCGCTGGATCTAGATCACCACAGCGAGTGCCCATTACCAAACCTTCAAGGGGAGTTAAGCCCATTGAAGTATCAACGGATTTACCGTTTTTAATCGCACACACTGATGCACCGTTGCCCAAGTGACAGTTGATGATATTCAGCTCAGATTCTGCTTTGCCTAGACGGTTTGCTGCTTCACGCGCAATGAAAAGGTGAGAAGTACCATGCATACCATAACGACGAATGCCATGTTCTTTATACAGGCTATATGGAAGGGCATATAGGTATGCTTCTTCAGGCATAGATTGATGATAGGCGGTGTCGAATACGGCTGACATTGGTAGGTTAGGGAAGGCCTTTTGAGCCGCTTTAATGCCAATAATTGCCGCGGGATTGTGAAGCGGTGCCAGTGTCGCACAATCTTCGATTCCTTTTAGCACATCATCATTAATCAAGGCTGATTGAGTAAATTTCTCACCACCATGCACAACTCTATGACCAACGGCTTTGAGTTGCTCAGCAAGCTCTGGTTTGGAAGCAAGGATAGTTTCAACGATGAATGAAAGGGCTTCATCGTGGGCTGCACCTTCTCCTAATTGAGCTTCGTGCTTACCATCAAGCTTCCATTTTATACGTGCTTCTGGAAGGTGAAGGCATTCAGCGAGACCTGTTAAGTGCTCGTTGCCGTTTTCGGCATCGACAACCGCAAACTTAAGGGAAGAACTACCGCAGTTTAAAACTAAAACCAGCTTAGACATGAGTGGCTACCTGTAATAATCAGTTAGGATAAAAATCAATCACAAGAATAGAAGAAGCTCGTTCAGCTGCATACTAATCTTGAATAATAAGTCAATTTCCGTATATAAAGACAGCAGTGCTGCCTGTCACTGCCCATATCCCCCTTGCAGATAGGCCTCAATAGTTGCTTAAATGCTAAATAACAGCAACAATGAGTATGTAGGCCTGCAATGGATGACGATAATAGTCAATGATAACAAAAAAATTTGAAAGAATATTAATTTTTGTCAACTTATTGCGATAAATTTTTAATCCTTAAAATTTTTTTTGGTTATTGCAGGTAGGTTAGTGTAGTGAGAGAGCCCTATGAGTAACAAAGTCGGTTTAGTGCATAACCTTAGAGATGGACAAAAGTACATGGATACTTGGCCTATGCGCAAGGAACTTAATTTGCTATTCCCAGAACAGCGAATTATAAAAGCAACCAGATATGGGGTGAAAGTCATGCCAGCCATCGCAGCAATCAGCGTGCTCACACAGATGGTATTTAGCAATTATCAGTCAATGCCCCAAGCGGTTATTATCGCTTTATTCGCAATTAGCTTGCCTATTCAAGGAATGTGGTGGCTTGGAAGTCGGGCGAATACGCAACTTCCACCAGCATTAGCGGGATGGTATAGAGAGATCCATGAGAAAATCGTAGAGAGTGGTCTCGCGTTGGAGCCGATGAAAAAGCAGCCTAGATATAAAGAGCTGGCCCATATTCTAAATCGCGCATTTCGCCAGCTTGATAAAAGTGCACTTGAAAGGTGGTTTTAAGTTAACTTCTTTGAGTGTATTTGATGTAAAAAAGCGCTCATTAGTTTGAGCGCTTTTTTGTTACTGTCTAACTAAATTAGTTGAACATTGCAATCGCATCGGAAGGCTCTACGTATTCAAGGTCGAAGCTCTCTGCAACTTCTTTACAGGTCACTTTACCGTGAATTACATTTAGTCCTTCTAAGAAACCTTTATCTTCTAGCAATGCTTCGCGATAGCCTTTGTTCGCCAATTTAACAATGTATGGCAGGGTAGCATTGTTGAGAGCGAATGTTGAAGTGCGAGCAACAGCACCTGGCATATTTGCAACACAATAATGCACAACATCGTCCACAATGTAGGTTGGCTCCGCATGTGTTGTGGCATGAGAAGTTTCGAAACAGCCGCCTTGGTCAATCGCAACATCAACAACGGCTGCACCAGGTTTCATTTTCGCAATGTGTTCTTTAGTGACGAGTTTTGGAGCTGCGGCGCCAGGAATTAATACTGCACCGATAACAAGATCAGCGTCTAATACATGTTTTTCGATTGCATCTTCAGTTGAGTAGACAACCTTAGCGCGACCCTGAAACTCTTCGTCCAAACGGCGAAGTGTATCAACATTGCGGTCTAAGATGGTTACGTCTGCACGTAAACCAACAGCCATACGCGCAGCATTAGCACCAACTACACCACCACCAACTACAACAACTTTTGCTGGTTCAACACCAGGGACGCCACCAAGAAGTAGACCGCGTCCACCGTGAGATTTTTCTAAAGTTTGTGCGCCAGCTTGGATTGACATGCGGCCCGCTACCTCAGACATAGGTGCAAGTAGTGGTAAGCGACCCATATTATCTGTTACAGTCTCATATGCTATGCAGACAGCTTTGCTCTTGATTAGCTCTTCAGTTTGTGGAAAATCTGGTGCTAGGTGCAAGTAGGTGAATAATATTTGCCCTTCACGGAGCATTGCACGTTCAACAGCTTGAGGCTCTTTAACTTTTACAATCATTTCTGCTTGCGCAAAAACGTCAGCAGCAGTAGGAAGAATGGATGCGCCTACAGCGATGTAATCATCGTCGGAAAAGCCAATGCCTGAACCGGCTTTGGTTTCGACAAAAACCTGATGGCCTTGCGATACTAGTTCACGAACGCTCGCTGGGATCATGCCAACACGGTACTCATGGTTTTTGATTTCCTTTGGTACGCCAATGATCATCCTGACTCCTCATTTTATATTGGTTGTTTTAACTATAATGGTTATATTAACTATGTGTAGGGGAATTCTATCGAATTAATATCTAGTATAGATATGATTGAATAAAATTTGATACTGAATATTAAAAAGTTGTAGTATATTTTTTTGCAAGGAAGTAATAAGGTGGAATAAAAAATGGCAGACAACAATAAGAAGCCGTCTAAGGATCTTGACCGTATTGATCGCAACATTCTTAATGAGTTGCAAAAAGATGGTCGTATTTCAAACGTTGAATTGTCCAAACGAGTTGGTCTTTCACCAACACCGTGTTTAGAACGTGTTCGTCGTTTGGAGCGTCAAGGGTACATTACAGGCTACACAGCCTTACTTAATCCGCAATTTCTTGATGCGTCACTGTTGGTTTTTGTTGAGATTACATTGAACCGTGGAGCACCAGACGTGTTTGAGCAGTTCAATACAGCGGTACAAAAACTTGATGATATTCAGGAGTGCCACTTAGTTTCAGGTGATTTTGATTATTTACTGAAAACTCGTGTATCGGATATGAGTGCCTACCGAAAGTTGTTGGGCGATACACTTTTACGCCTTCCCGGAGTTAATGACACAAGAACTTATGTCGTTATGGAAGAAGTGAAACAAACAAATCAGTTAGTGATTAAAACACGCTAAGCTTTAGGTATTGGCATAGGCCTTTCGGTATTCTGACTTAAGGCAATTGGGTTTTAAGTCCTGATATGGTTAAATTAATAGTCCGAGAGGCGTGGCTTCTCGGACTATTTTTTTCTTATAGTGTTAACCAAATAGGTAGGTTTTATTGCTCCTGATACCTAGGTTGGTACCAAGCATTTGATAAGTGGGTTATGTTCAAAGACAGCAAAAATAAAGTTGAAACCATCATTAAAACTGGGGATGAGTCACAAGTATCACGCCTCGATGGCCCCCAGCGCTTAAAAGAGTGCAGCTTAATTGTGACAGTATTGGCTTCAATTTTGTTGTCAGTGGCACTATTAACATTTAGTCCAGCTGACCCATCTTGGTCGCAGACTGCATGGGGACAAGATATTCACAATGCGGGAGGTATTGTGGGGGCATGGATTGCTGATACCCTATTTTTTACTTTTGGTTCGTTAGCATACACAATCCCCATTATTGCCGCAGCCACCGCTTGGGTTGTCTTCAGTAAACGTGAAGAGAGCGAGCCGATTGATCTCTTGCTGTGGGGAACGCGATTGTTAGGTCTAACGGTTCTGGTTATGACCAGCTGTGGGCTTGCTGATATCAATTTTGATGATATTTGGTATTTTTCCTCGGGCGGCGTGGTAGGTGACGTGCTAACAAGCTTGTCGCTACCTATACTCAACATCCTTGGAACCACATTAGTATTCCTATTTCTATGGGGAGCGGGTTTTACCCTGCTCACAGGGATTTCATGGCTGACGATTGTTGACAGGCTCGGTGAGTGGACAATTTATTGTCTTACACTGGTAGCTAATAAAGTGCGCGGGGAAAAAGATGAGCTTATTCAACCTGAACTGACAGAACCAGAAGAAAATAATGCTTTACCTGCACAAGAGCCTGAACTTAACACTGACTCTGTTCTCGAAACAGAACAGCGGCAAGAAAGGCAATTTAATATCCATATACCTGATTCTGAGCCTGCTAAGTCAGAGTTTATTGAGATAGAAGCTGCACCTGATGTATTTGATAACGATATTAAGTCTATGTTCGAGCGGACTAAGCAACTTGATGCGACCATTGAAGAGCTAGATGCCGCCGCTCAACATGAGAATGATTATGCGCCTCAAGAAAGTCAGGATATTAGTAATAGTCAATCAGAGCATTATGATGTGGGTACTCAAGAACAATCACAAGTTGCGAAAGTAGAAAATGAGCAGCTTTCTGAACCGTTCAAAGATGACCTGCAAGATTATCCGACCATAGAATCCACAGAATTGGAACAGCTCGATATAGATGACAAATTAGAGATGATGGAGCCAAAGATCTCTACATTTGATGTTGCTGAAGAAGAAAACCTTGATGTATTGGAGGCCGAGCCACTTTCATTGAATCAAAATGTTGACGATGACTCTGCCGCTTTTCAAGGTATTGTCGCGGAAGCTCAAACTAAGGTTGCCGCTAAGCAAAATCCTTTCCTTGTTCAGCAAGAGGTGAACCTGCCAAAACCTGTAGAGCCTATGCCAACACTGGAGCTGCTTTATCATCCCGAAAAGCGTGAAAATTTTATAGATCGTCAAGCTTTAGAAAACATCGCGAGGCTTGTTGAATCTAAACTTGCGGATTACAAAATAAAAGCAGAGGTTGTGGGCATATTCCCAGGTCCAGTGATTACTCGATTCGAGCTAGATCTGGCGCCAGGTGTTAAAGTTAGTCGTATTTCAGGCCTATCGATGGATTTGGCACGTTCGCTATCTGCAATGGCGGTTCGTGTTGTAGAGGTTATTCCCGGCAAACCTTATGTTGGACTAGAGCTGCCGAATATGAGTCGTCAGACGGTTTATTTTTCTGATGTTATTGCCAGTACTCAGTTTGCTGACGCTAAATCTCCAACAACGGTTGTGTTGGGGCAAGATATTGCAGGTGAAGCTGTCGTGGCAGATTTAGCTAAAATGCCGCATGTGCTTGTTGCTGGTACAACAGGTTCAGGTAAATCGGTTGGCGTGAATGTCATGATTCTGAGTATGCTTTATAAAGCGACGCCAGAAGATGTACGTTTTATTATGATCGACCCTAAAATGCTCGAACTGTCGGTCTATGAAGGTATACCTCATCTGTTATCTGAAGTTGTCACCGATATGAAGGATGCTTCAAATGCACTTCGTTGGTGTGTTGGGGAGATGGAACGTCGCTACAAACTGATGTCGGCACTCGGGGTTCGAAATATCAAAGGTTTTAATGATAAGTTGAAGCTGGCAGCGGAAGCGGGTCATCCAATCCATGATCCTCTATGGCAGGATGGTGATAGCATGGACGAGCTTCCTCCGCTATTAGAGAAGCTTCCTTATATTGTTGTTATTGTCGATGAATTTGCCGACTTGATGATGGTAGTTGGCAAAAAAGTTGAAGAACTTATTGCTAGATTAGCTCAAAAAGCTCGTGCTGCCGGTATTCACTTGATTCTAGCGACACAGCGTCCCTCCGTTGATGTTATTACCGGTTTGATCAAAGCTAATATCCCGACGCGGGTTGCCTTTACTGTTTCTACTAAAACTGACTCACGGACCATCTTGGACCAAGGAGGAGCTGAATCCCTTCTCGGAATGGGCGACATGCTTTATTTACCACCAGGGTCCAGCCATACGGTACGAGTGCACGGTGCATTTGCATCTGATGACGATGTACATGCTGTGGTGAGTAACTGGAAAGCTAGAGGTAAACCGAATTACATCGATGAGATCACCCATGGAGATCAAGGCCCAGAAGCATTGTTACCGGGTGAGAAACCCGAAGGTGAAGAAGAAATGGATCCGTTATTTGACCAAGTGGTTGAGCACGTCGTTCAATCTCGCAGAGGCTCGGTATCTGGAGTTCAACGTCGGTTCAAGATAGGTTATAACCGAGCGGCTCGAATTGTGGAACAGTTAGAGTCTCACGGAATTGTTAGCGCGCCGGGGCATAATGGTAATCGTGAAGTTTTGGCTCCTGCGCCGGGAAGAGAAGTCAATTAGTTGGTGACGGATTTAGTTATGGCTTGGTAGAAAAAGCAAGACTTGTGAAACTCTTGCTTTTTCTTTTTCAAATCTGGGGGGCTATTTTTCTTTCACAAATTGAGCAATAGTGATTAATGCCAGAGCAACGAGATTACCTGCAAAGATAACCGCTAACCATTGTGGCATAGATAATCCCAAAAATTGCCACACGACTTCACTGCAATCACCATAGGCTTCAAATAGCCATGGCGCCCATTGATTAATTGGAGCCCAGTCAGGAAATGTCACGAAGAGATCGCAAGTTGCAAAAGGAGAAGGGTTAAACTGATAATCCACGTGTTCTAATGCCAACATTAGCCCCTTGTATGCACTCGCACCCCAAGCGATAAGCCCTAACCAGCGAACCCAAGTATTACTTGGCGCTATCAGGCCAATCAATGCAGCGCCGCCAACCGCAAACATTGCGACCCGTTCGTAAATACACATTACGCAAGGTGATAACAGCATAACATGTTGAAAAAAAAGGGCGCTGGCTTCAAAACAAATGACCGAGACTAACAGTAAAAGCCAAGCAAGACGAGTTTTAGAAGAGGTATTGAGGGTACGAAGGGTGTTCACAGATCTGTCCTGTTATAAAAAAGCTCCGACTAATCAGAGCTTTTTACCTCGTAAAAGTTTCACATTCAACTAAAACTTTTACACTCAGTGATTCAAACGCTACATGCAACCATACCGTTTTTAGTGACCACTTGGCATGATTTGAGTCGGGACTTCTGAATGCGGAATAATCCAGCCTAATTCGTAGAACCAAGCTGTCATAGGTTCTACAAAGAAAACGATTCCAGCAAGGCCAACCAGTGTTAACACTACAGTATAAGGCAACGCCATTATGACCATGCGTCCATATGAAAGTCTGATTAATGGCGCGAGTGCTGATGTCAGCAAAAATAGGAACGCGGCTTGGCCGTTTGGCGTTGCGACTGATGGAAGGTTTGTTCCTGTGTTAATGGCAACAGCAAGTAGATCAAACTGATCACGTGTGATAATACCCTCCACTAGAGCAGTCTTAACTTCGTTGATATAAACTGTGCCCACAAATACATTGTCTGAAACCATAGAGAGAAGACCATTGGCAATATAGAACAATGCTAATTGTGCTCCTTTATCTTCAACATGCAGCACCGTATCGATCACTGGTTTAAAAAGATGTTGGTCAATAATGACAGCGACAATGGAAAAGAACACTGCAAGAAGGGCAGTAAAAGGGAGCGCTTCTTCAAATGCTTTACCTAGAGAGTGTTCTTCGATAACACCAGTAAATGATGTAGCTAAAATAATAACAGACAAGCCTATCAAGCCAACCGCCGCTAGGTGAAATGCCAGGCCTAGAATTAGCCAGATGGCAATGATGCCTTGAATCCAAAGTTTGGCAACGTCTTGTTTTGTGCGATTTTTTCTCTCTTGGTTATCAAAATCGACCAATATTTTGCGTACGTTATCGGGTAACCGGCTACCGTATCCGCAGATTTTTAATTTTTCTACTAGGATGCTAGTCAAAAGGCCAAATACAAATACAGGCGCGGTAATAGGCAGCATGCGAATGATAAATTCACCAAACTGCCAGCTTGCTTGATCGGCTATGATTAAGTTTTGTGGCTCACCAACCATGGTCATCACGCCACCCAGAGCAGTTCCGACACCAGCATGCATTAGCAGTGAACGTAGAAAAGCTCGGTAGTTTTCTAAATCGTCTCGAGTTAACTCACATAGATGATCATCCTTGGTATGGTCATGAGAAGCACTGGAGCGTATGCCAGAGGCAACTTTGTGGTAGATAGCATAGAAGCCGACAGCGACACTAATCACAACGGCAATCACGGTTAATGCATCCAAAAATGCTGACAAAAATGCAGAAGCAAAGCAGAAAGCAACAGAAAGTAGGCTCTTAGATCGAATACCGAGTAAGATCTTGGTAAAAATAAATAGCAACAACTGCTTCATGAAGTAAATGCCAGCCACCATAAAGATCAGTAAAAGCAAAACTTCAATATTAGAGACCAGCTCATGCTTAACTTGTTCAGGACTCGTCATTCCAATCGCAATCGCTTCTATAGCGAGCAGCCCTCCAGGCTGGAGTGGATAGCACTTTAATGCCATAGCTAAGGTGAAAATGAATTCAGCTACCAGTAGCCATCCTGCTACAAAAGGGTCAAAAAAGAAAAAAACAATAGGGTTGATTAACAGGAATAAAATAATGGCAACTTTATACCAATCTGGTGCTTTGCCTAAGAAGTTCTTAATGAAAGCATTGCCGAGCGACATTGGCATGATATTGATACTCTTAAATGTTATGATGAATAGACACTTTGGGTGCTTATCACTCAGAGCCTGTAAAACATTGGTTCGTATTCGTCCCTAAAAAGGTAGGGTGTTGACAATATAAATGTTTCAACAGATATTACTCATCAGTTACTTAGCATGAAAATGATGGTTTCTATCATTTGATCCAGCTAAAGCTATTTCCCGAGAAAAACAAGCACTCCTTACTTTGGTCGCAACTCTACTCCTCACGTTAATTTAGTCAATAATAAACACGTTAATGATAAAAATCTTAGCGGACTTTTATCTAAAAACGGGATCCCAGTTACGTTAAAAAGGGCTAAGAGTTGTGAAAAAAAACAATTCATGTCAGCTATGCGACTAGAAGTCCAAATAATGCAGTCTTGATGGGTTACTCTGGCAAAATTATGCTTAATAGATTGTAACTATGATATCGAGGCTATAAGGATTAATTTTAAATAAATCAATGACTAATTATGTTTTTGTACAGAGTAAAATACCACTTAAGACATGTTGAAATAAACAAGTAAACTTATAATTGCATAATTAACATTAGATTTTTTGCTCTATACGTATTTTTACACTTTCTTTGCGATTGTCCTGTTTCCGATACACAAAAACTAGTGGTATGATGAGTGCTATTAGACCCTATAAATCAGAATATTGGACAGCTATATAAATGGTCATTAAGGCAAAGAGCCCAGCAGGCTTTGCAGAAAAATACATCATTGAGAGTATTTGGAAAGGGCGTTTCCCTCCGGGTTCTATTTTACCCGCTGAACGTGAGCTCTCCGAGCTGATTGGGGTGACTCGAACAACACTTCGGGAAGTGCTACAACGCCTTGCTCGCGATGGTTGGCTGACCATTCAGCATGGTAAGCCAACTAAAGTGAATCAATTTATGGAAACATCAGGGCTACATATCCTCGATACCTTGATGACTCTGGATGCGGATAATGCTACTTCCATCGTGGAAGACCTTCTTGCTGCACGGACTAACATTAGTCCTATCTTCATGCGTTATGCATTTAAAGCTAATAAAGAGAACTCCGAGCGTACGATAAGCAGTGTGATTGAGTCTTGTGAAAGCCTTCTCGCGTCTGAGTCTTGGGAAGATTTTATGGCTTCGTCACCCTATGCAGAGAAGATCCAACAATTTGTTAAAGATGATAGCGAGCGCGATGAAGCAAAACGTCATGCAACTCTCATCGCGAAAACATTTAACTTCTATGATTATATGCTTTTTCAACGTTTGGCATTCCACTCTGGCAATCAGATTTATGGTTTGATTTTTAATGGTTTGAAGAAGCTGTACGATCGCGTTGGCAGCTACTACTTCTCCAATCCAGAATCCAGAAGACTCGCATTGCAGTTTTATCGTGACCTCTTGGAGGTTTGTGAGACAGGTAACCGGGATCGCATCATTGTTGTTGTCCGACACTATGGTATGGAAAGTGCGCAGATTTGGAATGAGATGAAAAACTCACTACCTACCAATTTTACAGAAGATGATACTTGATAGTCTTCCCTGCTCAATTAAAAAATAGGCCGCAAAAGCGGCCTGTTTTTATCTAGCCAATATCCGAGTCATCATAGCCGCCGGCCTCTTTGTACCAAGAGGTTAAATGCGTTTTTAAGTCTTTGAGTTCTTCAGGCCCAATGAGAGCAAGCCCAAGATCTTCCGCTCTAGTGATGTCGTTGTATCGTAGAGGCCTAAAGCTGACTAGCATAGCACGCGCTTGTAATCCTCCCAGTAAGTCGCGCAGGGACTCGAGCTTGTACAAAGTATCATCACCATCGTCACGCATACCTTTGGTCTTACACTCGATGATGTGCAGTTTGTTGTTTGCGACAGAAGCAACATCCAACTCATTTCTTACTTCTCGGTCTCCGAGCTGACGATACACTTGAACATTGAGAGAATGATCTTGAATCGTTGGAATATCTTTTTGAATGTCTCGTACTGTCCGATGCACAAGAGTCTCCAACCACTCACCATTTGAGAATCGGCGAGCGTCTTCATTAGCAAAGGTAAGTACACCATCACAATAACTGGCAATGTGTGCTTCTACTAAATCACTAAGAAGCATATTCAGTTCGCGGTATCCTTGCTGTTTTTCTGACAACTCGACATTAAGTCTTTGCTCTTTTCTACAGGTTGTTGCGAGATAATTGAGTGTCGCAAGACCTGGGCCTAGTTCTAGGGCATTACTTGCCCATTTTTCTCCCAGCTCATAGAGTTTTTGATCAAGCTGTGCAGGCAATTCTTGCTGGTTGAACTCACCCCGAGCGCCGAACACTGTTAGGTAGTCATCTATTGTAATGCGGTCTTCAAGTTGCGTATCCTCTTTGCCATCTGGATAGAGCCAACATAACCTATCGGTATTTGGCTCAACGACGAAGATTGGCCAATGGAATGTACGAAAAATTTCATAAACTGATAGGAGCTGATGTCTTAGCCCGCAGCTAGCATTGAGTTTGACTTCTTCACCACGTGAACTTAGATCGTCGGCTAAGATACCCACAGCACGCTTAATCCTTGATGTATTGGCGACATTAGGGATCTCAAAAAACTCGGCTGTGATATTTCTTTTGGCAAGAACATGCTCAAGTCTTTGGTACATAGCTATCTGACTTTTCACGCCAATAAAAACAATGTGATTACTGATGGTACGGTTATCCAATAGAGGAGTTACCAAACGAATCGGGTCTTGGTCAATGATGCCAACATGGACTGCCATATAGTCTCCTTATGGTTGGCTTGTAAAAATGTGAAATAGATCTGAGCACAAGCCTTAGTAACGATATAAAGATGCTGAGTCTAAAAAACAAGAGCCCAAGGGGAAATTGACCGCTACAAATGGATAATTTGCATAGTTCTGACAAAATGAGTGGTTTAAATTCATGCAAGCAATTTGATAGTATGACTAGCGTGTTATATCGACACGAATGGGGTTCGAACTAAAACGCTTAGGCTTCTCATATGTACGAAAAGTATATGTTTCATATTCTAGGAATGTGGTTCTATCGATAACTATCACTTAGACAGAAGGTAGTGAACACCGTTTTTATTGTGATTTTTTTGCGTTTGGCGCATACTCCCTGACATTATTTCAAGCTAATTAAAAGTAATGGAGTGCTTCATGGCTGAAGAGACCATATTCAGTAAAATAATTCGTAAAGAGATACCTTCCGATGTGGTGTATCAAGATGATCTGGTGACTGCTTTTCGAGATATTAACCCTCGTGCACCGAGTCATATTCTGATCATTCCTAATAAGCTTATTCCAACTACCAACGATATCGAAGAGTCTGATGAACTTACTATGGGTAGAATGTTTACCGTAGCACGCAAATTGGCAAAGGAAGAGGGTATTGCTGAAGATGGCTATCGCCTAATTGTGAACTGTAATCCACATGGTGGTCAGGAAGTCTACCATATACATATGCACTTGTTAGGTGGAAGACCACTTGGCCCTATTTTGGTCAGTTAAATTTGGTATTAGGCAACAAATAATGGCAATCATGTAAACTTTTTATGATTGCCACTGTCGAAGCGACGATAACAAAAACTAATAACTCATTCGGAGCACCAAGTGCATAAACAGGTTCGAATCGCATTAGTGGTATTAGGCTCAACAGTTCTTACTGCCTGCGCTAATTTTTCAGCGGGCAATCTATTTAGCCACTATAGTGCGCAAAACAACGAGCTTTATCAGGCGGTTAAGCAAGGCCAGTATCAAGAAGCAGAACAAGCTTTACCTGAGCAAGTCGCTGGAGATATTTTGGACAATATGGAAAAAGGCCGTGTCTACCTGCTTAACCAACAATATAGCGAAAGTAAATCTGCGTTTGAGCTTAGTGATCAAGCTGTGAGAGCTCAGCAAGACAAAGCAACTATCTCCATTACAGAAACGGCAACTAGTGTTGGTTCACTCGCTGTTAACGATAACTTGGATATTTACCGGCCAGCAGATTATGAACTTGGCTTTTTACATTTATACCTTGGCTTAAATTACCTTAAAAATAACGATCTTGAGGGCGCGATTATTGAAATGCGTCGCGCAAATCAGGTTCAAGAACAAGCGAGAAAAGAAAGAGAAAAGGAACTAGAATCCGCTCAAAAAGATTTGCAATCCAAAGGTTTAACCCCAAACATTGGAAGCGTACTCTCTAATTATCCAGATGCAGGCAAAACACTCCAAGCGGTACAAAATGGCTATTTGCTTTATCTGTCTGCATTATTGTATGAGGCAGATAAAGCACTCAATGACTCTTATGTCGATTATCGACGAGCATTAGCTGTGATGCCTGATAACGCCGCCGTTATTGATGGTGCCAAGCGCGTCGCGAAACGATTAGGCATGAATGAAGACTTAGCCATGTTAGAAAAACGTTATGGTAAAGCGAGTTTCATTGAAAGTGACAAAGCAAGAGTCATCGTCATTGAAGAGCAAGGGGTTGTGGATGCCCTGCAGGGGTGGAAACAAACTCTTCCTTTGTTCGATAGCAGTGATAATCTAGTATTATATACTATCGCCTTGCCGCACTACGGGCGCCATGATAGCCAGTATTTTCCCGCCACTCAGTTGAATCAGACCAAGCTCAATAGTGACTTGATGACGGACGTCAATGCTATGGCTCAATATGATTTATCTGAGAGAATGCCAGCGATCATTATTCGCCAAGCACTTCGCGTTTGGGCGAAAGATGAATTGCGCAGAAATGCCACTAATGAAGACCAATTGGGTAGTGCATTAGTGAATATTTGGAATACCTTGACAGAGCAGCCTGACACCAGAAGTTGGTTAACTCTTCCAGGACAAATCAAAAGCAGTAGCATGACAGTCGAACCTGGTCAGCAAACGGTGACGGTAAATGAGCAAGATTACCAATTTGAGTTGAAAGCAGGTCGAACTGCTTTGGTTTGGGTCTCTCGGCAGGGAGGTAATGCCATTATATGGCATAAACAGTTAGGAAACATTAGATGAAAAAATGGCTTATTGCAGCGTTGGCTGGTTTTATCATAGTAGGGTGCTCAAGCAACACCGCGGGCTTGCGTATAGATGGAGCATCGCAAACCGTTTTATTTGGTGATAACGTGTTAGCTGGACGTCTACACATTGACGACATATCGACCGCTCAGGTTGATGGACGAGCGAGAGGCGTGGTGAGAGTCACTAGCCAATATAAAGGCGATCAGCACATTCAGTATCGCTTCTATTGGTACGATGATAGTGGGTTAGAGGTCAACACTAAGCTTGGCCCTTGGCGACAAACCGTTGTACGAGGAATGGAAACTATTTCTATCTCAGAAGTTTCAGTGAATCCGAATGGTACACAGTTCCGCATTCAGATTCGAGAAAGCGATAACTAAAGCCCAAGACTTCGGTATTCTACCTTTTAATCTACTTTCAAACTATTGAATGAAATTGAGGAACTAATAATGAAAAAAAGCGCTATAGCATTACTTGGTTTAGCTGTCTTACTAGGTGGCTGCTCTAATAAAGTTAGCTACGGTGACGCACAAGCTGTTGAAACCACAACGATTGATTTTGGTTCAACGGATTTGCAAAAGATTGCTGCAGAAATGGTTGATAGCATGATGATGTCTGGATCGGTTGCTGCTATAACCAATAACTCTCGCCCAATCGTTTTTGTTGAAAAAATTAAGAACAAAACGAGCGAGCATATCGATACTGAGTCTATCACTGATACTATCAGTACTAAAATGCTCAATTCGGGTAAATTCCGCTTTGTTGATATGGACAGAGTGGAAGCGGTTCGTGAACAACTTAACTTTCAAAATAATGATGAGTTAGTTAATCAGAGCACGGCGATCCAGTTTGGCCAGATGGTTGGCGCACAATATATGCTGTATGGAAACCTATCGAGCATAGCGAAAACCGGAGGCAGTGATAAAGATGTATACTATAAGATGACCATGCGTCTTATGGACTTAAAAACTGGTTTAATCGAATGGGCGGATGAAACAGAAATCCGTAAACAAGAGTCGAAAAGCTTCTTGGGGCTGTAATTCTATAGGAGTGATCAATGGCAATAATGGCCTGGCAGGAAGCCTGTCAGCTTGATACTTCACTGAGATCATTAGATCACTTCTTTTCGACTCCTCCGGAATATGCTCAGACGCTGACCGGAGGGCTGACAAATCGCTGCTGGAAAGTCAAAACTCACAGTAGCGATTGTTTTGTCTGGCGCCCCAGCACCCACATCACCAAAGCCTTGTCGATTTCTAGATTTCATGAACAACAAATTCTTTCTCTCATCAAAGATACTGGTATTGCTCCTAAGCCCGTTTATCTTAATGAATACGGTTTGTTGGTGGAATGGATTGAAGGAGAGCCACTTACGGATGACCTACCTTTTGACTCCTTATTGAAAACACTGGCCAAGATTCATAATTTTGATATTACCAAAGTGCCGACCGTCCCTTTTAACTATACTGCTCGGGTCGATCATTACTGGATGTTACTGCGTGAAGAGTTGCAGTTAGACCAGTACCGAGACCTGTATCAACAATGGCGTAACGTACCAAGTTTAGATAACACTATCCACTCGCTTTGTCATTTTGATCTTGCCGGTTATAACATGGTTAAACACTCTGAAGGACATAAGGTGATTGACTGGGAATACGCCTGTGTGTCTGATCCTCGACTCGATCTAGCGATAACGATAGGTGTGACAAATGAGAAACCACTAGAGTCGGTTTATCGATACTGTCAGTTTAGAGGTATCGAAAGTGTTGATGACTGGGTTAATGGGGTTATGGCTTGGAAACCAAGGGCTGAGGTGATGGCGATGTTGTGGTATCTGTTAGCTTATCAGTTAAAGGGGCAAGAAAGGTATTTAACTGAAGCGCAAACGCTCGGTGATTTGCTGGTTTCACAATCTGACCAAGCTTAACTTCTCGATGTATTTTAGATTGAAGTCTCCTTATAACCTTATTTTTTGTGTTAGATTTGTTGAGTGAACAGAGGATCTTAGAATGATTATATACTTACACGGTTTTGACTCTACCAGCCCCGGCAACCACGAAAAAGTCTTGCAACTACAATTTATTGATCAAGATGTTCGTTTTGTTAACTACAGTACATTACATCCAAAACATGATATGCAGCATCTTCTCAAGGAAGTACACAAGGCTATTGAACAATCAGAAGATAGAAATAAGACTATCATTTGTGGTGTTGGTCTAGGAGGTTACTGGTCCGAGCGTATTGGATTTCTATGTGGGATTAAGCAGGTGATCTTTAATCCTAACCTTCATCCAGAACTCACTATGCAAGGGCGTATCGACAGACCTGAAGAGTACCATGATATTGCGACTAAGTGCGTGCAAGAATTTCGTACTAAGAACAAAAACCAGTGCTTAGTTATTTTGTCAGAAAACGATGAAGTACATGATAACCTGAAAACGTCAGCAGAGCTTGAAAGCTATTACGATATTATTTGGGACGCTACTCAGAGCCATAAATTTAAAAAAATTTCTCAGCATTCAAAGGCAATAGAGAAATTTCGATAAGATAATATTTGCTCTAATCTAAGGTATTGACCGGATAGCGGGTGGTCAAGTGTTACTATATAAATCTCTTCAAGATAGTAATATAAAACATACCTTGGAGGTAGCAATGATAGAAAGAATTGACTCCTTTGAATCGCTTTCTGTAAGTGATATTCCATCTGATTTGTCTCTGCCAAAAGATTATACTTTTCATCCGGATTACACTAGTGGTACCCAAGACTGGCAGCATCTTTCTGCGGACTTTCAATCTCAAGCTGCTAGAGGGCTTAATGCTGCTCTAACATACATATCTCAATCATCTAACCCTAATAAAGTAAGTGGCATGTTCGCCAATGCATTATCACTCATAAAAGATCACCAAATGGCTTTAAACCGAAACTGCACCTATTGCAGTAAAGCGGTGGATAGAAACTTAGATGCTTTGGCTCGAGAAGACTTTAACCACTACTTTGTTGCAACTGAAACGGCTCAAGGTTCGATTAGTATGGATGTAGAAAATGTAAAGTCACAAACACTAGAAAAAGATCAGCCTCTAACCATACTATTAAGTGAATTAGTCGCTGAAGGAGAACGAGCAATTATTACTGTGCCAGTAAAAGATAAAGGCTATTCTCATGCAATGAATTTTATCCATCACTCAAATGGTTGCGCAGTTATCGATGGTCAACTTAATAAGGTTTACAACTTTAATAATGACGATGATCGTGAAAAGTTTGATTCAAAGTATGGGGCTGGGGTAGATACCAAGCCAGCAATCGTTAGTGTTTGGAACACTGGTCCATCTCCTACATCGAAAGATGAAGAATTTGAAGTAGTTAATGTAAGTGATATAGAGTATAAAGGTTGGCAACTAGTCTAGAGCTTAACTTATATAAATTAAACTGACACATAGAATAGATATTTCGTGTGTCAGTGTTAAATACTTAGATACAAAGGTTTTTATCTACGTCGTCTTCGTCTAGCCACTTCCATGGTAGAATAAAATGCATGAATGATACCAGGAATGAAAAAGAATAGGGTGAGTACAAAACTAATAAAAAAATCTTTTCCTAGCCCTCGATTGCACACAACGGCAACAGGTGGCAACAACAAGCATAAAATGATAAGTAAAAATTTATTCATAAAAAATCCTAAAAGTATTTTAATTTCAATAATTTAACGAGTAGTAATTCTCTTATTAACCGCTTGTTCTGTCAATGGACAGAACAATTACAAACTATGCTAATTATGCTAATTATGCTATTAATTATATTTTATCTTGAAGTTTTCCCCTAATTTCAGTATTGAAATTTCCCGCTCAGATAGTATAGGCCCTATTATGTCTTTTATTTTAAATAACAATCGTTAAATTTTTTCAATCAGTAATTTATATTATTTGTTAATGGTTTTTGAAAAGTACCATATAAATATACAAAGTTTTAAATTTTAAATGGTATATAGAAGTAAGGTTTAAAATAAACTTATCATGCGTATTCGTTAGCCAGTCAGCCCAAGTTAAGTCACAATTGGTAGTGATTTTTCATGATCTAAAATGATACTTTTGTAATTAAATTAGGAGCGACGCAACCAGTTCTCATAGTTAGGTATACCCACATATGTTAAACTCTATAGGCTCCCCAGCACCTTCAGATACAGTTCAGTTCGAAACCTCTTCAAGTGAATCCAAAACAGCACCAGAACACACTCAAGCCAACACTGAGCATTTGGCTAGAAAGCAAATTCACACAAACTCTTGCGGTGCGTGTTCACTGTTGGTGGCAGCAAAGGAACTTGGAGTCGAAGACATGCCAGGCATTCCTAACATGAAAACTACTATCACGGATGAGAAACTTAGTTTAAGTAATACATGTGAAGAAGATATCTACATGATTACCAGTGGCTCGACGTCATACCGAACTCAGCAGAAGGAGTTGAGTAAAGCTGGTTATTCTATGCCACAAGGCATAGTGACGGCATCCCGTTTACTTGGCTTAGATGCCAGAGTTACCAAAAATGGTTCGATATTCACCTCAACCCTGTCCTATTTTTATCCTCAAGTGGAGCAAGAATGTCGCGGAATGAACGCTGAGGTGCAAAAGGAAACGCCTGAGGACGCAGGAGCTTATCGTATGAGGGCGGTTGCAGTTTCCTTAGTAGGTGTTCCTGCTGGACTGCATTGGGTTGTCATGAGGCCTGATGGCAGCTATATGGATCCAGGAACAGGGATGAATGCTGCTAATTTTGATGAACTAAATGCCAATGCAAAAAAAACGAGTCGAGTTATTGGATATTATGATACTGGTATTTCTGTTGTTCTCGATAACTCTGAACTGAAGAAAAGAAAAACTAATGATCCAGATAAAAATGATGCGGTAGATACCGAGTCTAGTAAAAAATATCAAAGACGAGACAAGGATGATGATGACACGGGTTCGGCTCCAAGTGGTCGTGGGGCGAATGAACCATCACATCAGAGCAGCTCTGCATCGGGAGGACACAAGGCGTTCGAAGGAAGCTCTGATCAAGGAAATAAATCAACTCAAGGAAGCTCCAAAGCTGAAGGTGCAGATCAGTGTTCGGCTTCCCATGATGAACAAATGCAAGGGCCTGCTTCGTTTCACGACTTAGAAGCACTTAAAAGTGACTCAATACCAAATACATTGCACAACTTGCAGTATTTTGAGGAAAAGCTTGAGTCAGAGAGCCCACTTTCACCTAAAGAAAGCCGCGCTATGATAGACACTGCGCACTATGCCTTGTTTTTACCTGACAAAGATGAGTATTACCATAGTAAAGAAACACCTGCGGCAAAAGAAATAAGAAACAGTGGGTTGAGTCTTCTGTGCCAAGCTCTGGATAAGGGTCATAGAAGCGAGGTTATTTCACTATTAAATGGCCCTAGAGGGAATAACTCTCGCTTTGAGGTTCTAGTAGACAGAATGTATTCCGACTACCGCGACAGGAAAGAAAGTACCATGCCCGCTTTTATGCAGGATATCGTGCAGCTGGCCTCTAGTGGAAATCCTAAATTAAACCTTCTTGGCCTCTAGTGGAAATCCTAAATTAAACCTTCTTGGCAGCAGCGGAAAAGCCAAACACGGTGCACTAGCAACAATCTACCGACACTCTCCAAGCCGTGTGTCTAACTCAATATTACTCTTGGTACCAATTCAGGACAAAAAGCAGCTTTTGCAGTCTATCGGCAGCCCATCATTGATGAGTCGCTTACTTGGTGAAGGCGCGGATTTGAAGAAAAAAATTGAGGGTGATTTAGCAAGAAAGCCTCCAAAGACGACAAAGCCAGTCTCGTCTCCCACACCTTATGCCCTTACTCAAAGTAAGGTGGAAGGCATGATACAAAAAGAAGATAAAAGGTTGACGGCTTGGCGTGAAGAAAAAGCAAAAAAAGAGAATACGAAACAGGTTCAAATTGAAGCACTGAAAAGTCACGGTCTGTCTCAATCTAAGGCTGAACGTGTGGTAAACGGCATAAGTGAGTTATCAGCGGATGCGCAAACCGACGCTTTACGCAAGGCAGTGAAAAGCCATGTTAAAGAGCAAGAACAAAAAGCTGCTCTAGATGCACGTGTCAAGCAGCAGGACCTTGAATATTCAATGAGGCGAAAAGCGCAATATGCAGAGGCTGAGCGTCAAGCCTCAATAAGAATTGCCGAACAAGAGCAGCGCCAAGCAATCGCAACGCAAACTCGCCTTCGTGAGATTGAAGCGGTGCAAGCACAGCGTTCACTTGAAATGGTTCAACAATATGAGTTTAGGCAAGCCCAGAAAAAGGCTTTGCAGCAAAATACGAACGCCAGTGCACAGAGTGTAAACCACAGAAGCAGTGTCGAAAGAGGGTTTTCCGGCAATCGTCTTAGCTTCAATCAAACTCGATCGATTGCTCAAGATGCAACCAGAGCAATTGGTACTGAAGTGGGCAGCACGCTATCGCAGCATTTGTCCGCTCAGCAATTAGCTCGAGTGTCTTCTAATGGTGTTGCCAATATTGTCCCACAGCTGCGAGATACGGTTCGTTTCTCTGAGGCTAGAGGATATGACGCTTCAGGAAAGTTACTGGTAGAAGGCAGGCTCCCTCATGGAAGTTTTGCTCAGCTAAGTAATACCAACCATCTTCTTATGGAAGAAACGCGAGGTGTGGCAAAACCAGGTTCAAGTCAAGTTCTCAAGTCAGGGAGCTTTCCTGGCCAAATGACGGTTCACGAAAGTGGTTTGAGTATCCTTCCACCAAGGAATACTGGAGATCGAGTGCAGCTTGATATAGTGAGAGGTGGTGTGAGAGACAATGCAGTTTACCCAGCTCAAAGTATTCACTTTAGCCGTGAAGTCAAAGCACTAAGCCAGCTTATAGGGTTTTAAGCTCATAATCTGGAGCCGAAAAAGCAAACATCACATGATCTTGGTGATGTTTGCTTCGAGCGTATCATACTTGGGAGTGCTTTAGTATATCTCGCAACATAATCATGACTTGAAGTACTATGACTAAAGTAAAGGGAAGCGCTCCTGCTATGGCTATTTGTTTGTTAAGCTCAACATCATTGTCATAAAGTAGTGACGCCGAGAGCAAGACTAGAATGATTGCCCATATCAGCTTGGCTCTATTACTATCAGTATTGGTTAGCATAGAGCAAACAAACAATGCCGAGTCAGCGCTTGTGATGATAAAAGTCACCAATAAGATTAAGGCTGCGATTGAAAATATTTGACTCAAGGGCAGATGCTCAAAGAAAACAAATAAACCCTGAGTGTAGTCTTTGCTTACAGAGCCTATGACCTGTGAGCTAAAATCACTGTCAAGACTAGCGCCTCCAAAAGTACTAAACCAAATAATGGAAGCTAGGGTTGGAATAAGCACGACACAGGCTAAGAACTGCCGAATGGTTCTACCTCTACTGATCCTTGCGATAAAAGGCCCAACGAAAGGAGCCCATGCAATCCACCATACTAGATACGTGATAGTCCAACCTAGGCTCCAGCTGTGAGACTGAGGCTCGATGGAAAAAGAGACTTTTGGTAAAAGCTGGATATAAGCGAGCGATGATGAAGTGATTCGAATTAGAGTTTGTATCGGGTCGATAAGGACGAATACTGCAATAACCATAGCAAGCATAATTACTGTATTGAAAAGGCTTAGCCGCTTAATGCCTTTTTGCAGTCCTAATAAGGATGATGCGGTAAACAAGATTGCAATGGCGATAAGCAAGCTATATCGAAAAGAGAATGAATCTATGGACCTTGAAAACGTTTGCTCTAAGCCGGTTTGAATCAGTGCAATAGCGTTAGCAAACGTGCCAGCAACACCAAATATTATCGCAATGACAGCCATCCAATCGACGACAGAGTACCAACCTCGTTTTGATTTAGAAGTAAATGTCGATGATATGTGTAAGGTGCGCTTTCTATTGTAACTAAACCACGCGATAGCAAGTGCTGTGATGGCATAAATCGCCCATGCATGTATCCCCCAATGGAAATAAGTAATTGCCAAGGCTGTGTCGGTATTATCTCCTAAGTTTTGTGCAAATACAGGCAAGTTAGCGGCATGAAAAGAGGGCTCAGCAATTCCCCAAAAGATAAGACCAGAGCCCATCCCAGCGGTAAACAACATTGCGAGCCAACTTGATGTGCTAAATTCAGGTATGCTTAATTCCCCACCCAAACGTATTTTGCCTACTGGGCTTATACTGAGTCCGACAACGAGCAACACCATAAAGCTTGAGATAAGTAGCAGATCAAGGCCAAATTGGTTAATCGCTGATTGAGTTAGATGAGCGAGATAGCTAATGGTGACCTGTGGAAAGGAGACAAAAACAAACATAAGTACACAGATAACAATAATACTCACAGCTGAGCTATCTAGTCTAACACTTTGCGTGCGTACTGATGTTTTTAAAACGCTCATCTCATACTCCATGGTTTCTGGTTTTTTGTGATCACAGTTAGGCGATCGACAGGGTCTGTAAAACTACCTTAATTTGGTCCCTCATGTCTAACGGTTCTCCGATATCGAAATAGAATCAGCGTGTATAGCATGACTCAGCTTTAATTGATGGGGACAATTGAGTGATAGAGCACACTAGGCAAGGAGAGTGCGGTTTAACTTTTGTTTTGAGTTTACCTTGGGGATTGAGAAGTTAAATTTCTGTCAATAACTTTATGTAAATAATAAGTTAATCAATATGTCATTTCTTAGGCCTAAATTCTTGGTTCGAAATACAGAATACGTTTTCGTTAAACTAGACAGGACTAACAATGATTAATTGTAATCGACGTACATTCATTAAAAAAACAGCGGCAATTAGTGCTGCTTCAGTCGCTTCCTCACCAAATGTTTTTGCAAGCATTGATAGGGCGCTTTCTATCCCAGCGAGTCGAAAGCATGGTTCAATTAAAGATGTAGAACATGTTGTCATTCTAATGCAGGAAAACCGCTCATTCGACCATTACTTTGGAACAATGCCTGGCGTTCGTGGTTTTGCGGATCGGTTCCCCTTAGTGCAAACAAATGGTGATTATGTATGGAATCAACATAACAAAAATCCAGACAATGACGATACATACAAGAAAACGCTACTCCCTTGGTACTTCAGTACTGATAAAGACATGGGCTATGAATATTTTGCGGGAACCCCTCATTATTACGACAATGCACAATATGCGTATAATCATGGCAAAATGAACCAATGGTTACCCCATAAAACGGATCGCACCATGGGGTATTTTACTGAGAATGAAGTCTCGTTTCAGTTTGCGCTTGCTAAGGCATTTACACTCTGTGATGCTTATTATTGTTCAACACAAACTGGCACTAACCCAAATAGAGTGATGCACTGGACTGGTACGATAGACCCACACCAAAAAAAACATGGTCCAGCCATTACCAATAGCCATGATAGCTGGGGTGATGTCGCTGATGGTTACGATTGGAAAACGTACCCCGAAAGGCTTGAAAAAGCGGGGGTTTCATGGCGAGTACTTCAGAATCGTAATAATAATTTTGGCGATAACCCACTGGTTGGGTTTACAAGCTTTATAAAGGCAAACAACGAGAATCAGAGTGATCCTATCTTCCAAAAAGGAATTGGTGAAGATTACGATAAAGAAAAGCGCTCAATTGATCTGTTTGAAGAACTCTATGCCGAAGGCTTACCAAAAGTGACTTGGATAATTACAGAGCAAGAATTTTCCGAACATCCATCGGGCTCGACTCCAACCAAAGGAGCGGCGTACACTTCAGCAGTATTAGATATATTGACGTCCGATCCGGAAGTATGGTCAAAAACGGTACTTATCATTAATTTCGACGAGAATGATGGTTTGTTTGACCATATGCCTCCTCCTTCCGTACCCCATAAGACTCCAAATGGCATGGTTTATGGTAAGTCCAACGTAAGCACTAATAACGAGTATTACTATGATGTTGACTATCGAAAGTATAACAGCGGTATCGCTCTATCCCGAGATGTGAGTGATTTCGTAAACAATGCCTCACATGGGCTTGGACCTCGCGTACCTTGTTATCTTGTATCTCCATGGAGTGTTGGTGGAAACATCAACTCTCAGGTTTTCGACCATACTTCGGTCTTACAGTTTCTAGAGAAAGTAACGGGTGTGGAAGAAACCAACATATCAGAGTGGAGGAGGAGTGTATGTGGTGACATGACGAGTTGTTTCGATTTTTCCCACCGCGAAGGTGATTACAGCGAGCCAGAACAAGTGTCCTTTGAGGAGGCGGAGAAAAAATATCAAGCTGCTCTTGATGCCCAAAAAGAACATGCTGGCCAATCAGGATATACCGAAGATGGTAAACGGAAAAAACCTCAGATGAACCTTGTTGGGTTGCCAGTAGTTAACCCAAATGGTTCTCGGCCATCATGCCAATTACCCTATGAGCCGAAAGTCGACATAAGGTTTACCAAAAGTGCGGTTGGGCTAGAGTGCCATAACTTAGGGAAGCAAGGTATTGTCTATCAAACGTATAACTACCTTGCTAAAAATGAGCCAGAACAAAATGAATTTCTTGCACCGGAAGATAGTCCTTACGACATGACAATGCCGCGTCAATATACGGTAGGGGGTAAAGGCAGCAATTTGCTTGAACCGACAGTTTCGGACAAATGGAAAATAGGGGAACATACAGATTTTGACCTCATGACTTATGGTCCCAACGGTTTTATTCGTCGTGTAAAAGGGAATTCGGCTGACCATAAAGAGATGCCACATATCAGCATTGAACATAAACAAAAGCGATCAGGAAAGAAGGATCCTCATTTATCGATAAAGATTGAAAATCGCTCCAAACAAGATCAAGAGATTACTATTTCTGATAATGTCTATGGTAAAAAGCCGCAGACATTTATAGTTAAATCAAGCAAAGTAGAACACATTCGCTATAAAGCGAAAAAGCACAATTGGTATGATATTTTGATCACCTCGAGTACAAGTAGTAACTTTTCTCTCCAAGCGGCTGGTCGCATCGAAGTTGATCATGAGCATAATTTTAAAGCTTGTACTGATCCCGAACTGGGCAACTTTAGCCAAGAGCCTGAGCTAATAGCTTTGCAAAATCAGTAAAACCCATACTAAGGCCTTGTATAGTTTATACTGTGTAAGGCCTACTTTTAAAAGAGTGCTTTAAGCTCATCAGTTCGCTGCTGACTCATGTCGATGTAACAGTCCATCGCGTCATTTTGCCCACCAGAACCGCTCTCTTTGTGATAGAAAAAATTGCATTTTGCGTCACGATACTTAATCCATAAATTTTGCATATGTTTTAAATCTTCATGCCTAAAGGTTTGGATTCGCTTAATTGCCGATTGGTACTCTTGGTTTAAGAGAACGTCTTCCCTTTGTAACTCGGCACTCTGGCAGCGAGTGTAATCCAATCTTGCTAGGGCTTTTTGAGAGCAGGAAATATACTCAGCGCTTCTTTGTGTTTTGGCAGGCTCTTTTGAGCCTTGTGTTTCAGTGCTGAGTTCGGTACGGCTTGGCTCGACAGCTTGGGTGCTTTGTGCACATCCACCAAGCCAAAAAGAGGACAAAATGAGCAGTGTTTTTAGCGTGTATGGTCTCATCATGGAGTGAACTCAAGGTTTGTGACGTCTAACTATACTAAATAATCGAATAGCAAAAAACCATGAATGTAGAGGTGAAATCAGCGATGATATTTGTCTCTGAGCAAAGGTAAACGGTAAGTGAAACTTTTATAGGTCAATCAATGAAATTTCACGCCCCTTAAGACAATCTTTAGTTGCGCGGCCTATCCTGCCCTATATAATGACTTCTATCATAAGGATGTTGATAAAAATCAAAAAATGAGAGCAAGTCAAAACTTGCCCAAGCAAGACTAAAATCTTGAAAGCCTTTCGAAGGCGAAACATTATTTGAATAACGTGGCTTACTTGATAAATAAAACCTCTACACGCCTTGATTGCCGTAAGACTCAATCTAATTAGAGCAGGCTGGCGAGAAATTAAGCAAATTTTATCGAGGCGAGATATCGGCTCGACACCTATTTTTATTTTTCTAGAGGATAGTTGCTGTGACTCGAATTATCGTAGTGGGCGGCGGTGCAGGTGGTTTAGAGCTTGTTACCAAACTTGGCCGGACCTTAGGCCGTAAAGGGCGTGCGAAAGTGACGCTAGTGGATCGTAAAGCCAGTCATTTGTGGAAACCTTTGTTGCATGAAGTAGCAACAGGATCGCTCGATGAAGGGGTCGATGCACTGAGTTATCGTGCTCATGCTAAAAATCATCACTTCGATTTCCAAATGGGCAGTCTCAAAGACATCGATAGAGCGCGAAAGGTGATCACCCTTAGCGAACTTAAAGATGAACATGATGAGTTGTTAATGCCAGGTCGTGAATTAGAGTACGACATTCTGATTATGGCGCTGGGCTCTACCTCTAACGACTTCAATACTCCAGGTGTACGTGAGCATTGCATTTTTCTCGATAGTACAGACCAAGCATCCAAATTCAGAACGGAAATGAACAATGAGTTCTTGAAGCTGCATGCTAAGCATGGTCATGGTTCGGTTGATATTGCCATTGTAGGCGCGGGTGCAACTGGAGTCGAGCTATCCGCTGAACTTCATAATGCGGTAAAAGAGCTTCGAACTTATGGTTTTGGGGACTTAGATTCAAGCAAATTAAACGTCAACTTAATTGAAGCTGGCGAGCGCATTCTACCTGCGCTGCCAACTCGTATTTCGTCGGCAGCGCATCAAGAATTAACTAAGCTTGGCGTCAATGTCCGCACCACAACTATGGTTACCGAAGCCTGCCCTGATGGACTGATGACCAAAGAGGGTGAAAAAATCCCTGCACAAATCATGGTCTGGGCAGCAGGAATTAAGGCGCCAGATTTTGTTAAAAATATCGCTGGCCTTGAAACTAACCGTATCAACCAACTGATTGTCAAAGAGACTCTGCAAACGACCTTAGATGACGATGTTTTTGTTATCGGAGACTTGGCCCAATGCACTCAGGCCGATGGCTCTTTCGTGCCACCAAGAGCACAAGCCGCCCATCAGATGGCGAGTAGAGCATTTTCCAATATCGTTGCCAAGCTTAATGGTCGCGAACTCAAGCCCTATGTCTATAAAGACAAAGGCTCTTTGGTGTCTTTAAGTAAGTTTTCTACAGTCGGCAGCTTGATGGGGAATCTGACCAAAGGATCAATGATGATTGAAGGTCGAATCGCTAGAGTGGTATATATCTCCCTGTATCGCTTGCACCAAATGGCCCTGCATGGCGTATTCAAAACTGCGTTAATTATTCTTATGGGTAGGATTAACCGAGTATTACGCCCAAATCTAAAGCTTCACTAAGAAGCGCCTGCTGATACGCGAACACACTAGTATTGCAGGGAAAGACTTAATGGCGGTATACCTTTGGTATGCCGCTTTTTTTAAAAGACTCAATAAGTGGGAGGCCACAAGCGGTATGACCTCTACCTCAATGAAAAGCTGCTGTATGGACAATGCGAGTAGCTCTCTTCTCGGTCCTTACTCACGATACTCGACTAAATCATCTTTCGTATCTAATTGTTTCTGACATGATACTAGAACTTCTTTAGCTAATTCATCGTCGTTTAAGGCTCTAGATACAGCCAGTCCTCCAATCATCATTATTGCTGATTGTATGGCTTTTCTGTGGTTAACTGCTCCATTGCCTTGATTTTGAATTTGCATTACAAACTTTTGAAAGATTTGAGTGTAAGTGTCTCTTACTTTTTCGTCCTGATGGGCTATGTCTGTTACCAAGTAGGCTAGTGGGCAATAGGCATGCTTTCCTTCTCTATGCTCGACACTAAGGTATTGCTCGACCTGTTCAAGTAGCCCGTCATCACCCTTACAATGAAGTAATAACTGGTTACGGCTATGCTGCGCAGCTTTTAAAAGCGCGTCACAATAGAGGTCTGACTTACTAGAAAAGTACATATAAAATACCCCTCGAGTTAAGCCTACATCAGACATGATTTCGTCGATGCCCACTCCGTCATAACCTCTATGAGTAAATAATTTAGCAGCACTTGATAGGATTTTTTCTCGTGTATCAAGCGTATGTTGCGGCTTCCAAGGCATTGATAATCTCATTTAAAGTCAAAGAATTGGACGTGTCATTCTAATACAAAATATGTTCTTGAACATATTTTGAGGGGATTTAACATGAGTTCATAACAAAAAAACTACGGAGTTACAGTAAGTTGTCAGGTGTTTACATTATTGGTGCGCAATACAGTACTTTTGTTCGTGCCGTTGCTTTGTGTTGTGAAGAAAAAGGAATTAACTACAGTCTTGGTTTCGATTTTCCAGGTTATTCTCTGGAGTATAAAGGCGTTACTCATTACAGGTTACACCCTTTCGGTAAGGTCCCAATTCTAATACATGGCGAACGGAAAGTGTTTGAATCTGCCACTATTTGTCGCTATTTGGATAGTGAATTCTCAAGTAAGAATCTCCAACCCAGTCACCACTTTGAACGAGCTCAAGTAGACCAATGGTGTGCAGGCATCTCTACCTATATCGACAAGGCTCTGATAAGGGATTATTTACTAGAATTTAGTTTTCCAAAGGGTAGAGATGGAGAAATCCGCTGGGACAAAATTGAACAAGCCAAACCTAAAGTTGAAGAAACTTTCAGCATTTTGAATCAACAATTGGGTGATAACTCTTTTATATGTGGTGAACGGTATAGCATAGCAGATGCTCTTCTAACACCGATTCTAGATTATTTAGAAAAACTCTCAGATGCTAAAGCATTTTTTATTCTATACCCAAAACTTGAGAGCTACCTATTAAGGATGCGCTGTCGAAAAAGTGGCCAGGAGGTTTTAATTGCAGCAGAGATAAATAGCTGGGCCTAGAACACCGTAATTCTTAAGTGCCTCTCTTAAAATTAATCCATTTTTTCAAAGTATCGGACAAACCAGTAAAGAGAAAAATAAATTGTCTAAATCAAATTTATTATTGTCTTGATGTTCGACCAATTTTGAAATATGTTGTCTGCGACTTAGGTTTAAGGGGAGATGTTTATTGAATATTGCTACGGCTTTTCAACATCACTTCTAATACATCTTGTGTGTTCCGAGTTCTCGGGCTAGTTTATTGGCTATTAAAAATGTTAGGAATAACAACTCATGATAAATTACTACGCATTAGCAGTAGGGGCTTCTGTTGTTGTCTTTGTGATCTTCTATCTTAAAAAAACTGGTCATGAAAATTACAACATAGCATAACCGATTTTATTGGCGACTTTCCCAGTTTACTATTGGTGCTTTTCCGTCTATTCGAATGATTATTATCCGCTGTTCTATGAGGTAATTGTTGGTATGCTTTTTATCGCCTCGGCAGGACTAGCGTATAAAATAAGTCGGATGAAAAGCTTAGCCTTGCTGGCACAAGCATTCATTGGTCATGGTATTTATGACATCATACATACGACAATATATAGTCACTCGGTGGCACCATCATGGTGGACTGAGTTTTGTGGAGTAATTGATGTGTTACTGGGCCTATATATGCTGTCTTTGATGAAATGGAATAAATCCCAAAAGGTCTCCGCCTAACAAATATATAAATTAGGTATCATTTAGCGTCGTTTATTATTTAAATTTGACATCGACATCTAACCATATAACATAATTGGAACAATGACGCACAAGGACTAGTGTATGTTCTATAGATTTAATTATAAAAAAACAAATCGCTTCACCAATGTTTTATTGTTGGTTTTGTTATTTAATGTCTTTCCAATATCAGCAAGTGAATACCCGTCTTCAAATAATCAAGCCGAGGATCAAGCAGCGCTGGAAACATTAAAGCGCATTACCTTCTGGACATGGGAAGAAGAGGTTTCTTTATTATTACAAAACTACAGTAATATCGATTATCGTAAGATAAATGCTAATTATGTTTTTAATGAACTTGACATGCATCGTTGGGGGCAGAAAATAACTGATTTTTTAGATTTGGCGACATTGTTATTATCATTTCAATCAGAGGAGTACCAGACAAGCAATCAAGTTGAGTTCGATAAAGCTAAATCTACAATCAATAATCTCAGGCATAGGATCAATCAGCTCGTACTCAGCGTACATCCGAGCTTCGATTTAAATTCTCATGCTCTTACAAATGCATATAAAGGGGCAAATATTAAAATTGCTGTGTTTGACTTATTTGATCCTGTATTGCTCGCCAAGCAAGTTGAGCACTATCCAAATGCCAATATACAAGCCATACAAAGTTTTGGCGATCCGGTACAGCTTAACCATGGCAACTCTGTGATTGATGTTATTCTTGCTATTGCGCCTGAGGCCACGATTATTCCCATAAGTGCTGAATCGAGTACTTACCATCAAGCTATGACTTATCTCCAAAGTAGAACGGATATCCACATCATCAATATGAGTCGCGCTTTTCTCGCTCTTGATAACGAGTTAGATCCACAGTTTTCTCAGCAGCTAAGTCATATTCTCAGTCGCACAATCGTCACCAAATCTCTTGGTAATACAGGGACAGACTTAGAGTCGAATGTCACCCCGTTAAGGCAAAGTCTTGGTTTGAGGGCGACCGGAAATTTATTTTCCTATGATTTAGGCTTAATTAAAGAATTTTTGCCCAGCATTTATACCGATAACGATAATCTTTTGCTGGCCATCAATCTAGACACTTTTTCTCATCAAATCGCATTAAGTGCAACGATTCCGGGCGATAACGTTTTGGCTGTATCGACAAGTCTCAGCACACCCGCTGATGCAGTTTATACTTGGTCGACAGGCAACTTTGAATCAGGCAGCTCTTTTGCTGCGCCGCAACTTGCCGCGATAAGTGCATTATTATGGCAGGCCTATCAAGAATACCATCCTCAACAAGCATCAAATGCAGCCAGCAAGGTCACTCAGGCACTTAAGATAAACACTCGTATTTCTGACTTGGGTGCATCGAATACAGGGCTAGGGTTGGTCGATGCTGACAAAGCATTAGCCTATATTTTAGGGCATCAACCAAAATAGAATTCAGTAAAATAAACGATTAACTCGCTTATGACTCGAAGAAAGCGCTCTTTGGGTCATTTTTCTTGCGGCTAAGGTTTTGGCGGAAGGATAGCGTAAACCAAGCCCTGTTTGGGTAAGCCATTATAGATATATCGATTAGGCGCGCTGACTTCAAATTGTATCCCGCATGACTGGGCACATTATCTGGATCACCTAAGCCCTTTTAGTGTGTCTTTAATTAGCTCTTCGAATTGGACACGCACCTTTGTGTATCTTCCTACACGTTCTCTATTCTTTATCTTTTTTTAGATTTATTCCTCGGCTAGCTATTCCTATCCACAGTTACCAGACGATTGGAAATTATTTTGTTACAGGCAAAGTGTCCTTACGAGAGTGATCTATATTTAATATATTGTTCTCATTGGGATAACTACTTTTCGTTGTTGGTACGCTACTGTTACGGCTTCTAGTTAAAATCTCCGTTCAATCGATTTCACTTTTTTTCTGTTTTTTACTTATTGATAGATTGCTAATTTATATTTATCAAATCATAGGATTTATTCCAAAAACAGAAGTGTCTTTAATGCCAAAGTTTCCAGCATCCATACCCCATATAAGTCGATTAGGTCACACAAGGTCGGTTTCGTTGGATGGTTCTAGTGACGCAAAGTCGTAGCATGTTAGGGCTGCAGTGAATAAGGAGTCTTCATTAACTCTGCCCCCGAAAAAACCAGAAAAAGATCCATTTAAATCTTTGCTCAAAGCACAAGGCTTTAGTGAACTGAGAGAGGATAAACCGTTAACTTCTAATCAGTTGATTGACAATATAGCCGAGAAGTCTGGCATAGTTAAAACCCATCTGCTGCCGCTACAACAAGTTGCTCACGAGACCCAGCAGATCATCTCTTTTCGTCCTGTGGATAGAATGTCAACTGGGCTAATAGAGGAGGGGTACCCAACGAAAGGTTTTGCCATAAAAGGAAAGTCTTCTAACCATGGGCCCCAAGCTGGCTTTATCTGTGTAGATCAAAACTTTAGTAAGCTCCACACCACACTTCAAAATGATAAGCCAAAGTTTCAACAGCAAGTCGAAAAATACAATGCAAGTGTCCAAAGCTGCTTAAACCAAGGCGATGCAGTAGCGGTTAACTTAAGCTTGTCTCAGGCCCGTCTAGGTTGGTTGGTGAGTAATAAAACTATTGCGGTAGAAAAAGTACAGGGTAAAGATGATATTCTTAAAATCACTTCCGCCGGGCTTGAATATAAGGCTGAGAAAAAAGGTGACAAATTTGAGATCTCACACAATGGAAAGCCTCTTAAAGTCCTTGCTGACCCAAAAACTAACCAGCCACTAACCGCAGACTACGATCTAATGTTTATTGCTCCTAAAGCAGAGCATCTTGATTTGGCTAAAGAGGACAATCTACCGGTTAAGCGTGTGCATTATAGCGATGTGTCTGAAACCTATAAAAAGAGGTTCAGAGAGAAAGAACGAGAAGAATTTACTCCTGGGCACTTTTTTGCCAAAGAAGATGAAACTAAAGGTAGTTCTGGCCAAGCAATTGGTAATGCAACACCAAGAATAGCCAAGATGATCGATAAGCTAAACTTGGCAACGGTTGGGAAAAATGGAAATCCAGTAGTTCATCATAATGCTGATTCAGGCAGTCCAGCCACCGATACAGCCTCTAATTATCCGATTACTGTATTTATGCCTGAAGGCATGGTAGGTTATGAAACTGTTCATATAATAGAAAACGCAGACCAACTTGCTGTGTTTGTAAAGCACGCTAAAACCCATGGCTTTTCTGTTCCTACTAATCCTAAGTGGGAGCGGAAAGTTTCTCAAGCGAGGAGTCTAAGCTTCGAAGAGGCATCTCGAAATCTTAGTACTTTTTTGCAAGCTAGGAAAACAAGTACCAATTAAACTTTCCACAAAGATAAAGCCCCGCTTATCGATGAGCTAATAAGAGTATGTCTTCTTGGCACTTTATATTCTATTAAAAATTTCGATGTTTGTTTCATTACTATTAGTTATATCTTTTCCCCTTATTGTGAGTTTAACTCGAATAATATTTTATGAGTAACTAATGTTAATGCCTTCAGTATCTGAAGAGAATCAAATGGAGTTATTAGAACTTAAGATTCGGGTGGAAGGATAGCGTAAACCAAGCCCTGTTTGGGCAAGCCATTATAGATATATCTATTGGGCGCGCTGACTTCAAAACTCGCCCCACATGACTTGGCAAGCTTTTGACTTGGCACATTATCGGGGTCGCATACGATTTCGATGCGAGTAACCTTGAGAATTGAAAAGCAAAACTCAACCAGTGCGTCTACCGCTTCCTTTGCGTAACCTTGCTTTTGATAAGCATCGCCAAGCCAGTAGCCTATGCTGGCCATATTGAAAGTGTGGTAAAGCTCATTGACTGCAACCATGCCGATAAAGCTATGGTCTTTACGGGTGTAAAGACCAAATCCATAAGCTTCGGATTTTACCCAATTGAGGCGAGTGGCAAGAATAAACTTTTCTGCATCATCGAGTGAAAAAGCCGGATGACACCAGTCTATCCATCGGTGTAAACCGGGCGAGGAGAGGACACACTGAGTGAGCTGCTCGTCATCTTCTTGAGGTATCAATTTTAAAACCAATCTGGCGGTAATAATCTGATAGTCTGGTTTCATAACACCCTTTTAGATGAACAAACAGCAGGTTAAGTGTACAACAATTACTCAGGTACGCGTCTTACTTGAATGATGACCCCAAGTAATGGGTGATCCAAAAAGTGAGTTTCAGTGCTGCGCATGCGTCTTTTTTGGTCCATGCGGTAGCTTTTAAGAAACTGCTCGGTATGAATCCTTGGTGTGATGTTTTCCATCATACCTGCTTGTACTGTGTCATCGCCTTCTAGGTTACTGATTTCAGTAAACACCAATGGGTTGTCTTCCAGTTTCACTTCCCGAGTCGTGGACCGCTTGAGGTCAAGTTGAACATCTGCATAGAGATAGTGCTCAACGTAGATTTGTAACTTGCCGTCAAGCTCATACAAAGGCCGAGAAATATTTTCTTCAGTGACGCCATCAATGACTTCGGTTCCTGTGTCTGCACCTTTAGGGCTGCCATCGGGGTTAAACTGTCCAGAGAAATCTCGTCCTGCCTTAATACGGAAGGTTGGTGCACGATAGCGATTACCGTCTCCTTGTCGCCAAGCCATATGGGTGAGAACCTCAAAGCCAGCATGACTTCTTAATTTGTTCACTTGAGGAGTCAGTTTGTATGAGGAAGCAGGTAAACGAGTGACCCCTTTTCGACTACGATAATTGGTATCATTTAAATAGCCGGCCTTATCCATTGATAGCTCAGGAAGAGAATCTGGCCAAGACTCGGCAGTTTGCTCCGGATTTAATGCGCGTTTAAAAATGATCACTTCTATATCAAATTGACGCTGTGCCCATGAAGGCATAGCGACAACGAGAAGTAGTAGTGGGATCAGCTTTTTCATTGCAACTCCAAAATAAGGTGCGATCACCTTGAATTAATTAAGCCTGAACTCATCAGGCTTGTGGTAGAAGGTTACGGCGGAATTCTCCCAACATATCACTGACAAATTGAATCCGCTTACGTCTGTCCACTAATGGTACCGTAAACTTAAACTTAGTTGGGCCTTCCATTGCGAATTTTTGTGGTTGTGATTGCAATAGTTTAACTAAATAGGTCGGATTAATGTCAGCATCCGGATAGAACTCAATAAATCCACCTTTGTCATGGGCTTCAACTTTCTTCACTTTCAGGCTGCCTGCTTCGAGTTTAATTTCAGACACTGAGAGTAAGTTTTTGGTTGCGTCAGGTAAAAGACCAAAGCGGTCAATTAACTCAATTTTGAGATCTTCCAATTCTGAGGGTTCAGAGACACTTGCTATCTGTTTGTACATAGATAAGCGTGTATTGACATCTGGGATGTAGTCGTCAGGGAGCAAAGCAGGCAGGCGCATCTCCACTTCTGTTTGCTCTCGCAATAGTTCATCTAAAGAAGGTTCTTTACCGTCTTTCAATGCTTCAACCGCTTGCTCAAGCATTTCCATGTAAAGGGTAAAGCCAACAGATTGAATTTGACCACTTTGCTCATCACCAAGCAATTCACCAGCGCCACGGATTTCTAGGTCGTGTGTCGCGAGCGTAAAGCCTGCCCCAAGATCTTCCAGCGAGGCGATGGCATCCAAGCGTTTGGTTGCATCTTTAGTCATGGCCTTTGGATGGGGGGTGAGTAAGTAGGCATAAGCTTGATGGTGTGAACGCCCAACTCGGCCGCGCAATTGATGTAATTGAGCCAGCCCGAGGTTATCAGCTCTATCCATTATGATGGTATTGGCTGTTGGGACATCGATACCAGTTTCAATAATGGTGGTACACACTAAGAGGTTAAAACGCTGATGGTAGAAATCATTCATGATCCGCTCAAGCTCGCGTTCACGCATTTGACCATGAGCGACAGTGACTCGAGCTTCTGGGATTAACTTTTCTAGATCGGCTGCCACTTTTTCAATGGTTTCGACTTGATTATGCAAAAAGTAAACTTGGCCGCCACGCATAATTTCACGCAGAACCGCTTCTCTAACAACAGCAGTGTCGTGCTGGCGAACAAAAGTTTTGATCGCTAAGCGTCTGGCTGGAGGCGTGGCTATGATAGACAAATCACGCATGCCACTCATCGCCATGTTCAGTGTTCGAGGAATTGGTGTTGCGGTGAGGGTCAGTATGTCGACATCTGCTCGCATTGCCTTCATTTTCTCTTTTTGACGGACACCAAAGCGATGTTCTTCATCAACAATTAGAAGACCGAGATCGTTAAACTTAATGTCATCGGATAAAAGCTTGTGGGTTCCGACCACTAAGTCTACTTTACCTGCTTCAATATCTTGAAGAACTTGTTTTTGTTCTTTGGCGGTTTTAAAACGAGAGAGTACTTCAACCCGAATTGGTAGGTTGGCAAAACGATCTCTAAAGTTTTCAAAATGCTGCTGGGCAAGCAATGTTGTTGGGACTAAAACCGCCACCTGCTTGCCATTGTCTGTGGCGACAAACGCAGCTCGCATGGCAACTTCTGTTTTACCAAAGCCAACATCACCACACACGAGGCGATCCATTGCTTTGGCTTGGCACATGTCTGACATCACGGCGTTGATCGCCATGGACTGATCGTCGGTTTCTTCAAATGGGAAACCCGCCTTAAACGTGGCGTATTGGTCGCGATCGAGCGCAAATTTATACCCTGGCTTTAGCTCGCGTTTGGCATAGACATCGAGCAGCTCTGCGGCAACATCACGTACTTTTTCAGCGGCGCGGCGCCGAGCTTTAGCCCAAGCTTCTCCTCCTAACTTGTGTAAAGGTGCTGATTCTTCAGCGCCTCCAGAATAGCGACTGATCAGATTCAGAGACGCTACTGGTACATAGAGTTTTGCCTCATTTTGATATTCTAGGGTGACGTATTCTGTTTTTAAGCCACCGGCTTCAAGCGTTTGCAAACCGATATAACGCCCAATTCCATGATCGATATGGACAACGGGCTGACCTGATTTGAGTTCTGCAAGGTTACGAATAACAGCATCGCTGTTGGTGGTTTTGCGATCTTTTCGGCGACGTTGGATCACTCTATCGCCTAATAAGTCACTTTCGCATATCAGCGCCAGTTGTTGATCGCCAAACAGAAACCCATGTTCTGCCGCGCCTAGGACTAAGGCGAATTTACTGTCAGCCTGTATCGCCGCAGAAAAGCTATCAAATTCAACAGGACGAAGTTTGATGCGCTGTAAAAGCTCCAATAAAGCTTCTCTGCGACCTTCGGATTCGACAGAGAACATGACCTTACCAGCAAAAGATTCACTGAACTGACGCAGTGCGGCTAATGGCTCTTTGTTTTGGTGCTGGGCAGCAAGTGTAGGTAAAGCTTGGATGGTTGGATTTACCCGGCCCTGCTTTTCTACGATGGCATCTGTCGATAAATGCACCTGAGGCAAGGTCTTAAAGTGACTAAACAATTCATCTTTTTTAAGCCACAGCTCTTCAGGTGGAAGTAGGGGGCGTAATGGATCGATTTTACGCTGCTCATATCGATATTCTGTATCTGATAGGAAATGATCTATTGCGCCTTCTAAATCGCCGACAGTGATCAGTTGACTATCATCTGCGATATAGTCAAACAAGGTTTCTGTGTGATCGAAAAATAGAGGTTGCCAATATTCTATTCCGGCAGGCCAGATCCCTTTAGAGACTTGGACATAAACAGATTCGGGCTCTCTTCTAGTTTCAAAGCGCTGGCGCCAGCGGATACGAAAGTCTTCAATCGCGCCTTCCGAAGTAGGAAACTCATGAGCTGGGAGCAAACAGATGTCTTGAACATCTTCAATCGAGCGCTGATTTTCAGGGTCAAAAGTGCGTATCGTATCAATCTCGTCATCAAAAAAATCAATCCGAAATGGATCATTAGAACCCATTGGGAAAAGGTCGAGAATCGAGCCTCTGCTTGCGTATTCTCCGGGACCGAACACTTGGTCCACATGGCGATAGCCGGATTTTTCAAGCTGAATACGCAGCTTTTCCAAAGAATAGCGATCGCCGACTTTTACCATCAAGGTATGCTGCATTAAGAAGTCTCGGGGAGACTGTCTTTGCAATAATGTGCTGATTGGCACAATCGTGATGCCCGTATTCTGGGTGGGAAGGCGATACAAACGGGCAATGCGATCAGAAATAATTTCCTGATGGGGTGAGAAACTATCGTAAGGAAGCGTTTCCCAATCTGGAAACAGTGACACTTCTTGATCGGTAAATTGCTCGACTTCTTGTAACAGCTTAAGGGCCGTTTGTGGATCCGCGACAGCCAATAAGGTATGGCTATCATGCTGGTTAGCGAGTTCAGCAACCGCAAGTGCTAGGCTAGCACCTTGCAAATTACCGACCTGTTTTTTATCTCCGGCTCCAGATGAACTGACCAGATTGAAAAGTGATGTAATAGGCATAGTAGGATTATTTTTTGTCGCGATCTCTTGAGCGCTGACGGAGTAATTTCTGTTGCTGATAGAGTGCTGCTTTGATCAAAAGATCTTCGTCTTGGTCACGCAGTAAATCATATTTTATCGTGATTAGGAAATCATCACCATCTTTGTCGTTACTTTCGACGTGTCCATAACAGTAAACGGCGGTTGCAGGGTGTTCAATAAACATCTTTACCCTGACCTTTGTTCCCACAGATAGGGCAGAATCGGCGCTGTAGCAGAATTTGCTGGCACCAAAAGACGAGGTTTGATAGCGATACTGCTCGTTGTCTTGCTGAGAAAGCATAAAGGTCAAGAGCAAATTAAGCTTTGAGTTTTGCGCATCAAGTAAATCAATCACGTATTTGAAATCAATACTCTTCATTTCGGCTCGAGCATGATCGTTTAAAATATCGAGATGACTGAATTCACTCGCGACAAGAAAGGGGGCAGGAATTTCACGTTCGAACTGCTCATAACTTGGTAAAACCTCATTGCTGGGTAAAGGTTCGACGTTAACGGACATTTTATGATGCACGGTAAAATATTCTTGCTCAGACATACGCAAATTCCTTAAAGCTATGTCTTGATTATCGTCATAAGCAGCAACTAATCAAGATATCTCGTTGTTTCGTGCATAATTTGACGCCATTTTAGCGAATAAGGACTACAACCTAGGGCGATAAATCGTTACAGTAACGGCTATCAAACGTTTTTGGTTATAACTATGTTCCATCCTGTATCTGCCTTTATTGGTGTTCGTTATTTACGTGGACGCTCGGGTGATAGGTTCAGCCGTTTTGTTTCCTATATGTCGACGGCGGGCATCACCATTGGTGTGATGTCTCTGGTGACGGTACTGTCGGTAATGAACGGTTTTGAAGCGCAATTGAAAGGCCGCATCTTGGGCGTTTTACCCCAAGCGATAGTGTCTCATGCTGACGGAAGAACACCGAATACTTCCCCCCCTGACTTTCTTGAGCAATTGCCGAGTTCAGCTTTACCAGAGCCTATTGTTCAAGGAGAAGCGGTTATTCAAAGTGCCAACACGCTATCTGCCGGCTTATTGATAGGCGTAAAGCCTAACGACCACGATCCGATTGAGTCTTTCTTGGTTGCTGGAAGGCTTTCTTCTCTTCAGACAGGCCAGTACCATGTTTTTATTGGCCAAAGCTTGGCGCGAGGGTTGAAAGTCTCGGTTGGCGACAAAGTGCGTCTTATGGTCACAAGTGCAAGTCAGTTTACGCCACTTGGTCGCATTCCAAGTCAACGAATTTTCACCGTAGCTGGTATTTATAATACAGGGTCAGATGTGGACTCCCAGCTAATAGTGACCCACATCGATGATGCAGCGCGCTTGCTTCGATTACCCACAAACACAATCACAGGTTGGCGGTTATTCTTTGATGATCCTTTTGTTGTCAGCGAGCTGGGAAGTAAAGCCTTGCCAGATGGCTGGAAATGGCAAGACTGGCGAGATCAACGTGGTGAGCTATTCCAAGCGGTTCGAATGGAAAAAAATATGATGGGTTTGATGCTTGGTCTCATTATCGGCGTTGCTGCGTTTAACATTATATCTGCTCTTATTATGGTGGTAATGGAAAAGCAATCAGAAGTAGCCATATTGAAGACTCAAGGTATGACAAAGTCTCAGTTGATAGGTGTTTTCATGGTTCAAGGGGCGAGCAGTGGTGTTCTTGGATCAATTATTGGGGGAGGACTGGGTGTTTTGTTGGCTACTAACCTCAACTCTATACTCGACAGTGCTGGTGTTGCTTTGCTCTCGGTTGGAGGTCAACTGCCTGTATTAGTAAACCCTTTCCAAATCGGAACTGTGATCGTAATGGCCATTGCTCTGAGTTTATTGGCGACGCTTTTCCCTTCTTATCGTGCATCTTCTATTAAACCTGCTGAGGCTTTGAGATATGAATAACCTCCTTCAATGTCATAATATTTGTAAAACATATCGAGAAGGTTCGATTGACACTCAAGTCCTTAAAGGGGTTAGCTTTGAGTTACAAAAAGGTGAACTGGCTTCGATCATTGGCTCGTCAGGGTCTGGTAAAAGTACTTTGCTGCATATTCTGGGAACGCTTGATGATGCAACAGAAGGAGAGGTAAGTATTCTTGGGCAGAATATTGCGTCCTTGAATTCGAATAAGCAAGCCAAGCTTCGTAATCAGCATCTTGGCTTTGTGTATCAATTTCATCATCTTTTGGCCGATTTTAGCGCGCTAGAAAATGTCGCCATGCCGCTTTTGATTGGCGGAGAAAAATCAACCCAAGCTAAACAGGCCGCTAAAGCTTTACTTGATAAAGTTGGATTAAGTCACCGCTTGGACCATCGGCCTTCCGAGTTGTCTGGGGGAGAGCGCCAGCGCGTTGCGATAGCTCGTGCGCTTGTTAACAGCCCGTCTTTAGTGCTTGCTGACGAACCAACTGGCAATCTCGATTACCAAACGGCGCTGTCAATTTACGATCTAATGCGCGAGTTAAACCAAGAATCAGGAACGGCATTTCTGGTGGTGACTCATGATGGAGAGTTAGCTGCAAAAATGGATAAGCAGTTACACATGCAAGATGGTTTGCTGCTTGATATGGAGGGAGTCTAGTGTGTTTTCTTCATTATCACTATTAATTGGTAGCCGCTTTAGTCGTGCCAAGCGGCGAAATAAAATGGTGTCGTTTATTTCATTGTCTTCCACTATCGGTATCACAGTTGGTGTCGCGGTCATTATCATAGGACTGTCGGCAATGAATGGCTTTGAGAGAGAACTCAAGGATCGAGTTCTATCAGTCATTGCTCATGGTGAGTTTGAAGGGGTAAGAGGACCTATCTCCGATTGGCAATCTGTGATGCAGCAAGCTGAAAAGCACCCCAAAATTGAAGCGGCTGCTCCCTATGTAACCATTACAGCGTTGGCAGAAAAAGGCAATAAAGTCAAAGCGCTGGAAGTTCGTGGAGTGGACGCAGAGTTGGAATCTAAGGTGTCTAGTATCAATCGCTATGTGGATGGCAAGGTATGGCAAGACTTTATGCCTGGCAAACAACAGGTGATTTTGGGTCAAGGAGTCGCGACGTATTTAGGAGTGTCAGAAGGCGATTATCTTACACTTATGATCCCGACATCAGGTTCCACTACTCGAGTACAAGCGCCAAAGCGAGTTCGAGTTAAGGTTGCTGGTTTGCTTAAACTCAACGGGCAGATTGACCATAACCTTGCAATCGTGCCTTTAGAAGATGCTCAGAAATATGCTCAGCTTACTGATGCTGTTACTGGTGTGTCCTTGAAAGTTTCTGATGTGCTCAATGCAACGCAAATTGTACGTGAAGCAGGTAATACCTTAGATGTTTATGTGTATCTGCGCAGTTGGCAACAAGAATATGGCTTTTTGTATAGAGACATTCAACTTGTTAGGACGATAATGTATCTTGTTATGGTTCTCGTAATCGGTGTTGCTAGCTTTAACATTGTATCGACGCTCATGATGGCGGTAAAAGATCGTGCGGGAGAAATTGCGATATTAAGAACAATGGGGGCGACGGATGGCTTGGTGAAGCGAATTTTTATTTGGCAAGGCGTTTTTTCTGGAGTCTTAGGTAGCTTAGTAGGCAGTGTATTCGGTGTTTTGGTTGCAGCGAATTTGACTTATCTCATCACATTACTGGAAAAAGCCATTGGGCATCGATTCCTCTCTGGTGATATTTACTTTGTTGATTTTCTGCCCTCTCAAATTGTCTGGACAGACATAGCGCTTGTGTCAGGAACGGCGATTATCTTGAGTTTACTTGCGACTTGGTATCCGGCTTCTCGTGCATCTAAACTTAACCCAGCTTTAGTCCTAAGTTCTAAATAAAAGCACAAAGATTAAAGGGCCACTTGGGCCCTTTAATCTTTGTATGACATGTCAGTTTTACTAAATCTAACCATTCATCGAAAACCTAATCTTTGCGCTTTCCTTTCTTTAGTAACCTACCTAATCTGATTTTTCTTTGCTGCCAACTTCTCACAACAGAATAGCGCCAAAGTGCTTTGATACCGAAGTATCCAGCAATGGCTGAGACAATGCCACAAATCATGCAGCCTAGTATGAAAGGAGGACCAATGGTACTCATTTGCTGCATGATGAAGTCCCACGATAACTCGAAATGAAAGGGTTGCGGAGGGGTATGCATAACCACAGCGCCGACTTTATAAGCAAAGTAAAACAGTACGGGCATAGTTATCGGGTTGCTTACCCAAACAAGTGCGACCGACAGAGGAAGGTTAACACCACATACAATCGCTAAGCCAGCTGACATAATCATTTGGCTTGGTAAAGGTACGAAAGCCATAAACAAACCAACGGCAAACGCCCCTGAAGCTGAACGACGATTCAGGCACCAGAGGTTAGGGTTGTAAAGCACGTTACCAAAAATTTTCAATGCTTTCTGGCGTTTTATGACTTCATGGTCAGGCATAAAACGTTTTATGAGTTTTCTTGGCATAGGGAAATATGACTCTCTTTTTAAATTACTGGACACTCATTTCGTTTTGTTTCCTTATCTCGACCGCCCAGTTTTGGTGGACCGCGCCATCATGGCCATGGGTGTTTCCCTGTGTATTGATTCTGATACTCAGTATAAGGTTAAAATTGCTAAAATGGTGTGTTGGATTACTCATTGCTTGCTTAATACTCATAATACGCATTAACTGTGTTTGCTATCAGCAAGAGATCCTTTTCCAAGATGGTCCAAATATTACCATAAATGCGGAGGTTGACAGCTTTTTTAAGCAAATAAATCACGGTTTTCACGGTAAAGTAACTATCACTGCTATCAACGGAAAGTCCATTTTAGGCCCTCTTAGACCCAGCATATGGTTAGTGTCACCTATCTTTCTTGTTTCTAATGACAAAATACGAGCAAAAATCAAACTAAAGCCCATAACTGGATACCTTAATGATGTTGGATTCGATGCTGAGAAGTTTGCTTTGCAGCAGGGCGTGGTAGGCCGAGGCAGTGTATTAGCTGACTATAGCTATTGGATTATAAATTCAGGGTCTGTGCGCTTTTCTTGGTACAACCAAGTGAAAAACTCAATAGATTCCTTGATGAGCAAAGGAGTAATACTGGCTTTGACCTTTGGTATAAGAGATGAATTATCCCCTGAGGTAAAGCGTCAACTTAAGGCCAGTGGTCTCAGTCATCTAATTGCGATATCTGGACTGCACATTGGGATTGTGTTCGGTATTGGTTGGTTTGTTGGCAAACTGCTTTTTCGGATGTTTTTTCGTTGGAGAAGTACTCCGATGGTTGTGGCGATCTTGTGTAGCGTCTGCTACGCATGGCTCGCAGGTTTTTCAATTCCTACGCAAAGGGCGGTCATTGCCTGTTGCTTTGTGTCTGTCTTATCCATGTCTTCTAATCGAGTGCCTAAAAGTTATCAATGGTTACTCATTTTTTCCTTTTTATTATTTCTGGACCCATTTTCAACAGCGTCAATGAGTTTGTGGCTTACTATGTGGGCCGTCGCTGTGATTTTGATCTTTTCAACGCAAAAAAGGACTCACGTTTCGTATTGGAAAAAAGCCGTGATACTTCAGAGTGCTTTGGTTGTGGGTATGATGCCAGCAATAGCGGTCTTTTTTCATGGAGTTAGCTTAAGTAGTTTTATTTACAATCTTGTATTTGTAGCATGGTTTAGTTTTTTTGTGGTTCCAGTGTCCCTAATGGCACTTATCCTCGATATTGGGGCTAACATTACTTTTCTTTGGAGCTGGGCAGACTTATCAATTCAACCTGCCCTATATGCGATGAGCTTTGCCGAAGAAACTTGGTTTGCTTTATCAAACGAGCAAGTGACTTGGTTATGCCTTCTTTTCTCCCTATGGTTATTAGCACCTTACTTAAGTAATTACGGGAAAATTTTGTGTCTTCTATGTCTGTTAGCGGTTTTGATCGAATGGCGAGTTAAGCCTATATGGCAAGTTTTTGTACTTGATGTTGGCCATGGCCTAGCCGTTGTTATTCAACAAGATAGAGAAGCGATTATTTATGATACAGGGATTGCTTGGCAGGAAAGCAGTATTGCAGAGCAAGTCATTACACCTTTTCTTCACTATCACGGGGTACGCCAAATAAAGAGTCTTATTTTGTCCCATTCAGATAATGATCATGCTGGTGGAATGACTGAGCTCATTGATCAATGGCGCCCTCAACAGGTAATAAGTAGTCAGGTATTGAAGGATGGTAAGGAGTGCCTTGCTGGGCAAAAAATGACTTGGGGAGCGTTAGATATAGAGTTTATATGGCCAAATAATGCTGTGCCTAGGGCTTATAACCCACATTCGTGTGTTGTTAGAGTCACCCATTCAAATAATGGACAGTCAATTTTACTAACTGGTGATATCGATGCCGTTGTAGAGTGGATATTGATTAGGCAACCGAGGCTACTAGGTAGTGATGTGATCATTGTTCCTCATCATGGCAGTCGAACGTCGTCAACGACTCAATTTATAAAAATGGTTGGTCCAGACTTGGCCATTGCTTCAACAGCCAAAGCTGGAAAGTGGCAGTTACCGGCCCCAAGGGTCGTTGAACGATACAAGCAATTAGGCGTAGCTTGGTTAGATACGGGAAACTATGGGCAAATGAGTATCAGCTTTTATGATTCTAGTTGGCAGGTAGAGCCATTAAGGAAGGTGAAAGGGCGGTCTTGGTATAGGCAGATGCTACGTAAGGGAGTAGAATAGCGCCCATAATACTTTCAAATAAAGCTGTTTTATGTCTTCAAACCAAGATGAAACAACATGGCAAACCTTTAAACGCCTTTGGACCTATATTCGCCTTTACAAAGCTGGCCTTTCAGTTGCTGTTGTTGCTCTTATCATTAATGCTGCAGCAGATACCTATATGGTGTCATTATTGAAACCTCTGCTTGATGAAGGCTTTGGTGATGCAGAGTCCAATTTCCTTCGAGTACTGCCGTTTATTGTATTCGGTATGATGCTTTTAAGAGGCGCGAGTGGTTTTGTCTCTTCCTATTGCCTGAGCTGGGTATCGGGTAATGTTGTTATGCTAATGCGTCGTCGGATATTTAGCCAGTTTATGCATATGCCCGTCTCCTATTTCGACAAGGAGTCCACTGGAGGTTTGTTGTCTCGTATTACTTATGATTCAGAGCAAGTCGCTGGTGCTACAAGTCGGGCCTTGGTGAGTATTGTACGAGAGGGAGCCAGTATAATTGGCTTCCTTGTATTAATGTTTTGGTATAGTTGGCAATTATCTCTTGTTCTCTTTATTGTCGCTCCCATTGTTGCATGGGGCATTAGTGTCGTTTCGAAACGTTTTCGTAAAATATCCAAGAATATGCAAGATACTATGGGGCATGTAACGGCTTCCGCTGAGCAAATGCTAAAGGGGCATAAGGTTGTATTGAGCTATGGTGGTCAAGATGTCGAGCGCGAGCGTTTTGATATCGTGAGTAATCAGATGCGCCAACAGTCAATGAAGTTGGTGGCTGCACAAGCGATTGCCAATCCGGTAATTCAAACTATCGCCTCTATTGCTTTGGTTGTGGTGCTATTCTTAGCCAGCGTTGATTCAATCAAAGAGCAGCTGACGCCTGGTACGTTTACGGTCGTATTTTCTGCTATGTTTGCTTTGATGAGACCTCTTAAAGCATTGACCAATGTGACCTCAGAGTTTCAGCGTGGTATGGCAGCGAGCCAGACGCTGTTTGAGCTCATGGACCTAGAGACAGAGCAAGACAAAGGAAAGTATGAGATTGACAAAGCCCGTGGCGAGTTGGCTGTAAAAAATGTTACGTTTACTTACGATGGGAAAGATGCACCTGCTCTGCGCAATGTGAATTTTGAAGTACCTCAAGGAAAAACGGTGGCACTTGTTGGCCGATCTGGTTCAGGAAAAAGTACCATAGCAAACCTATTTACACGTTTCTATGATGTAGACTCTGGATGTATTGAACTTGATGGCCATGATATTCGAGATTATAAACTGACCAATCTGCGTAATCATTTCGCTTTAGTATCACAGAATGTGCATCTTTTTAACGATACAATTGCGAATAACATTGCCTATGCAGCAACGCAGGAGTATAGCCGTGAACAAATTGAGCAAGCAGCACGTCTAGCTTATGCCATGGATTTTATTGAAAACATGGAACATGGCCTTGACACGGTAATTGGTGAAAATGGTGCTAGTCTTTCAGGTGGACAACGCCAGAGAATAGCAATTGCGAGAGCATTGTTACGAGATGCTCCTATTCTGATTTTGGATGAGGCAACATCGGCATTAGATACTGAGTCTGAAAAAGCCATCCAATCTGCGTTGGATGAGTTACAAAAAAACAAGACAGTACTCGTTATTGCTCATCGGTTATCAACCATTGAAAGTGCTGATGAAATTCTGGTGGTTGATGAAGGTGAAATCATAGAACGAGGTAGTCACGCTAGCTTATTGGAAAAAGATGGAGCATATGCTCAGTTGCATAGAATTCAGTTTGGTGGTTAAACCATGATTCACAAAATCTGGTTTGGCAAATCACTTCTCTTTTATATAGTGTGGCCATTATTCTGGCCACTTAGCCGACTTTTTGGTTTTTTTAGCCGAAGGCGACGCCATGGTTTTTTATCAGGAAAGAAGGCGAGTTATCGAGCACCTGTCCCTGTAATTGTGGTTGGAAACATTACAGTTGGTGGAAACGGAAAAACACCTGTTGTCATTTGGCTGATTGAGCAGCTTCAAGCTCAAGGGTATAAGCCGGGAGTAGTATCACGTGGTTATGGTGCCAAGGCACCTCATTATCCCTTAGTGGTTGAAGAGCAAACTTCGACTAAGCATTGTGGTGATGAACCCAAGCTTATCTATCAGCGCACTGGATCACCGGTTGCCGTTTCTCCAAATCGTTGTGATGCAGTGAAAGCGCTGTTACCTTTGGATGTAGACATTATTATTACAGATGATGGTCTACAACATTATGCTCTTGAGCGAGATATTGAGCTGGTTGTGGTAGATGGTCATCGCCGTTTTGGTAATGAGCATCTAATGCCATTAGGGCCTTTACGAGAGTCGACCGCTCGATTATCAGAAGTTGACTTTATCGTAGCTAATGGCGGTGAATCAAAAGCTGGTGAAATGATGATGAGTCTAACACCCAGCCTAGCGGTTAATTTAAAAACGAACTTCAAGGCTCCTGTTGGCCAATTGGAGTCACTTGTTGCTATTGCCGGTATCGGTCATCCCCCCCGCTTTTTTGATACGCTCAAAAGCTTAGGTGCTCAGCCAGTGTTAACTCAAGGGTTTGCCGATCACCAAGACTTTGACCCTTGTGAGTTACACACTTTGGCATCTCAAGGGCAGCATCTTATCATGACGGAAAAAGATGCGGTCAAGTGCAGTGAATATGCCGAAGAAAACTGGTGGTATCTCCCTGTAACAGCGACATTCTGTCACCAAGATGAAGCGCAGATTATAAATAAAATTAAAGAGGTTAAGGAACAGTATGGACCATCGACTGCTTGAGATTGTTGCATGTCCAGTTTGCAAAGGAAAACTGACATTTGATAAAGATAAACAAGAATTGATTTGTAAGTTAGATCGTTTGGCGTACCCAATAAAAGAAGGTATCCCTGTTTTATTAGAGCCAGAAGCGCGCCAAATGAATATGGAAGAGGGAAGGTAGTGGCCTTTACAGTTATCATTCCAGCTAGGTACGGTTCCTCACGCTTACCTGGTAAACCCCTCGCTGATATCGCTGGAAAACCAATGATCCAGTTGGTGTATGAACAGGCGACTCAGTCGGGAGCAGATACAGTTATTGTTGCAACAGACGATAAACGAGTAGAAACAGCCGTTAAAGCGTTTGGTGGTAAAGTATGCATGACTTCGACTGATCATCAGTCAGGCACGGAGCGATTAGCTGAAGTTATCCAAACGATGCGTATAGATGACAATCAAGTGATTGTTAACGTACAGGGTGACGAGCCTTTGATCCCACCAGTGACTATTGCTCAAGTCGCGAATAATTTGGCGAATAGTCAGGCTCCGATGGCAACGTTAGCGGTGGAAATATCTCATCAGGATGAGGTTTTTAATCCCAATTCAGTCAAAGTTGTTACAGATAGTGAAGGTTATGCGCTTTATTTTAGTCGAGCTACTATCCCTTGGGATCGTAATAACTTTGCAAATACTGAAAAGGCGATAGTTCAGCCATTGATGAGGCATATCGGTATTTATGCTTATCGAGCTGGTTTTATAAATACCTATATTAACTGGGAGCCGACAGCGTTAGAGAAAATTGAGAGTTTAGAGCAGCTTAGGGTGCTCTGGTATGGTGAGAAAATTCACGTAGAGATTGCTAAGCAGGTCCCGCCAGCAGGTGTCGATACACCAGAAGATCTAGAGGCTGTTCGCCGAATCGTGCAAACGATCTAGCTTTATTTCTTTAGGACCTTTTATTTTTCGATGTTTATTGAACGATGGGATAAAAAGGGAGTACATTATAGGTGCACTCCCTTTTTTACTAGATGTTAAAGGGGATTATATTTGTCCATCGTACTCGTTTCTTTTAGGGCAAGTTGTCAGAATTTCTCTTCGTCCTGACTCTTTCACTTCTTCCAAAATGACATCAAAACCCCATAAGCGATAAAGGTGTTTTAGGACTTCTTCATAGCTATCATCGAGAGGGATCCTGTCATGTGGCACGTATTGCAGAGTAAGTGATCTATCCCCTCGAACATCGACATTAAAGACTTGGATATTAGGTTCAAGACTGCTTAGGTTATATTGTCCTGCCAGTTTTTCTCTAATATCTCGATAACCAGTGTCATTGTGTATTGCGGTGACTTCAATGTAGTTCTTCCTATCATCATCAGTTATCGCGAATAACTTAAACTCTCGCATCAACTTAGGTGATAAATACTGGCTAATAAAACTTTCATCTTTGAAGTTTTTCATCGCAAAGTGCACGGCTTCAAGCCAGTCTGTATCAACGAGTTCTGGAAACCATTCTCTGTCTTCATCAGTCGGCTCTTCGCATATCCTTCTTATATCACGGAACATGGCAAAGCCCAGAGCATAAGGGTTAATACCACTAAAATATGGACTGTTGTATGCAGGCTGTGCAACCACACTGGTATGGTTGTGAAGAAACTCTAAGATGAAGCGATCTGTGACTAGTCCTTCGTCATACAAATGATTGAGAATGGTGTAATGCCAGAATGTAGCCCAGCCTTCATTCATAACCTGAGTTTGCTTCTGCGGGTAAAAATATTGACTGATTTTACGTACAATACGAACAATTTCTCTCTGCCATGACTCAAGTAATGGCGCGTGCTTTTCGATAAAGTAGAGGATATTTTCTTGTGGTTCAGAGGGGAAGTGAATTTTAGACTGCTCCTGTTCTACCTTGCCTTTGGGTACAGTACGCCACAAATCATTGACTTGAGATTGAAGATAAGTCTCACGTTCTTCTTGGCGCATCTTCTCTTCAGCAATCGAGATTTTCTCGGGACGCTTGTAGCGGTCTACCCCGAAGTTCATCAACGCGTGGCAGGAATCCAGTAACTCTTCGACTTCTTTAACGCCATACTTTTGCTCACATTCCGCAATATAGTTTTTAGCGAACAAGAGATAATCGATGATGGAACTCGCGTCTGTCCAAGTTTGAAACAAGTAGTTGCCCTTAAAGAAGGAATTATGTCCATAACATGCATGAGCCATTACCAGTGCTTGCATGGTTACGGTATTTTCTTCCATTAAATAGGCGATACAAGGATCTGAGTTGATGACGATTTCGTAGGCTAGCCCCATTTGACCATGTTTGTAGCCCTGCTCGGTTTGAATGAATTTTTTACCGAACGACCAGTGATTGTAATTAATCGGCATACCGATACTTGAATAAGCATCCATCATTTGCTCGGAAGTGATGACCTCGATTTGATTTGGATAGGTCTCTAACTGATAGTGATCTGCTACACGTTTAATCTCGGCATGATACCGGTCAAGTATATCAAAGGTCCAATCAGGGCCGTCTGGCAGAGTTTTTTTCTTAGTCGCTTTTTTGGTTTTCGTTGCCATCATAGCCTCCCTAAGCCGTTTCTTTTCTGAAAAGCTCTCGGAATACGGGGAAAATATCCTCTACGCTTCGAATATTTTTCATTGCAAAGTTATCGAAAGCATCTTCCAATTTTTCATACTCATGCCACAGAGTTTGATGAGAGCGGCGAGTAATCTCTATATACGAATAATATTGGCAGTTAGGTAGTAAGTTTTTGGTGAGTAATTCACGGCATCTAGGCGAATCATCAGCCCAGTTATCGCCATCTGACGCTTGTGCGGCGTATATGTTCCACTCGCCGATTGGGTAACGCTCTGTGACAATTTCTTTCATTAATTTCAGTGCACTAGACACTATGGTGCCGCCGGTTTCCTGTGAATAGAAAAACTCATGCTCATCCACTTCTTTTGCTTGAGTGTGGTGGCGAATGAATACCACTTCAACGTTTTCGTAAGTTCTAGTTAAGAAGAGATACAGCAGGACATAAAAACGTTTGGCGATATCTTTGGTAGCTTGATCCATGGAACCTGAAACATCCATCAAGCAGAACATGACCGCTTGGCTAGAAGGGATAGGCTTGCGTTCGTAGTTTTTAAATCTAAGATCAAAAGTGTCGATGAAGGGAACCGTATCGATGCGTTTGCGAAGGTCCTTGATTTCCTTCTTGAGCCTCTTTTCCTCCAGTAGCTGAGCTGGTTCGCTCATTTTAACTTGATCTAACTCTTCCTCAAGTTCTCTAAGCATGCGTTTTTTGCCTGCCGTCATTGCCGTTCGGCGTGCGAGAGACTGTTGCAGCGATTTCACAATGGCTATATTTGCAGGCACCCCTGCGGTTTGATAGCCCGCTCTGTGCGTTTTCCATTCCGTGATTTTGTTGATTTGGTTTTTTTCCAAGTTTGGAAGTTCTAGGTCTTCAAATAAAATATCTAGATATTCATCTTTGGATATTTGGAATACAAATTCGTCTTGGCCTTCACCGTCAGGGCTGGCGTCCCCTTCGCCTGAACCTCCTTGACCTCCACCTTTAGGACGTTCTATTTTGTCTCCAGTGATAAACTGGTCGTTGCCAGGGTGAACGCGTTCTTTAACTCCCCCTTTGCCTTGATGGAAAATAGGTTCTTTAATGTCTTTGTGAGGAATTGCAACGTCTTCGCCAGTTTCTGTATTAGTAATTGATCGGCGGTTGACAGCGTCTGCAACGGATTCTTTGATTTGTTCTTTATGACGACGCAAAAATCGTTGGCGGTTTACCGCGCTTTTATTTTTGCCGTTCAGTCGTCGGTCAATAAACTGCGCCATGAGTCATCCCTCGTATCTTACACACTCACAATGAGAGTATGTTCTCACATCCAATACGCAGCCAGATGGTCAAGTCTGGCTGCTAATTCATTGGCCGTATTCCTCTTTTTCAAAGAGGAAACGCTTCTTAGCTATCAAGACGATTTACGTACTCGCAAGTACCACTCTGATAACAAGCGGACCTGTTTCTCGGTATAACCTTTCTCCATCATACGAGCAACGAAGTCGTCATGTTTCTTCTGATCCTCAGAAGAGGTTTTAGCGTTGAAGGAAATAACGGGTAGTAATTCCTCTGTGTTTGAGAACATCTTCTTCTCAATGACGGTACGGAGTTTCTCGTAGCTGGTCCACACTGGGTTTTGCCCGTTGTTGCTTGCACGCGCTCTAAGTACAAAGTTAACAATTTCGTTGCGGAAATCTTTAGGATTACTGATCCCTGCGGTTTTTTCGATTTTTTCTAACTCGTTATTAAGAGCGGAACGGTCAAACAGTTGTCCGGTTTCGGGGTCGCGATACTCTTGATCTTGAATCCAGAAATCTGCATAGGTGACATATCTGTCGAAGATATTCTGCCCATATTCTGAATAAGACTCCAAGTACGCGGTTTGAATTTCTTTACCAATAAACTCAACGTATCTTGGCACCAAATACCCTTTGAGAAACTCTAGGTATTTCTCTGCGGTTTCTTGCGGGAATTGCTCACGTTCAATTTGCTGCTCGATAACATAGAAAAGATGAACTGGATTCGCTGCAACTTCAGTTTGGTCGAAGTTGAAAACGCGAGAAAGAATTTTGAACGCAAAACGCGTTGACAGGCCAGACATACCTTCGTCTACGCCAGCGAAGTCTCGATACTCTTGATAGCTTTTTGCTTTTGGATCCGTATCTTTCAATGTTTCTCCATCGTAAACGCGCATTTTGGAGAAAATCGAAGAGTTCTCTGGATCCTTAAGTCTCGAAAGAATACTAAATTGAGACAGCAACTCTAGTGTACTTGGAGAGCATGGGGCCTTAGATAGTTCTGAGTGGTCGAGCAGTTTCTGGTAAATTTTGATCTCTTCAGAAACTCGAAGACAGTATGGGACTTTTACAATGTATACGCGGTCCAAGAAAGCTTCATTGTTCTTGTTGTTACGGAAGGTTTGCCACTCAGATTCATTGGAGTGGGCAAGGATCATACCGTCGAACGGAAGTGCTGATAAGCCTTCTGTACCGTTGTAGTTACCTTCTTGTGTCGCAGTAAGTAGAGGGTGGAGCACTTTGATTGGTGCCTTGAACATTTCCACAAACTCCATCAGCCCTTGGTTTGCTCGACAGAGTGCGCCCGAATAGCTGTAAGCATCTGGATCATCTTGTGAGTAGTGCTCTAGCTGACGAATATCGACTTTTCCGACCAGCGAGGAGATGTCTTGGTTATTTTCATCTCCAGGTTCGGTTTTGGCAATTGCGACTTGATCCAAGATAGATGGCCGTACCTTGACCACTTTAAATTTAGTGATGTCACCGCCAAACTCATGAAGTCTTTTCGCTGCCCATGGCGACATAATGGAGCGAAGATAGCGTTTCTCAATATCGTACTCGCGTTTTAGTAGATCACCATCTTCTGTCACATCAAAGAGGCAGAATGGATGATCATTAACAGGGCTTCGCTCCCCATTTGCTGAGAGTACATAAATTGGAACCTGCTGCATGAGTGCTTTTAGCTTTTCGGCTAGTGATGATTTACCACCACCCACAGGCCCAAGTAGATAAATAATCTGCTTACGTTCTTCAAGACCTTGAGCCGCATGTTTAAGGTAAGAAACAATTTGCTCTATTGCTTCTTCCATACCATAAAAGTCTTTAAATGTTTCGTACCGAGATATTACTCGATTAGAGAAAATTCTGCTTAGGCAAGGGTCTTGCGCAGTATCAATTAATTCTGGTTCCCCAATAGCCATCAGTAGGCGCTCTGCTGCGTTAGCGTAAGCACTTTTATCATCTTTACAAAGCGCCAAGAAATCTTGCAAAGATAACTCTTCATCCTTGGCTGCTTCATAGCGTGATTGGTAATGGTCGAAAATACTCATAATGACTTCCCCTCTGAACCTGCCTTACAGACAATCAACCCGCATAGAAAAAACAAATCCCTTCATAATAAAGAGTAGTTGGTTTTTAGAATTTTGCTTAAAAAATATGTATTTATTTGCAAATTGTGATGTTTGACCACTTGCTTAAAGTAAGGCCATTAAGACGCAGTAAACTTCGTCTTGTAATAATAAACTTATTGATGGATGTGTTAGTTTTTGAAATTGTTCGAAAGTGGGCTTGTTGAGGTGGAGTGCTGCCGAGCGGCAGCGCTCTGTGAGTCAGGCATTTATTATTCGTGTAATTTCATTATCACACAAGTGATACTGGCGTGGACATGTACGCCAAACATCCAACATTCGATGATATTTGTCTAACATTGGCATTTGAGCGTTAAATTGATGAGTTTGATCAAAGCTTGGATACGCACCTTCTGAAGAAACTAGAAAGCGAACATAGTGTACATACTCAGACTCGGTAGCCATATCAAAACCAAGGAAGGTAAGCCGTCTTGGCTCAATCTTGTTTTGAGCTTCTTGTGTTAGCCCCTTGTATGACTCTTGCATCGCATGGAACATTTCCATCACATCGATAGTTTTTCTACATTCTACTTCGTCGAGGACGCCGAAGTTCTTGTCTAGCTCACGCAAATGAAGAGCATAGCCTCGCTCTACTATATTCCTGAGCCGAGAATATTTTGCTTTGTTTTCTGGGTCTAGCTGTGACATCAGCTGATATTGGTTTGACAGAATCAAACGCTGAGCGTTGGTCATTTCCATAATCTTTCCTTTAAAGTCTGATAAATTTTGCACTGCGTTCAGCTTATCGATTAGGTAATGATATAAATATGATCTCAACACATGTTTTCTATGAAAAAGTAGGGAATTTATGGCGTCCTGCAGGCTACTTATCTCGGTAATGATTGTAAATATAATCTCGGTCGGAAAGACACGCAGCCACTCAACTGTTTAAACCAGCGATATCATCAAACTTGGCGACTCGCTTTTCGGTACTGGTTAAGGTTATGGTCGCAGCTTGAGGTAAATTCTGAATTCTACGCTGTTGTGACGCGATTGGTCATCAGTAAAATATCAAGACGACTCCCGATCCCAAGTGGCCCCATAAGAGCCCTCATTTAAAATGATGGCTCTCTATTTCTCAATGAGATATATAAAATATCATCTAAATTAGTTCATATAATTTATCACAAACAGATTTTACGAATTTATCCAATAGATTTGCGTTTGCTTTAGAGGATGAATTTATAACTTCTTCATAAACAAATTTTTTATCCTTAATGGATAGATCATTGAATTCATTTATTTTATTGTCATTGTAATTTTCAATGATACTTTGAGACTTCTTTTCAACTATATGTGAATATTTAATTCCATCTTTTTTCATAAAGGATGATATGAAACTAGATAACATCGATATGTTATCTCTCGTTTTATTCATCTCATGGTTTCTTTGCAAGGAAGCACCTTCACTTAAAATGGAAAGAACACTCAGCTCGGCTAAATCTTTAATCTTCCGTTCTTCTTCAAGTGTAATATGTCCACTTTCATCTCTCAGAGATTGTAATCCGTCAACCATTTCCTTTACTTTTTCATCTATCATTGATGACTTTATTTCGTTGATTTCTTTTGGCATATTAGATATCGGACGTGTATACAATTCATCACGTATAATAGAATCTCCAATTAAGGGTATATTCTTTATAAAACCTAACCATCTATCCTCTACGTTAGAGACTCTAGTAACCTCTAACCTATTAGTGGTTGACTCTAAAGCGCCTCCAGATAAGCCTTGATAATTTGTACAATGATGGGGGGAAAGTTCAGTTGGTCTCATGACAATACAACCATAAAAGTTTAATTACATTATTAACATTAAAGACCAAGCCTAACTTCAAATCACATGGTTAAAACTGAAATGTTCCGTCAATTTCCTACTCACTCAAAAACTTAAGATTGTTCTACGAAACTTTTTTAGGACACTTTTCTAAAGGATTTTTCATAGTCGGTCGGTGACATATTGCAGTTAGTCGTATGTAACCTAGGGTGAGGTCGTGAACGTTTTTTAGTCAAAATTACGAACGATTTGACGATTACATTTAGCCGTGATCATATACTCCCTTTTTCGCGAGAGCACCATGTACATTGACCACTGCAAAGAACACTTTCAAACAATTATTGACCAACGCCAAGGGGCTAAGGTTACTTATTGTCACTTAATATGATCAGTACTTATGCTTCATCAAACAAGCTCGTATTGGGCCAGCTAAAAACCGAGCAAAAAGGTAATGAAATAAAGGCAATCCCTGAATTGATAAATATGCTCGATATTAAGGGAGCTTTGGTGACTATTGATGCAATGGCCTTTCAAACCATCGTAGAACAAGGTGGAGATTACTGGCTTGCGGTTAAGTGTAACCAAGGAAAACTCTGACAAGCGATAGAAAAGGCGTTCTCATGTCAGCGAGCAAGTGTGGCAGGTGACATCTCGTTTGAAGAAGGGCATGGGCGTATAGAGTCTCGCCAATGCTATGTCTTTGATAATAAGAAAATTGAAGGTAACTTCTCTCGCTGGAAAGGCTTAAAGAGCATTGTTATGGTTGAAAACCTCTGCCTTGAGAAAGGAAAAGCAATCTACCTAGAGTATCGTTACTACATCAGATCCAAAGAGATTAGCGCAGAGCAAGCTGCGATGACAGTTAGAGAACATTGGGGTATAGAGTCAATGTATTGGGTGCTTGATGTAAGCATGAATGAAGATGTGTGTCAGATATACAAAGCTCATGGTGCAGAGAATCTGTCTTGCTTACGTCATATGAGCCTGAATATGTTTCGAGCAGAGTCAACCAAGCTACGCATTGTTGGAAAACAAAAGCGATGCATGATGCATACATCAATGCTAGCGGCAATATTAAGTACTGGCGTTAGTCAGGTGGTGAAAAAGTGGGGAATCTATAGCGTTCTGCAGGCTACTTATCTCGGTAATGATTGTAGATATAATCTCGGTCGAAAAAGACACGCAGCCACTCTGGTTTAAAGACGGCTAAAATGGTAACTGCTACACCATTTAGTAGTCCTTCAGGGAATGCAAGTAAAGGCATAAATATCAGATAGTTATCTGATATGGTCGTCCAGTCGTAAGCGCCAAGAGATAGCAGATAAACTGCATTCGTTAACAGGTGCATGCTGCCAGTGAAAGCGCCGTTAAAGAAGCCTGCTACAAAAATAAACACAAAAATATTTCTTGGTAGATATAAGTAGCTCAGCAAGAAAACACTGTAACTGATTAATATGGGTATAAAGCCCGATAAAACAATGTAGCTGGGTAATTGATAGGGATCAATTTGACCGAAAAAACAAAGTGATATTGAAATTACAATGGTTAGACCACAAGCACTTCGCCAGCCATACATAAGGGTTAAAGTAGTGAGCGCTAAGAAATGAATGGTTAGGTTATCTTTTACACTGGCTTCAAGTGGCCATAACAGGGCCAATAGAATGATAGTCCCACATGTAACATGCTGAAAGTTCATTTCAAGGCGCAGCTTAGACATTAAGTTTAATGCAATATCCTTCCACACCCATTTAATAGAGAGCAGAATAATGGTTAGGAAACACAGCTCTGATAGTTGCAAAGCAATTTACTCGAAATACCAGTCCAGATAGTCCTGGCATTGTTGATGAAATAACGATGTTTTGGAATCAGTATTTTACGTTAGAGTGATATTGTTCAATAACTGATACCACATTATCCATAGTTTGCTTGGATGGCGGTTCAACACCCTCAAGAGGGTATTCTAAGCCTAAAGCCTCCCATTTGTGGGCACCTAACTTGTGATAGGGCAGTAGTTCCACTTTTTCTACGTTGTCCATATCTTGGATGAATCTTCCCAGAAGGTGGGCATCTTCTGCGCTGTCGGTGTAGCCTGGTACGACTACATATCGTATCCATGTCTTTTGCCCAATCTTTTGTAGATACCGAGCGAAATCTAACGTACGTTTATTTGAGACACCAATAAAATCATGATGCACCTCGTCATTGATATGCTTTAGGTCTAGCATGACGAGATCCGTTGCTTCTAGCACTTCATCTATAACCTGACTGTGCTTACGAATATAGCCGTTTGTATCTAGGCAAGTGTGAATACCCTCAGCCTTAGCCGCACGAAAAAAATCCCGCACAAATTCTGGCTGTAGCATGGCTTCTCCACCAGAGCAGGTGACACCACCACCCGATGCGTTCATAAAATGGCGATAACTCTTTGCTTCGTTGATGATCTCTTCAACAGTTATTTCTTTACCAGTGTGGGTATCCCAAGTATCTCTATTGTGACAATACATGCATCGCATTAAGCACCCTTGCATAAACACGATAAAGCGAATTCCGGGTCCATCAACAGTTCCACAAGATTCGAAAGAATGGATACGACCAATCGTTGACATAGACTCTTCTCTGGCGATTTATTTTTCGTTATTTTATTACAAAAAGTAGGGGTAATATAGGTTTTTAAGGGGATCAAGCTAAGTTTCTAGTAGCTAACAAAAAAAGCGTTACATAGACTAATATATAGTTAAAGAAAATATCACGTAATGTACAATTTTTTAACTATATACATACAAGTCGGCTAGGCAAGTTTGGAATACATCAACTGATGTAAAAGGATGTTCTATGAATATACTTGCGCTTTCTCAGAAACAAAAAGTCACCTTGTTTCTTATGGTGCTAACCATAGGTTTTATTATGCTTGCGGTGTTTACTTCTTCTCGACTGACTTATATGAGTGAGCAGTATAATCGCAGTGGTGATATATCGTCTGGATCGATTTCGATATACCAAACTCAAAGCAAGATTCTCATACTGAGTAGTGAATTAGACAATTTGCAAGGCTCTCAAGTAGCAAAAGCGAAAGAGGACATCTCGGATATCGTTGCCGCCGTTAACAATGACTTGTCTCTCTTAAACACACTGGGTTTGGAGAGCTATGCGACTGAATTAGCAACGAGTATTGGTGATTTCGAAGCGGCGGTAATCCCTTGGTTAGGTCTCAAACAGGAGTTGGGGTTCAATATCGAAGAAGGGAAATTGGGAGAGCTTAAGCAGCTCGCCACTATTGTTGAACAAAAAATTGCTGAGACAGGTATGGTGACGCTCAATTCTGATTTTCAGGCAATGGTGAAATCCCAACAAAATTATTTGCTTCAACCTAATGAGAAAAACCTTAAGTTGTTTAATCGCGCCATGGGTGCATTTGAAAGCATGTCCAATGTGTATGCAATGTTGGACCTTTACGAAAAAGAAATCGAACAATATAAAGCTACGTTTAAAAGGGTAAGTGAGCTCTCAAAACAACTGGGTAGTGTCGAACAGCAACTCATTTCTACAAAAATGCAGCTTAAAAGCATTATTGCTGCTGCTACTGGTGAGCTTGGTACCATCAGCGCTCAGTATCAATCTTCAGCGGAAAACTCTTCAGGTCAAACGGTATGGTCAATTTTGGTGGCGTGTATTGTATTGGCAGTGTTCACCATATCGATCTTTATCATGCAAAGTAGTTCGCTTTCTCGTTCGTTAGCGAAGACTCGAGAGATTCTGCATAATTTGTCAGAAGGGGATTTATCTAAGCGTATGACGCTTACTAAAAACCCCAACGATGAGTTTAATCGACTGGCATCGAGCATAAATGAAACATGTGAGAACTTGGGTGAACTCGTATCAGGGGTGCAAGCGAGCAGTGAAGCTCTATCAGAGAATGCGGCCGAATTGAATAAGGGTTTAGATCTATTAGCACACCATCAATCAGAAGTACTAGGGCAAACCGAGCTTCTGGCCTCTGCGACCGAAGAGGTCAGTATCACTACCCAAGAAGTCTCTGGATCTCTGGAGCTGGTGGCTGAAATTAGCCGCAGTTCCACTCAGTCTGCAGAGAATGGAGCTCGTATTATCAAGGCTGCTATTGGGTCGATAGAAGAAGTTGGCACCATCTTAACGTCTGCTGCGGGACACATTCAGCAGTTAGAAGAAGCATCGGCTAAGGTTGATTCTGTTATGGACATTATTAATGGTATTGCCGAGCAAACAAACTTACTTGCACTGAATGCAGCGATAGAAGCAGCTAGGGCCGGTGAGCAAGGACGTGGCTTTGCTGTTGTTGCAGATGAAGTGCGCAGCCTTGCGGTGAGAACAGTGGATGCAGTGGCGGAGATCTCTGAGACCATAGACATAATGAAGAAAGAGAGCGCCGAGGTCATTCAGTATATGGGGCGGTCGGAAACTTCGATGAAGACAGGGCAAGAAAAGGGACATGAGGCCATGCAGGCGATGCATACCATTACTGAAAAAGCAGATGACGCCTCTCATCAGACCGATGTTATTTTTGCTTCAATTAAGGAATTGGTTACGACCAGTCAGTCGATGGCTGATAGCATGACTCAAATCTCTAGTGCGATGAAAGAGTTGGAACAAAACAATGAGCAGTTACGTTCTGTTAGTCAAGTCGTTGAGGAGAGGGCCGGCAGCCTAAATAGTGACTGCCAGAGATTTACAATTTAGAAAAAAGCATACAGTGATAAGCTGCCTGAGCTGTAGATAGATTTATCAGCTTCTTCATAATCTGCTGTTTTTACAGTGGCAGTGGCAGTGGCACCAAAATGCTCGTTATACCAAGCTATTCCAGCAACAGCCGTCGCTTGGTCTTCCTTTAGTGTGACATCATAAATATTAGCGTTATGTCCATTTAGGGCTGCATAGGTATCTACACCGGGACGAGAACCTTCAATAGTAACATCATTAAATCTGTACCTTGCTTCAATCCCACCATACGCGAACCATCCTGACTTTGAAGCGCCTAGCATGCTAGCACGGAACGGATTTTCATTATCTATGTTCGCTGCTCCCATACTACCAGCGAGATCTGCTCCCCAGCGAAACATCAACCCCGTTGATATATCACTACGAAAGTTGCCCAAATTGACCTCTGAAACACTAGATATTTCCCAGTCTGTATTAGCTATTGCGGTATCTCGCCATAGGTTAATATGAGTCAAATACCCTACACTGCCGACGTATCCCTCATCAACCTGATAAACCCATCCTCTGGGCTCATCCGATCCTACAATGCCATGAACGATGTCTTGAGACTCTTCTGCTAATGAATCCTCTCCCGTTGCCCCTATGGTGAGATTAAATCGTTGGGCTTGCTGCGGATGTAAGCTGATGTAGTTAAACTCGCCGTGAAAGTATCCGGCATAAGGCCGGTCATTGATTTGTGGGGTTGTGGCCTCTATATCTGAAGGCGTATACATCTTGTGGCCAATGAGAAATTCTAATTTATCTAATGATGTGCCGCCCCAGTATGACAGGCTAAGAGGGCTGAAAATAGCATAAGGCGTAATCGCCCCTGTGGAATAGGTCAGAAATAGCCCGCTAGTATAATCTTTGTCCACACCGAAAATGCCATCATTATCGATAGTAAATGCCAACGTAGATTTTTCCGATGCAAGGCAGACAGATGAAATCAGCAGGAGAGGGGTAAAAAGAATGCTTTTGATTTTCATTGGCTTGCTCATAATTTAATAAGAGTCTTGATAGTACAGGATAGTCTGGATTAATCGATGATTGGGATAGACATTTGTGCAATGTGTCTATTATTTGCTATAGAGATCAAGGAAGTGGGGATAATTTGGTTGAGGAAAAAAGCCCCGAAATGGGGCTTTAAGTCATAGGATTAGCAAATGTTTACAAAGACTCGGTAAACGTCCTTGCTATGACATCTTGCTGTTGCTCAGCCGTTAGAGAATTAAAACGAACGGCATAGCCTGATACGCGGATAGTCAGTTGCGGGTATTTTTCTGGGTGTTTCACCGCATCTTCAAGAGTGTCTCTGTTCAAAACATTAACATTGAGGTGTTGACCGCCTTCAATCCCTGCTTCATGGTGGAAATAACCATCCATAAGACCGGCCAAGTTTGCTCTTTGTGACCCCTCTTCTTTACCCAAAGCATTGGGTACGATTGAGAAAGTATATGAAATGCCATCTTTTGCATGAGCAAAAGGCAGTTTTCCTACTGAAGTTAGCGAAGCGACAGCGCCTTTTTCATCTCTACCGTGCATTGGGTTAGCACCAGGAGCAAATGGTGCTCCAGCACGGCGTCCATCGGGTGTATTACCTGTCTTTTTGCCGTATACGACATTAGAGGTAATCGTTAGGATAGACTGAGTTGGGATAGCATTGCGGTACGTTTTTAGTGAGCGAATTTTGTTCATGAACACTTCGACTAATTCACAGGCAATGTCATCAACGCGCGCATCGTTGTTACCAAATTTTGGATAGTCACCCTCGATTTCAAAGTCAATGGCAATGCCGTCTTCGTCTCGAACGGGTTTTACTTTGGCATATTTGATAGCAGATAATGAGTCCGCCGCCACAGATAACCCTGCGATACCACAAGCCATAGTACGACGAACATCTCTGTCATGAAGGGCCATGAGAGCTGCTTCGTAGCTGTACTTATCATGCATGAAGTGAATGCTATTTAGCGCCGTAACATATTGCTTGGCTAGCCAATCCATAAACAGGTCCAATTTTTCCCAAACACTGTCAAAGTTGAGAACTTCGTCTGCTACTTTGGGCATCTCTGGACCAACTTGGACCTTAAGCTTTTCATCGACACCGCCATTGATCACATAAAGTAGTGTCTTAGCAAGGTTAGCGCGAGCACCAAAGAATTGCATGTGTTTACCAATCACCATAGGTGAAACACAACATGCAATAGCATAGTCATCTGACTCAAAGTCCGGGCGCATCAGGTCATCGTTCTCGTACTGAATAGAAGACGTATCGATCGAAACCTTGGCACAGAATCGTTTAAATCCATCAGGTAATTGCTCAGACCAAAGTACGGTAATATTTGGCTCAGGTGATGGACCCATAGTGTATAAACTATTGAGGAAACGGAAGTTAGTTCGGGTTACTAGTGTGCGACCATCTAGCCCCATACCGCCCATAGACTCTGTTGCCCAGATAGGGTCGCCAGAGAAAAGATCATCATATTCAGGCGTACGAAGGAAACGCACCATGCGTAACTTCATGACAAAGTGATCAATCATTTCCTGAGCTCTGATTTCATCAATCTTGCCCGCAGCAATGTCACGTTCAATGTAGATATCTAGGAAGGTAGAAGTTCGACCTAGTGACATAGCCGCACCGTTTTGTGATTTAACCGCAGCTAAGTACCCAAAGTAAGTCCATTGAATCGCTTCTTGGGCTGTTTCTGCCGGACGAGAGATATCAAAGCCATAAAACTCTGCCATCTTTTTCATTTGGCCAAGGGCACGATGCTGCTCAGCGATTTCTTCGCGAAGTTGCATCGTCATTTGTAAATCATCACCGTTTTCGAAACGCTCTTGCAGCGAAGCAAACTGGGCCAACTTATCTTTCATTAGGTAGTCGATACCGTAAAGTGCGACGCGGCGATAGTCACCGATAATGCGTCCACGACCATAAGCATCAGGAAGACCAGTAAGTACGCCGGATTTTCGACATTTTAAAATGTCAGGAGTGTAGATATCGAAAACACCTGCATTATGTGTCTTACGGTATTCAGTAAATATCTTTTTAACTTGAGGATCGAGTTCGCGTTCGTAAGCCTTGCACGAGCCTTCCACCATGCGAATACCACCATTAGGAATGATGGCGCGTTTTAGCGGGGCTTCAGTTTGTAGGCCAACAATAGTTTCTAAGTCTTTATTGATGTAGCCAGCTTGATGTGAAGTTATGGTTGAAATGACGGACGTATCGAAGTCAACAGGAGCATGGGTTGCATTTTCCTGCTTAATTCCTTCCATGACTTTGGACCACAAAGCATTTGTTGCTTCAGTCCCTTCTGATACTAGAAAAGATTCGTCGCCCTCATAAGGGGTATAGTTGTTTTGAATGAAATTACGAACATTGACTTCATTTTGCCAATCACCTTCAGCAAAACCTTCCCAAGCTTTAGCAAATTGCTCTGCCATGACATACCTACCTTATTAATTTAAATGAGCACTATCTAGCCGTTGAGCCAACCAGAGTTCTAATACAAGAACGACACTCAATTTTTGAATAACAATATGTATAGTGGGCTAAATTTATCCAGATCCAGTCTCACCATAAATATTGCTACTCGTGAATGATGTTTGCCTTCGATATCTACAATAGTTTAAAAAAAAACTGCAAACCTTAAACTAAATCAATAAATGATAAACTTTTTAAACAAAAATAAGGGCAACAATAGTGTTGCCCTCAAAAGGTAGGGTGCTAAAGCCAAGCTTGAATACCGTATTGGCCTTCAAGCATGCCTACGGCGAGCATGGCGGCTAAGCAGATAACCAATACGCTGACTGGAATAATGATTTTATCTACAAAGGATAGGCGCTTTGCCCGCTCTTTATCACCAATTAGGCCATTATTATCTAGGAGCATGGTCAGTGCCCAAGCTAAAACAGGATTGACAATCGCAGAGCCAAAGATACAAATCCCTGCAGCTTGTGAGTCTTTGCAGTCTTTGACCATCTGCATGCCTGCCTCTAAAAGTGGAAGAGATACACCTACCAACAGAGCGACGCGCATAACAGGTGGCCATACTGCAATATCCATTGGAAACCCGAGAATAGCGATGAGTATCACAAGCAGTCCCAGAAGAATTGAGCCAGCAGGGATTGGGCGTTTGGCAATAGCAGCAGGGATCATATAGGTTCCCCATGACGAAGTAATGTTACCACCACCTATTGCTGTGCCGACCATCTGACGAACCGAGCACATAGTCATAGTGTCATCAACATCCATGAGTACTTTTTCGGTTTTCTTAGGGTAATTTAATTCTTGGAAAATTCGATGACCAAGGAAATCCGGTGACCACATGGCGACAGCTAATATTGCAAAAGGTAAAGATGCGATAAAATGTTCGGCGTTTGGTAGGCCAAGCATCCAGCCTTGCTCAGTATTGCCCCACCAATAAGCTGGGTTTAGGTTAGGCAGGCCAGGTTCAGTAACAAACTCTATGTCAAAACCAGCCCCAAATGTTAGCGCAACGGCTAAGCCAGTAAAGGCGCAAACAGGTATCGCGAGCCAGCGTTTGTTAAGTTTTGCTAATAACGCGTATAAAGAAATAGTAATGCCTAGCACCACTAAGCCTACATAACCCATACTGCCAGCGGCAATAGATGGAGATTGAAGTCCGACCGCCCAGTCTTGGATAGCGTTAATCTGGCTCATGGTGCCTGTTAAACCGAGAAAAATGAGTAAGCCCCCCGCTGTTCCTTCAGAAGTTAGGTTGACCAACTTAGAACCACCTTTAAAGAAACTGAGTAGTAGGCCAAATACACCAATTAATATGGCTAAGGCGAGAGGGTGGGCACCGGCGAGTGCAATGGTTCCTATCAGTGGGATCATAGGGCCGTGATTGCCTGCCAAGTTTGCTTTGGGGTTCACTATTCCTGAAGCCAATATGCAGAATAGAAACGCTGGAATAAGCATCTCAACGCGTGAGACCTCGATGGCAAAATCTTTGCCTAAGTTGATGTGGTCCCAAGCAGCTGTAAGTCCTTCAGCCCAAGACATCATTACTGCTGAATACATGGCGATAATACCCAGTGTTCCTGCTAGAGCGGGCACAAGGTCTTCAAGTTCAAACCTGAAATCTCTTAAGGGTAAGTTCAAGCCGAAACGTCGGGGTTTCATTATCTGTAGCTCATGGTCTAAGTAGTCTGTGCGACATCTAAACTGGGAGGCTGGACGGTGGAGATCACGATAGCTTTTGGCTTCGATATCTGAATCAGAATGCGATGTTTTGGCTGCGTCTGACATAGATTCCTCATATTTAGCATAGAGAGTGTTTGTAGTTAAAGAAGTAAATTGTGTAGATACACAGATGTGCTTAACTACTTTTCTGGGGCCATAAATAGTAATGGGCCAACAGTTGAGAAAGATCTCTCTCTTATTGAGAGTTTTATCTTTTGTGTGAGTGTAAACCGCAATATTGGGAGGTGAATTGATTTAGATCACCTTATAAATAAATATGAAAGTTAACTACATATCAGGTGATTTAGGGAATTGAGAATTGAAAAAGTGAAAGTGATTTTCAAACTGATGAGAGGCGTTAAGCAACCAATTGTGCAATTTATCTCTCTATTGATTAAATTATTGAGATGGTTCCGGTTTTTTATAAAAATGTTAATTTCTTTTAGCGTCTAACCATTCTGCTCTTTTTGTTTTTATGCGATTGATGGATTGGTTCTGCAAAATATTTGCATTTAAATGTATTTAACGTGACTATGAATTCATTTTTGACTGGTTAATGATTTGTTGCATGTTAAGCGGTGCGGTGCTAGTTTGTAGCGAGATAAGGCTTGAATTTAGCCTTTCAGTGCCAAGCTTCTTTGTTTGGATAAGCGATAATAAAACAGGGAGTAATGAGCGCATGAATGATGCAGCCGCGCTAAATATAAAGGAACTGCATAAGACCTTTGGCCATAATGAGGTGCTAAAGGGAATTTCTCTTCAAGCTCACAAAGGTGACGTGATCTCTATCATTGGTTCATCTGGTTCAGGTAAAAGCACTTTCCTACGATGTGTAAATCTTTTAGAAACGCCCACTAACGGTGAAATTTGGGTTAACGGAGAGTTGATCCAAATGAAAACCAATCGTCAAGGTGAGTCTGTGCCTGTGAGTGAAAAACAAGTCCAGCGTATACGTTCCAGATTGGCAATGGTGTTTCAAGGGTTTAATCTTTGGTCGCACATGACGGTGCTTGAAAATGTTATTGAAGCGCCAGTACACGTACTTGGTGTTCCTAAAGTTCAAGCTATAGAGAATGCTGAGCTACTTCTGAAAAAAGTCGGTCTTTATGAGCGGAAAGATTATTACCCAGGTCATCTCTCAGGAGGCCAGCAGCAGCGAGCAGCAATAGCCAGAGCTCTTGCCGTTGATCCTGAAGTGATGCTGTTTGATGAACCCACTTCAGCACTCGATCCAGAGCTAGTGGGTGAAGTTCTTGGTGTAATGCGAGATCTTGCTGAAGAAGGCAGGACAATGCTAGTTGTAACGCACGAAATGGCATTTGCACGCGATGTTTCTAACCACGTCATGTTCTTACATCAAGGTCTAGTGGAAGAGCAGGGTGAGCCTGCTAAGCTCTTCACTAACCCAGATTCAGAGCGTTTACAACAATTTATCTCATCTATCTACTGAGTCTGTTGTAATCCGTACCACAGATTCTGCAAATATTAAGAAATCATGTTTAAAGGAGTATGAAATGAAAAAATGGCTAGTAGTAGCGGCTCTCGCTGCGACCGCATTGACAGGGCTTGTTCAAGCGAAAGAATGGAAGACAGTTCGCTTTGGGATTGAAGGGGCTTACCCTCCATTTAGTTGGACAGAAGCCGATGGCTCTTTGAAGGGCTTTGATGTTGATATGGCCAATGCACTATGTAATGAAATGAAGGTGAAATGTAAGATTGTTGCACAAGACTGGGATGGGATTATTCCATCGCTGTTAGCGCGTAAATACGATGCAATTATTGCCGCTATGTCGATTACAGAAGAGCGCAAGAAGAAGGTAGACTTTACCGGAAAATATGCTCTTATCCCGAATAAATTCATTGCCAAAAAAGGGGCTAATCTAGACTTTGATAACCTAGATGGGCAAAAAATTGCAGTACAAAGAGCGACCACGCACGATAAGTATCTAACTGATAATTATGGCGATAAAGTGGAAATTGTCCGTTACGGCTCGTTTGATGAAGCTTATCTTGACCTAGCAAATGGTCGAGTTGTTGCTGTCTTGGGCGATGCTTCTGCTCTTGAGGAAGGGGTCTTAAACAAAGCGGGTGGTGATGCGTACGAGTTTGTCGGGCCTTCACTAACAGACCCTAAGTGGTTTGGCGAAGGTTTTGGTATTGCAGTACGTAAGCAAGACAAAGATTTGACTGAAAAGTTAGATGAAGCGATTGCATCACTTCGTGAAAAAGGTGAATACCAAAAGATTGCCGATAAGTACTTTGACTACGATGTTTACGGGCAATAATCTTGACTAAAAGGCCCGCTGATGTGCTTTCTGGGGTAGGTCAGCGGTCTTTTTCATTCTAACTGTTATTCAGAACTAACCAATGATTTAAACCCAGAGCTTAGGAACTTACCTATGTTGGATTTACAAGGATACGAAGCCTCTATATTGAAAGGGGCCATAGTGACTATTGAAGTCGCGCTGCTCTCTTTGCTGCTCGCGATGGTGCTAGGGATGTTGGGGGCTTTGGCAAAGATGGCACCTTATCGCTGGGCGAGAGCGATTGCGACGTTATACACCACTGTTATTCGCGGTATCCCTGATCTTGTATTAATGATGTTAATATTCTTCGGTGGGCAAATATTACTCAACAATAGTTTGTATTCAATCAACGAATGGCTAAATGAATGGTTTACTGCAAGTGACCCAAGTCATGAGTGGACCTCATATTTACCCGACTATATCGACGTAAGCCCATTTATAGCAGGTGTTCTTACCATTGGGTTTATCTTTGGCGCCTATATGGCGGAAACGTTTCGTGGTGCTATCATGGCGGTCGATAGAGGGGAGTTGGAAGCGGCCAAGGCATATGGTATGAGCTCAGCACTCGCTTTTCGTCGTATTTTGTTGCCACAAATGATTCGCCATGCTCTGCCAGGTTTTGGAAACAACTGGCTTGTGCTTCTTAAAACCACGGCACTTGTCTCGATTATTGGTTTAGAAGACATGGTTCGTATGAGCGCACTAGCTGCTGGCTCAACAAAAATGCCATTTACCTTTTACATGACAGTTGCTGTCATTTTTCTATTTTTTACCAGTGTCTCAACGGGGTTACTCAAACTTGTTGAGCGTAAATTCAGTATCCATACGAGGTAGTTGATGGATTTTTCACTGATCATTGAAAGTTTACCAATTTATCTCGGGGGGCTCTGGACCACGACTTGGCTGGTGGTTGCTTCTCTTATTATTGGTCTATTTGTTGCAATCCCATTAGGTATCGCACGTAATAGTACTCACTACTTGTTCAAAGGGCCGAGTTGGGCTTTTATCTACTTTTTTCGTGGCACTCCACTCTTAGTTCAGCTTTACCTCATTTATTACGGTATGGATCAGTTTTTTCCTGTCAAAGATACTCTTTGGGAAAATGCATGGTTCTGTGCTCTAGTGGCTTTTGTTCTCAATACTTCTGCCTATACCGCAGAAATAATTCGAGGTGCGATAAATGGGCTACCTAAAGGGGAAGTAGAAGCGGCCAAAGCATATGGAATGAGTACACTAATGACGTATCGTCGTATCATTCTACCCAGTGCCTTGCGCCGAGCTCTACCAGCATACAGTAACGAAGTGATTTTTATGCTTCATGGTAGCGCAGTTGCTGGAATTGTGACCATAGTGGATTTGACCGGAGCTGCTCGCCTTGTTAATTCTCGTTATTACGCCCCTTTTGAGTCGTTTCTGACGGCCGGCCTTTTCTATATGTGTTTGACCTTTATTATTATTTGGTGCTTTAAACAGGCTGAAAAGCGATTTCTCGTCTATTTGAGGCCGCTTAGCTAAAGATAAAAAAAGCTTCCTGTAGGAAGCTTTTTATGTCTGAAACTTCAGCTCAATATAATCAGCACGGTACCAGCTAATGTCATTAATATATTTGCAATCGCGTATGTACCTGCATAGCCAAGCGCAGGAATAGTTGACTTGGTATAGTCATTGACTATGTCCATGGCTGGGGCGCAGGTTCGAGCTCCTATGATAGCGCCAAATAGCAGTGCTCTGTTCATCTTCAGGATATAAGCGCCCACGAGGTAAGCAAGAGCTACTGGAACAACGCTGACCAAGAACGAAAGGCCAATCACTTGTGGGCCGAATTCGGCAAGGTGTTCAAACATTTTCCCACCCGCGCTCAGGCCTATCCCAACCATAAAAAACATTAGGCCTAAGTCTTTGACCATGTTTAAGGCACCTTGAGGTACGTAACCAAAAGTTGGGTGGTTAGCTCGTAAGAAACCTAGCGAAATCCCCGAGAGGAGAAGGCCTACGGCATTACCTAAGCCAAACGATACCTGACCAAAAGTCATGGTGATCAATCCAAACATAATCCCTAGGATAAAGAAGCTGCAAAATGCCAGCAGATCAGCCATCTGGCTATGGATGGAAATAAACCCAATCTTTTCTGCTAAACCATGAACTCGGCTCTTTTCTCCACTCACTTGAAGAACATCTCCTTTAGCCAGTACGATATCGAGATCCATGGGCATTTCTATTTGAGCTCGGACAACTCTGTTAAGGAAACAACCGTATTCGGATAAGTTGAGATCAGAGAGACGTTTACCTGCCATAGCATCGCTTTTTACCACGATTTCTTCTTCAACGATTCGCAAGTCTAGGAGGTTGCGGTCAAACACTTCCTTGCCATTACGAAAACTAGGATCGAGCCTCGCGTGGCTATCAGGGAATCCAAGCAGTGCAATTTCATCACCTTGCTGCAAAATTGCGTCGCCATCAGGGTGGGCAAGGATCCCATTGCGACGAATACGCTCTATATAGCAACCAGTTTGGCGGTAAATACCCAATTCGCGAAGGTTTTTTCCATCGCTCCAGTCAATGAGCTCCTGTCCAACTCTGTAGGCGCGAATGATAGGCAAATAAACTTTACGCTGTCCATTACTTCCCAACCCTCGTTCCTGTGCTATCTGCTGTGCAGAGTCGGACAAATTTTGCTTTTGAAGCTTTGGCAGCAATTTGGCAAAGGCAATCATGCTGATCAAACCAACTAGGTAAGCCATGGCATAACCAACAGATAAGTTTTCAATCACCTCAGAAAAGTCCATAGCATGTGGCGTGGTGGCAAGACCAGAGTTGAGAGCATCTTGAGCGCCAACCAGCACAGGAGTTGCCGTAAGTGCACCAGCCATCATTCCGGCAGAGAGTCCGAAATCAAGACCTAGGTTATGGCTGGCAAAGTAGGTGATAAAAATAGCGCTAGATAAGACCACCATACTCAAAATGAAATAATGCTTACCATCTCTAAAAAAGATACCAAAGAAGTTGGGACCTGCCTCTATGCCAACGCAGTAGATAAATAACATAAACCCGACGGTCAATGCGTCTGCATTGAATGTAAAACCCAGATGTCCCATGACTAATGAAGTGAGCAAAACACCGATGGAATTGCCGAGTTGCAGATTACCAAAGCGAATTTTTCCTATGGCTAAGCCAATAGCGAGTGCAACAAAAATTAGTAGAATAGGGTTTTGCTCAAGCAGAGATAAAACATCAATGTTCACGGGGCAGCTCTTACTTCGGTGCCATAGATTAAGTGAGCAAATTGTAACTTAATAAAGAGAAATGATAAGTGTTAATTTGTATAATTGACGATTTACTGACTTGTGCCAAATATTTTGCAATAGGATTAAATAACAGGTACAAAAAAGCCGCTATATTAAGCGGCTTCAACAAATTCTGATTATGCGTCAAACAGACCTAAATGTTCTTTTGCATACGCTTCAAAGTCATCACAGCCACCGATATGGTTTTCATCAATGAAGATTTGTGGAACAGTTTCCACTGGCTTTCCGACAGTTTTCTCAAGGTCAGCTTTTGAAATGCCCTCTGCATGAATATCTACATAACGGTAGTTAAAGTCATCACGTTTTGCTTTCAATGTCTCAGCGTGTTCCTTTGCACGAACACAGTAAGGGCAGGCTGGACGACCAAAGATAACTACGAACATATTGTCATTCTCCTTTATTCTGATAGGCGCCACTATGCCCGAATCGAGCTGAAAAATAAAGAGGCATTTACCTGTTGGTTCGATAGGTCAAACCTATTTGTTTAGAAGTGAGATAATTTGTCGTAGCGTGAGTCCTTAAGCGCTTCTTTAACCCGTTTTAGGTTGTCTCTAAAGCCTGAACCACGTCTTAACGTGAAGCCTGTTGCCAGTACATCAATTACTGTCATTTGCACGACGCGACTTGCCATTGGCATGTACACATCCGTGTCTTCAGGGACGTTCAGTGAAATGGAAAGAGAGCTCGCTTGATCCAACGGAGAATCTTTCGCCGTTATTGCGATAACGGTGGCTCCATTTTCACGAGCAAGGTTGGCAATCTCAACCAAGCTTTTCGTACGACCAGTATGTGATATCAGAACAATGACGTCGTTATCCGTACAATTAATACAGCTCATTCGCTGCATAACGATGTCTTCAAAACAGGTGATAGGGATGTTAAAGCGAATGAACTTATTTTGAGCGTCACGGGCAACGGCCGAAGATGCACCTAAACCAAAGAAAGAGATGCGTTTGGCTTGAGTGAGAAGATCAACCGCTCGATTGATCTGCATAGAATCTAAGCTATTTTTTGCCACATCCAAGCAGGCCATTGTGGACTCAAAGATTTTATGTGTATAGGCATCTGGGCCATCATCTTCTTCAACATTACGATTGACATAAGGAGTTCCGTTAGCAAGGCTTTGAGCAAGATGAAGCTTGAAGTCAGGGAAGCCTTTAGTATCTAGCCTACGACAGAAGCGGTTTACGGTCGGCTCGCTGACATCAGCCATTTTCGCAAGAGTAGCAATACTAGAATGAATGGCGGTTTGAGGCGATGCCATTATGACTTCAGCAACTTTGCGCTCCGACTTGCTGAAGTTTTCTAGATTTTTCTGAATTTTTTCTATTGTATTCATAGTGTTCACAAAGGTATAGAGAACAACTTGCTGGATAATTTAAGGCGTTATTACTTACGTACAATTGCCAACCAGCGCCATGTGGCCCAGTATAAACCCAAGCTTAAGGTTTACTGTAATATTTACACTCTTCGATAAGTGTAAACATGACAGGCCTCAAACTAAATATGTCTCAAAGAGATAAAATAGTCTTTATCTTTGCAAAAACCTTCTCTTAAAGAGGTCCAATGGTAGGCAAGTTACACTTATTTAGAAAGAAATTTTCAACTCGCTTCAATGGTTTGGGATGTTGCTAGGATTTTTGCCATCAAATTGGGTGCTTGCTGAGCGATGTTTCTTTGCTCTTCTAGTACTGAACTGAGTATATCGTGTCCCGTAAGCGGGTTTGCCAGAACGACGCGAAATACAATCGTATTAAGTTTACCCCAGCGAGCCGGGTTTAAACGTGTTCTCGAAACAAATGATTTTCCTGTTTCTCGTTGGCGTTTTTGGATAAATTGAGTCAGTTCATTGATTAACTCATTGAGGTGTTTTCTGCACTCTGGTGAAGCAAGTTTAAGTGCCTCACGTACTTCAGAGGGAATATAACGATAGGTTAGTAAGCAAAGCTCAGGTTCTGATATCAACTCAAAATCATCTTGCGCCTGTATTAGTGTGGCAAAATACTTGGCTTTTTCGATACTCTCATCGATAAGCAGCTGATAACCCGGGCGGCTAATAATATGCATTGCGGCGTAAACCAGCATCGCCATACCGGATCGAGAACCTTCCAAGGTATGACTGCCTAAGTCTTTTGAGCCTTTTCGAAGTATATATTGTGCGTGGTGCTCAACAGATTTCATGGCTTCGGGATCCTTGAAGAGAACCATTCCAGCCCCCATGGGAACATAAAGCTGTTTGTGGGCATCGATGGTAATTGAATCCGCTTTTTCAACACCTTGTAAGAGATAACGGTAGTTATTTGACATTAGGGTAGCGCCGCCCCAAGCTGCGTCGATATGAAAATGGCAGTCGTGCTCACGGCATATCTCGGCCATCTCAGGTAAAGGGTCAATCGAGCCTGTTTCTGTGGTCCCTGCTACTCCTATAACCGCAAACGGTTTGATATTTTTTTTCTTTAACTCAACAATCTTTTCGTTCAATGCATGTGGGCATATACGATTGTTATGGTCGGTTTTGACCGCGACTAAACCTTGCTGGCCAAGTCCCAGCAAATCGGCAGATTTTTTCAGAGAGTAATGTCCTCTTTCTGATACCAGAATGGCAAGGCCTTGATAACCATAATGTTGCATCGCTCTGAAAAGCCCCTCTTTCTCTACACCCTGAAATTCTCCTTGTGCTTTTAATGCATTGTTTCTCGCAACCCAAAGGGCGGTGATGTTTGCGATTGTTCCACCCGAGCAAAAAGCACCGAGTGAATGTTGTGCGCTGTGCATCCACTTTGTGTAGAAATCGTCATTTTGGTTATATACCAATCGATGCAGCATGCCTAGTACTTGACGTTCTAACGGGGTAAAGGCTTTGGATGTTTCTATTTTCACCAAGTTTTGATTGAGAGCGATCATGATTTTTGACAACGGCATCAAAAAATAGGGCAATGCTGATGTCATATGTCCGATGAAGCTTGGTGCTGAGGTATGAACCGAGTGTGAAACTAAGGTATCAAGGAGGTGCTGAGTATGCTCAGAGACAAACTCTGGACTCTCTGGAATAGTGGAATAGAAGAAGTCTTTTTCAATCTCTTTTAGGGGCTTCTCTTCTGCCACAATATGTTCACGTAAAAATTGATTAAGGTTTTGCGAGAGCCTTTCTTCGATTTTAGTCAGTGTTGAATCGGGCCCTTCAGGGACAGTAAATATTTTAAGCAGACTGTCGAAGCTTACGTCAGCCGTTTTATGTTTGGTTATCATACAACTACTTTGCTCTTGTCACTCTGTTGCCGCGCCAATCTAAACGAAAATCGGTTTAAAGTCCCGAGTTAATTGCTTGATCTTCTCTGGCAATGTGAAGTGTCACTGCTTTGATAATATTCTTGGCAGTGACACCAAGGCTAGGTTTCACATGACATGCTTTCTAAGTCTTTGATAGCTTGGTTATAACGTTTAAGTGCACTATCAATTTTGGTTGGATGACTTAACAAATCAGCAAAAGCAGACCTAAGATCATAGTTTTGGTCATGTGGTTTTGATTGACGATCACTGTAGGTTACTTGAGCCAGTCGACCTAATTCATCACTGCGAGACGATAAAGTCTTAATATCTTTCTGCTCGAGTAAGAGCCAAGACTCGACTGGTTGGTTTACGGCAATCTTCGAAGGGTCATTTTCTAAATAGTAGTGGACAGCCGCTCTGTTGAGCTCAAAATGGTTTTTTCGACCTTCTAAGAACCATTCACTGACTTCTTTTAGGTCAGGGAATTGTTCGCTAGTTAGCTTGGCTAAATCTTCATACCAATGAAGAGAAGCATCAATGTAAGCATCGTATTTCTTGGATAAACATGCATTGTCGGCTGCGGCAACCATGGTAGAGGTTGCTCCTAACAACAATGCAATCAGTAGACGTGTCATAATTATTCCTTTTTTCTAAGGTTATATATTATTAAGTCACTCAATATTATTCATTAAATTGTATAGCATGGCTGAGTCATTAATATAATGAAATGAAAGATAAAATCATGCGATCTGCTCTACAAGAGAGACAAAGAACAGCATCAATAAAGGTACTAATAGGCTCAAAATGAATCCACTGACAATGGCAATCGGTACGCAGCGAACGCCTCCAGTACTTTGAATAATTGGCAATGTAAAATCCATTGCTGTAGCTCCTGCGTAACCTATAGCGACACTAGGTCGTGAATGTATAACCAGTGGAATCATAACTAAGGCAACGAGTTCTCTAACTAGTTCAATCATAAATGACGCTCCGCCAAATATTGGTCCAAAAGCATCCCCCATGAGAATCCCTGATAAAGAATACCAACCAAACCCACAAGACATGGCGAGTGCTTGATAAAGTTCCAAGTCAAGTATCACTGCAGCCACAGCTCCTCCCAAAATTGAAGTTGTAATTATAGTGATGGCAATGATCATTCCTTGCTTGTTGAGTAAAATTTGACGTAAGGAGAGCCCACTATTTCTGAGTTGAATCCCAATCAGAAATAAGAGAACGAATAAAACAGATTCACTTGCTATATCCACCCAGCTTAGATCTATGTATAGAAGTCTGCCCGCAACCAGACCTATGCCAACAAAGAGAATTAGCTTTATTGACTCGAAAGCCATAGTTGAAAGTGAAAGGGTATTTTTTTTGCTTTCAACCCTAATTGGGAAGAGCTTATCAACGATTGGAAGTGCCGCTAAGTTGCTTAGTCCAATACATACAGAGAAGACAACAACATACTTAAGTATCAACTGTAGATTTTGACCCAGATTATCTAGTGAAGCCAGACTCAATCCCATTAAAGCCAAGATAACAACAATTAAATAATTTGTTGCCCGATTAACTCCGGAGAGAAAAGCGGTATTTGACGTTTGAATAAGGTACCCCACAAGGAGTGGGGCAAAAATAAAAAGCATTCCCGTAGGCATGATATCCCTAAGTAATGGCTAGCCTAGTTTATAAACCGCTAGCGCTGATGAGTTCATTGATTTTTGATTTGAACTCAATATCACTCAAATTACTCAATTTGTATAGTATATCTGCCCCCGTAACATCAAATTCGACAGTATGTTCATCGATTTGGTTATCTTGACGGCGGAACATGAGAATATGATTAGCAATACGGGCTACATCGAGGTAGCTGACATTAACTTTCTTTATTTGAGTGGCGTTGTTACTTGCAACATCAATAAAATCATGGTCAAAACCCCACTGTTTTAATACCAGTTCACTCGCACCAGCACATAAGTTGTTAAATACCTGAAATGCGATGTCTTCATCTAGGTAATTCCCTTTTTCTAGATAAGTATGGTATTCGCTAACAATGCAGAAAAACCCAATATCTGCTAGCAACCCTGTCAGCAATGCCTTATCTGTCTCTAGGTACTCATAATCACTGGGGGAGATTTCTTTGAAACCCTTTGCCACCATCACCATAGTTGCAGCAAGCTCTCGTGAAGTGCTGGCGCTATTTATAAGCATTTGATTGCATCCGCGACTTAAATTTACGGAATGTTTAAGTTGTTCTATTGCTTGGGCCGTGACTATATCGCGAACTCTCAAGATTCCCAGACGTGAAACGGCTGTGACAATGTCAGTACAGGTAATATTACGACGGTTAAAAATCACTGAGTTTGCTACTCTGATAACGATAGCGGCAAGGCCAGGATCTTCAAACAAACAATCAGCGATATCAAATACAGTCGTGCAATCTTTAGTACAGAGCCTTTGTATTTTTAGTACGACTTCAGGGATTGGAGGTAATGTTATTTTACCAGATGTAATGGCATGTTCTACCAAGGTATTGAATTCAGACTCAATACCTTTGATCAAGAGCTCCTCGTTTTCGGGAAGCCAAAAAAAAGACAGATGGTTCATTCTAATTAAGCGTTATCTTCTACCATATATATTTTACCTAGCATAGTAATCATTATGCAAATCATTGATATAAAATATGGATTTGCATATGTGTATATTGATGTTGACTCAGTATGGAAAGATACTTTATGTGATTTTAGTCGCGCTTTAGAGCTAGTCTAGCCGGATTGATGTGATCTGTGCATAGACATATTTTTTATCGTTAACTACCATTTATGGACTTGGAGTCAGAGGTCAAAACAAATCATAACTTAGAGGTTTTCTGACACAGGTATATTTTTTCGCTTATATCTGCTGCCATCTGGTGATCGTCAAATAATCGGGGTTTTCTGGTTTAAAAGGATCATGGATATGACAGAGCAAAACTTTATCTCGTATGTAAATAAGTTCGGGAGTTTCCAAAAGCGTTCAATGTTTGGTGGGCTGGGCCTCTTTAAACAAGGTGCCATGTTTGCCTTGATTAGTTCTGGGCAAGTGTTTATTCGGGGGGGAGAACAACTCGATAGGCAATTGATGCAGTTGGGGTGTACCAAATACCGTCACGTAAAAAAACAGACGACAGCAACGGTGAACTATTATGATGTAACGCGCCTTTTTCTTTCGAGAAGCGCAAAGCTTGACGATATTGTGCGGCAATCAATGCAATTTTCTGTTTCTCAGCGACATCATAAAAAATCATCCGCCAGTCGTCGTTTACGTGACTTGCCAAATATGCAACTAACGCTTGAGCGTATGGTAAAAAAATCCGGTATTGGCGATGTAGATACGTTTGTTGAGCTTGGTGCTCCTAAAGTGTTCTCAAAGGTGAAAGCCACATATGGCAATGATGTTGATGTGAAGCTACTTTGGAAGTTTGCCGGTGCAATAGATGGCGTACACTGGAAGTTGATTCAAGAACCGCGTAAGCGTCAATTGCTCGCAAGTTGCATTTAAATAATGATAGGTTCAAGAAAAGCCGAGTGTCACTCGGCTTTTGATCATTAGAGTTTAAAACGTGTTGTGAACATTAGCTGGTCGCCATAGAAGTCGTTGATCCTAACTTCACCCCCGATAGAAAATAGCTCTGTCGCATGAAAGCGAGCGTATGCAGAACCAATCCAATCGTCATCATTATCGATGTTTACGTAACCAGCTTTGCCTCCGACTTCGAGTTGAGGCCCCAGCCACTGGCGAACACCTAAATTCAATTCCATACCGGTATCGCTGCCTTTGCCTTCTCTGCCATCAAAATCCACTACGCGGAAGAGCATTTCACCAGTAAAGTCCGCCCAGTTATTGATCGGAGCATGAAAGCCAAAACCTGCGGCTGCATCATAATCTCCTTCGAACTCAGAGTCGATTCTACCGATGAAGTGAGCATTTGGGTGGACAGACTTACTTACAGCAGTACCGAAGGTTACTGGGCTTGCTCCAATTCTGGCTTCTATGTAATCGTAGCTAAAGTTACTCATTACGGCGGGGCTGTTTGGGTCCGTCTCTGCAAGAGTTTGACCGGATGCTAGCACTATGGCAGCAGCTAAGATTTTATTACGCATATGAAAGAAAAACCTTTTCTTGTTAATTTCCTCGGTCTATTGCGACTGAGCACTGTCATACCATAACATCATAATGCATTCTCGTGGTATGACACCACTAAAATGTCATTGTTTTGTCACTCTTTATATCAAAGAGCAAAATTTACACCAAAATGAATTTCAAAAAGAGATTCATTACCCATCTTTATCTTTTAATTTTGACTTTGAGTGGGAGGATAACTTGTGTAAGGAGACAATGTGTTTTGCAATTGGGTGTTATGAGGTGGAATAAAACCTCACAGTGAATTGACCCACCTTTTGATCGTGTGGACTAGACTAGTACCAGTGAGTGTAACGTGCGGATCGTTAAACTTATAATATGGTAAAACACCAATGCTATGATTTAATAGAGAGTTTTTTGGCGTAAACTGTAATTAATACTCGAGTAAAGATAAAACATGCATCAATTAAAAAAATATGGCGCTATTGGCGGCGCAATTGCGTTAGCATTATGTTGGCCTTTGGCTGTTGGTCAAATTGGCCAAAATGTTATTAAGGACGGTGTCGCGCATTTAACCAATGAATCATTGAAAGCGGAAGTAATTTCTTATGATAGGGGATATTTATCTTCAGAGGTGACAACACGGTATACAATACATGACCCCGTCCTAGCAAAAGAACTCGAATTGGATGGCTTTCCAACGGAATTTGTTGTCAATAGCCATGTTACTCATGGGCTTTTGAGTTTAAAAGCTGAGTCGACGTTAGAGGATAGTGAACGCTTTCCATTAAAGTTGACTACCGTTACCCAGCTCAACGGTAACACAGATTACTCACTAAAACTGGGTAATTGGCATCAGTCTTCTGAAGGTGAAGATGCTGCGATGATCTCTGTGACCGCTTCCACTCTTAAAGGGCATTTAACCGTGCTCGGTGAAGTTAGCTATGACCTCAATGTGCCTTCGGTTGAAATCGATTTTAATTCTGGAGAGAAAATGTTGATTTCTGGAATTAAAGGCGTAGGAGATGGCCGAAAGCAAGATAACTTTTGGTTGGGTGATCAAGAAATACGCATCTCAGATGTGAAAATATCCGACGCTCAGCAATCTTCCATATTTAATATGGAAGAGGCCAAGTATGAATTCTCTTCATCGATAGACGAGGCGTCTTCTCGCGTAGATAGTCAGCATGTTGTCAATATATCTAAATTAGAAATGCCTGAAGGTAAAGCAGAAAATTTAGGACTTGACGTTGAGTTTGGTGGATTAGACAGTAATGCTTTTAACCACCTGATTAGCTTGTATCAGAACAGCCCGACTTTAACACCTGAAGACATCCAGCACGCCATGCCTTATGTGGATACACTATTCGACAAAGGTTTCTTCCTATCGGTGAATAAAGCAACATTGACACTGGGAGATGCTGGTGAGTTTAATAGTGTGGGTAAAGTGTCTGTTCCTGAAGGCACGAGTGAGATTACGAAAAACCCAGCTAAGCTTTTGCCTGCCTTGAGCGGTGATATTGACACCTTCTTCTCGAATGGCCTTGTAGAGCAATACCCATTCATTAAACAAAGCATTGATGAGGCTTTAGTTCAGGAATTTATCGGTCAAGATGATAAGGGTTATCAGCTTAAAGCTGAGCTTAAAGATGGTAATTTAGTATTTGAAAGTGGTCAAAAAATACCCCTGATACAACTGTTCTTGCCAGCTGTAAATTAGCCCTAACCGGTAAATTTTTGCTGTTTAATTAAAAAGAGGTCTTAAGACCTCTTTTCTTGCTTTTTATGTACAAAAAAACGTGGTATTAATCAATAAAACCTCTATTAAAAGCGTAGACAAGGAATTTGGGAATGGAGAATGTGTATAACTTTAGTGCTGGCCCTGCTGGGTTGCCTAAAGAAGTAATGCAAAAAGCACAAGCGGAGTTTGTTGAATGGAATGGGCTTGGTACTTCAGTGATGGAAATCAGTCACAGAAGCAAAGAGTTTATTCAAGTGGCTGAAGAAGCAGAACAGGACCTAAGGGATTTACTCGATATTCCAGACAACTATAGAGTACTGTTCTGCCAAGGTGGTGCTCGTGCACAATTTGCGGCAGTGCCTCTAAACTTACTTGGAAGCTCACTAAAAGCAACCTATGTTGATGCGGGCTACTGGGCTCAAAGCGCAGTGAAAGAAGCAGAAAAGTACTGTCAAGTAGACCTTGTTGATGCAAAAACCACAAAAGAAGGCAGAGTGGCAGTGATACAAGCCTCAGATTGGAAGATCGATCCTGAGTCTGCTTATGTCCACTTTTGCCCTAATGAAACCATTGATGGGATTGAAATATCTGATCTGCCTGATACCAAATTACCTATTGTTGCTGATATGTCCTCTAACATACTCTCGCGTAAGATAGATGTTTCACGATATGGTGTTATTTATGCGGGAGCCCAAAAAAATATCGGTCCCGCAGGCATTTGTATTGCTATTGTGCGTGACGACCTACTTGATTTGGCTTATGAACTTTTACCTAGTTTTATGAGCTATAAGGTATTGGCAGAAAAAGACTCGATGTTTAACACTCCTCCGACATTTGCTTGGTATTTATCTGGTTTGGTCTTTAAGTGGCTGAAAGGGCAGGGAGGGGTAAGTGCCATCGAGCAAATTAACATTGAGAAAGCCACAATTTTGTATGACTATATCGATAGTTCAGCATTTTATAGTAATGATGTCCATGCTCAAAACCGGTCGCGTATGAATGTGCCTTTCCAACTTGCAAAACCTGAATTAGATGAAGTATTTCTTAAACAAGCGTCTGAGAGAGGCTTAGTTTCGCTTAAAGGTCACAGAGCTGTAGGAGGAATGCGGGCGTCAATTTATAATGCAATGCCGATAGAAGGTGTAAAAGCCTTGGTTGAGTTTATGAGAGAGTTTGCGGCAGATAACGCTTAAACCTCCGTCAAATTTAGAGCACGAGATTCTGTTATCAAGTGCTCTTCATTCAACCCCAGTATTGACCGCTCTTATCTTCTTTTCTTGCTGCGCTTCGTATTACTATCAGTCAGATTATTATTGGACTTGTGGTTGCTTCCAGAGCCAAACTTACCCTTAGGTTTAGTCCCTTTACCATGCATTTTTTCAAATCCAGGCTGACTTGTGGTGTGTTTAGTCGCAAACCGGTTTGCACCATGACGGCCAGACTTTCTACGTTGGGCAGGTGTTAAGGTTTGCACATCTTCTTCTGGTACTAGACAACTCGGCTTATCTCCAATCAGATGTTTTTTACCCATATTGATTAATGCTTCACGTATGATTGGCCAGTTGGCTGGATCATGGTAGCGCAGTAATGCTTTGTGCAATCGGCGCTGCCGTTCTCCTTTGGCTACAGGCACTTCCTCGCGTTGTTTGTACTTCACTCGTTTGAGAGGGTTAGTCTCTGAATAATACATTGAGGTTGCATTACACATAGGTGAAGGGTAGAAGTTCTGTACCTGATCACATTCGAAATTATTCTTCTTAAGCCACAAAGCTAGGTTAAGCATGTCCTCATCTTCGGTACCAGGGTGCGCGGAAATGAAATAAGGGATCAGATACTGCTTCTTTCCGGCTTCAGCACTGTATTTTTCGAACATTTCTTTGAACTTATCGTATGTCCCCATTCCTGGTTTCATCATTAAGTCAAGCGGACCTTTTTCGGTATGTTCTGGAGCGATCTTTAGATAGCCGCCCACATGATGGGTAACCAGCTCTTTGACATATTCAGGTGACTCAATAGCTAAGTCATAGCGAACACCTGATGCTATCATGACTTTTTTAACGCCTTTGACCTTACGGGCTGCGCGGTACAGGTCTATGGTATGTTTGTGATCCGTATTAAGTTTGTTACAAATTCCTGGGAAGACACAAGATGGACGTCGACAATTCGCCTCTGCTTTAGGATCACTGCAGCCTAAACGGTACATGTTAGCAGTCGGGCCGCCGAGATCGGAGATGGTACCGGTGAAGCCCGGAACCTTGTCTCGGATTTCTTCAAGCTCATTTAGAATCGACTCTTGAGAGCGGTTTTGTATGATACGGCCCTCATGTTCAGTAATTGAACAAAACGAACATCCACCGAAACAGCCACGCATGATGTTAACGGACGTTTTGATCATGTCATAGGCAGGAATTTTTGCTTTACCATATTGAGGGTGAGGTACTCTCGCATAAGGCAATCCAAACACATAATCCATTTCTTCGGTAGAGAGAGGAATCGGAGCCTGATTGACCCACAGCTCGCGATCCCCATGACGTTGTATCAAGGCACGGCCCGAATAAGGGTTGGTTTCTAAATGCATAATACGACTTGCATGTGCATAAAGAATACGATCGTTATTCAATTTCTCGAAGTTCGGTATACGTACCGCAGTTGTTGCAGCGTCGTGACGTGAGGGACGAATGGTGATGGGTTTTGCTTGCTCGTCTTTATCCTTGGCTTTGATATCACATTTTTCTTCAACAGCATAAGGGTTGGGCGGAATAAAGGCTTCTTTACGTGGTTTTTCAATCCGTGAAGAGTCGATAATCTTATAGCCGTCAGGCTCTGAGGCTAAGTTTACAACTGTACCACGTATATTGGTCATGCTGGCGATATCCTCGCCGTCAGCGAGCCTATGGGCTACTTCAACTAATGCTCGTTCGGCATTGCCAAATAAAAGAATATCGGCTTTGGCATCGAACAAAATAGAACGGCGCACTTTATCTGACCAGTAATCATAGTGAGCGAGTCTTCTCAGACTTGCTTCAATACCACCCAGCACAATTGGAACGCCTTTATAAGCTTCGCGGCAACGTTGAGAATAAACAAGAGTCGCTCGATCTGGTCGCTTTCCGCCTTCATTGTTCGGAGTATAGGCATCATCATGGCGTAACTTTCGATCTGCCGTGTAGCGGTTGATCATTGAGTCCATATTGCCTGCAGTGATGCCAAAAAATAGGTTTGGCTGGCCAAGCGTTGTGAATGCTTCTTTGTCGTGCCATTCTGGTTGCGCGATGATACCAACTCTAAAACCTTGAGCCTCTAACAATCGACCTATAATGGCCATACCAAAGCTTGGGTGGTCAACATAAGCATCCCCAGTGACGATAATGATGTCGCAGCTGTCCCATCCTAATGCATCCATCTCTTTACGGCTTGTCGGGAGAAACGGAGCGGTACCGTAGCATTCAGCCCAGTATTTTTTGTATTCATGAATAGGAGTGGTCTTAGCGTACATATTATTGTCTCTACTTCAAGGAGCGCGAATTATAGCGACTTGTTTGTTCTCTATCCACCCCAATAAAGCTGTCTAATACAGTATCTATCAGTTTAGAAAATGCCAATCTTGTAGACCACCTAACGCAAATTCTCGTGCTAAGCAGTTAACATCATAGTATTAGACGTTTAGAAGCAATAGGTCTGTCTGTATGGGACAAGGAAACTCAGGTAAAGAAGTATCCAATACACAGCAAACATCTCGTTGGCACAAATACGAGAGTTATTCTTGGCAGCTTGACCTCACCACTCAGGAGTTCAGTTGTGAACCACAAGCCATGAAATCTCTTTTTGGCTATTCTCAACCGACTATTTCAGCCAAGGAATTATTGAAACGTTTACCTCCAGCTCAAAGAAATAAGGCTCGCGAGGTGCTTCGAGCGGCAATCAGTACACACAGGGTTCGTTATTTTCACTGCTGTATCATGACACCCGACAGTCTCTTTAGCTATGTAGAATTTAAAATTACAGTAGAAGAGCATTCTTTATTAAAAGGGACCTTGTTACCTTGCCTTGTGATCCCGTCCGATATTGTCGCAGCAGAGATATTCTATGCGATGTTTGAGAACTTCCATCATGGCATGCTGGTGACGGACGAAAAAACGCGGATACTGGCATGTAATCGCCATTTTGAGAAGAGTACAGGGTATGTTCTTGAAGACATAATAGGGAAAGAGACTAGCGTTTTTAATGCAGAGAAACTAAGTAGCGACTATTACAAGAATTTATGGGATGGCATAGAAAATAACGGCCATTGGAGTGGATTAATCTTAACCAAACGCGCCGATGGTTCGACGTTCCCCCAAAAATTGACAATCCATAAAGTATCACCGGGAAATGGTGAGTCTTATTTCTTGGGCTTAGGTACAGATTTATCTGACCACCTTCAATGTGTTGATGACAGGCAAGCTGGTGGGGTGGATTTACTGACTCAACTGCCAACAAGTGATGCTTTTCTTAACAATATTGAAGATGATCCACAGCCGATATCTCAAGAAAACATTCAGATTATTCTCGCCTTACAGCCACAATTTCCAGAACCTAATGCTCAGGAAACAAAACGCCAGTTTGCCAGCTATTTACTGGGAAATAAGTTGATCAGTCATGCTGGTTATATTGGCGATGACCGCTTTGCTGTAGTGATGAAAGTGGCTATTGCTGACAAGAAGCAAGGTATACGTTTAATTAGACAGGCCATAAAAACCTTTTTTCAGAGCTTTAAGCATTCACAAAGCTCTGTCGCACTTTCTTTAAAGCAGGGTTTAACTGGAGTATCGATAAGATATTCAAGAGATATGGCGCCAAAGCAGCTGCTATCTCATGCAGTTCAAGCATTACTTGAACTGCATTCAGGGCAAGATAAACGAGTGGCTTTTTATGATCGCAATATCCATGAGCAAGTTGAGCGCAAAAAATGTTTGGAAATCTGGGTTGAAGAGTCAATTGAAAATGACTCCTTACAAGTTTTTTTCCAGCCGATAGTCGATATCAAACAAGGGCGAATTGATAAGTTTGAAGCCTTGTGTCGATTCCCCAAACATCCGCAGATTCAAACTTCAACTCAAGAGCTCATCAATACGGTAGAAGATATAGATAAAATTGTTGAGCTAGATGATGCGCTCAACAAAAAAGCGTTGTCTTGTTTACCAGAGTTACAGAGCTTGTTTGGGCAGCATGTGGGTATATCCATCAATCGTTCGTTTAATGCCAAGCAAGATATTATGGCAATATTGCGACACACTACACAGTCGATTGATGACAGTGGTATACCTGCCAATAAGGTGACTATCGAGTTTACGGAAAGTGCGTACTTTGCTGGTGATAGATATCAAGAAGAGCTATTAGCGTCTATGCGAAAAGCTGGGGTTCTAATTGCGGTGGACGATTTTGGCACCGGTTTTACGTCATTTGATTACCTTAATAAGAGCTATTTCGATGTGTTGAAAATAGATCAAAGTCTTATTCAAGGTATAGGTGCGAAAACCAGACAGTATCACGTGGTCAATGCAATTGTTCAGCTAGCTCAAAAACTCAAGCTCAAAGTGGTTGTGGAAGGCGTTGAGACCTTGGATGAATATATTGCTTTGCGTGACCTAGGTGTCGATTGCATTCAAGGGTATTTTTTCTCAAAGCCACTTTCTATTGATGAACTTCGTAACGTTGAAGATTATTGCACTTTGCCTGTCATTGATGGAAGTTCAGAAAGTAGTGTTGGCACAATTTCAGAGCTTGTGACACCAAATTTGCCGCGGGTTGATCCGGGAGAATCATTATCACTGATATATACCTATTTTAGCGCTGATGAACTTAATGTATTACCTGTGGTAGAGACCAATCAGTGCGTTGGTCTAGTCGACAGGGTGGCGATGAACTTACATATGACGCCGAGTATGGGCACTGACCATGAGACAAATAAAGAAAATTCTATTTGGCAGAAAGCCGTCCACCGTATGATGTCACCACCCCATGCTGTTTTAGATTGGCGTTTGCCTTTGGGTGAAGTGAAAAGCTTATTGAAGACGCACGCCCTGCCTTGGGTGCTTGTTGATAGTGATTCAAGGTTTAAGGGGTTGGTTGAGCAAGAGCGTTTGATTCAGTATCTAGTCGGCAATGAAATTTAAAAAATAATACTATCAACAACCTCAAATTCTCCTAAGCTTATAAGCGATGTCGAATGTTAGTAGCTTTTGCGTGTCGTTTGTATGCTAGGAGATCTCCGTTCTCATACTAGATTTGGTCTCTGATCTAGATTGGTGTGTTGGGCGCAAAGCGTTAGAGGATTTAACCAAGATTCAAGACCATTTTGGCTCGCAATTAGGTATGACCATCAACCGTTCGCTTAATACAAAGCAAGATAGCGATGAAGTTCTGCAAAGCTACGATGCACTGGTTCATCAATATGCCAAAACACCTGAGCTGGTAACGATTGAGTTAACTGAGAGCGCTTATTTTGATAGTGAATCCCAACAGTCTGCTTTAATCCGAAACATTCGGCGTAGGGGAGTGAGTGTTGTCATTGATGATTTTGGCACAGATTATAATTCGTTTAGTTACCTAAGTGATTGTAACTTCGATATTTTAAAAGTAGACAAAGAGTTCGTTACTGGTCTGAGTATTGGAACGCACAGATACTATATCGTCAAAATGCTCACGAAATTGGCTCATACGTTAGTATCTAAGGGTAGTGACAGGACAGGATTTACTGTCTTATTTTGCTTCTGCTTAAAGGTGTTGCTAGTAGCCGACAGCGCTATTGTTTTGCTATTATGCTCGCCCACACATGATAACGACGATTCTTGCAGTGATGATTCAGCAACTTTTATCCCTTCTTGCTCCTATGCTTTTAGGTGCCCAATTAGTATTAACTCTTATTTTGGTGAAAGGGGATATTTGTCCTGGGCAAAGAGGGCGAATTCATAAAGTTTTACCAGTTGTTGCGCTTCTATGGCTTGCAGTAGCATCGCTAAAAATTGAAGCGATAATGCTGGTATTCGCCATCCTGTACTTTTACTCGCAAGTTCAAACCAAAAAAACGCGTGTGCAAGGACCTCTTTGGGTGATCTACCTCGCCAATGGTCTCGCTTTTGCCTATGTAGGAATAGTGATTAGCGAGCAGCCCAGTATTGTTGGCTCCGCTTTAAAGGTCATAGAGATATTTTTGCTTGGCGCTTTATTTTCCCATCTCCTACTCACCATTGCTAAAACACGCTTACAGGCCTTTCACCGTATCTTGCCAGTTACAGGTATAGTTTCAGCTATGCTATTGAGCATTGTTGTACTGGTCAAAAGTGCTCAGATAGAACCAAATCTATTGGCTGAACATACCAATATGTTGCTAAGTGGCTTCGCATTAATGATTACCGCGGTTTTGATCTGGTGTTGGCATATTTTGCTCTCGAAAACAGTGCATAAAATTCAGCTTTGGGTGGCGTTTACTACTATGCTGGTGTCTATGAGTTTCATTGAGAATTTTATTGTCTTGTAGCTTATGCCTATTTCTTATTTTGCCCATTTAACGCTAAGCTTAAAAGATTAGGAGTAGTGTTGGGGCGCTGTTATGGACCTAAGTAATGTCGCTAGATTGGATAGCAATATCTTGCTTGGTATTGTTAACGAAAAGCTAAGGCTTGAATGCAATAGCTTTGAAGAGTTGATAGTCATGTATGAGATGGATACCGATACTGTGACTCACAAGTTGGACAGTTTAGGCTATCACTATGACCCTTTGACTAATCAATTTAAGTCGTTCGACAGATAGACCAACCAAAGACCGCTATACATTATGGCTAAACAGGTTTGATCCCTTCCAGGTGGTTCTTAGATTGCTGTTTTGCGGTGCTGTAAAACGCCTGTAAATAACGTTTATCTTTTTCACATTGACGAGTGGCAGCGAATAAACGGCGCCATAGCCCTTTGCCAAGCGGTAAGCTGCTGATCAACCCTTGACGAGAAAACTCGTGAATCGCCCAGTTAGGCAGGGCTGCAACACCAAGTCCTGCGGATACCATTTGCACCAGCATTAACGTGTTATCGGCTTGTTTCCATTTAGCCGGTTCTACTCCTGAAGGTTGGAGAAAGTGTTTGACCACATCAAGGCGATTCTTTTGCACAGGATAAGAGAGCATAGTTTCTTGTTTTAGATCGTCAGCTTGAACACAGTTTTTATTTGCTATTGGGTGATTGACTGCGGTGATAAGGCGCATTTCAAAATCGAACAAAGGCTCGTAGTGGACTTCCGAGCGGGGTTGGATGTCTGAGGTTATGACTAAATCCAATTCTCCACCGAGTAATGCTGGAAGGGGTTCAAAACCAAAGCCTGATGAAAAGTCTAGCGTCACGCTTGGCCAAGTTTGCTGGTAATCCCTCAGAGCTGGCATTAGCCACTGAAAACAAGAATGACATTCAATGGCCATATGTAATCGTCCATTGACGTCTTCTTTCAAACCGGCTAAATCATTTTCTGCTTTGGCTAACCTAGGCAGAATTTGGTCAGCTAAGTCGAGTAGAATCTTGCCTTCAGAAGTAAATTTAACTGGGCGAGTTTTGCGTAAAAAGAGCTGTCCTCCGAGTCTTGCCTCAAGATCTTTTATCTGATGAGAGAGTGCTGACTGTGTCAGGTGCAACGCTGTCGCTGTGGCAGTGAGTGAGCCTGTATCTCTCAAAGTTACAATTGTTTTCAGATGCTTAAACTCTATCATTAGCTTTCTTCAGTTACGCGAGTTCTGTTTGAATATAACTAATCTACGCTTTTAAAAAAGATGTGTAAACATCTAGACGTCTATTTATTTGACATTTGCGCTGTTTATCCCTGAATTGAATAGGCTGGGTTACACATGAATTTTTTTCATAAACAAGTTGAATAATTGGAGATTGTCACTTTGCTGCTTTGACGAGATAGTTTAGCCATCTAGACGCCTTTAGGTGTTCTATACAAAACCCAGAGGGTGATGATGAATGAGCTTGAGCTTTGTAAACAATCTCACCCGTTTAAAAAACTTCAAATATAAAAGGACGAGTAAGATGGTGACAACAACGCATATATTGGGTTATCCAAGAATAGGTGAGCAACGTGAACTTAAATTTGCGCTTGAAAAGTATTGGCGTGGCGACATTGATCAAGCTGCTTTAAAAGCGGTAGGTTCTGAGCTGAGGCATAAGAATTGGCAAACACAGTCTGATGCTGAACTCAGTTATGTTACTGCTGGGGATTTTGCTTGGTATGACCATGTATTAACCACCACCTTGTTGCTTGGTCATGTTCCAAAGCGGCACCAATCTGGGTTTCCTGACTTGGATACTTTGTTTCGAGTTGGGCGAGGACGCTCTCAACAAAAAGAGGGTGAGAAAGGAGCAGCAGCCTCGGATATGACCAAATGGTTTAACACTAATTACCACTATATTGTTCCTGAATTTCGTCAAGAAGATACGTTTGAAGTCAGTTGGCCTCAGCTATTTGAAGAAGTGAGTGAAGCAACGAAAGCGGGTCATAAGGTTAAACCTGTTTTGCTTGGCCCTATAAGTTACCTCTACTTAGGGAAGGAAATTGAGGACGGATTCGATCGTTTGAGTCTGCTACCGCGTATTCTTACTGCTTATCAAACCATATTGTCTAAACTTGCTGCGCAAGGCGTTGAGTGGGTTCAAATAGACGAACCGATTTTATCTTTAGAGCTCGAAACGCCATGGTTGAACTCATTTAAGCTTGCTTACCAGGTCCTCCGTTGTGATGTGAAAGTACTTTTAACCACTTATTTTGATTCATTAGAAGATTCACTCGATAAGGTTGTTGAACTCGATGTTGATGGCTTGCACGTGGATCTCTCTGCGGCTCCTAAGCAGCTCGATCAACTTATATCTAAACTTCCTCAGCACTGGGTGCTTTCTGCTGGAGTGGTGAATGGTCGAAATGTATGGCGCGCAGATCTTGCCGCTCAGCTAGAGCGGTTAAAGCCTATCAAAAACAAATTAGGCGATCGCCTATGGGTTGCAAGTTCATGCTCATTACTTCACTCCCCTGTCGATCTTGACTTGGAATCCGAACTTTCTGAAGAGGTGCGTAGTTGGTTTGCGTTTGCAAAACAAAAGGTCTCTGAGGTGGCTCTATTAGCTAGAGCGCTTGATGGCGACCAACAAGCGATTGAAGCTTGTCACAGCTACAGTGTGCCTGTAAAGTCTCGCAAAGACGCAACGTATGTTAATAAACCAGAAGTTCAAGAGCGTCTTAATCATATAACCAAAGCTTTTGCTCGGCGAAGTGCTCCTTATGAGGAGCGTGCGCTTGCTCAAAGTAAAGCGCTGGATTTACCCTTGTTTCCGACGACAACAATAGGATCGTTTCCACAAACGAGTGAGATCCGGATACAACGCAGTGCTTATCGTACCGGCAAATTGTCCGAATCGGACTATAATGTCGCGTTACAAGGTCACATAAAAGAAGCGGTACTGCGTCAAGAAGCCTTGGATCTCGATGTCTTGGTTCATGGTGAAGCTGAGCGAAATGATATGGTGGAGTACTTTGCAGAAAACTTGGCCGGTTTCCAGACTACGCAATTTGGCTGGGTGCAAAGTTATGGCTCTCGATGTGTCAAGCCTGCGATTGTGGTTGCAGATATCGAAAGAGAAAAACCAATTACCGTTGAATGGTCAAAGTATGCTCAGTCACTAACGTCCAAGAAAATGAAGGGCATGCTTACGGGCCCAGTGACCATTCTATGTTGGACATTTCCTAGGGAAGATATCAGCCGTAAAGAGATCGCTAATCAGTTAGCGCTGGCGCTTCGAGATGAAGTATCAGACTTACAAGCGGCGGGGATCAATATTATTCAAATCGATGAACCCGCATTTCGCGAAGGTCTGCCACTGAAAAAACGTGACCATCCTGAATACCTTGATTGGGCAGTTGACGCCTTTAAAATTTCTGCGGCAGGAGCAAGTTCAGAAACCCAAATCCATACTCATATGTGTTACTCCGAATTTAACGAAATTATTGATTCTGTGGCAGCTTTGGACGCTGATGTGATAACCATAGAAACGTCGAGGTCGAATATGGAACTACTTAAAGCGTTTGAGGAGTTTAAGTATCCCAATGAGATTGGCCCAGGCGTTTATGATATCCACTCTCCAAATATCCCCAGTAAAGAATGGATTGAAGGCTTGATCAACAAAGCAGCGGAGAAAATCCCAGCGAAACGGTTATGGGTAAACCCTGATTGTGGTTTAAAAACTAGAAACTGGGCTGAAACGGAAGCTTCACTGAATAACATGGTGTCTGCGGCTAAAAAGCTGCGTGCTGAATATTCATAGAATTGGGTGAAGATAAAAATGCCGACTACTTTGGTCGGCATTATTGACTATAACTCACATAAGTTTGCCACCAGCTGTCAAAAATTAGTTATAATGCAACCATGTTGTGCGCAATGAAAATAGACGATGAACACACCCAACAAACCTAAACCGACCTCAGACAAATCCATGCTTCTTTTAAGTGAGCAGATTTGCTTTCCTCTCTATAGTGCAGCTAACTCAGTGACCAGAGCTTATCGACCTTTATTAGAGAGCTTAGATCTTACCTATTCGCAATATCTGGTCATGATGTTGTTGTGGGAGAAAGATGGGGCCAGTGTTAAAGATTTAGGCAGTCGATTACATCTTGATTCTGGAACTTTAACGCCATTACTCAAACGCCTAGAAGCTAAGGGTTTTGTCGCAAGAGGAAGAAGTGAAGAAGACGAGAGAGTACGAGTACTCAACCTCACTGACCAAGGTCGAGCACTTAAAGAACAAGCCAAATCTGTCCCGAGCAATATGTTGTGCAAAATCAATCTCGATGCCGATGAATTAATTTCTCTCAGACGCTTGTGCGATAAAGTCCTTTCTAACCTCACCTAATACGGTTAAACCTGGTTATCCCCATGACAAATATCTGCAAATTTTTCTAGTGACAATGCTACTTTCTCCAATTAGGAAATACGAGTTTTCTATGTATGCAAAGGTGCGATCTTCTTTGCTAGCCGCTGCTAAGATTACTGATAGAAGCTTTGATTCTAGTACTGAAGATTGACCCAGTTAACCCAACTAGCTTAAGGGTTTCTTTACTACAATCTCATTGATACTAAGGGAGATTTGATGCAAAAGGAACCTTATTATTTACATTTAGACGAGTGTTATTTCGACTCGAACATTATGAATGAGTTGGCGGTGGCATTTGATTCAATCCATGTCGATTTGCTGCGAGGTCGTGGCTCAGTGCAGGTCGTGGACATGCAAGGTTGGAGCCGTGATAAACTAAAGCAGTTCAATAGAAGTATTACGAAAAACTTAGGCGATACACCATATATCATAAAAAATGCCGTGGATAATAAACAGCCTAAGCTGCGTCCTTACTCTTGGTACACACAAGAAGATTGCTTGAAGTCTTCCTTGGCTATGAAGAGTAAAGACGTTGTATTGAGCAACCATAACCATCTCTACCACTTAGTGAATCATCCAGCAGTGTCTTTGATAGAATCTACTCTATCCAAGATGTTTCCAGATATAAAGTTAATCGAAAATTCAGGCTCGTTTATTTATCCTCCAGACGATGGAATGATGTCATGGCATACAAATGAAACCGCATCGTCCGCACCCGTCAGAATTTATTTTGTTTATACGCCGGAAGACCGAAAATCTTTCTTTCGTTATGTAGATGCGGAAGGGCGAATATATACCTCATGGGATAGAAAAGGTTGGAATATTCGAGCATTTTATTGCGGAAATGTGCAGGTCGATGGGTTTCGCCTTTGGCATTGTGTTCTGTCTAACACTCACAGATTTTCATTCGGTTTCAGGTTGACAGGTATTGCAATGGATCAGCTTAGCTCGATGACAAAAGGGTTTGATTCTAATTATATGAGTATTGAAGACTGGAGAGTTTGGTGAGTATAAACCTTAGTGCTTGGGAGTAATATTTAATTAGACGCTATCTGGTTTTTTACCAGATGACTAGCTTCACAATCATAATGAAATCACTATATATCAACTCTTATCTTCGTATTTCATAAAAATAATTTCGTAAAGTTAAAATATTCATATGATGACCCAAGCACACTAAGCCTAGAGCGACGGTATATCTAACGTCGGTTAGTCCGACCATAACTGCCGTGACAATGAATTCATCATTGGATTAAAATTCTCATCGATGGCTTTAAAGCCAAAATGAGATGATTAAAAATGAAAAAATAGGAAATATTTTATGCTAAACGATCTATTTCCGAATTTGGAGAGAAAATCACTAATACTCTGTATTTCACTCCAGATAATTTTATTTTTTATAACGGAATTAAATTCATATTACTTAGCCTCTAATGCCTCTGAACTATATGCGTATTATATGGTAAGTGATTTTTTATCTAATATTGAAGATGAAAATTTAATTTCGGAAATAAGAAATATTATTAATGAAAACGATCAATCGAAAATATCATCGATATCAGTTCTATGTGATGTCGATAGAGAGAAGTTATTTAGATTGATTGGTGAAGATACCACCATAGAAATATGCCGAATGGTTGGGTGAATAGAGTTTGTTTATAGTAACTGAAATAATCTTTTTCAGGAAGAAATATTGACCTGACAAAGGCTTATACAATGAAACCTTAAATAATTAACGTACCCAGAGAAAACATAAGAGGAAAAATACATGACGACTAAAATCGATTTATACCGAGGAAATAAAGGATTGGAAGCGACCCGATCTCTTCTTTACCCAATCGTTTACGCAATGAACCCACCACAAGAAGACACTGGGGAGGCTACACAAGGGGTAATGACTGGAGTGGTGAAAGCAGGTATCGGCCTGACATCGGCTGCGGTAGCTTTAGCGGGAAAAATTGTGGGCAAACCCCAAGAAGTGGATGAAGACACACCTCAGGAAATGTCTATTCGGGTAAATAACTACAGTAACTGCTCACTACTTGCGACGCTTTATTCTCAACCGCACGAATTATCCAGCGGCCCAGTGAATACAATGCATAAAGTATTAGCGCCATTTGAATCATGCACGCTTAGCCTTTATTCAGACGCGGAAAGTTTAGAACTGCCAACTGGCAAAGCTCACCGTATCCGGTTGGAGGCAGAACCATATGGGCTAGAAATGTTGGGCACCGACACGCGATGGGTAGATATAAAGTTTCTCCAATTGCATGACGGTGGATACCAAATGGGGAATAGTATTTTCAAGCCAATTAGCGTCAAAGCCAAGAATTTTAATGATGTCGAAGCTGGCGCGAGTGAATTACTACTTCAAGAAGATTACGACGATATTGAAAACTGTGGTTCAATTGCGATCAGTGCCAAGACAACAGAGCCTGGTGGGGAATGCCAACTGGTGGGATTCCATAGTCCGAATTCAATTGCAGCATCTAAAAATAACGAGGCAGAAGGGGCAGTATGGGCTAATGCTCCGCAGTGCATGACATTGGACTATTGCCTTGTCCCAACAGATATTCATACATATAACGCGGATGGCAGTACAATCGTGGATATGGATGACCCAGAAGTTACTCCGAGGCCATACCCATCCTGGACGAACTTAAGTGAACGACCTGAGGAAACACGTACCATTGTCTTCTTAAATAGTGGTGATCGTACATTGGATTATCGCATAGATTATGAAGACGACCCCGATGATGAAGATACTTCATATCTAAACCACGGTGAAGGTCTGATACTAAACGTGAAAAGGAGCGGAAGTGATTACAACGTGTACTTTGAGGGCAAGAAATTGAACTATTTGGATCTGAACGATGGTAGTAATAGCGATGATTTGTTTTTCCCCAATAATGATCGTTACATAGAATATGATACGGGAGTCGCCTCGGACTCAGATCTCGATAAGCGGCTTATGGACTTAAGTACAGGGCAAAGCTACCAAGAGGTCAGGGATGACGATGGGATAAATGGAGACCACAGTAATGATACTCTGTGGGCCTGGTATATTGGCGATGATATAGCCTTGATTACAGTTGATGACCATATCCCAAATATTGGCCCGGACGCAAAGAGTAAATCTAGTGCTGAACTGTCTGAAGCTATCCTTAAGTCGTATGAAGAAGCTAAATTAAAAGGCCTCAGCAAGTTCAAACTTGAACAAACATCTAAATAAAAACAGTGATACAGGGAGGGACTGGCGTAAGACTTTAGCCTAGGCGAGCAGCCACTCCTTTGGAGAGGCTTGTCCATTGTATGGGAAAGCCATCTCATTGACCTAACCAGAAAAAGGCTCAGACCGAGCTTCAAAAACGAATTAACAAGGACAAAAAATGACAACTTACAAACTTCTTACAGATGATAGTGCCTCAAAAGCATTGCTCTCAAACACCAACATTTATAATTGGGAAACCCGAACCGACGCCGATACAGAAAACCCAGAAAACAGAGATGATGATACTATAAAAGATGGCACTGGCTATGTTGATACTCTAGCGTCCACCATAAGTCTTATTGCGAACAGTATGGGTTTTACACGCAAGGAGACGACGACACAAAGTACATTCCATGCATTTCCTATAACGTTTGTCAATAACACCAAGAGCGTCATAATGACTTCGATAGCAGCGACAGGTGATACAGATAACACAGTAATATCAGATCGGCCTGGAGTTATTCTACCAAAAGCACAAGCAGATGTAGTAATAGAGAGCGCTCTTGATACGGACGACGACGGTGAATCGACAAACAGTACGTCAATATGGTTCGATGTTTGGGGTGTAAAAACTGACACTAGCCTAACCACAAGTGGTGACGTTGATTGGGGGTGGCGGATAAAGGTTGAGCGAAGCGCATATTCAGCTAAACATGCACGATCTACCCTGAGAGTTGTTGATATAGTGAGATTGGGCAACGGAGGCGGAGTAGGGAATGGAGCTAACCAGGGAAGGTACGTTTATGATGAATCGACGACGGGACAGTTTAATATTTATGGTGCAGATGAGCCTGAAGAAAGCGGCTTACCTTTGGTTGCATTTTCCTGTCCAGAGTACATGTCAGAGCATAATCGAGGCGAGTTTGTTATCACATTGCTTGAACACAGTATCCCTCTGAGTACGAGTGAACAGCCGCCCAAGCTACCGAGTGTGAACAATCCCGCCATTGACCCAAGTGGTACACATACACTAGTGTTAAAAAATGACACCACTGACGATCTATCATACAGCATATCGTACACAGGAAGTCTATACAAACCGTACGTATTACAACCGACGGAATCACTGATATTAGACGTGATAAAATCAGCTGACAAATATGACGTAATGCATGAGGGAGATGTAATAAGAGCTTTAGACTTCGATAATGGTAATCAAGAGTCTCCCGATATAATTTATTTCCCTGAAGTCAATGGTACACAGGGACTGATCGAATATAAGGGAGAAGAAAATGTAACTTTACCGGTGCTAGACTTAACCCTTGGATTGAGCTACGGCCCCATAATTGATACGAACGGAATCGATGGCAATATGCTTAACAATACCCTGTGGGTAGGGTATCTGGAAGATAATGTGGCGACGATAGTAGTAAGTGACAAAACCCCTCCGACGGAGGAGCCGAACGAGCTACCCGAGCTACCAGCTGGTGCTACATGGGTTAATCCCGCCGCAGATCCAAGTAAGACGTCTGTTATAGTAATACGTAACGACACTCCAAATAGCGTTCCTCTTTCCTCTACTTATGTAGGTACGAATGGTTTCGCTAATGACATATTAATTCCGGGTGAAACATTGAGCTTAAGTATTGACGAAAGTGATAAGATATGGAGAGACAGTATGCAGGTGAAGACTATAAGATGTGCGGAGATTGAAAAAATTAACTTCTATCCGTGGACAGGGGAGTCAGGAGTAATCGAGTTTGGATCTGATGAAGTAGGCTATAAGCCGATGTTAGACTTAAACACTGGGATTAGCGGCGGAGTTGTAAGTTTTGAATACGGTGTGAATTATGGAGACCATGTAGATTATTTTAGCAGTTGCCTGTGGACATATTATGAACAAGAGAATGTGGCGATAATGTCAATACAAGAACCCCAGTAACACATGGCGCTTATAAAATACTAAATCTTAGGCCAGCTTTCGTAGTTGGCCTTTTCTTTGATGTAACCAATTTGGCAGTGTCATATCTAAATTCGGGCACAAATATTCTTTCCCCTCTTTTCTAGATGGCAAAAAATTCAAATCAAACCCAATATTTCCCTTATAGGTAAAGCGTAATGAAGGATCTTTATCAGCAAGGAACAAAAAAACTCCTTGAGAAACCAGTACCCACTTATCACCAAGCGTATAATGACAGCACCGCTTGGCTAATGTCGTGTCTATCTGAGCTGGCTTATAAACGTTTTAATGAATTTATATTGGGTAATCGTGTGCAACAATTCGTTGACAATAAGCTGTCGAAACTCGTTGTTGATAACTCAATGGGGCAATTAGAGACCTTTGTTTCTATGGTGGAAGGGCTCGCGTATGATCATGAACAAGAGCTTAAGGAACTCAATCAAAGCTTAGCCTATCTTAATGCAGAGCTAATCGACACATTTGATAAGCAAGGTACACAAGCCATTTTGGTCGAAACTGAGCAATACTATGCTCTAGCATTTCGAGGAACGGAAGCCACGAGTGTTCGAGATATAAAGTCAGATGTGAATGCTAAGTTGACAAGCTGTGAGACACAAGGCCTAGTACATTCCGGGTTTAAGCATGCTTATGAACAAGTGGCGAGCGATATTACTTTAGCACTGTCTAGTCTTAAAGACGAAAATAAACCTTTGCTAGTAACCGGCCACAGTTTGGGTGGCGCTATTGCAACGATTGCAGCCAAAAGGTTGATGTTCAAAAATGGTATTGCGGCGTGTTATACATTTGGCGCTCCTCGAGTCGGCGATCATGAGTGGGCTTCGCATATGAAGACTCCAATTTATCGAATTGTCAATGCAGCAGATAGTGTTCCCATGTTCCCGCCCAATAGTGGTGTATTGAGTTTGGTTTCTACACTGCTTTCTTGGATACCAAGTATCGGCCCCAAACTAAAGGATTGGCTCTCGGCTAATCTTGTAGGTTATACACACGTCGGTGATATGCGCTATTTGTCTCATTGCGAGCCAGAGAAATATGATAGCGTTCAAAGGCTTTATCATGTTTCGCTTCCCTACCGCCTTAAGGCGCTTTGGGTTAAAACTATCGCGCCAAATCGATTAATAAAAGACCATTCAGTCAATGTATATCGTAAAAAGCTCAAGTGTATCGCAGAAAAAAGTTGGCTTGGTGATTGAAACCTATACTACCCCCTCATAGTCATATACCTTAATATGCATTATGTAGTAATGATATCTAGTGCTAGTATTATACGGACATAATAATTGAAATATGTCATTGGGCGAATAATTATGGACCTACCACTAAATATCAATCAGTTAGAAGCATTTGTTTTTACGGCCCAACACGGTTCATTTTCTAAAGCGGCAAAGGTTCTTAACAAAGGCAGAACGACTTTAAGTGAGCATGTCAATAACTTAGAGATAGAACTCAATATTGAACTGTTCGATCGCAATACGCGTAACCCTTTATTGCTAACCGATGGAGGGAAAAGGCTGTTGCACCAAGCAAGCTTGATGTTAAGGATGGCAGAACAGTTAAACGTGGTCAGTCAATCAATATCAAATGAAGAAGAGGCAGAACTGACCCTCTCTGTAGCCAGCGTGGTTCCGAATTGTTTAGTGTTAGAAATTATGAAAAGCATTCGCAAACAATTTCCCAATACATCGTTATGTATTACAAATCAAGATAATGAGATTGTACTCGATAGCCTTTTAAATAAAACTACAGATATAGCTCTTGCTCTAACAAAGAGAAATCAAAAAATCATACCGCCCAAAAATCTTAGGGGAGTGTTTTTATGCGATTTACCGTTGAAGTTTTATACCAGTCCAAACTCTGCCCTACAACTCAAATCAAGCATTTCTCACACTGATTTGATCATGGAACCATGCTATTTGCTGAAGTGTTTAGGTGATATGGGGTACAAGGATAGTAGATCATCAACTATTATGCATACATTAGCGCGCATGGATCTTGTCGTTAATATGCTAGATAATGAGGGGTGGACGATACTACCAGAATATTGTCTCTCACATAACTTATACCCGAATAAAATAAAGGAGCTTAATACCGACTTCACGGCTACGAGTCATAGTGCATCGATTGGCATGGGATATTCAACATTTCATATGGGGCCAGTGAAATTGGCGTTAATTGAAGTCATTAAATCATGCTTTAGGCACTTTTTTAGTGCGCAGCCCAGCAAATCATTGCTGTTAGAATGAGGTTAAGAACAAGGCTAGTCGAGTGTTGACTAGCCTTGGCTATCTTTAGGTCAACTTATAAAGTCAGCAAGTAGTTAATCAACTGGCTGTATTCTTCCATCGATTTTATTTTTTCTGATTTGACTATGTATTTGTCATTGACCAGAACACCTGGCACACCAGTTAAAGTGCTTTTCTCGAACTGTTTATCGAAACCTTTCTGCATAGAGTTGACTACAAAGCTGTTATAAGTGGCATCAAACTTTTTCGCATCTACCCCATTGTCGATAAAGATTTGTCGTAGGGCTTTTTCATCTTGTGGTGCGCTGCGCAGCTGATGAATTTGCTTAAACATCGCAGGAACCATACTGTCTTCAACACCAAGAGTTACCATAGTGGCATAGGACTTAGCCATAGGAATAGCCATGTCTTTACCCATAAACGCAACATGAACCTTTTCAAACTGCGCATCTTTGGGAAGTGAAGTTTTCACCTGATTGATAACTGGTTCGAAGTTGTAACAATGTGGGCAGTAGAAAGAGAAAAATTCGGTCACTTTTGGTGTGGCTGATTTTTCTGTCTTTAGCACTTCATAATATGTGCCTTCATCAAATTTTGCTGCATGAGCATTAAGCGTAATGAGAGCAGTTGTCAGTAAAGCAAATAACTTTTTCATCAAATAATTCCTAATAAATACAAATGACTCCGACTATTGTAGTCGGTAATAAATGAGTAAATGATTAAGAACTAAGCAATAGGAGGTCGAAACAAGGTTTGTATACGGGCCACCGATTTTTCTGATTTGTCTGGTCTGATTAACGCGAGAGAACTTTGACGAGTATCTGTTAATTTGAGCTCAGCGAGATAGGGGGCTTTTAGGGCGCAAAAGGAAGCGCAGCCGTGGTGTGCTGTACTGGCTTTACTGTGGTTTTGATTTTTGGCGGAGCATTTTATTTTATGAGTTAGTGAACTATCTGGCGCTATGACCAAAGCTTCTTGAGTGGGCTGAGAAGCAAAAGCGACGCTGATACTGATAAATGCGAAACAAAAAAGCGCAACAATGTATGATGAAAACCGAGTCAGCAAAGTCAATTATCCCCAATGGCAGAAAAACTAGCTTACCGCATTTGGCCTCAATGATAAATGGTGAAAATAAAGTTGAGTCCATTGTAATCGCTGATTGATCTTTTTATATTAATCAATAACATAAAACATACTTCTAATGTTTGATTTAAACTACCTTACAAAAATTAATACACACTATTGATTGATGGGTGAAGCAGGGTGAGCTCTCAGCGCTGTTTGTTACGCTGTTTCTCAATCCTGCCAACGCCTAAGTCGATTTGTTCTTCCAAATATTAATCGCTCTTTCAGATAGCAACTACACTTATATTTATATCTATTAATCTTTTGGTCACTATGGGCGTGTTTGCAGTGTATTGAGCACTAATAACGTATCGCTGATAGCCATTAACAACGTCAAGTTAATGGCTCTTTGTGACTATTATGCTTACGAGGTGGAAATGGTGTTTATGCGTCTGAAGGTGCTGATGGTAACTTGCAGTGTGTTGTACACCTCTAATGGGCTAGCAGGCATTAATATGTCAGAAGTTAATGCCTATGCTTATGAAGGACTTGCCAGCATCTGTGCGACTTCAAGAAAGATATCTGGTGCCCAAGCTCAAGAAATGAAAGCCATTCATGTGGAAAAGAAACGTGAGAGACAGAAGAGAGCTTCTGCAGATACCAGCTTTTCTTATTATGCTGCAAAGCAGTTATGGGGCATTCAAAGAGGAGATAGCCCTTCTTACGAAGAATGCTCAGCGCTTTTAAAATAAAAGAACTGAGCTTTGCGAAGATTATATATCACGCCACAAACAATCTAAGAAAATTTCACGCATAACCTCTCATTAAAGCGATTCAGATTGCGTGCTCCGGCAATAAACGATGCAAAATCCGTCATTGAGTTGTTGCTAGCTCAGTCACCAGAAAATACAAAAAAAGGAACAATGATGTTTATTGTGTCGATAACCTACACCAGTGATATGTCTCAAATTGATAAATATCTAGAGGAGCACATTAGCTACCTAGATAAGCACTATGAAAAAGGTAGCTTTATTGCTTCGGGTAGAAAAGTGCCCCGCACTGGTGGAGTCATCCTTGCCACAGCAGGTAATCGAGGCGATTTAGAGCAAATTTTAGATGAGGATCCGTTCAAGGTTCATCATCTGGCCGATTATGAAATAATCGAGTTTATTCCTACCAAATTTGCTCCTGAGTTTGCGTCTTTAGTTCAGTCATATGGCTAACTATCCTAAAAAGAGCAGGTCGCTCACTCTGTGCTTGAGTTAAGCGTGGTTACGAATATCAATTAAGCGTTATATGGTAAACATGGACAAAATAATCGAACTGATTAAGCAAGACCAAGTCAGAGTATCCGCGCTAGATAGCGTATCTCAACTGAATTTGCCTCAGTGCTATATAGCTGCAGGTTTTGTACGTAACTTAGTTTGGGATTGGTTACATAGTTTTGAGTCGCCAACACCTTTAAATGATGTAGATGTCATTTACTACGATCAACACGAAGCCGATCCAAATGCTTATTTGGCTTACGAAGCCAAATTGAAAAAGTGGCAGCCTGAAGTAAATTGGCAGGTTCGTAATCAAGCCTATATGCATAAACGTAATGGCGATCGGCCCTATTTAAGTACTTTAGATGCTATGAGTTTTTGGGTTGAAAAAGAAACCGCTGTGGCTGTAAGGAAAGTGGGGGTTGATCGTTACGAATGTATTTCCTCTTTTGGTTTTGAGTCACTATTTGATTACTACATTACATATAACCCCAAGAGGTCGCGAGAAACCTTTGAAAGTCGAGTAAACTCAAAAGGCTGGTTAGCTAGATGGCCATCATTGAGAGTTGTCTCATAGCAACTATCTGAGTATCCAAAGCACTTTATATAACCCATCTTTGTCGCTAATTGTTTGAGCTCTTAATTATATGCCCTAAACCGTTCTCTTCTCCTTCGTCAAAGACTGGTCATTTTTGGGCTAGCAGAATTTATCCAAATAAAGATTATGTGGTGTGTATTATGGGCGGCAGGGCGGAGTTTTAAACAGGATGAAAGATCTTGGTTCGAAATGTGATTTTTTCTAAAAGTGACAAAATATTCCAATTTGCGTTTATTTATGTGGTAGAGATTGGCAGTAAAACTCATGAAAAATCGCGTGATATTGATAGTTTTATAGGAATAATGGCTGTCATCAAAAAACTTAATCAAGATCTCAGTATGAAAATAACATCGACATCTGTGGCAGCTAGAGTGGCTCAATTTGAAGACCTAACGAGAAGTATACCTATCAAAAAATGCTCTAACGTTTTTATTAACCAGAGGGATACCCCTAGCGTTCGAGATCTTATTCGTAAATTCAGTAGTCAGCCAGAAAAGCCGATAAAAAATATTAAATTAGAGGCCACTGCATCTAGCTCACCCAACAGAATCAATCAAGAAAAACATGCCGCTAACTTAATTGGAGAGACATTCAAAGCATATAAGCAAAGAAAAGAAGCCAAGGCGGTGAATGAGCTTGGTGTTAAGACATTAACTAATTCAAAAGCAAGCAGAAGCTATTTTTATGATCAGAAAGGTCAGTTTCTTAGTCGAACACCAGATAACTTCCAGAAAGGAGGAAAGGGTGGCTTTAAGCAGCTTGTACGAAGAGATGACCAATTTGTTCAACTTCATATTCACAGATTAGATGAAAATCTTAACCAGCGAAGTTACAACCAGTTAGCCAATAGTACTTTGCAAGGTTACGAATCCATATGTAAGGCTCAGTTCGTCAATCCTACGACCATGATTGCACATAATGGGGGAAAGGAAGTTGCCTCTCTCATCGATGAAGGTAAATCTGTAAAGCTTCTTGCATTTAAAACGTTACTAAGTGATCTAAAAAACTTGCACGAAAAATCTATTTATTTCCACGATATTAAACCTGAGAATCTAACATTCGACGATAAAATAGTCAGGCATATTGATGTTGAGAACCTTATTGCACCAGGTTACAACACAAGGGATGAAGGTATAGTATGTTCACCATACTATATTACTCAACATCTGCTGAACGATATTGAGTTTGGTGATAACAAGGACCATGCGAGTCGAAATCATGATAATTATGCGGTGCTTAAGTCGATAATTGAGGCTACGACAGGGTCTTTTTTTGATGAGAATAATAGAGCTGACGAAGACGCTTCAATGCCAGTATTCGGAATGGGGGAGAAATCTTTGGGTCGCGCAAGAGTATGGATTCAAGAGAATGTTTTGCCTAAATGGCAAAATAATGCTGAACAGTTGCTTAAGTGTCCGGGGACTCAAACTAAACCAGTCGCGGTTTTTGACATGATTGATTGGGCTTCAGTAGAAAAAAGTGATTTGGCCTGATTATTTCAAGGTTGTCGAAAGATGACCAGATATGCTCGAGCTAACCAAAGATGACTTCAATGGTTAGCGACTCATTCTGATTGAGAAACGATAAAGAACCTGTGCCCGAGTTAGGCATAGAGACTTGAAGCTCATTATATATCTTCGAAGCATTCACTAATCACCAGACTTGCTTTTAATTAAGCGTCTGGTGATTTTTGTTATAATGCATAGGCTTAACTGAGTTTGCTTAAATGGATTCCTTTGCAATCAATGCAACACCATCAAAGTGAATGCCAGACCAGCCGTGTTGGATAAAATTGCGGATGTTAGCGTGATCGGTGCCATTTGGATTATTTAACACATCGTCACGATAGAACTCGCCGAAACAAGCCAAGGTTGATGATTCATCTAAGCCTTGCAGTTGTGCGAAGGCAAAGATCTTACAAGAGCCATTGTTTTGTCCCGCTTGATTTTGAGTTTCTCCGTTTACAAAGCTGACTGGATGAAAGTCAAAGTGTTCGTCGATCACCTGTATTGACTGTTCAAACATAACCTCATTGGGTGTGCTAGTCAGTCGTTTTAGAAACTTGTCCATTGATCTCTTTCCTTACAGTTGAATAGACTAACTACTATATCACTAGGAAGAAAGAAAGTTAGCCCTCAAACGGTGAAAGAACCGTTTGGGGACGTATGAGTGCGCTTTAGTTATTTAAAACGGTGACTGACTGTTGACTTGGGTAAAGCGGCTGTAAAGCTTTGCAACTTCTTCTGGATCAAATGCCTCTGTGTAGGTTAACTCACTGAGGCGGTGAGTAATGTTTTGCAAATCATGGGAGCGTTGCTGAGCTCTATGCTGGTAACGTTCGAATGCTCTCGGAATATCAAAAAAGTTTGATGCCAAGCTTTGGGCGAGAATAAAGGTGTTCTCGATACCAAGACTAAAGCCGATGCCCATGGTGGGTAAAACGGCGCAGCACGCATCACCAAGCAGTACGGCATTCTCGCGTGACCATTGTTCAAATGGGGCAATATCAACCAGAGGTGAGGGGATAATTTGCTCGTCAGGTGTTTGGGCAATCATGTCTAGAAGATAAGGCGAGTAGTGAGCAAAGTGTTCGAGTATTTTTTGCTTGTCTAATGCTTCACCAGATTCCATTTTGCAGGCTGCAAACCAGTACTTGCCTTGTGTTTCACGATTATAGGTGTAGGTCACAATGCGTGATTGCATTCCAGCAAATACATAACATTCCTCATCGCTTAGCGAAGGGCTGTGATAATCAACCATGCCTCGGCAACAATACACGCCGGGTTGACGAAGAGTGACATTAGGAGCAACAAATTTTCTTACCTGAGAAAATACCCCATCAACACCGACAATAACGTCCGCCACCAATGGTTCACCGTTAATAAGTATGGTGTCATCTTCAACGGTACAATGTTGCCCTGTGATTATGTTCTCTTCGCCATAGGTGTCGAGTAAAAGCTGATAAAGGTCGCGGCGGTGGAATAGACCAACATCTGCATTTACTTTGCCGTTGACTTGTTGCATTGAAAGCTGGTTTAGTACTTTAGCATTAAACGTCGCGGTAGTGAGAAGATCGACCGTATTACCAATGCGCTTTACTTTGGCGGCGTCGGTTAGTGCAGCTAGCACTTGCATACCTTCCGGCCACATGATGATACCAGTCCCATCAATGCGCGGTTTATCAGACTTTTCATAAACGCTTGCCTCAATACCAAACATACGCAGAGACAGGGCTAAAGCAAGCCCGTTAAGGCCCGCACCCACGATGGCTACATTCAGAGACTTTTTATCCATTTCATATTACCAAAAGTGACTTATATCAGCTTTACGGTAACAGGAAGGGTTATCGACGGGTAGTGAAAAGTCGTATTTTGCTGTTATTTGATGCAAAGTTAATCTTTAAGAGAATGTGTGTGGATTTGTTTAATGATATTTATACTTTTTAGAGAGTTTGATAGGCGAATCGACTATAAGTAAAGGCTGTAATTCATTCATAAGCGGGTGAATGAATCTGGCCCCGATGAGCGAAAAGAAATGATGGCAAAAAAATCAATGCGTAAACTAATAATGAGAACGGCTTGCCTAACGGGACTGATGAGTGTGTCTGCTTGCTCATCATTTGTTAGTTTGGAGACACCGAATAAAAATGATAGGGTTCAGTCGATTGTTATTCATTACACTCAGGAGACAGAAGAAAAAACGCTCAAGCTTTTTAGTAGCCCTGAAGCTAATGTCAGTGCTCACTTTGTGGTCACGGAAGAAAGCATCTATCAGCTTGCGGATCTTAACCAGCGCGCATGGCACGCAGGGAAAAGTTTTTGGCGCGGAAAAAGTGGCCTTAATGACACGTCAGTCGGCATTGAATTAGTCTATGAGGTGGATTGTTATCGTTTGGAAAATACAGGAACCCCGACTCAGACAATGACGTGTTTGTATCCTGATTACCCACCAAAACTAATAGAAAATCTGATTAAGGTGCTGGATAAGATTTATCAGACTTATCCTGATATTCAGCCTGTCAACCTTGTCGCTCATCAGGACATTGCACCAACGAGAAAAAGCGATCCTGGACCTAAGTTTCCTTGGCAGTATGTGTACAGCAAAGGTTATGGGGCATGGTATGACAGTGATGATTACTTGAGAGAATACAGCAAGCTTTTATCCCAACCTCTCAATCCTGATATTTTCTTTAGAGCTATCGAGTATTACGGATATCCCCAAGTAACGGATTCGAACAAAACCGATGTGATTAAAGCATTTCAAACGCACTTTACACCTTGGTTAATCAGTGGCGAAGTGACTCCCGAAAGCATGGCGGCGATTCTTGCGCTACTCAATAAATATGAGCAGGAGCACTACCTTGAAATCAGCTCAGAAATGGATGGTTTTATGTTGCTTGAGCCAGAAAGTGCTTACTGATTTTGACATGTCTACTGAACCCCAAAGCCAGCATTTGGGGCTCACTGAGTTTTGTTAGGTTTTGGGTGAGGGTTTTTGGTTGTCTACGACTTGCAGTTTTGCACGAATAAATTCGCTGTGGTCGACATAAATAAGCTCCGCGGTTTTGCGAATGACGGCGTCTTCTAGCGGGTCTATTTCACCATCGGCATTGGCGACTTCCCACATTGATTGAATCAGATCAAAACGTGCTGCTTGGCTTAATTCCCTCAGCTGAGAGGTAAATTCGTAGAGCGATGCGGATTGACGGCTTTTAGCTTGCGCACGCGCGATAAGCTCTGAGGCTTCTTCGCTACTTGTATCTAGCAAACGAGCAAGTAAGGTATTTTTAGCCTGAGTTTCCGCCTCATCCGTTTTATGGTCAGCATTGGCAACTTCACACAGCAAGCATGCCATGGCTAGATTTGGGTCCGCGCTGTCATGTTTGCTGAGGTCATTTCCCTCGACTAACTGCTTAAAAAGCGCCGATATGGAATTCAACATGTTATCTGCCTCGAAATTCTGTGTTATTTCTATAGATAGTGATTATTCTCGACGAGCACAAGTGCTTTGACAAAAAGATGACTTTTCATCAAGCGGTGGAAAGTCGATTTCATTGCCTTCTCCAGTCAGTATTGAGATGCGTTTAGGCTTACCATGTTCATCAAGCTTTAACTCCCCAACCGCACTGGCATTGACTAGATATCGAGACCCACCAATATTTGGTTGGCGTTTTTTAACTTTGAGCCGCTTGCGCTTGGTAAAGAAGTTCAGCGGTGAGCTAGGTGAGTAGAGTACTCTATCTATATGATCACAACATCCGAGTAAGGGCTCTGGAAACTGGTTCTTGAAACCACTCGAAGTAATTTGATAAATGTTGGGGCTAGAGCGACGAAAACGAAGCTTAACATCATAAGCGAAAGAGTAATGCACATCACCGGAGAGGATAACGAAATTGCTCGGTGTTTTGGTGTGAGTAAAAATACTCAGCAGGGTATTGGCACTGCCTCTGTGCGCCATCCAGTTTTCTGCATCAATCACCAACGGCTGGCCCATCATGGTCATGCTTTTTTGTAAAGCTTCTATGAATTTAACGCCAAAAATAGGGGCGGCAGAGACCACAATGACTTTATCTTGGTACATCAACTCTTGTTGAAACTCGATAAGGGCCTCCCAGTCCATTAAGCCAGAGGGCTTGTTCATCTTAGACTCTGAACGCCAGCGACGAGTACGAGTATCAAGTACTACCACTTTGGGTGAGGTATCAATTGTGTAGTGCCAGCGCTCAAAACTGTATAAGTAGCGGATAAGATCTCTATGGTGTTGCTCAGTCGGCTGCTTGAAATAGCCGAGAGCAAGAGATAAAAACTCCTGATTGAAGTTATCAGGCTCGTTCCCCCAACCTTGACATAACCAATAAGCAATCAGGGCATTACCAATGATCTGATGCGAAAACGGGTTAGTGTAGGCCGCTTGCTCCCATCCTATGGTGAGATTCCAGTCATCGGTTACATCATGATCATCGAAAATCATATAGGTGGGAATATGAGCAAAAAGCCGTTGGACTTTAGCCAGCGCTTCAATAAAACTCCCCAGTCTCTCGTATTCGCCTTGCCATTTCTGCTGATAATGTTCAGAAATCGTTTTGCCATTGGGGGTAAACGCTTGGTCGCTTAGGCGATCTCGATTGATGCATGGCCACAGAGTAGGGGACCAGACTAGCAAATACATGGCAAAGTATTCAGCAAAAGTGATGAGGTGGTTTTCACTTTCACGCGCACTGAATATGGGGATATGCCGTTTAGGTAAGAATTTACGGATCCAAGTCTCTTCGCCAAAGTGATGAGGAAGTATGCTATCTCGCCCATAAAAGCTATCTGGGTGCAAATATAAGTCTTTGGCGGAGCTAAGTGGTCCGTCAGGGAAGGTTTCGTCGGGTAATCCTAATAACTCGATAGTCTGAAGTATGGCGTCAAGTAAAGGGCCTGATACGTGGTCTGCATATATTTGATCGCCACTCATCATCAGCATATCGGCTCTCTCGCCCAAAGGTTGCGATGCGAGCTTAGTATCCATAGCGACTAGAGCATCTTTACTAGGATGATCCGGGTTACGACATGAGCCGTGTAAAACGTAATCCGCTTTAGTGGAAATCTTAAAAGTCAGTGCCTGCTCATTATCATGCAATAAATGCGGGTATAACTGACTGAGCGGGCCATTTTGAGTATGAAATTCGTAACTTAGCGCTACATTGGTTGGAAAGTGGTGCTCGAAGTGAGCCAGAGTGACATAGCAATGCTCTCCAACCTTAACTTGATGACATTGTTCAAGCGACTGTTCAAAAATAACACCACGATCGGGTTCATGATTGAGAGAAAACTGTCCTTGTAGAGGTTGGCTAGTCACCAGCCAAAAAACCAAATCCTTGGCGGAGGACTTTCTTAAGATTGGGCCAGCCAATAGAAAAGGGAGTTGATGTTCTGTCTTCATTAAATATCTGTTGGGTCCTTGGGTACTTCTGGGTCTTCTAAGATCTCTATGATTTCAGAGCTCGACATTTCATGGCCCATGAGAAATAGGGCCAGCATAGCATCTGCTTTAGTTTTTGTATCGGAACTTTCATCGATAATGCGCTCAAATCTTTTACGAATCATATCAATCTCATGCTCAACAAAGCCGCGTCCTTCCTCATCGCCTTGCATTTCTTCTGGCGCATTGTCGAATTCAAGGAATAACATTTCTTGGTCAAGCTGAGTGCTAACCAAACGTTCTGGCAGCCATATATCGCCAGTTACCAGCTCTGGGTCTTGAGTCTCATCGAGTGAGTCGATAATTTTCTTTAAGTCTGAAGCTTTCACGATTTTTTCAATTTTCGGTAAAGGTATACTCTTATAGTAATGGTGAATTGCATTAAGCGATAAGTAAAAACGTATTTAGTTTTATCAGCTTTGTACAATTTCGTCTGCTCTGTAATTTTAAGGCATAAAAATGAACAGCATACAGACATATTCAGCGCTGATGATTTTAATAACAACTCCTACCAGCTTTTCTTTTGCACAAGATCAAACTTGGGGCATTGCTGCGGTTTATCGCTCAGCATCGATTCCTTTTGTGACGCCTGATAATGATCAAGCTGTCGGCTCCTTTGTTCCAATGATGTACTTTGATAATCAGCAGGTATTTATTGATGGATTACAAGGTGGTGTTTACCTGTGGCAATCAGAAGATGAGGCTCTAGAGTTTAACGCGCTGATGCGTCTAAGGTTTGTTGATATTCCTGCTTCTGCCCAAAATGCCAACGGTGGAGATGCGGTCGATTTTGGCGCCCAGTTGGGGTATGCCTTTAACGATACGTGGCGAGTCAACACCGAGTTAATGACAGACGATGAGTTTCGGTTTCACGCCAATTTTGCCCTTAAAGGCGAGTATGAGTACCAAGATTGGCAGGTGAATCCCTTTGCCGAGATCAGGTATAAAGATGCTGACTTTAATACTCAGTATTATACGTTTTCGGCCTCAGAGGACGAAAAACTTGGCGCAGGTGTCGATTTTAGAATAGGGGTTGATGCCCGTTATCACTTGTACTCAAACCTCTATTTATTGGGCTCAACTAGTGTTCGTCGTCTTGATAGCAACGCTTACGACTCTTCAACGGTTGATGACAGATATCAGGGTGAGGTGTTTGTTGGCTTTGGTATATTTAATAATCAGTCTCATGACTCGACAGCACCACATAACAACTCTAAGTACATACGCCTTGCTCATGGCTGGGCTACGCCGTCTAACATAGGTGAAATACTCACACTAGACACTCAATCTGATCAATATGACAACCAAATGAGTTCTTTGTTTTATGGCCACCCGCTGACAGACCAATTGTTTGGCGTGCCGATCGATGTGTATTTCACTCCGGGTATTGCTCATCATTGGTCTTCCGAAGTGCAATCTGCCAGTACAGAATATATCGCGGCGATTAAATTTTATTACACGATTGAATGGCCTTTTAAATGGCGGCTGGGTTTTGCTGAAGGTATGTCTTTTATTGATAGCATCACTTACATAGAACAGGCTGAAATGGATGAAAAAGGCTACAACGCCAGTAATCTACTCAATTACTTGGATTTATCACTTGATGTGAATCTAGGAGACCTATTTGGTTATTCTGAGCTCAACAAAGTGTGGTTTGGGTATTCACTTCATCACAGAAGCGCAATATTTGAGCAAGCGTCCCAGTATGGCCGAATCAAGGGTGGCAGTAACTACAACACAATTTATTTTCAATTTGAGTTCTGATCCCGAACGTCATAGGTAAGCCACTCTTATTGTCTCGTTAATCCCATTGGTTTGGGGTATTTTTATTGTCTGTTGTGATACAATGTGCGCAGTTTTATGGAGTAAAAAGAATAGGTAACGCTTTGACATCGTCACAGCCCAAAACACGCCCTACCGAAGAGCACACAGTACAAGCCAATACACCATCTTCTTTGCGCAGCGCTTTGAATCAATGCATGCTAAGAGATAGGTTTCGCCTTAGTAAGCGTATCTCTGGTGCGAGTAAAATAAAAAAAGAGCAGTCACGTCATGCTGTGTTTGATGAAATTGCATTGGATATTGCCAAGTCAATAATGGAAGCAGAGCAAAGAGCGAGCTTCCAACCTAACATCGACTATCCAGAGATATTACCGGTTAGCCAGAAACGGGACGACATTGCTCAGGCAATACAAGACAATCAAGTGGTGATTGTTGCTGGGGAAACCGGCTCAGGTAAAACCACTCAGTTGCCTAAAATTTGCGCTGAACTTGGGCGAGGTCAATATGGCTTGATTGGTCACACCCAACCTAGACGTCTGGCAGCAAGGTCTGTGGCAAGCAGAATTGCTGAGGAAATGGGCACTAAGTTGGGGGATTTTGTCGGCTATAAAGTTCGATTTAACGATCAAATCTCTGACCAAACTCAAATCAAACTGATGACAGACGGTATTTTGCTTGCCGAAATTCAGCATGACCGTTTTTTAAATCAGTATGACACTATCATTATTGACGAAGCGCACGAACGAAGCCTCAATATCGACTTTATTCTTGGTTATCTCAAAGAGTTGTTGCCTCGTCGCCCTGACTTAAAAGTCATCATCACATCGGCAACGATTGATCCGCAGCGTTTTTCAAAACACTTCGATGATGCACCGATTATTGAAGTGTCGGGCCGAACTTATCCTGTCGAAACTCGATACCGTCCCCTTAGTGGAGACGATGATGTTGATCGTGACCAGCTAGAAGGCATCTTCGAGGCGGTAGATGAATTATGCGATGAAGGGCTTGGCGATATTCTCATCTTCATGAATGGGGAACGTGAGATCCGTGATACTGCTGATGCTCTGAGTAAACGTAATTTAAAGAGTACGGAAATTGTTCCCCTCTATGCTCGCCTTTCAGCAGGTGAACAGAATAAGATTTTTCAGCCTCATGCAGGGCGCCGAATTGTATTAGCCACCAACGTGGCCGAAACCTCTTTAACGGTTCCGGGTATCAAATATGTTATTGATCCCGGAACGGCTCGAATCAGTCGTTATAGCTATCGAACCAAGGTGCAAAGACTTCCCATCGAGCCTATCTCTCAGGCGAGCGCCAATCAGCGTAAAGGTCGGTGTGGTCGTGTTGAAGAGGGGATATGCATCCGCCTCTACTCTGAACAAGACTTTGAATCTCGTCCTGAGTTTACTGATCCTGAAATACTGCGAACCAACCTAGCGTCGGTTATTTTGCAGATGACAGCACTGGGCCTTGGCGATATTCAAGCCTTTCCGTTTGTTGAGGCTCCAGATAAACGCAATATCCAAGACGGTGTGCGATTGCTGGAAGAGCTTGGCGCTATTAATGAAAGTGCCAAGGACAGCAAAAAACGCCTTACCCCAATCGGTAAGCAACTTGCGCGGATACCCATTGATCCTCGTTTGGCTCGGATGGTACTTGAAGCACCAAAATATGGCGCCCTGAAAGAAGTGATGATTATTGCGGCGGCGCTATCCATTCAGGATCCAAGAGAAAGGCCAAGCGATAAACAGCAATCGTCGGATGATAAACACAAACGCTTCTTCCACGAAGAGTCTGACTTTCTAACCTTTGTCAATCTTTGGGATTACGTACAAAAGCAGCAAAAATCGCTGTCGGGAAATCAGTTTCGCAAGCAGTGTAAGCAAGATTTCCTGAACTACCTCAGAGTTAGAGAATGGCAGGACGTTTACTTTCAAATCCATCAGTCAATGCGAGAGATGGAATACAAGCTCAATGAAGAGCCGAGCAGTTATCAAAGTGTTCACAGTGCGATTCTTGTCGGGCTTTTATCCCATATTGGTGTCAAAGATCAGGAGAAGAACGAATATCAAGGTGCACGTAATGCGCGTTTTCATATCTTTCCTGCTTCGGGTTTATTTAAAAAACAGCCTAAATGGATAGTGTCGGCGGAATTGGTCGAAACCTCTAAATTATGGGGCCGTATCATTGCTAAAGTGCAACCAGAATGGATTGAGCCGCTGGCTAAACACTTAATTAAAAGAAGTTACAGCGAGCCTCATTGGTCGAAGAAACGAGCTGCGGTCATGGCACATGAAAAAGTCATGCTTTACGGTGTGCCAATTGTGCCCAAGCGGTTAGTCAATTACGGCAGCATTGACCCAAGCGTTAGCCGAGAGCTGTTTATTCGAAGTGCCTTGGTTGAGGGTGAATGGGAAACCAAACACGCTTTCTTTAAGACTAATCGCAAATTATTGCAGGAAGTGGAGCAGCTGGAGCATAAATCTCGTCGGCGCGATATATTGGTTGATGATGATGAGTTGTTTGATTTTTATGATCAGCGTATCGGGACAGAGGTCGTTTCTGGAAAGCACTTTGATTCTTGGTGGAAGAAGGCGTCGCAGACCAACAGTGAGCTGCTGAATTTTGAAAAAGAAATGTTGCTCAAGGGAGATGCCAGCCATGTAACGGAATTGGATTACCCTAATTTTTGGTATCAGAATGGGTTAAAACTTAAGCTCAGCTATCAATTTGAACCGGGCGAGGATAATGATGGTGTCACTGTTCATCTACCTCTGCCTGTTCTTAACCAAGTTGAACCTGCTGGTTTTGATTGGCAAATTCCGAGCTTAAGACATGAATTGGTGGTAAGCCTTATTAAGGCGTTACCCAAAACCTTACGTAAGAACTTTGTTCCAGCGCCAAACTATGCCGATGCGTTTCTCGCACGAGCCACTGCGATGGAAAGCCCGCTTTTGGACTCGCTAGAAAAAGAGTTACGCCGCATGACAGGTGTTGAAGTGTTGCGAGAAGACTGGAACCTTGAACAGGTTCCCGATCATCTTAAAGTGACATTTCGAGCCGTTGATCATAGAAATCGTAAGCTCAAGGAAAATCGCGATCTTTACCTTCTGAAGGAGAGCCTGAAAGACAAGGTGCAGGAAACACTGTCAAAAGTGGCTGATGATGATATTGAGCAGAGAGATCTAAAGACTTGGAGCTTTGGAGAACTGCCTAAAGTCTATCAACAAAAGCGCGGTGGCTATGACGTTAAAGCCTATCCTGCGATTGTTGATGCAAAAGACAGCGTTGAAATTAAGTTGTTTGAAACCGCTGATGAGCAACATTTAGCGATGCAAGCTGGGCAGCGCAAACTTATTTTACTCAACGTACCGTCACCGATTAAATATCTGCACAGCAACTTGCCAAACAAATCCAAGTTGGGGCTTTATTTCAATCCTTATGGAAAAGTTTTGGATTTGATTGATGATTGTATCGCTTGTGGTGTTGATAAGTTAATTGAAGAGCAAGGTGGCCTGGTTTGGCAGTCTGAGGAGTTTGAAAAACTCAAAGAGCATGTACGAGCTGAACTTGGCGATACCGTTGTTGAGATTGCTAAACAAGTGGAAGTAATTTTGACGACTGCCTTCAATATTAACAAAAAGTTGAAAGGGAAAATTGATTTCTCCATGGCATTCGCCTTATCTGATATAAAAGCGCAAATAGAAGGGCTTATATTCAAAGGCTTTGCGACAGAATGCGGCTGGAAGCGGTTACCCGATATTCTTCGCTACATGCAGGCGATCGAGAAGCGTATGGAGAAATTGCCAATCGATCCAAACAAAGATCGCTTACATATGCTTAAGATTGAGTCTGTTGCAGATGAATACAAGGAACTATTAAATAAGGTTCCCAAAGGGGTAATGGTGCCTGACAAGGTGAAGCAAATTCGCTGGATGATTGAAGAGCTTCGCGTGAGCTATTTTGCTCAGCAGTTAGGGACGCCATATCCGGTATCGGATAAAAGAGTCAAGAATGCGATCAGTGAGTGCTAGCGAGAATAAGTGCTCACTAGCTATTTTAGGTATGTAAATTGCTTAGTTGTAATACAGAGTAAAGTTTTTGACTGGGAAGGCAGAGGATTGCCGCAGCAGTTTCTGTCAAGGATAATAGAGAAGGCTAACTATGAAAAAATCACTATTAGCGCTGGCATTGCTAAGTGCTTCAGCAGCGGTATCGGCAGACTCGTTGATTTACGGCGGGGCTAGCGTTGGACAAACAGACTTAAACGGAGAGTCGACGACTTCTTATAACGTTCATGTCGGGACGGGCCTTTTGCCTTTTATCGGCCTTGAAGCGGGTTATCAAGATCTCGGTAAGTTCGATCGTGTTGACTACAATGGCATTAAAACTAACCTAACAGGTAGCGCCATTTATTTTGCTGTAAAGCCAAGCATTGATTTCGGTCCTCTCCATGTGTATGGAAAGGCGGGTGTGCATTCCTACAACCTGAAAGCCGATGGTGGCTTTGATGAAGATGAGGTCGATGTGACCTATGGTGTCGGTGCCGAATACTTTGCCCCCGGACCTGTACCGATTTCTTTTGGTGCCAGTTACAATGTATTTGGCATGAAAGAAGACGATATTACTAATTTCTCTTTGAATGCGACTATCCACTTTTTGTAATATCGACGCATAGATAAAAGCTTGGCAGTTTCTGGCCAAGCTTTTTTATTATTAATGATAATTGATAGAGTGATTCCAATGAATGACAACTAACATTAAGGATACATACTTGTTGTTACTATCAAGTCTAAATCGCTTTGTGATTACACAATAATTCACATCATCTAATAAGCTTTTGACAGAAGCAATCTAGTGGGACTGATCTAAATTACTTATGCGAGACCGTTAAGTTATTGTCATTGGTTATGGTATGGAATTAGAGTTAGACTAGAAAAATTCAAGCGAAAGCAGCCCAAAATCGAAATTTCTTGCCTACCATTTGATTAGGCTCGGTAGTCTACAGACTACGAGATTATTACTGGCTATGCTCTGAGAAACTTATATATTCCTTCCTAAGGAACAAGTGTCTATAAAAACATGTAATGAATTTTTACAATTTGATATTTTACTTTATCTGTAATAGTATAATTAATTTCAAAAAGGAAATTAATTATGAAGTTAAATGGTATTTGTCTTTCTTTATTAGTCGTTATTATATGGGGTGTTAATTTTTCTATTATAAAAATTGGATTGGAAGAGCTACCACCTTTGCTATTCTCTGCATTGCGTTTTACTGTTGTAGCAATTCCAGCAGTATTTTTTATCCCATTTCCTAAGACATCAATATGGAATGTACTTGGTGTAGGTTTATTTCTTGGAGTTTTAAAGTTTGGTTTTTTATTTTTTGCTATGAAATCTGATGCGTCAGCTGGTCTATCTTCATTAATCTTACAAGCTCAAGTGTTTTTTACTATAGGTTTAAGTATTTTCATATTTAAAGAAAAAATAAATCAAGGTCAAATTATAGGGATTGTACTATCAAGCTTAGGTTTTAGCTTGTTTTTTATTGAAGCTGGTACGAATATTACAATGCTTGGATTAGTTTTAATTCTGATGGCCGCATTTTTTTGGGCTATATCGAATGTTATTATGAAAAAAACAAAAGACATTAATTTATTGAATTTTATGGTATGGGTATGCTTAATACCACCTTTACCCTTATTGGTTCTTTCATACTATACAGAAACAAGCACACCTATTGAATTGGTTTTGTCTGCTAGCGCTAAAGCATGGAGCGCATTAATATATGTTAGCTATGCCTCTACATTAGTTGCTTTTGCTATTTGGGGATGGCTATTAAGAAATTATACAGCAGTATCCGTTACTCCTTTTGCTTTGTTGATCCCTGTCGTTGGTATCATCACTTCAAGTTTTGTATTGCAAGAAAGATTAACTAATATGGAATTAATAGGAACTTTGCTTATTATGTCTGGCTTAGTTATTTGTGTTCTATATAACAAAATTTTTAATTGGATAAAGAGAAAATAATTGATTTTTAATATATAAAGCATGTTAAAAAGTGCTCATTAATTTTTAATAGCATTGTTAATGTAATATTTTATATATGGAAAATAAATAAAGGAATGATAGTGCATTGGAGTTGTAGTAGGATGAGATTAAAGCCCTGCATTCTCGATGTTTATAGTAATAAGTTTTGTAGGGTGCCTTGAGTTAAAAATCAGCAGATATATCTTAAATGTACATTGTAAGGATGAAGAATGGAAAGTACAGTAATATATGAATATATAGTTAATAAGTTTAATAAAAAATCACTTCAATATAGAGAAGTCAGTCATAAACCAGAAGGAAGCTGTGAAGCAATAAGCAAAATAAGAGGTAATATCCCTTCACAAGCGGCTAAAGCTCTTCTAATGTCATATAAAGTTGAAGGTGATTATTTATTTTGCTTATGTGTTGTGCCCGGAGATAAAAAGCTGGATGTAAAAAAAGTGGCTAAACTGGTGGGGAAAAAAGTAAAGATGTCCTCGATTGAACAAGTCAAAGATAAAACGGGTTGTGTTCTGCGCAACTTTTTCAGGACACTTTTCTAAAGGACTTTTCATAGTCGATCGGTGACATATCGCCGTTAGTCGTATGTAACCTATCTAAATTGTAATATCGCATATAAGTTGACACATCATTTTTCATGTTCTCTCGCGTTGATTGTGGTACTTTTAATAACCAGTCATGCTTCAGACTACCAAAGAACCGTTCAACTACCGCATTGTCCCAACACGCTCCAACATCACCCATGCTGGCTCTTATTCCATAGTTAGCCAGTAAACTGCGATATCGTTTACTGGTATATTGTGACCCTCTGTCTGAATGAAACACCAAGCCTTTATGTGGTTAGCGTAGGTTATAGGCTTTCATCATCGCTTTGCTAACCAAATCCGTGGTCATACGTTTATCAAGATGCCATCCCACAATGCGCCGTGAATATAAATCCATAACGATGGCTAGATACATTCAACCTTCGCCCGTCTTTAAATACGTCACATCGCCAGCCCAAACTTGGTTTGGAGCTACTGGATTAAAGTTTTGGTTAAGCAAATTATCGGCGACTGTATCACTATGCTTGCGTTTTGTGGTCACTTTGTACGCCATACGTTGTGTGACGACAAGGCCCAGTTGGTTCATCAGCTTTTGTGTGCCATAGTCACTGACTTTAAAGCCCTCATTGCACAACCGTTTTTGCAGCTCTCGATAACCTAAACTATGTCGACTTTCTTTGAATATCACCTTTGCTCTACGATACAGATGTAACTGCTCTTGTGTTATTCGCTTAGGTGGCCTTTTCAACCACGCATAATAGGCTGAGCGACTCACATTCAAGCTGTTACATAAACGAGTAACAGGATAATCAGAAGTCAGTTGCTTAATCGTCTCAAAGGCTTCTTGGTTTCCTTTAGCAACAGGGCGCTGGCCTTTTTTAGGATGTCCTTTTCCATCCTTAACTCTTTGTTTTCCTTGCGTAGTCGTATTAACTCTGCTCGTTCGTCAGGAGAGAGCACTGAACCGGATTTTTCAGCTTCAAATTTTGCTTTCCAGTTGTAAAGAAGCTTGTCTGTTACACCCAAAGAGGCTGCTGCCTTTGAAACGCTGTAGCCTTGTTCAGTGATCAACGCCACCGCTTCTCGCCGAAATTCATTGGTATAACTTATGTTTTTTCGTTTTGTCATAGTCACCTCAATAGTAGGATTATATTCCTTTATTAAAGTGTCCTGTTGGATTAAAGCAGATCACTTTGCAAGAGCCAACTTCATTGGACACTAATCTGATTAGAAAAAGTATGTAAAATATCCAACCTTAAAACGTTCTAGAAAAATGCTCTAGCTCGAAAAGGGGCATCTTTAATTTAAAAATGGCAGTGCTGCTATATCGGCACTGCCATTTTATTAGGGGAAGTTTTCCGATTCTTGCAGGAGTATTATTTATGAGTCGCTGCTTTCATCGGTGAAACAAACTTAGAGAGCTGCACCAGCATTTCTTCTGGTGCTTCTGTGTGTGTTTCTATGATTTTAACCACTGCTGATCCTGAAATCGCACCTGCTGCACCCGCATCAATGGCCTGTTTTACTTGCTCTGGTGTTGAGATACCAAAGCCGAGTAGGGCGGGTGGCGCATCGTATTTATTGAGTCTATCGAGTAAATCACTGACTGGCATATTAGCTTTGGTTTCAGCCCCTGTCACCCCAGCGCGAGAGAGCAAATAGGTGTATCCACTGCCTAATTCTGCTACTGATTTTAATGTGTCGTCAGAGGCGGTAGGCGGCGCAATGAAAATAGGCTCAATGCCATGTTTGGTTGCAGCTTCTACAAATTCGGCGCTTTCGTTTGTGGGTACATCGGCGATTAACACAGAATCGATGCCTGCATTTGCGCAGCGCTGATAAAAGTTATCAATGCCGCGTGCAAACACTAGGTTTGCGTACATGAGCAGGCCAATTGGTAAATCTGGGTACTTTGCACGAATTTCTCCGATCAGGTCAAAGCAGATCTCTGGAGTCGCGCCAGATTCAAGCGCACGAATGTTGGCTCCTTGAATGGTAGGGCCATCAGCCAAAGGATCGGAAAAAGGAATACCGAGTTCGAGTGCATCGGCTCCCGCTTCGACCAGCGTTTCCATTATTTTTAACGACTGAGCTGGATTAGGGTCGCAAACCGTAACAAAAGGAACAAATGCGCCTTGGTTTTGCTCGTTTAAGCGTGCAAACATTGATTGGTAACGGCTCATTAGATCACTCCTTTTTCTTCTAAGATGGCATGTACGGTGAAGATATCTTTATCGCCGCGCCCTGATAGGTTAACAACCAATAACTGTTCTTTCTCTGGATTCTCACGAGCCATACGAAGGGCGTGAGCAAGAGCATGTGAAGACTCAAGGGCAGGGATGATACCTTCACTGCGAGCCAACTCCTGAAAAGCGTCTAAGGCTTCATCATCGGTCACATTGTCATACTCAGCACGACCAATTGCATTTAAATGCGCGTGCTGCGGCCCGACAGATGGGAAATCTAAGCCAGCAGAAACAGAATAAGACTCTTCGACTTGGCCATTACTGTCTTGCATCAGTGGTGCTTTCATACCAAAGAAGATGCCTGTTTTGCCATGCTTTAGTGGCGCGCCATGTTGGTCGGTATCAATGCCTTTACCAGCAGGCTCAACCCCAATCAGACGAACATCTTCTTCCTCGATAAAGTCTGCAAACATACCAATGGCATTCGAGCCTCCGCCCACACAGGCAATTACCGCATCTGGCAGGCGACCTTCACGAGCTAAAATTTGGTTTTTGGTCTCTTCACCAATCATGCGCTGAAAATCGCGTACTATGGTTGGGAATGGGTGCGGGCCCGCTGCTGTGCCCAGTAGGTAATGCGCTTGCTCATAGGTTGCTGACCAATCGCGAAGGGCCTCGTTACACGCATCTTTTAGCGTAGCAGAACCTGAGTGAACGGGGATCACTTCTGCTCCCATCAATTTCATTCTAAACACATTAGGGCTTTGACGTTCCACGTCTTTAGCGCCCATGTACACTCGACATTTCAGGCCCAATAAAGCGCAGGCTAGGGCAGTGGCTACGCCATGTTGGCCCGCTCCGGTTTCAGCTATGATCTCGTTCTTGCCCATACGCTTGGCAAGTAAGGCTTGACCAAGTACTTGGTTAGTTTTGTGTGCGCCGCCATGGAGAAGATCTTCACGCTTTAAGTAAAGTTTGGTGTTTGTCCCTTTTGTTAAATTGCGTGTTAGGGTCAAAGCGGTAGGGCGACCTGCATATTCTTGTAGTAAGCCCATAAACTCACAACGAAAGTTGGGATCGTCTTGGGCATCGATGAAGGCTTGTTCAAGCTGCTCTAATGCAGGGACAAGGATCTGGGGGACATATTGACCACCATATTCGCCAAAATAGGCATCAAGTTTTGCCATGGTTCTATTCCTTTAATCTCGGCTGGCGTTGTTTTAAACCCCAGCACAATCGTTATTTGTTATAGGTTCAATGCTTATTACTGACTCAGTAGTTACGAATAGCTTGGAATGCTTGCTGCAATTTCTCGCCATCTTTTTTTCCGGGAGAGACTTCAACGCCTGAGTTTAGATCTAAACCTAAGCAGCCTTGTTCAGCGGCTTTTTGAGCGTTAAAAGGCGAAATACCACCTGCCAGCATAACTTGTTGGGTGTTTTCAATCAGAGACCAGTCAAAGACAAGGCCAGTGCCCCCAGTTTGCGCTCCTACTTTAGTATCAAGCAAGTGACGATTGACAGGTGCTTTAAGCATATTAGGTAAGGCATCAGTAACGCCGTATGCTTTCCAAACCTCAATACCTTCGCTCAATTGACTGCTCAGGGCTTCAACATAGTCTTGGTCTTCATCGCCATGCAATTGAACCGCACTTAACCCCAGTTGATTGGCGATGTCTGCTACTGTTTCAACTGTGTGGTTTTGGAATACACCCACATACTGCAAAGGGGCTCCAGACATTGTCTGGCGCGCAGTTTCAAGCTCAACACAGCGCTTAGATTTAGCAACAAAAATTAACCCGCCAAAGACGGCGCCGGCTTGGTACGCTTTGGCTGCATCATCTGGATTGGTTAAACCACAGACCTTATTTTCGCCGAGTGTTACTTTGCGCACTGCTAGCTCAAGATTATCTTCAGCCATTAGTGAACTACCGATAAGAAAACCATCGGCAAACTTGGCCAAGTCACGTACTTGCTGGTGTGTGTAGATGCCAGATTCCGAAATAACGGTTGCTTGTGGTGCTAGCTCTCGTATTTTGGGTGCCAACTCTTTGGTGCGGTTAAGATCGGTTGTCAGATCGCGTAAGTTACGATTATTAATGCCAATCACTTTTGCATTAAGTTCGACAGCTCGCTGAAGTTCTTCTTCATTACTGACTTCAGTTAGAATACCCATATTGAGAGAGTGGGCGATGGCGGCGAGTGCTTTATATTCCTCATCGCTCAGTACCGACAACATAAGCAGAATAGCATCGGCTGAGTAATGACGCGCAAGGTAGATCTGATAATCATCGATGATAAAATCTTTACATAACACAGGTTGTGACACTTGGCGTCTTACCTGTGGTAGAAACTCAAAGCTGCCTTGGAAGTATTTTTCGTCGGTGAGGACTGAAATCGCGTCCGCGTGCTTATTGTAAACAGAGGCGATGTAATCAAGGTCGAAGTCTTCTCTAATCAGCCCTTTCGACGGTGATGCCTTTTTACATTCAGTAATGAATGCGGTTTTCTCACCGCTCACCGCTTGATAAAAGCTGCGATCAGATGGCGTTAGTGCTTCCTTGAACTCAGACAAAGGTAAAGACGATTTGTGTTCTTCTAGCCACAGGTATTTGTCACGGACAATTTTTGCCAATACTTCCGCCATCTGAGCTTCTTTAACGGAGATATGTTCAGAAAGTTTATCTTTTGTCTGAGTCATGGATTTCTTACCTTATCCTAGAATAATTAATTATGGGCTGCTAATTGTTTCACGAGTTCAAACGCTTTGCCTGAATTCATTGCATCAATGGCTTGCTGGGTATTTTGTTTGAGGTTGTCACGACCAAAAAGACGCATTAGTAGAGCGACATTGACTGCGACCGCACCGATTTGAGCATCAGTCCCTTTACCCGTAAGAATATTAGTAATGATGGCTTTGTTTTCCTCGGGCGCCCCGCCTTTTATTGCTTCTAACGAGTGCGTGGCGAGACCAAAATCTTCTGGGAGTAGAGTGTACTCGATAATTTGCCCATTTTTGATTTCTGCCACAGTGGTTTGACCATGAATCGCAACTTCATCAAGGCCACTACCATGTACAACAGCCGCTCGTTTCATGCCCATCTTGAGCATGGTTTCAGCAATTGGTCTAACTAAATCTTCACTGTATACGCCCATAAGTTCAATGTTTGGCCTAGCGGGGTTAATAAGTGGACCAAGAATATTGAATATAGTTCGCGTTTTCATTGTTTGGCGAACGGGCATCGCATGACGAACCCCACTGTGATATTGAGGGGCAAAGAGAAAAGCGACGCCCAACTTGTCTATCGCAGAACGTGTCGTTTCTGCACTCATGGCGAGATCGATACCGAACGCATCCAATAAATCTGAAGACCCTGATTTGCTTGAAACGCTGCGGTTGCCGTGTTTGGCAACTTTTAAGCCGCAAGCTGCTGCAACAAAGGCTGCTGTGGTTGAGATGTTGATGGTATTATGGCCATCGCCCCCAGTGCCGACAATATCTGCAAAATCATAGTCGGGGCGAGGAAATGGGTTTGCATTATCAAGCAATGCCGTTGCTGCGCCAGCAATTTCATCGGGTGTCTCGCCTTTGATTTTTAGTGCGGTGAGTGCCGAAGCCATCAAAATCGGGTCCATTTCGCCGCGAATAATCACATCAAACAGCTGCTTGCTTTCTTCTTGGGTCAGAGAGTTCTGTTGGTAGAGTTTATTAATTATATTGTCCATGTCTCTTTCCTTATTGCTGCATTGTGTGAGTTTCTGAATTTTCTAATGCCCATTCAATGGCATTAGCCAACAAGGTGGCGCCTTGTGTGGTCATTATTGATTCGGGATGAAATTGAAATCCACAGACTTTATCTTGTTCTTGCACCACAGACATGACGAGGCCATCAACTTCTGCGGTAACCGTTAATGATTCTGGTACATCGGTTGCGACAAGGGAGTGATAACGCGCGATTGCAATGGGAGAAGGTAAATCCTTATAGATGGCATGAGTCTGGTGTTCCATCATAGACACTTTACCATGGACAATATCACCAGCCCCATCGACCTGACCGCCATAGGCCTCAACAATTGCTTGATGGCCGAGGCAAATCCCTATCATAGGCACTTTACCTTTGAGGTTGTTGATCACTTCTGGCATTGAGCCTGCTTCTGATGGCGCTCCGGGTCCAGGAGAGAGAAGCAGAACAGGGTTATCAAGTTTTTCTACCGCAGTCTCGATGGTTGAAGCAGATAAGCTATTGCGGTAAATGGTGACGTCGTGGCCTAGAGAACGAAACTGATCAACTAGGTTGTAGGTGAATGAATCAAAGTTATCAATAAATACTATATTAGCCATCTGCTTAGTGCTCCATATGTGCTGCTTGAATAGCAGAAATCACGGCTTGTGCCTTACTGCGAGTTTCGTCGGCTTCTGCTTGAGGGTCAGAATCAAATACGACTCCCCCACCTGCTTGAACGTGTGCGACCCCATCTTCAACATAAGCAGAACGGATAACGATGCAAGTGTCTAATGTGCCTTCACCTGTCAGATAACCTACCGCGCCACCATAACTACCACGGCGACATTGTTCTACGTCGCGAATCAGTTGCATGGCACGGATTTTCGGCGCGCCAGTTAGAGTACCCATGTTCATACAAGCTTGATAAGCATGCAGAGCATCTAAGTCATCGCGTAGTTGGCCAACGACGCGAGAGACTAAATGCATGACGTGGCTATATCTATCCACCTTCAATAAGTCTGCCACATGGCGTGAACCCGCTTTCGAGATACGGGCAACGTCGTTTCGCGCCAAATCAACCAACATCATGTGTTCTGCATTTTCTTTTTTGTCGCTGCGCAGTTCGAGTTCGATGCGGCTATCTAGGTCCAAATCAATTTGGCCGTCAGGTTTTTTGCCTCTTTTTCGTGTGCCTGCAATTGGGTAAATTTCAACTTGATTAGTATCAGTTTCGTATTTAAGGGCGCTTTCAGGCGATGCACCAAACAAAGTGAACAGCTCATCTTGCATGTAGAACATATATGGGCTGGGGTTGCTTTGTTTTAACTCTTTATAGGCAATAAGAGGGGATGGACAAGGCAAAGTAAAACGGCGAGACGGGACAACCTGAAAAATGTCACCTTTAACCACATATTGCTTGAGATCACGAACAATTTGGCAAAAATCTTGGTCACTAACACTGGGTTGAGGTGAAATATTACTGTGTTTATTGGCGATGGGTAATGGTTTTAGGTCCGCACACTGCTGTTGGATATCTTGTATACGTGCTTCTAGCTTGTCTTTTTCTGTACATTCTGCAAATAAGCTTGCCTGTATATCACACGATTGACGCTGATGATCGACCACAATAAGCGTTTCTGCCACGTAGAATACGTAGTCTGGGCATCGATTTTCGCTTGATGCTTCACCAAGAGGTTCGAAGTTTGCGACCAAATCATAGGCAAACAAGCCACCAAGAAAGAGCGCATTTTTATCCTGTTCGCTGATGTTGAAACTATGCTGTATCAGACGAAGCGCATCGAAGGAAGAAGCTTCACGTAGTCGAGAGTCTTCATCGAGCGTGTTGCATGGCTCTTCAAATTCTATGGTGAGTTTCTCACCATCAAAGACATGAGTGATATTAGTGTGGATATTCTGGGTTAAATGCGCCAGTAATGATCGACCGTTATTGGTCAGCGCCTGCATGGTGACAGTATGGCCAAAACAAACAATACGGACTGCTGAATCGACAATTAATAAGCTTTTTAAGTTCTGCTTAGAGTCAATCTCTGCAGATTCAAGTAGTAAGCTATCGGTTTTGTTTTCGCACAGAGTGTGAAACAGACGAGTTGGGTCTAGTGTGTAGGGTGCGTTTGCATGAATAACCTCTAAGTCACCCAGCTTTTTAATCTCAATGGCCTTATTCACAAGACCTCCTTTCATATTGTTCATTTCTTCTTCCCACTTCACATAGTCGCACAAACAAAAGGTTCACCCAATGTTGAATTTGACCGAATTGGTTGTTGTTTAACCAGTTAACTGCAGTATATTCGATAAAACAAAAAGCCCGCTTTAAAAGCGGGCTTGATACTATTTATTTAGTAAATCACAAGTACGTATCAGCCCACCTAGCACGAACCCAAGTACGCCACCAAGAAAGGTTTGCAGAAAGATCTAATTGCCCTTTCTTTGCAAGATTCACTTTTTGGTTTGGGTTAAACTCTTGTAACATGGTAAGCCTTAAATGACACACTTTGTATTTGTGTACTAGTAAACTAGTTCATGCGTAAAAAGTCAACTAAAAAAGTAAGTTTATGAAAATTGATTTACATAGCCATACGACTGCCTCAGATGGACGGCTATCAGTAAGCGAACTAATAGACAGAGCAATCGACTTCGATATTAATGTATTGGCCATAACGGACCATGACACAGTGGATGGCCTGAAACATGCGCATCACTATGTTGACACAAATCAGTTACCCATCACCATTATCAATGGGATAGAAATATCGACGGTATGGCAAAATAAAGATATTCATATTGTTGGCCTTGATATTGATCCTGAGTCTAAGCAACTGAGCGAATTGATCGATAAACAGAAGCAACATCGTCAAGTTCGCGCAGAGTTAATCGCCGAGCGTTTGGCTAAGGCAACAAACGATAAGGTGTATGAAGAGGTTAAGGCTATTGCCGGAGAGGCGTCGATTACCCGTGCTCATTTTGCGAAATGGCTAGTTGACAACGGCTATGCTAAGACGATGCAACAAGTATTTAAAAAATACCTAACCCGCAATAACCCAGGTTATGTGCCGCCGAACTGGTGCTCTATCAACGAGGCTGTCGATGCGATACATCAAGCTGGGGGACTAGCAGTGCTTGCCCATCCGGGGCGTTACAACTTGACTGCTAAGTGGCTCAAAAGATTAATTGGCGCTTTTGTTGATGCTGGAGGAGATGCCATGGAAGTTGCTCTGCCGCAGCAAGGGCAACAAGAAAGGCGTAATCTGGCAGATTATGCGATACAATACAATTTATTGGCTTCTCAGGGGAGCGACTTTCATTATCCTTCTCCTTGGACAGAACTGGGCAGAAACCTGTGGCTACCATCGGGTGTCGAACCAGTATGGAAAGACATGCCAATCGGCCAATAAGTAGCTAGACTTTCCAAGCCAAAGTATGAAGTCACAGATTAACTTCATGTCCGACTGTAAATTTACGCGGTCGTATGACCATAGCATTAATAAAAATTATAGAGTCGAGAGACTCAGTGATGAGGAATTATAATGAGCCAGTTTTTTTATGTGCATCCAGAAAACCCTCAGGCTCGCTTGATTAATCAGGCTGTGGCCATCATTCGTAATGGTGGTGTTGTTATCTATCCCACTGACTCGGGATATGCGCTTGGCTGTCAATTAGAGAACAAACAAGCGTTGGAAAGGATCTGTAAGATCCGTAAATTGGATGAAAAGCATAACTTCACTTTGTTATGCCGTGATTTATCTGAGCTCTCTATCTATGCGCGTGTAGATAATGGTGCTTTTCGTCTGTTAAAAAATAATACTCCTGGTCCTTATACGTTTATTTTCAAGGGGACCAAGGAAGTGCCTAGACGTTTGATGAACAGTAAACGTAAAACCATAGGCATTCGTGTGCCAGATAATCGAATCGCACTCGATTTACTTGATGCCTTAGGTGAGCCATTAATGTCCACATCACTGATATTACCTGGCAATGACATTACCGAATCTGACCCAGAAGAAATTAGAGACAAGCTTGAACATGCTGTTGACTGTATCCTGAACGGTGGTTACTTAGGTGAGCAGCCGACGACGGTTGTTGATTTTAGTGAAGATGAGCCCGTTATCGCTCGTTTGGGCTCTGGTGATCCAGCTCCTTTTGAGTAATTTGATTTTTAATCCTGCCAATTATGACTAGACAGAGCATAAGACATTGATGTTTATGCTCTGTCGAACCGCAAATTTGCCAACTGACTGCTATGCTGATTGTTAGGTTAAACCAATCACATATCAAATATGCGTTATATCATTTTCACTTTCTATTTTATTTGTGCCGCTAGTTTTGCAACGCCAATAGACGTACGTGTGTTGGACAACAAAGGTGATCCAGTCAAAGATACCGTTGTCTATATAACAGCGACAAACCTACCCCTTAATGAGCCCTTGGGAAGTAAAACACTCGTCACAGAGGTCGCTCAGGATGGCCGAGCGTTTAAGCCTTATGTGTCGGTAGCAAGAGTTAATCAGACGGTACTGTTCACCAATAAAGATGACTTCTCGCACCACATATATTCTATTACGGGCCCTGTTGAACTGTCTTTCATCATTCGGGCACAAGATCATGAAGTAAAGAAGAGCTTTCCAACTGAGGGTGTGGTTGCGATGGGATGCAACATCCATGATTGGATGAGCGGTTATATCAAAGTGATTGATACGCCTTATTATGTCATTACAGATTCGTCTGGTATGGGTCAGATTCATGTGCCTGACGGACTAGAGAATGCTGACATTATTGTTTGGCATCCGCAGATGAATGAAAGTTTAGAACAAAAGTTAGACCAACAAACAACAGTTACGTTTGAGCTACAAAACGACATGTCACCAATACCTAAGCAAAAAAGCACTCAGGCAATCAGTTTTTACGGGTTATCTAAATGAATCAGTTTAAGAGCATACAAACGCAAATCCTTTTGTCTTTTTTGACGGTTTTGGTCGCTGTTCAATGTGTTCTTTTTTACTCACTGCTTCAGTCCAATACGAAAGAAAAGGACGAGCGGGCGCAGATACACCTTACGACAGCTCGGGCTGTATTTGAGAATCAGTTTTCGCAGCGAACGCAAAACTTAACCGCATTTGCTCAAACGGTGGCTAAGGATTTTGGTTTAAAGCAGGCGTTGAAGGAGGATACTCGCAGCTTTTTGATTGCTTTAAATAATCATAGGCAGCGGTTGACCGCGGATTTGGCGATTGCGATTGATTCTAATGGTGAGTTTATCGGAAAGCTTATCTACGACAAGCGAAGCAATCAGACAAGTGCGGATACTGATCCCAGTTCACTCAGCTTAAAGACCGATGTTCTGCCTGACGAAAATCGTCCGATCCTCTATGAATACAAAGGCGTTGTTTACCAGTTAGCATTGGTGCCAGTTCAAAGTGGCGCTCAAACGGTTGCTTGGATTGGCTTTGGCTTTGCAGTCGATACCGACTTAGCCGAACGACTTTCGATATTAGCGGGTATGAGCGTTGATATTGGCTATCAAAAGGGGGGGCAATGGTTATTGTTGGCCAGTAGTGTGGAAGACAGAACCAATGGACAAGAATTAGAAATCAAACCACGATCGAGTGATAGCCATTTTATTGCAACGTCAGTAACCGTGGGCTTTAATGATGGCAAAGAACTGGTAGTATCTTTGTATCTTTGTATCTTTCCAGAGAAGATCTGTTCATTAGGCTGCAGAATCGTTGGTTACAAGTTGTTTTAATTGTATTGGCAACCTTTGGGTGTTCTCTTATTGCGGCGTATTTTTTATCAAAAAATCTCGCGAAACCGCTCCAAGAGCTCGTCAAAAAGGCCCAACAAATTGCTCGGGGTGAGACTGGTATCGAACTCAATATTCAGCGCAGAGATGAATTGGGAGTATTAGCTCAGGAGTTCAACATAATGAACAAAGCGGTTAATGAACGTGAAGCGGAACTCAATTTTCGAGCTTATCATACCGACCTCACTAAAATGCCAAATAAACGCAAGTTGTTTGATGATATCGATTATCTGATTCGTAAAGAATGCGATGGGTTTTTACTGATTCGATTCCGGGTTTTAGAATTTGAAGAACTTAATTTCAGTCTGGGTTTGGATATTGGAGAGGAGCTACAGCTCGCTGCTGCAAATCGGTTGATGGCTTTGGAGGACGAAGCGCAATTTTATCAACTTTATCCCTCTGAGTTCGCTCTTTTGACTGCTTGCAATACGGTCCAAGCGGATGAACAAAGTATTAATGTGATCCTGCAATGTTTGTCGGGCCTAGTAAACTTACAAAGAATATCAGTCACACTGCATACCGCGTCTGGATATTGTTATTATCCGAAGCACGGTGAAAATGCGCGAGAGTTGTTACACAATGCAGGTATTGCGTTGCAGCAGGCAATGAAATTGAAAGTCCCAAGCCTAGAGTTTGCGTCGAGTATGGCGGAAAGTGCGCTGATGAGAGTCCGCCTTACTCATGAACTGACGGAGGCTATTGAAGGGGATCAATTGACCTTACATTTTCAGCCTAAGTTGAATTTAAAAACATCTAGAATTGATAAAGTCGAAGCGTTAGTCCGTTGGATACACCCTGAACTTGGTATGATTCCACCTGATGAATTTATCGAAATTGCTGAGACAACAGGACAAATTGATGCCCTTACTGACTGGGTGATAAAAAATGCGCTTAATCAACTGGGTATTTGGAAAGAACTTGGCTTTAGTCTTGGTGTGGCGATTAATGTTTCAGCCGTTAATCTCAAGCAAAAATGTTTTGATAGTCAGGTACTCAATTTAATTGCTCAGTGTGGTTGTGACGCAAGTATGATTACCATTGAAGTAACAGAAAGTGCCCTAGCGGAAGATCCAGAACAAGCCTTATTAATATTAGACCGCCTATCTGACTGCGGTTTGTCTATTTCAATCGACGATTACGGTACTGGGTATTCATCTTTGTCACAACTTAAGCAACTTCCTGCCTCAGAGCTTAAAATTGATAAGGCGTTTATTCTCAATGTAGCCACAGATGAGCATGATAAGACCATTGCTAGATCAACGTTAAGATTGGCGCAACAGTTTGGTTTGAGAACCGTTGCTGAAGGTATTGAAGACAAGGCATCTCTTAAATGGTTAACTGAAAATGGTTGTGATTATGCGCAAGGCTATTTTATCAGTCGCCCGCAGCCTGCAGAACAACTTACCCTGTGGTTGAATACACTGAATGAGCAATCATGGCCAATTGAAGAGCCCGTTAATTACCTTTCTTAATTCTTAAGATAGTAAACGGCGAATAAGAATCTCAGAAGTGGCGCTACCTAGGATCTCAACCTCTTTTGACGATGAAAATAAAACATGCGTTTTCAGTGAGATTTTGCGATAATATGCGGCCGCGATTTTAGGTCGCAATGTAGAATCGACGTCTGAGAAGACGACACATAGGTAGATGAATGAACGAGAAATTACAGAAAATACTCGCGAGAGCAGGTCATGGTTCACGACGCGAACTCGAAACTTTAATTAAAGCAGGTCGCGTGAGTGTGAATGGAGTCGTTGCTAAGCTTGGTGAGCGACTAGAAGATGAAAATGCTGTTGTTCGTATCGATGGACATATTGTTTCTGCCAAAGCACAGGAAGAAGTGGTTTGTCGCGTACTCGCTTATTATAAGCCTGAGGGAGAGCTTTGTACTCGTCATGATCCAGAAGGCCGTCGCACTGTTTTTGACCGTCTGCCGAAGATTCGTGGTTCTCGTTGGATTTCTGTGGGTCGTTTAGATGCGAATACATCTGGGCTACTTCTGTTTACTACTGATGGTGAATTGGCAAACCGATTGATGCATCCTAGTCGACAAGTCGAACGTGAATATTTGGTTCGCGTATTTGGTGACGTTGATGAGAAGAAAGTCCGTAACCTTGTAAGTGGCGTGGAACTGGATGATGGCACTGCACGTTTTGAAGATGTGGTGTATGCAGGTGGTGATGGAATGAATCACACCTTTTATGTTGTCATTAATGAAGGGCGTAATCGAGAAGTACGTCGTTTGTGGGAATCTCAGGACTGTACAGTTAGCCGCTTAAAGCGTGTTCGCTACGGGGATATTTTCCTTGATAAGAAACTGCCTCGTGGTGGATGGATGGAGCTTGATCTTAAAGAGGTAAACTACTTGCGTGAGCTTGTAGAACTACGTCCAGAGAAAGAGACGCTATTGGACGAAAACAAAGCCAATACGTCACGTAAACGTGAGCGCTCTCGTAGCCAGAAGATCCGCCGTGCGGTAAAACGCCATGAAGAGAGAGTAAACAGTGGTGGTCGCAGTAATAACCCCGCTCGAAGAAAGACTCGAAGAAGCGCAGGTGAGCAGGGAGCTCGTAATAAACAGCGCTAAATCGGAAACATAAAAAAGCAGCGTAGGTTGCTTTTTTTAATATTCTATTTAGACAAATAAAGTACCTTTAAGTGAAGTAACAGCTTGTCCTGTAAGCTTTACTCGGTCATTTTCTAATTGTTCCATATGGACGTAACCACCTCTTGCTGAAGCTTGATAAGCGGTAAGTTTGTCTTTATGGAGTTTTTCTGACCAATACGCTGACAAAGCACAATGGGCTGAGCCTGTAACCGGGTCTTCATTGACACCGACCCAAGGAGCGAAATACCTGGAAACAATGTCGTAGTTTTGGTTGCTCGCATGTGAGGTCACTATGATTCCGCGCCCAGCCTCAGCTACAAGGGATGAAAAGTCAGGATTGAGGTTAACAATCGTAGTTTCATCAATGACTTCGATTAGTTGTTTATTTTCGAAGTCGCATACTGAAATGATCTGCTGTTCTGATAGCCCAAGGGCCACTCTTTTTTGGCCGGATAACTTTGCGTTGTATGCTAGTGTCGGAGAAGGAAAGTCGAGTTCGTAGCCATGGTGCAAAGCATTAACTGTTAGCTCACCAGATAACGTATGAAAGCTAGTCTTATGTCCGACAGTGAGTTTGCCTTGCTCTTTCAATATATGGGCAACCGCTAGTGTGCCGTGTCCACATAGCTTTACTTCTACTTCTGGTGTGAACCACCTTAGATTCATCTCTTCCAATGAAAGAAAAGCAGTTTCTGAGAGTGCCATTTCTTTAGCAATAGAAAGCATAAGGCCCTCGCTTAGTGGTTTTTGCGTTATACACACACCAGCCGGGTTTCCTTTAAAAGTTACGCTTGTAAATGAGTCAACCTGATAAATGTCTAGTTCCATTTTATGAAATTCCCAATCATTGCCTTTAAAGCGTTTGGTTTAGCTCAAAATAGCGGCCTTTATCTGACATTAGTTTTGTATGGGGTCCGTATTCAACGATTCTGCCTTGCTCAATAAGGCAAATTGCATCCATCTTGTCGAGGTCAACCAGTCTGTGAGTAATAAACACGACCGTTTTATTTTCAAAGTGTTGATTGAACAACTGCATAATTTGCTGTTCGGTTTGCTTATCCAGACCTTCTGTCGGTTCGTCAAGAAGCAAAATAGGGCCATCATGCAATAGCGCACGAGCAATGCCAATTCTGCGCTTTTCTCCGCCAGATAGCTGTCTTCCACCATCTCCAAGCCAACAATCTAATCCTTGTTCATTGATAAGCTTGGATAGGCCAACCTTTGATAAGGTCTCCTGCAATTGCTCGTCGGTCGCATCAGGTGAGGCCATAAGTAGGTTATCACGCAGGGTGCCATTGAGTATGTCCACTCTTTGACTGACCACTGAAATTGCTTTACGAAGCTGGCTTTCACTCCAGTCAGTAATAGGTTGTCCCGCGATTTGTATATTTCCTGTTTGGACATCCCAGAATCGATTGAGTAACTGTAATAGTGTTGACTTACCTGAACCTGTTTGACCTACGATGGCGACTTTCTGTCCTGCCGGTATAGCAAGGTTTACATCATCGAGGACATTGACTCCGCTGTCTGGGTATTGGAAACAAACATTTTTGTACTCTATAGAATATGATGGTGCGTTTTGTGTCGGCTCACATGGGAACTCTACCTCAGGAGTCGACAGGACAATCTCGTTGAGCCGACGAGCTGAAGTGATGGTTTGTCCAAGGTGTTGGAATGCGCCTGCAATGGGCATGAGAATTTCGACACTCGCCATAGTAGCAAAGACAACGAGTGCAATCATTGGGTTAGGCAATTGACCGCCGACACCATCAGCGGCAAGCCACAGCATAAGGGCAATCGTCCAACCATTGGCGAGAATAAGTAATGCTTGAGCAATGCCAGTGAAATGGGCGTTGAAACGCTGATTACTTAGCAAGCGCTCTTGAATGGTATAGATAGCATTTCGGTAACCTTCCTCTGCACCAAAAAGAGTAAGCTCACTGTAACCTTGCAACCAATCCAAGGTAGCTATACGTAAAGCTGCTTTATTGTTGGTAAGCTCATGTCCATTTCGTTTGCCGAGTTTGTAAAACAAAATAGGCCAAATCAAAAGTAGGCTAATCAAAATGGCGCCAAGTATCAGACCGAGTTTGGCATCAAACCAGCTGATAAGAGCAGTAAGCCCAAATATGCCCAGCGAGCCTACGATCATAGGGCTTATCAGCCTGAGATAAACATGATCCATTGCATTGATATCGGCAACGAGGCGATTGAGTATATCGGCATCTCTTAGGTTAGAAACTTTCCCTGGGATCAAAGGAGCTAGCTTAGAGAAGAAAAAGATACGTAAGTCAGTTAGCAGCTTAAAGGTAGCGTTGTGACTGACGACTCGCTCTCCCCAGCGTCCTGCTGTACGGCCCATAGCGAAGCCACGAACAAAAGCACCGGGTAACATATAATTGAAAGTTTCGCGCGCTATGGTTAACCCTGCAACGGCAGCTGCAGACAAAAACCACCCAGAGAGAGTCAGCAAACCAATCGAGGCAAGTAGTGTCAGCAATGCCAGTAGCATACCGAGCGACAAACCGAACCAATGTTTCTTATAAAGCTTTAGGTAGGGCACTAAATCACGCATCTAGATTCCCCTTACTGGTGTCACAAAGCGCTTGATTAGCCAGAAGCATCTGCTTGAATAGGCCTTCTTGATTACTCAGTACGCTGAAACTATCTTGTTGGACGATTAAACCATTTTCCATAACTAAGATTTGAGAGACGTTTTTTAGTGGTTGAAGCTGATGAGTTACCATTAATGAGGTTTTGCCTTGAATTTGATTAGATAAGCCTTTCATCACTAATCTTTCACTGCGAGCGTCTAAGCTTGCAGTTGGTTCATCAAGCAGCCAAAACCCACCGTTTTGCATCATGGCTCTCGCCAGAGCAATACGTTGTGCTTGTCCTACGGATAGGCCGCCTGAACGGTCTGAAATTGGGTAGTCGAGGCCATGTTGTTCAACAAATTCTGATGCGTAAGATTCTCTTAATGCATTCTGAATCTCGTCTTCGCTGACATCATTTTTGCCTAATGTAATATTTTCGCGAATAGTGCCATGGACGAGTAGAGGGTTTTGACCCACCCAGCTGATCTTCTCCCGCCAATCAGCGAGATCCAGTTGTGTTCTTTCCACCCCGTTAATCGTCAACGATCCCTCGTAGGGTAGAAACCCTAATATGGCATTGATCAAACTTGTCTTTCCCGCACCGCTCGGGCCAACTAAAGCGGTATGCTGGTTTGATTGGATCTCAAAGTTTATCGGGCCAAGTAGCTTTTGCCCTTGTGGTGAAAACACTTCTAAGTTGTTAGCACAAATGGTTACGCCATCCGTGACACTTAACTTACTATCACCTGAACGTACGCTGGTTGCTTCCGTCTCTAAAAACTCGACTATGCTGTCTGCAGCCCCAACCGCTTGTTGTTTTGCGTGATAGAAAGTGCCCAAATCACGCAGTGGTTGATAAAACTCAGGCGCTAGGATCAATATGAATAATCCTGCCATGAGAGTGACGCCTAACCCATAGTCTCCAATATTGATTTCTCCAATAAAGGCAAAGCCAAAGTAGACAGCGGTGAGGGCGATAGAAATTGATGTGAAAAACTCGAGTATGGCAGAAGACAGAAATGCGATTTTCAAAACATCCATGGTACGAGAGCGAAATACTTCGGAGGCGCCTCGCATTACTTCTGTCTCGGCTTGAGTCCGATCAAACAACCGGATGGTAGTCATTGATTGCAATCGGTCATAAAAATGACCTGATAAACGCTGCAGCGCTTTAAAGTTTTTGCGGTTAGCATCGGCGGCTTTCATACCGACTAGAGCCATGAATAATGGCACCAGTGGCGCTGTGATCAAAAAGATTAAACCTGCGACCCAATTAACTGGGAAAACCACGATTAGAATCACTATCGGAACGATAACAGCGAGCGACATTTGGGGTAGGTAACGAGCGAAGAAGTCATGCATATCTTCTACTTGTTCCAGTAATAGCGTTGCCCATGCTCCGGCAGGCTTACCTTTGATATAGGCTGGACCTAGCTCTCGCAGTTTATCGAGGATCAACTGTCTAATATAGAGACGAACTTGCTCACCGCATCGGTAGCCAGCAAGCTCTCGGCCCCAAGAGCATAAAGCTCGAATACCGATGACACCACAAAGCGCGAAAAAGAAGGGGATGAGTTGCTGCTTTGGAACCTGATCAATGATTAATTGCTGTAGGATAGTCGCCAATAAAGCTGCTTGAGCCAGTAAAAATAGGCTTGAAAGAATACCCAGACCAATAGCAGCCATGAGCCAGCGTTTTGCTAGCTTACTCTGCTGTTTGAGCCATTTGTTCAAGCTGCGCTGTTTATTTTTGTCCATTATGAGGCTTAATGATAATTATTTTTGATGACTCTAAGTGGGGGATTATACAAAAGAAAGCCTCATGGTCATACCATAAGGCTTTGAGGTTTTGACTCAAAAGTGAAAAATATTATTTACCTTCTGCAAGTGCATCTAAATATCGCTCAGCATCGAGTGCTGCCATGCATCCTGTTCCGGCCGACGTTATGGCTTGACGATAGGTGTGATCCATTACGTCCCCAGCGGCGAACACACCCGGAATACTGGTTTGAGTGGCGTTACCATTGAGTCCAGATTGAACAATGATGTAACCATCTTTCATTTCAAGCTGGCCTTGGAAAATACTTGTGTTTGGCTGATGTCCGATAGCGATAAAGGCTCCCATTACGTCAAGCTCTTCAACCTGACTAGTCTTGGTATCTTTGATTCGAACCCCTGTGACGCCCATATCATCACCGACCACTTCTTCTAGCACTCTGTCGGTATGAAGAACAATATTGCCATTCTCTACCTTGTCCATTAATCGACGTATAAGAATTTTTTCAGCTCTAAAGCTGTCTCGTCTGTGGATTAGGTGCACCTCAGAAGCAATGTTTGAAAGATAGAGAGCTTCTTCCACTGCGGTATTACCGCCACCAACAACGGCCACTTTCTGGTTTCGATAGAAAAAACCATCACAAGTTGCACAGGCAGATACGCCTCGCCCTTTGAATGCTTCTTCAGATTCTAGGCCGAGATATTTTGCTGAAGCTCCAGTGGAGATAATAAGCGCATCGCAGCTGTATTCACCATTGTCTCCTTTCAATCTAAAAGGACGTTGGCTGAAGTCTACTTGATTAATGTGGTCAAAAATAATCTCTGTTTCGAAGCGCTCAGCGTGTTCTTTCATTCGTTCCATCAGTGCTGGTCCTGTTAGCCCTTCAGGATCGCCTGGCCAGTTTTCGACTTCTGTTGTCGTTGTAAGCTGACCGCCTTGTTGCATACCGGTCACAAGTACAGGGTTTAGATTTGCTCTTGCAGCGTATACAGCTGCTGTGTAACCCGCAGGGCCTGAACCAAGAATAAGAAGCTTGCTGTGTTTGATGTCGCTCATTAGTGCTCCGCTGATCATTAGACTAAACAATACTCTTCGATTGTATGGAATATGGGCTTACAATGAAAGAGCCATCAAGTCTCCTAAGTGTAAGTAATGGTTATAGCTTAGAACGCAAACGATGTCGCTTTGCTAATACAAGTGACAAGTTTTACTTGAACAAGTATTTCGGTAGTCTGTTGGAGTCTTCAGCCATTTCATTACTAGCCAATAATGGATAGATGTATTGTAATAAATATCGCGTTGGCAGGGTCTAGTTTAGAACCATAGAAAATAAGGATGTAATGTGAATATAACCCCTTTATCACCCCATATCGGCGCTTTGGTGGAAGGTGTTGAACTTGCTGACCTCAATGATGGTGAGTTTGATGTGCTTTATCGAGCTTATCTTGATCACAAGGTACTATTTTTCCATAACCAAAGCATGACGCCAGAGCAGCATATGTCCTTTGCTAAGCGATTTGGTCAACTGGAACCTGTCCATCCGTTTTTTCCTCACTTGGAAGAGCAAGAACAAGTTGTGGTGATCGAAACTTCACCAGGTAGTCCTCCAAGCAAAAGTTATTGGCATACAGATCTGACCTGGCAATCAATCCCTTGTCGCTGTTCTATCTTGCATGCCCAGTTATGTCCAGAAGCAGGCGGTGACACCATTTGGACATCAATGGAGGCGGTATGGCTAAGTTTAACGCCGAATGAGCAAAATGCACTTAGACGTTTAACGGCGACTCATGCTTTACATGCGTTTGAAGGAAGTCGTTATGACTCAGTAACCGAAGATGGTCAGAGTCGGGTCGCGAAAATATCTACCCAGTATCCACCTGTCACACATCCTCTTATTGTTCGCCACCCTGAAACGGGAAACCCAACGGTGTATGTTAACGAACAGTTCACCCGTGAGGTTGATGGCCTCTCGAATGAGGAAAGTGAAGTTTTACTAAATAAGCTTTATCAGCGTGCAAGACTGCCAGAATTTCAGATTCGATTTTCTTGGCAGCCTGGCGCTGTAGCAATATGGGATAACCTATCCACCCAGCATTTTGCAGTGACTGATTATGGCGATAAGCCACGTCGACTGCATCGTGTTACCGTGAGAGGAGAAGAGTTAAAGTCCTATTAAACGATAAGCTGCTAGCGGTAGAAAAGGTCTAGTTTCTACCGTAAACCCTTGGGCGCTTGAATCGGTAAAAACCTTGCTGCTCTTCTTTTTCAAGTGTTGACGCTTCGTCACCAAAATAGCTAATTCTTAATCGATTGAGTTCAGTGTCAAGCTCCTCCCCAGTAAGGCTATCTAACAGTACTTGCCTTTCGCCCATATACTGGTAACCCACTTGCCATCTAAGCTCATTTTTTTCATCTTTTAGCGCCGCTTTTTCTATTTGCCGTTCGCTAAACCCGAGATCTCTGCGTATGCTCGCAAGTTGCTGTGAGCGTTCATAAGGTGACATTTTTTCTAGGTCCTGTTGAACAGAATCAAGACTGAAAAATGTACTGGCTAACATAGCTGGGCTTAAAATGTTTCCTCCTACTTGCTCAGAGAAATTGGTTTCAATCGTTGCTTTGAGTGCGTATAAGCGCTGATTTATCTCCATGTCATAGGCATGATTTAAGAGTTCGATGGACTTTTGTGTATCTGCCATTCTCTGTTCACGTTCGGCGAGCTCTGCCGACCAAATAATCTCGGCATCCGAAGCAAAAAGCTCACGGCGCTTTGCCCAAATAGCCACCTGCTTTTGCTCGAAAGTCATGCCTAAAAGTGTCTTCATTTCTGCTAGGAGCCAGCTTTCGTATTCTTCCATCAGTGAAAGGTTGGCAAAAATAGACTCAGCGTAGGTTGGGAAGGCTTGTCTTATGACTGAGCGGAATAGGCTATCGGTATTATCCTGGTATTGTTGGCGCAGATATTGGCGAAAATCCTCAAGCCCTATTTGTATTTCTACATGTTGGATGCTTTCGCCTAATTCTAGGCGCAACTTTTGAGCTAACTCTTTTACCAGTTGAGTGTTATCAACATGGAGATTGAGAGGGCCATTTTTTTGCTGAAAGTCGATAGATGGAATAATGACTTCTTCGGCCGTAGTATCCGTAGAGCTTGGCATCAATAGGGGAAGAAACCAAACGCCCAAACCAGTGAAGGCACAAATAGTGTAGACCCATACCCATTTACTCATTAACGTATCCTTGTCGTTGCATGCATCCAACCCATGATAGCCATGAGTTAGATGCAGGATTTGGCTTAAAGTACCGTTTCTAGATATGGCCAGATAAGCTGAGCTAGCTTTTGAGAGCCAGACGTATTTGGATGGATATTGTCAGATAGTACATCATTAGAGTTGATGGCAGATCTGGGGTCGATAAATTGACACGATACCGTTGTGTTGTTGCATGCATCGGCAAGTCGCTCGTCGCCATAATCGATGGCTTGATGGAGGTTTGTTTTTTCTCCAGTGGTATAGTAGTAGCCTAAATAAATGACTTGTTGAACCTCATTCTGTTTCATTTGATTGAGTAGGCTAACAGTATCGACATAGACGTCATCGACCAAACTTGTGCACTTCTCACTAAGCTCAGGGCGATACCAAGTGGTTTTACACTCATAGGGGTCAAAGATCATCGCTGGTAACAAGATGTCATTACCGCCGCCATCCATCACGATGATGTTGATATTAGAATCGTCGTTTTGCGCGTCTTGATACTGCTCTACTACTGGTTTTGAGACAATACCCCCGGTAAGTTTGGCGCCACTTAATGTGTAATCACGAAATGTAGTATTGGCCATATCAGGCCCTTCAAGAAACTGCTGAAGTTCACCAGAAAGGTCGAAGATTGAATCTCCAAGTGTAATTACATCATTTCGCTCTGCATTTCGGACGTAAGGGTTGCCAGCACAGGCAACAAGAGTACTACAAATTGTGATAGCAGCACTTTTTTTCAGTAAAGAGGTCAAGCCAACTTTGTCGTTATTAATAGACGTCATGTTTCTACTCACTTATTAGTTATATTGAAGCGCATCTAAGGTGCACTACTCAATTTAGCTGCCACTGACAATAAATTCAAAGTATTGAATTAATTAATTAATTATTTGTTGGTTTTTAGGTGAAAGTTATTTTTGTTACATATATTCCAATTATTTACTATGGTCATTGATATTACTGAAGGTATATTTCATGCGAATAACAGCAAAGAAGTACCATAATGAAAAAAACTTTTGCCCTATGTTGGCTACTACTTGTTGGGTGTGCCCAGAATACTCCGTCTCAGTCTCCTCCGATTCAACCGAATACTAACTGGTCATCAGGCACGCTGGATAATGGCATGAAGTATCACCTTTATCCTATGAATTCCAAAAAAGTATCCATGCAACTGTTGGTCAGAGTTGGCTCAGGCGCAGAAGAACCTGATCAGCTGGGATACGCTCATTATGCTGAACACCTTGCGTTTGAGGGGAGTGAGAACTTTCCCGCAAAAGAAATTGAGCGAATGACTAGTGAGCACACTCAATTATGCGAAGACTACAAGCTCAATCTTGATAATGTGATTCAAAGTGCAGATATCAATACCGTCAATCAGCACTTAAACAATATGCTATCTTCTTCTTATGGAATGTTCGTTGGGCATCGGAGCTAGTGAGTCCATCGAGCATATTGAGCAAGCGCTGCCAGAGTGGAAAAGCATGTATCGAATGACAGGAGTTGTAAATAACCAGATTAGTTTTGATGTTAATGGATTAGCTGAGGTGAAGTCTTCTAAATCACTGCCTAGTTCGACCGTATTTGTCAATGGTGAAGAGCTTTGGACATTAGATAATGGCATAGAAGTCCTGCTAGACCAAGATGTGAAAAGCGACCTTGTTGATCTTGTTTATATGTCTCAGGGAGGTTTAACCTCATTAGACAGAGAGTTATTGCCGGCGGCTGCTATATTGTTGCCTGTCATTGCTCGAAGTGGCGTCGGTAACTTTGACGGTTCACAAATGAAAGCTTTTACGCGTAAAAACGCGATTGATACGCAAGGCTTTATTAACAGTACGGAGCATGGGTTTTCAATAACTGTGCCTCGAGAAAACCTTGACCAAGCACTTCAGTATTTACATACATTCATTGCATATCCCAAGTTTGATCTTAAGCAAGTTGAAGTGATTAAACGAGAGTTTTCGGATCAAGCGCTCACCCATCTTAAATCTCCTCTTGGGCAGTGGTATGATGCCATGGCAACCAACACTTACGCTTCGAGTAGTACATACTTCCCAATTTATGCGCAAGATTTTAATAAGGTAACGATGGATAAAGTTCAGCAAGCATTTGAACATTTGTTCAGGCAGTCACGCAATAATAAATTGGTGGTTATTGCCGATATAAAATCTGCTGATATTGTAGATTCAATAAATAACTACGTAGCAACACTGCCCTTACAAGAAGCAAACCTAGCTTCACACCAGATCGACTTCAATCCTCGACCTGATGCAAGAATTAACCTCGCTATCAACAATGAACAAAAGGGCGGGTTTGTACTAAGGACACTCAATAAACAGGCAAGAGCGCAAAATCCGAGGCTTGATATCGTCGACCAGATGATAGAGCACATATTGGAAAATCGTTTGCACAGTTATGTCAGAGAGGAGATGAGCCTAGATTATTCTCCGGTCAGCTACCCGAATATGGGCTTTAACCAAACTGTGACTGACTGGGTAATTGAATCTCAGGTAGCGGTGCAGGATTTACCACAGGTAGAAAAGGCTGTGTCCCACGTGATAAATGACTTACGGGCATCAATTACAGAATCAGAGTTACAGTCGGCTAAGAAGCAACTTTCTACTAAATTGGAAGATATTACAGACAATGCAGATAGCACCGCTTGGTTGCGTGCTTTGTATATGTTAAATGATTTTGGAAAAAGTGTATTAGCTGATGCAAAGGGAATTATTGCCGATATTTCGATGAGTGAGGTTAGAGAACGCATAAATGAGTCTTTTGGCGAAAGTTCAGATTCTTACGTATATATCCTGAGCCCTTTAGACTAAACAGGAACGGGATCAACATTAACTCAATGCAAAAAAAGCCCTTATTGTGAATATAAGGGCTTTTTTGTGACTGTTAGTCAGAGACTTCTACTTCATAGGAAGTAAATTTACGAATATTGATGACGCCGGTGTCAAAAATCATATATTGCCCTTTGATACCCTCAAGCGTACCTGTGACTTGGGGATCTTTATCGAAGTTGTGCGATGTGATTTTACTAGGATGTTTAAGCACTGGATAATCGATTGAGGTGATTGGGTCATCAAGTATTTCTATTGAACTTTCCCCAAACTTTTGTCTGATTTCTTCGATTTTGGGTTCAATAAGAGGTAGCAGCTCAGAAAACTTTTGCTCTAGGGCTAGAGGTTCCCCATCTTGTTTGAGTAATGTTCTCCAATTTGTTTTATCGGCGATATGTTTGGCGATTTCAACTTCAATGAGTCCGGATATATGACGGGTTTGGACTTTAAATATTGGCAACCCTTGAGTAGCCCCCTGATCTATCCATCGAGTAGGAATTTGTGTATGTCTGGTAATACCGACTTTGACACCTGAAGTATTAGATAGATAGACGTAGTGGTCGACCATACAGTTTTCCTCACCCCAAGAGGGTTCTCGGCAAGTACCTTGGTCATAGTGACATGTTTCTGGTTTCATTATGCACATATCGCAGCTAGCAAGCTTTTTCATGCATACGAAACAATGGCCCTGTGAATAGCTTTTCTTCGTTTTCTTACCACATGAACAACAAAAAATATTGCCAGTATGGGTTAGAGTAAGAGTTTTGCCGATAAATGGCTTAAGATTAATAACTTGCTCACCCACAGGCAGTTGATAGTGAACCTGTTCATCTAGTGAGGCATGCATTTTTTTTAATGTACCTTTCGCGATGGAAGACATAGACATTGCTCTTTATTTTAAGTGTAATTTCAGTTTATTTGATTGGAGTATTGAAAATAATTTCAGTCAGCCAAAGAACTCAGGGGTAAGTATGCTGCTGCTCGTTCAGTTATTAAAGTTTTGATCCGCGTCATCCCCGTGTATGGGTTCTTTGGGACCAAGAAATTTGGGTCGTTCACGCATGATATAAAGATCAAGAACGGCTTTTGCTCTGGCAAACACCTCACGTAGCCTGATTTGGTATCCCGAGTGCGTGCTGGGTCCAGGAACGGCAAAACACTTAGCCTTGATATGATGAAAATTAGCGATGAACAGTGCGCGCTCGCAGTGAAATTTTTGAGTGATGATTAAGAAGTTATCAGTTTCGAAGATTTCTTTAGCTCGGACAATGGAGTCAAGAGTCCTAAAACCTGCGTAATCAAGAAAAATGCTCGATTCGGGAATGTCAGCTTTGAGCAAATCTCTCTTCATGGTCCAAGGTTCATTGTAGGAACGATGGGCATTATCACCACTAAGAAGAAAGCTATCAACCTTCTCTCTTTTGTATAAGTCTATGGCTGCATCGATTCGATTACTGTAATAATCGTTTAAAACCTTGCCAAGATATTTACTGGTACCGAGTACAACAGCTACGTCAAACTTACCAATTTCCTCTGAAACGCTGTAAAGCTGATCTCTGGTTTGATAGGAGACCCAGCGATCGATAGCAAAAAGTACTGCGGAGCCTAAAACCAAAATAATTGGCAAACACTTGAACCCCTTTAGCAAGTATGCCAAATAATGGTCCGAGGGTTTAGGTTGGTGAAAAAGCCTTCTCACTAAATTTGTCGATTCCGTTGCGCCCATGAGCCGATAAATATAAAGCATACAACAACAATAGAGAACATGATGCCTGTATCTAAGCTATGCAATGTCCGAGTTAGGTAAGGTGTTGCTTTTACAATAATTAAACCGTATCCAAATGCATTGATTAAAATAAAAGCTGCCGTTCGCATTAAGAAGTGTTGGTTACGAAGCACTCTTCTGAGTAAGGTATTGATTTCACCGCCGAACACAACCAATAGGCAAGCTATCAGCGCAATGGATATTTCATTTAAGTAGGGCAGAAGGTATTGACCCGCAGGGGCAAAAAAGTCAAAAAACATCATATATAAAGGCCCCTGTTGCCAGGGGCTCGTACCGTTAAGAATTTAGAATGAAGTGCGTTTGTACTTGCGGTATACAGGTTGCCAGAAGTGATGTTCAATGGATTCTTCCAATGCATCGTCTGGGATCTCTAATGCGACACCTTCTTCTATGGCTTTTTTGGCCACCGCAAAGGCGATCTTCTTCGATACTGAATGAATGGCTTCTAACGGTGGTAGTAGAGCGCCTTGGCCGTTGACTGCCATTGGAGAACATTTTGCTAGTGCACGACTTGACTCCATCAGCATTTCGTCTGTAACCCGTTTTGCTTGCACAGACAGGACTCCCAAGCCAATGCCGGGGAATATATAGCTGTTGTTACATTGGGCAATAGGGTAAGTTTTGCCTGCGTGGACTACGGGATCAAACGGACTTCCTGTTGCGACAAGTGCTTCACCATTCGTCCATTCAATAATATCGTGAGGAGTTGCTTCAACTCGACTGGTTGGATTTGAGAGCGGGAAAACAATTGGGCGAGGACAGTGCTTATGCATTTCCTTGATAACATCTTCACTAAACAAACCGGGCGCACCAGATACACCAATTAACACGGTTGGTTGTCCATTTCGAATAACATCTAGCAATGAGAACCCAGTTCCTTCAGCTTCCCATTTGTCGGTTACGCTGTGCTTTTGAACCAATCTTTGTTGGAAGTCGAGCAGATTGGGCATGCCTTCTTGCAACAGACCCCAGCGATCAACCATAAATACCTGAGACCGAGCCTGCTGATCTGAAATGCCTTCGGAAATCATTTGAGCTATGATGGCTTCTGCTATTCCACAACCAGCAGAACCCGCGCCGAGAAAAGTGATGCGTTGCTCTGAAAGCTTAGTTCCCGCCGCCTGGCAAGCCGCTAAGAGTGAACCCACAGTGACTGCTGCCGTGCCTTGAATATCATCGTTAAAACAGCAAATACGGTCTTTGTAGCGCTCCAGTAAAGGCATCGCATTCTTTTGAGCGAAATCTTCAAACTGGATTAGAGCTTCAGGCCAACGATGATGAACGGCTTGGATAAAATCTTCAACAAAGCCATCATATTCTTCACCTGTTATGCGAGGGTGGCGCCAGCCCATATACATTGGGTCTGCAAGACGTTGTGGATTGTTTGTACCTACATCCAACACGATAGGCAGTGTGTAGGCGGGACTGATACCACCACAAGCAGTGTAAAGTGCCAATTTACCTATTGGAATTCCCATGCCGCCTATACCCTGGTCACCTAGACCTAAGATACGTTCGCCGTCAGTCACCACGATGACTTTTACATTATGGTTTGAGGCATTGTTTAGCAGATCATCGATTCTGTCACGATTAGCGTAGGAGATAAAGAGGCCTCGACCTCTACGATAGATATTCGAAAAGTTCTCACATGCCGCACCAACAGTAGGTGTGTATATAATCGGCATCATTTCAGACACATGATTTTGTAGTAGCCGATAGAATACAGTCTCGTTTGTATCTTGGATATTGCGCAGATAAATATGCTTGGCCATATCGCTTTCAAAATTTTGGTACTGTTGGTACGCGCGCTCCACCTGCTCCTGAATAGTTTCAGTCTTTTCCGGTAATAGGCCTTCTAGGTTGAAAGACGCACGTTCTTCGGCGGTAAAAGCACTGCCTTTGTTGAGAAGCGGCGTACTGAGAAGGGCTGGACCAGCGTACGGAATGTATAAGGGGCGTTTATCGTTATTCATCACTTGCCTATAAAATGTAGGGTCTTAAGGAACGGGAACCAGAAAATGATAGGGATTACTAACCTTATTGTAAACCGAATATTCCTGCATTATGGACCAGAATAAGTATATACTTTCCACCTTTTCCGAGATCTCGATGCGCACTATGCTCAGCTTACCCATAGATACCCTCAAATCTGACTTTCTCAACCATTTATCTACTCACAATATGATAGTAGAAGCCGAAACAGGCTCCGGCAAATCAACGAGGTTACCCGTTTGGGCTCAAACGAGGGGAAAAGTACTAGTGGTAGAGCCACGACGCATAGCTTGTACGTCTCTTGCGCAGTATGTTGCAGATCAGAAAAACGAGTCTGTTGGACAATCAGTGGGTTACTCCATTAAGCTCGAAAATTGCTCTACTGATGATAGTCAGATTATCTTTGTCACTCCGGGGGTTGCACTACGTTGGCTCGCTGAAAATAAGCTCTCTGATTTTGATATCGTTATTGTGGATGAATTTCATGAACGTCGTTGGGATACAGATTTACTTGTTGCACTATTGAAACGATACAATAGCCACCGGCTAGTTATTACCTCGGCAACAATTGAAGGACAGAAGCTGGCAAATTATCTGAATGCCGAGCGATTGCAGTCGACGAGAAGAAGTTACCATGTGTCAATCGAATACCGAAGTGGAGATTCTCGCCAGCTTCCAGACGGCAGAAACCTAGAGTTGAGAGTAAAAAAAGAAGTCGAACATTTAATGGATCTAGATGGTGATATTCTGGTTTTTTTACCCGGTCGTAAGGAGATTGCTCAATGTCAAAGTGTGCTATCAAATATGTCGGATGTGATAGTCGCTCCGCTTCATGCGTCAGTAACCGATCAACAAAGAGATCTTGCTCTAACACCTCAGAGTCGAAAAAAAGTGGTCTTAGCGACCAATGTTGCCGAAACGTCACTAACGATACCTAACATTATCGCGGTAATAGACTCGGGCTTGGAGCGCCGAACGGAACAGAGAAATGGCAAGACCACCTTGTGTTTGAAGCATATTTCTAAAGCAAGTGCACGGCAACGCAGTGGTCGTGCAGGAAGGGTCATGGATGGATTATGTATAAGACTATATGGCGAACATGCAGCACTAGTTGAGGTAACGCCACCAGAGCTTCATCGCGAAGCGCTCAGTGAGCCAATGCTTGCAGCCGCATGCTGTGGATACCGATTATCCGATTTGAGCTTCTTAGACTCGTTACCAGAGAAATCGCTCCATCAAGCACATACTATGCTTGAAAAGATGAACGCAATAGATTCGCAGGGGCACGCAACACAGCATGGGCAGCGTTTGTATCCACTTCCGATTGATGCATTGTATGCCGATCTTGCTACTCGTATGCCAAAACGTAACCTTCAGGAAGCAATGGTGGATCTAACTTCTGTATTAGCAACACCTGGAACTCTATGTCGAATTTCTCCTGCTGAAGAATTGCAGCAGCAGCTTGTTAACGAAGAGCCTTTGGGTAGTGATGGCCAGTTGATGATCCGAGTGTTAAGAGGGGGGACCTTTACGGGTGTGACTATTGACCACGAAGTGTTAAAGGAAGCTCAAAAGCTCGCTGAACAAATGAGAGTAGTGTTTGAGTTACCCAAACTTGAGGTTGCTTCTCGTTTTGACCATGAAGAATTCGTTGAAGCTATTGCAAAGCTACACCCAGAGCTTCTATTTGTGCGTCGTGAAAAGCGTCGAGATACATTTTCTAACGGCCAAATGGAGATTACACTGGGTCGCAATAGTCGTCTACAAGACAGAGTAGAGGCTACTTTGGTTATGGATACTCATAGCTTACCGGGGCGAGGAGTAAAGCAGACACTTAATATTGCAACTCACACTCTACCGGTGAGGTTGGCCATATTTGAAAAGCTCAATATTGGCGAATGGGCAGAAGGCAATATTGTGTCACATGATGACGTACCACATGTTGAAATGCAGTTGATGTATGCCGGACGTAGCGTTGCCACAAAAATCCAATTAGCGCAAGGAGAGGCTGCGAGCAAAATACTACTAGAAGCGGTTAAGCAGGAACAAGTACTACTGGGCTTTGCTAAACGACGAAATGAAGAGATTAAGCACTGGAAATTGTATCAAGCTCTAGAAAATAAATCGTTATCGAAAGAAGTGGAAGATCTTAGTTTTGAGTCCTGGTTTTTAGGTCAGTTAGAGGAACTTGAGCTGACTGACCTATCGGATTTAAAACTGTTCAATGATGATGACTTCCCATTTGAGGGTGTTCCTGCGTGGGAATATGAAGATTTCGCATCTAAATTCCCATTTGAGCTCTTTATTGGTGATTTAAACTTAACCGTTGAATATTTTCCAAACAAGAAACTGGTTCATGTTAAATACCAATCTGGACTTCGCAAAAGTGATCCCAAAAGGTGGGAGCTGCCGAGGTGGTCTGGCTGGCGGATACAATACAAGAAGGCAAGTAGAGTTGTTGATATTCGCTAGTGGTGGCTCAGTTCTAAGTTGTTATAAGAGAAGAAAAACGGGTTTTTCAATATTTGTGATTGTGTAAACAGACTATCAGCTTCAGTCAGTGGGCTATACTATCAACACAGATAAAGCTGACATGTTTTGGCAATGTCTTCTATCAAATACATGGCGTGGTTAACTTGTGTTGTAGAGGTGCCCATGGATGACAAACTTTCTTTTACCAGACCTTCTGTGACATTGTGGTGGGCTCTATTTTTCCTTCCTACCCATGCCAACGCCAGTAACAACTTCAATTACAATTATCTCTATGCGGATTTGGCGGCGGGCTCTTTTAACGATGATCTTGGTACGAACAGCAGCGTGACGTCCTTGGCCGTTGGAGGTAAAAGAATTGTTGAAGATCAAATCCTTGCCACCATTGATTATGAGGCAAGGTTTATTCATCCCAATGACAACACAACAACTGAAAATTATATGTTGCTTCCTGGTATGGCATTGAGCTATTCGCTAGAAGACAAGTGGGACATCATTGCTGGTGTTAAAATAGGCTATGTTTGGTCATCTAAGACCAATGATACGACCGATGAAAAGCTCTTTAGCGATAATGATTTTATGTGGGGCGGCGATATAAGTCTGCAGTACGAAGTAAACCAAGATTGGCAAATTTCATTAACAGGGGAGTTAAGACGTAGTGATATTTTGGATGAGGATATTTTTAATATGCGTGCTGGCTACAACATAAATAAAATGTTTGTTATTGCAGGATTTTACACCCATAAGAACTATGGTAAGACGACAACGAACGAAGCGGGTATTAGTCTGAAATACATGTATTGATTTGCCACTTTCACGAGTAATGGTAAGAGTCAGTTTAAGCTGGCTCTTACCATTATGTTTTTCTACAGAACAGCCGCTATTGCTTTACAAAGTGGCAGCATATTTGAACGAGTCATGCCTGCAACGCTGATACGCCCAGAGCCAACGATATAAATGCCAAACTCGTCTTTGAGTCGAGTAACTTGCTCTTTTGTAAGACCAGAGAATGAGAACATACCATTTTGACGCTCGATGAAACTAAAGTCTGCACTCACTCCTTGTTCTTTGAGCGTTGTTACGAAAAGCTCTCGCATGTCCTGAATACGGTCGCGCATTTCTTTCACTTCAGCTTCCCACTCAGTACGTAGTTGTTCGTTGTTGAGAATGTGGGTAACGACTGCACTGCCGTGAGCTGGAGGATTTGAATAGATTGAACGTATGATTGCTTTCACTTGAGAGAATGCTGTTGTTGCAACGCTCTCTGATTCAGCGACGAGAGTGAAGGCACCAACACGTTCGTTATAAAGTCCAAAGTTCTTAGAGAATGAACTTGCGACTAAAATTTCTCTGTTATGTACAGAGAAAATACGCAGCCCTTCGGCATCTTCTTCCACGCCTTTAGCAAAACCTTGATAGGCGAAGTCAAAGAGTGGTAGTAGCTGTTTGGAGGAAATGAGTTTAGCTAGGGTTTCCCACTCTTCTCTTGTAGGATCAATACCCGTCGGGTTGTGGCAACAACCATGTAAAAGAACAACATCACCTTTTTCTGCGCGTTCCAAATCCGCTAGCATGGCAGAGAAGTCTTTGTCTTTTGTTTGCGCATTGTAATAGCTATATTGGGCAGTCTCTAATCCAGCTGCGGTAAATACGGCGTTATGATTGGCCCAAGTAGGATTACTGATCCAAATTTTCACGTCACCTAGCTGGCGTTTGATGAACTCAGCCGCGACGCGCAATGCGCCAGTACCACCGGGAGCTTGAGCTGTTTTGGCAAGCTTATTCGTTACGATATCAGCGTCACTACCGAATAAGAGTTTTTGTACTGCCAGACCGTACTCAGCAGTCCCCTCAATAGTCAGATAAGACTTAGTCTTTTCGTTTTCTAGCAAAGCGGCTTCTGCTTTTTTGACTGTTGTTAGTACAGGAGTTTCACCTTGCTCATTTTTGTAGATACCGACACCGAGGTTAATTTTGTCTGCACGAGCGTCATTTTTGAACTCTTCTGTTAGTCCGAGAATTGGATCAGCAGGTGCAGCAGCGACTTTTTCAAACATAATGGTCATCCGTGTTAATCAAAGGAAGGGATAGTAATAGTGTACTTATTTATACCTTATGTAGGCTTGTGGAAACAAGATTGGCGAGCAATAAAATGCATAATTCAACTAACTTTGTCTGGTTACCGTTGGAGTAGGGCTAAAATCGCAAAAATACCGAGACGTTCAAGCCTGCGTCACGGGGATAGACATGAAAGCTTTTCTATGCCTGAGCACGTATTTCTTCCTCGGCTTGAGCATTTTCTTCCCTCTCAATACGTCTGTATTTATCAGCAATGTCGATAAACTCTTGCTCGATGGCTAAGAATGCATCAACAATTTCGGGGTCAAAGTGAGATCCTCGCCCCTCTATGATAATCGCTTTGGCTTGTTCGTGAGGAAAAGCTTTTTTGTATATGCGCTCGCAAATGAGAGCATCATAAACATCTGCTATTGCCATAAGTCTCCCTGAAATAGGTATTTCTTCTCCAGCAAGCGATTTTGGGTATCCACTACCATCCCACTTTTCATGGTGTGTGAGGGAGATTTCTTTCGCAAGACGCAGGAATGAATTGCTTCCAAGGTGTTTTTCTGCAATAGAAAGAGCATTTGAACCTATTTCTGGGTGCGCTTTCATGATTTCGAATTCTTCTTCGGTTAATTTACCCGGCTTAAGTAAGATATTGTCAGGTATACCGACTTTTCCCACATCATGTAAGGGCGCGGATTTATAAAGCAGTTCTATATAATCGGGTGTTAGCAGTTGTTTATGTTTATCAAACTGACTGAGATAGGTGGCAAGAGCTCTCACATATTCTTGAGTCCGTAGAATATGTGCCCCGGTCTCGTTGTCTCGAGATTCAGCTAATGCCGATAAAGAAACAATCGCCACGTCTCTCGTTGTTTTTACCTCGTCTTGGCTCGATTGTAAGCTGTCAAGCATATGATTAGTCAGTGAGGCCATGGATCCAAGCTCGTTATGCTCAAAAACAGGCAAACGTTTTTCAATGTTGCCTTTGGTCACTTCAAGTAATGAAGATTCTTGAGAGAGTAGAATCTGACGAGTTAGTTTTGCCCAAAGCATAAGTATAGTTACAACGTAACATAACATTACTACCGAAATATATAAAAACTCTTTGAGAACGCTGATGGTGCCGCTACCATCGATCAAACGTTCGGGATTATGCTCTAGCCAAAAAATATCTTTTACCGCCACCATACTGAGCAAAGTTGTTAAAGTAATGATTAATGCTGTAATCATGATACCCATTTGCTTAACGATAGATTGGCGCTCTCCACTGAGTTTGAATATTTCAGCATTGTCTTTCATCTCGGAAAAGTGTTCGATTTTGCTCGACAGTTGTAGTATTAAACCGGATAAAAAGCCAAACAAAGTCATCCCCAAGATCACTTTAAAGTTACTCTCTAGCCCAAAGCTATAATAGACGTTATAAAATAGTGCGAGTGGAATAGACGCCATAAAAAATAGAGTGGAATCGAGCTTTGCGTGATTCTGTTCCTCGATGAGAGGGTGACGGCTGAGTAAGAAATGCCGAGCAAGAAACAGCAATAAAAAAGTAAGCCCAACATGGAAAAAAATCTCTTTTGCGGTGAGGCTTTCCAAAAATGGACATACCCTTCCACCGTACAACGCAAAGACCACACCTGCGATCACATACAGCTTAAATGTGAGACGTCTGTCATAACTTGGATTTACCATACTTAGCCCTTCCCTAGCCGCCGTTTGCCCAAATATGGGTCAAATGAAACACCACCATTTATATGACCTGATGTACTGATGACTTCTTTCATTAAGAGGTTGTTCAATATATAAGCCACTGGTTTAGCGTTAGATATATGATATGCAATATTAATCAAATCTAGCAGATATAACTGACATAAGCGCGAATGTATCCTTTCTACGTCGCTAATACTGACTATCAGTGTCGATGGCCTCACACTTTATATAGTGAGGGGCATGTAAATGTTGATCTATTAGGCTAAAGCCTTAGTGTGATTTCCTAAGTGCATAATTAAATTATGCTTTTTATTGAAGGTGAAGGGCATATGACTCGCTACCAGCAGCTTGCGGAACAACTCAAATTACAAATTAAAAGTGGAATTTGGCGTTCAGGGGAGAAAGTCCCTTCTGTCAGAGTGACCAGTCGTAACTGCTCGGTTAGTGCATCAACTGTTTTGCAAGCATACCAACTGCTTGAATCCAAGGGGTGGCTGGTCGCAAAACCACAATCTGGCTTTTTTGTCACTCCAATCATGGATAGAGTGTTGTTAGAAAGTTGTGAGAAATTCATTAGGCCTAAATATAACGACAAACTCTATGAGTTTTTGCAAAGTAATACTAATGTCGGCATAGCCTTGGGCTGCGCTTTCCCGGATCCCGATCTTTTTCCACTGCAGTCACTTAATCGCCATTTGGCAAGTGCAGGGCGTAAAATGCCAACTCAAAGCGTGTTCAATAACATGCCTCCAGGTAATGAATCATTGAGGCGCCAGATTGCGCAGAGATATATTAATCATGGACTAACGGTTTCTCATGATGACATTGTCATCACATCTGGAGCGATGGAAGCCCTAAATCTAAGCTTGCAAGTTGTTACTAATCCGGGTGATTCGGTAGTGATTGAAGCTCCTGCGTTTTATGGTGCAATACAAGCTATCGAGAGGTTGGGGCTTAAGGCTATTGAAGTACCTGTCGACTTGGAAGAAGGATTACTTGTTGACCAATTTGAAAAACTAATCAGCCAGAACAACATAAGAGCGTGCTGGCTTATGCCAAGTTTTCATAACCCAACAGGTACTTGTTTATCGACTGAAAAACGACGAAAAATTATTGAGTTAGCGAAGCAATATCATCTAGCTGTGGTGGAAGATGATGTTTATTCAGAACTCTATTTTGGTGAACTACGCCCAATTCCTCTCAAGTATTGGGACGAAGAAGATAGGGTACTCCTGTGCGGTTCTTTTTCTAAATCATTGTGTCCAGGTTATCGAATTGGTTGGGTAGTAAATAGAAAGCTTCATCAGCGGTTGGAAAAAGCCCAATTGGTATCAACGCTCTCAGGAAGCGTGCCGGTGCAGGAGGGAGTTGCTCATTTCTTGCAGTATGAAAGCTTAGACAGTCATTATCGAAAACTTCGCAAAGAGTTAAGTTATCGTCAACAGTCTTTTATTGAAGTGCTGCAACGTCACATTCCAGCTAATGTTAAAATGACTCTTCCCAGAGGAGGTTATTTTATATGGCTTAAGCTAGGGGAAAAAATTGATACTTATCGAATGTATCGAAACCTAAAAATGAAGGGGATCAGTATCGCCTATGGTTGCCTTTTCAGTGCCAGAGAGAAGTTCCAAGATTGTATGCGCTTAAATACTTCTTATGAGATGACGCCAGAGCTAGCTAAAGCGATTAAACATATTGCGATGGAGGTCAATGGCTAGGCAACTGTTTGTGTATTTATTGGGGTAACTGTACTGATTGAATGTGCCGAACCTGTGTTGCAATGGTCGCAGTTATTCAGCGTAGAGAGGTATGTATGATCGCACCCAATTACACCCTTCAGTTCTATTTATTTGCTGTTGCTATGATAAGCGCTTTTTTGCTCATCTTCGGTCACTTGATTTTGGCTAAGTCTTTTGCTGGCCTAGCATGGGTTGAGTACACGGCAGCTGCCATTCCCTTTGTATTACTCATTCTTTGTATTTTTGGTTTTAGGTATACAATAAAAGAGGAAAAAAGCTCGTAATTATACGAAGAGTAAGCAGTGATCTATTGGTTATGCTTAGTTATTTACCCTAAGGGGCTGATATTCTCATTCTATCAGTCCTATTCGCATTGTCTTGTGTATTATGCTTTAAAGCTCATAAGCTTAAAGTTTTTCTAAAAATATGTCATCTTGATTTTATAGGGTAATAACTTAACTTTTTTGCAGGTAAACTTAAAAATATCACTGAGTCATAAAAATGATCTTTTGTGACTATTTCTCTTCTTTTATCATACCAATTGTAACTTCATATCAATGGTGTTAACTTTGCGCCCACTAAAGTTAAACATAGTATCGCATATAGCATCCATAGCGCTTCACTAGCTAACGGTTTCTTTCAAAGATAGAACTTCGCTAATGCGGATCTCGTTTAACGTGTACCCTATGATTTATCTAATCAACACAAGCTTAAGTCATACGAAGCTTGTGATAGTCATGTAAGAAACGCCATGCTGAAAATTACAAAAAAAAGCAGGACTGGTCGGCTCATGGATAAGGAAATTTATTACTACGCAGGGGAGATATTAGCCGCGAAATCCTCTTACAACCCTTTCTTTGCAAAGGGTGCGAAAGAAAATTACGTACTTGAATGGTATCTGGGTGGTTTTGCTCGAAAACAAGTTGGTGCACTAGACCATGACCATGCTGAAGCCAAATTTGACCATCGTTTACAGCTTTGGACCGAAAGAATTTCACATAATGCTGATGTTATTCGTCCAATGAAATAAAAAAACCTCCCACGGGAGGTTTTTTTGTATACGCCTTTAAAAGCTTGCTGAGCGCGGTGTCCGTGGGAATGGAATAACATCTCTCACATTGCCCATACCTGTTACGTATGAAACCAATCGCTCAAACCCTAAGCCAAAACCAGCATGAGGGACTGTACCGTAGCGACGCAAGTCACGATACCAAGCCATATGCTCTGGGTCGATTCCCATATCACGCATACGTGAATCTAGCACCTCTAGACGTTCTTCACGTTGAGAGCCACCAATAATCTCTCCGATACCCGGTGCTAGCACATCCATTGCTGCGACAGTTCTACCGTCATCGTTCAAACGCATGTAGAAAGCTTTAATGTCTTTCGGATAGTTTTTCACAATAACAGGCGCTTTAAAGTGCTCTTCAGCTAAATAGCGCTCATGTTCTGAGGACATATCGATACCCCACTCAACGGGAAATTCAAATTCGCGATCAGAATCTAGGAGGATTTGAATGGCATCAGTATAGTCCACTTGAGCAAAGTCAGAATCAACGAACGCCTCTAAACGAGAAATGGCTTGCTTATCAATACGCTGTGCAAAAAACTCAAGGTCGTCACGACGCTCCTCTAAAACTGCTTTGAAGACATATTTCAGCATATCTTCGGAAAGCTTGGCGATATCCTCAAGGTCTGCAAATGCGACTTCAGGTTCTACCATCCAAAACTCCGCTAGATGGCGACTCGTATTCGAGTTCTCTGCTCTAAATGTAGGACCAAACGTATATACTTTGCTCAAGGCACACGCATAGGCCTCGGCATTTAGCTGACCTGATACGGTTAAAAATGTCTCTTTACCGAAGAAGTCTTCATTGTAATCGACTTGACCTTCATCATTACGAGGAAGATTTTCCATATCTAAAGTTGAAACGCGGAACATTTCACCAGCGCCCTCAGCATCTGAGGCAGTAATAAGCGGAGCTGAAACCCAATAGTAACCTTGTTCATGGTAGAAGCGGTGAATGGCTTGAGATAAGCAGTTACGTACTCTTGCCACAGCACCTATAACGTTCGTTCTTGGACGCAAATGGGCGACTTCACGCAAATACTCGATTGAGTGACGAGTTTTTGCCATTGGATAAGTGTCAGCATCTTCCACCCACCCAACCACTTTTACCGAGGTTGCTGCAAGCTCAAAGTCTTGTCCTTTTGCGGGAGACTCGACGATTTTTCCAGTGACTTCGACAGAACAGCCTGTAGTAAGTTTGAGGACTTCTTCAGAGTAATTATCGAGATTATTTGGGACCACGGCCTGAATCGGGTCGAAACAAGAGCCGTCGTAGATGGCAAGAAAAGAGATTCCAGCTTTGGAATCGCGACGTGAACGGATCCAGCCACGGACAGTTACTTCACTGTCCACTGGTAGCTTTCCGCGTAATACGTCGGATACAGGCGCGTAAGTCATGTTGTAAATATTCTCCAGTAAGTAAAAAGTCAATCCGGTGTTTTAGACGCCAAACATGAATGAAAAGCAGGTAACACAGAACTGTATATGTTAAGTACCACATATTACCTTTCAAATTTAAGGCTTCAACCTTTATTCGCCGCAAGTGAAGTAAAAAGCGCATAAATATAGTAACTCACCAGCCAGTACACCCATTACTCAAATGGCATTGAAGAAATAATCCTGCAAATCGGCTGGCAAAACTTGTCACTACTATACTATTTCCTTAGTATTGCATGTCTTTTGTATTGCCCGAGAACCAAAATGAAAACTGAGTTGTATAAAGAGTTTATGTTTGAAGCAGCGCACCACCTGCCCAATGTCCCAGAAGGGCATAAGTGTGGACGTTTACATGGCCACTCTTTTTTAGTTCGCCTTTACCTTGCCGGTGAGGTTGATCCGCATACTGGATGGTTGATCGATTTTTCCGAAGTTAAAAGAATCTTTAATCCTATATATGAACAACTCGACCATCACTATCTCAATGAAATCCAAGGATTAGAGAACCCAACTAGTGAAGTACTAGCAAAGTGGATTTGGGATAAAGTGAAGCCGTTACTACCAATATTAAGTAAAGTAGAAATCAAGGAAACGTGCACGGCAGGTTGCATTTATAAAGGTGATTAGACACCAATATATATGAAGTTAAGAAGAGGCGGCTTTTGTCTCTCTTTTTCAATCTTATATCTAAACTTTGCTTTTAATGATGCACAATGAATATAGGGGAAGGCATGGTTACACGAATCGCAATAGTTGTTCAATTTGCTTTGGCTTTGTCGATATTTTACCTCGGCTATACCATCCATTCTACATCGAACAAAGTGAGTCATATTATTGAAGTCTACCCCGAAGTACTTAAAGATATTGATTCGTTGGCAAACACGCTTCAGGTAGAAGATTGGCTTAAAGTTGCTGAAGTCGCTGAACAAATGATACCAGACGTTATGAAAAGCGTGGATCAAGTGTCGAAAAGTATAACTGCGATAAATCAAACGGCAGCCTCTATTGACGAAAAAGTGCCTAGTGTTCTCAATGAATTAACGCGTTATCGTGTTGAGGTATTTCCTGCGATTGTGACTGAGGTCTCTAGCTATCGTAAGGATGTGATTCCTCCTGTATTAGAGGAAAGTCAAGGTTATAGGCATACCACAATACCGATGTTGGTAAGGGAAAGTACGAATTTGCGTAGTGATATTCCCCCAATGCTTGCGAAAGCCGATGAAATTGTTGATCAAAGCCAAGAACTTGCTGAACAAGTAACGTCAGGGGCGGTAAAAGGAGTCATTATGTCTCCGATTAATCTTATTAAAGATGCAGGATCACAAATTAAAGGAAAAATCAGATCGGAAGAGCCGCCAGCACCAGAATAATTACCACTAATCTTGTTGCCTTCAATCAATAAGTGCAATTTCTTAATTGTTATCGTTGCAATCTGATCGCTAATGATTAAGATGGTCACTTCCTTCATATTGATAGGAAAACCGTATAAGGAATGCGGTATTACCTAAAGGATTTTCGATACAAGTCGGATTTTACATGATCTTAAAAATTACTACTCCAATTATTGAACCCACTGAAGGTTCACCACATAGTCTTGCAACTATTGCTGTTTGGCTAAAATTATTCTTTTCTCGTCAATATTCATCACACCCTTTCTTTTTTAAAGCTCGTTATTCTCTTCGCTTCTGAATGATAGCCGTAGTGCTAGACAAGCGTATTTTTCACTTTCTTACAATCAAATTTAGATACGAGTTTTATGAATACTAAACTTCTGGGTAGCTCCCTTATAATTTCTGGTACCGCATTGGGTGCGGGCATGCTTGCAATACCAATGGTTTTAGCTCAGTTTGGCCTGTGGTACGGCACATTACTAATGATTTTTATTTGCTTTGGGACAACTTATGCAGCTTTGCTGCTACTCGAGGCGACACTGAAAACAGGAAGCGGGTTAGGGCTTAATTCTATCGCTAGGCAGACATTAGGTAAGCCTGGTCAGTTTGTTACCAATCTTCTTCTTTATGCGCTACTTATCTGCCTGTTGATGGCGTACATTCTTGGGGCGGCAGACTTACTTGGTCAGTTTACATCCTTTATCGGGCTCGATGTGTCTCTCAAGCACAGTCAAATTGCATTCACACTTGTATCGGGGATCATTATTGCTTGCGGTACAGGAGCGGTTGATAAGCTCAATCGTTTGTTGTTTTTCGTTATGATAATCAGTTTGGGGCTAAGTCTACTAATATTACTCCCTGATTTTAAAGTCGTTAACATAGCTCATATCGTAAATAGTGATAAAGTGGACCTAATTAAAACAAGTGCGGTACTTTTCACGAGTTTTGGTTTTATGGTCGTGATTCCTTCACTGGTTGCATATAACCATGAGGCCGATGATAAACAATTAAGAAATATGATTATTATTGGCTCAATGATACCCCTGATATGCTATTTATGTTGGCTGTTTGCTGTTGTAGGTAATTTGAGGCCAGATCAACTAGGTGAGTTCTCAAATGTATCAGAGCTTATCCTTGCCTTTGGAGACAGTTCACCGTGGATTGGGACAATTCTTTCAGTTTTTACGGGTTTAGCACTGCTTACCTCATTTTTCGGTGTCGCTATGTCTTTATATAACCAAAACCGAGACACATTTGGCCAAAATAGAGTGGTAACCTATGTACTTACGTTTATTCTTCCGTTAACTGGTGCGCTTTTAGCAGCCGATAAATTTCTCGCAGTACTTAGCTATGCTGGAATCATATTAGTCTTTTTAGCTGTTTTTGTTCCACTAGCAATGGTCTACGTTGTTCGTAGTCAAAATATGGAATCCAAACGATACAAGGCGGAAGGTGGTAATATTATGTTATTGTTCTCCCTAGGCTTTGGTGCATTTTTGATTGCTTCTCAGTTAATTTAAAAAATTGAAGGCCTCTCGCTGCAGAGGCCTTTTCATTAGCCTAATTTTTTAACAAATTACTTTCACAGCTAGGCCACCTTGAGATGTTTCGCGGTATTTGGCATTCATATCTTTGCCTGTTTCAAGCATGGTTTCTATAACTTTATCGAGTGAAACAGTCGGTGCGGATGAACGGCGTAGTGCCATTCGCGAAGAGTTTATTGCTTTGACTGCTGCAATGCCATTACGCTCGATGCAAGGAACTTGAACTTGCCCCGCTACGGGATCGCACGTTAACCCTAAGTTATGTTCCATTGCAATTTCTGCAGCCATACATACCTGCTCAGGACTTCCTCCCATCAGCTCAGCTAAACCAGCTGCTGCCATCGAGCAGGCTACCCCCACTTCTCCTTGACATCCTACTTCAGCACCCGATATCGAAGCGTTTCGCTTATACAAGCCGCCAATAGCACCTGATGCCGCAAAGTAGCGAAGGTAATCTTTCTCAGTTACCGTCTGGATAAACTTATCATAATAGGCGAGAACGGATGGAATTATGCCGCAAGCACCATTGGTGGGAGCAGTCACAACGCGACCGCCTGCTGCATTCTCTTCGTTGACAGCGAAAGCAAACATATTCACCCAGTCAACCACTGACATTGGGTCATTGGTCGTTTTTTCTGAAGTTAGTAGCTGCTGGCGCAAAGCCGCAGCACGGCGAGGCACACGCAAGGGGCCTGGAAGAATTCCTTCCGTGTTCATGCCGCGATCCATACACTCACGCATCGTTTTCCAGATGTTAGCAAAGTATGTGCGTGTTTCTTCTTCTGAATGCAACGCTGCTTGGTTCTTCATTACTAAAGTGCTGATTGATAATCCGCTTTCTTTACATTGATTTACCAACTCTTCAGCGGTGGTAAATTCATAAGGTGCTTTGACTGCGCTTTGCTGTTCTTTGCCGAAGTTTTCTTCGTCGACAATGAAGCCGCCCCCGATTGAATAATAGGTTTTCGAGTATACTTTTTCATTCTCTACCCAAGCATGGATCTGCATGCCATTTTCATGCAATTCAAGATTGGTTTTATGGAAGGTCATCCCACCTTCTTTTGGGAACGAAACAGTATGACAATGCATGCCCACAGGAAGACGCTCTGTCTCCTCAACTCTTGAAATAAAATCAGGGATAGAGTCAATATCGACTTTTTCGGGAGTATTACCAGCAAGACCCATGATAATTGCAATATCAGTGTGGTGACCTTTCCCTGTCAGTGATAGCGAACCATAAACGTCGACGGTAATTTTGGTGATATCGCGCAATTTTCCCATTGAACGTAAATCATCAATAAATTCTTTACCCGCTTTCATTGGGCCTACAGTGTGTGAACTTGAAGGACCAACACCGATTTTATAGATGTCGAAAACACTAATCATATCGATTTCCTCAAAACAAAACCTCCCTATGCAGCGGGAGGTTTTTTATTATCATTATATTTTTACAAAACCACATATCTAAGAAATGTGGTTAAAACGCGCCGTAGATTACAGAAGTAATAGCGGCAAGGCCACAGATTGTTGTGAAAATCTGCACTGGCGCAGAAGTTTTGTATTTTGCCATGGCTGGTACTTTTCGCATGGCAATAACAGGCATCAAAAACAAAATTGCCGCAATCATAGGAGCACCCATAGTTTCTATCATATCTAGGATGCTTGGGTTAATAATTGCGACTATCCAAGTGGTAATGACAATAAAGACCAAAGAGCCCTTTTCAACAACGGTTACAGGTGCTTTGGAACGTGACTTGATTAAACCCACAAGGCCTTCATGAGCGCCAAGGAAATGGCCGAAATAGCTTGATGTGATGGCAGCAAATGCCACCAGAGGACCCAAATAGGAGATAAGAGGCGATTCATGAGCGTTAGCAAGGTATGACAATACCGAGATGTTTTGTTCTTTTGCCATCGCTAATTGTTCTGGTGAAAGTGATAGAACGACAGAGAAAACGAAGAACATGACAAAGCCCATAAGCATTATCGCTGCGCCACCAGTAATCGCGTCAGTTTTTCTTACCGCATCATCGCCGTGTTGACGCCTTTGTTCTTTAGCAAATTGTGAAATGATAGGGCTATGATTGAATGAGAATACAATGATTGGGATCGCAAGCCATACAACAGCGGGCATAGCAGACCAATCCGGGGTAACCTCGATCATAGACCTATTCCACTCTGGAATTAGGTAGACAGATAGAGCAAGCAGAATAAATACAAGGGGATAAACCATTGCGGAAGTTGCTCGAAGCATTAATTCTTTACCGAATACAACTCCTGCCGTCATCGCTGTAATCAGGCCTCCAGAGAGCAACCATCTAGGAATCGATTCCATCCCGATTTGATTGACTAGGAACGAGTCTACGGTGTTGGTAATTCCGACACCGTAAATGAGAACGATAGGGTAAATAGCAAAAAAATAAGCGAAAGTAATAAGGTTGGCACCCGCTTTACCAAAGTGCTCTTCGACAGTGTCAGTAATATCCGCGTTTGGGTTTTTTGCAGAAAGTACAAAGCGAGCAAGGGATTTGTGGGCAAACCAAGTCATTGGTGCAGCAATGAGCGCGAGGATAACCAATGGCCAAAAGCCTCCAGCCCCTGCCTTTATTGGTAAAAATAACACGCCAGCACCCACCGCAGTGCCAAAAAGTGACAAACACCAAGTGAAGTCTTTGTAAGTAAACGTACTAGACGATTGTGCGGAATAATCCGCAGAACTTGTAGGATTCATTTTATAATACTCATTTTGGGAACAGGAAATAAGTTGGGGGCAATTTTGCATGAAATATTGCACAAAAAATAGATCTAAATCATGAATTGACTCGACTAATAACTACATATGTTAAAAACAAGGATTTGTTCACGAAATCTATGGTTTTTGCATGATTTTTATTAATCAATTTAATAATAAAAACTAATCTGGGCTGTTGGGTTGCTTCTGGATTTTGGTCATCAACCTTCTGCCGCTAACTGTGTATTATATGATTTTGCAATGCATGGATGATCTGAGCGGTCATACCCCAAATAAAATAGTGTTCGTAAGAAAGGCCAAATACGCGGTGTGAGTCGTTTCGAACACGAAAACGTTCGCTATGAAGTTTGTGTCTATCCAAAACGACCGATGCTGGGACTTCAAATACTTCGTCAACTTCATTGAGGTCAATATTGGTATTGTAGTCTGGTGCCACAAACGCCAGAAACGGTGTGACTTTGAAGTGACTGATGGTGATAAGTTCTGGCATCTGGCCGAAAACAGTAATTTCTCGCTCCTGTATTCCTACCTCTTCGTAGGTCTCTCGCAGTGCAGTCTGTAGTAGGGAGCGATCACTGTTTTCATATTTTCCTCCCGGAAAGCTGATCTGTCCCGGGTGATGTTTAAGATGTTGCGCTCTTCTAGTGAATATAATGTTGAGACCTGTTCTTCGCTCGACAAACCCTATCAAAACCGAGGCCTTGCGTAATGACTTGCGTGGTATATGAGCAACTCTTCTTATTGTCTCTTGGTGATAATCGACAGTTTGCTGCAATTGGAAGTTTTGAATGATTTGATTTTTATTGAGCTCTGACAACACGTTAGCTCTACCTCCTTAGTTGAAAAACGGCACCTTATGACTCATGCTTGATTAACACTCTCACTTCTAAGGATAGCTCATTCTATGAAAGGAATCATCTTCACAGAGTTTATGATTTGGCCGAAGAAAAATTTGGCTTAGACGCACTTGGTCAGCTGTTGGCTAACGCTTGTGATCAGGGCGTTTATACTGTTGTAGGCAATTATGACCACAAAGACTTGGTACGTTTAATCGTGCAACTCAGTAAGCAAACAGATACCTCTGCTGAAGAATTACAGAGGGTATTTGGCCAGTCAGTATTTGATAATCTGTATCAATCCTTACTGGAAAGAACAGTGTTTAATATAGGTAAAATTCTACAAAGTTTGTCCAGCGTTTCCTGATATTCAGAGCAGCTTTTGCTGTCTGCTACCAGCCCGCCTCCAGCCCAAACATAGATTTTATTACTTTCTGCAACAAGCGTGCGTATGGTGATACTAGTATCCATTCTACCATGACGGCTGATGTAGCCTATGCTGCCGCAATAAGCATTTCGACGATGTGGCTCGAGCTCTTCTATGATTTCCATTGCCCTAATTTTGGGCGCGCCTGTGATAGATCCGCCCGGAAAGCAGGCGCGCAATAAATCTGCTGTTGAATAGTCATCGCGCAGCTCAGCTCGAATCGTACTGACTAGGTGATGTACGGCAGGAAAGCTTTCAATATCGAACAATTTGGGGACATGGACAGTACCGGGTTTGGCCACTTTTCCGATGTCATTTCTCAGCAAATCTACAATCATAAGATTTTCAGCTTGATCCTTTTCTGCAATGGCAAGCTCATTGGCTTGAGCTGAATCTGCTTGAATACATGCATAACGCGGACGCGTGCCTTTAATTGGCTTAGTCTCTATTTTGCGATCACTAAGTTGGATGAAGCGCTCTGGAGATACACTTAAAATGGCACTTTTGTCTATGCGAATAAAAGCAGAGAAGGGACCTTGATTAAATCGTTCTAGCGTTTGATAAGCTTGCCATTCGCAGCCGGTATATTCTGCATTGAAGCGTTGTGCTAGGTTAATTTGATAGCAATCTCCCGAGTGCAGGTAGTCTTTGACTCTTGAAAAACGCTTCACATACTCTTGCTTTGTCATATTTGACTGCCATTCAGACGTTAGCACAAAGTCTTGATCTAGCCTTGGAGCTTGGCTGATGAGCCATCCATAATGTTCATCGACATTTTCGCCCACAACAAAAGCTGTCTTGTTTTGATGATCCAAGACGACAGCCCAGCTGTAAATCCCTACGGCCATATCTGGTGTTGCCAAATCTTGCTGGGCGATTTGTGGTAGCTGCTCGACTCTGCGTCCAAGATCGTAAGAGAAATATCCTAACGCACCTCCAATAAAAGGCAGCTTTCCTTGATAGTCAAGCTTTGGTAACCATTGGTCTTGCTGTTGTTCGAGCAGTTGAAATGGGTCTTGATCGGATTCGAATTGACCCTCGGGGTGAACTACCAGAGTGGTTTGTCCTGAGGTAATGATTTTGACTAAAGGTGCGGCGACTAAAATATCAAATCGGCTATCCACATGTTCACGAGAAGCTGAGCGAAGTAACATTGCCCATGGCAGGGAGGCTACCTTATTGAAAAGCTCTAGTGATAAATCTGAGTGATAGTTAATAGGCTTGATTTGTAGGCAATTTGACGTCTTTTGATTCATTTGTTTTTTTTTGTGACAAAGAGATGGTTCACTGCATAGCAAGAGAAGTAAAGCAAGAGTATCATACTGCGACCTATCGCCGCTACAATGATGTTTATTATAACAAGATGGTCTCAGCTCAACTAAACTTGTGGTCAGAAGCAAGAATGTAAGCTGAACTATACACAGCGGCATCAAAAGGAAGCATAACTATAACGAGGCATGCAATGACGGTAATTCGCAAGCAGGATGTGATCAGCAGTGTCGCTGATGCACTTCAATATATTTCTTACTATCACCCTCTAGACTTTGTTCAAGCCCTTGAAGAAGCCTACAACAAAGAGGAGAGCCAAGCGGCCAAAGACGCTATTGCTCAGATTCTAATCAATTCTCGCATGTCTGCTGAAGGCCATCGACCAATTTGCCAAGACACAGGTATTGTTACCTGCTTTGTCAATATTGGTATGGGCGTCCAATGGGACAGCACAGACATGACAGTCCAGCAGATGGTGGATGAAGGTGTTCGACAAGCCTATAACAATCCTGACAACCCTCTGAGAGCGTCAATTCTATTAGACCCAGCTGGAAAACGAATTAATACTAAAGATAACACGCCAGCTGTTGTTCATATTTCAATGGTGCCTGGCAATACAGTCGAGATACAGATTGCAGCGAAAGGTGGCGGTTCTGAAAATAAAACCAAGATGGTCATGCTTAACCCATCCGATGATATTGCAGAATGGGTCGAAAAAACCTTGCCAACGATGGGAGCGGGTTGGTGTCCACCTGGAATGTTGGGTATAGGTATTGGCGGCACTGCTGAAAAAGCGGCAGTATTGGCTAAAGAATCTTTGATGGAACATATTGATATTCAGGAACTTATTGACCGCGGTCCTCAAAATACCGAAGAAGAACTTCGTCTGGATATCTTTAATCGTGTCAACAAGTTAGGTATAGGTGCACAGGGTCTAGGTGGTTTAACGACTGTGGTTGACGTCAAAATCAAAACAGCGCCTACTCATGCTGCGTCAAAGCCTGTTTGTCTTATTCCAAATTGTGCGGCGACTCGTCATGTGCACTTCACGCTTGATGGCTCAGGCCCAGCGGAGCTAACACCTCCTAAGTTGGAAGATTGGCCAAAAATCACTTGGGAAGCGGGAGAAAACACGCGTCGAGTTAATCTAGACACAGTGACCAAAGCGGACGTTGAACAATGGAAAACAGGTGAAACCGTCCTGCTTTCCGGTAAGATCCTAACGGGTCGAGACGCAGCGCATAAGCGTATTCAAGGTATGCTTGAAAGCGGTGAAGGGCTACCCAAAGGTGTGGATCTAAAAGGCAAGTTTATCTATTACGTTGGCCCTGTAGATGCAGTGGGTGATGAAGTGGTGGGGCCTGCAGGGCCCACGACCTCTACCCGCATGGATAAGTTTACTGACATGATGTTGGAAGAAACGGGTATTATGGGCATGATAGGTAAAGCCGAACGCGGCCCAGCAACGGTCGAATCGATCAAAAAGCACAAGGCTGTTTATTTAATGGCCGTCGGTGGCGCTGCTTATCTCGTCGCGAAAGCGGTGAAAAAAGCCAAAGTTGTCGCATTTGAAGATCTCGGTATGGAAGCGATTTATGAATTTGAAGTCGAGGATATGCCAGTAACGGTTGCTGTTGATTCTAATGGTGCCAATGCTCATCAAATCGGACCAGATACCTGGAAAGTTAAGATTCAAGAAATGGAATCTCAGTAAGGGTTGCTATCGACTCTGATTTTAATCATATTAGGTCTAGAACGAGTTATAGGGTGTAGCTTAGCTGCACCTTTTTTATTTGGTATCTTTGATAACTCGACACGACTTAAGGAATATCAATGCCTCGATTTATCCGAATTTTGCAAACCATTATTGCTGTACTTATTGGCTGTTTTGTCGGCTATGACATGATTTTTTATGGGGTGAGCGTCTTTGACCAAAAATATGTACGTTTAACTCTGGTGTTATTTGTTCTATTAGAATTAGCTTTGTTTGTTATCTATAAGCTTACAGAAGACGATTAAATATCATCTCCTACCATTTATACATAACTTCAATGATTTAGGCTTTTACTACCTTGGTTCATTTCTGGTTAAGATAAATAGACGTATGATAGTGAAGAGTTTAAATGAAGAGGCCCTGAATGAAGCAATTGCCCCGAGAATTGAATAAGTTCATTAGTCGCAGTATCGATTCCCATGTTCGTATTGCTGTGACGGGTTTATCCCGAGCTGGTAAAACGGCTTTTATCAGCTCTTTAGTCAATCAGTTACAGCATGTTTCCACCCATGAGAATCTTCCACTACTCACTTCGGCTAGAGACCAACGCTTAATTGGCTCAAAACGAGAGCCCCAAATAAATATGATGGTACCAAGGTTTGGCTATGATGAAGCGATGGAACAGGTTTTTGCACAGCCTCCTTCTTGGCCAGAGCCAACTCGTGATGTCAGTGAAATTCGTCTGGCACTAAAGTTCAAATCGACAAAAAGAACCAAAAACTTGCTTGGTAGTACTTCGATACTCCATCTTGATATTGTGGATTATCCTGGTGAGTGGTTGTTGGATTTACCTTTGTTGAATATGAATTTTCATCAGTGGTCGCAAACTCAATTTGCTGCACTTAAAGGTCAACGAAGCGAATTAGCCAAAGATTGGCTTGCGATGCTTGAGTCATTATCCTTGTCCTCCCAAGCGAATGAAAAGTCACTTGAGGAAATCTCAAAAACCTATACTCAATATCTGCATCAATGCAAAGAGTCTGGTTTGCATTGGGTACAGCCTGGTCGCTTTGTTCTGCCGGGGGAACTGGATGGTGCACCAGTACTACAATTTTTCCCTTGTCAATATGATGAGGAGGATAAGATCCCTAAGGACTCAAACTTGGCAATGCTGATCACGCGTTATCAAGAATATCAACAGAAGGTAGTAAAAGCTTTTTATAAACACCACTTTTCTACCTTTGACCGCCAAATTGTATTAGTGGATTGCTTACAGCCTCTCAATGCTGGTAACGAATCATTTCTTGATATGCGTCAAGCGATAGAGCAAATAATGCACAGCTTTAAGTATGGTCGGAGCAATATACTTAAACGTCTTTTTGCGCCCAAAATCGATAAAATACTGTTTGCCGCGACTAAAGCCGATCATGTCACTCCAGAGCAACACCCTAATTTAGTTTCATTACTGCAGCAGATAGTGTATCCAGCTTGGCAAACCGCGGCATACGACAATATTGAGATGAGTTGTATCGCCATGGCATCAATACAAGCTACACAGAGCGGCTTTATTAGCCAGAGTGGCGAGTCAATGCCTGCAATTCAAGGCGTGACCAACGATGGAGAGACATTAACCGTATTTCCAGGAGAGGTTCCCCAAAAGTTACCCAGCTCCGATTTTTGGCAGGGCAACGAGTTCAATTTTTTTTCTTTTCGGCCTATGCCTAAATCTGAGGATGAACCCTTGCCGCATATACGTATGGACAAAGCGCTAGAGTATTTGATTGGAGATAAGCTTAAATGAAAGATTCTCATAACAAGTTGAAAACACAGCGCATCTATACCCAAGTCTTAGAAGAAAAACCAGAGATTGACGAGGATGAACTCACCTCGCAACGCCAATTTGATGACAAAGACACGTTTGTTGTGGCAAAAGCGACATCAGAAGATGTTGGTGATCATATTGAAAAGACTATTGAACAGGTGATTCGTCCGCCAAGGAAAAGACGCTTCTTGTTGAGAGGACTGCTTGGGGCTTTTATTGCGTTACTCGCTTGGCAATCGGTTGATACCTTGCGTAATGCGATTCAAACAGGCGATTGGTTGTCGGTTGCATGGATTGGATTTATTGCAACCCTTGCCAGTATAAGCTTGGTAGCCTTGTGCAAAGAGTTGTGGGCTCTGAAAAAGCTTCGTCATCAATTTAGCGTACAAGATAAAATAGAGACACTAATTACTCACGACAGTGTGGGGCAAGGAAAAGCATTCTGTGAGTCTCTTGCCACAGAGGCGGGTATTAGATTGACCAGTCAAAGTTATCAGAGGTGGCAAAAAAGTGTCAATGCTTCACACAGTGACTCAGAAATTATAGAAATGTACGACGCCATTGTCGTATCAGAGCTTGATACAAAAGCCACCAAAATAGTGACTAAATATTCAACTGAATCTGCAGCTCTTGTCGCGATAAGCCCTTTAGCGATAGCGGACATGTTACTCGTTGCATGGCGTAGTTTTAAGATGGTTGAGAGTCTAGCTCAGGTTTATGGTGTCCAACTTGGCTATTTGTCTCGGCTCAAGCTGTTTAAATCAATCCTCATCAATATGGCTTTCGTCGGTGTGAGTGAACTTGCAATCGATGCCAGTATGGATTTGCTTTCTATGGATCTTGCAGCAAAAGTATCGGCGAGAGCAGGACAAGGGCTTGGCGTTGGTATTTTGACAGCGAGGGTGGGACTAAAAGCGATGTCCTTGCTTCGGCCAACACCTTGGTATTCAGGAAGACAAGTAAAGCTTGGTGCTATTCGTAAACATGTTGTGGAAAAAATCGCCGCTCTAACAATCAAATAGCGTGATTGTGACGCTGGTTATGCTGCTTTACTTGACGAGAAATTTTGCTTGGGGGAAACTACTGTCAACTTTTCCTGACACCTTAGACTAGGGACTTTCTCAGTGCGTTTAGAAGTAATATGTGAAGACAGACTCGGCCTTACCCGTGAGCTATTAGATATTCTGGCTTCCAGAAATATTGATTTACGAGGCATTGAAATCGATACCACAGGTATTATTTATCTGAATTGCCCAGATATTGATTTTGATACCTTTAGTGAATTGATGGCAGAAATTCGCCGGATCACAGGTGTAAAAGATGTGCGAAAAATTCAGTTTATGCCCATGGAGAGACATAATACCGAGCTGATATCTCTTCTCAATAGCTTACCAGAGCCAGTACTTGCCATTGATATGAAAGGCCATGTTGATATGGCAAACCACGCAGCCTTGAGTTTGTTCAATTGCGAGCAGGAAGAAATGATTGGTCACCCAATCGTGAGCTTATTGCCCAACTTCAACTTTTCAAATTGGACCGAAGGCAAAATAACTCGTCATCGAGAAGATGTTGTGATTGGTGGTCTAGATTATTCCATGGAAGTCATGCCTGTATACATCACTGCTGAATCCAATGAGTCTGTCTTAGCAAGTACAGTGATGATCATTCGATCAAATCAAGAAAAACCTATGCTGGTGGATTCTCTACCCGTTCACAATAACCTAGGCTTTGAACATTTTGTTGGGGTTTCTAACCGACATAAAGCCCTCATGGGGCAAGCTAAGAAGCTTTGTGTATTGGATCAGCCGTTACTTATCCAAGGGGAAACGGGAACCGGCAAAGAAATGCTCGCTAGAGCATGCCACAATCGTTCACACCGAGCTGCAGCGCCATTTTTGGTATTGAGCTGCGCGTCTATGCCGGATGATGTCGCGGAGACGGAACTGTTTGGTCACGCGCCTGGTTCATTCAACCATGAACAGGGACATAAAGGTATTTTTGAGCAAGCAGATGGCGGTACGGTATTTCTTGATGAAATTGGTGAGATGAGTCCTCATCTACAAATCAAGCTTCTCAGATTACTTCAAGATGGCACGTTCAGAAGAGTTGGCGCTGAGCAAGAGATCCATGTTGATGTTCGTGTGATTGCATCAACTCGGCACAACCTAGGGGAGCTGGCTGAGTCTAAATCATTTCGTGAAGACCTATTCTATCGCCTCAATGTGTTGACTTTGAACATTCCTGCTTTACGCGAGAGGCCAAATGATATTGCGCCATTACTTGACCTATTTGTGTCAAAATACGTCAAGCAGTTGGGCGTTAAAAAGCCAGATCTTAGTGAGGATTTGGTTGACCAACTGGTGAGTTATCAATGGCCAGGTAACATGCGTCAATTGGAAAATATGGTGCTACGAGCGTTGACCGAACTTGATTCAACAACTTTGACCGTGGATTTATTTCATCTTCCTCAACTAGATAACGCTATTGCGACAGGCCCGACGATTAATTTGGACGGCTCACTAGATGAAATCATGAAGGATTATGAATCTCAAGTATTGGAACGTTTATACCAGTCTTTTCCCTCGAGTCGAAAACTTGCGAAGAGGCTCAATGTTTCTCATACCTCGGTGGCTAACAAATTGCGTGAATACGGGATAAGAAAGAGCTGATGGAACGAGTAAGTACCCCTAGAAATGTTTATGAGCAAGATGAGAATATCATCTTGCGCACGGCGGAGCCGACCGACGGTAAACTGATATCGGATTATTTCATTGCAAATAAAGACTTCCTCAAGCCATGGGAGCCAAGCAGAGAAGAGGCTTTTTATTCTGAAGCGGGCTGGACGAAAAGACTTATTAAGCTTCATGAACTTCATCGGATGGGCCTAGGCTACTATTTGATCATTTTAGATAGTGAATCGGGTGAAATGATGGGAACCGTCTCTTTTAGTAATGTATCCCGCTTTCCATTTCATGCGTGTAATTTAGGTTACTCCCTAGCCGAGAATGCTCAAGGTAAAGGCGTCATGACTAGGGCGATGCGGCTGGCAATAAAGTACATGTTTTCTATACAAAATGTTCATAGAATAATGGCGGCTTACCTTCCTCGAAATCATAAAAGTGAAGCAACGTTAATGCGCCTTGGATTTAAAAAAGAAGGCATGGCAAAAGACTATTTGCTCATAGATGGAGTGTGGGAAGACCATATTTTAAGTTCATTAGTTAATGACAATTGGACATCGACGTGAATCGTATAGAAAAGCAGTTATCTTTGATCATGGAACTTGATCAACTGAAATCGGTATTAAGGCGAGCACGGGTAAAAAGTGCGGATGATCGGTTAGAAAATAGCGCAGAACATAGCTGGCATGTCGCTCTCATGGCTATTTTGATGCAAGAACATGCCAATGAACCTGTGGATATTGCACGAGTCGTCAAAATGTTACTGCTCCACGATATCGTCGAGATAGATGCTGGTGACACTTTTGCCTATGATACTCAAGCCATTGAGTCGCAAAAGGATAAGGAATTGGCAGCAGCTAAGCGACTTTTTAATATGTTACCTGAAGATCAAAGTGAAGAATTGCTTAGTCTTTGGTGCGAATTTGAAGATGCACAATCAGCCGATGCTAAGTTTGCTAAAGCGCTTGATAGGTTGATCCCAATGCTGTTGAATTATCACAATGGCGGAAAAGGCTGGTTAGAGCACCAAGTGACGAGTGCCCAAGCATTGACTGTAAACCGAAAAATTGAAAGTGGTTCCCACGCTTTATGGGAGCAAGCAAAAAAAATAATTCATGATGCCACCGAGAAAGGGTGGCTTAAAGCCTAACAAGGAATACGAATGTCATATCTTCCTTTGGACGAATACCAAAGAAAATGGATTTTTACTCATCACTCCATGCCTGTTTCTGAGCAGGATTTGGAATCCATAAAACCTATGACACAAGCTCGCTCTTCCCAGCTTTGGAAGGAAAATATCAGTGCTCATAGCCCTGATGCAGAGCGTCTTAGCTCTTCTGATTGGCCGATGAAAGAGACGAACTGGAAAGAAACATTAGATTGGATGGTTTCCTGGGAGTCAGATCATGATGCTTTACCTATCGGTGTCGAGGAATTTCTTGATTGGCAAGATGACGTAACGATTTACTTTTGCTACGAAAAGTACAACGTCATTGAAACTAAATGGTCGGTGTTCAAACGGTATTGGAAAAACTTTCTGTTTTACGATGATGGCCCTATTTTGATAGGCCGCCGACGCAAAGAAGCGCTATGGTTTGATAGCAAAGGTAATGTAAAACTCGGATGGCGCAAGTAAATGCGTTAATTATTACTCTTGCAACAAAGCCCGCTATCAAAGCGGGCTTTGTTTTGTTTGACCGCTATTTTTCATTCAGCAAATCAAGGAAAAACGCATACTCGAGAGCATCCTCTTTTAAGCGTTTAAAGCGGCCAGAAGCCCCACCATGGCCTGCTTCCATATCCGTCTTAAAGAGTAACGCATGATTATCTGTCTTCATTTCGCGTAATTTGGCGACCCATTTCATAGGCTCAAAATATTGCACTTGTGAATCGTGTAGTCCTGTGGTGACTAACAGGTTTGGATAATCTTGAGAGCTAACATTGTCATAAGGTGAGTAGCTAAGCATATAGTCATAATAGGCTTTTTCACCAGGGTTACCCCACTCATCATATTCGTTGGTGGTTAACGGAATGGATTCATCAAGCATGGTTGTTACCACGTCGACAAAGGGCACATGAGCCGCTACTCCCCGATATAGCTCTGGTGCTTGATTAATGACAGCCCCCATCAATAGCCCGCCTGCTGAGCCTCCAACCGCAAAGACTTTATCTTTTGAGCCATAGCCAGCCTTGGTTAGTTCTCGGGTTACATCAATAAAGTCGTTAAAGGTATTTTGCTTGGTAAGCTTTTTACCATCCTCATACCAAGGTCGACCAAGCATCTCTGAGCCCCTGATGTGTGCGATAGCATACACAAACCCACGGTCTAACAAGCTTAGGCGTGCTGAACGAAATGATGGGTTTATGGTCGTTCCATATGAACCATAGCCGTATTGGTATATTGGGTTAGTGCCATCTTTTTTAAATTTGTCCTTTCTGTATACCAGAGATACAGGTATTTGTTTACCATCTCTTGCAGAGACCATGATTCGTTCAGACTGATAGTTACTCGCCTCAAAGTCACCGAGTACTGGCGTCTGTTTGAGAACTTCAGGCTTACCAGTGCTAAGGTCAAAATCATAGTAGGTTCCAGGTGTGGTCAGGCTACTGTAGTAAATCCTAACTTTTGAGTTTTCAAGTTCATAATTACCTGTAAAGTAGGCAGAAAAAGCACTGTCGTTAAACTCTAGCGGGAACTCTTTGCCTGTTGAAAGCTGACGCACTTTAAGAGTTGATAAGCCATCTTTGCGCTGTTCGTAGACGAGGTGATCATCAAATAGGGTAAAATCCACCAATAAAGTATCTTTGTCGGCAGCGATCACATCTTGCCATTTGCTGCGGTCTTGAATATGGTCTTTTTCCACTCTCATTAGGCGGAAGTTTACCGCCTGATAATTAGTGAAGATGTAATACCAGTCATTTAGTTTAGCAATGCTGTATTCAACACCTTCTTCTCTTGGATAAAATGCTTTAGCTGTGGCTTTGGGGTCGTTTGCATCAATAATGGAGACACCGCTGGTTTCGGTGCTGTAGTGAGTTATGAATACCTGTTCACCATCTTTACTTTTTCCGAGCGAGGTATAGTAAGCATCGTCTTTCTCTTCATATATTAATGTGTCGCTGCTTTGTGGTGTTCCCAGAACATGACGGTAAACTTGGTAACCTAATAGGGTTTGGGGATCCTTTTTGATGTAATAAAAGGCTTTATTATCATTTTGCCAAGCGATATCACTTTCAGCACCCTCGACTTTATCGTCTAGATACTCACCTGTATCGAGATTTTTAATTCGAATTGTATAAACACGTCGGCTTAATGTGTCTTCACCATAAGCCATGAGAGACTCATTTGGGCTTACATATAATCCGCCGACATTGAAGAACTCGTGCTCTTTTGCTAATTCGTTGGCATCGAGTAAAACTTCCGAGTCTGTCCCTGCGAAGTCTTTGGCACGTCGATATATAGCGTATTCATTGTCACCCGATACCTGGTTTGAATAGTAGAAGTTACCTTCTTTCACTGGGACGGAGCTGTCATCTTTTGCGATACGACCTTTTAGCTCTTCAAACAGCTGTTTTTGCAGCGCTTCGGTATGACTTAAAACCGTATCTGCGTATTGGTTTTCCTGTTCAAGGTGCTGCAAAATTTCAGTATCTTTACGTTGGTCGTCTCTCATCCAGTAATAATTATCAATCCGAGTATCGCCATGATTCTCTAGGGCACGTGGGACTTTCTTTGCTATCGGTGCTTGGGTTTGTTGAGCAATCAGTTCTACTTGGGATGGTTGAGTCATGGTGTTAATTCCTTGGTTGCTGCAGCCAGTGATCAGTATCGCTGAGACAGCTAATGCAGTGAGGGAGAAACGCATCAAAGCTCCTTAAATTATGCTCAGAATGACAATTATGCGAACCTAGATGATAACGCTTTTATATCAGAAGGATAGGCATAAATATTTACTCGGCGGCCTGATACGCTAGCAAACAAAAAGCATCGGATCAAACATTATCAGGGTTAATGTTTTTTACCGTGTGGCATTCATAAAAATTAGAAAAAGGATAGACAAATCATTTCGAGTAAGTTAGAAAGGTAGACGTTATCTTGCTGACGAGGAACTTACCCATGAGAAAAACCTACATTGCTTCATCTCTTATTGCATCACTTGTAACGCTTAATGTTTACGCCTCTCCGATCACACCTGAAGAGGTAGAAGCGGCTCAGAAAGGTTGGGGTGAGGGCATTATCGCAATTGGCAAAGCAAAGGATGCTCGTAGTGCTGCCATTAAGCATATCGACAAGTTTTATGCCTATGATTTAGGTACTGTGCTTTTCAAGCCGACGTTGGCAGTTGAAGATCAATTTAGACATTCAAAATCTGAAGCACTTTCTTATTTTGTTGGTGGCGAAATTAAGGAAGATAATGGTTTTGCTCTAGCGCCTTATACTAATGTTCGTTGGGAAAATGAAGGTGTCATTACAGATAAAAACTCCGACATGGCAATGGCCATGGGCAATTACTTTTTCACCAAAACCGATGGCCAAGAAGTTAAAGTAGAATACACCTTTGGTTACATCAAAGATGATGCTGGAAATATAAAAATCAATCTGCATCACTCATCTCTGCCATACAGCCCGAAGTAAGGTTAATAGTTAGTAATCTAACATTAGTTTATCGGCCCGTTATTAAAAGCATAACGGGCCTGTTTTTTGTTAGCTTGTTTATTCCAATATTGTTGGGAGCTACCTTAAGACAGAACGAGCCATTCGAGCATAGGTATGACGTATACCTCGAATAGCGATACTATAGCTGCGAATATTTTCGGGTAGTGCAATTCCTGTATAGCCCGTATCACCGATGTGATGTAAGTCTGCCCCAGCCATTTTGCTCATTAAGGCAATGTGTTTAATTGTGTCTATATCGGCGCCCTCTTGAGAAGTTCCAACTGCCGTCATGGCGAGTACATTATGCTTATGTGCTTCATCAATAAGGGAGGAGACATAAGACTCTGACATACCGGGTACTGTTCCAGGGGCAGGTAGCAGTATCACATCGGCGCCATGGTTTGCAAATGAAGACACATCCTGCTTTGTTATGATTTTTTTCCCATTTTCTGAGCTCACTCCTGCACCATGCATTTTTCCTGCAATAATTAGGATTTTATTCTTCTGATGCATTTTTAGTTGCTGGAGAGACTCAATAATTGCTTTATTTGACACACCATTACTTGGGTTACCAGTGAGTACAATAAAATCACACCTCATATCGATTAAAGCATTCACATTCTCAGGCGTAGCGGCTCTGCCTGCACACATTGCCCAAATTTCATTGTGTTCCTGAGCGAACTCTGGGTCAACCGCTTCTAGATTGACGCCAACAGGGCGGCCAGTCAGTTGCTTTAATGTAGCAATAACGCTCTGGGGACGTGTACTCTTGGGTAGGCCAATAATCTCCGGCCTATTAACATCAAACATATTGATGAGCAATAAATCAGCACCTTGTGAGGATGCCAGTTCAGCATTGGTAATGTTTGTTAATAGCGGCTGTACTGAAGCAATGGTTTCAGTCATTAGCACTCTACCTTCGCTGGCTTTTATTGCAAAGAGTAAATCTTCTTTAGTCATATTATTGAAGTTAGAGGCACTGCAATCTAATAATCTTTTCATAATGATTTATTCATATCAGGGGGTATGTTGGCCTGCCTTCGTTCGTTTTTATATTAGAAGGCCAACACAGCCGATCTAAGGATTGACGAATATATTTTCAAATATTACGAAGTAAGAAAAGGGTAAACATATAATTATATTATTTCCCTTTTTAAAACTATTGGGACCTAAATATCATTAGAAGTATGGATATGAAATCACTATAACCTATTAAAAAGAATGTAAGCAGGGATTATGTTTAGCTGATTTGCTGAAAGGTAATTTCACTAAAATGAGGGTTATCTGTCAGTGCTGTCATTGACACTAAGGTTGAGGTCGGAATTTGTATGTCACCACAGAGAGTATCAATAACGATACATTCTCTGCGCTGGTGATCATAGTTGGTTGTTTTCGCTTTTCCTTCAAAGACTTGAGCAGACTCGGTAACTAAGCGAATAGGAATATGATAGAGACAGGCTATTTCTATGTAATCGTATTCGCTACAGGAAATCATGGTTAATCCTTATAAAATAGTGCCAGCCAAATAGTTTCTTCATCGGGAGCAGTATAGCTTACTCTGTGTTTAGTATGGGCCGGAATGTTAAGATTATCACCCGCTTTTAATTCTATTTCTTCTCCATTGGTGTATTGGATTTTGGCATGGCCAGTCAATACTAGTACCCACTCATGCTCGTCCTGATCGTACCAAAAATCGGGCTCAGAACATTGGCCTTTGGAGACAATACGCTCAAGGCGAAATTGACTCCCAGTCACAAGATCTTCAAAGACCTCATCGGTCAAGTCGTTGGGTAGAGATGAAAGAACATTCATTATGTTATACGGTAAAGTCAAAGACGATGATATCTTCAAGGATTGGTCTAAAAATGTCTTTCAAGCCGTCATGGTTAGGGTGAGGGAGGTAGCGCTCACGACCCGCCTCATCAGTGAAGGTCATCATAACGCAATGTGTATAGTTCTTATTCTTACCTTCAGGGCTATCGTTTATTCCCCATTCTACATGTTCAACTCCCTCAATAAGATCGGGCATAGATAAGAATGACTGTTTGAGTTCTTCAATCTGTCGGGGAGTGGCGTCAGCCTTAAATTGAATAAGCAAAATGTGTCTTATCATTTTAGAATCTACCTAATTTCTTTCATATAATTTTATCGGTTAATAATACAGCGTTATCTTAATGGTGCAAACTTCGATTTTTGTATTCTTTGCCTCTAACTTACCGAGGTTTCGACGCTTTTATTCTAAGTAACACTATTTAAAGGGAGATAAATAGTGCTACTCTGAATGGCTAGTAATGCTACTGACTTGATTCTAGTGTTTCTACTCTTGTTTTTAACTCTTTAATTGATTCTAAAAGTACCGGGATCAGGCCAATATAATCGACCCGTAAAGTGCCTTGTATATCACGCTTCGCAAGCTCAGGTAACTCAGATTGTACCTCCTGGGCAATGACGCCATACTCATATTGGCCAGCCAAGTGGCCTTGAATGCTATCGGGGCGCCAAGAGTAGCTGTATCCATTAAGGCGGCTGATTTTATCGAGGCTATTTAGTAAAGGCTGGATATCATATTTTAAATTAACGTCACTTATTCTAGGCATACTATTGGTCGGAGGTATATATCCATCGGCGATAGAATAAGTATTGGTTTCTTGGTCAAAGAGCATAAACTTATACCATGAACTCAAAGAGTTTTTGGCTGGTTGAGCCAGATATTGACTGCCAAATTCGGTTTTACATTGTTGATTAACATCAATATAGCTAGATCTTAGAACCAAAAAATAGTCCCCACGATACTCTTCTCTTTCTACCCATGAACCATCAATGACGACTTGCTCTTCATTATCATCTTCTAGCCAATCCCAATGGCTTCCATCAGGTTTGGAACAGAACACATTAGATTCATCGGCGAGCACATGACTTGATAATATGACACAGAAACTCACACTTAATATCAAATTAAATAACTTCATCGCTTCCTCATTAACCGTTTATAACTTGTGGTTATTGTATTTTTATTGATCAATTATGCAAGTTGATTGGTATGATTTTGCTATTTTTTGTGACCATGTCTAATGGCATTGCTTATTTATTAGGGCGTATTGATCTTTCATGAGTGTTTTTTGAACAGCATAGTAAAGAGTTATAATTTGCTTCGCCAAAAGTAAAACCATAACCAATACTATGCCAAGAACAATGTTAACTGATGTTCGCTGGGAACTGCTACTCCAAGTTATGAAAAGCACAGGTCGTATTTACGACAAAACTGAACATCGAATGACATTTGAAGGAATACTTTATCGAATGAGAACAGGTATTCCTTGGCGAGATCTCCCCTCTGAATTCGGAGAGTGGAGTACCGTTTACAGACGATTTAATCTTTGGTCAAAGAAAGGTATTTTAAGCAAGCTTTTCAGAAGCTTATCTAGCATGGCTGATTTAGAATGGGTCTTTCTTGATGGCTCTATAGTTCGAGCGCATCAGCATAGTACAGGTGCAGCGACTGAAAGTTCAGAGCAAATAGGTAAAAGTCGCGGGGGCAACTCAACCCATGTTAATGTGGCTACCGATGTATTGTTGAACACTAAATGAACATCAAAGATCAACACGCCTTAGTAGTGGAAAAATACTGTATAACAACACCATAATAACACCCATAAAACTTATGGTTAATATAAGTGTGTGATTATTGTAGTTAAATTGCATTTTTGAGGGTTCAAAAACGGTGAAACCCCGATGTTGGTAGCATCGGGGTCTCGAATTTTAGAAGTCTCGGATGGTAAGGCCGATATTCTGTATGCAAAAGGCTGGATTTAATCCAACAAATTCCTTGGTGGGGAATTAGATACGGATGAAGTCCATGTGCTCAACTTTTGGCTTGAAAGCGTGACGTTGAACGTCTTGTGGCTTAACTTTCACTTCAGCGCCGTCGATAACAAGAACAACACCTTCGTAGAACTCAGGCTTATCCATTTGGTTAACGATGTCGTCGTGGTTAAGAACGATTGATACTGGCGCAGCTTCACCACCGTAAACGATAGCAGGGAATTGACCAGCGTGACGTAGGCGGCGGCTCGCACCTTTACCTAGTTCAGTACGTACTACTGCTTCAAATTTCATAGTATTTACTCTCAAATTTAAAAAATGAACTTCACACCCAGCAATGCGACCTTGCCGTGATGTGGTATATCGCTATAGAAGAAACGGATAGTAACTCTATAAGCGAGCGCGGATACTACCACTGTATTGACTTTCAAGCAATAAAAAAGGCAACACAATATGTATGAGATTATTGCGCTGATGACGGCGGCTAAAGGTCCAAAAAGTGTTTGTTATCTTGTGATTATTTTTACTTGTTAACCGTATTTCCTTGCCTCCAAGTGTAATGAATTTTCTCCCATCGCGCGTTGAGTTTGAGTCAATAAATAAATTATTTTGTCATTTACAGCCAAAGCCCTCATCATAGAGGGATACTGAGTCTAATGCAGTGTTTGAAAAAACATGACTAAGAAACCAAATGCCATGATAGTTTCCGAACAAAGGATTCAAATGTTGGACTCTCATTTCAGTACTATAGATACCGATATGGCGATATCTATGTCCTTCGTGCGTCGAGCACAAAAAATGTCGTTTTCTAAGCTGGGTGAGAAGATAAGTGGTCTAAATTGCTCAACTTTACGGCGATATATGCAACAGAGTTATCCTTGTGTTCGGCCAATTCACGTTGTCGCTGCGATGTCTTGGATAATGATGGTACCAATGACGAGCTTTTACTACGCCTTAAGAGTTAGAGAACATTATAGAGGGATGGACGACAGAGCAATTGAAGCACTGTATTGTGTTGGGCGTTTACCGTCACAACAATTTGATCTTTATTTGGAAATGGTGGCTAATCTAATGGATAGTGAAGCACGCTCACATTTCAAAGCTTTTCAAACTAAGCTGTTGACTGAGACAGTTCCATCATCTTGCTATGATGACTTACTGCCCCCCAAGGTGCTCGATATTAACGAATTTGCTATCGATTACTACCGTTCTATTTCTATTACTGTACGGCAATTTCGACAAGACAACAATATTCCTATTGATGTGATTGCCCGTGTACTTGGGTTGACGGGATACCAATATAGGGTACTTGAAGATGTTAATAAAATTAGGGATTTCTCCGTAGCTATAGGGTTTAGGATAAAAGTCGGCTTTGAGTTGCATTCCCATGTCAACTTTACTTCGAAAATGCAACTATTCCCCCAGTTTCATCAACTGCGTCAACATCAGCACATTCGCGACACGCTCATTGTTGAGTCTTTTCGCTTACTAAACGCAGACTCAAAGAATCTTGCTTCAGATTTATTGGCCTCACTATCAAGCTATTACACAAAAAGTGAGACATCTGACGGTGAATGAACATAATCAACCTGAAATACGCATTTACTCAGGTTGATTATGTGTCTTAAAAAAATCAGAATGTCGTCAGGTTGATTAGCTGACGCAAGCTAGTGTATTCAGCAATGTTTGCTGTGTTTCTGCTTGAGCTAGCATCAAGGCTGCTACTTTATTGGGGTGCTGTAAATGGACTAAGTGGTCGGCGTTTTTTATGACGACTAGATGACCATGCTTGAGCTGGTTTGCAAAATTTTTTGCCGTTTGCAAGGTGACGTAAGGGTCAAATTCACCAACACAGATAGTACAGGGTATCATTATGTTTTGAACGTTGCCGGGCGTGTGAACGAGCAGACGCACAGAATTTTCAAAAAACATGTCTATTCGATCTTGAGACATCGATGAGATGCTACGTTTTGTGGCTCGTATGATGGCCTCATTTTTGGGGATATCATGATTCCGTACAGTGAGGGATTCGGTAAATGAGGCCGCAAAGCGTTGTGATGTATCCATGGCTGCAGCGATCATTTTTTTTGTTGCTAGTCTGCCCGACTCTGGGATACCAGGGACTCCACCGCAGATTGACATAGATCGTACATTTGGCCATATATCACAAAGTTCGACCGCGATAGCTGTTGCGTAAGAAAAGCCGACAATGTGGGCTGTCTTGATGCCCAAATAGTTTATCAAGTTGTGCAGCATTGTAGCTTGTTCTCGGATACTGACGGTGGAGGCCAAATTTTGAGTGCGTCCAGTGCCTGGAATTTCAATCGTAATACAATTAATTTTGGTCGCGAAGTGTTTTGAAAATGAGTTTACGCTTTCAATATCTTGTAAGGCTCCCAATAAAAAAATGAGAGTTTGCTCTGAGCTGACGCATGGGTAAAAAGAGTAGCGATAGTGATTACCGTCTAAGACTGTTTTAATAATTTCCATTATATTTTTCTCTTCGTGGAACAAATTGAAGAGGCTATTGATGATATAAAATTAAGGTTGTGGCTAGAAGAATGAAAAATTGTCGTTTAGAAAATCGTTTGGCTGAGGCTGAGCAGCCCGTTAAAAACTTTATGGCAGACTTGATTGAAGAACTAAACAAAAGAGGTTCTATTTCACAAGACCCTAAATTGTCTCTACGATATTTTGGCATAAAGCTAGAGATCAAATTGGTGTCTTTTGATGGGGATTAATCATTTTTAAATAGTATGATGAAAATATTTATTTACTCTGGGTCATCAAGTTGACATTTATGATGTGTGGTAATGCCAAAAAACATAATATGCCAGCTTTGACGGTAGAAGATATTACCTTGTATCGAACGCAATTAGAACGTCACTCAGCTTAAGGTTTACTTATTTTAGGTATCCTTTCTCAGGAGCCAAAAAGATACTATCTTTGTGGCTCTCCTTGTTTGGGTTAGTTGCTTGGCTTATTTCTTTCAATTATGCTTATAGACACCGCAAGGAACAAAATATCTTTTACTAGGAAAAAGTTGGTGACTAGTACACCATCGGAGACTTTCCAAGTATTAGGTGTTGTGAGCAAAAAGCTTAATGTTGTGATGAAGATAGCCGCCGCAGCGATACCAGAGTAAAATGCAATCTTCGGCTTTTTAATGCCCACAATAAGCCCCAGAGCGACGATGATTTCTGCCGCTCCTATGAGGTTAGACACCGCTTGAATAGAAAAAAGGTCATAAAGCCAATTCATCGCGAAATGATTTTCGACTAAAGGTTGAATCAATTTGGCTTCGGTCGGCGTAAATTTATAAACACCGATCCAAATTAGCACGAGTGCTACGCCAAAAACGCCGGTAAGGTAACCAATATTGTCAGTCTTTGTATTGTTCTCTACAGCATGCATATAATCTTTTTCCTCTTAATTAGCATGAGAACAAAGACCTAAAGCTTGATGAAAAACTTTCATTAAAAATCCTAATTAAACATTGATAAACCCCCAGCTCTGCAGAGGTGACTCGCATAGGTTTGACCGTGACAGCGGTATGTGTAACTTCTTTGCTCGACCAAAAGTAAAGAGGAAACAACCTATGCGAGACTATAAGAGTCTGTCTCATAGTCGATGGGATTGTAAATACCACGTGGTGTTTATCCCGAAGAAAAGACAAAAAATGATTTACGGTGCAATCAGGAAACACTTAGGTTCAACACTTCATGAGTTAGCCAAACGTAAAGGCGTAACGATAAGAAGAGGGGCACTTGATGAAAGATCATGTTCATATGTGTATCAGCGTTCAGCTAAAGTATTCTGTATCTAATGTTTTTGGTTATCTCAAAGGCAAGAGCGCTATATCGATAGCTAAGAAGTTTCGAGGTAGGCAGCGAAACTTTAATGATGAGCACTTCTGGGCTGGGGGTATTTTGTATCTACAGTCGGTTTGGATGAAGAAACAGCGCTTGAATATATAAGAAATCAAGAACAGGAAGATGAGCACCGTGATCAATTGAAGTTTGGGCTCTAGCGCCTTGGGCGCTTACTGAAGCTCTTAGAGGGCGTCATCCAATAAGCCTCCGGCTCGGCCGGAGGTCATTTAACTAAATGTATTAATTTTAAATGACAAATGATTCATTAAATAAATATAATAATAAACTAATTAACATCAAATTATTAATAATAAAGAGTAAATCCCATAATTCATTATTATTATTTATATTATAACCTCTCATATGATTTAAGCTAAAATCTGAATAATTTACGATCAAAAACACATAAACCTTACGTTTTATTAACATTTATTAAACCAATATCCCATAGTGATATTATTGTTATTTATTTTGCTAAATCGATGAAGCAGTATTTTGAATGATATTTGAACACATTATCGTTTGTTAAATAATCCAATCTATTCAGTAAGAAAACGATCTGATGAGGTATAAATATGAAATTCAAAAGAACTGCTCTCGCTACATTATTGGCCTGTGGTTTTGCTGCAAATGTTCTGGCAGAAAAAATTGGTGATGCTCCAGAAGATTTTACCTACATAAGCGAAGAAGCAAATGAAGAAAGGTTTGTTTTAAGTACAGATGAATGGGCTGCCATTCAAATTTTTGCTGCGACAGCTAGGGCACTCCCTATTACTGAAGATGATATGCGCAACGAATTTTTATTAGGCTCACTGGACTTTGGCAGTAACTATCAAGAACTTTTGAGAAGTTATCAAAGCGTGCATGATATTTCTGGGCAGTGGCTCAATGCGGGCGGGTATAGAGATCAAATGGTCGGCTTAGCCACAGATATTGTTATTTACTCAGACGACGTTTTAACTGGGAGTGAGCGTATTTCACTTTTTGTTGACAGAATATGGTCAGCTATCTTGGAAGATGATCTTGCAGCTGGTGACAGGTATTTAATAGTTACTCGAACACTGCTGGAGAAAATGCTAACGGATACTCAGGAATATTATGATAAGGCTGATGATCTTGGTACAAAACTTACAGAGTTTGTTAATACGTTAGATGCAGAAGATCATGAGCTACAAGAAGTTCAGTCGGCAAACGCAGATATTCTTGAAAATGACGGCTCAGCGACAAAAGATGAGATTGACGCCCTACAAGATAGAATTGAGGAAGTTAATAGGGAATACAGTAAGTGGGTAAAAGTAGCAGCAACGTCTCCTGTCTATTCTACGGTTGCTTTTCCTTTTGGTTTAATCGCGTCGATTGGTGCTGCCTCCGGCGGGACAGCGCAAGCTATTGCGTTAAAGAATGAAATCGGATTTATCAAAGAAGACATTGAAAGCCTGTCCAAGCGCCTCAGGACAGAGGAGCTGACTTACGCATCATGGCAGCTTGCAAATAGCAGTATTACTAACACGCGAGACCAACTATCGGAAGCACTTAATGCACTTGAGAAACTAAAAGGTGCTTGGGTACTCGTTGTTGCTCAACTAGAAGCAGCACTTGAAGGTATACAAGAAGCAAACAGTGAAGATGTTATCAATAATCCAGATTTATTGACTGCTCTAGCGCTAACCGCTTCAGAGCTTGAAGATTTGGAGACCCGCTGGGGAGAAATTAAAGAGTCTACAGAGGAATGGGTACGTAATGCTTACGTGACTCAAAGTAACGAATAGTAGCACTAAGGCAGCCATAGATTTGGCTGCCATTAATTTTCCCCACTACGTTGATGGAGTAACGCTTATGTTTTTCAAAAAGAGCAAAATACTTACTGGGTTGCTGCTAGCAAGTTTTGGCGTAGCAGCGAATCCATGGTCTGATTTCTATGATGTTTCTATACCAAGTTATATGCCTGGTCAAACAAAAGAAGTGACGGACGTTAGTAGCCGAAAAGTAGTTAGACAAGCGATGTTGCTTGATTCGGCGGAGCTCAACAGAACCTTTGAGCAGTATCCAGACAGAGGACGGTACATTTTTATTGCTGATACATTATTGCTTGACGAAGTGGTTTCACAAAATATCCAAGGCAAGCATATTGTGATACTGGCTCGTTCTATCCAAGGCGAGGGTCTGATTGGTTTTAGTCAATTAGAAGATGCCAATACATCGGTCACTATTATTGCGGATAAAATTGAGGCCGGAATACTGATTACTTCACACACAGGAACGGTTACACGAGTCGAAGAACAAGGGGAGAATTTCAAATTTACCTATAGAAACTTACTTGGTAGGGAAACCGTTAGTTATGATAGCGAAAGTATTGAAAGTACTATTGTACAGTTAAATGAAGACAGGGATTATATTTTTAATCTTGCTTATGATTATGGTTTGTCTGCGTATGACAGTAAGCCTCAGCTTAGTATTGATATACTAGAGTGGTATGCGAATTTATTAGCAAGCAGTGATGCACTGATTAATGAGGAAAACACTTGGAATTTTGACGATACTTTTCGCGCTCTAAAAAGCTTGAGTCTATTTTATTCTTCCTCTCAAAAAGATCAGAATTTTGTTCCAGTGCTTGATTTAAATTTATATTCCAATAGCTATAGTCAAATCTTGGACGCGATGGAAGCATTTCAGAGCGAATATGATCAGTTTGAAAACCACCAAAATGATATTCAAGCTAGAAAAGATAGCGCACGTTTGATGTTGGATAAGTTGGATAATGCATTGAGCGCCCAGCAAGCGATTATTGAAAACCAAGAAAGGCAGATTGCCTCTTTCCAAAATAGTATCGAGAGTAAAATTGAAGGGTTTAAGGATCAAGAGGGTGCCGTCGAAGTTGCAAAACAGAACTTCAGGCAAGGCATTATTGACTACCAACGTAAGTTTATTGCTGGCATAGCCATTGAAGTGTTTAGCTCGTTGGCTGATTTAGGCTCGTCGGTAATTTCTGCTTTCACAATTGGCCCCGCAGGAATAGAAAGTGCAGCACAAGCCATAGGCGATGCAGCTCAAGATGCTCAACAAGCCGTGACGATCTCAAAACGTTTAGAGCAGCTAAGTAAAGATATTAAGAAGATCAAAGATCTCAGTGCCAATCTAGAGACTATATTAAAACTGATAAAAAGCAATCAGCTGACCGCAGAGCTTAATGGACTGATGAGAGAAACAGAAATCGATATCCCTGATCTCGGTTCGTCCAGTACTGGTTGGGAGCTTGCTAGAATCGATATTGATACTGCGCTTGGAGCAGCGCAGGAGTTGGGTGTTTTAGGCACGAGAGAATATAAGAATGAGCTGAATAAACTTATGACTTGGGGCTCGAGTGTTTCAGGTTTGCAGGTTAAAGCTGTCATAGCAACCTATAGGTTAACCGAGCTTCAGTTAGCCAAAGAAGCGATTGAAAAAGACTATGATAGTGTTGTCCAATACATAAACGACTTGGATACGGACGAACAAGCTCTGCAAGAAGTCGAACAGTATCTGTTTAGAGCATACAATTTGTTTAAACGTCCTCTTTATGGCGCAATGCTCAACTATAACGCAGCTTATAAGTATCATACATTTGAAGATAGTACGGTCACTCCACGTATTAACGCCAGCTATTTAGAATACAACCAAAATTTGGTCTCTATGGATGAACAGCTCACTCATGCTATCGAGGGTTTTTATGAGAATCCTCCTCAGAGTTTTTCAATCGATGCAGACATTAATGATCAAGCCATTCTGGATCAATTAAAAGAGACTGGGGAATTTAGCTTTATTATTAATGAGCAAAACCATGAAACCTTTGGCAAGGGTATCTTTAATAATAAAGAAAGGGTACGTTTAGACAGTATTGGTGTTGAGATCTTTGGTCCAGAGCTAGCAGATGGTAGATATGAGTTTCAATTAACCCATACCGGTGAGTTTAGAGATTTTCATAAAGGTCAATCATATATATTCAATACTAAGGAATCTCATCGTATATATTCCTATGACAAAGAGGGAGATGAATATAACGTTATTACTCCCGGTGACATATCAGAGAACTTTGGTAAGTTCATTTTCAAACCTACGCCATTTTCTACTTGGACGGTCAAATTATTCGAGCACGAAAAAGTCGACTTAAGCAAAGTTGAGAATATTAAGCTTTCCTTCTCTGGCGAGTGGATAACGCCCGAATTTTAGATTTCAATTCTTATTCTTGCGCTGTATAGAAGTGTTATAGCGCAATCTAAACCTCGATATTATTACAACCTTAGATCTCAAGAGGCAACTATGGATTGGTGTAAAGCAGTGTTAGCAGCGTCATGTATGTTGGCAGTACACAACGTATCATTGGCAGAAAACTACCATGGGTTAGGCAATTTGGATGTATTCACATCTGAAAGCGATGACTTCCTATTAAGCGAAGAAGAATGGATTAAATTGAATATGTTGGCTCGCAGCGCGAGTACACTACCTGTTACACAAGAGAATATGCGTAAGCGTTTTTATATGAGTAATTACGTGGCCTTCGATGGAGTCTATCAAGACTTGCTGTCTAACTATCAAAATATCAATCATATATCGAGCGATTGGTTAGGAGACTCTAGCTATCGCGATAGGATGATTACTTTGGTTGAAAACCTGATTGAATACTCTCATGAGGTGAATGATTCTTCGACTGGGATGTTACAGCAAACACAGCTTATTGTTGAAGCGGCGGAGAATGTAGATTATTTAGCGTTTGAACGGGCAAAAGCTGATTTACTCGCAATATTAGAGGCGATGCTTGAAGATGCGACTAGGTATTACCAAGATGCAGATTCACTCGGGCATGGCTTAACCGATTTTATCAATTCTCTTGATGTTCAGTTACAAGACCTCGATCGATTACAAAGTTCAAACCAAGACATTCTTGAGAATGACGGAAGTGAAGCCAGTAGAGAAATTGATGCGCTAAAACAAAGAATCGATGAGCTAAATAGTGAATATCGTAAGTGGGTAACCGTAGCCGCAACAACGCCTACTTATGCGTGGATTTTTCCTTTTGGAACGATTGCCGCAATAAGCACCGCAGGTGCGGGCTCTGCGAAAGCAGTGGCTTTGAAAAATGAGATTCAGTTTATCCGTGAAGATGTTATTACTTTGAGAAAGGAGATGGCACACGATCAAGCCGTTTACTTATCATGGAACATTGCCACAGATAGCATAAAAAATATATTAGAAAGCACACGCTCTGCATTGGCGGCGCAGCAAAGATTGAGAGGCGGTTGGGCACTCATTTCCAGTCAACTCGAAAGTGTTATTAAAGGAATTAATGACATAAACAGTGATGATGTTCTTCATGATCCAGACAACTTTATTGCAGCTTACTTAACTGAATTGGAGATCGAAAAACTACAATCTCGATGGGAAAATCTCGGAACTGAGGGAGAGCTGTGGCTGGCGAATTCTGATGTGACTGGCATATCTTCAACACAGTTTAGTGTGCCAATTCGAAGCGACTTGGCTGATGAACTGGGTATTTCATACTCAACTGAAATCACAGAATACGCTACGGGTTTATCTTGGCCTACCTATGATTTTCAACAAGCGACTGACTTATGCCAAAACCAAGGTATGCGTCTGCCAACCAAGTTTGAACTAGAAGAACTACAAGCTTGGTTTAAGCAATATGAAGATATTGACCCTAATGTATGGCCAGTTGCTAGCCATTATTGGTCAGCGACGATTGACCCTCAAGGACGTTACTATACGGTTGGCGTGGATGGTGGAGGATCAAAACTCTATCCACACGGCCATCAATACGTTGCTTGTACTGGTGGTGAAATGCTAAATGCACCTGTTCCGCCTCCGCCAGAAGTATCCAATGAATTTTCGTTGCCTTTAACAAAGGAAGAAGCCGACAGAGAAGGGTACACTTATACTGGCTATAAATCTGAGATAGATTTTGGGCCTAAATGGGTAACCTTTACTTATGAACAAGCGAAGAATATGTGTCAGATCAGAGGTATGCGCTTACCCAATGCTGACGAGTTAAGGGTTTTTTCACAACAAGGGGCAGTGGGCTGGCCAACTCACAGAGTATATTGGACTGAGAATAACCCAGTAGACTATAACTGGGATTACACCATGTATATCAGTGATGCGAATCCTATTGTATCTATGAAGTCTTGGACAGGTTACGTTTCCTGTAAGTAATAAGCCCCGTCTTAATCGATGGATTATGAAATAGCAATTGTTAAGCAGTTAGCTTCAAATAAGAGGTTAACTGCTCATTTCAGAAACAGCACTCATCTCTGTCTCTAATGGTATTGATGATGAAAATTGCTGGTGGAAGTAAAACTAATTGTGCAACTAGTTTAGTTATACTAGACCAAAACATAATACTGAGCAGTAGATCATTGTTCTTCACCCCGAGGTAAGCTAATGCAAGAAACAATTTCACATCAACCAAAGAGACAATAATCGTCGATATTGAGATCCTAATACTGATGCTATTAATCTTTAATGACGAAAATATCACGCCAAACATAAACGTAGAGACAAAGTAGGCACAAAGAGATGCTAAATAGATCCGATAATTACTCAAGCTATAGATCAAATTGAAGCTTTGACTGTAGTTTGAATCAGGATTTGATTCGGGAGTAATTGATGCTAAGTACATCATGCTTATAAAGGCGAGGTACCCAAGGTAAGCCAACGCTATGCATCTAAAATATGTCTTGGGTGAACGAGTTGCGATAATAATCGAAGAAAAAAAATAAACAAAGGGATAGGTAAAGAACCCAGCGGTTAAGTGGACACCCAAAGCTTGTATTGCTTTGGGTGAAGCCAAGTTTGATGCTGTAAGGAAACAAAACAGGCCAAGAGTTGCTATTACAGTTGAAGTTTCTATCACCCTCAAAGACTAATACTCCATGATGTGGTAAATGGCGATAAAATTTTCATTGCTTATCTTTAATTTTCTTCTGACTGAAGGAGCGAGTAAGCTTTTCATCGAGATGGTGACTGGAATATCAGATATTTCCATTTCGACGGTTTTATCTTTTACATTGATAGCACGAATTCTGTCATCAGAAATACAATACTGTCCGCGATGAAGCTTGACGTCATGCCTATCGATATAGGCATGCTCAAACATTTCTTTACCAATAAAACCTACTAACCCATCAATAGAATATAGATTGGATTGTTTTTTTCTTATCTTAAATAAGTTAAATTTTGACATTTTTAAGTTGCATGATTGGGTAGTTATCTTCGTGAATTATCCTATTGGAAGATATGAAAATGAATTTACTATCTTCTTCAATGACTTTCCTAAGAACAACTTCCCCTGATAGTGTGGTACAAATATAGTGATTTTTGTTTTTCAAAGGAGGCGAGAACTTTTCGAATATTAGTTGACTACTTTTAGGTAAAGTGTCGATGAGAGTGTTGTTTTTTATGTATATGTTTGTGTTATTTTGTTCAGATAGTGGAATTATATCAGAACTAAGTCTGTCAAAATGGTATGGAGGGGCCGCATCATCGGATAAGTCGGAGAAAGTAATGTTATAATAGTCACATATTTTTCCTACAGTTTCTATCGTTGGATTACTATTTTTACCGGAGTACAAACTATACAAAGTACTATACTTAATGCCCATTTCTTGAGCGAGAAATTTAACGCCGCCGGTATCATGTTTACTGTCGGTTATAAGTCTTATTATTTTATTTATCATTTTAAACTAGCCAAATTGTGATTACATTCATGTTTATTGTCGATTTAATAGTTATTAATCTATTTTTGACACTTCTATCTTTTTATTTTTAATTAATTCTAATGTTTTCTTATAAATTATCCAGCATTAATTTCTTCCAAAATAAATATTATAAATATAAATTTACAACTTAACTATCAGAAAATAAGTTTATGTTATAAAGTAACGTTAAATATAGTTTCAGGTTAAAAACTAGGCTTATGTTAAACATAACAATATTTATGGAATAACGCCTTTGTAGACCTCATTAAATATGGTACTGTAAATAAAAACAGTGCCTAAGCGAGGTGCTGTATGTTGGTTCGAACATAGAGTAAGAGAGTAAAATCATGGACATTCGTCATAATGAAGGTTTTAGCGTGACAGGGTTTACTGTCCGAACTTGCAATTTATCAGAGCAAGAAGCATCAACTGCAAAAATAGCCTCACTTTGGCAGCATTTTTACCAGCAGGCTTCAGCACACCTAGAAGCACAGTCGAGTGTCTATGGTGTATACAGCAACTATGAATCGGATGTTTCAGGAAAATATGATCTGACCGTTGGTGCAACCAGTATGTCTCCTGATTGTTTAAATGGCCAAGTAGAGCTCGCCGTACCTGCGGGTAAATACCTAGTATTTTCTGCTAAAGGTGAGATGCCTGCTGCGGTGATTAATTTGTGGCAAGAGATTTGGACATATTTTGCTGACAGTGATTGCCTGCACAAGAGGGCTTATTCATACGACTATGAAAGATATCTGGATGATTCATCCGTTGAAATTTGTATTGCGATTGATTAGTCCTAATACTCTGGTTGGCTGCTGTGTTTTATCAGTTGATAAGCTTAATTTTTACTAACTCAAGCCTTTGATAAACTGGCTTTTCCGGGTTTTTGTACCAATCTGCAGGCATCGAATCTTCAAGCCTCGCTTTGCTAAGCGAGGCTTTTTCCTTATGAGTAATGACAGCGTAGTCCAATAGTTGGTTAAGAATTCGTTGTAGGGATTGCCTTGTCAGCTTACCATCGCGCCAATATCGCTTTATTTCTCCGATGATAGTTTGGTGAGGCACCATGGGTTCTAATATGGCGTTTTCGATAGCAGTGACCTTGGCAGAGCGCGCGCTCATCAAGCGTGCACTTTCCCAATCAGGTTTGTTTTTACGAGTTAGGTAGTTTTCTCGAAAGCAAAAGTAGCTGAAAAGAAAGCGCTCTATACATTGCCAGCGCTCAGCTTGCGCTTCTATATAAATATGTTCAAATTCGATATCAAGATCAGTCATGGCTGCTTTATTCTTCTGCGCTTATGACGCATAACTTGGTTTATTTGTGTTTGCTTTTGGAGTGCTATGCTTTTGTATCACAGATACAAGTTGTGCAAGCAAGAGTATACCAGAAACTCCGAGACCAATACCGATTCCCCCCCAGACGCCCGCTAAACCGTACTCTCTGAGTAATAGCCAAGCTGAGGGCAGACCGAATAACCAATAACCAATGGCTGTGACGAAAGTCGGGGCTAAGACTATTTTCATCCCCCGAAGTAGGTTAATAGCCAGCAACTGCCATGCATCGACAATAAAGGACAAAGCGACAACCCAGATCACTCCAATCAATAAGGTGGATAGTTCAGCATCTAAGTTAAACATTGCGCAGATCGCTTGTGGGTAGCAGATAAAGAGTGCAGCAAGTACCGTACTTAGACCTGTGGTGATGATAAAGCTGCGTTTTACCGTGCGCTTTATACCTGCAAAGTTGTCTGAACCATAATCTTGCCCAACAAGGATGGCTGCAGCTTGAGACAAGCCGAAGTTGATATTCCAAGTAAAACTCAGACATTGAATAAGGATTTGGTGCAGTGCCAGTGCAGCTACGCTAATCGCTCCCGCCATTAAAGTGCCACCATAAATCAATCCATGCTCAAGTAATGCCGCAATCATGATCGGTATGCCAAGAGATAATAACGGCTTGAGCAGAGATAGAGAATATTCGTCTAAATTCTTCCAAGGCGAGAATGCTTGATATTCCGCGCGTTTGAAAACCCAATAGCCATAGCCCAGCATTACCATTAGGGAAGCTAGCGCAGTCCCTGCCCCTAAGCCAGCCAAACCAAATCCCAAGGTAAATGCAAGTAGGTAACTCAATGGGACATTCAGCACAACGGTTAAAAGTGACATCACCATGATTGACCGAGTACTACCGAGTGCGCTGGTTAAGCCTCGAAGTACAAGTAAAATGAGTGAAGGTAGCATTGCCCATTTGAGTGTATCCAAGTAGCTCATTGCAGGGTCAATTAACTGCTCAGGTTGATTAGCGATGAGAAGCAAGCCAGGAACGTATCTGAAGCTTAGCGTCAGTGCTAGGGTCAAAATAATAGATAGTAATACGGCTCCTTTGACGGCAAAGCGAATTTGCTGATTACCGAATTCGGGTCTCGCGATTCTTTGGCCGTAAGCGATGGCAATCAAGTTTGCAACACAGCCTACACAGCTGCTTGCAATAATAAAGATGAAGCTGTAGACAGAGGCACCAAGCCCTCCAGCTGCTAGAGCCGAAACGCTTAGTTGTGACATCATCCAAACATCAGTTAATACCAGTGCCATGGTAATAAGTTGTGAAATGATGAGCGGGAATGCCAATGAGAGAATTTTTTTCATTTTATGCCTCGTGTCTGAATGGGCATAAGGTATGCTTTTACTGTGTAGCGTTCAAATGATATTTATGTCATGCTTACATGAGCTGAGATCATGTGAAGAGCCTATGTCTACTTATCAATTTCTTCCGTATTCACATAATGGATTGAAAGTATTTGAATCCGTAGCGCGTTTGATGAGCTTTACCAAAGCTGCTGATGAGTTAAATGTCACCCAAAGTGCCATTAGTCGACAAATAAAGCAGCTTGAAGATGAGTTAAAAGTTTTGCTGGTTGTACGTAAACACAGGTCGATTGCCCTAACTGATAGGGGAAATGAGTTATATCAAAGGCTCAATAATAACTATCGTGCATTGGACTCCTTAATTGGAGAGTGGTCTAAAGCGAACAAACAAAGGATTGTGATAAAAAGTGCGCTAAGTTATGCGACTCGAGTTTTGCTGCCTAAAGTGGTTAGCCTTAATGAAAAGTACCCAGAACACGAAATTGTTATCATTCCCGCTATTGAAGAAGATCCTGACTTAGATTCGGGAGATTGTGATTTATGGATAGTAAACACATGTAAAAGCGATAAGTATATTGGTAAGAAAGGCGTGACGTTTTTGCGAGAGGAATACATGGCACCCGTATACGCCAAATCGCTATCAGAGCAAAATGTACCGCTCCAAGATGTACTCACCTTGCCACATTTGCACGCTACGCTCGACCACCAAGACTGGAAACATTGGTTAACTCAGGCCAACCTTCAAGGAATAAAGGAAGGTAGAGATACGGTTTTTTATAGCTTAGATTTAGCACTCAGTGCGTGTATCGCGGGTCAAGGGGTAACGGTCACTGACTTATTGTTGGTGTTACCAGAGCTTAACCGTGAGTTTCTTAAATGTCCGAACGATATGGTTTTGCAGCATAGTCAATGGAAATACTTGTGCTATCAACCTAATCAAAGTTCGATTATTGATGAGATACACCGTTGGCTCGTTGAGCAAACCCAAAACGAGTTGGGTCAGCTCCAAGCTATGTGTGAAAGTTTTGGCTGGGACAGCCGGCAAGTAAACTGGGGTTCACTCTAGCAGCAATTGCAATTGCGCTTGTATTTACTCATTTTCCCAATGCCCGGATTAAAGGTATTGGTTGGATCTAACGAATGGTAGAAAGCTTGTAGTTGCTGTTCTGCCTCATAAAGATGTCCCACATTATGCTCCGCAGGGTATTTGGCTCCTTTCTGAGTCAGGAGCTCGAGCATCTTTTGCTTGATCTTTTTCGTGTCAGCGCCTTTTTTAAAGATATAATCTTGATGAAATACATGGCACATAAAGTGACCATAGTAGAGAGCAACAACTAGGTCTTTTGTGATCTCTTTTGGCAGTTGTTCTACCCAATCAACATCATTGCGACGTAGAGCAATATCAAGTGCCAATATATCTTCTACTTCATTCGAATGTATGGTTTCATACCGCATTGCTGCCCCTGCGGCAGCAAAACGATGGAGTAGGGCTTTATTACCTTCGTCTTGATTGCAGATGAAAAAGTCACAGTCTTGTTGCTCTGACCATTCCTCTTCTAGATAGGTTCGCGCTTCTTCGATACCACCATCACTCATCTTAAGAATCAAATGGTGCTCATATTTGTCTCTAAACTCTAACATACGTTGTGGCAAGTGCTGTGGGAACAGCTTACTCATCCAATACATAAACATGTCTGGTAGATTGTCGGAAACAAAGGGAATTCGCTTTAGTAAGGTTTCTACCTGAGCTTTAAGCGCGAAGAATTTGGGCAGTCTCTCAGTACCTAAATGATGAATAGAAAGAAAAACATCCTTACCATAATGTTCAGCAAGGTTAAATATCTCTCGGTGCATGTACTCGCCCATTTCTGGAAGATGCTTGAACTTGCTCAACATATCGCGTCTAAGTTTACTTAACATCGCGGGATCATTACAGCCAATATAAAACACTTGTTCTTTCTCTGGTATTGGATTGGTATCAACTCTCACCGCAAATACAGCTAATTTGCCTGCGCAGCCACTGGCCTCAAATAGTCGCCTCGAATCTGCATTAAATCGAGAAGGAATATCTGAGTCTATATCGCGTACTCTCTGTTCATATTCCTTATCAGACGCCATGGCATCTGTGTGTTTGATATTCTCTTGTGTGAAATTTCCGTGTTCTATATTGGCAAGAATATCTTCAGGTGTTTCACCAAGCCCTTCTATTCCAAGGTGGTTAACCAATTCTAATTCGCCTTCTTTATTAACCTGTCCAAATAGCGCGAGTTCAGTGTAGGCTGGACCGCGTTTAACCAATGCGCCACCTGAATTGTTGGCTATTCCGCCGACAACCGTCGCGCCAATAGATGAAGAACCAATAACGGAGTGTGGTGCACGATTTACCTTCTTGAGTGTTTTTTCTAATTGGTGGAGACTAACCCCAGGTAGGCTAATTACTTGTTTGCCGTCATCGATAACATGCAAGTTATTGATGCGCATGATGTTGATCACAGCGACCTCACGATCATAATCTTCACCACTAGGGGTAGATCCTTCTGTGAGTCCAGTTTTTGCCGCTTGCATTATGATGATGCAATTGGCTTTGACAGCAGCTTGTAATAGACGCCACTGCTCAACCAGTGAACCAGGAAAGAGTATTGCAAGCGCTTTTCCTTTCCCAGAACGAAAGCCACAACGATAGTATTCTGTTTTTTTATCACCTGTTAATACGTGTTGTTCACCAACAATATCTATAAATGTCTGAATTGTTGCTTGTTTGTCCATAATTTTCCTTAACTTCCAGCATGTAGGGCTTTAGTTTTTGACAGTCTAAAGTTGAAATGAAAACAACACCACTGTGTCACTCAAGAACTTGACTAAGGTCGACTACTGCTAATTCTTTAATTCTTCTTTAAGTTCTTTTATATCAGTCTATTAGAATGTTTAAGCTATTTGATTAGTGAATCTAATAACAATGTGTTTTTCCCAAAGGAATGCAATCTCTATGGTCAAATAATTAACTGTGCCTAACCATAGGGCTTTTGTTGTTGTGTCAATGAAGTGACTATTTAGAAAGGGATGGATGTTTTTAACCAAAGTAGAACTGGTATTTCTATACATATTGCTGACAAATTAATACAAAGAGGTCATACCAATTATGAGTGGAATGACATAGTTTATTTAGTCATAAAATAACTCATGAGAGAGATAATATGAGAAAAACATTGTTTCTATTACCTTTATGGTTATCTTCGACTGTCTGCGCTTCTAACCATCAGATAGGTATCGCGATGGGGTATGGCGACACTGAGGGTCCAGATAATTGGAGTGATTCAGGTTTTGCGGCCAAAATCGATTATGCTTATCAGTTTCATCCCAATTTTGCCGCTGAGATTGGCTATGCAGGTGTTGAAGGTATGACAAGTAATTTCGTATCTGCCGTGTTTGGGACAACAGAACAAGAAGTTAACTATTCGACGGGTTTTGCCGGATTGAAAGCGGTGATATCTCCCACGTCATTCCTTGATTTTTATGCGGTAGGTGGAGCGAATTATTCAGAAGTCAAAAAAACGTATACGCCAGCGGGTGGAGCAAAACGTACCGATTCCCACACAGGTACTCATCCTTACTACGGCGTTGGTGCGGATTTAATATTTTTCAGCCATGTGGGATTAAACTTGGAATACCGAAAGTTCATTTTGGCTAATGACTTTGAATCAGATGTGGTGTTTACAGGGATAAATGTTAGGTTTTGACCTAGCCTGTTACATCAAAAGTCGTTGGATATGACCTAACACATTTTAATAGCAATGGAAATCGAGTTTGCTTTCACTCAAGACTTCAACTCACACTATGAGTTAAACTGTTAACACCCTGTCTATTAGTGTGAGAGTCCGTCTATGACATCCATAGAGCAGCAACTTATTAAGCTGAAAATCATTCCTGTTATTGCCATCAACAACCTAGACGATGTGATTCCTCTGGGGCGGACACTTATTCAAAATGGTCTACCATGTGCAGAAATCACGTTTCGTACCGATTTTGCCGCACAAGCGATACAAAAGCTTCGAACTACATATCCGGACATCTTGATAGGAGCTGGCACTGTATTGACGATAAAGCAAGTGGATGATGCGGTAGAGGCGGGCGCTGATTTTATTGTCAGTCCTGGTTTTAACCCTAAAACAGTGCAGTACTGTTTGGATAACAATGTCACTATTATTCCAGGAATCAATAACCCTAGCTTAGTCGAACAGGCAATGGATTTTGGTTTGAAAACCTTGAAGTTTTTTCCAGCCGAACCCTCTGGTGGTACTGCTATGCTCAAGGCACTGTCAGCGGTTTACCCAGTTAAGTTTATGCCCACAGGTGGAATAACTATCGACAATATCGATGATTACCTTTCTCTTGACTCTGTGCTGGCCTGCGGTGGGACATGGATGGCTCCATCCAAGCTTATTGATCAAGGCTGTTGGCAGGAAATAGGAGAACTTGTAAGGCAAGCTTGCTTAAAACTTTCCTAAATAACGCAAAATCTTGCTTAAATTGTCATAAAGCCAGAGTCTTCTCAGCCAAGTGGTTGACACAGAGCTGATGGAATATCTTAGCCTGAGGTGAAAGCGTTCGGTTTTTAAGTGTAAAAAGGCCTATTTGCCTCTCTATTTTTGGGTCTGATAATGGCAACCAAGTCAGAGATGATGTCTTTGGTGGGAAGGCAAGTTTGGGCAAGGTTGTAATACCAATTCCGAGTTCTAGAACCGAATACAGAGAAGTAATATTTTCCACCGAATACAATGCTTTTTGACTTAATACTCGAGCTGGCGTTGACTCAAGTAGGCTGCAAGTGCCGTTGCGTATAAAAGGCTCGCTTTGAATAGATTGCCAATCTACTTTTTGACGGTGGATGGCAATAGGGTTGTCTTTTAGACATACCACACCTATTGGATCAGACAGTAATGGGGTCAAGCTGATCGCATCTTGGTTAAGTGCCGAAGGATTGCCCAAGGCTAAGTCAACCTCTCCAGATAGAAGTCTAGCTTCCACACCTGCTGCATTATCATCAATTAAACTCACTTCGACATTGGGGTAGGTTTTATTAAATACGCCTAAAATAGTCGGGATAAGTTTTGCGGCAACAGAAGGTACACTAGCGATACGTACTTTTCCTTGCTGGCCACTTGCGATAGCTCGCAGGTCGCTATCGAGCGCAGCATATATATTAAGAAACCTTGCTACCTTGGGTAGACATAGTTCACCGAAGGGCGTTAACTCGCATTTGTTGCCTGCTTCAAATAGCGATTGCCCCAAGATTTTCTCCAGTTCTTTTACTGATGTTGATAGTGCTGCTTGAGAGCGATTCGCTCGATGAGATGCGGCGCGAAAGCCACCTTCCTCGACGACCATCACAAAATGTCGTAATTGTTGCAGTTTGATACTCAATGATTTTCTTCCCAATTCATTCTAGCTAGTAGCTTTACACCAAAATGATAAATTTTATTTATCAATTGAATAAAATTTACCGTTGGATTTATCGAATGTCAAAGTGCAGGATTTAACTTTTAGATACAAAGATGTAACAAAGGTTAAATGCCAGTGAATACAAAAAATAAAAAATATCCCATTAAAACAGAGTTATATGCATCAAACGCCCCTCTTGAGTGGGCTGTTGTGGGGAATGGCACTTTATATACTGCACAAATTCCGATTGATGCTAATGGTGATGTGGTAACGGGTGGAATAGAGACGCAAACTCGCCAAGTATTTAGCAATCTTATTCATACCCTTGAATGTGCTGGCGAGTCGTTGGATTCAGTGTACCAAGTTATTATCTATGTGACAGACCGCCAGTATCTCGAGTCCGTCAATCGGCTCTATGCTGAATACTTTGTGTCACCTTATCCAAATCGAGCGGCTGTCGTCGTCGCAGGCCTAGCCCGAGAAGAAATGCTGGTTGAGTTTGTTGTCTATGCATCCGCGACTGACAACCATTAATCCCAAAATGGCAAATGAGCCAGTCTAGAAGTTATCAAGCCAATTAAGGAAGTTCCTATGTGTTTATTTGAAAAGATAAAACCAGAGCAGTCACTTTTTATCCAAGGAGAGTGGCTATCAGGTATAGATACCGTTTCTAATATTAACCCTTCCGACATCAGTGACACTTTGGGCGACTTTGCTCAAGCAAGTAAAGATCAAGTCGAGCAAGCAATTCAAGCAGCCAAGTATGCCCAGCCTTTATGGGAAAGAACATCGATCGAACACAAACAATCTGTTTTACAAGCTATTGGTAATGAGTTGATTGCCCGCTGTGATGAGTTGGGTCAGTTACTTTCTAGAGAGGAAGGTAAGCCTTTTGCCGAAGGGCGCGGTGAGATATATCGGGCAGGACAATTCTTTCAATACTTTGCTGCTGAAGTGTTACGCCAAATAGGTGATACCGCAGGTTCGGTTCGTCCGGGCGTTTCCGTGGAAGTGACACGTGAAGCTATCGGTGTGGTTGGCATTATCTCTCCTTGGAATTTTCCAACTGCTACCGCTGCATGGAAAATTGCGCCAGCTTTAGCTTTTGGTAATAGTGTGGTTTGGAAACCAGCTAATCTCACTCCGGCAAGTGCGGTCGCATTAACCGAGATCATTCACCGTCAGGGCCTACCAGCAGGTACATTTAATTTAGTTCTCGGTTCTGGTTCCATTGTCGGTAACACTTTGATTCATTCGCCTGATGTCGCTGGTATTAGTTTTACAGGATCGGTCGAAACTGGGCGTAAAGTGGCAGCTGCAACTGCGCCTAATTTTGTTCGGTGTCAGCTTGAAATGGGCAGTAAAAATGCGCTAGTTATCGCCGATGATGCGGATCTTCAAATTGCGATTGAAGCGACGATTGCAGGTGCTTTTTCAGGAACAGGGCAGAAATGTACCGCATCTTCAAGACTGGTTGTGATGGATAGTATTCATGATGCCTACGTTGAAGCCTTGATACAGAGGATGAGTGAGATAAAAGTCGGGCATGCGTTGGAAGAGGGTATTTTTATGGGCCCTGTCGTGGATGGTGTCCAGCTAGAAGCTAACTTAGGTTGGGTTGAGAAAGCTCGTCAAATAGGGGCTGAGCTTGCATTTGGTGGGGAACAACTCGCACTAAAACATCAAGGCTACTATATGGCACCAACCCTTTTCATAAACACCCAAAGTCATTCGGATATCAACCAAGAAGAAATCTTCGCTCCTTTGGCAAGTGTTATGCGAGTCAAGGACCTCGACGAAGCTATTCAAGTGACCAACGATACTCGCTTTGGTTTAACCGGAGGCATTATTACTCAAAGCCTTAAAACCAGCACTATTTTCAAACAGCAATCTCAAACTGGATGTGTGATGGTTAACCTACCCACTGCCGGAACAGACTACCACGTGCCATTTGGAGGACGTAAAGAGTCCAGCTTTGGGCCTCGTGAGCAAGGTCAATATGCTAAGGAGTTCTACACAGTTGTTAAAACCGCTTATCAGCGTCCTTATTAGGGTCTTCTTATCGGCAGCGAAAAAGCTGCCAATGAGTAGAGAAATGATAGGAACAATATAGGAGTGGTTATGTTCCAAGATAAAATCATCATAGATGGGCTGCAGTATTGCCATTGGGATAGAGAATACTTCCAAACTTTATTAGCAAGTGGAATCACGGCTGTACATGCGACGATCGTTTACCACGAAGATGCACGTCAAACACTGACTCGTTTTGCTGAGTGGAACAGGCATTTTGAGCAAAACTCGGATCTCATCATGCCGATACACTCTATGGCTGATGTTGAGCAGGCAAAGTTACAAGGAAAAGTAGGTATCTTTTTCGGTGCGCAAAATTGTTCACCGATTGACGATGAGATTGGCTTAGTTGAAGTCATGCGCCGGCAAGGCCTTTTAATCATGCAGCTGACTTATAACAACCAAAGTTTGCTTGCGACAGGGTGCTACGAACAACAAGATTCAGGAGTGACTCGATTTGGCCGACAAGTCATAGAAGAAATGAACCGAGTCGGAATGATTATCGATATGTCACACAGCGCTGAACGCTCGACTCTAGAAACGATAGAACTTTCCTCTCGGCCGATTTGCATTAGCCATGCAAACCCCAGCTTTGCACATAATGCGCTGCGTAACAAATCTCATGCTGTCATTGAAGCTCTGACCAAACGAGGAGGCTTGATCGGCTTTAGTTTATACCCTTTCCATCTACCCAATGGTAGTCAATGCCGATTGGAAGATTTTTGCCAAATGGTTGCCGAAACAGCGGAGCGATATGGCGTTGATCATTTGGGTATAGGGAGTGATTTATGCCTAAACCAGCCTCAGCATGTTTTGGAATGGATGCGTAATGGCCGTTGGTCCAAATCAATGGACTATGGAGAGGGAAGTGCCACAAATTCTGGCTGGCCTGAAGCTCTACCTTGGTTTGATGGCCGACAAGGCTTTGAAAACATCTACACCGGATTACTTAAGTTCGGCTTTAGTGACCATGAAGCGGGAAAAATATTGGGTACCAACTGGCTGACTTTCCTGACAAATGGCCTTAAAGCTCATTCATAAACACAATCCTTATAAGCATGGATTACCTGGCCACCACTGTTTCGGTGGCAGGTTCTCTATTGCTGCATAACAAATATAATTTGGAGTCAGTGTATGGCTAATTTTACTCATGGTATCAGTGCAACGTCGTCGGATACCTACCGTATCGAGGATAATGCTCACTCTGCCGATAGGCTTGGTTTAACCAATCCAGCATTTTGGTATAGCGGTGGATTAATTGCCTTATTTGTTGGTTTAGCACTTTATGATGATCAATTGCTTACTTCAATTGTAAGTACGGGTTTTTCTTGGTCGGTAAAAGTGTTTGGGCCGTATTGGCAAATACTATTACTGTTAACTTTTTTGATCGCTATTGGGCTTGCCAGCGGAAGAACTGGCCGAGTCATTTTAGGGGGAACCAATCAGCCAGATATGGATGCATTTCGTTGGACTGCAATCATCTTCTGTACTTTGCTTGCTGGAGGCGGTGTTTTTTGGGCCGCAGCAGAACCAATCGCACATTTCGTTAATCCACCACCTATTTACAGCGCAGGTACTGGTCCTCAACAGACCGCGATTAATGCTCTGTCGCAATCTTTTATGCACTGGGGGTTTCTTGCATGGTCAATTGTTGGAAGTCTAACGTCTATTGTGGTGATGCACCTTCATTACGATAAAGGTCTCCCTCTTAAGCCGCGTATACTCCTATATCCTATTTTGGGTAAACGGGTACTTGATGGTCATATGGGAGCGCTAATTGATGCTTGCTGTATTCTTGCTGTCGCAGCCGGAACTATAGGCCCAATAGGATTTCTCGGGTTACAGGTTAGCTATGCGTTAAATGCCTTGTTTGATGTACCAGATGGTTTTACTACCCAACTGATTATCGTCTTATTTGCGATTACTTTATACACCCTATCTGCTTTAAGTGGATTGCACCGTGGAATGCAAATGCTGAGCCGCTACAATGTCATCTTGGCAATTGCACTCATGCTCTACATTCTGATATTTGGCCCAACGAGTTTTATTTTTAATGGCTACATTCAAGGTGTAGGGACCATGCTGGATAACTTTATTCCTATGGCGACTTATCGTGGTGATGAGGGATGGTTAAGCTGGTGGACAGTATTTTTTTGGGGCTGGTTTCTTGGTTATGGGCCAATGATGGCCATTTTTATCGCCAGAATTTCCAGAGGCCGTAGCATCCGTAAAGTGATCACGACTATCAGTGTTATTGCGCCATTAGCGACCTGTTTTTGGTTTACCATAGTTGGTGGCTCTGGTCTGGCGTTTGAGCTTGCCGAGCAAGGCAGTATTAGTCATGCCTTTGAGGGCTTTAACTTACCGGGTGCGTTACTAGCCATCACTCAGCAACTTCCTTACCCAATGTTGACCGCAGTATTATTCCTAATTCTTACCACTATTTTTATTGTTACCACTGGAGATTCAATGACCTACACCATTAGTGTCGTGATAAGTGGTGATACTGAGCCTAATGCCTTGGTAAGAGTGTTCTGGGGCGCAATGATGGGAGTGACGGCCCTGATACTTATCTCTATGGGATCTGGAGGCATTTCGGCTTTACAATCTTTTATTGTTATTACCGCGGTACCTGTATCTTTCATCTTGCTTCCGTCTCTATGGAACGCTCCGCAGATTGCACTAAAAATGGCTAAAGAGCAGGGCTTATAAGCTGACCAAAATTTCCAATCCCTATATTAAACCAATAACAGCAAAAGGTAGTGAGTAAAATGGATGCGCAAAAAACTACTGATACATCAATGTCACTGCGTGATAGAAATATTGTAATGGATGCTAAAAGGCTAGGTGTCATGCATCAAAATAGAATCAGTTTTGCCCGCAGTCTAATCCGGAGAATGTCTCGAGAAAAATGGAAGTTGGCCTGTCAATGGTGGTGCTTGAACGAACTTGGCTATGGGCACGTGATTTACCGCTTAACAACAAAAGAAAATACCTATCACTTGGTTGTGTTTTGCGATGAAATCGCCGACCAAGAACGAAATGATCGTGTTATTGCAGAAAAATGGGACGTCACTTTTGCTCTTGTTATCGGAGAGATTGACGACCAACTTTTGGCATCTTTGCGTGATAATGTGCCCGTGCAAGAAGCTGGGCGTTATAAAAATTGCGTCCTAGTTTTAGGGCGTGCAAACAAAAGTGTTCGTATTTTCGACAGCCTAGTTTCTAGTCTTGCACATGGCGCTCAACCTGCTTTAGAGCTGCTTACAGAAACGGGTTATGTACTGCGGACAACGGCAGTATATGGTAACGGAAAGTTCGGGATCGCTGATTTTAAAACACTTGAGAACAACTCAGACTTTCGATATTCATTTAGTGCACAAATGTGCGCCGTCTATCTTCTTCGAGAGTTTAGTTTAGACTGGATTAACTTTTTGGCTAAGCAGGCCGGAGGTAGTGAGGCTGTCACGCTGAATAAAGAACTAGCGCGTTATCTCGGTATTGGTAATGCGACGGGTTTAGGTATGGCGCCATATCTTATCAATCACCCATGTGTTGTCGATCAGTGGATGACCGCAAGGGAAAAGGCGCTATCTAGAACTTTATCTAGGTTACCAGATAAGAATGTACGAGGTCGGTTTTATCAATTAATAGAGAGAGCTAGCCGCCACTTTAAGCAAATACGCACTATCAACAAGACTCAAGAATCAGCGAATTACCAAACGATAGTAGAACTGAAAGCCATGATTGAACACTCGGGTGATAGCAGTCGCCATAATAAAACTTGGTCGTATGCATTTGAGTATTTTGCTGACTATTCAGCACAAACCCAGGAAGTGGCACTTTCTTGCTTGATGGAACTTTATCCTGAAGCCGTTGATGAGTTTGAAGAGCAGATGAATGCTAAAGAAGTGCTAACCATAGATGCTACTTATTCGGTAGGCGAGTTAAAGAAACTTATTGAGGAAAAGTACCGTTGGGCGATTGACGACGATTACAATCAAGCTGAAAACACCTATTGGTTTTGGTATCGCTCGCAAGATAAAGAGGAACCTAGATTGGGAGTTCGTGGTCTTGAAGAGGGCGAAGATAAAGAGTTAACTCTTGATATTGGCCGCCAAGTGAATCGCCTTTATTACCAAGTGTGCGGCTATGATTCTCAATCTAGCATTGCTCAATTTTTGTTGCATTTTCCTCAATTTCGAACCATGGCTCGCAGAGTATGGACAATGGCTCATCGAGCCATGGGAGATATTCAAGTCAACATATTAAGAAAAGATGCTTTACCTATTGATTTGCTACGTTGCAAATTAGCTATGCTAGGAGCGACTAAGTTTGATCCACGCTCTGATCGTTGGGTTCGAGTCACATTTTTCCAAGGAGCGCCGCTATTTATTGATATTAAGGCAAAACAGTTAAATGATGACTGGCTATTTCCGCTACTACCAAACTGTGAGTCACAAGAGGAGGCGGTGGTATGATGGTATCCTACAATGAGTTGTTTTCAGCGGTTGAGAAAGCCTTTCGAGGGGAGCAGCGCTTATGTGGTGAAGCGGATATCATAGCCGCTATGGTAGTGGATCTGCAGATGCTTGGTCTTGATGGTGTGCGCCAATTCAACCAAGCGAGTCGGTGCTGGGGGCCAGATAATGCCATGCAATACCGTGATGTCAATGACAATAGGCTTAGTTTTGACTTGGGCTACGGCAGTCTTGCTTGTCATTTTCCGGTTGTGATTGATGTCGCGATGGATCACCTAACTCAAGCTGAGTCTGTTTTTATCCGTATTGCACGATGTAACCATCCTTGGTTCATTCATGGTGAGTTATTACAATTGGCAGTAAAAGGAAAAGCGTCCAGAGCAAGTTGGTACGATAAGGATAGCGCTAGGCAAATCTTCTATGTGTTAAACATGGGACAGACAGTGCCGGAGATTACTTATCAAGATGTCACCGAACATTATCGATCTATGGGTGATATTGTTGACATTGAAATTTCCAGCAGCGATTTTGAGTTACCTAAAGATGAGATGGAAGGCTCTCGCCATATACACTCTCATCAGTTACTTGTAACCAAAGAACTATCGTGGCGAGATGGCATTTATGTAGAGGATGAAGAATGGGATTACCTTGTTGTTCAGTCAAAGCGTAACCTTGTCGCCACCAATGAGCGTTCAGAAAAGGGGGCAGGTGAAACTCTGTCTAAACCCGAGTGCTTCAGCTAGGTGAAGGTTTAAGATATATAGCCAAGGCATTCGTCTTGGCTTTTTATTAGACAGTGGTTGTTTGATATTTTGGCGTGCTTTGCACGGCAAACTCTCGTCCGTCGAGTAAACCTTTGCCTTTTTTAAGTTCATTTAATCGTGCGTTTATTACGCCATCTGTACTGGAAAAATCGATTTTGTAACTGCCAATATATTCTTGTACGTATTTTGTTGACAGTGACTTGAGTTTGTTGATGTAAACCACTGCTTTATCAAATTCGCCTTGTGATACGGCTTCAAGTTTTGGTGTCAAAAGTTGAGCAAACCGATAGGGGTGGCCGACAAATCCGCTTCCCATCACAAGAGCCGCTACGATTGGAGTCGTTACTACCGCACTTTGAAACCACTCTGAAAACAATTTATGGTCCTTGAGCATGCTGGCATTAGAGGTTCGGTTAAGCCACTCTTTTTTCGCACGCTCTAATGTGTTTTGTAACAATGACCGCTGAACAAAAAAGTCGACCAACTTAATAATGCGTTCTAGTACGCTGATGATAAGACTGACCAAGGAACCGACACCCACAGCCGTGGCACCTGCAATTCCAGCTACAGTTAGCGTAAAGTCTTTTATGCCACCAAGTGCTCCAGCTGCTGAATGGCGGGCGAGACTTTTAGATATGATACTGGGATGACCACCCAACAATTCAACGCCTCTCCCTTGATATATCTGGGTGATAAGGTCTCGTGATTTCAATACCGATTTTTTTACATCAGAATAGAGAGCGGATGCACCTCGCACGTGTCCCCATCCGGGAACCACACTCGCTAAATTACCAGCGAATTTACTAATAAGCCAAGTTCCCACTTCAGACAACCATTCTATCCCATGAAGCAAGTCGCCATAAATGTGCTTTATCTTATCAAGCAATGTACGAAAAAAGTCTGCAAACAGATCCTTAATGCTATTTTTCACCGAGGAAGTGACTTCAGATGCTTTTTTGACAGCTTTAGATAGTTTTTTCGCGGCTTTGGACTTTTTCAACTTTGCCATTGCTTCGGTATTACTTAGTAAACTATCCGCTGCTTGCTTAAAATCTGACAAGGGTTCAGTGCCTACGACAAATGCACCGAAAAAGTGTGCGTTGGATATGGTAGCTATTTTGGCAATTTCGGTACTCGCAAGCATGTACATGGCGCCCATACGAGCATCGGCCATTTCAGCAATCTGAACACCTCTTGCCGATTGAGATGTTGTTCCAAATATTTTATCTTTAATGAACCGCTTGAGTAGATTCATTTTCATATCAGCCTCCAGCACCAAGCACAGCAGCATGAGTATGCAAATTCAGTTTGTGTGTTTATCAATAGTTTAGGTTTCTATTGATCAATTTAACAGTTTGGTGCGGATTTGGTCTAACTGACACCTATTGGTATCGAGGTAAAACTCACACTTAATACTGGCTTTGTTCCGTGAAAGGTCGAATAGACAGAGGTTTTGATCGCTAATGATGAGGGGAGGACTTAGTCAATCACCATAGGCATTCCGAATAGTCGCGCAATACCTCGATAAAATGAAGTCTTTTATAGTTTTAACTTACGAATGTAGAACTGTGCTGGCTGACTTTTGCCCAAAGTGGGTTGCAGGTCGAAGTCCGAACAAAAATCATGGGGTAGATTTGATATAGAAAAACTCATGGGTAACAAGAAGCAAGACTTGACCCCATTATGTTGTTTTTTCTAGCCTGCGCTCGCGACATAACAATTTATTAGCTTCCAAAGTAGAGTAATTAAACATGCCACTTTGGGATTTTTCACGCAACTGCCGAACACTAGGATTAGGGTTCAGCATAACCATATATTTTCAATAGAGTATCATCATCCGATATAAAATTACGAGTGAGTATATGCAACAATATAAGCTTCTGCGCACCCATCCCTTTTGGTATTAAGTAATCTATGGAAAATCTGGGCGTGGGGAATAACGGAGACAGCTCTTGCCAACACAGTGTGCTCCACCGATGAAGCATACACATCATCAGTTTACAGTAACAATTCCAGTACAAAGATCTCAAGGAGCAATAGCATCGATGCAAATGCTGCACTATATATAACAAGCCACTTTTTGAAAGCGCTAAGTTGAGTGCTTATACCTGATCTTTTGTTACCACTTGTCATTTGTAAGCTACCATGTAGTATTTTCTGACCGAGTTCTTCGTTTCCCTCTGAGTCTTCAACATTAACTTCTTGAATTTCGAACCCGTTATCACAAACTATTCCATAGCCCTCCTTAGGGTAAGTTTTAACCTCAATTGGAAGCCCCAAAGGAGAAATAGATTTTCTAAGAAGAGAGATAAGTTTTGTCAGGGATGTTTCCGATACAATCACATTGGGCCAAATTTTCTGATAGATCTCCTCATGGCTTATGATTTCGTTTTGTTTACCGCAGAGCAATGTCAACAGATTAGTTTCCTTCAGTCCTAGAGCCTTAATTACCACCCCTTCTTTAGTGAGTTTCCCACTTAAACTATTAAAATAAATGCCATTACCTAAATGTAAATTCTTCAAATTCTAACCTCTCAAAAGACCAAATTTGCAACATTTTTCAAAAATAGCTACGGGTAATAGTATAGTTTATTGAGCGACAATTAGCCTGACCAGTTCAGCGACTATTAGATTGGCCGGTTGATCTGATACATTCAGGGCAAACTCTCTATTGGGAAGCTTTGTGCTAGGAAAACGAATTACAGAACAATAAATAAGGCTATACATGGCTAATCGTAAAGACAAAACACAAATCACTTCTGACGCCAGAGCTATTGTCAAATGTGGTGTATGGAGGATCATGCTATAACCTGTTGATGAGCCTCCATTTCTTTCACTCCATCTATACGCGAACATCTTTCACAACATCCGCTAGGAGTGCAAAACTTCGTCCGTAATTACGTTTAGCTATGTTCTGCGCAACTTTTTCAGGTTACCAAAGAACCGTTCAACTACCGTATTGACGCTCCAACATCATCCATATTGGCTCTTATTCCATAGTTAGCCAGTAAATTGCGATATCGTTTACTGGTATATTGCGATCCTCTGTCTGAGTGAAACACCAAGCCTTTACGTGGTTGGCGTAGGTTATAGGCTTTCATCATCGCTTTGCTCACCAAATCCGTGGTCATACGTTTATCAAGGTGCCATCCCACAATGCGTCGTGAATATAAATCCATAAAGTGCTCGGGGCAGGTCTTTCATTTTGCCCTAGCCAAATTAATCCGACTATTCACCAACTCGGAAAAAACAAAACACGAAATTGTCCAAAGGTGGGTGCTCGTACCCACCAAATCAAAATAATCAGAGATAACGACTTTTTAAATGGTTTTGGAAATGCGCCGCATTCAGGGTTTCGCCTGTTGCTTGTTTGACTAACTCGTCTGTTGTCAACAAGCTTCCCTTGCTCCAAATGTTATCAGACAGCCAGCTAAAGATAGACGTGAGATCACCCGATTGAATGGCTGCATCCACATCGACACTCTTTTGCATTGACGCCATAAATTGAGCCGCATACATAGCGCCTAATGTGTAGCTTGGAAAGTAACCAAATGCTCCGTCTGTCCAATGGATATCTTGCATACAGCCATTGCGATAGTTACCTTCGGTCGAAAGGCCGAGATAGGTTTGCATTTTATCATTCCACAACTCAGGAACGTCTGTGTGCTTAATTTTTCCATTAATTAGGTCACGCTCAATCTCATAACGCAGTATCACATGAGCAGGGTAGGTGAGTTCATCGGCGTCTACGCGAATAAAATCCTTTTTCACGCGAGTATAGAGCTTGTAAAAGTTCTCTTGTGAGAAAAGCTCAGGATTATGCCCATCAAAATGTTTTGCGGCATAGTTTGCTAAATGGGCGATAAAGCGGTTACTTCGACCTATTTGCATTTCAAAAAATAATGATTGAGATTCATGAATACCCATAGAACGGGCTTCACCAGAAGGAAGACCTGATAGTGATTTGGGTAATCCTTGCTCGTAGCGAGCATGGCCAGTTTCATGAATAATCCCCATTAATGACTGAGCGAACTCATTCTCATCATAGCGAGTGGTAATACGAACATCGGTTGGTATGCCACCACAAAAAGGGTGCATGCTCTCGTCCAAACGTCCGTGGTTGAAGTCAAATTGCAGCATCTTCATGACTTCCAAACCTAACGCTTTTTGTTTCGTTGATGAAAATTCGCCCTCAGGCACTAGGTATTGGTCACTGGACTGTTTTTCGATCGCTTGGTTGATAAGATCAGGTAACCAACTTTTTACATCGGAGAAAAGCGTATCAAGAGAGGCAGAGTTGGTGCCTGGTTCATAGATATCCAACATAGCGTCATAAGGTGTTGTGCCATTTGCTTCTGCTCGGATCTGCGCTTCTTCTTGAGAAAGTTGCACCACTTCTGCCCAGTTTTTTTCAAACCCAGCCCAGTCATTGTCTTTGCGCTGAGTTCGCCATGCATGCTCACACTTAGAGCCGGCTAGTGACTTGGCTTGGACTAAGGACTCTGGTAATACGTTGGCTTGTTGCCATTCGCGTTTTAGCTCTCGTAATGTTGCTTTATCTGCTGACTCAAGAGGTTCATTTTCTGCTTGGTTAAACCATTCTTCTAATTGAGGTAGTGTGTGCAGACTATGGATATGGACAGATAATTCAGCCATGGCTTCGGAGCGAGCTTGGTTGCCGCCGCTTGGCATAACCGCCGCTTGGTCCCAGCCGCAGATAGCCGCAAGGTGATTGAAATGAGAAATCTTTTTTGAATGCTGCTTTAGTTTTTCAAATGCGCTCATTAGCGTTCTTCCTTGACTATTTATAAGGCTAAAAGTGTATCAATCTCAAACGCTGATACCAAGTGTTCCCAGTTAATAATGCGATTAATTATCTGTTATATCTCACGTTATGGAATCATATTCATTAACCCCAAATAATTATTAGTGTTTTCCAACAAGGCAATTTGGTGTTAAAAAGAGCAGTTAAATATAAAAGCACTTCAGATATCGTTGTTTAGGAGTCAGGATGATCGCTAATATCGAAGCCTTTTTAATTTCCATTACTATTTTGACCTTAACCCCAGGCTTAGACACCGCATTAGTGATAAGAAACGCCTCCCGTGGAGGAGCGAAAGATGGGATAGCTGCCAGTCTTGGCATCTGCATTGGTCTGTTTGTGCATGCGACCTTATCCGCTGTGGGCATCTCGGCAATTTTAGCTCAGTCAGCGCAGTTGTTTAGTATGGTCAAAATGATAGGCGCTGTTTACCTTATTTGGCTGGGGCTAAGTACACTTAAGGATATCTACAAAGGAAAATCTGATGCCATCAGTTGGTTAGGAATTCAAAACCAAAGCAGTATAAAACGCTCGGTTAGAGAAGGCTTTTTATCGAATGTGCTTAATCCCAAAACGGCTGTGTTCTACTTGGCTTTTTTACCTCAGTTTATAAACCCTGAGGGTTCGGCAATCGCCCAAACAATGACCATGGCAAGCATTCACTTTGTTATCGCCATGATTTGGCAAAGCGGTTTAGCTGTGTCGTTAAGTTGCGCCAAAAACATGATCGGTAACATGAACTTCATGCGTAGGATGGAGGCAACGACGGGCGTTGTTTTGGTAGGGTTAGGTATCAAGTTAATGAGCGAAGACTGAACCAAGTATGATTTAGCGCCTAACCTAAGGCACTAAAAGGTGTTTTGTTGACTTAACTTGCTTTATCGAGTGTGTTTGGTAGTCCAAAACGCTGTTTTAAGTCAGTGAGGAAAATCGGGTCTTCACACATGGCTTTTTCTGGCTCATCGCTAATTTTTGCAACTGAAGAACCATTGCACTCTGTCATTTTTATTACCATAGACAGAGGTTGATAGCTATTGCTATCATTAGACCAATCGCCCATATCATTGGCGAGAAATGTACCGATTCCGAAGCTGATTTTCGCTTTGTCACCAAAGTATTGGCAGATTTCCAACGCTTTTTCGAAGTTCAACCCGTCAGTAAATATCAAAGTCTTGGATTTTGGGTCGATACCGAGCGATTGGTAGTGAGCTAGAATTTTATCGCCCCAATCAAATGGGCTGCCAGAATCATGGCGAACTCCCGCATAGGCTGCTGCTCTCTCATAGGTGAAGTCTTTTAAGAACGCATCAATGCCTATGGTATCGGTTAAGGCGATTCCAAGAGTGCCATTAAACGCTTGGTGCCATGTGTCTAAGGCAACTTGTTGCGAAAGCGCGGGATTACCAAACTGTTGATGGGCCATAAACCACTCGTGAGCGACTGTCCCTATTGGTTTTATGCCAAATTGTTTGGCGAGGTGATAATTACTGGTACCAGACATCAAGTCTGGAGCATGTTGGCTTAGGTAACGGATAAGCTCATATTGCACTTTAGAGCTGAACCGACGACGGCTTCCCATCTCGGAAAACTGAAAATTGGTGATTTGCCTTTTGTCTAATTCAGCTCTTAGGACAGCAATTTTCTTTTCTAGAGTTTGTGTAAATTGTTGCTCTGGAATGCAGCCCCAACGCGCCTTGTTGCGCACCTCTGAAATAATACTCATAACAAGGGTTTCGTAGAGAATCGTTTCGTGCCAAATACCACTTATTGAGACACGCAGCTGCCCATTAACGACACTTACTGCCGTTTGCTGCATGGGCTTGAATCTAAATTCGCCTAGATAGTGAAAAAAGTCCTCATCGAGATAAGTAGCTTGATTCTTAAGGTAACCAATTTCTTGCTCACCAAATTGGTAGTTGGCTAGTTGATTGATTTCTCGATTTACTTGAGTTTTTAGGTCAGACAGATCTTCTTTGGAACGAACGATGAACTCATAACGAACTTGAGTATTAGGGTAGTACTTACGAGCCGCAAACATCATATTGATTTTATATACGTCAAGATCTAATGCACTTTGGATAATCGTATCGTTAAACAGTGAAGCGCTCATTAAGCCTATCCTAACTGTGTCTGTTATGTTGATTTAGGGGACTTTAATCAAAGCATACATAGTTTGTCAAATTATGTTATTAACTTGTATTGTGTAGATTTGATCTAATTCATAGTAATCATTCTAATTTAACTCATATATATAGCAATGCTATTTAATGAGGTTAGTCACTATTTGTTACTTTCTTATTGACCCGCAACATTTCAGTGGTAAGGTACGTGACAGTTTAAGAACTTTGAGAATCGATAATGATTGTCACAATCGACATGATATGCCTCAGACTTGGTGAGCATGGACTGGAAACCTTGTTGATTAAAAGAGCCAATCCAGAGCGTCCACAGCCAGGCCTTTGGGCTATTCCCGGTGGGTTTGTTTTTGAGCAAGATATGTCTCAAAATGGCGGGCAAAACGCTGATCAAGATTTCGAGGCAGCGCGCAAACGCATTTGTCGCCAAAAGATTCACACATATCCAAATTACATTAGCGAACCTATGGTTGACGGTAATCCTAAGCGTGATCCAGATGGTTGGAGTGTCACCATTGCCCATTACGCGCTTGTTAATCGAGCCAATATTGAACAAATAGATAATTGTGGTTTGGGGCAAGAACACCTCAAGTGGTTTTCTTTAAATACCATCTTAGATAATCAAATGGAACTGGCTTTTGATCATGCGGAGTTAATTCAATTAGCGTGGAAAAAGCTTAGAGCAGCAGTGGAGTATACCTCGGTTGCTTTGTTTACTTTGGATAAAGAATTCTTAGTTTCAGACATCATAGCGGCTTACGCAAAGTTTGGTGTTGAAGTAAACAGAATGACAGTCAAACGACGCCTTATCGATACCGGTGTTATTGTCAGTGCAAATAAAATGGCCTCGACCAATCGAGGAAAAGGTGGAAAACCTGCTCAGGTATATAGTTTGGCTGAAAATACGGTAACGTATTTTCAAACTTGCCTGCGTTAGAGGTGCTAGGAGTAAGTCATGTTTTTACAAACGGTGAAAGTAGAAAAAAGTAAAACCGCGTCAATTGATGTTGATCCTCAAAAAGGTTTTAGTGAGCTATGTCCAAATGAGCTTCCTGTTGCTGGTGCTCTTGAGATAGTGGGCGAGTTAATCGAAAACCACAGCAAGGCTGATTTTTGTTTAGTGTCGAGAGATATGCACCCATCAGGTGTTGCTTGGGAAGCGGAAAAACCAGAAAACATGCTTGAGCCAGTCGGCCTTCCGGAGGTTGATATTAAATGGAATCCGCATTGCATCGTGGGGACGCTAGGAGCAGAACTACTTCCCGGTTTGCCACAGATTCGAGATTATGATTTCCAGATAAATAAGGGCATGGACCCTGACGCCCATCCCTATGGGGCTTTTTATCATGATCAAGCGGACGTTTTGTCGACTGGTGGAATTGAGTATTTGCGAGCTAACAAAGTTGAAACCGTTATCGTGGGCGGTTTAGCGTTAGACTTTTGTGTAAAAAAATCGATAGAACAATTGTTAGACGCAGGCTTTAAGGTGATTTTAAACTTAGCCTCGACACGGGCAGTATTCCCTGAAAATGTAGACCAATTAATTCAAGAATTTTTTGAGAAGGGAGTATGTTTGGTCGAAGGAGCGGCTGGCATAGACAGCGAATAAAGAGTGAAATAAACAATGCGAAGTTATTAAGCTTCGCATTGTATACGCATTATGAATTAAGTGATTGCTTTGCTTGTTGTGGCTTGGTTGAACTGGCTAAAGTAAAGTTTGGTCTCTTCGGTAACGACATTGCGCAGGGCAAGTAATCCAATGAGATTGGGGATGGCCATCAGTCCGTTAACAATGTCGGCAAGTATCCAAATCATGTCGAGGTGTAAAAATGCACCGGATGCGACTAGAGCAACAAATACTATTTTGTAAGGTAAAACAGCTTTCGTTCCTAATAAAAATACCACGCAGCGCTCACCGTAATAGTTCCAACCTAGAATCGTTGTGAAGGCAAAAAATATAAGGCCAGTGGAAACAAGCACAGGACCGAGTGTTGCTGCATCAAGTCCAACAGCAAATGCATGAGTCGTCATTGCTGCGCCTGAGAAGTCACTTTGCCACGCTCCAGTCAGAATTAGAGCCAGCCCAGTCATGGTGCATATTATGATGGTGTCAAAGAAGGTCCCTGTCATTGAAATTAGACCTTGTTTCACGCAAGAATCTGTTTTAGCTGCTGCGGCAGCCATAGGAGCGCTACCAAGACCAGATTCATTGGAGAAAACGCCTCTTGCAATGCCTGATTGAATCGCAAGCATGATGCTTGCCCCTAAAAAACCTCCTGTTGCAGCGCTAGAGCTAAAGGCGGAAACAAGCACCAGTTGGATGGCAGGGATCAACTGATCGGCATTAACTATGATGACGCCAACACATGCTAATACGTAAAATATTGCCATTGCAGGGACGACTTTACCTGCCACTTTAGCGATTGATTTAATGCCACCTAAGGTGACGAAAGCGACCAAAAGAGTCAGCGTAATCGTGGCGAATGAACGTGGCACACCGAAAGATATTTCGCTTGCATCGAGAATCGCGTTGACCTGAGGAAACGTTCCGATACCAAAGCAGGCAACGAGTAGGGCAAAAATAGCAAACAAGGTTGCAAGAAGTTTAGAGCCCACGCCATCTTGAAGGTAATACATAGGCCCGCCGATCATTTGGCCATTAGCGTCCACTTTTCTATATTTAACCGCAAGGAGACACTCTGCGTATTTGGTGGCCATACCAAAAAGAGCCGCTAGCCACATCCAAAATAAAGCACCAGGACCACCTAGCTTAATGGCGGTGGCGACACCAACGATATTACCTGTACCAATAGTGGCAGAAAGAGCGGTACATAAAGCGGCGAAACTAGATACATCTCCTTGCTTGCTAGAGTCGTGTTTACTAAACAGCATGGTTAATGCTTTTGGCAGGTATCTAAACTGAAGTAGTCCTAAACGAAACGTGAAATAGACACCAGTACCGACCAGCAGTATCAATAGTGGAGGGCCCCAGACAAAGTTGTCTATTGTGGTAAGTAAAGATTGAAGATTGTTCATGAATTCCCCATAGTGATAAATGTTACTAAGGAGAAGAGTGAAAGCGCACAGACCATGGCTCAAGCCAAGATTTTGGACAAAAAGTTTACGTTATCTGCGTTATTCTTTGCACTCCTCTGTCCTTTTGCCTGAAAGTTTCACTCACTAATTTGTCGTGAGCTTGCTCCTTCGGCGACCGATCAAACGGTTCTCTCCAGAGGTTCCTCCAATGACAGTCCACGCTGAATGCACAGCACCTGAAAGATTTACTTCTTCGGTAGGTTATTCGGCCATTTGCATGCAAATTGGCGAAAAACCACTCTCCTGCCATCTTCATTGGAACGATTGTTTAATTACTAAACAAAAGTAAGTCGAAAGTGTGGTCACAATCGAAGTGTGAAATTTATCATGTTTATTGTGCAATTCAATGTATTTTTTGATTAAAGATATCACCCAAAAGAGTCTTTTGATTTTTTATGTGTCATTTTGACCTAATAATTTAATGTGTCATTATGACTCTTTTTTTTGGTGTGGGTTGACTTAAATTGTTGATATTTATGAGTTATTAAAGTTGGCAAGGGAAATGCTAAGTGTAAAGGAAATGAACGTAAGCACTGGAGTCATTATGTTTAATCAACCAACTCGCAATACATTTAAAACACTATTGGCTGTTTCAAATATTGGCCTAGTAATCACTTTTTTAGCACTGGTTGTGAGTGTGATCATTGCGTATCCATATGCTGATGCCTTCAGTTTAGAGGCGCAGGTAGCCGCGCATATCAGTACTATTATCATAGCGGCATTTTTGAAGGTGAGTTATGTCACTCGATGCCTAGCCCAATACAACTTAGGCCTTGAAGTAAGGTGAAGAAGATAGGTAACGCCTGTGTGGCGTTACCTGTGCTTGGTGCTAAAAGTAGTTTGCGTCTACTAATTCCCCCACACGAACCGCTTTCACATCTTTGCGAGCCTCAAGCCAAGAAACAACTTTTGCTTGTTGCTCACTACTAACACTTTTATATCTCTCAGCATGGCAGATAAAGCCTTCAAAAAGCTCTAGGCCACCTCCGCCGAAACTTAAGTCTAAAGTGTCGATATAGTCAATAAACTCATCAACAAAGGTATCGTAGCTATCAAAGTCTTGTATCTTTGTATCACAGCTTACTTCAAATCCGAGCATCGCAAACTCACCAAGAAATAGTTTCTTTTTGATGCGACGCTTTTTGTTATCTAACTTGAATGGTTTCATTATCATTACACCTTGGACATAAGATCATTATTTATACCTCATTTTTACTGTCTACCCAAATTTGTGAGCTGTGTTATGTGAAATAACTGATTGATGCGTAGTAGTTTGAGATAAGGTTGATATCTTTAAATGATTGTTTGAGCCAAAAGCGCGTAAAACAGACTTGGCGCTGACCTTAGAACCTCAAAAAATGGTATAACTTAAAGCAAGTAAGAGGAAAACTTGTTCGGTTGGCTAAGGAGAGTGTATGACGAGATTGATCGCTATCGTATTTTTGGCTGCATTGGCCTTTGTACTGATTCGATATCGGACCAATGAAAAACTGCAAAGGTATGTCGTTATTACCATGATTTCAGGTTTTTTAATCTACACCTCGGCTTTAGTCGTGACCGAGCTAATGCGTTAATTCAGTAGGAGCAAAAACAGTGAATAACGAGTCTGATGTTGAAAATGATGATGTTGTAGTTATCGAAGAAAGAGATAAGCGGAGCTACCTGTACATAATCATTGCTGGTTTACTAGGAGCTGCTCTAGGTGGACTGATAGGCTCATCTTTGACTTCTTCCAAATGGCAAGAGGCATACTACGGGTTAGAAACCAAATATCAGGAACTAGTGGAAGAGAAAAAGCAGTTAACTGACGAAGTCGAAGACAAAGTGGCTCAGGTCGATGCTGAGATCCAAGCTAAGTTAACTAAGGCGATAGATGAAAAGAAACACACTTTTGATGAAACCATAAAAAGCTTAAATGATCAGGTTGCTGAATTGGAAAAAGTGAACCTTTCTCTAGAAGAGCAACTCAACGAGCAGAAACAAAATATTGCCCAGGCGACACAAGAAAATCGTAAGTTGAATAGACAAGCGGATATGCAAGCGACCATGTTTGAACGTTCACGCGAATTATTTCAGCAGGAGCTTAAAGTGAAGCAGGAATTGGAAGCTTTAGAAAAAGAGCGTGATGATCTTCAGCCAAAGTTAAAACAATTAAAAGCTGACTGTGATTTGTACTTGGCGGGAACGTCGTGGGAAGCTAAATCTGATGCATGTGACAAACAGGATGAAGCTAATTCTCGCTTAAGCCATGTTAATCAAATGATTCGTGTGCATCAAATGGACTTAAAACAGATTAAGGCGTTAGCTAGTGAGTTAGGTTTGTGAATCACTTCACTTGATTTGAGACAAAAACCTCCTAACACGGAGGTTTTTTTCTACCAAATTCGTCAAGGGATTAATTAAAGACTAGGTTTAAGGAGTATGAAGATATTGGTTGAATAATTGTAGGGTAGTAAGGTGAGTAAAAATGTAAGTGAAAAATGGATGACGATTATTGCAGACCTTGCTTATTTATGTTCTGTAGCAGTTATCTCATATGGTTTAGTCACCCAACCCCATATTTGGAGTAACGTTTTTCTGCTGGTGCCATTTGTAATGGTTGTTGCTTTATGGGTGTCAGATGTTCGCCTTAAACACTTATTTGCCTTTTCGGCCCTTGCTTTGTTCTTAGTAGGAGGGTTAATTGAGCCTCTGGAAGTTGGAGTGATCAGAAGCGGGCTAATTCTCTTACCCCTATGCTATGTTGTCCTTTTTCCCGGCTCAATGTGGTCTATTGCTGTAGCTGCTGGTCTCATCAATGGGTATTTGTACCAATTAACTTCACTGGATGTTGGCCTGTTTATTGAAATTACGGCTGAAGCTAGTGCTATTACAATCTTTGCGACAATGATGGCTTACTTTTATGTTGAGACTCGTAAACAAGCGCGCATTTATCAGCTTCAAAGTATTACAGACTACTTAACAAAGTTGCCTAACCTGCATGCATTTTACGAGGATATCAAAGTTGTTGATAGACATAATGCTGAAAAATTTGGACTACTACACATAGGTTTAGATGGATTTAAACATATAAACGACAGACTTGGGTACCGATATGGTGATATGTTGTTGATTGCCTTTGCAAAACATATTAATGATCTGATCGGAGGTTATGGAAAGTTTTATCGCCTTGGTGGTGATGAATTTGCTTTGGTTGTCGAGAGTTCTGAACTTAGACCTACACTGGTTGAAGCTGTCGACGTGCTGCGCCGGCATGAAAAGACATTGTTTCATATGGAAAATACCACTCATAGGCTGGGTTTCAGCATTGGTATCGCTTTAGCTAAGGATGCGCCTGACAATAATGAGGTCTGGGTTAAAAATGCGGATTTTGCTCTCTATAAAGCACTTTCACAAGGAGCAGGCTTTGTGTGTTGGTTTGATGACCAGTTGTTGAATGAGACCATTCGCCAGCATCAGATTGAAACTGAAATAAAAGCGGCACTTCTCAGTGATCAGTTTGTTTTGTATTATCAGCCCAAAGTTGCAATAGAAGATGGAAAGATAATTGGGGCCGAAGCGCTTATCCGTTGGAAGCACCCTCAATTAGGCTCTATTTCGCCCGCAGAGTTTATTCCAATTGCAGAGAAGACTGCACAAATTGTACCTTTGGGTCAGTGGATCTTGCGCAAAGCTTGTGAGCAAGTGCAAGCTTGGCATGTTGAAGGTATTGATATTTGTGTCTCAGTAAATGTCTCCACCGTTCAATTTGATGATGCTGACCTCTTTAAGGCTATCTGTGAAATTCTTAGAGAGGTTCAACTTCCTTCACACCTTTTGCAGATTGAAATTACTGAGTCGACATTAATGAAGGATCCTGAAGGTGTGACTGAGATATGTAACCAATTAAGAGCGTTGGGTGTATCAATCGCAGTGGATGATTTTGGTGTGGAATACTCGTGCTTGAAATACTTAAAGCATTTGCCAGTTGATGTTCTAAAAATAGATAAGTATTTCGTCAATGAGTGCGCAATACATGAAGCGGATCGGATCCTACTCAAAACAATAGTCCAAATGGGGCATAGCCTAGATATTAGCGTAGTTGCGGAAGGAGTAGAAAATGAGCAGCAGCTCGAAGTGTTACGCCAAGAAAAATGCGACGCCTATCAGGGTTACTTGTATTCTCAACCTCTGACACCGAGCGAGTTTATATCCTTAGTTGAACATCATAACCAAAGTATGAAAGAGTAATCGGTTTTGTTTTCTTGCCTCGACTCAGGGCTGTAAGAAACCATAATATAGCACGGTAATGTCTTTCATTTATCGTGCATCGTGATGCTTCTTTATTGAAACTAACTGAAATGAATATGTATATATGAAACTGCTGAGCTCAACATGATATTGAGTTTTCTATTTATATATTGCATCATGGTGTCTAGGAAGTTAAAATGAAACTAGCACTTCTCAATATCGCGCATGCTAAATATCCATCAGATCACCCCAATATAAAGGACTTTATTGACAACTTGGAGAAAGTCAATGCTATTGCCGAGCAAAGTGAAGGATTCATTTGGCGACTTAAAGATGATTCAGGAGATGCAACAAGTATTCAGCTTTTTGATGACCCAAATATCATAGTCAATATATCAGTGTGGGAAACGGCAGACTCGCTGAAAGACTTTATGTTTCGCACTATTCATAGAGATTTTATGCGCCGAAAAAAAGAATGGTTTCATCAAGTCGCAGAAGACACTTACGTGCTTTGGTGGATAGAAGACGGCCATATTCCCACGCCGCAATAAGCTATTGAGAGACTTGACCACCTTAGAACAAAAGGTGATACCCCTTTAGCTTTTACTTTTAAAACAAATTTTACTGCTGCTGACCTATATGCAGATAGGCATGGAGTCAGCTAAGTTAAGGATAATGTCATTATGACAGTTTTGAATATACTGACAGCACCTGATCCACGGTTAAGGACCAAAGCCGAAAAGGTAGAAGATGTTCAATCAATACAGAGATTGATTGATGATATGTTAGAGACACTGTATGCAACCAGTAATGGTATCGGTTTAGCGGCAACACAAGTTGGACACAGAGAATCTATTGTGATCATTGATTTGTCTGAAAACCGTGATAACCCCTTGATACTGATAAACCCCGAAATCGTAGAAGGCAATAACCCGATCCATAACCAAGAAGGGTGCTTATCTGTACCTGAATATTACGCTGATATTGAGCGTTACTCATCTGTTACAGTACAAGCTATAGATAGGTATGGGCAACCAATTCGTGTTGAAAGTGATGATTTTCTTGCAATTGTGATGCAGCATGAAATTGATCATTTATCAGGTAAATTGTTTATCGACTATTTATCTCCACTTAAGCAACGGATGGCGCTGAAAAAAGTTAAGAAGCACTTAAAGGCATCTTAACTTAAAGATCTGACTTAATCTTTCATACTTAGTATCAGTACAGCCGCTATCGCTAAGAATATGCTCATAATTAAAAACACATCGTTATACGCCATAATTGCAGCATCACGCTGCATGGTGTCAAGTAACACAGCTTCTGCTTGCTGAATTGACGTTACCGCGTCACTTCCAGCTTGCATGAAATATGACTGCTGCTCACGCAATACATCCCAGGCCTTGGTACTAACGTAGGGTAGTGACTCTTTAATATGAGATAAGTGCTCACGAGTTTTGTTATCTAACAAAGTTGCTATGATAGCAATGCTAAAAGCGCCTCCAAGATTGCGCATCACATTGGTTAATGTGGATGCATCAGCAGTATTATGATTATCGATGTTCTTCATTGCGACCAAAGATAGGGGAACCATAATAAATGGGCTTCCTACCGCCCTAAGAAGCATTGATAGAATAAGTTGCTGCCCGCCAAAGTCTATAGTCATATGTGTATTGACGAAACAACTTAAACCAAACATAACAAAGCCAAATGTAACCAAGTACTTGGGCTTTATGATTTGGGTGAGCCTTGGTACTAATGGGAAAAACAGTAACTGTGGGAACCCCATCCACATGAGTACTTGGCCTATTTCCATAGCGTTAAACTGTTGAATTTGCGTTAAGTATAGGGGTAGAACATAAATGGAACCCAGTAATGCCATCCCTAAGATCAGGTAAGCGATACATGAGAGAGCAAATTGACGGTCCCTGAGTAATCGGAGATTGACCAGTGGCTTTTTGTGTTGCAGCTCGTTGATCACAAAATAGATTAAACTAACAGCAGAGATAGCGCTCAGAGCAATAATAAATTGAGAGCTAAACCACTCTTCGCGATTGCCATCCTCGAGCACCACCTCGAGACAGCCAAGTCCTATTCCCATTGTTGCGATGCCAAACCAATCTGCTTTTTTAAATTTTGAAAAGCTAGCTACCTCATCGTCTAAGCCATAACGAACCATAACGATAAGAAGAATTGCTGGAGGAACGTTGATGTAGAAAATGTAATGCCAAGAAAGGTTCTCGGTTAGCCAGCCGCCAAATGTCGGCCCAATTGCCGGTGCAAAGGTGGCGGTGACACCGAATAAAGCCATACCCACAGCACGTTTGTTTAGAGGAAGTAGTTGAACAACTAAGGAGAAAGCGAGTGGGATCAATGCGCCGCCACTGAAGCCTTGCATAGCTCGAAACACAATCATTGATGTCATATTCCAAGACAATGAACACAACAGCGAGGATAAGGTAAAGATGCTTGTTGTCCATGTGAGGTATCTGCGCTTGCCTAATACCTGAGATAGCCAACCACTGAGTGGGATAGCTATCATTTCTGCGACTAAATAGGATGTTGATATCCAGGAGCTTTCATCGAGTGTGGCGGACAGCGCGCCTTGAATATCTTTGAGCGATGAATTGGTGATTTGGATATCTAAAATAGCCATAAAAGCACCAATTAAACCACCAATTAAAGCAATCCAATTTTTTATCGGTACGTCATCCTCGGCGGAGGCATGAGTGTACGCAGGGTTTACAGACATGGTTAACCCCGAGTGTCGATTGTGGTGACAACAGACAGTCCGGGTAGTAGTCGACCTTTAAGACTTTGTTGATTGGGTATGGTGATTTTAACTGGCACCCGCTGAACGACTTTTGTAAAATTACCCGTTGCATTCTCTGGTGGAAGTAGTGCAAATTTTGCTCCTGTCGCTGGAGAAAAACTGTCCACTATGCCTGTTAGAGGCTGATCAGGGAAAGCATCAAATTCAATGTTCACTTTTTGTCCCTTATGAATATCACCAATTTGCGTTTCTTTAAAATTGGCTTCCACCCAAATATTACTCGTAGGTACAAGGCTCATTAGCGGGGTTCCGGATTGAACAAGGAGCCCTTGGCGCACACTTCTTTTTCCAATGATACCGTCTGCGGGAGCATAAATTTTTGTATAACTCAAGTTAAGTTCAGCTTGGTCAACATCCACTTTAGATTCGGTAATAGCGGCTTCAGCTTGGCGAATGTCACTGTCAATTACGGACAGTTGGTCATGAGCCGCGACTAGGTTAGCATTGGCTTCATTAAGTTCTGCAAGAGCGACTTTCTGCTGTGCGAGCATATCATCGACTTCGTCTTGGGAAGCATAATTTTTCTTGCGAAGACTACGTGAACGCTCCAACTGTTGAGCGGAGCGTTGATATTCAGCTTTGGCTGAATCTACGCGGCTTTCAGCCTGTTTTATTTGACTTTCTTGCAAGGTTCTTTGTGCCGATAGATTATCGATACTTGATTCTGATACCGCGAGGTGAGCTTTTGCTTGTTCAAGTTCAGTTACATAATCTCGTGGATCAAGCTCTACCAGTAAATCTCCTTTCTTTACTTTCTGGTTATCGCTAACGAAAGACTTGGCAATATAACCGGAGACTTTTGGTCGTATAGTTGTTATGTCTCCTTGCAGGTAGGCGTTATCGGTGGATTCAAAGTATCGAGCGTACCCAAGCCAATATCCAATGCAGAGTATGGCGATAATCATTATCGCACTGGTTGCGATAAACAGGACTTTATTGCTTTGTTTCTGCGGTCTGATATGGGTTGAATCCGTCATGCTGTGTCTCTAATCGTTACTGTTAATGATCACAAATTGTAAATGAAAATGATTAACTGATAAGATAGGAAAAAAGGAAAACACTGTTGCAAATATCTTACCAATCAAATCAAGGAGGGAAGGGTGGATTTAAACGCTATTACTGTTTTTGCTCAAGTTGTTGATTGTGGAAGCTTTACCCATGCGGCTGATGCATTAGATATGACTAAGTCGACAGTTAGTCGAAAATTGGTGGAATTAGAAAAGCATTTGGGTGTTAGGTTAGTAACACGATCCACTAGAAGCCTGGTTTTGACACCAGAAGGAGAGCGCTTCTATCAATCTAGCTTGCAAATTTTAGAACTGTTGAATCAAGCAGAACTCGAAGTATCAGCTAACCAAGATTTGATCCGTGGCCCACTAAAAGTTGTTTTGCCAGTTGAGTTGGGCCATCAAGTGTTAGGTACATACATCAACACGTTTCTAAAACAATACCCTAATGTCACCGTCAATCTTGAATTATCGAATCGAGAAGTGGATATTATTTCCGAAGGGATCGATCTCTACGCACAAGTGGGGGAGATACAAGATTCCGCTTTAATTTCAAGACACCTAACCAAATCTCAACGTGTCTTGGCGGCTAGTCCAGAGTATCTGGACGAGTTTGGTAAAATCAGCTCACATCAAGATCTCCAGAGTCCTCACCAAATGGTTGACGTGTATAGTCGCGCAGTTAAGTTACCTAAATGGCACTTGATTGCACCCAAAGATAAAGACTCGATACAGATAGATCTACCTTATCGTTTGCGGGTGAACACAATTACTGCCTGTCTCAAAGCATGCCTAGACGGTCTGGGGATTGCAGTATTACCTGAGTTTATATGCCGAGAGCACTTTACCAGTGGTAAGCTTGTTCAACTGCTACCTGAATATACAATGCCTGAAGTCTCGGTGAGCCTAGTCTATGCTGACCGACAGTTGATGCCTAAACGAAAGAAAGTATTTATTCGCTATCTACTCGAGGCATTTGAGTCTAATACTCGGGCAAATCACTAAACCACATTGATGGCCTTGGTTAAGCTTGTTAGCAGATTATGCGCGCTTGAGCCAGACATGCTATAAGGCTCAAAACTTGCACTTTCTGAGTATTTTAGAGTAATCGGTCGCGTTATCTCCATCTCAGGAATGTAACCCATAGACCAGTCGGCGAATTCTCTTTCATTAACTTCTGAGTAATCTAGTAACACCACATCTTTATGTCTGTTGTCGTTTAGGATGTGATGGTAAACCTTATTCACTTGTTCTCTTGAGCCCTCCAAGCACTGAAGGAAATACTTTCTGCTAAACAGTAACACGCCAGTGACATGTAATGCTGTATTCTTTTTACGTGCTTTATCTAAGATGTTTTGAATATCTGACTCCGTCACACCTTCAGTAATCTCACTCGTATACACCAATCTGACTAGAAACATATAGCGCTCCATTACGTGGGGTTATTTGAACGACATGTATACAGTATATGCAACTAAGCTAGTTTGGGTAATGTAATATTAACTGTCATACAAACTGTATTTAAGTAATTCAGCGTAGATGAGGAATATTGTGAGATAATTCATTGAATTGTAAAGGTATGACATTAAAACCAAATGTGAACTATGTTGCAAAACGCAGTTTGCTGAATTGCTGCAATTATCAAGTTTGTTATCATTTTAATCGTGCGTAGCTTTCGTTATTTATTTTTGCAAAGACAGGCAGAGAACCGTGGTGGAAACAAACATATCTCAGTTGCGTAAAGAGTTTTATGCCCAAATTAGCGCTTTGCAGGCCTACTCTTTGCCGCATACTAAGCCGACACTCTCTTTACTCACTGAAGAAGAACTGCAGTTTCTTGCAGATATGTGGGTTGAGCTTTCTGTATGGAAGAACAGTCATAATCACTAAACACAATAAGTATCCTTCTTTTGTACACATTAAAAGACCTCAGTGATAGAATCCGCTGAGGTTTTTTATTGCCTAAAACCAAAGATGTTATATTATAACATTAAGTGATCTGACCATTGATTTATACCAAATGAATCCTCTTAGTTAGTCACCCGTAAGGTTTCTATAATCAAAGAAACAGACAATAATAATGAATCAAGTGAGTAGGGTTATGGCGGAAGTTAGAGCCAGAGTAGATTTTAAAGTCGGTGTGAATAGCGACATAGAGGCTGAACTCTTATCTTTTGAAGGGCTCAAGACGGATAAAGAACACGTAGCGATAGTATTTAAACAAGCTGACAAAACACAATCTGTTCCTGTCGTTCGTATACACTCTGAGTGTTTGACTGGCGATGTGTTTCATTCTTCTCGATGTGATTGTGGTGAACAATTAGATGAAACCATCCGTAGGCTTGGAGAGCAAGGTGGTGTAATCCTTTACTTGAGACAGGAGGGAAGAGGAATTGGGCTGTATAACAAGATCGATGCCTACAAGCTACAGAGTGAAGGGATGAATACTTATGAGGCGAACAATCATTTAGGTTTTGGTGATGATCTTCGTGATTTCTCTGAAGCAGCGCAGATGCTTGAAGCGCTTGGTGTGTCGAAAATTCAATTGATTACCAATAATCCCAAAAAGATTCGAGAGTTGAGTGAGCATGGTATTGCAGTGGAGCAATCTATTAACACGTCTGCTCATGTTAAAGACGGTAATAAGAACTATCTCAAAGCAAAAATTGCTCATGGGAACCATGATCTGAAATTGTAATGCCTTGAACCTCTCCTGACAAAAGCCTCATTTTTATGGGGCTTTCTCGTATATGACTTGCAAAAAAAATCCAAGTTTGTATTATTTGCGTCAATGAGTGTAAATGAGAATAATTAGCACTTATAATTTAGAATGATTATTAAGCTCACCAAGGACGCTTTAAAATGAATGTAAAATCACTTTTGGCCCGTTCTGTGGCTGCTTCACTTTTGATAGCCAGTGGCTCAGCTTTTGCTGCAGATGTGACAAAAGAACAGGTCGTAGAGCAGTACGCTAATGTTGCTCATGCAGTATTTTCCGATGCACTGACAACTGCGAAGGCGCTAGACAAGTCTATCGAGTCCTTTTTAGCCGCGCCTTCACAAAAATCATTAGATCAAGTAAAGCAAGCTTGGATTAAGTCGCGGGTACCATACCAGCAGTCAGAAGTCTTTCGATTTGGCAATTCAATAGTTGATGATTGGGAAGGTCAACTTAACGCGTGGCCTCTTGATGAAGGTCTTATTGACTATGTTGCAACTGGCTACCAATACGAATTAGGCAACGAAGGTGCGAGTGCAAATATTGTTGCTAACAAAAAGCTTAAGATCGGTGCAACTGAATTAGATGTTAATAAACTAACACCAAAAAGCATCGCAGACCTTAATGAAATCGGTGGCTCTGAAGCGAACGTTGCTAGCGGTTATCATGCCATTGAATTCCTTCTATGGGGACAGGACTTAAATGGCACTCAGGCGGGAGCTGGCGAGCGTGCTTATACGGATTTTGTAGTTGGTAAAGGTTGTACCAATGGTAACTGTGATCGTCGTGGAGAGTACTTAAAAGCAACTGCCGATCTTTTAGTCCAAGATCTCAAATGGATGGAGAAACAGTGGCAAGAGGGTGTTAAGGGCAACTACAGAGAGCAGCTTCTCAATGAATCTGCGGATAATGGTTTACGTAAAATGCTATTTGGTATGGGTTCTCTTTCTCTGGGAGAACTTGCGGGTGAACGGATGAAAGTGGCGTTGGAAGCTAACTCTACCGAAGACGAGCACGATTGTTTTTCAGATAACACCCACAACTCACATTACTACAACGAGCAGGGTATTTACAATGTCTACACTGGCTCATACAAGCGAATTGATGGAACAGTAGTTTCTGGTGCAAGCATTGCTCAATTAGTGGCTCAAAAAGATGCAAAAGCAGCGAAAGAAATCCAGCAACAGTTCGATACGACTCGCACTCAAGTAGGGGAACTTGTTACATCAGCGGAAAAGAATAGTCAGTATTTTGATCAACTGATTGCTTCCGATAATGTAAAAGGTAATGCGTTGGTTAACAAAACTATTATGTCTCTTGTCGATCAAACTGCCTCTATTGAACGTGCCGCAAAAATTGTCGGTATTAGCAGTCTGAACCCTGATACAGCGGATCATGAATTCTAATTAGGATACACTCTTTTCTAAGGGCTCTTTTAGAGCCCTTTTGTTGTTTTTAAAGCCATATTTTAATGAGAACTCATCTCAATTATGTGGTGCCATTTGCCTGAGAAACTCTAGTATGAAGTTGTACTTTAAATCCTTGTTAGCCACTTTACTTACCCTGAGTAGCAGTGTATCGGCATATGAGGTAGATTCTGGCGGAGCGACAAGTGTTGCAAAGGAAGGAGCTAACGCCTTCTCACTTCCTGCCTCTAATCTCCCCTTGACTAAACGACTTGATTTTAGTGTTGGTAACAGTTTTTTCCGTAATCCATGGATTCAAGCGCCTGCAACGACAGATGCAAGAGATGGGTTAGGTCCGCTTTTCAATACTAATGGGTGTCAGAACTGTCATATTAAAGATGGTCGAGGACATCCGCCTGAGAAAGATGATATTCATGCGGTATCGATGTTAGTTCGTCTGAGTATCCCTGCTATGTCAGCCGAGCAGAAAAAAATATTCATAAAAGAAGGGATTGTACCAGAGCCGACGTATGGTGGTCAGCTTCAAGACTTCGCTCTGCAAGATCAAATACCAGAAGGGCAGATAAGTATCACTTATACTCAAGTCCCCGTGCGTTTTGCCGACGGTACAGAAGTCATCTTACGTAAACCTGAACTTAAAATACAACAGCTTGGTTACGGTGAAATGCATCCTGATACGCAGTTTTCTGCTCGTGTCGCACCACCAATGATTGGTTTAGGGTTATTGGAAAGTATCTCAGAACAAACACTCATGTCATGGGCAGACGAAAGTGATGATGATAATGATGGCATTTCTGGCAAAGTGAACAAGGTGTGGGATGTTGAGAAAAACCAATTTGCTATTGGCCGATTTGGTTGGAAGTCAGGTCAACCAACTCTAATGCAGCAAAATGCTGCGGCATTTAATGGTGATGTCGGTCTGACTAGTCGCCTATTTCCCAATCAAAACTGCACTTCAAAGCAAACCCTCTGCGCCGAGTTGCCCAATGGTGGAGAACCAGAAGTAAGTGATAATATACTTGATTTCGTTGAGTTTTACACGCAACATCTAGCCGTGCCAACAAGACGCAATTTGGAACAACCAAACGTCAAGCTAGGACAAAGCTTATTTGTTAAAGCAGGTTGTGACAGTTGCCATAAGAGTCAAGTCACCACATCAGTGCGTGAAGATTTGCCAGCATTATCCAATCAGACCATCCATCCATACACGGATTTACTATTGCATGATATGGGGGAGGGCTTAGCAGACAATCGCCCGGAATATTTAGCTAATGGAAAAGAGTGGAGAACAGCCCCACTTTGGGGAATTGGTTATACCAAAGAGGTTAATGGGCATACCTACTTCCTGCATGATGGTCGAGCACGTAATTTAATGGAAGCGGTACTTTGGCATGGTGGTGAAGCCGAGTCGTCAAAACAGACGGTGCTGACATTTAATCAAAAGCAACGTGATGCTTTGATAGCATTTCTGAACTCATTATAAGGAAAGGAAATGAAACCTTTATCAATAGCCGCTATTACTTTTCTACTGACCAGTGTAGCAGGTTGTAGTTTGGTGTCTCATGAAGAGGAGCACCCTAGTCAAGGTGTGTATCAGGTAGAATTAGCTTCTGCTAAACACTTCATGCAGCAAGCCAATAAATTAGAAAACGAAATGCTCACCTTTTGTGAAGAAGGGGATTTACAACAAGTTCAACAGCAGTGGCAGCAAACCATGTTGTCTTGGATGGCACTACAAGGCCAAGAAAGAGGCCCGGAGCGCGCTTTAGAAAAGAGTTGGAATATACAGTTTTGGCCGGATAAAAAGAACACAACGGGCCGCAAAATGGCAGCTTTGGTCAATAGTGACAAACATTGGAATCAAGATGATATTGCCCAGCAGAGTGTGACTGTTCAAGGGCTTGGTTCCATTGAATGGTTGCTATATGACCAAGATTCACCGCTTAAGACTTCAACTAGACACTGTCATGTCGCTACAGCAATTGCGAGTAATTTGGCCAATAATGCGGCTCTGATAGCTTCTGCTTGGGAAGAAAACCCTTGGTCGGGATTAGATGAAAAGGCGTGGACTTCTGAGTACATCTCTTTGCTGTCCAATCAACTGGAATACAGTATGAAGAAGATGACTCGTCCGCTTGCAAAGTTTGGTAAACCGAGGCCTTATTTTGCCGAATCATGGCGCTCTCGCACGTCAATGAAAAACTTAAAAGCAAATATTACAGCAATGCAGACTTTGTATCTATCTGATGGTAATGGGTTAGATCATACCTTACGTCAAAATGGGCATATACAGCTTGCTGATAGTATAACGCGCCAGTTCTCATCTACTTTGGAAACATGGCCCGTTGATGAAAGCTTATTTGAATTACTTCAATCTAAAGAAGGTTATCGCGTCGCTTATGCCCAATATAACAAATTGGAACAGCTTAAGTATCTTATTCATGAGGAAGTGGCGATTAAATTGGGTGTGGTTATAGGGTTTAATGCAACAGATGGTGACTGATAATACAAGACGTAACCTACTAAAAGCAGCACTGGTGGGAATAGCTGTGCCTGTACTTCCGCTCGGTTGTGCAAACAAAGTTATGTCAACAAGAAAGCCAGCTCTTATCGGTTGTGCCTTACAAGGTAGAGATAAATACTCTGTTGTTATTGCTGACGAACAAGGTTTGCCTCTAAAACAACTGCCACTTCCATCACGTGGCCATGGTGTTGCGACTCATAAAACACTGAACCATGCCGTTGCCTTTGCAAGGCGACCAGGTCAGTACTTTATCGTGTTTGACTACATAACGGGCGAAACAATAACTCTCAAGACTACAAAGCCTAATCGACATTATTACGGGCATGGTGTCTACTCAAATGATGGTATGTGGTTGTATGCGACAGAAGGAGAGCGTACAACCAGTAGAGGGATCATTGGAGTTTATGATGTGCTCGGTGGCTACAAAAAGGTGGCCGAGTTCACAGGCTTTGGTATCGGGCCTCATGAGGTTATTGTGATGCCTGACGATAAACTTGCTATCGGAGTTGGCGGGGTTCATACCGATGGACGCAAGCCGATGAATCTCTCATCTATGCAGCCAAGCTTGAGTTATTTAGACGCGACTGGTGAATTGGTAGAACAAGTCTCTCTGCCTGATCACCACCTGAGTATTCGCCATCTTGCTCACGATGGGTCTGATACTGTCCTTTGTGGTCAGCAATACAGAGGTGAACCCGATGCGTATCCATCTCTATTAGCTATGCATACACAGGGTGGAGAAATGCGCTCTTTACAAGCTCAGCTAGAACAATGGGCTAGGTTTAATCACTATATTGCTAGTATTGCGGCGACTAAAGAGTGGATTCTGGCTACATCTCCAAGAGGAAACTGTTATGGTATTTGGTCCAAACAAACAGGTCTGTTGGAAGAGTTAAATGCATTGCCTGATGCGTCCGGAGTCATTGCATATGCAGGATATTTCAAAATTAGCTCGGGTGCTGGAGGTGTTATCACCCAATACTCCCCACACAAAAAGAATAAAATTCAATCGGGAATTCAATGGGATAACCACTGGTCGAGAATTTTTTAACCTAGCTTATTGTAAAGCTTAAAAAATTAACTTTCTTATCAACATTTATTACTGGCCTCTTATTTCTCTGCCATACTTTCAATCTACACGAAGGAATCGGAGAGTAAGATGGCTAGGTTGTATCTTTTATTGCTGCTAATAATTTTGATGCCTTTCCAATCTTTAGCTAATAGTTACTTTGAACAAATTGGTTGGTTGGAGAAAGATAGCCATGTTCTTCGTGTTTTGCAGTTCTCAAAAGATGTCGAGAGTATTTATCATGAGCATGATAATCGCTTTATATGGTTCGATCTTCAACAAAGCACTCGTCTTGAGTTCCAGTTAGAGGTTATTGCAAGCGCAGGGTTTAGCCCTCTTTTTTCCCGCCAACTTCAATACTTGGAATACTATCGGAAAAGCAACCGTTGGCATGAGTATGACGTTCTAGCGACAGACACTCTGCTTCTCTACATCAGTTATGCAGAACAAGCCAAAGTGTTGGGCTATGATTGGTTTTTCAAATCTATGTTGTATAAGCCGCTCCCAAGGTTAAGCAGTGCTGTTCTACAAATGGTGGTGTCATCCATAGTAAACAAGCAACTGAGCGAGCTCATTGAAACTTATACCCCTGACAGCTCGGACTATCAGAAATTGCTTGATAGCTACCTTCATGTGGTTAAGTTTACTAAATTAGACATTCCAGAATATACGCAGGAAGGGCTTAGAGGGGTTGGCGAGCCTCTGGACAATCGAGAAATTCTTCTTGTGCGAATGGAAATGGTAGATGTTGATTTATCGGGAGTGAGACGCGATGTTGATTGGTATGATGAAACATTAGAAGCGCCAATCAAAGAGTTTCAGAGACTACATGGTTTAAAGGATGACGGTGTTATAGGTTCTAACACTATGCGGTGGTTAAACACATCACCCCACAAAAGGCTGGCTATCCTTGCTCTAAATGCTGAAAGAAGTCGCTTGTGGCCGATTAATTTCGATAACCTGATCATTGTGAATGTGCCAGGTTTTGAGATGAAATACTGGTCTTCTGGTAAAGAAGTGTTCGAGTCCAAGGTAGTGGTCGGACGCAGAGGCCGGCCGACACCCTTGATGACTATTGAACTTGAATCATTGATTCTCAATCCTACTTGGAACGTGCCTTGGCGGATTATGGTACGTGACATTATACCTAGGGTTAAAAAAGACCCTGCATATTTGGTCAAAGAAAATATCACTATTGTACCAAGGTGGGGTTCTAAAGAGTTAATCGATCCTAACGAAATTGATTGGCAGAACCTTCGTCCGAGTTCATTTCCTTACAAAATGACTCAATTGTCAGGTGATAATAACGCCTTGGGTTTATACAAGTTTAATACGCCAAATCGACGAGCAATTTTCTTGCATGACACGCCAAGTAAAGAACTTTTTGAAGAAGTAAGCAGAGCATTTAGCTCGGGGTGTGTTCGAGTTGAAAATGCTGAGCAGTTTGCTTCAATTTTGTTGAAACGGCAAGGTGCGGATATGTCTCTAGTCGATGAAAATGAAGTAGCGGCTAACCAGTCAATTCCTCTTACACGTAAAGTTCCTGTGCACATCATTTACCAAACCGCGTGGTCGGAAGGTGGAAAAATTCAATACAGGGACGATATATATCGTTTTGATAGACGAATCCATGGTAAAAGCTAAATTTGCCAAAAAATAACATTTATTCATATCTTGGTTTTTTCTAACCTCGTCAGATAGTAATCTAACTTATAATTATCTACCCCTTTAAAAACGCGTTTTGGCGTTTGCACTCTCATTTATTGTTAGGTAAGGTCCCCGCTCAAAATATATTCGCCAAAGAGATGAATGGGGCCTTATTGTGAACTTCTCTCGCAGAGATTTTATCAAATTTGCCAGTGGCAGTGTTATTGCTGCGAGTTGCACACCATCTGTTGCTTTATCAGCATGTGCCACAGCACCTCGGAGCCTTGCATTTAATAATTTGCATACAGGTGAGGAGCTAGAATCTTGCTACTTCGATGGTCGAAATTATATAAACAGAGAATTGGCTCGAATCGATAATATTTGCAGAGATTTTCGTTTAAACCAAGTTCATCAGATGGATAAGAATTTGTTTGATATGATCTCCCTGATCCAGTCTGAATTAGGTGTGGATACTCAGGTTCAAATTATTTCTGGTTACCGCTCACCTGAAACCAATCAAGCATTGCGTTCAGTATCGAGTGGGGTTGCCAAAAAAAGTTATCACATGCTGGGGCAGGCAATCGATTTTCGCTTAGACGGTGTTAACCTAAAACAGGTGCGAGATGTAGCTATGGATCTAAAAGCAGGAGGAGTAGGCTATTATCCAAGAAGTAACTTCGTCCATATAGATACTGGGCCAGTACGCCACTGGTAGACAATAGATTTATGCTATAAGGTTGTCAAAAACCTTCCCAAGTGTCATAGTCTTGCCAGTTTAGTTATTGATTAAGGCTCGGATATGTCTCTAAAGTACCAAGTTGTTCCTGTCACCTCATTTTCTCAAAACTGTTCTATTGTTTGGTGTGATGAAACGATGGATGGTATTGTTGTTGATCCGGGAGGAGATGTTGAGCAATTATCCTCGGTAATCAAAGCCAATGGGATTAACATTACTCAGCTTGTTTTAACTCATGGACATTTAGATCATGTTGGTGGAACTCAATCACTTTCTGTGCTTTTGGGTGGCGTCAATATCATAGGCCCTCACAAAGACGATAACTTCTGGCTCCAAGGACTTGCAGAGCAAAGTCAAATGTTTGGTTTTCCGCCTACTCAGGCTTTTGAACCTACCAAGTGGCTCAACGATGGTGACACAATACATTTTGGTAAAGAGTGTTTGAATGTTTATCATACTCCAGGACATACCCCAGGCCATGTTGTGCTCTTTAGTGAACCAGCAAAATTGGCGTTTGTTGGCGATGTTTTATTCAACGGTTCTGTGGGGCGTACGGATTTTCCTAAAGGTGATTTTGATACACTGATACGCTCAATTAAAACGAAACTTTGGCCTTTGGGTAACGATGTTAGGTTTGTACCGGGTCATGGGCCAGAGTCGACATTTGGCTATGAGCGAGCATCAAACCCATTTGTTGCAGATGAATTATAGTGCCGAGGAATGTTCGTCAACATAGGATCAATTCATACCTTCTGACTCTGCAGCTGCCAGGTAGCGCCGTGCTAGGCCGACAAACTCCTCAGCGCTTCGGTCGATATCATTGGCTGAAATAAAGATGTCATAGTCAAAATAGCTCCTTTGGTAGTTCATTCGGTTTGCCAGCATTGCTTGTAAGCCCCGATATTCTCTACCTTGCTCACTTTTATACGGCTTTGAGTCAAGTACTATGTCTTCGAAGTGAGCATTCAGAATACTTTGTTTCATCCCCATATACAGTAGGGCACGTTGACTTAAAAGAATATCGGTAGCTATTCTCGGGCATATACTTTCTAAATAAGGAGAGTATTGCTTTAACTTAATTCCAATCCATGGCAAGGGTTGCTGCCATCCTTGGTTGTCATAATGGCAAATACCAATCTTGCCGATATTATTCCATTTTACTACCCAGCCCCCCTTGTGTAGATGTTGTTGAAAGTGAGAAGCGGTCAAGGTGTAGGAAACCGTACTTTTGTGGACTAACCATTGAGCAAAACCGAGAAAAATTAGTACAGCAATCAAGGTAATAATTGCCAGCTGCAAGTTAGGTGCAAGGACCACAAGAGAAATGAGGCCTGCTAGAATAATTGCTGCGAGCAATTTTGCTCCTGGGGAAGACAGTTGAATAGGTTGATGGGTAATGTGCAATGTTTCCATAGTTCGCTTCCAGTAAATCTTTTAACCTCTGTTTATATATTCAGTGGCCACAGCATAGATCACATTAGGTGTTGATTAAATTGTAGCCGCCACCTAGCAGAACACGTATTTTTACCGGATTAAGCTTGTTAGATACTGTCAATGTCGTTAGATTTTTGCTATAAAACGCCATTAATTTTTTTCCACTGCTCGCAATGCAGTGAAATGGAGAGATACTCTATGAGACTAGCTCATAAGCGCAAAGTGCAGATGAAATTGAAAAAGCACTTGAAGGCGGCGGTTGCTAAAGAAAAAGCGACACCAAGCAAAAAGCCACAGGCTGAGAAAAAAGTCACAGTTGCCGCTACCGAAAAGAAAGCCGCAGTAGCGAAAGTGGTAGACACTAGTTTAACGCCCAAGCAGCAGCAAGTACTTGATATTGTCGTTGCCAATGCTGACGGTATCAACCCTAAAGGTATTGGTCTTGCTGCTGGACAAGAGGAATCAAAAGCCGCTTCTTGGGCAACAGGTGCACTTAAAAAATTACTAGAAGAGAATCTAGTAGCGAAAGAACAGCTAGCTGGAAACAAAGTTATTTATAAGCCCGTTTAAAAAACGCTAGCTAGTAGACATCGATGCGAAATGATACGCAGTACCAGTTGGAGCTTCGATAATATCGAGGCTCTTTTTGTTGGTATACCAACTGCGATCTGTTTAAGAAATGAGCTCTTCCCACTCTGATATGGTATATTAGGTGCGTTACACACCTACAAAGTGAGCTTTTCATGACTTTTCCAACCAATATTCATCAGTCCTACCATGCTCATGTTTATTTTGATGATAAAACGAGTGATTTTGCCGCGCAGCTACGGTCAAAGATTACTCAAGATTTCACTTTAGCAGTAGGGCGCTTTCATCAGAAATTAGTTGGGCCGCATACGATGTGGAGCTTTTCTATCAGTTTTGAGAAAGCAGATTTTGAACGATTAATCCCCTGGCTAGATAATGCTCGTGGAGGCTTGTCTATTTTAGTCCATGCCGTTACTGGTGATGACATTACTGATCATACAGAGTATGCCTATTGGTTAGGAAAACCTGTTGAGCTCAACCTTTCAGCACTTGATAACAACTAACGGCGCCTACCTCTTTTCTCTTCTCACTATTGAACGTTTTTTTGATAGTCTTTGACTATCGATTATATAGATATGAATGCCTTCACCAATTGTAAACTAATGTGTATATTGAACTTAAAGAAAGGGTAAACCTTAATAAATTGATGAGGAATAGATTATGACCAACCAAGTAAACTTAATCGGCCTAAATGACGAAAAATCTCAAGCCCTTGCAAGCGAGTTAAATGCTTTGTTAGCGCACTACCAAGTATTATATATGAATACACGAGGTTACCACTGGAATATAAAAGGTCAGCAGTTTTTTGAACTTCACGAGAAGTTTGAGGAAATATATGTTGATTTACAAACTAAGATTGATGAACTGGCAGAGCGTATTTTGACTATTGGTTCTACACCAGATCATAGCTTCAGCCAATATTTGAATAAAAGTAGTATTCAAGAACATCAAAACTCAACCACAGGACAGGAGTGTGTTCGGGGCTTAGTACATGGATTTAGTGCTCTACTTGTTCAACAGCGCCAAATATTAGCCCAAGCCGAAGATGCTGACGATGAAGGTACTGCAGCTCTAATGGGTGATTATATTCGCGAACAAGAAAAATTAATGTGGATGTTTAATGCATATATGAACTAAAGTGTACTTGGTCAAATAACCAGTTCTTTTTCTTGAGTTGTAGATGGAGATGTGTATACTGTATATGTAACCAGTTATTTTGGAGGTGAATTATGTTATGGGATACCCTTGAACGTGTTAACCGCCTGCGCCAAGTGGCGTTAAATAACCCTGAGTTTATTCGCTCAGCTAAAGCACATGAAAAAGCGTTAGAGTCACAGGGGTTGGATAATATCAAACCCCTGAAAAGATCAACGAAGTTGAAAAAAGAAAAGGCGTTATCAGATATTTACCAACAATCAGAGTTCGGGTACGACCCATGTGACTCTCCTCATTAAATAAAAAAGCAGGGCAACGCCCTGCTTTCATGTTTTAAGACGTATAGAAATAAGCTTCCATGGTTGCGTCAGTCCCTGGACTTTTTCTGTCACGCCTTGCCTTAAGAAAAGCTTTTAGGTCTGTTGCAAATTTTTTCTTGTTGCGGTATTCGAACAAGCCTCCATTTGGCTCCATAATAAAATACCTATAATTTTTATAACCGATTCCGATTGCATGAGCGTAGGCTGATAGATAACCAGCCCAATAACCTTGTTCGCCTGGTAGCACAGAGGCGATTTTTTCTGGTGTCATTGTTTCTGAGGAGTTTGCTTTATTGGTGTTTTTAAGCCCGAATCCCGCGAGTAAGCTTTTTATTGATGAAGAATTGCCCTTAAAGTCTTTGACATAGCCCCCTTGAAACCTTAATGGACCTTTAAAAAAACTGGTGAACTGGTTATGTGCTGTGGCTTCTTCGTTTCCGCCTAATAGTGCTACCATCCACCCAGCAGTAATACCGCAACATATTCCTTGGATTCTCCCTTTGTTGGAGCCAGCGACTTTTACGCCCGTATCTATATTTTTATAACCGATACGGCCAGCCGTATCGCTATCTATTCCTCCACCACCTGGAAGTCCTGGCGCGTTATTTAAACTTTGAATAACTGTAGATTGAATACAGTCTCCAAAAAGATACTTGTTATAGAGTGTCACACCATTTGGCATAGTATTACGTCCTTAGTTGTTGTAGAGAAAATACTCATGAATAGGTTCTAACGGTGTTACGCTTTGTAATTATCAAACGTAAACAGCGAAGAAGAGTTTTGTGAAAATATGCATTCGGTTTTATAAAAGATTAACTCAAAATATTTCTTACAGCCAATCGTAGAAGACAATTTTTACGCTTTATAGACCCGTGCCTCAGTGAGGCTATATGGTTTTTTCGCTATTCAACTAACTTAGTAAAAATAAAAGTATATGTGATATCATACTCAATTAGTTGAACCGCCTAACATAAGGATGTAGTACATGAAAATAGAGACAGTGGCATTTATCGGCTTAGGTGTAATGGGCTTCCCCATGGCGGGGCATTTGTCGAATGCAGGCTTTGTTACTCGTGTATATAACCGTACTATCGAAAAAGCAGAGCAGTGGACCGAGCAGCATTCAGGCCAATGCTTTGCCACGCCTTATCTGACTGCGCAAGGTTGTGATCTTGTTGCTGTATGTGTGGGTAATGATGATGATGTTCGAAGTGTCGTGCTCGGTGATAATGGCGCTTTAGCGGCCATGAAACCAGGGTCTATTTTAGTAGACCACACTACAACTTCAGCTGAGCTGGCTGAGGAATTAGCAAAAGCTTGTAATGATAAAAACGTACATTTTGTCGATGCTCCAGTCTCAGGAGGGCAAGCTGGTGCTGAAAACGGAGCACTTACCATTATGTGTGGAGGAGAAACACAAGTATTTGAAGCTCTGTCTCCGGTATTTAACACATATGGTAAGCAAGCCGTTCTTCTTGGAGAAAATGGTCAAGGGCAGCGCTGTAAAATGGTCAATCAGATATGCATAGCGGGTATTTTGCAGGGGTTGAGTGAAGCACTTCAGCTTGCACAGTCTGCGGATTTGGATATAGAAAAAGTAGTGAACGTTCTGCAGCATGGAGCTGCGGGTTCATGGCAGATGGAGAATCGTGCCGTGACAATGTCGCAAGGAAAATTTGACTTTGGCTTTGCTATTGACTGGATGCGAAAAGACTTGGGTATCTGCTTAAATGAAGCATCAAGTAAGAATATACCTTTACCTATGACAGAGGAAGTCGATGGTATGTATGCTGCTCTTCAGAAGCACGGGTTGGGCCGAATGGATACCTCAGTCCTGATTAAAGCTTATGATTTAGCCTAGTTTTATAAAAGGGGAAACTCGACTATCTTCTGCTTGGATTGGAATATTCTAAAGTTATTGTCACTGAGGTCGATACTGAATGTAGGAGTTAATTGTTTTCATATCAGGAGATAGGGCCGCAAAAACAGGCTATTTGTTGTGGTAGGAGGCTGCTTATGATTGAACAAAATCAAAAACGAGAATTTTATCGCTTGAAGTATCCTAAGAAAGCCCGGCCTTGTGTACATATATACGATCAGATTTTTTATGTCACAGAAGTTTCAGAAGGAGGTATACGTGTTGTGATGAACATGTTTACCGACTGGTATAAAGGGCTGTTGATGTCGGGCACGCTTGAGCTTCACAGCCAAGAAAAAATAGAGTTTAAAGGGGCGGTTCTGCGCTTTGATAATGGCGAAGTTATTCTTAAACTGAATGAAGGGCCAACCTTTAAAAATATGGTAGAAGAACAACGTCATATACTCCAAGAGTACCCATCGCATTTTGCAAAATCTATCCATTGAGCAGAGTATGGCACAGTGACTGACTGTGCCATTGCTGTGTGAAGGATGCTTATCTCAAAACTTCAGATAATACATTTACTTATTACATTCTGGTTTGCTAACCTGCTGTTTTATTGCAAAAATAGGCGGTGTGTAATGGATGCGAAAAGTGTAGTTCTTGCTTATTGGGAAGCGATGAATAGTAATGATTTTCACCAAGCTAGTACATACCTTAGTATCGATTTCGAGGGCTTCTGGCCTCAATCTAATGAATTGACCTGTGGCAGAGATAACTTTTCTGCGATCAACTCGGCCTACCCAAGCAATGGTCAATGGAGCTTCATTATCAACTCACTGATTTGTGAGGGCGAAAGAGTTGTTACAGATGTTTCTGTCAGTGATGGAGTGCAAAAAGAACGTGCAATCACCTTCCATACAGTGAAAAACGGACTAATTACTCGACAAACAGAGTTTTGGCCTGATGCTATGGAACCACAACCGTGGAGATCTGATTGGGTCACTATTACTGAAAGCTGAGTCAAAGTTTAGGTTGTTTACTCGGTTCTCCTATGTACTCATTTATTTTAAGTACAGACATTAGGATGAACTTTATTCATCAACAACAATGGAGGTGCTGTGGTTACATTTCAAAGCACTGAAGATTTGTCAACGTCAGCGGAAATGACTTACACCAATATGCGCTTATACTATCAATATTATGGAGTAGATTGGCAAGCTGATACGATAAAGCAAAAGATCGCTTCGCTGGTGAATTTTGATATTTTGTCTGATGAGAGGGTTATTGGCGCTATTCGATTAGAGACTATCGATGACTGTTGCTATTTGAGAGATTTGCAAGTCATCGATAGCTATCAAAACAAAGGTATTGGTGGTTTAGCACTCAACGAAGTAAAGCGTTTAGCTATTGGCTCGGGTGCAAATATACTTAGGCTTAAAGTCTTTAAAATGAGTCCTGCTTATCATTTATATAAACGTTTAAACTTTTTGACTGAACAGGAAGATGACAAATTTTACCACATGGCTTGTCATTTGTGATTGATATACTTTTTAACATTTCGGAATATGAATAACAGAATTGTGTTTACTGGTGGCCCTGGTGCGGGAAAAACATCCTTACTAGAGTACCTCAGCGACATGGGATATCCGTCAGCACCAGAGTCCGGACGCAAAGTGATTCAAGATCAGATAAGGACCGGCGGTTCAGGCCTTCCATGGGCAAATAAAACAGCGTTTCGCGATCTAATGATTATTCAAGAAGTGCGTAATCACAAAATGTATACCGATCCTAATGTAATGTTTTATGACCGTAGCATTATAGATTGTTACGGATATAGCCAACTTGAGCAAATCTTCCTATCTACCGAACTGATAAATCGATGTAATGAGCTTATGTATAACTCAAAGGTTTTTATCTTTCCTCCTTGGGAGGAAATTTATAAGAATGATGAAGAACGTAAGCAAGATTTTGGTCAAGCGGTTGCGACGTATCAGCAGATGGTAAATGCATACGAAAGGTTTGGTTATCAATTGGTTGAGGTGCCTAAAACTTCAACAACAGAGCGAGCAAACTTCGTTATTAACAACCTACCATCTATCTGAGCGTGTGAGTGACGACGCTTTACTTTCTTCCTCATTTTTACTCGGCCTTTTGTCAGGGTTAGTCGTAAAATTAAGAGGATTCTAACTTGAATTATGACCAGTTTAATGCGTTTTGTCGCTCGCTACCTGATACCACCCAAGTGGCTCAAGGTGGTAATGGCCATGTTTGGAAAATTAATGGAAAAGTATTCGCCTTTGGTGGGAGAGGCAGAAGTGGAAAGCCTGCATTTAGTTTTAAAACGTCGGACTCAAATTATGAGTTTTTAAAAAGCCATAAAGGCTATACACCTGCGCCTCATGCCTCAGGTCGTGATGGAAAGTGGATCCAACAACTTGATACGATTTGGTATCGAGATGATGAGCTTAAGCACTATATTACTGAATCTTATCGTATGGTTTCAAAAAGCAAAACTAAGACACAGCAAACGGATTCTGGCGATGTTGCCCTTAGTATCGGCAATTACAGTGGTTTGGGGAACGCCGCAATCAAACCCATAGATTAGGTGTTCACCTGTATAATGTTGTTTATCCCAAAATTTTGCACCTAGCTAGCGCTTTGAATACTAGCTAGGTACTATTGCAGGATATAAAAACTGGAGTACTTTTTATGTCTTATCCCTCTTGCCCAAACTGTCAATCTGGCTACGTTTACCCTGATCAAAACCACCTTGTGTGTCCAGAATGTGCCTATGAGTGGAACCCAGACGAAAAGCCAGACATTGTGACCGTCAAAGATGCGAATGGCAATGCGTTGGTAGAAGGTGACAAAGTCACCTTAGCAAAGGATCTCAAAGTGAAAAGCAGCTCCTTGGTATTAAAAATTGGTACTAAAGCTTTAATAAGACGGATAGTAGAAGGTAAAGACCATCAGTTAGATTGCAAAGTAGATGGAGCAGGAGAGATGATGATCACGGCTCATTTTGTTAAAAAGTCATAATCTTTATTGGAGCCGGGGAGAAGAGCGGTGCATGATGAAATCATTATTACCTCAAATCAAAATAAATTCTTACCAACATTGAGGCAGATTTATCTGGCCTCGAGAACAACGACTTTTAAATGGCTAGATAGCAAGCAGTTTTGTCTTGCTGATTTTGATATTGATGTGGAAGGTGAGCAAATATGGGTAGCTCTTTGCAAAGGTAATCCGGTGGGGTTTATTTCTATTTGGGAGCCTGAGAACTTTATCCATCACCTTTACATCTCGCCTGAATATACGAGAAAAGGCATCGGTGCTCGGTTACTTGAGTTTGTTAAACCCCGATACACTAGGTTAAGTTTAAAGTGTATGCAGCCAAATAAATCAGCGTTAAACTTCTATCAATCTCATGGTTTTATTAGTCAATCACAACACATGGACGAGTTTGGTGGATACCACTACCTAACCTATGAGGAATAGAATATTTTGCATAACCCAGTGGCACTTCTTGTTCATGTGCCCGATGTCTCTGTAGGACTTGATTGGTACCAGAAAGCGTTTCCTCTTGCCTCTCCCCATTATCTGCCCGAGTTTGACTTCACTGTACTCGATATTGAAGGGTTTTCGTTGGAGATTGTCCAAGCCGATAGTAAGGTGTCGTCTGGGAAATCAGGAACCGTCCTTTACTGGTCAGTAGATAGTGTCAGGGAATCAATCGACTTTCTGCAATCTATAGGGGCAACCTTATATCGAGGTCCAATGGAGATTGAAGGGGGGCAGTCTATCTGTCAGATGGAAGATCCCTTTGGGAATCTTATCGGCTTGCGAGGTAAGATGGATTAATTCGCCACTCATGTATGAGTGGCATAGTCGGTTACCACATAAGATCATCTGGTACCACAAAGTCAGCGTATGGATCGTCTTCTACAGGGACATCAGATTCAGGCTCTTTGAGGTCAATAATGATGTCGCTATCGCGCTGCGAAATTTTGTTTGCCACCACACTAGGAATGACCGCATAACCTTCACCAAAGCGTGCAATCGCCAATATCCCTTTAATAAGTTGCTCACGCATTAGACTATCGACATACAGGGATTTAACTAATGTGCCATCGGTAAAATTATACTTAATGTCGCCGTCATTGTTAGCAAGCTTATTCATTTCAATGAGTTGCTTAATTTGCGATTGAATTTCTTTGTTGAGGCGCTGCTCATTTTGTTCTGTACTGAGTGCCTTGTCGCGTTCTTGCTGCTGGCGTTTTTGCTCTTCTACAGCGGCTTTAACCTCACGAGCCTGAGTGCGTGATTTTTTGGATCCTTTCTTCGCCTTCTTTAGTTTCTTTTCATTCACTAAACCAGCTTTCAACATTTGTTCTTGCAGCGATAGCTTTGCCATGGTTTTTCCATTTTGATAAATAAACCCCATTATTTTATAGAGACATGACAAGCAAATAAAGAGGCTTTAACTAACTCAATTCTATGGCATCTTCAAATTTAATAAGGACGTGTTTCATATGGTTCTTTTATGTTATGTTCGAACATTACTGTAACCTTTGTTATTGGTATAAGTGCCAAGAAAAATGGGCATCTGTTGAGGGAATATGAAAACATTAGAGACACAGAGATTAGTGATGAGTCCCGTCAAAGAGGATGATATAGATATTTATCGAAAAATACTTAGTTCAAATCAACTGACTAAGTTTTTACCTAAAGGTACGGCTTATACTGAAACTGAAATCCAACGTACACATAGCAATAGAATTGCACACTGGGTCCATGGCTTTGGCTCATATGTCATAAACTTAAAGTCTCAACCCAGAGAAAAAATTGGTTATGTTGGGGTTGAGCTATGTGAAGATCCAAACTTTAGTGATATCAGATATGGTATGTTGCAAGAGTATCAAGGCAAAGGCTATGTTCTAGAAGCGTCACTAGCCGTTATTAGAGAAACATTTGGCTTGAACAAACACAAACGGATATATGGTGTATCAATGATTGAAAACTTACCATCTATTGCAGTTCTTAGAAAACTGGGGATGACGCCAGAGCCGGACTTAAATCTCTATCAGGATTGCGATGAACTCATTACATTCTCTATCGATCCAAAAACGGCGTTTGATATACAAAACTAGCTTTCGGTTGAGCCTTTACGTTTGAGGTGTGTAAAAATCTCACCCCAGACGGCTTTACTATTGCTATGGTCGGTACGAATCGCTTTAATAGTGATTAATGCTATCTTTTGTTCTAAAAGCCTAGGACCTGAGGGTGAAGTATGATTATTGTCGCGCGCTTTTCGTTTCCGCATGAAGCGCATATTGCGAAAGCGAGTCTTGAGGCGGCTGGTATTGAGAGCTGTATTGCTGATGAGTATACGATCAATACGCAGTGGTTGTACTCAAATGCAATCGGGGGTGTGCGCTTGATGGTTGCTGAGCAAGATCTAGAGCAAGCCGAGAATATTCTGAGCGCTGACTTTTCAGATGTATTATATGCTGAAAAAAGCGTCAGTTCACAGGATCATTGCCCAAAATGTAGTAGTCTAAATATTGAACTTTTTACCAAAAGTAAAGAGTCAGCTTTTTGGTATTTATACTTATTGGTTTTGCAGCGTTTTTATAAACACGGGATTTGATGTTGCGATTGTGGGCATTTTTGTAAACGTTTGGGCTAGCTGACATTATTGGAGGGGTTTCCAATGAAGATAGCAGTAGTTTTAGGTACGTCGAAAACGGATGGCAGTACGAGAGATTTGATCAGTCAGTTTGTTGATCAAACTCAAGCCAAGGTATTTGACTTACTGGATTATAAGCTTTCCTATTATGACAGCTTCCATGAAAATCGTAACGATGACTTTATCCCATTGATCCGTATGTTAAATCGTTACGATCATATCGTATTTGCTTCTCCTGTATACTGGTACGCTATGTCTGCTCAGCTTAAAGTTTTTTTCGATCGCTTGTCAGATTTACTGACAATAGAAAAGTCACTTGGCCGAAAGCTAGAAGGAAAAGAGATTTCAGTATTGGCGACTGGTTATGGGCAAGAGTTACCGGAATGCTTTATTGAACCCTTTAAGCTGACCGCCGATTATATGAACTTGGTATTTCGTGGTTTTGGTTACCTTCCCGTCGATGAAGATGAGGACCTAGCTCGGGTGCATGCTATTGCACAATGGTTTAGTGAGAGCATATGCCACGAATCGGTTGATTAACCTTCTTCTGTCTTTCGGTATCTATATGCGGATCGCAGTAAAGTATTGATTTTATGTCACTTATAGCACAAGATGTGAGTTTTGTGTTAAGACTTAAAGAGCTGTCAATGATTACAATTCGTCAATACAAGCCTGAAGATGTAGAGGCACTATGGGAAGTGTTTTTCTTCACTGTTCGAAATATTAATATTCAGCATTACTCTCAGCTGCAAGTTGAAGCATGGGCACCAGATAACTGGAATCAAGAAGTTTGGCAGGAAAAAATGCTGCAAATCTGTCCCTACATTGCGGAAATTAATGGTCAGCTCGTAGGCTATACAGATTTGCAAGATTCTGGGTTGATTGATCACTTTTTTTGTCACTATGAGTTTCAAGGGAAAGGCGTCGGTCGTGCAATGATGGAATATGTTATAGAACAGGCCAAGCAACGTGGTATCTCAAGACTTTATTCCGAGGTTAGTATTACCGCTCGCCCTTTCTATGAGCGTATGGGATTTACGCTTGTGCGTGAGCAACAAGTCGAAATGCGAGGTCAATTGCTGACCAACTTTGTTATGGAGCAATATTTATAGTTAGGTTGTAAATAAAGCGGGGGAGTAGTATGTCCGATGAGTTGAATAATGGTCTGGATAGTAAGGGCTTTATAGTGAACCCTTGTCCTTTAGATTATCTTCAGCCAGAGTTCAAGTCTTATCTTGAAAATACCATTCAAACTCTTGAATCTACATTTGAGAACCAACTGCATAGCGTATATCTATATGGCAGCGTTGCGAGGAAATGCGAAAAAGTATGTGTCTGATTTAGACATTTCACTAGGGCGTGTTGATCTTTCGTAAGTGTTTTTTGAACGGCATAGTAAAGAGTTATAATTTGCTTCGCCAAAAGTAAAACCATAACCAATACTATGCCAAGAACTATGTTAACTGATGTTCGCTGGGCACTGCTACTCCAAGTTATGAAAAGTACAGGTCGTATTTACGATAAAACTGAACATCGAATGACAGTTGAAGGAATACTTTATCGAATGAGAACAGGAATTCCTTGGCGAGATCTCCCCTCTGAGTTCGGAGAGTGGAGTAGCGTTTACAGACGATTTAATCTTTGGTCATAGAAAGGGATTTTAAACTAGCTTTTCAGAAGCTTATCTAGCATGGCTGATTTTGAATGGGTCTTTCTTGATGGCTCTATAGTTCGAGCGCATCAGCATAGTACAGGTGCAGCGACTGAAAGTTCAGAGCAAATAGGTAAAAGTCGCGGGGGCAACTCAACCAACATTCACTTAGCCGTGGATAGTGGTGGCCTGCCGATTTGCTTTGATTTATCAGAAGGACAACGCCACGATATAGTATATGCCGAAAGCTTAGTTGAGCAACTCGATGAAGTTAATACCATCGTTTGTGATAAAGGATATGACAGCGAGCCTTTCCGTACTTTTGTTAAAGAACGTGACGGCTAAACGGTAATAGCTAAACGCAATTACGGACAAGATATAGACAAAGACAGCATGTAATGGTGTCTATACCAGTATCGTCACTTAGTCGAAAATGCCTTTGCGAAAATTAAGCATTATCGGACTATTTCAAGTAGGTACGACAAGTTAGAAAGGAATTATGCCAGCATGTTATCGCTGGCATTCATATCAATGTGGCTACCGATGTATTGTTGAACACGAAATGCACAGCAAAGATCAACACGCCTTAGTGATAATGTTTTTAAATGGTTGGGTAATACTCTAGACAGCGGTACTCAAGTCGTTAAACATTTTGAACTAGGGAATGATTTACTCGATTTTAGAGACATTCTGGATGATAACGATGTTGAAGTCGCCGACCTGATTAACAAAATCGCACTGTCTATAGAAAACGATAATGTTGTCTTAAAGATAAGTGATGAAGGTACGGACCAAACGGTCATTATAAAGGGGCGGTGACCTCATTCGAAAATGCAGGCTTAATAGTTAACAATGGTATCATTGATGACCTAAATACTCTGGTTCGAATTTTGATAGTGGACAGTTAATTATCCACCTTGAGTGTTATATGTTCTTTTTAGGTCGAGTCACATAAATTCTCGTAAATCGCACGAAGTTCTTGTTAAACGTTTTCTTTTACTGTAGTTTCTCGAGCAATCTCGGATTTGTCTTAATATTGATAAACTGGGGGATACGCGTGATAACTATTCAGGCTGAGTATTTATTGCGTAGGGTAGGTATCGACAAGCTCTTTTGTCGATAGATGGGATACTAATGTCGCTAATGCGACATGTTGATGGGAAACCCAACATTGAACTCACATAAAAAACACACACTGATCAGCTTTGTTCTACCTCAATGCCCTGTATTACAAAACAGTTGCATTACTGAACCTTGATTCCCCAATTATAAGTTTTAATCCATTTATTCGCATGGAGTGTATTCGTATTGCCAGTTTTTGTGGTTTTGATACGAACGGGCAGCCGTACCTGCTATCCCATATAATAGTTAAATAAGTTACACAGAATATCGAAGGAGCTAGTCATGAGCACTGCCTTTGAAGTCGATAATTCGTTGAATGAAAACAATATCGCAAGTCCATTTTCGTCACAAATTCCCGTTGTAGATGGAGTTTACGACCTCACCCCTGATTCCGTTTTACAAGAACAATCCGAGCATGAATCTGAGGTCCGTTCATATCCTCGTCGACTTCCTATAGCTATAAGACAAGCTTATGGAGTGCTGGTTGAAGATACACGAGGTCAGATTTTTTTGGATTGCTTAGCGGGTGCTGGCACGCTTGCTCTTGGTTATAACCATCCAGAAATCAATCAAGCACTCAAAAATCAGCTTGATTCAGGCCTTCCATACCAAACGCTTGATATTGCGACGAAAGCCAAGACGCACTTTATCCAGTCGGTGAAAAATTTTCTTCCGCAAGAGCTTGGAGAAAATTGCGTTATCCAGTTCTGTGGACCTTCAGGAGCTGATGCTGTAGAGGCTGCGATAAAACTTGCTAAACAAACCACTGGTAGAAATACCATGTTTGCTTTCCGAGGTGCTTACCATGGGATGACCAATGGCACTATGGGCATGATGGGTAATTTAGGAACCAAAGCTCGCCGTACTGGCTTGATGTCGGATGTGCATTTTATGCCATTCCCGTACGACTTACGTTGTCCTTTTGGTTTGGGCGGAGAAAAGGGAGCACGTGCTGGTATCCGTTACATTGAGCGTTTGCTCAATGATGACGAGGCCGGAATCATGAAGCCTGCAGCTATTATCGTCGAACCTATTCAAGGTGAGGGTGGTGTCATACCTGCTCCAGCATTCTGGCTACAAGAGCTTCGTCGTATTTGTGATGAACATGAAATACTACTGATCTTTGACGAAATCCAATGCGGTGTTGGTAAGTCTGGATACCATTTTGCGTTCGAGGAAGCGGGTATCGTTCCGGACATATTATGTTTATCCAAAGCAATTGGTGGAGGCTTGCCAATGTCTCTGTTGGTGATCAATAAAGAGCATGATACTTGGTTACCTGGAGAGCATACTGGTACGTTTCGTGGCAACCAACTTGCGATGGTATCTGGTGCAAAGGCCCTCGAGATCATCGAGCGTGACAATCTTGTCGAACACGCAAATGTTGCTGGCCAGTATTTACGTTTGGGGCTGGAAGGCATTCAAAAGCGAGTCAACTGTATTGCTGATGTACGTGGTAAAGGGTTGATGTTGGGTGTGGAAGTTTGTCAGCCAAATCAGAAGCGAAATAAGTTCGGTGAACCTGCATCAGATGGTGAATTAACCTTATCTATTCAGCGCGCGGCTCTCGAAAGAGGCTTAATGGTTGAAAAAGGTGGGCGAGATGGTTCGGTCATCCGTTTCCTACCACCACTTATTATTTCCTTTGAACAGATCGATTTTGCTCTTCGTGTTCTCGAAGAAGCCATTCTGGCTTCTGGCGGCTCTTATAAGAAACAACAGGAGTCAAATCAGGTATGGAAAAAACACTTCATTCAAACAGGTGGAATGGAGAAGGCTGATTTTAGTACAGCCATGCACCATGCGACTGCGGCAATGGAAAAAGTGTTTGAGCAAGTTAGTGGTCCTTATTCAGGCATTGAACCTAAACAACTTGAGGAGTTAATCAATGCGGTTGACCTAAACAATCAACAGTCCAATCTGCTCGATGTTATTGACCATACCGCAGATCTTGTTGGTAAAAATGCCATCTTCACACAGCATCCAGACTGCATAGCACATTTGCATACACCTCCGCTGCTATCTTCGGTAGTGGCTGAGACTATCATTGCGTCTCTGAATCAGTCTATGGATTCCTGGGACCAAGCTTCATCTGCAACCTATGTCGAACAAAAAGTAGTGAGTTGGCTGTGTGAAAAATATGAACTAGGCAAAATGTCTGATGGTATTTTTACTAGCGGTGGAACCCAGAGTAACCAAATGGGATTGATGTTGGCGCGAGATTGGATTGCAGATAGGTTATCTGGTCTTTCAGTTCGTCAACATGGGCTTCCAGATTATGCAGATAAACTACGGATTATTTGCTCAGATAAATCGCATTTTACCATTCACAAGGCCGCATCTTGGATGGGGCTTGGTAAACAGTCTGTTTTGACTGTTGCAACCAACGTTGATGGCACTATGGACACAGTGCAATTGGAAAGAGTGGTTGCAGACGCTAAATCTAATGGCCTCATCCCATTTGCAATTGTAGGTACCGCTGGTACGACAGACCATGGTGCAATTGACGATTTAAATGCGCTTGCTGATATAGCAGAAGCTCACCAAATGTGGATGCATGTCGATGGGGCATACGGCGGAGCGCTGGTATTAAGTAGTCACAAAGACCGCTTGGCAGGAATCGAACGTGCCCATTCTATAAGTGTCGACTTTCACAAGTTATTTTATCAAACCATAAGCTGTGGATCTTTACTGGTTAAAGATAAAGCTCACTTTAAGTATTTGCTTCATCATGCAGATTATCTTAATAGAGAACACGACGAGTTACCTAATCTTGTCGATAAGTCTATCGCAACCACTAAACGGTTCGATGCCTTAAAGGTGTTTATGACGATGCAAAACGTAGGGCCTAAAACATTAGGGGCCATGTATGATCATCTGTTAGAACAAACCCAGAAGGTTGCCGAGTTAATCAACCAAGAAAAAGACTTCGAGCTTTTATCAACCCCATTACTGTCGACGGTTTTGTTTAGAGTCACAAGCAAACATTCAGTAGATCTAAATGAATTGAATAAAAGAGTTCGACTTAAAGCTTTAACGCGTGGTGTTGCTGTATTGGGCGAAACCATCGTTGATGGTAAAACGGCACTTAAATTTACGATTCTAAATCCATGCTTAGCCATGTCTGACTTTGAATCATTAATCGCAAAAATAAACGAGCTAGCAATTGAGTTAGCGTAACTTAGGTAATAAAACTATGGCAATTCTTCAGATTGGCGCAGGTGGTGTTGGCTGGGTAGTGGCACACAAAGCAGCGCAAAATAATAAGATCTTGGGTGATATTACTATTGCTTCGAGAACAATAAGCAAATGTGAAAAAATCATTGCTTCGATTGATAAGAAAAACAACCTACAAGATCCGACAAAAAAGCTAGAAGCAAAAGCTGTTAATGCCGATGATGTAGATGCTCTCGTTGCTCTAATTAATGAAGTCAAACCTGACTTGGTGATTAATGCTGGTCCCCCATGGGTAAATATGACGATCATGGAAGCGTGTTATCAAGCTAAAGTATCTTATTTGGATACGTCGGTTGCCGTTGATCTTTGCTCGGAAGGGCAGCAAGTACCACAAGCCTATGACTGGCAATGGGGTTACCGCGAGAAGTTTGCACAAGCGGGTATTACTGGGATTTTGGGGGCTGGTTTTGATCCGGGTGTTGTGTCTGTATTTGCAGCTTATGCAGTGAAACATTTGTTCGATGAGATCGATACAATCGACGTTATGGATGTGAACGCAGGTGATCACGGTAAAAAGTTTGCCACTAACTTTGATCCAGAGACGAACATGCTTGAAATTCAAGGCGACTCTTTTTACTGGGAGAATGAACAGTGGAAGCAAGTACCATGTCACTCGAGAATGCTAGAGTTTGATTTTCCATTAGTCGGTAAACATAAAGTTTATTCGATGGCTCATGATGAAGTCAGATCAATGCAAGAGTTTATTCCGGCAAAACGAATAGAATTTTGGATGGGGTTTGGTGATAAATATCTTAACTACTTTAACTGTATGCGGGATATCGGTTTATTAAGTCCGGATCCCTTGACTTTGCATGATGGTACCACGGTTCAACCCCTTCATGTTTTAAAGGCGCTGCTTCCTGATCCAACATCTCTTGCCCCTGGGTATGTAGGTAAAACTTGTATCGGAACTTGGGTTCAAGGCAAGAAAGACGGTAAAGAGCGTAGTGTCTTTATTTATAACAACGCAGACCATCAAGTAGCCTATGAAGATGTGGAGCATCAAGCAATCTCATACACTACTGGTGTACCAGCCATTACAGCGGCATTGCAATTTTTCAGCGGTAAATGGGCTGATAAGGGTGTGTTCAATATGGAACAACTCGACCCAGATCCATTCTTGGAAACTATGCCTGAGATTGGCCTTGATTGGCATGTTCAGGAATTAGAAGTTGGACAGCCAGATATTCAGATTTTGAAATAATTCCAAGCCTCCAATTATCTACCCCAAAGCCGGTACTTAGTTATCGGCTTTATTCGATTTTACGGTATTTAGAAATGCAAAAAAGTGAATTAAAAACACCCTATTTTATGATCAATGAAGCTAAGTTGATTGAGAACTTGGAACAAGCGAAGAAGCTAAAAGAGATATCAGGTGCAAAATTGGTATTGGCTCTTAAGTGTTTCTCAACTTGGGGCGTTTTTAACATCATTAAACCTTATTTAGATGGTACTACCAGTTCAGGTCCATATGAAGTCAAACTTGGATATGAGACATTTGGCGGAGAAACGCATGCTTACAGTGTGGGGTATAGTGAGGATGATGTTCGTGAAGTCGCCGATATTTGTGATAAATTAATTTTCAATTCACACAGTCAGTTGTCCGCTCATCGTCATATTGTCGAAGACAAGACATCGATCGGTCTTAGGCTGAATCCTGGCGTTAGCTATGCAGGGCAAGATTTAGCCAACCCTGCAAGACAGTTTTCTCGTTTGGGTGTACAGTTCGATCATATAGATCCCGCAGTATTTGAAAGTATTGATGGTGTTATGTTCCACATGAATTGTGAAAATAAGGATGTGGATGCGTTTATTCGGTTGTTAGACTCAGTTTCAGAAACATTTGGTCAATATCTCGATAAGCTTTCTTGGATCAGTTTGGGTGGAGGCGTGTTTTTCACGTGGCCGGGTTATGATATTGAAAAGTTGGGCCTAGCACTTAAAGCGTTCGCACATAAACATGGTGTACAAGTTTACTTAGAGCCGGGTGAAGCGATCATCACTAACACGACTGATTTGGTCGTGACTGTGGTCGATATTGTTGAGAATGGTATGAGAACCGCTATTGTTGATTCTGCTACAGAAGCACATCGGCTAGATACCCTTATCTATAACGAGCCTGCATCAATTCGTGAATCATCAAAACAGGGTCATTATGAATATGTCATAGGATCATGTTCATGTTTAGCTGGAGACCAGTTTTGTGTGGCAAATTTTGAGCAGCCACTTGAAATTGGGCAGCAACTGCATATTTTGGATAGTGCTGGTTATACAATGGTGAAACTTAATTGGTTCAATGGCCTGCGTATGCCGTCTGTGTATTGTGAACGTTCAAATGGTGAACTCCACAAACTTAATGAGTTTAACTATTCAGACTTTAAACGTTCTCTCTCACAATGGAGTGTTGAATAGAACTGCATAGTTGCCACTGGGTAGCGCTCAGCTACCCATCGGCTAGGATTCGACAATCACACGAATACCGTTACTGAGAGTCTCCAAGTCCTTTACTACATCATCAATAATTACATCTTCAGGCACCTTCACAGTCATATTCGCTGTGAATAAACTTGAGCTTACACCGCCGCCACCAGCAACAAAAACACGCTGACAGTCCATATCGAGGATATAGATATTTTGTCTATCCAGTGCGTGACTTATTTCATTGATGATACCTGCTCGATCCGCGGAATCTAATCTCAGTTTGTAGATACTTTCTGCGTTTTGAATGTGTTTTTTTGCTTTGCTAAATTTAACGAGAAGGCCTTCATGATCGCAAAAAGCATCTTTAACTAAGTCTTCATTTTCTTGAGGTATTTCAACTTTAATAACACCAGCAACGAGTTCCTCTAAAAAATTCACCTTGCTAACCAACCACTTTCCGCCGTGGTCATGAGTAATACTGGCCAGTTGCTTAATGGTTTGTGGTGTTGCATTTCCTGTAAAACTAACGATAAAAATTCGATTCATATAACCACCTGAGCAAAATCTATCTCGCATATCTAGTTTGATTGTAGAAGTCCTTCAAGAGTGGAGGTTGATTTGGGTCAACATTTAAAGTGGAATTTCTGCCATTTGACAATAACGTCGTCCAGTAAAGCGCCATATCACAGTAACTTGACTAACAACTGATAGAGCTAATTTTGGCAAGAATTTTCATAACTTTTCTGGTGATATTTGCATTGAAATTGGCAGTGTGAATTTTCCGTTTAATTCCAATTGAAGGTGATGATATGAAAGTATCAGCATTAGGTAGGGTGTTTATTTCACCAGTCTATAATAGGGATTTAGCTGAGAGAAAGCTTGAGATTATCTCTGTATCTCAACCATCTGAGTATGGTAAAAGCCGTTCTGCTTCTTTACCGCCCTTTAAATTCGAGGCTTTGCCTGAGACTCAGCATAAACCGATACAACCAGAGCGATTGAACACTACTTCGGTCGATGCTTTAGACTCCAAGAGTGGACTCTATGGTCTTGCAATACGTGATCATCAAGAAACAGAAGCGATTAAAAAACATACTGAAAGTAAATCGTTGGAAGGTATAAAGCGCTTGGTAGTTATTGGTGATAGCCTGTCGGATTCACATGGACGTATGAAGTCAAAAACTTTGGGTCTCATGCTGTCTTCTAGGCAGTACCATGAAGGACGTTTTACCAATGGGTTTGTATGGCCGGATTTTATATCCTCAGATGCTTACTTAAAAAAGCACATTAAAGACAAAGATGTGCGTGATAACTTCAAATTATTCAATTATGCAGAGGGTGGAGCAGTCACTGCACGTTACTCGAAATTGGACCCCACCTTTATTCTCATTTCTCATATGAGCAGACAAATCCGAAAGCATGAAAAAAAGGAAGGATTTAAGCCCGGAGACATGGTGGTGCTAGCACTAAGCGCCAATGATTATATGACTTTTTCTAAGCGGGATATTAACAAGGTGATGAATTGCTACCGAAATCAAATCACAAAGTTGGTGGAATCAAAAGGGGTTAAACATATTCTTGTTACTGGTGTTCCTGACTTGTCTACCACGGCTTTAGCGCAGAGAAAAGGGCAAGATTATCAACAGAAAATGGCCAAATTATCTCACGATCATAATGCTGCAATGCAAGTATTGTTAAAGCAGATGAATGAAAAATATAGAGATAAGGGAGTGGCAATAAAGTTTTTTGATTTTGGTGGGGAGTTAAGCAAACTTGTGACAGCGGCCAATAAAGTGGGTTATGACACAGTGACCGAAGAGCAGGCAGGGTATGTTGACCTACGTCGCTACTTTGGGCTTGGAGGATGGAGCCAGCCGTTTGATCCCGCACATAAGCACATATTTCACGATCAGGTTCACCCTAGCCAAGAAGTCCACCAAATCCTTGCGTCGCGCATGTGTGATTTTATCGTCAACGAGTTTGGTAGTAATGGTTAGCGCACTATCTTCGGCTTAAAGTTGCCAAGTGAACGAGCTATTCACTGTATACATCATAATTGGCTTGGCTCTCATTGAGTCGAAATTGTTGTGGTGTGAGGTCAAAATAGGACTTGAATGCCTTAATATAGGAAGAGTCATTTTTATATCCTATTTTGTCTGCAATAACTTGGATGGGTAGTTCTTGATCTAATAAAGGCAAAGAACAAATAAGTCTTAAATGTTGGCGCCATCGGGGGAAGGAAGTATTGAATTCCTTAAAAAACAGCCGTGATAACGTTCTGTCTGAGGCGCCGACTTTATCTCCCCAAACTTTTAGTGACCAGTCTAATGAAGGCTTCTCCGACAGTTGATTAAAGATAAACCTTAATCGCCTATCCTGAGGTAACAGGAGCTGAAATGTGACTATTTCGTTGGTGTATATTTGATCGTGTAACACGTCAAGTAACCGGACCATTTGATCTTTAGAATGACCACATGAGTAGCTCCTACGAATTTCTTGCAATAATTGCTGTAGAAAGGGTGTAAGGTGAAGCGTTCTTAATCTGTCGGTATGATTTCGACTCAAAGCCGGATTAATATAGATGCCAATAAAAGTGGTATGAGATAAAGCAATTGACTCATGACTTAGAGTAGCAGGAACGAACAACGCTGAAGTATGGGGAAGAAGATACTGATAGTTCCCTGACTGAGTTTGTAATAGTCCTTTTATTGGGAAAATGATTTGATGCCAATTGTGGCTATGCATTTTGTCTACATAGCCTTTGGCCATTTGTATTGTTTTTACCAGCACTGGCGCGTCTGGTTGAATAGCGATAACCTCGTTGGCCGATAGTTGATATTGCTGTTTTTCATCTTGGCGGCTTGGCATTATAAGATGTCTTATTGCCTCTATCTCGTCATTAATGAGTCAGGGTAGCATAGTGTCATTAACTATCACAGGAGAGACTATGCGGATTCATTTTATTATCCATGAGATATTTGAGGGACCAGGTTATTTCGAGTATTGGGCATTTAAGAACGGATTTAAACTAAGCTATACGCGTCTATATTTAGGAGACACCCTGCCTGACAATGCCAAAGAATTCGATGTATTAATCGTATTGGGTGGCCCTCAAAGCCCTTCGACATCTCAAAAGGAAAGCCCTCACTTTGATGCCAATAAAGAGAAAAAGCTCATTGGCGAAGCAATATCGAGTAACAAAGCGGTCGTGGGTGTTTGTTTAGGCGCCCAACTTATCGGAGAGGCTTTAGGTGCTAGTTTTACAAAAAGTCCTGAACCTGAAATTGGCGCTTTCCCTATTACACTTACATGCTATGGAAGAAACGACCCTCTGCTTGGCAAATTTGAGGGCAAGGAATTAGTCGGTCATTGGCACAATGACATGCCGGGTTTAACCCAAAATGCTGAGATACTTGCTTATAGTCGTGGTTGTCCTCGGCAAATTGTTCGTTACTCTGGATTGGTTTATGGCTTCCAGTGTCATCTTGAATTCACGCCTTTTGAACTTCCGGCTTTGATAGAACATAGCACAGAGCAACTTGAAATTGGACATGAACACGAGTTTGTTCAATCTGAAGATGAAATTTTAGCTATGGAGACCGCGCGGATGAATCATCTGCTTCACTCTTTTCTTGACGGGTTAGTGCAGAAATATTTGCAGAAGGATTGTCATTGATATGAGATATAGGGTAGATATATATCAGCAAGAAAAACTACTTTTTAGTGTGGACGTTGAACATATAGATAAAAATAAAAGAGAGGAATACTTAGAGTTACTACTAGTGAAGTTTCCCTCTGAAGAAGGGTATCAGTTAAAAACTTTCTATTCAGACCATGAAATTCGTTATCTTAAAAGTACCGGAGACAGTGTTGAACTGCTTGCTGCATTGCCTGTCTACCGATCGGTTCCATATGGCTGAAATAAGGCAACTTCTGTCGAGGAGACTATGAAAAGTTTAGGGAAAGTAAACGCTGTGCTGACAGGTAGGGCCGTGTCGTTTGCTCATGGTGCAAAAAGCGCAATTGATAAGAAAGTTGTGGATGGACGTCAATCCGTCTCTTTTTTGGGACTTATGGGTGATGAACAAGGAGAGTTACGTTTCCACGGTGGAGTAGAAAAGGCTCTCCACGTATACCCCGCTGAGCACTACAGCAAATGGGTGAAAGAGCTTGGTGATCGAGATATTTTTCAGCATATCGGCGCGTTTGGTGAAAACATAAGCTCTAGTGGTGTCACCGAAAAGGATATCTGTATAGGCGATAAAATACGTATAGGCTCAACGTATTTAGAGGTTTCTCAGGGCAGAATGCCTTGTTGGAAGCTGAACGTACGTTTTGAGCAAAATGATATGGCAAAGCGTTTACAAGACTCATTACGAACAGGGTGGTACTTCAGGGTGCTACAAGAGGGGGATATTGGGCAAGGTGACGAGATCTTATTGTGCGATAGATCTTATCCTGAGTGGACGCTTGCTAGGATTATGAGTCTCATCTTTGAAGGCTGCCTTGAAACGTTAGAGTTACAAAAATTGGCACAATTACCTTTGGTCGAGTCATGGAAAAAATTAGTTGACCGAAGAATAAGAGACGGTGTGGTTGAGGATTGGTTACCTAGAATAGAGGGTCCTTGTCGTAAAGATAAATAAAGTTGGTGATGTAAGCCTGCTTGAGTCGCATTCAGGCTTACAAATAGAGGTTATGTCTAGAAAGTAATCTTCATCTCGACGCCATAAAAAATATCGTCATAGCTAGCGCCTGAGTCTAGAGCAAATTTAGCAACATCTTGATTACCAAACCAAGGTTTAGTGTTGAATTGGAATTCGGCTGAGCCGCCCCAAGCATCGCTGACCCAGCCATGGATGTGGCCAACCGGATTGAGAAAGAACAAACTGACATTTCCCATGGTCTCAGAACCCCATACCTCACCACCATTAACCACGATATCTTGTTCTGCCTCAAACATCATTTCACCGACAACGGCGCCGAAGAATGGTGTGATGAACAGGTCTTGCCAAGATGGCACTTCGGCAAATGCCTCAACCCCATATTCCCAGAAAAAAGTCGATAATGTTGCGGAGTATAAGAAAGATTCAAATTCATTGAAGCCAGCATGACGAGCAGCGGTATAGTAAACTCCACCAAAGTATGGATGCATAACATAGTTGAGAAAGTGATCATCTCTGTCCCAAACAGGGCCTGAAGTGACGTTGTCTTTCCATTTTGAACCCAAACCGCTTAAATCTCGGTCTTCTTCATCCCACTTAGTAATAGATTCAGGGAGCAAAGTCATTAACCCGACTGTCGCAACACTGAGACCCAAGATAGTGTATGTTTGTCCCTTAAGATAGTCCCAATCTTTTTCGCTTTGTACCGTTAGGTATTTTGGTAACTCAGGCTCTTCAAGTTTAAATTCACTTTCAGTTAGACCTAAATTGTATGGAGTTTGTGAGTTGTATGAATACGGGGTGTCGAAAAGGTAGTAGCTTTGGCTGTCTTCTGCTTGATATGAAAACTCAATATGCGTAGGAGTTTCATAGATGTCGGCGTTTGCGCAAGCAGAAAACGATAACATCAAAGTCGTGATGTGTTTTTTGTACACGGATAAACTCCATAATCTTGTGCTTGAACTGTCACTAGTTCACGATTATCCACCAAAGTAACTAGAATGAAAACCGCAACTTGTGCTAATTAAGAAACTAATACTCTTAGCTTCGCTCAAACTATGAAGGCGGTCCGTTATTATACTCTTCGTAAATGAGCTAAGATGCTTATCGGTTCGATACTCATACTTCTCTGACTAGCTTCTATCTTAAAGCGGAAGAGTTATTATGGTGATTAAAGATTTCCTAAAAGGAAAGTGAATATGTTGAAAATAGCGATGTTAAGCACTGGTGAAGAAGTGCTTCATGGGGATATTGTCGATACAAACGCTGCTTGGCTGTCTGAAAAGTTTTTCCAGCGTGGTTTCTCTTTGTCTAAACGTTCAACAGTTGGAGACAGCAAATCAGCGTTAGTTGAAGAGTTAATGATGTTAAGTTTCAACTACGACGTGGTAATAGTAAATGGGGGGCTAGGACCAACAACCGATGATGTCAGTGCCGAGGCAGCAGCAGAGGCTTCTGGTTGTGAATTAGAACTGTATTCACAATGGATGGATAAACTAGAAAAGTACTTTTCATCTCGTGGTATGCCTATGCCGGAGAGTAACAGAAAGCAAGCCATGTTACCCCAAGGGTCAATAATTTTAGATAACCCAATTGGCACCGCATGCGGTTTTTCACTGACTTTTAATGACTGCGATTTCTATTTTACGCCAGGTGTGCCGAGTGAATTCCACTTGATGGTTGAGTCAATCGTGTTGCCTGCATTAAACGAACGTCATGATAACGTGGTTGGTTTTGACTGTAGTAAGCTATATACCTTTGGCCTGTCCGAGTCATACCTGTCTGATCTTATGAATAAGGTCGATTTACCAGATGAATACACATTAGGTTATCGTTCTTATTTACCCTATATAGAAGTGAAGCTATTTGGACCAAAAAATGATATCGACAATAGAGTCAAACTTCTGAAAATTATCCATAATCTGATTGAAGAAAATGTGGTGAGTGTTGATGAGCCATTTGAAGATTGCGTTGCCTATCTGATAGCAGAGAAAGGTCAGTCAATTTCTACAGCAGAGCAATCAACATATGGCCAGCTTATTCGGTGGCTAAATTCTAATGACCAAACTAAACACTATTGTGAGCACGGATGGGTGTTGGGAGAGAGAGTTGAGGTGGGAGAAAGCAATAATGATGCTCTAGCTGCCATACTTGCCCTTGCTGGAGCTACAAGAGAAAAGTGTGCCACTGATATTGCGCTTGCTACCGGAAAGCTCAAAGATCAAACGTTTTCAGTCGCTGTCGCTACTCCTAATGGTGAATGGGGACAGACTCTAAGTTTTAAGCGCTCATTATCTCGTGATGACAAGGTGGCTGTCATTACCACTGTGGCAGCCGATATGCTCAGACGTTACTTTTTGAGTAAAAGTATGTTTCCTAACTATAGCGCTCTTACTCGCGTTAAAGAAATCTATATTCCGAGGGAATCCATTAACAATTAAAGGCTTGAATGATACTTTGTTAGCATTGTCAATGCTATCCAACCTCATATCATTAAGTGAATGAATATGCTCCTTATTACAGCTATGACTTGGCTAATGGTTTTTAGAAGAAAATCATCTAACGCTTAAAGTTATGATTTTTAATAGATGGCTGATGAGCTCCATAATTGGTACGTGCATTTGTTTCATTTGTGCTTAAAATGAAAGTTCATCAGAGGTTTTACCTAGGGAGGTTCGCATGTGCCAACATTCGAGAATTGTAGTTTGGTATCAAGTTGCAGGCCAAAAAGTCGTGCTAGGAGAATCACTTAGTGAGTTTGGTCATGATGTTAGCTCGATTTGGCTTCGTTTGCCGGAAGAAGAAAATCATACAAATTCATTAGGCTATCGCTTGTCTCTGTTTGACGATGGAGGAAGAGAAATTGCAAGCAAAGCTGTATCTACACAGACTGCTGATGAATTTTTAGCCCTAATTAAAGTCCGTGTGTAAACCATATGTATAAAAAACCCGACTGATTAAGTCGGGTTTTTTAAATGAATAATTATGCACTCTTGTCATTAAGGCTATAAGTGACATTTTCAATTTCTATGTCAGATTTTGCCTTGCATATACAGGGTAAAATTTCATCACTTTCAGTGTAGGCCATTGCAAAACCAACGTATTCTACTTCACCTTTGGCTAGCTTGCAGCGACAGGCACCGCAGTGCCCATCTCGGCAGTTGTATTCAGGTATTATTCCAGCGTTCTCCATTGTCTCTAAAACTGTGTTAGAGGGATTAGACTGAATTGATGTAGTTCCGTTGATCTTTATGTTGGGCATTAGAGCTCAAAGTCCTTAAAGTCATCTGCTTGAACATCACTATCTATTTGTCCCACAAGATAAGATGATATTTCAGCTTCTTGCGGAGCGACTTGAACATTATCTGATGATAACCAAGCATTAATCCATGGAATCGGGTTAGACGTTGCCTCTGGATATGCTGCATCGAGTCCGACGGCCTGCATACGAATATTTGTAATGTATTCAACGTACTGGCAAAGAATATCTTTGTTGAGACCTATCATGGAACCATCTTTAAACAGGTATTCGGCCCATTCTTTTTCTTGTTCGGCGGCGGCTTTAAACAAGTCGAAACATTCTTGCTTGCACTCTTCTGCAATTTGCATGAATGAAAAATCATCCTGACCGTTACGTAGCAGATTGATCATGTGCTGTGTACCAGTTAGGTGGAGAGCCTCATCACGTGCGATTAGCTTGATGATTTTCGCATTACCTTCCATCAATTCACGTTCTGCAAAAGCGAAGGAGCAGGCAAAACTTACATAAAATCGAATAGCCTCTAAAGCGTTCACAGACATCAAGCAGACGTAGAGCTTTTTCTTGAGGTCGTGCAATTTAATAGTAATTTGCTCACCGTTAACGGTATGTGTGCCTTCACCGTAACGATGGTAGTCATTGGTTAACTGAATTAAGTCATCGTAGTACTGAGAAATATCTTCTGCACGCTTTAAAATGTGCTCATTTTCTACGATATCATCAAACACAATAGCAGGATCATTGATGATGTTACGTATGATGTGAGTGTAAGAACGTGAGTGAATCGTCTCAGAAAACGACCAAGTTTCAATCCAAGTTTCAACTTCCGGTAGTGATACTAACGGAAGTAAAGCGACGTTTGGACTGCGTCCCTGAATTGAATCAAGTAGAGTTTGATACTTCAAGTTAGAAATGAAAATATGTTTTTCATGCTCAGGAAGCTTGTTGTAGTCGATGCGATCGCTTGAAACATCAACTTCTTCTGGTCGCCAGAAAAATGAAAGTTGCTTCTCGATAAGCTTTTCAAATATTTCGAATTTTTGTTGATCATAGCGAGCAACGTTTACGGATTGACCAAGGAACATAGGTTCTTTTAATTGGTCATTTTTATTTCGGTTAAAAGTACTGTAAGCCATGCTGCCTCTTTCCTTTTAAGCCCCTCTACTGAGGGGCAAACAATCTGTTAATTTGTTTCTAATCACATTGGTGATTAGGGGTTAGATCTTACAACCGCCACCATCGCAATCATCATCTTCTTGCACTGCGTCTTTTTGGTCATCACTCGCACCGTCGCGAGTGTTGTGATAATAAAGCGTTTTTACACCATATTTATAGGCTGTGAGTAGATCCTGTAATAGCTTCTTCATCGGGACCTTACCCTTATCGAAGCGGGTAGGGTCGTAGTTGGTATTCGCTGATATCGCTTGGTCAACAAACTTCTGCATGATACCGACTAAATGCAAGTATCCATCATTGGAGCCTATATCCCACAGTAGTTCGTAGTTCTCTTTGTACTCACTGTATTCGGGGACCACCTGCTTCAGGATGCCGTCTTTTGATGCCTTGATTGATACGTAACCGCGAGGAGGTTCGATACCATTTGTCGCGTTCGAAATCTGAGACGATGTTTCAGAAGGCATTAAGGCTGTCAGTGTCGAGTTACGAAGGCCATGTGTCATGATTTCGGTGCGCAGCGTGTCCCAATCATAATGCAGAGGCTCATCACAGATTAAATCGACATCACTTTTGTAGGTATCGATTGGCAACAAGCCTTTTGCATAGTTAGTTTCGTTAAAGGCCGGGCATCTTCCTTGCTCTTTAGCCAAGGCAACCGATGCTTTTAGCAAGTAATACTGCATTGCTTCAAAAGTGCGGTGGGTTAATCCATTGGCGCTGCCATCAGAATATTTCACCCCATTTTTCGCAAGATAATAAGCGTAATTGATGACACCTACACCTAGAGTGCGTCGATTCATCGTTGACCTTTTCGCTGCAGGAAGCGGGTAGTTTTGATAATCGAGCAGAGCATCGAGCGCTCTTACTACCAAGTCTGACAGTTCTTCAAAGTCATCAAGAGATTCAATAGCACCAAGGTTAAATGCAGAAAGCGTACAGAGAGCAATTTCACCAGATTCATCTTCAACATTAGTGAGAGGTTTAGTTGGTAGCGCAATCTCTAAGCACAAGTTTGACTGACGTACTGGAGCAACTTCTGAATCGAATGGGCTGTGTGTATTGCAGTGGTCTACGTTCTGAATGTAGATACGACCAGTAGACGCTCTTTCTTGCATTAAGATAGAGAACAGCTCAACGGCTTTGACTGACTCTTTTTTAACTGAAGGGTCATTTTCGTACTGAACGTAAAGGCGTTCGAACTCATCTTGATTCTCAAAAAATGCGTCGTAAAGACCAGGAACATCTGAAGGTGAGAATAAAGTAATGTTTCCACCTTCAACCAGACGTTGATACATCAGCCTGTTTAATTGAACACCATAGTCCATGTGGCGAACACGGTTCTCTTCTACACCTCGGTTGTTTTTGAGAACCATCAGAGCTTGCGACTCACCGTGCCATAGCGGGTAGAAAACAGTTGCAGCACCGCCACGCACACCACCCTGAGAACAGCATTTAACTGCGGTTTGGAAATACTTGTAAAAAGGAATACAACCAGTATGGAAAGCCTCACCACGGCGGATCTCTGAACCCAGTGCACGAATGCGTCCAGCGTTAATACCAATCCCTGCTCTTTGCGAAACATAGCGCACGATAGAGCTAGCGGTAGCGTTAATGGAATCTAAGCTGTCACCACACTCGATGAGTACACATGAACTGAACTGGCGTGTTGGTGTGCGTACGCCTGCCATAATCGGTGTTGGTAAAGATATTTTGAATGTTGACGTTGCGTCATAAAAGCGCTTGATATAGCTAAGCCTTGTTTCTTGTGGGTAGTTTGCAAACAAACACGCCGCTGCAAGAATATATAAAAACTGAGCACTTTCGTATATCTCACCCGAAACACGGTTTTGTACAAAGTATTTACCTTCGAGCTGCTTAACCGCAGCATAAGAAAAGTCTAGGTCGCGCTTGTGGTCTATATAACTATCAAGTTCGTCCAATTCTGCTTTGGTATAATCTTGCAAAATGTTCTGATCGTATTTGCCTAAATCCACTAGACGAGCAACGTGGTCATAGAGCTTGGGAGGCTCGTATTGACCGTAAGCTTTTTTACGCAAGTGGAATACCGCGAGTCGAGCTGCTAGATATTGATAATCTGGCGTTTCCTCTGAAATCAAGTCAGCTGCTGATTTGATGATAGTCTCATGAATATCTGATGTGGTAATACCATCATAGAACTGAATGTGGGCGCGAAGTTCTACTTGAGATACTGAAACGTTATCTAGGCCTTCTGAAGCCCAAGTAATGACTCGGTGGATCTTATCTAGATCAATACTTTCTTTGCGTCCATCACGTTTAGTAACGGTGAGTTGTTGGTTCATTCTGCTTAATTTCCCTAACAAAACTGATAAAAGCCGTGTTTTTATGCAAATTGCTTCAAAACCGTTCCAGCTTTGTGATCAAAGTCTATCTACATATTGTAGTCCAAACACAACATATAGGGGTTAATTGCTTTACGACTTACAAGATAGTGCTATGCGCGAAGCTTTTCAAGTTGAACAACTTGGATGACTTGTGGATAACTAATAAAATTAAAAATTTCAGTAAGTGGGTACTAACCGATGGAGTTAGGAGGTACTTGATTGTATAAAACTGCCATTTTTAGATCGGTTTATTAGTAACCATATTTAAAAAAAAATCCCTTGATCTTTCAATAATTCTGAGCATGAATTTCTAGTGCTCATTTTGGAACCAAAACATCAAAATAAAGCTTGAAATTAAAACAAAAACGGTAGCCTATGCTAGCTACCGATTTATACGAATTGAGCAAGTGTTTGTATCAATTGATGGCTAAAACTTACTGGTGTGAATGATGTAGTTAACGTCCACATTTTTTCCTAACTTATAGGTGTCAGTGATTGGGTTGTAACCAAGACCAGTGATTGACATTTCTGTGAGTTCGGTGTGGTCAATCATTTTAAGAAGCTCAGCAGGTCGAATGAACTTATCATGATCATGAGTGCCTTCTGGAACGATACGAAGCAGCTTTTCAGCGCCCACAATAGCGAATAAATAGGATTTGATGTTACGGTTAAGTGTCGAGAAAAAAACATGTCCACCGGGTTTGACAAGTTTTGAACAAGCGAAGATAACCGATTGTGGGTCAGGAACATGCTCTAGCATTTCCATACAAGTGACCACATCATATTGACCCTGGTTATCCACAGCGTGATCTTCTATTGTACTTTGGATATAGGTGAGCTCAGTGCCTGTCTCAAGGGCGTGAAGTCGAGCGACTTCAAGCGGCTCTTTGCCCATATCAAGTCCAGTTACTATTGCCCCTTCTTTTGCCATGCTCTCTGCAAGGATTCCGCCACCGCAGCCGACATCGAGTACTTTTTTGCCAAATAAACCATTGGCACGATCCAAAACGTAATTGAGTCTCAATGGATTGATTTGGTGGAGAGGTTTGAATTCCCCTTCTTTGTCCCACCAACGTGAAGCCATCTCTTCAAATTTTTTGATTTCGTTCGGGTCAACATTTTTTGAAAGCGTCATAAACGGTATTTTTCTCGATAAGTATCCGTGGATAGGGTGACATTATACGCTGTAACTCATCACACTCCATACTAGGCTGCATTTTTTATGTGATGGCTAAAAAACAGCCTTTATTTATAAAGATAAAACAACAGTGTTTAATTTCTCAGCATTTGATCCACAACCAAGCTCACAACCTGATAAAAGGAGAGGGAAAGTAATGCCGAAGTGGGCATTTGTGTGTTATATTTTTGCGACTTAAACGTATTGTACATACGATCTATAAATAGAGGGATATTGGCTCTATGAGCGATCTAGCTAAAGAGATCACGCCCGTTAACATTGAAGATGAGCTAAGAGGTTCATACCTTGACTACGCGATGTCCGTTATCGTGGGTCGTGCTCTTCCTGATGTGCGTGATGGCCTAAAGCCCGTGCATCGCCGCGTATTGTTCGCGATGAATGTGCTGGGCAATGATTGGAATAAACCATATAAGAAATCTGCCCGTGTTGTGGGCGATGTGATCGGTAAGTATCACCCACATGGTGATAGCGCAGTATACGACACGATTGTACGTATGGCTCAACCGTTCTCATTGCGTTATATGCTTGTTGATGGTCAAGGTAACTTTGGTTCCATTGATGGTGATTCGGCAGCAGCAATGCGTTATACCGAAGTTCGAATGGCGAAAATTGCCCATGAACTTTTGGCTGATCTTGACAAGGAAACGGTAGATTACGTACCCAACTATGACGGTACCGAGCAGATCCCTGCGGTCCTACCAACCAAAGTGCCTAATCTTTTGGTCAATGGTGCTTCAGGTATTGCAGTCGGTATGGCAACTAACATCCCTCCACATAACCTTAGTGAAGTGATTGACGGCTGTCTTGCGTACATTGAAAACGAAGCCATTACTATTGATGAGCTAATGGAATATATTCCAGGCCCTGATTTTCCAACGGCAGCGCTTATTAGCGGTCGTAAAGGTATTGTTGACGCGTACAAAACAGGTCGCGGCAAAATTTATATGCGATCTAAGGCCGATATTGAAACCGATAAAAACGGCAAAGAAACCATAATTGTTACTGAAATACCTTATCAAGTTAACAAAGCGCGACTGGTTGAAAAGATAGCAGAGCTTGTAAAAGATAAAAAAGTGGAGGGCATTAGCGCACTTCGCGATGAATCTGATAAAGACGGTATGCGTATTGTTGTTGAATGTAAGCGCGATGCAGTCGGTGAAGTTGTATTAAACAACCTTTACACTAACACTCAGCTTCAGACGACTTTTGGTATTAACATGGTTGCGCTGAACAATGGTCAGCCTCAACTGTTTAATCTTAAAGAAATGCTGAAGTGCTTTGTTGACCACCGCCGTGAAGTGGTGACTCGACGCACTATCTTTGAATTACGTAAAGCTCGTGATCGTGCTCATATCCTTGAAGGTCTTGCACTTGCTCTTGCTAATATCGACGAAATTATTGAGCTTATTCGCCGTGCACCAACACCAGCAGAAGCGAAAGCTGGATTAACGGCTCGCGGCTGGGACTTAGGTAATGTTTCGGCAATGCTTGAGCGTGCCGGTACCGATGCAGCACGCCCTGATTGGCTGGAGCCTCAGTTTGGTATTCGTGATAATCAGTACTTTTTGACTGAGCAGCAAGCACAGGCCATTCTAGATCTTCGCTTGCAGAAGTTGACAGGTCTAGAGCATGAAAAAATTCTTGATGAATATAAGCAGCTTCTAGAAGAAATTGCTGAGCTGATGCATATTCTGGCAAGCACTGAGCGCTTGATGGAAGTGATTCGTGAAGAATTAGAAGCCGTTCGTGACGGCTTTGGTGATGCACGCCGTACTGAAATTACGGCCGCTATCCATGATATCGATATGGAAGAGCTTATTGCTCGTGAAGACGTGGTGGTTACACTGTCTCATGAAGGTTATGTGAAGTACCAGTTACTCAACGACTATGAAGCTCAGCGCCGTGGTGGTAAAGGTAAGAGTGCAACTAAGATGAAAGACGAAGACTATATTGAACGTCTTCTTGTTGCTAATACCCATGACAACATCTTGTGCTTCTCTACACGAGGTAAAACATACCGCCTGAAAGTGTATCAATTGCCTCAGGCAACGCGCACTGCACGTGGTAAGCCAATTGTTAATGTATTACCGCTGGAAGAAAATGAGCGTATTACCGCTATTCTGCCAGTCGACGAATTTTCAGCTGATAAGTTCATCTTTATGGCGACAGGTGATGGTACGGTTAAGAAGACATCACTTGATCAGTTTGCTAACGTTCGCTCAAACGGTCTTATTGCGGTTAACTTACGTGATGACGACTCGTTAATCGGTGTCGATATCACAGATGGCAACAGCGATATCATGCTGTTTTCTAAATCAGGTAAAGTAGTTCGCTTTATTGAGGATAAAGTTAGAGCAATGGGACGAACGGCTGCGGGCGTCCGTGGCATTAAGCTAGCTGATGATGATCAAGTTGTGTCTCTGATTGTACCTTCTAACCAAGGTGACATCCTAACGGTCACGCAAAATGGCTTTGGTAAGCGAACTGAATTGACCGAGTACCCTACTAAGGGTCGAGCAACTCAAGGTGTTGTTTCTATCAAAGTGTCTGAGCGAAATGGTAGCGTTGTTGGTGCTGTTCAAGTCGAAGAAGGTGATGAGATGATGATGATCACCGACGCTGGAACATTGGTTCGAACACGTGTTGCAGAAGTAAGCCAAGTTGGACGAAATACTCAAGGCGTTACTTTGATTCGAACCGCTGATGATGAAAATGTTGTTGGTTTGCAGCGCATCGATGAGATCGAAGAGTCGGAATTACCACAAGGTGAGGATGACGAAGCGAATGTAAGCGCTGAGATCGCAGAGACCAGCTCTGATAATAGCGAAGAATAGCAGTAAATCATTTTTAATATTGAATAAGCCGAGCATTATGCTCGGTTTTTTTTTAGGTAACTTATATACAGTTTTAAACGAACAATATCGATTAATATTTTTAATCTATCCCTCAAACCTGTCGCCAATATATTGATGACTAGGTATTTTAGACATAATAATGACGTCAAAAGTTTATCAATATTACAAAAGGTTACATGTAAGTGATATTTTAATAATATTACGTGCAACGGGAAAAGTTTGTCTATAAAATTAGCAACTTCTGTCTGTTCTTCAACTCATATAAAAATTATGAAATTGTCTCTAAAACAAAAACTCATTGGTGCTAGTTTATTAGCAGTATTGTTAATGGCAGGTGCACTTACTTGGCTTTCGGCTGATCAGCTTTTTAAACAAACTCGTAATGGCGTAATTGCTCGGGCAGATAGCCTGACCAAAACCGCCTCAGAAGGTATTTCTGACTGGATAACGATACGTAAAGATATTGCTAAGTCATTTAATAGTTATACACAACAAACCGATGTCGTACCTTTTCTGCAGCAAGCGCGTATAGCAGGAGGGTTTGACGATATTTTCCTTGGTACGCCAGAAGGAGAAATGCTCCGCTCGCATCCAGAGCGCAATCGTGCAGATTACGACCCTCGTGTCCGTCCTTGGTATCAAGATGCCAATAATGCAGGCCAGCAAATAATTACCACTGCGTATAAAGATGCGATTACCAATGCTTTACTGGTCACTATTGCAGAGCCAGTTCGCCAAAATGGTACCTTTGTCGGAGTGGTAGGTGCTGATGTACTTATTGATCAGTTAATTAATGATGTGATTAATCTTGATGCAGGTGACAATGCTTACGCAATGCTGATTGATACTCAAGACGGAACGTTTCTCGCGCATCCAAATAAAGAGTTGTTACTTAAACCTGTTTCAAGTCTTTCTGAAGAACTTTCTATGGCAGCGGTTGAACGCTCCGCCAATGACGGCTCAATGAAAATTACTGAGCGTAATGGAGAAGAGAAGTTTTACTTTTTCAAAAAAGTACCCGGGACCGAGTGGATTTTAGCGCTTGAAATGGATCGCCAAACAGAAGAGGCGGCGCACTCGGACCTATTACAAGACCTAATCCTCACTGCTCTCATTGTTACTTTGCTAGTGATTGGGGTTGTTTCTTGGCTGGTCAGCTTCTTGTTTCGAGATCTCGGACGAGTGTCTGTGGCTCTTGAAGAAATTGCATCGGGTGAGGGTGATTTAACACAGCGCCTTGAGCCGCGTAGCGATGATGAAGTGGGTCAGTTGGCGGAGAATTTCAATACTTTTGTTGGCAACATGCACGCAATGGTCTCCAAGCTAAGCAAGGTGTCGGCATCTTTGTCTGAGCAATCGAAACAGACAGCGGCACAAGCAGAAGAGCGCAGTGCTCGCATTCGTTTGCAGCAAGACGAAATCAATATGGTGGCGACGGCCATTAATGAAATGGCTGCGGCCACCCAAGAAATTGCGGGTAATGCAGATAATACTGCTCAGAACTCTTCAGAAGCAGTAACGGCCTGTGTTCATGGTGGAGAGCAAGTGATACAGACTCAAAGCTCAATTCAGAACTTGGCGCAAGAAGTGGAAGTGGCCACTGACGTTATTCAAGATCTTGAAGTACACGGCAATAGTATCAGTACTATTCTTTCTACCATTCAAGATATTGCAGAGCAAACAAACCTGCTTGCACTTAATGCGGCTATTGAGGCTGCACGTGCTGGAGAGCAAGGACGAGGCTTTGCAGTGGTCGCTGATGAGGTTCGTGTTCTTAGCCAGCGCACCCACGCCTCAACCAAAGAAATTCAGCAGATGATAGAAACGCTTCAAGGCACGACGGGTAAAGCGGTCAACATCATGGGTGATAGCCGTCAGTTGGCTGAAACGAGCGTAACGGATGCAGACTCTGCTGCGATTAGTCTTAATCAAATTCAGACCGCGGTTGAGCAAATCAGTGACATGGCGACACAAATTGCCTCCGCCGCAGAAGAGCAAGCGTCTGTCACATCAGAAATCACGCGTAATACGGTTGGTATTCGCGATGTGTCTGATGAATTGGCAGGAGAGGCGCATGATGCAGCGGCGCAGGCTGCTCAGCTTTCTGATTTATCCTACCAATTAGAGCAAGAGATAGGCTGTTTCAAACTCTAACTACTAAACAGCCCAGCGTGTATTTGCTGGGCTTTTTTCGACAATTTCCAAAATGGAAACATATTATGAAAGAGAATTCATTAGCAGAATAAAACATCGTTAGCGTAAAGTTTCGAAAAATGGAGATACTTTATGTCTAACAGCTTGAACTCTTTTCAAACTCGCGTGCAAGACATCATCACGGACGCAAACCTTAACCCGAAACAAAAAAGCCAATACCTCGCATTAGAAGCCGAGGGTAACCTTCCTTACCTTTCATTATCCGAGCCTGCGCAAGCAGCCATGGACTCGGGGATTTTGTGTGATCTATTTGAAGGGCACGCCCCGTTTAAACCGCGCTACGTGCTGCCAGATTATGCTAAATACCTTGCTCAAGGCTCTGAATATCTTGAGTTAGAGCCTGCCAAAGATTTTGATGATGCGATCAATTTGCTGACTATTCTCTACCACCATGTTCCATCGGTCACCAGTATTCCTGTTTATCTTGGTCATCTAGATGAAGTACTGATGCCTTATATAGGCGATCTTGATGAAGAGTCGGTATATCAAAAACTCAAGCGGTTTTGGGTAATGCTTGATAGGACATTACCCGATGCATTTATGCACGTAAACATTGGCCCAACGGATAATATTGTTTGCCGTGCAATATTACGAATTGATGTTGAGCTAAAGCAGGTTGCTCCAAATCTGACTTTTATGTATGACCCCAAGGTGACGCCGGATGATTTACTGCGCCAAGCCACAAGCAACATATGTGCGTGTAGTAAACCTCATATTGCTAACTATCCTATGCATGCACAAAGCTATGGTGATAAGCGTTTTGGCATAGTGAGCTGTTACAATTCACTGCCTTTAGCTGGTGGCTCCAACACACTGGTTAGAATGAACTTAAAACTGGTAGCAGAACGTGCATTAGACCTTGACGATTTTCTCAATCATTTGTTACCCGACTATAGTGAGCTGATGGTTGAGTTAATGGACGCTCGCAGCGCCTTCCTTCATGAAAAATCGTATTTCTTTAATGGGTTCTTGGCTCAAGAAGGTTTGATAGAAGAATCACGTTTTGCGCCCATGTTCGGCATTTATGGAATGGCAGAAGCGGTGAATATTCTGATGGAAAAAGCAGGTGCTCAGGGGCTTTATGGTCATAATGCTGAGGCTAACGAGTTAGGCTATCAGATTTCCGATAAATTGGCCGAGATAGTGGAACGTTCAACGGTCAAATATGGCATTGATGGTAAAGCATTGCTGCATGCGCAAGGTGGTATTGCCATAGATAAAGACGTTACCCCTGGGGTGAGAGTACCCTATGGAACAGAACCGGATCCCGTTACCTATGTACAAGCGACAGCGAAACACCACAAGTACTATACCTCAGGGATTAGCGATATTTTGACTATAGACGAGACGGTAAAATCTAACCCAGAGGCCATGTTTAATTTGTGCAAAGGTGCGCTTAATTCAGGCTATCGTGAGTTTACTGCTAATGTCGCATCGAATGATTTAGTGAGAGTCACAGGCTACATGATTAAGCTGTCTGATATTGAGAAGTTTTCTGAGCATGGCTCGCGTAAAAATACCACTTGGTTGGGGGCAGAAGCTGCGAATAATACAGGGATATTACAACGCTCGCCACGGGTTGTGAGTATGGAAATACAACCTTCGTATAAATAGGACAAACAATGACAGAAAGGCAAGCCATTGTAAGTCGTATTCTTAACTTTTCTTGTGTCGATGGGCCAGGCAATCGTCTGGTCCTTTTTCTGCAAGGATGCAATTTCAACTGTATCAATTGCCACAACCCCCACACAATTAATTACTGTAATGATTGCGGTGACTGTGTGGCTGGATGCCCTGAAAATGCATTGTCATTGGATAATAAGGGCAAAGTGATATGGGATGAGGGCCTGTGCACCCATTGCGATCAATGTATTGATGTTTGTAGCTATCGTTCTAGCCCGAAAGTACATCACTTGACAGTCTCTGAAGTGCTGTCGATTATCCACGGCCAAAAATGGTTTATTAGTGGGATCACAATTTCAGGGGGTGAAGCGACGATGCAGTTGCCCTTTATCATAGAGCTTTTTGAGCGAATTAAAGATGATAATGAGCTTGGGCATTTAACCTGTTTTGTCGATAGCAATGGCTATTTGAGCGAGTCAGGTTGGAATAGGGTACTCCCTTATTTGGACGGCGCTATGATAGACCTTAAATCCTGGCAACAAGAAACGCATCTATGGTTAGTAGGGAGAAGCAATCACAAAGTTATTCAATCGATACGTTACTTGGCGAAAAACAAAAAACTGCACGAGATTCGTTTGCTCCATATTCCGCAAAAAAGCGATTTAGACCAAGAGGTCGACAATATAGCGTGCTTGATTAATCAATTGCCAGAGACGGTGATAGTGAGATTAAATGCCTTTCAACATCATGGCGTAGAGGGGGAGTCACTGCAATGGGATAAATGCAGTGAACCACAAATGCTAAATTTCTATCAGTCACTTAGGCTATTAATTCCTCATCGGATTCAATTGCCTAGTGTGTATGTCTAACTAGGCTTAACCAGTTGAGAATGAAGCCACTTGAGTGCTGGATTGTTTAGACTGGCTTGATTCCAAACTAAACTATAAGCCACTTTGCCATATGAGAATGGCAGTGGCTTTTGGGTGAGGCCTTTGGCCTGGAGTGCTTTTTCCGCCCACATTTTAGAACAAGTAAACAGCAGTTCAGATTGATGACAAATTGTCGCCGCTGAACCAAAGTCTGCGACTGAAATACGCACTTGTCTAGGATGGTATTGCTGGGTGAGTAGCTGCTCAAAATACGGCTCAGAGAGATCTTTATCTAAAATGCCTACATGCTGACAGGAAAGATAATCTTCAATGCTTAAGGGGTTGTTGGCCAGTGGGTGTTTTGAATTCATTAGGCATATCATTTCGTCTTGTTCAATTTGCTCCCATATCAGGTCGCGGCTGCGAGTTGGTGGTTGACTGATATCATGTGGCAGGATCATAAAGTCAACTTGTCCACGCAGCAAAGCTTCAAAGCTAAGTTGCTCTTTAGCAAAAATCTGAATTTTTGCCGAGCTTAGTTTAGAACTGATGGCACTGATGCGATCGCAGAACAGGTCAAAGGTGCTTTCACGCATTGAAAGAGCCAATGTGCCAGTGTAGCTTTCTGGCTCAAATTCCCCTTGATGAAGAATTTGATTCATAGAACACAGAATCTTGTGTATATCGTTCGCCACCGCTAAAGCAAAAGGGGTGGGGACTAATGAAGTACCATCGCGATAAAACAACTCATCATTGAGTTGCTCCCTTAATTGTCCAAGTGTTTTGCTGATACTGGAAGCGGTTACACAAAGGACTTCTGATGCGCCATTGACACTGTGGGTGCTCAGTAGGACGTGGAGCACGGTTAGGTGCTTCAAACTGATTCGGGAGAGAGCAATATAATCCATTGAAAACCCCAATAAAGAACAATGGTCTAGTTATACCTTCAATGCTGTTGAATGGGTATGAATTGATATAAAAATTGGGCTGAATATTGGATGTTTACCCAAACTGCGAGCCCCTAATGAATCACTAGACCCGTCAGTTTGTGGCTGGGGCACACCACAATGGGGATTTGTGATGTGTCCATTTTGATACCAGATGAAGGTTCTAGTTATCCCACTTTATTAGCAAGTGCAGCGGAGCGGGTAAAGGGCTTGCTGTAGGGTTGGCGAGAAACTTGAGTACATGGTTTTTATGTTGCGGCAGTATGTTGTCTCTGGCCCAATCTCTATGAGCACCAGTGATAGCTACTCCCACTTTACCAATACCATCGTGCCTGCGGACTTGGTAGCTTAGTTTGCTTCCTCCAGTGGCATACATCATTGTTTGTAGCATAGCAAATTGATCACCCGATTTTAGCGCTTTTTTAATGCGTTCTTTGTCGCCAGACTCTCTCTCTTTAATTAGCCCCCTAGTTACCATATATGGTGTGCCACACACTTGTTCAAACGGGTAAGTGCCACCATTAGGTGTGGTGACAAAATCGAGGTCTATATGCCTTGCCACCCCATCTTTTATCACCATATTTTCAGGCTTAATATCTCGCATATAGATATCTAAGTTGTGCATAGCAGCAAGATCTTGGCAAGCTAAGCGAAATGACTCTACTGGAAACTTTCTATTGTACTTTCTTCGCTGATCAGCAATTTCACTGCCACCGTTTCTTGCCAGTACCGTTTTATCTTCCACATACCTTGAATGACAGACCGAAGAAAATTGAGACAACTCGTCTGCAAGCTTATTTTCATTTTTAGCTGCTTCGAGAGAAATGCTTGGATTCGATAGCTGAACAAATGAAGAGTCAGCATGAGTTACGGTTTTAAAAGCGCCAGCACTACCGTATTTGATGGGGTGATCAGGCGTTCTCAAGTGAGGGTTTTCTTTTGTTGAGTCAAAGTAGTAAGTGCGACCATGATTTTCGTTGGTCATCTTTTTAAAGCCGAAATCGTTTTCTGGTGTTAACGATCGACGAGCGACAAACCCTCGAAAGGCTGCTTGAATCGTCGTGACGGCATTTTCTTTATTGCATTCATTAATAATCTGACCACAATCGATGTCCATTTTTTGTAGTACTTTTAGCGCCTTTGCATTATTACTTTTACTAAGAAAGTTTGCAATGGACGTCTTACATTTGGCACCAAACAATTGTTTAGGATTTTCTCTTATGACAGATGTAGCTTTGCCATCAGCATCTACTAATACTCGGTATACTTTTTTAACAGGAAGAGTGAGAGTGAACTCATTGCTATTATCCGTTGTTTGTAATGCATTGTGCTTGGTTGTTATATGTTGATGTATTTGTCTACTCGTTAGGATCATTAATTTACATTCATTTTTATATGCATCAAGAATTCTATTTTGTTGTGCAATCAAGTGCTTATGAAAGTGAAATAATATGAAGATAAATGAATTCTTGCCTTTTGTTTAATGGTGGGAATGATTTTTGCGGTATGTCTTGCTCTATACCGGGCTTTTGGATTAACCTAGATAGCCGAACCTTTAACATGGCAAACCAATGGCAAACCAATGGCAAACCAATGGCAAGGAAGGTAAATTTTGGAGGTGTGTAGTCCGTGCGTCTTTGTAACCTAGCTTTTGCACTATCCATACTTTCGTTTACCGCCTGTGCAACCACTTTTGAGCAAGCTTTGGTGAGTTATGGGGATAAACTGACTGAATGCAACAGTATAGCCAAGACGAACAATAAGCCTTTCCCTGTTAACGATTGGTTCAACTCCCTGTCAACTCAAGACAAGAAAAATGTAGTCTTGTTTATCTCTATGGATAATCGGGAGTCTTGTTCTCAAAAAGAAAGACAAAACCTCTTAGATACCGCACACAGTGCTACACCAGAACAGCTTAAACACATAAAGCTTCTAGTTAAAAACGGCAATCAAAATGAGTTCATTAAGTTACTGGACATTAACGAAATCGACAAGATTCAATCCACCTACTCTGCACCTTTCGATTCTTTAAAGATCGGTGATGAGCTAGGACTATTTGAATAGCGTATGATTTATTTTCTCGGCCAGTATGTTCTATGTGAATCTCAGTAAGGAAACTGCCTACAGCAGCAACTCATCAGGGGGTGGCTACTTGCAGGAGAAGAATAAAGCAGCATACTAAATTCGACTCTTTTATGGACATTTCTGTGTTCAGATTTCTTATGAATGCCGGATATTCGGATAAATTTAGCTAGGGCAAAATGGAAGGCCTGACCCTGAGCATTTGTGGCGTATAAAACGACGGGAGCACCGACTCAATTACATGTTTCTGGTGGGAGAACGTAAGTACGACTTGAATATTTGAGGGAAAGCTCGCGTTCAGAACTGCACTCTATGTAACCTTGCTTATTGAGCTCATCCTCTATTGATAGATTAATCTGCCAACCATAGGCAAACGTAACAAAAAAAAGGCCGCCCAGAATTATAATGACAAATTTAGGCATCCATCTTAAACACCTTCCAGTAACAAAAACGATAAGTGCTAATAGCGACGCCACTATTAATGTGTAGCTAATAGCGAGCAAGGAGGCGTCATTAAGTGCGCTGTAAACCTTTACAACGTTTGGGAGTTCCTTCGGTACAAACAAGTTCTGTGGCGCAAGCAAAAAAACTAAAACGGAGAGTACAACACATGATGCTAAAAACAATCCTGAGCGTAACCGATTAATTTTCATCAATTAATCCTTCAATTTCTTTTTTCATTGGTTCGGTGTACTGATACTGATCATCGATAGCAGAAACAACCTTACCTATACCAAAGGCAGCTATCGCAAAAAATCCGAGAACAATGGCGGTGGGAGGTGATGCAAAGGCTACTGCCAAGCCAACCCTAAGCCCTATTGTTAAACCTTGAGCTATTACGCCAGCAACAACTCCCTTAGCTACATCAGCAGAATATTGGCCGACAACCTCACCCAAGGTTTTTTCATCATGCATGATGTAATCAACGGCATTGACTGCACCACTGAAAACAAGTTCTACATAGATGTTACCTTTCAAGAAATTAATATTACCCTTGACAGTATTCAATGCGTAGCCGATTTTAAGCATTTGAGGTGTCGCTTCCTGCCAGCGAATACCGAGATCTAAATATCGAGGTTTGTAGTTTTCAACCACAATATTCGTCACTCCATTAATATCGACCGCTTTAGCTATTGCTCCCCACCCGCCAAGCTCTTTAGCAACTTCATAGGCCCCTTTTAAGCCCATGCTGACACCTGTGTAGTCTTTGCCTGTAGAAAGTTCTCCATGAGTGTCTTTCACGAGCAAATCTAAATACTCGTTTGCTTCTTCAACTGTCATAACAGCAATGCTAACATTGGTCTGTTGAGACGTATCCCACTGATATTCCTTCGCTTGCTCTTGTAAGTCCTTATTCCACTCTTTTTCAGTAAGATCGTAGGCTTGTTGTGCAGCGGCACGCTCTGCAAGAACACGTTCTCTATTTTCAGCCCAACGTTGATAATCTTTAGCGGTGTAGGTTAGTTCGGCTCTGCGCTCTTGGCGTTGACGTTCCGCTCTTTCTCTTGTGGTTTCTTGCCTTTCTTCTGGGGCATATGGGAAAGATTCATACCGCATTTAAGTTCACTCTTATAAAAAATAAGAGGGATGATACCAATAGTTTCAGCTAGTTATAATCTCTGGTAAGACATTTTGATGCATTAACCAGTTAAATAGTTATTTTGACTACTTAAACGCTCAAAGTGACGTTTTTAGTCCTCAGTTTTTGAGAGCAAATATGAATAGAATCGGGTTTTATTAGGAATGGACAAAAGTAAGTTAGTAGTTTTGCTTATTTAGTAAAAGTCGGATTAGTTAGCGTATGGCAAAAATTAACTAACAAAAAGCAAGACCTGCCCCCATTGGTTCACAAGCCAACGCATATTTCATTTAAATATCATCCAATTACCAATCGTAGTAATATGCTATTCATCGAATAGTATGTTGGCCATATTGCAGGATATAATAATGAACCAAAGAATTGAAAACGATACTTTCTCGGGAGGTGAAACGACTCACCTGAATGCAACTGTTGGTAATAATGGCAGCTTTGCTCCGGAAGGAGAAGCCCGTTCAAATACAGATTATGCTCTTGGTTTTTCAAGCGCCGCACTCGAACTGATTAGATCAGCGAAAGAATCTTCTGAGTTTAGAACTCACCTCGACTTTTTGGTTTATCCTATTTGTTTCAACATGAGACATGCTGTGGAATTACGGCTGAAAAAATGGTGGAAAGACTTAGGAATGTTAGCCTCAAAAAGAGAGGTTAAGCTAAAACAGCATAGAGACGCCAAAGTTGCAAAAGATCGTTCATTAAGGGGAAAGCTAGCCCCCTTTCCTACAATAGATGAGGCATCCACACACGATCTATCTAAACTGTGGAATCTGGTAACCGAATATGCATCAGTAATAGACTCGCGTTTCAGCAAGCTCATTCCATTGTTAGACCCTTACATCCAAGATATTGCCGATATTGATCCTACAGGCCAAACTTTCAGATACCCAGCCAGCAACGATAGCCAAGTTCACTTAGCTGAAACACCGCTTATTAACATCAGAATACTTGAACTCAGATTTACTATGTTGTTTAAGCTTTTTGATTTTCAGGATCAAATAACTCAGGAAATGAAATATGAGTACTCTTGGGTTGACACACCAAATCAACTTTCATACCACGATCTACAATCAATATCGTTGGTGTTGGCTGAGTATGAAGATAAAGAAGGTGAACCAATAGCAGCACAAGCAAAAGAAGTAGTTAGAGATAAATATGGATTATCAGGCGGCATATATAGCAAAACGATTTCCACTATCAAATACAATCACTACTTAAACCATAGTCTCAATATGATTAATGAACCAAAGCATCTAAGTGCGGAAGCTATCGGCGTTATATTTGAAGTATATTTTGACTATAAACCTGTAGATGAATATCGAACGGACTATAAACGAGCTGAAACCAAAACTGAAATCAGAGTATATAAACCCGACTTCGATAAAATGAAACATGAGATACAAAAACGAGCTGAATTAAGAGAGAAACTCTTTGGGTATTTAACTAGAGAACAAATCGCTGAGTCTACAGCACTACTTGAGTGTTACTCAGAATCAAAATATATGGAGATTTATGACCGATTAGTTGAAGAACATATCACTTACGTAAATAAAATGGATGAGGAAGAACTTAAAGCTTATATATCCAAACATTTCTTTGGTTCTATGATTCTAGAAAAACTATCTTTGATGCTACTCCAAATGAACTGTAGAGATGTAATACAACCTAATATCGAAGAATATAGGTTAACCGATATCAGTTGGTATAAAAGCTTTCAGGGCCGGGCATTCAACCGGTGCTATGATGAGTTCCATCATTTCGAATGCTCAATCGAACAGTTTCAAACTGAAGTAATTAGCGTTTTATCTCAAGTAAAATCAGAAAGATTAGGCGATTAATTAGTTAAAGAAAGCTACTCACCCGAGTGACTTTTTGCTGCTCTCTACTAGATAAGTTGTTCTATAAACTTATCTAGTGGAGTGGTGAGCTGGTCGCCCTAAATCAGGTTCAGGTCTTGCTTTTTGCCTGTCATTAGTACAAATATTACAAAACTCTCGAATTCAAACCCAAGTAAGAAGCGGTGCTGACATGACGTTTTGGGGCAAAGGTGTGTTACAACTCATCACAGAGTCAGCACAGCTCTACTGACTCGTTGATGGACAAAACCGTTTTACAGATTTTACTAAATTAGTAATTAACGGATTGCCAGAGGTATAGAAAAACCTATAATCGGTAGGCCAAAATCAATCAGCCACTACACCTAAACATAAGCGACTGCTCATCTTTATTGGTTCTCGATGATTTCCTTTATTAGGTCGTCCAGAGATTTGTCTACCTTGATGTATGCTGCCATAAATTCGTGATACGCCGTTGTATAGGTTACCGTCTCTAGCTCACCAGACCCTTTTATCGACTCAACAACGAAAGCTACATCAGGGTAGTTTTCTGAATCATCAATGACACGAATGGACTCAAGGTGATCTTGGTGTGCGAATGCATTGCGACGACTTAGCAATATATGAAATGAGTTGCGATCTACTTTAATGGAAAGGTGTTTTGCAATTGCTAGGATCACTTTTACCTTTGCTCCAAAGGGCATTGTGGCATTGTTGAGAACACAAGAAAGTACAAACTCGGAACGGTTCGGGGCTGGGCTGATGAAAGCCTTTATTACACGTTTCATTTTCGTCTCAACGATGTTTGTTGTTCGAATTACGTGTAGTAGTTGCTCTTCCTCTTTACTGCGTTCTTCATCAAAAATCATACTAATTAAAGTCTTAAGTTAATCGACGTTTGACATTACACTGATCAGAAATGCTTAGTCAAACAATGCATTGCCTCACTCTTGTGGAAAACCATCATTCTTATGCCATTAGAATCAATGTAAGATACTAGGTGGAGGTTCATTATGGGAAAATTCACATTAAACATTGATGTTGAGTCGATGTATGGAATCGATAACAAAGATGGTTTAGTTATTGATCGAGAGGGAAAAATATTTCAAGAAACAAAAGCTATATACTCTATTGGAAAGTGTGTATACGAACATATCTGTGACTTACAAAAAGAAGAAGCCGACCAATGTTCAGGCATTAATGAGTTTATCGAAGAGAAAGGAAGTTTCATTGCAGAGGCATATAAGAGACTAATTTTACAGTTATCGGATTATGGCAACGTTATTCTGTCTTTTCCTGATGGTAGAGAAATTGGTGGCTCGGACTTGAGAGAGCATGTCTGTACATCTTCGGTTGACGATATTATACATATGTGGCTGTGCCTTGAAGATGTTCTAGCCAACGAAATGGGATTTCGCTTTATTCCTTGGCATAAATCAGGTGTTCACGCAGTTATGTTTTTCTGGGAAGTGAACCGTTCTTTCGATGAATACTTTCAATATCATGAGTCACCCGCAATGTTGGAAATTCTCAATGACTGTTGGCTACATCGTGAAAAAATGAGCAACGTAATATTCGCTGAAGCAGTTAGAAAAGAGAATGCTAGGAAAGCGGCAAGGAGTCGTCACGCAGAAACAGACTCGATGAAAGATGAAGTTTTGAAAATTTACGATGAAAACAAGGCTGAGTATAAATCAGTAGCAGATGCGGCGAGAAAATTGTCTCGGGTAGTGCCTGTAACGGATAGAACCATTGATAAATGGATACGGCAAAACACTAGATCTTGATTTGTCTATACATCGAGCATGCAGAAGGTACATTTTGCTTGCTAGTCGTACAGTGTACTCGTAGACGGCATTTATCAAGTATGAACAAAAGATAAAATGAGCGTACCTACTCCAAATAAGGAATGCGATATGCTCATTTTCAAGTATCAAAGTATAAAAGCTACACTCTATATCCGAGTTAATATATTTACTATCGTTCAGATAGTTATCGTAGCAAGCTCTTTTTTTCTTTATGAAAGGCATTAGCAAACCCTGAACATTTGTTCTAGTGGAATCTTTCACCCCAAAATGAGCAGATCTTACCCTCGTTCATCAGATTAGATTTGTTAGGGAAAACGCACGCTACAAGAAATGTGTAGAGTATTTGATCTAACAAGTTTTGGGGCAAAAATCCGTTATATCCTTACTTCCCTTATTCAAGTACATTTGGTGGTGAGCCCGTTTAGATAGAAGCGATTAGCCCTTTAACAAGAAGACATCACGCTAGGAGCCAATAACAGAAAACTGACAATTGCTGACAAAGGCTATATATAAAAATTATCGCTCTACAATAAGATGCTCCTAGAATCTATGTGTTTTGGAGTTACCTTGAAGTTTTTATTCCCAGTCTTTATGTCAGTGGTGGCCTTGGCGGGTTGTCAGTCTAACCCTGACTATCAAAAACCTTACGTATTTCAATCTGATTGCCAAGAAGCGAGAGAGGGCAATGTGATGCCATTGACCTTTGTTGTTGATAGAAATTTGTCTCAAGCCAATGTCAACGGTGAGATATGCTCGGGATCGTATCAAGCTTTTGAGTCAATGACGCAGTTTTACCCTGATATCAAACTTCTCCGCTTGCAAAATGTGCCAGGTTCACTGGATGACGAAACCAATTTGCGCCTGGCGACTAAGATCCATGATATGGGCATAAGTACTCTGCTTGAAAGTGATAGTCGAGTTGAATCTGGCGGCACAGACTTATTTTTGTCTGGTGTTGAGCGCAAAGTGGAACAGGGCGCAAAAGTTGGTGTTCATTCATGGGCAAGCGATGACGACAATGGCAATCTTGTCGAGGGCGCTGATCTTCCAGCTGAGGATCCACAGCATCAAGAATACATCGACTATTACCACAAGGTTGAGTTGATCAAGCCTGAAGAATTTTACTGGTTTACTCTGTACTCAGCCTCGTCTGATGATATGCATTACTTATCTCAAGATGAGCTGAAATACTTTGGTTTTAATACGCCGACTTTTGCTTTCTAAACTTTTGTTTTCTAGGCTATGGCTTTCCTAAAGATGGCTCTTTGAATACTAGAATAAAGGGCAGTTTTTAACGTAAGCCCTTTATCCTAGTACACCAAAGCAAGGCGCTTAGAATTCTTCTCTTACCGTGCTTGCTTTTCTCCAGTTGTGGCTTTTTTTTGTTGTTTTATCAAAATCTGAGTCTAGACACCTAGCTTGTGATATATAGCCACTTCCACGAGTGACTCCTAAACCGTGATAGCCAAACACCCTAGATTGGGGAAGGTGCTTATTTGCCTCGGTTTTTGCTGTTTTGGCAAGTGGTTCAGCACCTTGTTTTGTTTCTGATATATCACCCGTATTTTCAAATGACGACAGCGTTTCTCTATCAGCACTTTCACAGGCGGTAAGTTTAATTTTGACACCGGGTTTAACTTTATTTTTGACGAGGTGACTAACTTCTTTAATCACGTCAGCGATTGGTCTAGAGCCAGTCTCGGATTGGGTTGTTTGGTATAGCCTAGGCAACCCAGCGGCACCGTGACCGATAACATAGATGCTTTCTATCGTGTGATTGGGTAAGTTTTTGGGGTCGATGACTGAAAGCCGATTAATAGATTGATATTCGCCCAGTATTTTGGTTTCTACTGGGAAAGTGCTGTGCACCGCTTTAACACCGCTTTGTTTGATTGAAGAGGTAAATCTCTTTTCATAATCTGGACCTTCTTTTAAGCGCCCTTGTAGCTCCTGCTGCTTAAATTCCTTGAGTGAGATTTTCAATGCATCACGCTTTAGAGGACAGCATATCAGAGGGAAAGGCTCTTTTCCTTTTAACACTCTTGCAGTGTTAATGCCTAGCGCTTGAGCGACCATATCGTGATTATTAAATGGGCTATAAATAACCCCTGAAGGAACATTCGTTATTCGCTTAATATTACGAGAGAGACTTTCGAAGTCCTTGGCACTATCAAAAATATTATGAGTTTTTGTATTACAACTGCTTGTTGTGTTGCTTACCGGCAATGGCATAATTTACTTCCAACCATTTATGAATGATGCCGATTTTATCCAATATGAAATTTGTGACTACTGCGGCTGTCGTAAATTAATACAAATTAATTTCTATATTTTTAAATATAGATTTTATTCCCAAATATGTTGACTATAATTATCTTTTTTATTATTTAAAGAGATTTATATAACAACGCGATAAAATGAAGTGAAATTGAAAGTTAATTTATTGGCTATCAATCAAAATATTGGCTAGGCGTTATTCCAAATCGAGCTTTGAAAGCAGTGATATAGCTGCTGGTGTTGGCGTAGCCACAAGATAGCGCGGTGGAGGTGACACTCATACCTTGGCTAAGCAAAGTGAGAGAAGCGATTAATCGAGCTTGTTGTCGCCATGCACTGAAGTTTATACCTGTCTCGCTTTTAAATACGCGACTTAGTGTTCTCGGGCTGGTTGCAAATTCTGCTGCTAATTCGTTTTGGGATCTTGTATCGTCAGGGTGAGACATGAGCCAATGAGCAAGACGACGTATGTTGTCTTTTTTCGGTAATGGCAGAAAAAGGTCATTTGACTGGCTTGAAGCAATTTCATCCACGAGCGCATCGACTAATCGTTGTTGAGGCTCAGTCAGGTCTTTAAAGTTGAAGCTTTTTATCCGCTCAATTAAGGCAGAAATCAAGCTATTAGAAGCGATAACCTTTGCCTGGCTGTTTAGTGATGATACATGGGTGATAGGGAGGTAAATAATAAAGGCTTCTATATCAGAAACTACACTGGACTTGTGCTCTAGATGGGCTGGAATCCAACCAACAGATGCTGGTGTCATTGTCCACTGTTGGTCAAGTGTTTCTATAGTAGCAGTGCCTTGAGTGAGCCAGTATAACTGAGCCATGTCATGTTGATGCCAATGAGTTTGTGAATTTGAGTGATGCTGTATAGATCTTGATTTCACGCTACTCATGATGGACTTTACCGTTATGATTGAAGCCAGTTAACAAAATTAGGCTGGTGTATTATCATATATGCTAATAACATCGGATTAGCAAGGATGCATTATCTCTTAGCTTGCACAAAGGCGCAATGGTCAATTTGCGTGTAGTCTTATACGCGTTTTGAACCATACTTAGTCTAACAGGAAGCTCTCTAATATGATTTTAACTTCCTTGCCAAACATAATTGTGATTTTTTGTGGCATGCTTTATTGCATGCCACTTTTTTAATAAAAAATATTGATGACTTAAATATAATGTTCAGGTTATAAAAATTAGGTTAATTTAAAATTTTATGCCGTATTATGTATTTTGAAGGGACATATCTATCCCAGCCATTAGATTTGCAGTAATCAATAGCTTGTTTTTGAGAAAATACACCTAATTTTGAGCGTATACTGTCTAAATACTTTCTTACTGTATTAACCTGTAATGCTAATTGGATGGCAATGGTTTTAGTGCTATCACCTTTTAAGAGAAAGTAGAGTACCTCCCACTCTCGATCAGTCAATATTGAGGTTGGTGGATTTAAGGTAATGGAAATGGGTTTGGAACCAAAAGTGGTGAATATGTCAGTGTCAAATTTCCTAGCCGGCTCAGCCCAAAAGAAAACACCAATAAATCTATCTTTTATATAAAAAGGCTTCTTATGAAATATCCAACCTTCAAGGAGTTTGTTCTTGCCAAAAGGGTGGATTTCGATAGAGCTTTTTGTCTCATTGGTGTCTATCACTAATTGGTCATGGGCTTGAAAGGCATCTTGGAATTCATGAGTTTCAGTTGGAAGTTCACCGTCCAAGCGGCCCTCAATATCAAAGGATTTAGATAAGTTCTGCATTCTTCGATATGCGGGGTTAATATAAACGAAGCGGTAGTTTGGGTCTTTTAGCCCACAAGGCCAGTCAAAGCTTTCCCAAAATGCGATTAAATCGGACGATAAAGTCATAGATCCCTCCTTTACGAGGGATGCTAACATTATGCAACTAATTTAACAATTAAGGGTTGGCTTTTATCTATGGTAAGCGAGAAACGATAAAAGCGTTTTAGTACATAAGAGTTGCCTTTAACAATAATGACAACGCTTATTACTTAAAACGCTTTATTTCATCTAATACTCAATTAATCGATTAACCCATATTCATCGCTAAGAATATTAATAATCTCTTGCTTAGGATTATTCGATAACTGAATGGATTTTCCCGTTATCTTTTCAGCGATGTTGATATAGGTTCTAGAAATATCCATCAATGCCTCAGAGGGCAGTTCATTATCTCTAGCCAGAGCTTCTCGCTCCGTCATTCGTTCTTTGTTAAGTAGAATGTCTGGGTCCGGGAAGTGGTTTAATAAGAACTGCCTGAAACCTTCCTTTGAGTTTTCAACGATTCGACCATTTTGGTACTCATGTTCATCCCAAATGCGAGAGGAGTCTGGTGTTCCGACTTCATCCATATAGATAAGTTTTTCATTACCGGATGCGTCTTCAACATAGCCGAATTCAAATTTTGTATCGACGAAGATTTGATTGACTTCAGATAAAGCTTGGCTAATTAGGTTAAACCCTTCGCTGAGTAGTTTTTCGTAGAGTTGAATATCATCGGGGCTAGAGAAGTTAAACGCAGCAAAGTTTTCTTCTATGTTTTTACGAGTAATGTTTACATCGTCTGCTTCTGGTACACCAGGAATGTTTTTTAAGATCCCCTTTGTGGAAGGGGTCATCAATAATTCAGGGAGCTGAGTATCTTTTTTAAGTCCCTCTGGCAGCTCAATACCGCAGAAATTTCGTTCACCTTTTTCATAAGCACGCCACATTGAGCCTGTGATGTACTGGCGACAAATGGCTTCAATCATAATTGGCTTTGCTTTTTGAACTATCCAGACCAAGGGATGAGGGACATCGAGTATATGACTATCGGCAAGACCATTTTGTTTGAACAAGTTAAACCAATGATTGGAAATAGCGTTAAGTGCTGCACCTTTGCCCGGAACCCCTTTTAATCCGCCTTGGCCGTGCCAAATACAATCAAAAGCTGAGATACGGTCACTGATCACCATGATAGCAAGAGGAGCATCGGCTGCGACGTTATAGCCTTTCTCTTCAATCAGGCGGCGGCTATCTTGCTCGGTTAGCCAGTAAACAGAACGAACTTTACCACTGTGAACTGGTTTGTGAGTACGAATGGGAAGGTCATCATTTGTAGCAAGAACTTGATCAGCAAGAGTCATCTGGATAATCCTATCTGTGTCAGAAATTTACGATTGTAACCACGCTTATAATCGATTTGGATTGAATCATACCAGAAATAACGCAGGCTGCCACAAAAAAGCAAACGTTTGCATTATGTACGGATGGATAAGACGGATAAACAAGAGGGCTAATTATCTGGTGATATCCATCGGTGTTCGAAGTTAGTGGTAATGCATGTGTCCTTTCTCAATAAAAATAACCTGACAACCATACTCAGCGGCCAAATCACTCAGCACCTTTTGATCAAATGTACTGATTTTATTAGAAGCGACAATTGCACTGGCATTACGTGATTTTATTGCCTTCTCGACGATGGCACGTTCACACAAAGTCTTTGAGGGTTTCAAATGAATCATATTCCCGCAGTTCACGTTATAGGAGCTGAATATATCCAAGCTTGGTCTAGGGCATTCTGCAGTAAATAGTATCCATTGCTTTTGATCGGACAGTCCAGCTAGGCGTTTGATGGATTCACTTTGATGTGCCCAATGATGGTGTGTTACTGCCAAGCGATTAGTTGTATGTAAATGAAACATAAATACTGTACCTATGTTCAGTGCTGTATAAATTAACAGTATTTGTTTTTTTTACAAGGATCAAGAGGAAATCTTTGTAAATGATGGTTTTGTATTTATATGAATGTGGGGTGAAAATAGGTTTAACCTAATGAATTTTATTAATAAATAAAGATTTATTAGGATGTTTTTATTGAATGTTTAATAGACAAATATGTGATCTCAACCGGTTTGATGAATGGTTAATCTCTTGTGTTTACAGGTTTCTGGTCTAAAAAGCGCTCTGGGTAATCGCTGAAAATACCATCTAAATTGCTAAGGGATTGGATATCTGAGGGCCTATTTACGGTATAGCACCAGACTTGATAGCCTTGTTGTTGGAGTTTGTGAACATCTTTTTCAGTTGCAAACCGATAATTGAGGTTACAACCGAATGCCGATATTGTTTCCAACAATTTGATATCTCGGGGAAGCAGTTTTTCTGTGAGTACTGCAATTCGATAATCAGGTAAAATGGTGTGCAGCTTGATTAGTGTCGCATGATCAAAACTAGAAAGTAGAATTGAATCAGTGGAAACGGGTGAAGACTCTAAATCATGTTTCAAAAGTTGAGCAACATGCGCTTTATCGTGTCGATCTACTTTTAATTCTAAGTTGAGTTTTAGGTTTAATTCATCAGCCAGCAAAAGTAATTCTGTTAGAGTCATTATGAACTGCTGGTCAGGCTTATCGCCAAATTTGGCACCAAAATCAAAACGACGAAGTTCTGCGAGCGTCTGTTCGTCAATGCGTCCACTTCCGTTACTGCATCGGTCAATGGTATGGTCGTGACAAATAACCAAAATATTGTCTTTCGTTGGTTGTACGTCGACTTCGACCCACTCAAGCCCTAATTCAGCGGCGGCTTGAATACTAATTTTGGTGTTTTCAGGGTGGTGTCCTGCAACCCCGCGATGACCAATGATCTTCATTATTTTTCCTATATCTAATGCTCAACCGTGGTAGACCATGTTCTAAGTTGGCTTTTCATCGCATATTAAACCCAGATCTGACACTATCAGACATCATAATTTGGCAGATAAGTCATTTAAGAGTAGCGAAATTGAACGCAGAGAGTAAAGCAACTTAGGTTTTAGTTGGGACTACAACGGGTGCGGTCTTATTTTATTTTCGCTGGTTTTTTATCGAACTGGCGGGCGGCTTTCGAGCTTATTTACATCCAAATAGCATCATGGATAACTGGTCTGACTTCACGTTCTGGAGCTTATAAGCTTCTCAATTAAACATGGGTTGCTAAATTAAACTGGTCAGAGTTTGTTAATACTGTGTTACAACATGAAGCTACATGCTATTAATGGTTACATCCAAAAAATTTATCTTGTGGAATATGACGATAAACTCATGCTTTTAGATGGCGCGAGTAGAGCGGATATTCCCCATATTGAACGTTATATTACCGATGAAATCGGCCAGCCTTTTTCAAACCTCAAAGTGGTTATCGTCACACATATGCATCCAGATCATGCTGGGGCCGCGCATAAACTCAGAGATCTAACGGGGTGTGTCTTGGTGTCGGCGAATAAGAGCAAGCAATGGTATGAAGGGCTTGACGGTATGCTTATGCATTTCACTGACTTAATACTTGCTCGATGGGTGGCGGGAAGACTAAAGAAACCTAAGAGAACACTTTGGTACCCTAGGTACTTACGGCCTGATGTCACGCTAAATGATAGTCAGACTGTGCCTCATTTCGAAGACTGGGTGGTATTAGAAACTCCCGGCCACACAGATCGAGATCTATCTGTTTATCATCAGCAGCAAGATATTTTGTATGTTGCTGACTTAATAGTGAAAGTCAAAAAGCGTTTGATTGCTCCTTTTCCAATCTTCCATCCCAATAAATACCGTCAATCACTTGAGCGGGTTTACAACATGAAGCCTAAAACCTTGTTACTTGCTCATGGCGGTGAAGTAACACTGGATGAAAATGCCTACCAGCACCTTATTAGTGTGGCTCCCTGCACGCCAGCAACGCATTGGAGGGCAACAAAAGTTAAACTTCGCAGCCTTCTTAGCTCTGTATGGTCGTTTGGCTTTGCGGAAAAATAATAAACCTCTATTTTCATAAATGTTGTTATTCTGTGTCTTGATTAAAAGTTGGGTTAAAATTGCTCAGCTCAGGCTATTTGAGAGATTATATTGAGTAATAGCCATATAGCTGATTGAAATTTTGCCCAATCACGTTAACATACGCATAAATGGAAATGAGATTGCGTCTCAATAAGTGATTGAGCTGCGCCAGAAATAGACACACTATGAAACTAATAACTCCCAGCCTTGTGGTGATCCTTGCATCATTTAGCACCAGTACTGTCGCAACAAGCTTTGAAAACGCGCAGTCCATCCAACTAAGTACCAATACGGCTTCGGCATCTAGCCAAAAACGAATAGATACTGTCGCAGAGAACTCTCTCATCCTTCAAGGAGATATCGATCAGCTCAAGGAAGAGATAAAAAACTTACAGGTATATCAAAATCACCTTACCGCTCTGATCGAGAGCCAGTCGCAAGAAGCGTTAAACCTACAAAGTCAAATTGAAGAGATCAACAACACACGTCAAGGTGTGGTGCCTCTTATGTATCAAATGATATCTGGATTAAAAGATTTTGTAGAATCCGACCTTCCAATAAAACACGCCACACGACTAGAGCGTATTTCTAAGCTTGAAAGAATGATGGTACGTGCTGATGTGAGTGATGCGGAAAAGTATCGCCGAATTCTTGAAGCATATCAGATAGAACTTGATTACGGCATAAAACTGGGAACTTATCAAGGTAAAATCTCAGTGGATGGAAACCTTCGTCAAGTACAAGTTCTTCACCTTGGGAGAGTTTCTTTAGTTGCACGCAGTTTGGATGGCACTAAGTCATGGGTATGGGATCAATTACAAAACCAATGGCTACAGCTTGATAGCTCCATTAAACCGAATCTAGACAAAGCCTTTAATGTTGCTACTAAGCAAGCGGCGCCAAGTCTACTCACATTACCCCTATCACAGACTTTGGAGTCAAAATAAATGAAATCTAAACTAATGATTTGTCTTTTGACTCTATCGGTTTTACCATTTTCTGCTTATTCAAATGATGACATCGTCAGTAAAGCAAAAGTTGAAAGTGTTAGCCAAGGCCAGCATAACCAAAAGCGTGAGTACACGTTTCAACAAACAGAGAAAGAGCTTAAATCTCTCAAAGCTTCGCTTCTTAAGCAGCGTAATAGTATCCAAAAACACAATAATGAATTGGTTGCTGAGTTTGCAGACAACGAAAAAAAGCTTGCGAAATTAGAAGAAAAACTTCGACTTGAGACGGGAAGTCTTGGCGAAGTGTTTGGAGTTGTGCGACAAAATGCGAAGCAATTAGAATCTGAGTTAAATAGCTCAGTTACTTCTGCTGATGCACAAAACTATAGAGACATTGTACAAAAGGTTGCCGCTGCGACAGAATTACCTTCAATGCAGCAGCTTACTGGGTTATGGAAAGCACTTGAAGAGCAAATACAAGCGAGTAGCCAACTAATGTCCACCCAGATCAGTTTTGTCAATGGTGCTGGAGAAATACAGAAAGAAACGGCTATTAGAGTCGGCTCATTGGGCCTAGTTTCAGAGGCTGGATACCTTAAATGGAATGCTATCAAAGATGAGGCGCAGCTTTATCCTAAACAGCCAGAAAATACTCCGATTCTTTCTAAGCTTAGTTCTGGTCCGATGCAGGATATTGTACTGGATCCGACTCGCGGTATGTTGCTTGAACAGCTAGCTCATAGTCCAAGCTTGATGGATAGGGTGAAAGCTGGCGGCGTGGTAGGGCAAGTGATTCTTGGTTTACTTTTGATTGGCATGATTATCGCCTTTTTTAGGGGAATCACCTTATCCAAAGCACGTCAAAAGATTCGAACTCAACTTAAGTCGCCTCAGGTACCGGGAGATAACCCTCTTGGCCGTGTATTAGCTGTATACAAAAAAGATAAATGCCTGAGCGTTGAGGCACTTGAGCTGCGCTTACTTGAAGTTGTTGTTGATGAACAATCGCAACTTGAAAAGGGACTGTCCATGCTTAAGTTGCTAGCTGCTTTGGCGCCTATGTTAGGGCTATTAGGTACGGTTATCGGAATGATAGAGACATTCCAAGTGATTACCCAGTTTGGTAATGGTGACCCTAAAGTGATGGCTGGTGGAATATCCATGGCCTTGGTGACGACAGTTCTTGGTCTGGTTGCGGCTATGCCACTTTTACTAGCCCATAATATCCTGAGTTCACAGGCTGAACTGATTCGTAATACTCTAGAAAAACAAGGGATTTCTTTAGTTGCTCAACAAGCAGAGAAAGACTCTGTCGGCGATGAGGCATCTCTGGAGAGAGTCGCTTAATGGATATATTCATTGCAGTGCTGCCCGAGTTAGTCACTGGAAGCCACTGGTTGATATCTTTGCAAAGCTTTATGCAGCAAGGTGGCCAACTATTATGGTGGTTATTTGGGGTGGTGGCTTTATGTTGGGTTCTCATGATAGAGCGCTTGATATACTTATTTGTCGAGTTCCCCAAACACAGAGCATCTTGGATTAAAAGCTGGCATGCAAGGAGTGAACAAGACTCATGGTATGCCCGTTCAATTCGTGATGGTTGGTTGGCACAAGCCCACACAAATCTCTACCAAAATGTAAACATCATTAAAGTATTAGTGGCCATTTGTCCTATGCTTGGGCTTTTGGGAACAGTTACTGGAATGATCTCGGTTTTTGATATGATGGCTAACCAAGGCAGTAGTAACCCTAAGTTAATGGCCTCTGGGATCTCGTTGGCGACTTTGCCGACAATGGCGGGTATGGTGGCAGCTTTATTTGGCATGTTTTTCCATGCTCGTTTGCTCAAAGCCTGCCAAGTAAGAGAAGTTAAATTAGAAAAATCGTTAAGGAGTCAGCGATGAGACTGGGCCGACGTCATCATAAACAAGAAGAAGCTCAGGTTGATCTGACTTCCATGCTTGATATCGTGTTTATCATGCTGATTTTTTTCATTGTGACCAGCTCTTTTGTCAGGGAGTCTGGGGTTGAAGTTAATCGTCCGCAAGCAAGTAGTGCCGTTAGCCAGAAAGATGCAGGTATCTTTATCGCTGTTACTTCTTCGAACGATATATACATAGATAAGAGGGTGGTTGATGTAGAGCGCGTTCAAGCGGCGTTGGAGCATTTACTGTTGGACAAGCCCGATGCAGCTTTGGTTATTCAGGCTGATGAACATGCCTATAGTGGAACCGTAGTTAAGGTGATGGACGCAGCTAAAGAAGCTGGGGTCGAGAATATCGCTCTCGCAGCGGAGAAAAAGTAATGGTGCGCTGGATTGTCGCTGTTCCAATCGCTGGATTATGCACTTTAACAGTATTCACATTAATGGCTTGGATGGTCAATATTAATAATAGGCAGGCTCCAACTGATGAGGCACCTTTGAGGTTTAATATGCTTGTTGTTGAGAATGACTCTAATATCCAACGTCGACAGCGGAGTGTTCCAGAGCAACCCAAAACGCCTCAAATGCCAGAGCAGCAGCCTGTATCACGTGTTGATAATCCAATAGCGAATATCTCTGATATGCTGAAGCCATTACTTGGCCTTGATACCAGTATTCAGGGTTTAGCTATAAGCGCGCCGGAGTTTGGTGATTTTGGTGTTCAGCAGCAAGTCATGCCTCTCTATCGAGTTGAACCTCGTTATCCTTCAAAGGCTTTAAAGCGTAAAGTGGAAGGCTATGTACAGGTCATGTTCACGATAGACGCAACCGGAAAGCCGGTTGATATTCACGTTCAAAAATCAGAGCCTAAGTATATGTTTGACCGAGAGGCTATTTATGCGATTAAGAAGTGGAAATATCAGCCAATGATTGTCGATGGTAAGGCTGTGGCTCAGCAGGGCCAGACGGTAAAACTGGAGTTTACATTATCAAAATGATTAAACGATGTGCCTTGATTGTAGTGTGCCTTATTTCATCTCTCTCTGCTTCTGCTGAGCTCAGTCGTTACACTGCTGGACGTCTTCAACAGGCCAACCAACTAGCGCAGGACGAAAAATTCAAGCAAGCGATTACAGTTTTACGCGAGACCAATACTTCATTTGATTATGATAAAGCGTTTGTAGCAAGAGTTATGGCGGTTTTTTACTGGCAAGATGGTCAAACAAAACATGCTATTGAACAAATGGAGTATGCCGTTACTAGCGGCTTGTTAAAAGATGAACAAGCTTGGGTAAGTGAACGCATGCTTGCCGATCTTTACTTAACAGAACGCCAATTTAAGCAAGCACTTAAGCATTACTACCAACTGGTTGAAATGGTGCCTAAAGACCATCAAAAAAATGATATTTGGCTGCGTATCGCTCAATCTCATTACCAGTTGGAGCAATGGCATGATGTGGTCGAGTCGGCCAAGCGCTATTTAAACGAAGATGTGCAAGACCGTTTGCAGCCGCTATCTCTGATGTTAGGTGCTCAGTTAGCATTAAAACTTCCACATGATGCGATAATTACACTAGGCCAGTTAATTGAAATAGAGCCTAAAAAGCTGCAGTGGTGGAGACAATTATCCACTTTGCAAGTGCAAGTTGGTAAAGAAAAACAGGCCCTTGGGACTTTATCGCTTGCTAAACTTAACGGCCTAGCATTGAGCCAAAATGATCGCCGAATCCTTGCTCAGTTATATGCCAAACAAGGTATTCCAGAAAGGGCTGCGATCGAAATTAGTCAACTAAAGGATGCGCAGGCAGACATTCAATTGCTTGTCGAGCAGGCCACATATTGGCAACTGGCGAAACAGTGGGACACGGCAATTTCGATCTGGAAGAAAGCAGTGCAAACGGCTCCGAAATACAATTGGAACTTGGCGCAGCTTCTTATCCAGCAAGGATATTATAAAGAATCTGTTTCGGTGCTTGATAAAGTTGAGGGAAGGCAGGTGGCTGTCGCATTAGCGAAAACTCGTGTGTTCTATAAACTCAAACAGTTAGACAAAGCTTTGTCTCAAGCTAAACGGGCCGAACAGCTTGAACCTTCAAGTCAAGCCAAAAGTTGGATAAAGTTTTTGTCTCAGCAAGGCGCAGCCTCAAACCTTCCACAAACAGAAGCATAAATAAACGGAGAGTGTAGCGTGCTCTCCTTCTATATGTTTTTAAAAACTTGGTCTGGTGAGTTATTTCAAATGTTACACCTAGTGTTGAAGACTACTTTGTCAAAGGCAACATTAGAGTCTGTTTTCACACATCTTCGCATTTTACTCCAAACAAACCCGCGCGTCTCACTAATGAGAATCATTAGATTCAAATAAAAATGAAAATAGCACTTTTAGGGAGTCACTACTAAGCTGATAGTGAGCAATTGTATTTGTTTTTTTTTATATATATTAAAAATAACTTACAAAACATATGTATGTTATCAGTTGATCGTTATGTCTAGAACCTGTGTTTGACATCTCGAATATGAAACTTGTTTGCTATTAATTACTAGCTTATTCAATCTGACTAGGTTTGAATAGCTGGTATTTAAACCAAAGTCGGTTCTGTAGAACCAACGCTTTTAACGACTTCGTTCGGTTTTTTATGTCCGCAGGGAGCGTTAGTAGAGGAAGTATAATGAGTGTTGAAAAGTTGATAGTTGCTGGCAATCTAGCTGCGGGTGAGACAATAGTTATCGAGAGAGACGGTAGTGTTCGATTATTGGACGGTAGTGGTACTGTTGAGTCTGGCGAACTGGTCCTTTCAAACCCTAACCCTAGCGAGCCAAATCTAAACATCGGCTTAGCAGATGACGGTAACGATATACAAGATATCACCAGTGAAATTGATGAGATTTTGGCAGCTCTTGAGGAAGGGCAGGATCCAACAGAGTTGGGGGATGAATTCGCAACGGCTGCTGGCGGTCAAGTTGGATCAGGTCCGTCAGGAATTGAGTCCATACTGAGAACTGCCGAAATAACAACGCCAGGAACAGATTATGAAACATCTGGGATCTTCAGTCAATTTGGGCTAACCACAACACAAAGCCTCACCCTCCTCAATCAGTTTCAAGCGTTTCAACAAGCACCGCCCTTCACAGATACTAACAGCAACCCCATTGGTGACGACCTTTCGTTCGTAACTAATGAGGATACATCGGTGAGCGGCCAAGTGTTTGCTACAGACCCAAACCCTGACGACATACTTGCTTTTTCAGTAACTAGTCAGCCATTGAACGGAAGCGTAGAGCTAAACTCAGTGTCTGGAACTTGGACATACGTACCCAATACCAATTTTGATGGAAACGATACTTTTATCATTACTGTCGATGATGGTAATGGAGGGACCGACACTTTATCAGTTGATATTGAGGTTGTTCCTATTCCTGAAGTTTCGCTAATAGGTCCTTCATCGTTAAACGAAGGTGAAAACGCTAATTACGTTATTGAGTTTGATAAGCCCTCAACCCAAGTTACCAACATCACACTTTCGATTTCTACGAGCACTGCTGAACTTGAAGATTTGACCGCCGTCACTGTTACGACTGCCGACGGTACAATTATTAGTGTTGGGCCCGATGGCACGATCGAGGTTCCGATTGGTATAACGTCTTTGGATGTGTCTGTTGGAACCTTAAATGATACGGTATTTGAAGGTAATGAAACGTTTCAAGTCAGTGTGACTTCAGGGTTTGGCACTCTGGGCGACGGTGAGCAAAACACTGTCATTCTTGATAACGACACGCCAACCTTGTCGGTCAGCACAGAGACGGTGGTAGAAGGACAGGCAGCACTGTTTGATGTGGCTCTGTCGAATGAAGTGGATGGTGACGTTCGTTATGAATTCACGATCGATGTCGATGGACAAAGCGCTGAGTTAGCGGACTTTGCTTCGAACCCACTGAGTGTGACCTACAAGGTCGAGGGAACAAGTTATACCGCGGCGGCGAATAATGATGGTTCGTACACCACACCGGGTAATGCCAGTGACATTCAGGTGTCGGTACAAACTTCAGATGACACGATTTTTGAAGGCTCAGAAACCTTTAATCTAGACGCTCGGGCGTCAGCGACAGTGGGCGGTGAGAGTTTTACTGTCACTGATTCAGGTACCGGCACGATTACGGACAATCGCGATGGGGCGAACAATGCCGACACGCCAACCTTATCGGTCAGCGGCGACACTGTGGTGGAAGGTCAAGCGGCGCTGTTTGATGTGGCTCTGTCGAATGAGGTCGATGGCGACGTCCGGTATGAGTTTACGATCGATGTCGATGGACAAAGCGCCGAGTGGGCGGACTTTGCTTCGAACCCATTGAGTGTGACTTATAAGCTAGGAGAGACCAGCTTTAACGCGGCAGCTAATGGTGATGGTTCGTACACCATACCGGGTAATGCCAGTGACATTCAGGTGTCGGTACAAACCTCAGATGACACGATTTTTGAAGGCTCAGAAACCTTTAATCTAGACGCTCGGGCGTCAGCGACAGTGGGCGGTGAGAGTTTTACTGTCACTGATTCAGGCACCGGCACGATTACGGACAATCGCGATGGGGCGAACAATGCCGACACGCCAACCTTGTCGGTCAGCACAGAGACGGTGGTAGAAGGACAGGCAGCACTGTTTGATGTGGCTCTGTCGAATGAAGTGGATGGTGACGTTCGTTATGAATTCACGATCGATGTCGATGGGCAAAGCGCTGAGTTAGCGGACTTTGCTTCGAACCCACTGAGTGTGACCTACAAGGTCGAGGGAACAAGTTATACCGCGGCGGCGAATAATGATGGTTCGTACACCATACCGGGTAATGCCAGTGACATTCAGGTGTCGGTACAAACTTCAGATGATACGATTTTTGAAGGCTCAGAAACCTTTAACCTAGACGCTCGTGCTACAGCAACGGTGGGCGGTGAGAGTTTTACTGTCACTGATTCAGGCGCAGGTACGATTACCGATGACCGCGACGGCATGAACAATGCCGACACACCAACCTTGTCGGTCAGCACAGAGACGGTAGTAGAAGGACAGGCAGCGCTGTTTGATGTGGCTCTGTCGAATGAAGTGGATGGTGATGTTCGTTATGAATTCACGATCGATGTCGATGGACAAAGCGCCGAGTGGGCGGACTTTGCTTCGAACCCATTGAGTGTGACTTATAAGGTAGGAGAGACCAGCTTTAACGCGGCAGCTAATGGTGATGGTTCGTACACCATACCGGGTAATGCCAGTGATATTCAGGTGTCAGTACAAACCTCAGATGACACGATTTTTGAAGGCTCAGAAACCTTTAATCTAGACGCTCGGGCGTCAGCGACAGTGGGCGGTGAGAGTTTTACTGTCACTGATTCAGGCGCAGGTACGATTACCGATGACCGCGACGGCATGAACAATGCCGACACACCAACCTTGTCGGTCAGCACAGAGACGGTAGTAGAAGGACAGGCAGCGCTGTTTGATGTGGCTCTGTCGAATGAAGTGGATGGTGATGTTCGTTATGAATTCACGATCGATGTCGATGGACAAAGCGCTGAGTTAGCGGACTTTGCTTCGAACCCACTGAGTGTGACCTACAAGGTCGAGGGAACAAGTTATACCGCGGCGGCGAATAATGATGGTTCGTACACCATACCGGGTAATGCCAGTGACATTCAGGTGTCGGTACAAACCTCAGATGACACGATTTTTGAAGGCTCAGAAACCTTTAATCTAGACGCTCGGGTGTCAGCGACAGTGGGCGGTGAGAGTTTTACTGTCACTGATTCAGGCGCAGGTACGATTACCGATGACCGCGACGGCATGAACAATGCCGACACACCAACCTTGTCGGTCAGCACAGAGACGGTAGTAGAAGGACAGGCAGCGCTGTTTGATGTGGCTCTGTCGAATGACGTCGATGGCGACGTCCGGTATGAATTCACGATCGATGTCGATGGGCAAAGCGCTGAGTTAGCGGACTTTGCTTCGAACCCACTGAGTGTGACCTACAAGGTCGAGGGAACAAGTTATACCGCGGCGGCGAATAATGATGGTTCGTACACCATACCGGGTAATGCCAGTGACATTCAGGTGTCGGTACAAACCTCAGATGACACGATTTTTGAAGGCTCAGAAACCTTTAATCTAGACGCTCGGGTGTCAGCGACAGTGGGCGGTGAGAGTTTTACTGTCACTGATTCAGGCGCAGGTACGATTACCGATGACCGCGACGGCATGAACAATGCCGACACACCAACCTTGTCGGTCAGCACAGAGACGGTAGTAGAAGGACAGGCAGCGCTGTTTGATGTGGCTCTGTCGAATGAAGTGGATGGTGATGTTCGTTATGAATTCACGATCGATGTCGATGGGCAAAGCGCTGAGTTAGCGGACTTTGCTTCGAACCCACTGAGTGTGACCTACAAGGTCGAGGGAACAAGTTATACCGCGGCGGCGAATAATGATGGTTCGTACACCATACCGGGTAATGCCAGTGACATTCAGGTGTCGGTACAAACCTCAGATGACACGATTTTTGAAGGCTCAGAAACCTTTAATCTAGACGCTCGGGTGTCAGCGACAGTGGGCGGTGAGAGTTTTACTGTCACTGATTCAGGCGCAGGTACGATTACCGATGACCGCGACGGCATGAACAATGCCGACACACCAACCTTGTCGGTCAGCACAGAGACGGTAGTAGAAGGACAGGCAGCGCTGTTTGATGTGGCTCTGTCGAATGAAGTGGATGGTGATGTTCGTTATGAATTCACGATCGATGTCGATGGGCAAAGCGCTGAGTTAGCGGACTTTGCGTCTAACCCGATGAGTGTGACTTATAAGGTAGGAGAGACCAGCTTTAACGCTGCAGCTAATGGTGATGGTTCGTACACCATACCGGGTAATGCCAGTGATATTCAGGTGTCGGTACAAACCTCAGATGATACGATTTTTGAAGGGTCAGAAACCTTTAATCTAGACGCTCGGGTGTCAGCGACAGTGGGCGGTGAGAGTTTTACTGTCACTGATTCAGGCGCAGGTACGATTACCGATGACCGCGACGGCATGAACAATGCCGACACACCAACCTTGTCGGTCAGCACAGAGACGGTAGTAGAAGGACAGGCAGCGCTGTTTGATGTGGCTCTGTCGAATGAAGTGGATGGTGATGTTCGTTATGAATTCACGATCGATGTCGATGGACAAAGCGCTGAGTTAGCGGACTTTGCTTCGAACCCACTGAGTGTGACCTACAAGGTCGAGGGAACAAGTTATACCGCGGCGGCGAATAATGATGGTTCGTACACCATACCGGGTAATGCCAGTGACATTCAGGTGTCGGTACAAACTTCAGATGATACGATTTTTGAAGGCTCAGAAACCTTTAATCTAGACGCTCGGGTGTCAGCGACAGTGGGCGGTGAGAGTTTTACTGTCACTGATTCAGGCGCAGGTACGATTACCGATGACCGCGACGGCATGAACAATGCCGACACACCAACCTTGTCGGTCAGCACAGAGACGGTAGTAGAAGGACAGGCAGCGCTGTTTGATGTGGCTCTGTCGAATGAAGTGGATGGTGATGTTCGTTATGAATTCACGATCGATGTCGATGGACAAAGCGCTGAGTTAGCGGACTTTGCTTCGAACCCACTGAGTGTGACCTACAAGGTCGAGGGAACAAGTTATACCGCGGCGGCGAATAATGATGGTTCGTACACCATACCGGGTAATGCCAGTGACATTCAGGTGTCGGTACAAACTTCAGATGATACGATTTTTGAAGGGTCAGAAACCTTTAACCTAGACGCTCGGGCGACAGCAACGGTGGGCGGTGAGAGTTTTACTGTCACTGAGTCAGGCGCAGGTACGATTACCGATGATTCAGACCGCCCAGCTGTTTCCATTACAGGAGGGGGAGAGATTGCAGAAGGTGATACGGCGCACTTCACTGTTCTACTCTCAAATACGGCAACCTCTGCGGTTTCCTTCGTACTGACTTTGGAACAAGGTGATACCTCAGCTCAAGATATCGCTGCTTATCAATATCAAGATACGAATGGAGTATGGCAGGATGTGCCAGCTTCTGGGGAAATTGGAGTGCCTGCCGGCTCTGATTCGGTCAATGTAAGGGTAGTAACGGCGCAGGATACGGCTTACGAAGGTGATGAGAGCTTCACTCTCTCTGTAGCAGCAGGGCAAAATACAGTACTAGGAACGTCAGCGAGCGCCAGTGCAACGATTCTGGACTTTGCCGATAACCCGCCTCAAGCAGAAGACTTTAGTGTAGCATTGGATGCCAATGGTCACGCGGGTATTGTCTTCGATAGCAACGACGTCGCGCAAGACCATATTTCAGATGATGAAGATGATGCAAGCAACACGTCGGTGGGTGTGGTGATCACAGAGCTCCCTCAATCAGGGCAGCTCTACTACGATAATCAGTTGATTGAGGCCAGTGATGTCACGACATTTTCAGCCAATGGTGAGGCCCTTCAGCAAGGTACCGTCTTCAGTGATCCAAACCTTATTCGTTACGAGAATGACAGTGAATCCACAGGGTTTGTGCTTGGTGTTAAGCAAGCGCCAGAAGGGATGGATGGCAATGCAAGTCAAAGCACGTTCCTAAACTGGGGTGAAGCTGTTGAAGGCAACCCAGCTCAGCGAGTGATGCAGTTTGATAATGGCGATGCAATTACCATTACCTCTGCGAGTCAGCCACTTACTCAGTACTTTGCAGGGGCCAGCCATATTGGGTATGGACTCGGTGTTGGTGACGATGGTGGTATACAGCAAGGCGAAACCATCACGATTGACTTGAGTGACCGCCCTTCAACTTCAATTGAACTTGGTCTAGATGGATTGGGCGGATGGTTTGAAGATGGCCATAGCCATGAAACGACCGCGATTGTGCAGGCGGTATTAGACGATGGCTCAGTGATTGACGTTCCGGTGACCAAAGAGACCTCAGGCAATACAGATTTGTTCCATGTGGCCACCATTGACGCGCCAGAGGGACGAGAAATTGAGTCTGTTATTGTCACCACAGAGGGGCCAGGTAACTGGGAGCTTCGTTATTTAGAAGCCTCTTCCAGCGATACATTTGATTATCGTGCTGTAGACAGTGATGGCAACTACAGTGATGAGCACACGGTGACCTTAGTTGAAGGAAACGCGGCGCCTATCGCAGCGGATGACCCCGTTGGTTTTGATGTGGCATTAGGCACATTTAACTCCAGTTCTTGGTCACACGATGGGGTGAGTGTGAGCGCGAGTTATCAAGGTCAAGAGAAAACCATCACCACCGAAAGCGGTGTAAAACGCGGCGTATCTGGTGATGAAAACGGTGGACCAGGGGCTCAGATCCAATATAACCGAGAAGATGGGGAGTCAGAGCAGTTAACCGTTTCACTGGACAAGCCTGCAACAGAATTCAGTTTTGAAATCTCGAACTTGTTTAAAGATGAGGGAGGAAGTGGGAATCACGAGCAAGGGAAATGGGTGGCTTATCTTGGCGATAACCCTGTTGCCAGTGGCACCTTTGTGGCGAATGAAGGCAATAACCAAGGCACTTACCATTTTGATGAAGAGGATTTAGGTGGGGTTGCTTTTGATAGCGTTGTGTTTGAAGCGCTTGACTTCACCAATACTCCAGCGCGTGGTAGCGACTCCTCAGATTATTTCTTAACGGGTTTTAAAGCATCAGGAGAGGGTGCTTATGCGGCCAATCAAGGTGAGGTTTTAGAGATCCCAGTCACTGAGTTGCTGGGTAATGATGTTGACCCTAATGGCGACAACATTCGCATTACTCATGTGTCTGATGTGAATAATGCGCAAGCACGCATTGAAAATGGTGTTGTTTATATCGACTTGGAAGACAGTTTTGTCGGTGAAACCAGCTTTGATTATGTGATCACAGATGACAAAGGTGGTTACTCTGAGGCCACAGTATCGATAGTGGTGAACCCGCTTCCTCAGGATGTGGCGGTGAGCTCGGTGTCGATGCTTGATGAGACGGTGACCGAAGGGGACAACCTTGTTTATCAGGTGAGTTTGGAGGAAGGCGTCCTTCAAGAAACGCGATACAGTGTGACGTTTGGTCAACCTAACACCGATACTGCTGACAGTGCAGATGTTGATTTGAGTCAAGCGGTGTTTACGCATGGTGTTACCTATGATGCGGTTCATCAACAATTAGTAGTACCTGTCGGTATAAATGCGTTCTCTGTTGTGATCCCAACCGTGCTGGATGGTGTGTACGAGCATGCTGAAGATTACACCTTGGTTGTTGGAGGAGAAAACGCGTCTGGTGTGATTAATAACGTCGATATCCCTCTCGTGTCGGTCTCGGGAGGAGGTGATGTGAGTGAGGGCTCTGGCGCAGAGTTTACGTTGTCGCTAAGCAAAACTACAGCGCAAGCGGTGACAGTGAACCTATTGGTTTCTCATTCAGAAACGGATGCGTCTGATATCAGTAATATGGATGCGGCCTATCACGATGGGCAAGGCTGGCAGTCTATCTCAATTGCTGATAATGGCGACCTTGTTGTACCTGCTGGAGTGACCGAGGTTCGTGTGACAGTGCACACCACTGATGATAATGCTCAACCTATTTATGAGGGAGCTGAGAGTTTTGCGTTGGTCGTGAACGGTGTGGAAGGTGCTCAGGGCTCGGATTCCAAAGTATCAACCATCATCGATGATGGTAGTACAGGGTTAGATGATGACCGCCCAATCGTAACAAGTGTCAGTGAAGATACTGTGGCTGAAGGAAGCGATGCCATCTTTAATGTAGTGCTTTCGAGCCAAAGTAGCTCAGACACTTCTATCACACTAGAGCTAAAAGAGAGAAAAGCATCGTCACCAGAAGATTATGATGGCAGTGAAGTTACAATAACGTATGGCTCTCCCGAACAAACGCAGATCGTCTCTGTTCAAAATGGTTTGTTCGAATTTAACTTGCCAGCGGGTGAAAGCGAGTTTTCTGTTGCGGTTAAAACCGTTGATGATGAAGTTTCAGAAAATAATGAGACATTTTTGCTCGCTGCAAGCACTGAACATCAGTCAACCCCGATAAATGCGAAAGCGACGATTGAAGACAATGAAAAGCCATTAATAGATTTAGACGGTAGCCAATACCAGATTGAATTTGTTAGTGAAGATGCAGGTTACCGTAATGTCTTTGGTTATTATGTTTATGATCCAGCGTCTGATACCCAGCAGCTGCAAATTCTGATGTCAGATTCTCATGACTCTCGTCAAAGTGGTTTTGAACCTGTGCTTGCTTCTCTTGACAGCTTAGACAACGTTGAATACTTCCTTATTGCTGACGGGGCGAATCTAGTTGATAGTGTACCATCGGATGCAACTTTTGAGGTTAACTCAGATGGTCGATTGATGATCAATGGCAGCATTCAGGGTAATGCCGAAGTACTGTTAAGTCATGATGAAGCGTCACTAATGAGGACTACCCTTGACGATAACGGTGATACTATCATTTACTTCGATGATCAAGTAGATCATGCTAATGATGATAATGATTATAATGATCTTATTATTAAAGTCGCCAAGCAAGACACCAATATAGACTTTATCACTGACTTTACAGAAGGTGATGGTCCGATTGCTGTTGCGGATACAGACGCTAACATCTTTGATGATAAAGATACCCTCCACTCTATGCATGTTTCATTAACTCAGCGTCATGACGGAGACCAGCTTACTTGGTTGCCTATGGCCGGGTTTACAGTTAGCCAAAGCAGTACTGCCTCTGGTCTGAGCCTCCTTATTACGAGTGATGTCCTCGATGGCGCTTCTGCTGCCGAGTTTGAAGTATTCTTGCAAGGGATTAAATATCAGAATACCAGCGAAAACCCTGATGAAACGGATCGTGAAATAAAGTTTTACGTGACCGATTCTTATGGCCAAAATTCAGATATCGCGACCACTATTATTGCCGTGAGCGAAGTTCCTGATTTGTCTGTACAACAACGTTCCGCGGGTATTGAAGACAGTAATATTGCTCTCAATATTAGCCTTCCTCAAGACAGTTCAGTTGATAAACTAGTAGTCAGTGACATACCGCCAGGTGCAGTGTTAGCATCGGGCAATGCTCCGATTTCTATATCCAATGGAGAGGCGCAGTTAACCGTACAGCAGTTACAGCAACTTACCATAACACCGCCCAACAACAGTGATGAAAACTTTGTACTTAGGGTACAAGGGTATACCGCTGATAATGAGTTGATCGAAGATCATGATATCAATGTTCAAGTCGATGCCCAAACAGACGCTCCTACGATTACTGTATCTGAGCCAGAAGTCATCTCTTTGAACACCTTTGACACCATCGATTTGTCTAATCGTTCGTGGCGTGGCGATGTGACTTCCAGCGAATTGACGCAGGCAGATGGAGTGTTAGGTACTTGGGGTACTGATAATCCTGGACAGTACAACGAGGTTGGTAAGGAAAGTGTCTATCGACGTGGTTCAGATGGTGATAACCAATTGTACGAACTAGAAGGACGTCGTGGTGATGATCAGCTATTTACGGAATTTAGTGCAGACGCAGGTCAATTCTACACATTGTCTTTTGATGTTGTCGCTCGCAGAATGAACGACTCCCCAATGACGGTATTTCTTGAAGATGAAAATGGGATTCGAGAAGTATTATTTGACTACACAGACAAACAGAGTCTAACTTGGCAAACAGAGGACATAAACTTCCAGACGCCTTCGAGCGGCAGTTATAAAATCGTCTTTGAGTCTGAGACTTCTTCAAATAGCTACGGTGCATTGCTAGACGATATTAAACTTGAGAAAGCCAATAATATAGGGTTCGAGGACAGCTACATCTCATTAAGTGAGATTGCGGTAAGCTTAAACGATACTGATGGCTCAGAAACGCTTTCACTTTTGCTAAATGGCTTACCTGAGGGTTCCGTCATTCGTGATGGTAATGGTAACTCCATTAGTGTTCTTGCAACAGAGGATGGAAAAAACAGTGTTGATTTATCAGCGTGGACTGATGATTTAACTGGGCTTGAGGTTTATGTATTAGATGAAGGTGACTATCCACTTGAGTTAATTGCAACAGCGCAAGATAATGCACCTGCAACTTCAGAATCGGTAAGCCAGTTCATTAACCTGCATGTACTGCCTGACCCCGTCGATTATGCAATGAGATCTGGTTCTCATGGAGATGATGTTATTGAAGGAAGCGACACTCATGATTTGATTGTCGGGGATGTACAGGGAGTTCAGATTATAGCAGGTCAGGATTATAATATTGCTTTTGTCCTAGATACCTCAGGTAGTATGCACAATAGCGTAGCAACAGCGAAGTCGGAAATTATTGAGGTATTTGATCAATTATATAGCACTGTTAACTCTGGGCCTAACACTGGCAAAGTGAATATGCTTTTAACTGAGTTCGCTACTAGTACGGGGGTGACCATTTCAGTTGACTTGAATTCACCGAGCGCGCGAGCTGATTTCATTTCTCAATTGGGCGATATTGAGGATTCAGGTAGCGGCTACACCAATTATGAAGCCAGTTTTGATGCTACAATCGAATGGTTTGATGCAAACACAAATGAGCAAGCTGAGAACATCACCTATTTCATTACCGATGGTAACCCCAACTATATCCATAAACATAAACTGGATGAAAATCGATTTGACGAAGTGGTTCTAGATTTCGATACCTCTAATAAGGAGGTCGTCACCTTGGATGATATTTTACCATCCGACTACCAGATTGGCACTTCGGTGTTATATAAAGGACAAGAGCTCGTCTCTAGCTTTGGTGCAGTTAAATCACCATTGACGGGGTCGACCTTGGGTAATCTAACTCACTCAAATGGCCTTAGATATAGTGATAGTAATTCAATCACGATACAGACTCGCCACATGTATCAAGTTTTGCTACTCATGTCTTCCATTGAAGCTATTGGTATTGGAGATGGTATTAATGCCGCAACTTTGTCTGAGTATGATTCGGATGGGACGGTTGTATCCAATATCAACGTAGATAGATTAGCTGAGACGATTCTGGGTCAGGAAGTTGCTTTAAACCAGGGACAGGACGAGATTATTGGTGGCGATGGCAATGATATCTTGTTCGGTGACCTCATCAATTTTGACAGTATTGATGGACAAGGTATTTCTGCTCTCCAAAAGTATGTTGCTGCAGAAACGGGTGATCCGTTAGCCGATGTTTCTAGCGAAAGCATCAATAGTTTTGTGCGTCAAAACTACAGTAACTTTGATGTTTCACACCAAAATGACCAAAACGATATTTTGCAGGGTGGCTTGGGCGATGACATCTTGTATGGTCAAGGTGGTAATGACACTCTAGATGGTGGCGCTGGAGATGACATCCTCCTCGGCGGCCAAGGTGATGATATATTAATCGGTGGGCAGGGTGATGACATTTTAACGGGGGGATCTGGCCAAGACCAGTTTGTTTGGAAGGGAAGCGATCTTGATGGAGGTAAAGATATCATAACTGATTTCCACGTGTCCGAAGACAAAATTAACGTTTCAGATTTGTTGGTAGGAAGTGAAACTATAGATGAGCTTCTTTCTGATATATCAGCCAACATTGACAATAATGATATTGAGCTAGTCATTCAACGAGATAGTGGCCAACATCAGTCAATCAAATTGGAAAATGTGGTAGATCAATTCAGTGGACTTGATTTAAGTACGGGAAGTGTGACAGGCAGTGACTTATCCAATTTACTGAATGAACTCATGATGATACATGAATAAAAAGGGCCGAAAGGCCTTTTTTATTACTCATAGCTCGTCCCGCTTTTATCATAATATACAGGCAGCGAAGCTATGAGGTTGCTTAATCTGGACGAATGATAGATACAGCTCTACAGTTTACTAATAGACAAACCTTTATTAGTTGATGGTCACTATGAAATCACTACTGAGATTATCAATTGCCTTGCTGTTACTACCGTTCTCTGTAAGTGCTGTTGAATTGAATGAACTTCGTTTTCTTACGGAAGAATACCCTCCTTACAATTACACTCAAGATGGACAAAAAAAGGGTATTTCGATTGATTTGCTCATTGCTGCTGCAAAATCGCAGGGCGTCGATCTGACATTGGATGATATTGAAGTTCAGCCATGGGCAAGAGCTTATCGCACAACGTTAATAAAACCTGATGCAGTTTTATTTGCAACTACCCGTACACGGCTCCGTGAACATTTATTTAAATGGGTAGGACCACTAAGCACTACACGGATTGTTGCGATGGCCAAGAAATCGCGCGGTATTAAAATTCAAGCTGCATTAGATTTCGTCCAATACAGAATTGGCGTAATACGTGATGATGTAGGGGAACAGTTGATGTTAGAGCTCGGGGTTCCTCGAGATGGGATGTATGAAGGTTCTCTACCAGAAAACATTGCCGATCAACTCGCCAAAGACCGTATTGACATATGGGCATATGAAGAAAATGTAGCTAAATGGTGGTTAAGGAAAAAAGGTTATAATACTGATGATTATGAGCCTGTATTTGTGTTAAGTGATGGTGAATTATACTACGCGTTCAACAAAGGAGTAGATGATAAACTAGTTGAAAAACTGCAGCTTGGTATAGATGCAGTCAAAGATAAGAAAAATGAGTCAGAACAGTCTCAATATCAGGAGATCGTCGCTAAGTACAAATAGCTGCATCAGATAATTTTTTCTATAAGGAAGGGTATATGCGTCAGTTAGCAATCGTACTATTCATGCTCTGCCAATCTGTAGCTGCACAAGAAAAGATGACACTCACATTACCTTCTCTGCAAGACGGCGGCCACAAGTTCTATCATGACTTTTATATACTGTCTTAACTGACGACGGTTACAATGTCACAATTAATACGCCCATGGAACATATACCACAAAAGCGCGCAGTGAAGATGGTTGAAGCCGGACAGCTTTCTTTGACTTAGTCAATCGGTACGGAGCTGCGCAATCAAAAATACATACTAGTCAGAGTCCCCTTAACGAATGGAATGATAGGTAAACGAATTCTACTCATCCCGCCTGAACGTCAAAACAAGTTCGACACGATTAACAACCTAGAAGACCTACAGCAATCTATAATGGTGGCAGGGCTTGGTATGAACTGGTACGACATAGATGTGTGGAAAATGAATCAATTGCCTGTTCATGTCGAAGATGGAGAGTGGAGAACACTATACTCGAAAATAAGTTCTGATGGTGAGGTCAATTATTTTCCTAGGGGAATGACTGAAATTGTTAATGAAGCAGAGCAAAATGATCATCTTGCTATCGAACAACGCTTGATGCTTGTCTATGATAATGACTTCAATTTTTACCTTTCTGAATCCGCCGATGGCTATCAAATGGCTATAGAAAAGACGTTGCAGCGGGCCAAAGCAAGCGGTTTTATGGGAACGCTTATTGAAAACATTGGCAACACACCTTAGAACGAGTAACCCCAGACCAAAGGGTTGTTATAAATCTCAGTTTACCCAAAGCTAGCTCTCACAAATAGCTTTGAATTGTCTTAAAAAACTGACTTATACACCAAGTTAGCGTATAAACTCAAAAGTGCATCATACTGTTTCCGACCAGTTGGAGAGTGTATAACAGATTATGGAAAGTGTTTTTATCGTTGTTGGTTTACTGGTGCTATTCTTTTTTTTCGTTCAAAAGCGTTATGCGAAACAAGATGAGCTAAAAGACAGTCACTATAAGAAGAAAGGCGCTTTGTTAAATATGAAAGAAACGGCGTTTTACAATGCTTTATTAAGCGCTGTGGGTCAACATGGTATTATTATGTCTAAGGTCAACATGACCAGTGTGATAGTCCCATTAGAAACCAATAAAAAGAAGTGGTTCATTGCCAACAATCGTATCTCCAAAAGTTATTTCGATTATGTTGTATGCGACCCAAGAACCTTACAGGTTCGTGTAGTGATAGAGTTAGATGATGGCCGAGAGCTTGATAAGGGAAAAGTCGAACGTCAAAAGCTTCTTATGCATGTGTGTAAATCTTCTGGTATTCCTCTCATTGGTACTTCAGTCAAACATAGCTATCAGGTGAGTCGTTTGAGACGTTTACTCGCGACACACATTGATTTGATTGAATCTGAGAAAGAAGTGCGCTTCTGTAAGCGTTGTGGTAGTCCCATGGTCATCAAGACAGCAACACAAGGTGATTTTAAGGGCCGCCGCTTTTTCACATGCAGTAGACAGCCTCAATGTACGTATACAGAAAATTACAATGTTATTTTTGACGAAGAAGATGATATCGCTTAGCTCAACGCACCCATGATGGTCTCCTTATGCTCGTGACATACCATTACCTGATTACGCCCATTTTTCTTAGCCTTATATAATTCTTTGTCGGCGTTTCTCAGCACACTATCTAGGTCGTTGAAAAGATCGCATTGATAAATACCAATACTTGCTGTTTGAAATATCGGTTGCTCGGGTGTATTAAATGTATGGTTTTCTATGGCGATTCGAATCTCCTCTGCTTTACTTACGGCATTCTTAATCGTAGTGTTATGAAGTGCAATACAAAACTCCTCGCCACCTATTCGGTATACAAGGTGCTCATCACTTAAACCGGCAATCAGGGCGGCCGTTTGCACCAATACTTTATCTCCCACATCATGGCCATATTTATCATTGATTTGCTTAAAGTAATCGAGATCTAATACTAACAGTGATAACGGCAGCTTTTCGCTCTCCTGTCTATAGCGCTCAAAATTATGAATGAGAGCATGTCTGTTATATACACTTGTTAAGGCATCACGAGAAGCCAATTGACCTAGCGAGGTTTCGGAGGTTTTTCGTTTAACCTCTAGCACGTGGCTGGCCAACCAAACACTTAAGTAAGCAGTAACGAAATTAAGTGGAAGCTCCCAAATTATGTTGTCCTTACTAAGGATGCATTTGTCGATTATTAGACAGAATTGAGCAACAAAACCAACCATAGTCGCTATCATACCGTATCTCTTACCTAATATGAGATATGAGAGCACAGGGTAAAGGAAGCTCCAGACCAAGACACCATTATCTATTGAATAAGTATAAGTATTAAAGGAAATTAAGCTCATAAAAGAATAGATATAGCCATTAGATAGCAAGAGTGAGGTATTGCCTCTATAGCTATGAAAGGCGACATAGCATGAGAAACTGCAAAAAAATGCCTGTGCAGATGCGACTTGAGGGTAATCATCAAAAAAACCATTGACTATTACACCTATCAGACAGAGGGAGCCCAGTAAAGCACTGAGCCCGAACAAGACTGCGCGACGCAAGTGCCTCGAGGGGTTGAAGATATCTAGCTCCATTAGATCAGCCTTGTATGAATATGTGTTTATATGAATATCGAATAATAGTATGCTTTTCACATGTGGGATCAAGCACTATCTTGAACTAGGATCACACAATAGTAACTACTTAGGGTCTATTAGGAACTAACTGAAAACCTTATGAAAATAAGATATTGAAGTATATGGTTTTATTGAATATTTCAGAAAAACTAGTATTTCAGATGCTCGTTATAAAATTGTCTTATATTGGAATTTGGTTCACGTAAATAATTAATTCTGAAGCGTTATTTTTAATTTCGCCTATCGATGAAAATCAGTGGTAAAATTCCGGCAATGTTATGGAAAGTAAACACGGAGCCCTCAGTGGAAAAAGTGGCGATTTTTGTCGATGTTCAGAATATTTATTACACAACAAGAGATAAGTACCAGTCGAATTTTGATTATAATCAGTTTTGGTACATAGCGACGCAAGGTCGACATGTGATAGAGGCGAATGCTTATGCCATATCGTCCCAAGATCCAAAGCAAAGGCAATTTCACCATATTCTACGTGGAATAGGTTTCAACGTTAAACTTAAGCCTTATATTCAAAGGCGAGACGGCAGTTCTAAAGGAGATTGGGATGTCGGCATTGCACTAGATGTCTATGAAATAGCAAGCAACGTCGATAGAATAATATTACTATCCGGTGATGGTGACTTTGAAATTTTAGTGCAAAGAGTACAACAAAGATTTGGTACTAAGGTGGATGTGTTTGCAGTTCCAGGACTTTGTGCGCAATCTCTTATCGATGCATGTGATAGTTACATTGCAATCGACAATGACCTGTTACTCTAGGGAATCTAAAGGTTGATCGGGAGTGTTGTTTTCACAAGGTTCTGTTGCTTGTGTATCTAGTGAAGCTCGTTCCGCTTTTGACACATAGCGAGGCTTATTAGTTTTATGCAATTTTGCATTTTTCTTTTTATGCTTCGCTTTTAATATTTGATTAATTTTTTTCTTTCGATTCATAACTCCCCCCTTGGTCAACTGTATAGTAACAAAAATCGTAATGCTGTTCACTTTATTAAAAACCGAAAGTGGTATAACCAAAATCGTTTAGTGACGCACAAAGGCATTTGTCTGTCTTATCATCAAGATCCCTCTCTCTAATCGAATGCTGTTCAAAATGTAGAGTCGTGGTACATTATTTATACAGTATTTTATTGAGGTTTACGCTACTATTAGGTCATTTCATAATAAGAACTCTGGTTGAGTAGTAGATGAGCCCTTTACAATCTTTATTTATTGTTGAAGATGACGCAAAACTGCGCTTAATGCTTGCAGAATATTTCATCAAACATGATTTTGATGTGAAAATATTTGAGGATGGTACCAGTGCAATCGACGCGATTGTTGAACATCAACCCGCTATCTTATTACTTGATCTTATGTTGCCCGGCACCGACGGGTTGACCATTTGCCGGCAAATAAGATCAAAGTACATGGGTAAAGTACTGATATTGACCGCAAGTGATGATGATTTTGACCATGTTGCGGCATTAGAAATAGGTGCTGACGACTTTGTAAGTAAACCAGTTAAACCACGGGTATTGTTGGCCAGAGTAAGAATGTTGATGAGGCGCGGAGAAGCTGTAAATGTTTCTTCTGACAGCGGCTCAAATAGTGCAAATCTCCTGTGTTATGGACAACTCACCTTAAACAGACCCCGCAAAATTTGTCTGTTGAATAATCAGCAAGTCACTCTGTCAGACAGTGACTTTGACTTGCTTTGGATCTTGGCAAGCTTTCCCGACCAAGTCTTATCGAGAGACGTGCTAACCAAAGCGCTCAGAGGTATTGAATATGATGGTTTAGATCGTACTATTGATAATAAAGTTGTTACATTGAGAAAAAAACTAGGCGATAGTTCAGCTACGCCGAAGCGAATCATTACAGTTAGAGGGAAAGGCTACTTGTTTGTTCCCGATAGCTGGTAAGTAAAAAGTGAGTATGTATGCGAAGAATTTATATAGAAGCATTCGCTGGATTGTTATTGCTTTTTACAATGAGTCTAATGGCATATGAGTTTATCGTTTATCAGATTAATACTGATTATGACTATGTTTTGGAGGATCTGGAGGGGGCAGCATTTAGAGAAGTGCTGATGTCTATCTCTGAGAGCCAGGGAGAAAAGGAAGCATTGAATGTGCTGCGAGATTTTATCAATCAAACCGCTAAAACCCTGACTGTTTATCCAGTATCCAAAGCGCCTACTGAGGTCAAAAATTACTTTGGTGGCGATAGAACTCACTTATTTACGTTTTATGATGATGAACGTGAATTTTGGTTTATGCTTTCATCCCCAGAAATTATCTATCGCGTAAAACCAGATGTTGAGTCTAGTCTTCGTAAAGCTATCGCATTCGACGATGACTTGCTTTGGGGGTTTATTTTAGCCGGTTTTTTCATATTTACGTCCGTATTCATTTGGTTCCTTAGTCGAAGAGTAAGAGTGCTTGAAGAGGCAACGGTCAAGTTTGCACAAGGCAATTTCAATTCTCGAGCCCCCACGGGAAGCCGTTATCGGGTCGGTTCCTTGAATGACAGCTTTAATTATATGGCAGATAAGATTTCGGACCTTATTACCAGTAATCGGTCTTTGACGAACTCTATTGCTCATGATTTAAGAACGCCAATTTTTCGAATTCAATGGCAAGCTGAGATGCTACAGGATGAAAGCTTGACTCGAGTTCAGCATGAAAAAATTGCCAGTATCATAGAAGATACTGAAGAAATGGAGCAGATGGTGGATGAGTTACTGTACTTCGCTAAAGTGGAGAGGCCAGACACGATTCTTAATATTGAACCGATAGCGTTACGAGCATACATAGTGGGGCTTATTAATAAACTTCCTAATAATCATAGTAATATGCTTGTATTGGACGTTCCAGAAACTATGATAATTTATGCTGATAGTGCACTTGTTAAGCGGCTTATCAACAATCTTCTGTCAAATGCGTTGCGCTATGTGGATCAGGAGGTTCGCTTATCTGCTAATCAGGACGAGGATGCGGTATTCATTATCATGGAAGACGATGGACCAGGCATTCCAATAGAGCATTGGAGTGCTATTTTTGAACCCTTCCATAGTGCAGATCCTTCAAGAAACAAATCAAATACTGGCTTTGGTCTTGGTCTTGCGATTGTTAAATTGATTATCGACCGGCATGGCGGGAACATTCAAGTAGGTGCTAGCTCATTGGGGGGGGCTAAATTTACTATACGCATTCCTCGTTTGTCGCACTCGACTGACAATCTGTGACAATTGCCTGACAAATTCATCATATTTACTATTCTAATAGTTTTGTACAGTGTTCATTATGAGTTAACACGAGGACAAAATGATGAAAAAGCTCACTCTAATAATCGCAGCGATGACAATGGCAAATGCTGCCTATGCGAGCGATGCGTATATTCGTAATGGTAACATTTACAATAAAGAAAACAGCTGGGTTGCTGAGCTTGGTGCAGGGGGTATGACCGACCTATATAAAGGTCAAAAGCATAATGTAGCGCCACTTGCTAACTTCGGTTATCAAGGCGAAGATCTTAACGTTACACTTCAAAGTATTAACTACCGTTTTTTTGGGAAGACGGGAGATGTTGTTAACCTGAGTGGGTACTTGGGTACATCAGGTCTTATGTACGATAAAGATACTTCAGACTTTCTAAAAGGTATGGATAAACGCCATCTAAGCTTAGACCTTGGTATCAATGCTGACTTCCACTTATCTCAAGGCACTATTTCAACTTACTATCAGCATGATGTTGTAGACACGTACGATGGTTACCTAACTGGAGTAAAGTATTTTTTGCCTTTGACTATTGGTAAAGCCGACTTTGTTCCATTCGCAGGTGTTTCATATCAGAGCAAAGAATATGTTGATTACTATTTTGGCGTGCAAGACAAAGAAGCAACCCAAAAGCGTAAAGCATACACAGGTAAAGGTGATGTCTCGTATGACGTAGGTTATAAAGTTATTTTGCCAATCAGCGACAACTGGCAGTTGACTCAAACTACTACCTACACATGCCTAGGTGATGAAATTGCAGATTCGCCTATTGTTGATAGCGCTAATCAGTGGCTTGTTGGAGCGACGGTCTCTTATAGTTTCTAATTTTCATTTCTTAGCTTTAAGCCTGACCATCCGGTCGGGCTTCTTGCATGGCGTGAGTTTAGTGGAATTTTATGTTTCTGAATTACCTATATTTTATCCAGTCTTTGCCTAAAGTGGCACAGAGCGTTTATCCAGAAATTAAAGGCGTTAAAAAGTTACGTTACAATGCTCGTTTTTGTATCTGGTCAATGCTGAAGCCTTCGGTTTTGCGCACGATGCAGGTATTGTTTGACCAACCCAAGTTTCAACCCATAAAAGAGCATCATCCTAGAATTTTTGAGAAACCCCTAAAGCCATATGTCTGTTTAAACTGGCGTCCACGGCAAAGGGCGGTGAAGATCCATGAGCACTTTCAAGCTTTGTATCAGATGTATGGTTCCAATATCACTTACTTTTATACTGGCGATGGCTGGAGGCTAATCGATATCCTCGATTGTTCCTTGCTCTTATGCTCAGGACCTGAAAGAGAAGGTTCTCTGGCCTTAAAATTAGTTGATCCAATTGGCCGTGACCTATTTACTTTAGCGTTCAACATATCAACCACCCCAAAGCGAGAGATTTATATTGGTGCTTTACAAGGACCTAGTGAACAGGTTACCGATCGCGGAGAAGTGATAAAGTCGTTGACTCGAGGAATGCATGGCTTGAGACCAAAAGCCTTGATGTTAGAAGTTTTGCTTATCCTTGCCAAAGAATGGAATATTGACACTCTCTATGGTATTACCAACAAAGGTCATGTCTATCAGGCGCTCAGATATACAGGCTCAAAGCGATCTAGCATCAGCTATCAATACGGTGAGCTATGGAGCGAGTACGGAGGAAAGCAAGTATCAAAATATATTTATGATATCCCGCTAAACCCTATTCGTAAGGATCCCAGCATATTGAATAAGAATAAGCGCCGGCTTTACACCAAACGATACGCTTGGTTAGATAAGGTCAAAGAAGACGTGTGCTGCCAGTTATCCGGAATACAGAATATACATACTCATTATGAATGTTAGCTTTATAAATATTCTTTATTTTTATATTTTTCGAAAACTTTACACAGTTTTCACTTAATATTGAATCAGCATGTTACTGTCATTGAAGTTATGCTCAAAATGTTGTTCGAGGTATGAGCTTTATGCAGGTTGAAACTAGGTCTGGCCTTAAGGTCATTGCAATTGTAGAGGCGCTAAAAGGCTTCATTTCATTTGCCGTTGTCTTAGGAATATATGCTTTTCCGAGCAAAGATTTGCGTCAATTAGCCGAGCTTCTTGTCCAGCATTTTCACCTTAATCCTGTTCACCCAATCTCTGAAATGCTTATTGATCTCTCGAGGCGAGTTCCCCAATTAAATATGAGCTTGTTGATGATGATTGCTGTTCTATACACTGTGGTTCGATGGATTGAGGCTTATGGCTTATGGAATGAATTTCGTTGGACTGAGTGGTTAGCTTTGATCAGTTGTGCTATCTACATACCCTTTGAAATCTATGCCGCAATTAATCATCCAAGTAAGGTTAGCATCACACTGCTCATAATAAACTTGGGGATCATTGCTTATATAGCAAGGACACTTTATAGTAGGCCCGAATCTAATTTTGCTGCACAAAATTAATTTGTGCTCAATGTCATATTTATGTTGTAAAACCAATATAAAATGCAGTGAATAGTGTAATCAAGAGTATAAAGCTGTAAACCTGAATGCACGGTGACTAGCTTCACAGTCAAAAACAGTTAGAGTTTTATTAGCAGGATTTACGCCTGTATGTACCGTACAAGGCAGACAACGTCAGGAGAAGTCTCATGGGTAAATATTGTCCGAACTGTGGAATAGAGATGATTGATAAAAATCAGGTCTCTATATGTCCGAGAAATGATATTGGAGAGTGTTCTTATGATGGGTATCGAGATGCCGTAGCTCAAAACAGTGATGATTATTCGATTGTTGAGTTTGATAAGGCAACTGAAGAAGAATACTCCTCATCAGCTCAAGTCTGATGAAATAGAAATATAAAAGGATAAATAAAGCCCGTCTTTAAAAGCGGGCTTTGTACTTCTATCAATATTATAACCAGTTTGTAGGATTACAATGTTAAGGTATATCCAGCGCCGTAGAATTAAAAAAGTGATTAAGCTACTCTCACCTATGTTAGTAAAAGGTTATGGCAGCCGTGATTATTTTAGTCTTGGGCAAGTTAACACGAGTGTTAGTGTGTTATGCAAGCGTCAGCAGCAAATTGCCTTGGCGTTATTTGCCAATCCTGATGATCTCGATTTGGACAATAGCCCTTCGCTCAAGCTGCTTCGTAATGACATATCCAATGATTTTTTCGAGGCCAACGAGTACAATGCGAAAGATGTGCTTAACTTACTGGTTGGCGGTGGCTGGAAAGGTGGTCGAATGAATGATGACATATCACACCGATTTGGCATGCACAGCCGTTATTGATTGCGAATTAACGAACTATTAAGGTGCGGTCATCATAATAGTTCTGAGGTGACCACAAGTGCTTAGCTGTTAATTAAAATCTTGGGTCCGATAGGGCATCTTTGATGAGTCTCCTGATGAATTCCCTCCGCCATATCCTGAAATGGAAAGTGTAGTCAGTATTACCGCTAATACATTATCTCGCCTCATAATTTCTCCTTTAGTCATACATTATGTTGGGGCTAAGGGATGCTGCCAGATGCGGTTATTGAACATATTGGTTCTTCTTCCATCCCCAATGCAATATCTAAGGGTGATTTAGATATACTTGTCGGTATTAATGCTAGTGAACTAGAAAAAGCAGTGACACGACTTACTACGCTTGGCTCGCAGATGACTATCGTAGAAAAAAATCAGTTTTTATAGAGCGAGTGTTAGGGCATATATAACCCATTTTTCGAAAGAGTTCATTTATAAGTTGTAATAACAATTTAAATTGAAATATCATGCCTTCTTGGTTTTAAGTCTATGATTTAATTAACAAAAAGGTATTTTATGCAAAATGAGTTATCCCATATTTCAAGTTTGGTTGGATCGGATGCGGGAGTGAAATATAGCAAAAGTGAACAGCGACCCGAATGTGGTGAGTATTTTGATTTCCATCATATTGAATTTTGGGTCAGTAATGCTTTTCAGGCCAAGATGTTTTATGAAACGCATTTAGGATTTAAAACGATTGCCTATGCCGGATTAGAAACGGGTGAAAAAAACTTTACTGCTTACGTTTTGAGAGGGGACCAAGCCTGTATTGTGGTTAAATCACCACTGCATCCAAATGATGAAATTATAGCGCCTTTTGTTAAAGAACATGGCGATGCGGTTCGTGATGTTGCTTTTAATGTTGAAGACGTACAAAAAACGTTTGAGCATGCAAAAGCGAATGGCGCTGAAGTTATCTTGTCGCCTACATACAGTGAAGATGAGCATGGTCAGGTACTCATCGCTAGTGTGCTCGCTTATGGAGACACAGTTCACTCTTTTATACAGCGTGAACAATATCGCGGCTTGTTTCTTCCCGGCTTTCATCCGATAGAGCCAAATTTAGTCAATGGCTTTGCTGAAAGCTTGCCTCCTGTGCCTATGGGCCGAATCGATCATGTAGTGGCGAATCAACCTCAAGGAAAAATGAATGAGGTGGTTGATTTTTATATAAACTCGTTATGCTTTAGACGCTTTTGGTCGGTTGATGACAAGTTGTTGCAAACTGGCACATCAGGACTTAATTCAATCGTTGTCAGTGACTTTGATGAGCGAATCAAAATACCAGTCAATCAGCCGTCGACGCGATTTGATGGTCGATCACAAACACAAGAGTTTGTTGACTTTCATGGTTGTGGTGGTATTCAGCATATCGCGATTTGTGTGGAGAACTTAGAGCAAACCGTTCGTTCTCTAAAAGCGCGAGGGTGTTACGTTTTACCTGTTCCCAGTGCTTATTATGATGAACTCCAATCCGCTATATTCGAGAACGATTTAGATTTAGGCATCAGTCTCGAAACCATGAGAGAACTAGACATTGTCGTGGACTATGATGACAAAGGCTTTATCTTGCAGATATTTACTCGGCCAGTAGAAAGTAGACCAACCCTTTTTTTTGAGTTTATGCAGCGCAATAATCATGATGGCTTTGGCGCTGGTAACTTTAAATCCTTGTTTAGCGCAATTGAAGCACAGCAGAAGATCAGGGGAACTTTGTAGGTTCTATTGTAAGCTAAATGATCAAGCTCTGTAGAACTAATATACTGTTGAAACAATTCTTGAATGGTATCTCTAGCTTGAGATAGTTAAGGCTATCGATTGATTACAAGAATCCGTTACTGCAGAGTTTGTATGCTGGATAAATTGGAGGAATTCGAGAGCACAGTTTAAAAAAGCAGGTGCTTGAATTAGAAGTAAATAGTTTTTAGTGATTAGTTCTGTATTTCTATGCTTTTTTTTAATGCTTTTTTATAAATAAAACTCAAAACGCATATTTTTCGATGGAGTAAGTTTTCAGGATATTTCAAAATTAACTACAGGACGCATACTATTGGATTAGATGATAATGACTCAATTGTTATTTATTGGAGTTATTATTATGCCATTAATCACGCAAAGTCCTATGTCAGCATCAAGACTATCTTCCGCATCGAGTATTACTGAACACCAAAGTGATTCCGCATCTAGAGTAAAGAACATTCGCACAATATCTCACACACCAAATTCGTTTGTAACTAGAGATGGAGTTAAAGAGCAAAAAGTTAACTTAGGCTCAAGGTCGGATACACAGATCAACACGCATAAATTCAAGAATGTCCTAATCAAAAGCAAGGGAAACGGTAGTAAAAAAGCCGTTATATTTGCTCATGGAGGGTTCACCCCAAAGCGAGGTTTATTTCGTGAAGGTTCAGGGATAATAACGGTTCCCAAGTCAATGACCATTCTGTTTAACTCTAAAGAAGGTTCTCCTTCTGTTGGAATGAGAGGAATTGAAATGTTGGAGGAAGGGAAAGTATTACAACCTATCGACATGGTGAAAGGAGGGGAGGAAATGAAGAATTATAGCTTGTCATTCAACCGAAAGTTTGAAACATGTGAGCCGACAGATGATTATGACATTATATGTATCAGTAAAAATGGTAAGGCTCATATGTCAGATGTTTTGGAGGCTATGCAAAAGTTTGGACAAAATTATGAAACGATTCACTCGTTTGCATGTCGGATTGATAAGGCTACATGGCAAGGCGTTAGATCCATTACTAGGGTAGAAAACCCATAATTTGCTATGAAAACTTCTTTGAAAGTTGCGTACACTATTTAACTTTAATTAGCTGATCCTATTGGAAAATGAATGCTAAGGCTGCTCAGTTGAATTCCCAAAGCAGCCTTTTTTTACCCAAAAACCTTAGCGAGAGATCAGTGATAGACCCGCAGGGAGTGCATCACCAAAGGCTCGTTTTGATTCAGTATGCGAAAGTGTTTTAACTTCAGCGACTAACTCAACCCAAGCATTGGGTACTTTACTTTGTTTAAGTTTGGTCAGAACTTTTTGACGAAAATCATCAGAGATATCAAATAATCGATCGCCTGTTTTACGGCATATCATCACGGCAGCAAAGCCGATCATCGGCTCTTTTTGCCAGTTTTGTTCCAGTAACTTGGGTAGCCATTGCTCTGCTTGTTCGCGGGGGATCACGTTATGCTGGCTCCCATACAGAGGCGTTCGAGCGGCTAATCGACCCAGCGCCCACCAATGAGCCTGTTCAAACTGATTATGGTTGATGGCTTTACTTAAAAACCAACTGGATAGCAGCACCTTATCCTCTACATCCAAGTGCTCTAGGGAAGCAGCGAGTCGAACCATGGATTCGTAGCCCATATCGTGGGCAGCTTTCGCAGACTGTGGGTTTTTCATGGTCCCCGGATGTAGATACTTGGCAATATCGGCAAGTAAAGTTTCTTGCTGTTCTTGATTAAGGCCGCCAGCTATTCGGCGCCAAAACACCCACCAATCTGTCCAGCCCTGATGATTTTTAAATTGAATACTCTGTTGATACAAGCCCCAAACCTGCTCTAATCGCCAAGCATCTGTGGCGTCACCAAATCCTGGCCGCAGTGAAAAACCAGCTAAGCGCAGCCAATTCTTTTCATGGGCTTCAGAGCGGCGGCGACGTTTTCGTCCTTGGGCAAAAGCATCAAACAATTGACGCAACGTAGCAAAGTCCCAATCGTCACGTTTACCGAGTTTTTTCTCAAGATCTTTTGCTAGTGTCTTGATTTCTTTTGAATCAGCGCTTTTTTTGTTGCCGCTGTATAGACGGCTGATAAGCTCTTTAGACTCAACAAGGCGTGGTGGAAGTGTTACTTGATCAGAGTCGTCAGATTCTTGATTGCGGACTTCAAATTCTAATTCCCAACGCTTGTTGTCATCATCGATATTTACACACTCTATTTTTAATGTGCCAACTTCGCTCAATTGACAGGCTAATTGCACTTCAACTCGCTCTTTTTGGTTGGCTTTAAGCTCTGCGCCTTCACCTTCTAACGTCAAGATGTAAGGAAGAAGAGGAGTGAAGATATCAGGGTCCACATCCACCATTACGCCATTTTGTATAGCAAGGTTTTGAGTCAGGGTGTCATAGGTTGAAGTAAGAAGATTAAACCGCACTGGCTCGCCTAATGTGAGAGCAAAACGCCGGCCAGTTAAGCGTATCTCATGGCCTTCTTCCGTTCCTTTAGCGAGCAGGCACAGTGCTTTACCCATGTTGTTCTTTTCTTGCATATGCAAAAAATATGAGCGCGCCGAACCACCACCAATTTTTAGCTGAGCGCCCCGTCTGGCTTTGCCAAAGGCCACAGCTCCGAGCGCGACAGACCAGTTAGGGTGGGGGTTATCAAGTAGTGTTATAGGAGAGCCGCGCCAGCGATCAAGCAAACTTGTTATGCGTTTTGTAACCAGTTCACTGTTAAAAACACCGCCGTTAAGGAGCAGGCCGACGGGGATTGCGGGCTCTGGACTTTCTTGCTGATTAAGAGCAGTGGATGAGACTTGCTGATGCTGATGGAGAAATTCAGCTAGGTGTTTACTGACCGCTGGATCGGCTACATAAGGTAAGCCGAATTCGACCATAGCGCTGCGGCGTTTATTTGGCATATCTGAAAAATCAGATAAAGGGAAAAATCCGTCTAGTGCAATTTGATGTACTTCTTGTCTGCTAAGACTAATACTTTTGGTGCCTCCGAGCAGCTTTGAGCCACTACCAAGCATGGTGATTTTTACATCTTCAGGTGCTTCAAGCGACAATAATGCCTCTTTGGCTTGTCGAGTTTGTTGAATCAGCTTAGTAAGGCTTGCGGCATTGAGCTTTTTGCCTTGATTCAAACGGCTTTCCGCTAGATGAGCTAAGGCTAAATCGAGGTTGTCACCGCCAAGCATTAAGTGTTCACCCACACCGATTCTATCCAGAGAGAGTTTGTCTTGCTCATGCTTTGCTGCGATTAAGCTCAAGTCTGTGGTGCCTCCACCGACATCGCAGACCAAAATGAGTGGCAGCTGTTTGAGTTTATCTTCGGCAGTTTGTTGGTGACGAGCATACCAGTCATAGCAAACCGCTTGTGGCTCCTCTAGCAGTACGATCTTTTTTAAGCCAGCTAGAGAAGCCGCGTCTAGGGTAAGTTTACGAGCTGTTTCATCAAATGATGCAGGCACAGTTACTACAACATCTTGATCTTCGAGCTTGTTGCTAGGATGACGATAGTTCCACGCTTGCCTGATGTGATTGAGGTAGCTAGCGCTAGCAATAACAGGGGACACTTTAGTGACATCATTGGCACTAGCCCAAGGAAGAATGTCGGAGTTACGGTCAACACTTTGGTGAGATAACCAGCTTTTCGCACTCGATACTTGACGTCCCTCAACTTTGGCGCCTAGCTCTCTTGCCCACTCTCCAATGATGACATTATCTATATCACCAGAAATCGGCTCTGAGTCCCATGGCAGGGTAAGATCTAGGGGTGACATTTGCTCTTTGGCTGCATGATATCGAAAAGAGGGCAATAAAGGCCTGCGAACAACTTCGCCTGGACCTATCAGTTGGTCAATCTCAAAAAGAGAGACGCTTGATTGCTCTAGATTGCCTGTGATTTCACAAAAAGCGACAACGGTATTTGTTGTGCCCAAGTCTATTCCGACGAGAAAGCGAGGAGATGTCATAAAAAACCTTGAAGATGAGAAAAGTAACGGCACCGTTTAAGGTGCCGTTAAATATTATGAGAGTTCGTTATGAGATGAGTCTTTATTTGCGTCGTCGCGAACGTCAAACTCAACGTGCCATTTTTGACCATTGTCTGCGGCAATTGCTTCGAGATACAAGGTACCAAGCTCTGTCACCCGAGAAGCTAAAGTTACGGGGACAACTTCACCTTCACGACGGTCATCGGTAATAGGTAAGGTAACCTGAATTTCTGGCAGCTCTTCCAACTCATCAGGTCCCCAATGCTCAAGGTGTGCACCTGCTAGATCGTCACGGCGAACATTTGAGCCAAAGAACTGAAAATTCACTGGTTGACCGATAATCAACCCAAATTCTTGGTTTGGTATGTCGGCTGACGAGCCTTCTTCCATACCAAATGGTGCAACACACAAAGCTTCTAGTGGCGGAGCCATCCCAGGAATAGCAGGCATTGCGCTCTCAATGCCCACATAGTAGCTAGATGCAATACCGCCGCGAATACGAACACCTTGACCACGACGTACTGCGCCATAATAGGATGCGCCACTAGCAACGGCGAGATCCAAGTCAACGCCAGTCAGGCGCTGAGCGGTTTCCGAGTTTACATCAATCAACCACCCATTAATCGTTTCTTCTAATCGAGTAGCGAGCAGCTGTGACTTTAACACGCCGCCATTAAATAGAATCGCGGTAGGCTTAATAAAATCAGTAGTAGCCATATCAGATCCGCCCATCCCCGGCATTGAAGTGAACGGGTTGTAATCGGCCTGCTGGCTTTTATTCCCCAGCGAGTTAGCTTGTTTGGATAAGAAAGCAGCGATATGGCGTGTAATACCTGCATCTTGAGCGTAAGGCAAACCCATTTGGGTTAAAGCGCCGCGACTGCGTTGCACTGGATGCTCTGTGATTGTGACTTTTGGAAAGAAACCATCCACTAGGGTTTGTTGGACTTCATCTTGGGTCAGCTCAGTTTTTAGGGTAGCACCGAGCAGTTTTGAGCCGCGACTTGGTACCACGATTGGCACAGATTCAAGAGAAGCATCATTGAGCAAGGCTTCTTTTGCATCGCGACATGCGTGAGTCATCGCTTGAACTTGCCATGGCTGAAGCTCTTTCCCGTCTTGAGCTAGTTTCATTTTTAGTCGATAGGCGAGCGCTAAATCCATGTTGTCGCCGCCAAGTAAAATATGCTCGCCAACTGCGATTCGATTTAGTGTCAGGTTGCCTTCTTCTTCCGTGACTTCAACCAATGAAAGGTCAGTGGTGCCGCCGCCGATATCTACCACCAAAACAATGTCGCCAACGGATACTTGATTGCGCCACTGGTCGTTACTGTTATCTATCCAGTTGTACAAAGCCGCTTGCGGCTCTTCTAGCAAAGTTAAATGCGCCAGACCTATATTTCTAGCCGCTTCTGCGGTTAAATCGCGCGCTGCTGGATCAAAAGAGGCAGGAACCGTGATGGTCACATCTTGTTCTGCTAGTGGATGGTTTGGATGCGAATGATTCCATGCTTCTTTTAGGTGTTCTAAATAGAGCTCAGTGGCGCGAAGAGGCGAGACTTTTTCAACTTCCTTTGGGCTACCTGCAGGTAGAAAGGCATCACGGCGATTAACGCCGCCATGGCAAAGCCACGACTTAGCGCTAGCCACCAGACGAATAGGCGTTTTAGCTCCCAAATTACGCGCTATCGCACCCACGAGAGCTTTGGGCTCTGACGACCAAGGCAATACGCGCGAAGCTGGGTTCATTTCATGCTCATGAGGTTGGTAGAGAAATGAGCCGAGCTGACTTTTATTTTCGACCGTTCCCGGTGCGGTTAACTGAGCGATTGGCATGACCTCAACGCCAGCATTTTCATCAGAGGTATCAAGGTAAGACAGAACGCAGTGCGTTGTACCCAAGTCAATGCCAACACTGTATTTGAGTGTCTGTGTAGAGTTCGTGTTGTGATTGTCCATTACAGCTCTACCTCAGCAGGGGCAATAATTGAGGCGTCATAGTTTTCGGCCAATTTGGGTAGGTTCACAGAGCTGGCTTTCCAGCCTTTATGGATTAAGGTGCCATTAAATGGTGCATTGCCAGTGACATTACCCGTGAGGCGAACTTGCTGTGAGTTAAAGCCTTCTTCGATAGTAATGCGCGTTTCTTCGTCTTCGCTGCGTATAGGCTCGAGTGTAACGTAATCACTCAGTACTTTTTGTCCACCAGTATGAATGACTCTAGCTGCGGCGCCAACGTCTTCATCAGAGAATGAAGTGAGATCTTCTTTTAGGAAATCAATTAGGCGAGCTTCTTGCTGCATAATAGACAGTAGCTGCATTGCAGAGTCGGTAGACGCAGTGGCTAACTTGGATTCTACTTCGACCACTTTCTCCACGACTTTTTCTACTTCAACTACTTTTTCGACTTCGACGATCCTCTCAACCGGCTTTTCGACTTCGACAATTTTTTCAATCGGCTTTTCTACTACTTTTTCGACGACTTTAGATTTGCGCGATACTGCAATAAGAAGCAAAAGAATGCTTGAAACGGTGAGGCCTGCATGCAGCATATCAAACGTTTGAGGGATCATTTGTAAATCGAACGTCATGAGATTTCTCTTAATTTATGGGATAAATAGTGGCCACAGCTGACCACCATTGTCGTTATTATTCGGTTAAATTGGGGCAAATATTACCACATTCAACCAGCTAGGCCCGTAGAAAAGAGAGCGTGCGGATTTGATTGGTTTATTTTTAGTCATTTTATGGTCTCAGTTAGCTTATTTTATGGCTCACCTGAAGGAGGCAAAGACAGAATTGACGCCGTTTTGATCAATTGAGTCGTAGCTGGTCGAGTTTTACGCTTAACTAATATAGAATTTGGCGCTTTGTTGAAAAAGAGAGTTTGGGCGAGTAATGAACCACAACCGTATTGTTTGTTTCGATTTGGAAATGTGCTGCTGGAATGAAAATGGTGTCGGAACAACAGGTGAAATCATAGAAATAGGATTAGCGGAGGTCAATCTTACCCAAGGTGAGATAGTCAAGCGTGCTCAGTACTACGTAAAGCCCGAACAGGATGAAATCTCGTTATTTTGCGCAGAGTTAACGGGCATTACGCCTCGAAAAATTGAAAAGCAAGGTCGTCCACTGGCTGACGTTTTGAAGTCAATGATAAAAAACTTCGGTGGAGCCAATAAAATTTATGCCTCTTGGGGGCGAGACGATCTGATATTAGCCGAAGAGTGCCAAGCGAAGGGAATTGAAATGCCTTTTCGCGAATGCATTAACTTGGCAACGTTATATCGGGTTCAGAATCGTCTAAAAGACAAACGCATAGGCCATAGGGCAGCGCAGGAAGCGCAAAATATCGAATGGGAAGGCAGACAACATTCGGGTTATGTCGACGCTTACAACCTCGCTAAGTTGGCGTTGACTATGCTCTGAATTGATAAAGGGTGTCCTTGTCTAATGACACCCTTTTAGTTTGAGCTCACACCGCTAGATTATAGCTAGATAGATGCTCGCTTGTGCTGCTGGCCTGTGAGAAGAGCTTGGCACTGTTGGTTTCGATATGCTGTGAGTCCTCAACTAGACTATTGATTTGTTGATCAACGCTGAGCAACCTTTCAACAAGCTCAGACATAGCATTTATCTGTGACTCGGATGAATTGGCAATGTTTGAACACATCTGGTCCGCTTGAGACACATCTTCAAGCGCTTTTTCTATGTCTTTTACCGCGTTTTCGATCGAGTTGAGACTTGCCTCGCTGGTACAGCTTCCTTCCTCTGTTATCTGAATCAGAGAGTTAGAGACATTGCCAAGTTTGGCCAGTATTTCCTCTACTTGGTTCGTCGAATTAGAGGTTTTTTCCGCTAGACCACGAACCTCGTCAGCGACCACGGCAAATCCTCGGCCTTCTTCGCCTGCGCGCGCTGCTTCGATGGCGGCATTAAGTGCGAGCAAATTAGTTTGTTCGGCGATATTACGAATTATTCCTAAAATCTCCGTGACTTTGATAACTTGCCGATTTACCTCATTGGCTGCTTCATAAAGGTGGGTACTTTTCTCCGCCATTGAGCGGTTGTCTCGTAGCGCACTCAATAAACATTGCTGGCCTCCTTTGGCACTTTCTACTGCACGATTGAGTGAATTCAAAGTATCAAAGGTATTGTCTTTCACTACTGAGAAGGAGCGCTGTGCTTGTTCACTAACTTGAACTGTGGTTTTGATATCATCTCTTTGGCGAGTAATCTTGTTGCCAATCGATGCCAAATAATGATCTAGGTCTTTGGAAATGGATGTAACAGAGTCGGCGCCTTGATGAATCGGGATTAAAGTTTGCTCCATTTTTGCGATGAAGCGATTCATACTATGGGCTAACCTGCCTAACTCATTCTGGCGTTTAAATTCAAGGCGTTTGCTTAGATCACATTCTCCAGAGCTGAGTTCGTCACAAAGGCCAATGAGTTTTTGAAGTGGCAGCACAAGCAGTGAGTTAAGAAGCGCGTAGAGAATCGCTATACAAGCCGCCACAGAGATAAACGCAATAATGCATGATTGAATACTCAGTTGGCTTCCAAGATCACGTGCCTGATTAAAATTCCAGTCAGTGACCAAGTATCCTACCAAGGTTTTCTTTTTACCGGCATACATGGGTACGCCTATTTGGTGGCGATTAGCTTGGTCTACAAGCACAGTCTTATCTTGTAAGATACCACTTAAGGCAGACTCAGTAATTTCATTACTGCTGTAAAGTAATGAAAGGTCTGGAAGATAAATTTGTATTGCATTCAAGCTGCCATTTTGACTTTGAAGTGCGACCTCGATCTTCTCCTTTATATTAGCCACCTTTTTAAACCTAACAGGGGTTGCTAGTTGTTCACCTAGAGCGTGACTTGATTGCATGTACGACGATTTGTTTAACTGGTAGATAGCATCAACACTGCTACTCCAGTTGAAAAACGATATCGTCGCCATGGCAATAATGGTCAAAATCGACGCACTGGCGACAACGAGCTTACTAATCGTAACTCGCATAGTTAGCTCCAGTCGCTATAGTTCTTCCACGTTGACACCAACTGTAATTGCACCGATCACTTGCCCAGAGGCCGGGTCTGAGATGGCGTAACTTACTTGAGATTGGAACATTTGGGTCGATTCATCTTCTTCTATTTCACTGATGTGATAGGCGTTGGGTCCGACTAGGTATGTTTGCTGCCACTTGTCTTCATCACCTTGCCAGTAATCCGAAGTTACAGCACTTTGCGCAACATTTAAGCCTTTATTATCCATGACAAAAATTTCAGTGATCACGCCCTGACTCTTTTGCTGCATCGCCGCAAGCTTTTTCGACAATTCACTGTTCAATTTGCTGTTGATGAGTGGTGCGTTATCTTGGCCTACTTGGCTCCTCCAATCATTATCAAGTGATGTGATCTGGCTTTGGTCAAGCTGACTGGTTTGTTGGTTTTGCGCTTTAATTTGAGATACGACGTCTGCATCAGCCGCCATGCTTTTCACATCATTCATTGCAAATTGTTTTAGTGCTGCTTCAAACTCATTTGCCAAAGTAGTGAGAGGAAATAGTAGTGGTAGTGCGATATAAAGCCTTTTCATTATTGAGTCCTATTAGTCTGACGTTGTTCATTAACAAGCGTAGATGAAAATACAGCATATGAGATCTAGCGCTTATTATTTTTTTCTTGTAAGTTGGATCTCAGTTTAATCTTTACAGAGTCTTATTTGTTTTAGAGCAGTATCTAATTGGCTTTAATCTGATTATCTTATGTAACTTGACTCATTTTTATGAGTCCTCTGGGTTTGTAACAATTAGATAAAAGGAATTAAGATGACAACGCTTGTAATTTCATTGCCATCATTACTGGTGGTATTGAGTGGTGTTGTCCACGCTTCTCCCTATATTGGCGCAAAGGTAGGGCATACTTGGCTTGATGATGAGTGCGAGGTTGGTTACCTATGTGATGATGACAAGTCAGCGTCGCTTGGTGTTTAACTCGTTTAATAGTCTTCTAGCTATTGAGGCGGGTTATGATTACCTTGGGAAGTTTACTGGTGCAGGTTTAGCAGACGATAGTGTTGATGCTTTTACCTTGGCGCCTAAACTGACTTTTGGTATCAGTGACGCTGTTAATGTGTATGGAAAACTTGGTGGAGCCTATGTTAACTATGGAGATAAAAGCGATGAGTCTTGTCTGGGCGCATTAGGCTTGGAGTTTGAATACCAGCAATAAACACCAAATGATAAGGTGAAAGACTGACAGAATTAAGCGCAACAAATAGTATTGTTGCGCTTAGTGCAAATGGAAAATTTGTACTACGCTGGAGTACCAAGATCTTGAAGATCTTTTTCTATTTTCTCTTTAAGGATACTGATTTTTTTCTGTCTAAACGTAAGTGCATCAAGCTCTTGTTGAGAATTAGCAGCAACAATAGCATCGTCATACTGCTGATTAACCTTATCCAATGCATCTAAATCTTCTTGTAAGATTTTAGCGTAAGTTACTTCTGGGTTAGGCTCGACTTCAGCAAACATGTACATGTTAGATACAACAGTGATCTCTTTGTTGCCCCATGCATTCTCTGCATCCACAGTCATAGAATTGCAGGCATAGTAAACGGCATAGTTTTTATCGTCTGCCACAATATGGTTGAATACCACTTGAAGCTTTTCTGTGGTGCTTGAGCTTGTTGCCGCTAGTGCAAGAGTCGATTTGATCACTGAACCAATGTCTCCAGCCATTTCCGCAGCTTTTTTAGGATCTTCTTCAGAGGTCAGATAGTCTTGAGCAACTTTTACAATACCATCAACAACATTATCCAGTGCATCTAGGTTAAATTCATCTGAAAACTTAGAGTAAGACTGATTATTGACAGACTCAACTTCTATAATGCCTTTGGTGTGGCTTTGAATATACTGCTTTGCGAGTTCTTCTGTGTTCTTTAATGCTGCCTGCGCTTTGGCAACAGCCTCATTTACTGCCTTTTTCGCATCTTCACTTTTTTGAATTGTACTTTCTAAACTAGGACCATGACACATGTTATTCTCCAATTAAGAGTATGAAAATGAAAGCTTCTGAGAAGAGAGCCATATAAGGTATAAGACAGGGTTCTCAAGGCATCAAGTTAAGAAAGAAAAATAAAATAGTATTAATTTTAGCTATAAATCAATTGGATAGTAAAACTCATTGCTTTTTAATAGACTTATGTAAAAGTGCCGGAAATAAATTTTTATTCCAGCAGCTGGTATTAAGCTTTTACTTTGTTGTGTTGAATTACCTCAGCAGCAGTGGCTCGTTTTTTCGGCAGATCAATTAGTAAGTGGTTGTTAATAGTTAAGTTGATGACAACGCTCCCCAAGATAACGTGCCAGCTCGTTTTTATGTGACGGAGAAATAAGAAATTTGATATATATTCCCTATTTTTTAGTGGGTTATGGTAGGTTGGCTCTAACTTAGGCTGGCGAGAAAACGAGCCGGCTTGTTATTAAGAATGTTATAAAAATAAATTAGCTTAATAAGGATTTGAAGTGAAAAAGTTCTACCATGCAGATGTGACGGGATCTTTAAAAGAAGATATGCACATTAAACTAGGTAATGGTTCTTTATCGAAATTTGGACAAATATATCAGGCAAGGTTTAGGCGACTTGGAATTAATGAGTTCTGTAGTAAACCACTCCCCGATAAGGTTGCACTCCTAGATGATTCTAGCTATCGAGAATACTTTCTAGAACTCTTTAGAATAGAGCATCCTCACTTAAAAGAATTAGATTTAGTCTCCAGACTGAACTGTTTTTTTGCTGTAGAGTCCGTTGAGAATGCATATGAATATGCTAATCGGCATGGTCATAAAACTAAACCTACGATTTATGAAGTTCATACCGATGGGCCAATCATGAAGCTTGATATGACTTGGCTTGATCATCAGTTCACAAGGGAGTTTAGCGCTTTCGAATATTACTACAGACACTACTGGCTTGGTAAAAAGATCGAAGAAGATCAACATCTAAGCGCCCATGAGAAGCGAGGCTCGTTCATAGAGGTTTTAATCAGTGGAGATGTGTATATAGGATCGAGAGTAGAGTAAATAATTTTTATAACAAAGCATTTAAGAGTGATTCGCAACGCTTGGTATTCTCGCTTCGCTCAAGTATAGCCAAGCGTCGCTCACACCTTAATACGGCGTTAGGCTACATTCATCACCGGTACAGCGTCTATATTGTAATAGCTAATAATTATTAATGGAGAACGTGATGGATTGGCTAGTTACAAATAAGGACTTAGTAAGTGTAATTTCTGACGCCATAGTGGCTTTAGGTGTGTTTTTTGTTGTGATGCAAGTTTACTTTGCATCAAAACAGATCAAGACTGAACATGAAAAAGATAGAAGGTTGGTTGCTATACAAGTTGTTAAGGACTGGAACTGTTCACTTAACGTTGCTACACCAGCTGCTCGTGGGTTCGTACAAGAATTGTCAGTCGATCAATGTAAGCTCCTTATCAAAAGGGAGTCGTTCAGCGTTCACGTAGACTGTGGGAAATTTTTGAAATATGCGCTTTCTGGTATTAAAGGCGACGACTCGGATCTGGTAATAGAGAAAGATAAAATTCAACTAACCCCAACCCAAATTTCCCATCTTCTAGCGCTGGTAATAGAGCATTTAAATAGCCTAGAAGTAGCACTACTCACATGGATGAATGGCGTAGCTGATAAAGAAATAATAGAATCTCAGTTCAAATATCTAGTTTCCGTCAATAATGGTCACTATGTCCTAGACAATCTAAGAATGGCTATGGCTGGTAGAGGGAATTACCCCGCAATATGCTGTTTTGTTAAGCACTTAAAAATGCAAAGTGAGTCAAATGAACCTTTACCTAAAAGCAACGTAGCCTAACACAGTGTTTAATGCGGATTCACAACGCTTGGCATTTTTAGTTTATATCAGCTTAAGTGTTTACGGTACAATGGTTTAGGTTGGATGGCCGCGTTGTTCACCACTTAACGCGTGTTAAATACCAGTAATCAGAAAGTCGATAGCGGCAATGATCTCATTTCTAAAAGTAGTCAGTTCATTGACAGGTTCTCGTAGGATTTTCGTTGGTACGCTCGCCATTTGGTGAGTCAAAATAACGAAGTCACCTTCATCAATGTGAATTACTGGACATAGGTGACTAGGCGCTTTCTTTTCTAACAGTTCAATTGGCGTTAACGGGATTACTAACCGAGTATTCAGTATGTCGAGCAATTCGCTCTGAACATCTACAAAGTAGGGCTAAGCAGTTGCAGTGCTTTTATTGTTGTTTTGGTATAGGGCAAATTGTGACATTAGAATACTCGGTAAGAATCAGAAAATAGACCATGCTTTTCAGTGAGCTCGTTACAAGCATTGATAGCCTCAGCATTTTGCTCTTGCCATTCAGCTTTAAGGCGTTTCCTTACTTCTTTCTCAAGTGCTTTTTCCATTGTTGCTGACAAGTTAATTTTCAGACGTTTCGCCTCTGCAAGCAACTCGCTATTCAAAGTTAAGTTGGCAGCTTTCTTTGGGGTTTGTGGGTTAAATGCATTTCTCATAGTGCAATCCGATGCGCGTTTAAGTGCGCATTAATTATAGGCGCGAGCTAGGCGTGCAACAAGCAATTTAATAGGGATTCCCAACGCTTGGTATTTTTTCTTCTACTTCAAATATAGTGGTTACGGTACAATGCTTTAAGTTAGATCAATCTATTACATAAAGGAGAAATGAACATCATTTATTTGATTGGGGTGATACCCTTATGGTCGATTTACCCGAAGAGAATGGCAAAATGTGTGATTGGGTGGATGTTCAAGCCGTAACTGGTGCAGAAAAAGCACTAGAGCACTTATCAAAAAGTCATAAAATCTACGTTGCGACAAACGCAGCAGATTCATCAGAAATGGATGTTAAGTCTGCGTTTGAGCGGGTTGGATTATCGGAATACATTTCTGGCTACTTTTGTAAAGCTAACTTAGGCATAGGAAAAGGTACACCAGAGTTCTTTCATAGAATCCTGAATATTTTAGATGTTGAATCTCAATCAATATTTATGGTTGGTGATACTTATGACAAGGATATTGTGCCAGCAATCAAAGCAGGTATACAGGCTATTTGGTTCAACCCTAACAACTTAAGTAGTCAGTCTAATCATACTGTTAAAACCATCGAGTCTTTGTCGGAGCTATATACGCCACAAAAATCCAAAAAATAAGTTCTATTGTTTAGCTCTCTCTTAGGCCCTAGAGTTTCTGATTTACACTTGGTTGAGGTCGAAGGTTTAATAATCGGTTAGCTCACATTACAACACTCTACTTTTTACAAAGAAAGATTGAAGAAATAGCAGGTACAAAAAAGCCCAGTTTCCACTGGGCTTTTTTCTAAATTTGGTGGGTCCGGGCGAACTCGAATCGCCGACCCCCGCCATGTCAAGGCGATACTCTAACCAACTGAGCTACGGACCCAAATTTATGTTCTTTGCATATTTATGCTTTAAGGAGTGGTGGGTCCGGGCGAACTCGAATCGCCGACCCCTACCATGTCAAGGTAGTACTCTAACCAACTGAGCTACGGACCCATTCCTTAAGAACGAGACGGATATTACCGAGACTTTGATTGGTGTGCAAGTGCAAATTGTTGGTTTTCAAGTTGTTTGCTTCACAACTAGGCAGTTTGATGTTTTTTTGGACTGAAAAGGCCGAGGTTTCACAGTGAAACCTCAACCTTTGTTAGTTTCTATCGGCCGCGGCCATCAACCATAACAATCAGGGTTTTAGTAATGATACTAATGTCCATCATAATCCAAGATTTAAGTGAACGAAGTGATAGAGCGTAGCTGTGGTCGTAGCCTTGATTGACTTGTGCTAGGCCTGTGATACCTGACATGACACCGTAGGTTCTGTCGGCAAAGTAGGGAATTTTAGACTCTAGCTTATTGTAAAAGCTTGGACGCTCAGGCCTTGGGCCAATGATAGACATCTCACCGCGAACCACATTAAACAGTTGAGGAATTTCGTCTAAGCGGGTTTTGCGAAGGAAACGTCCTACTTTAGTTATACGTGGGTCGTTTTCTGTCGCCCATACCGCGCCTGATCTTGTTTCAGCGTCCACATACATAGTGCGGAACTTAACGATTTCGAAGAACATCATTTGCTTGGGCGTTGACTTACCAACACGTAGCTGTTTGTAAAAAACAGGCCCTTTTGAGTCGAGTTTTATAGCCAGTGCGATAATTGGCATCACAGGCGATAATACGATAAGTCCAAGCAAGGCAGAGATAAAATCAAAGATACGCTTTGCCAATCACGTTACATATAAAGAAGATGCATTACTCATGGGATGCTCCTTTTATTGAACTCGTGCCCAGCGAGTGGACTCTAAGCCGAACAAATAACGTAGGCCACCAATTAAGTTGGTAGTATGACCAGCGACTATGTATGTCAGTAGCTGGCAGTATTTATGACTAAATATTTTGGGGAAGACATGGCCCAAGGCAGCGATAGTACACTGGATACATCTAGGGCTATGTGTTTCAAATAATTAACCATGCCAACGTCCTTTGTTACTGCCTGTGTACTCGCTTATAGGTTTAATGAGTGCGGTAGTTCACAGGTATTGCCTTATCAATTCTTAACAAATTGACGATTTCAAGCGGTTGTCCAGTGTTATGTTCTCTATGCGCATTTGGCGCTTACGCTCGACTAGGCGTTTGTAGAGATATACCAAGGCTTCGACACCTGAAGTATTGATAAGTGAATTTTCTCATTATGAGAGGCACCTCGACCAATTAACTTGCTTATTAACATCCAGAGCTAAGTGATGATGGTTAATTGATAGTTTTATTGAATGTTATTCTCTTTGAAGCTACTCAAATCATAGACGGTTATCGTTGAAATTTATGTCTGGTGTTAAACAATCAAACTTTAAGGATTCAAACAAGGTCAGGCATATGTATATCAAGTTAACTTATCTCACCATCGCTTTATTATCGACATTCCCATGTAGAGCAGATTCTTTTGACACAGACCGAAAACACTTGCCGCTTATGCTAGCAGGTTACTATGACTCTGGCGTTGATGTGAGCCAATATTGGAAGAGTGAAAAACTTGATGGCATCCGAGCCATTTGGGATGGCGAAAATCTAAGAACTCGCAGTGGTCTTAAATTAAGTCCGCCTGATTGGTTTACAGAGCCGTTACCCGATTATCCTTTAGAGGGAGAGTTATGGGCAGGGAGGGGACATTTCAATGTCGTTCAAAGTACGGTGTTAGACAAAACACCCGTTGAAACAGCATGGCGAAAAATACACTTTATGTTATTTGATTTACCAGATTCACCAGCAAGCTATAGGGACAGGTATGCAGGAATTATGCATTTGGTTCATTCGCTTCAAGTTGAACATATTAGATTCATAGAGAGTACACCAATTTCTTCCGAACAAGACCTAAGCGCATACTTCGATCAGATTAATGCGGTTGGCGGTGAGGGTGTGATGTTGAGAAAGTATGAAGAAAAGTATCAAAGCGGCAGAGGAGAACAATTGCTCAAAATGAAACAGTATAATGACGCTGAAGCAACCGTAGTTGGCTATAAAATGGGTAAAGGTAAACTAGAAGGTATGGTCGGTGCATTGTTAGTTCAGTTGGATTCCGGTATACAGTTTTATGTTGGCAGTGGACTTACTGAGCAGCTAAGGGTGGTGCCTCCAAAGCTGGGAACCACGATTACCTTCAGACATAATGGTTATACTCATAAGGGGATTCCAAAGTTCGCTCGATTTTTGAGAGAAAGGGTAGAGCCTACAACTTATTAGGGCCAGAACCACAGCGTTTGAAAAGCGTTTGCCAATATTCAACATGAGATAAAGTGGCCTCTCTAAAAGCTTGATGGTATTTTTTGATCGGGTATTGGTATTCTGGATGACCTATTTCTGCAAAGCTGAGGTAGGGTTCAAGATCGTAGTATACGCTGTTCACCTTAGCTATATAAGGTTGAACTTCGCCAATGAAAAACTTGTTAAAAATGTTTTTTAAATACTTAAATTGAGTTCTATCTCGGTTTTTTTCGCATTTGATCAAATTGTCATACTGTTTGAGCTGCCTTGTCACGATTGGGAGCATCTGGCTGATGTTCCGCATTGAGTAGCTGAGCTGACCAATAACGTCATACTTATCCAAAGTTTCTTGATACGGGGTAAGAAATGTTACCTCTGCCGAATTATCAATCTGGTTCGTTTCTGAAAGGGCTTTATTTATACTTTGGACGGCCTTTAATATTACGGTACTTTCTCTTGGCCCATCGATAGCTAGAGGTGAAGAAGATTGTAACTGATTCCTCATTGCTTCACTACTATAGAGAAGGTTAGATAGGTGCAGTGGGAGCTCTGCTGATTTTTGCTTGTGAATTTCGGTTAATTGAGATTGTAACTCTTTTGACAAGTTAGGACTTTTTATACAAGTACTGAGACCACGCACTAGTGCTATCTGGTAATCATAATTGCGAAATTGATCTTGTACCTTTCCGAGAATTGAGTTGCGCTCTGCTATTAGGGAAAACAAGCCACATTTTCTTAGCTCATAACTATCAAGTAAGCCAATACTGGTTGTGGGAATATCAATCAGTACTTTTCTTTTTATGGGCAATGTTACATTTTGGCTTTGGGGTAAGTTATAGGCTGGGCGATCTTGTATGCTAGCAATACGAGCTATATAGGTTTCTATGGTTTGGTCCATTATATTACCGCCAAAACCACAAGATGTGATCATGGAGGAAGTAAAGACAAGGATAAACAATCTTTTGGCTAGCAAAGCTCTATTCAGTCTCTATTTTTTAGTTAACCCTTTATTAGTCGTTACTTTATAGTACAGCAAATCGATCACTTCTCTGCAAAACTTAACTGAACGTTGTCGGGCTGTTTGTGCATCCAGTGTAGCCTAATTCCCAGCATAAATGCGGCTGAAGATAAGCCAATGATAAAGCCAATCCAGAAGCCTTTTGCTCCCATAGGTTCCACAATCCAGTTTGTCATGCCGAGAAGATAACCCATAGGTAGGCCCAATATCCAATAAGCAATAAAAGTGCGATTGAAGATAGCCGCCATATCCTTGTATCCGCGTAATGCACCCGCAGCGACGACTTGAACCGCGTCAGTAACTTGATAAAGTGCTGCAAACAACAACAATTGCATTGCAATTGTGATTACAGCTCGGTTGTCGGTATAGAGTAGAGCAATGAATTCACGACATGATACCGTCAAAAAAGCGGTGACGAGAGCCAGTACGACTGATAACCCAATAGCGACATGTGAGGCTATAGTAGCGCCTTGGACATTACCTTCTCCCAAGTTATGACCTACACGGATACTGGTTGCCGCACCTATGCTCATAGGCAGCATGAAGATAAGTGAGGAAAAGTTCATTGCAACTTGATGCGCTGCGACAACGAGAGAGCCCAGCGGAGCAACGAGTATTGCCACAACCGCGAATAACGTGACCTCGAAAAAGAGTGCGGCAGCAACCGGAAATCCGAGTTTGAATAGTCGTTTTAGTGACGGCAAGTGAGGTCTATAGAAGCGATCAAATAAGCGAATGTGCGCGACTCTTTTGGATGTAATGACGTAAGCAAGTAATAGAAAAAACATTATCCAATAAACAATCGTAGTTGCTACCCCACATCCTACTCCGCCTAATGCTGGAGCGCCGAATTTTCCATAAACAAATACCCAATTTAGAGGGATATTAAAGATGAGACCAATAAATCCTATCACCATTGCAGGCTGGGTTAATGACATGCCATCAGTGAAACTACGCAGAGCTTGAAATAATAGGAATGCAGGGACGGCAAATATAACAGCATGCATGTAACCTTCGGTCTTATTTGCCATTAGCGCTTCGACATCCATCCACTCCATGATCCTTGGTGTTTGAAATAAAACCGCAATGATAGGTATAGAAATCACGATAGCTAAGATACCTCCTTGCTGAATCTCAAAGGGGATTTTCACTTGTCGTCCAGAGCCATTAAGTTGCGCAACTACAGGAACTAGAGCCATTAGCAGTCCTACACCGAATAAAATCGAAGGTAGCCAAATGCTTGAAGCGATTGATACGGCAGCCATATCAATCGCACTTACTCCACCAGCCATCACAGTATCAACAAATCCCATACCTGTTTGTGCGACAGAGGCAATCAATACAGGGGTTGATAACTTAATAAGCTTAATGATTTCTTTCTTGTAGAGATGCACTTAAAACTCCTAAAACATGCGATGAAACTCTGGTTCCGTTAGATTTGAAAGTCAGCTTGAGGCGCTATATTGGTTAACAATTTTAGGCTGGGCAGTCATAAAAATTCGAGTGGAATAATAAATTATTGTTACGCTAACCACCACCAAAACATCAAGATTGCTGGTGGATTCTTATCAATGCTACAAGGCCTGTTGAGTTGGATAAAGACTAAAAGATCTGTTCATCGTCGGCATCGATAGATAGCTCAACCCTATCAAACTCTTCGTTTATCACCATGCCTAGATGAATGGTATGGCAGCATGCAAGACAGTCTTCGTAAAAGTCCTGACTTCCATTACTCGTATCTAAGCTGATACTGATGGAATGTCCACAATGAGGACAAGATACTCTTTTTTCGGTAGGTTGACGCATAATTCTCTCCTTTACAACAATGATGAGAATGATGCATTCGGGTCATTCTAAATGTAAACCTCTGGTGTGTTTACATCGCTAGTGGCCGATGAAAAACAAAATGCATCTACACGTTCATAACATAAAGCATAATAGGGTGAATGAAGAAAGCGAGTTGAAATAGGCCATAAACTAACACCGACCCAATAAGGGGTTGAGTCTATTAGACTATTCGTTTTTCTAGATTTCACCATGGGGGAGAATCATGGGGTTAGTAAGAGAGTATGCGACTTATTGACGACTCACATTGAGCCAAATAAGATCCGCCAAACTGATTGTAATGGTTTAATAGGTGATAGAGGTTGTAAATATCTTTTCGTTCTTCATAACCCGAACCGACAGAGAAAATAGTTTCATAACCCAGATAAAAGTCTGGGTGAAATTTAGAAAAGAGTTCAGTCATCGCCAAATCACATTCTCTATCCCCCCAATAACATGCTGGGTCATAGCAAATTGGACCAAATGGTGATGTCGCAACATTACCGCTCCAAAGATCACCATGTAGAAGAGAGGGTCGAGGCTGATGACCTGCCAGTCTATCTTGGATTAGATGGGTAAACTCCCCAATGTCTACAAGTGTTATACCTTTTTCCTTCATAAGCTGAAGCTGCCAGCCAATGCGTTGCTCAGCGAAGAATCGGCTCCATTTCTTATCCCACTTATTGGGCTGCAAAGTAGCGCCTATGTAGTTATCTTGATCAAAGCCATACTCCTTTTGTTCTCCCCATTGATGAAGGGTCGCAAGCTGTTGACCAAATCTGTAACTATTATCAGCATCATCCAAAGGTTTCGTTGGAAAATAATTGAGGATGAGAAAAGCGTGATCCTTAGATTTTCCGGTTAATATATGTTCAGGGATTAAAACACTCTTACTTTGCCTCAGAGTGTGGATATTGTCTGCTTCAATTTCGAAATTTGAGTAGAAGTCTCTTTGGTTAATTTTTACAAAATATCTCTGCTCGCCATCACTTATCATGTAGCAATTGTTTATGTCTCCTCCATGAATGGGGCTCTTTTCGACAATATTAAAAGAAAACATAAGTGTCTCGGACAATTGATCTGCAATAGCTTGCCACATATCTCGAACCATTATGGTTAACATTATGCTGATATTGTAGGATAAGCGAACACGCTATTCTTAAGCCAATAACAAAAAATTCAACTGTTAAACCACGCTTATTCGATAAATTGACTATTGTGTGATCTTTATCATGATATTGGCTAGAAATTCGAAAATACCCAATACAGTAAACCAGAAATTTGCAAGCAAATAAATACGCCAGAATCGAGGCGCGGCCTTCCTTTAGGTAACTAGTGTCTTGAAGTTTTTCTAAATATGTTTACGGAGTTGGGTTGTGAAAAACCATTGATATGTCTTAGTATTAGAGAGTGAATTAGAAACACAATAATGAATGGAGAACGACAGTGGTTGTTGAAACCGATGGTTACCTTGCACTAATTGAACACTTGGCTTTTAACCTCGACATTTTCTCGTCAGAAGATGGGGACATTGGCGCAGAGAGTATCGAAGATGTGGTGACTGACATGGTAGCTAGCAACATTATGACCATTTTTGAGCAGAATCCAGAGCTCCATTCTACGGTGCGCTTCCAGCTGTTAAAAGAGGTCGACTCTGTTGTCGAGGATTTGAGCGAAGTGCTCGCTGGTGTTTGGTCAAAACCCGCCACAAATGAACAAATTACGTTTCTTGACGAACTTATCGCCCTTCTAAAAAATTTATTTGATTCCGCGGTAGCAAAATACGATTGAGAATAGTCTGGCTAGACCATTAGTTCAAAGCGGTGTCTGGTGTTGAATAGACTCGTCTGAAATGCCAGAACTTTGAAGCCCAATAAGGGTTGTCTAATCTGGAGACAATGACGCCTTTTGATGTTGATGCATGTACAAAACGCTTTTGACCAATATAAACCCCGACATGGCGTACAGAGGGTGAAGTTTTGAAAAACACCAAATCTCCAACTAGTGCATTTCTGTATTCTATTCGCTGTCCCACTTTAACCTGCATGTCTGTTGTTCTTGGTAAACGTACGTTCAACACGTTTGAATAGGTTTTTTGGACAAAAGCAGAACAATCTATACCATATCGACTGTTTCCTCCAAATTGATAGGGAACGCCAGCCCAATCTCTATAAAAACTAAGCAGATTATGTTCCAGTTCACTTGTGATTGAAGAACTCAATGAACCAGAGTTGGTATCGATTAGATGCTCGTTTTTTGTAGGCGATGTGCACCCTAACATGATGATCATGAATGTTATTGGTGCTAAGCGCTTTATCAAACTATCCATGTTAGTCATTCTTATCCGTTTCTGAATGGTTGGGTGAGCATTTTATCAATTCTTTGCTCATTTGTTGTTTGAAATATTGATACGCCAATCCCCATTTTCTCATGACCTAACTCTGGTTGAGGAATATGGGTATTAAACCATTTGTCCCAAATAGACAAAAAAAAGCCAAAATTAGAGTGGGTTTCGCTTAAATTTTGCGAGTGATGTACTCGGTGCATATCGGGCGTGACAATGATTTTACGCATTAAGAAGTCCACCTTTTTTGGTAGGTGAGCATTACTATGATTAAACATAGCGCTGGCATTGAGTATGATTTCAAAACACACGACAGCAATGGGGGAGATGCCAAAGGCGATCACTGTGAAAATCTTAATCCACATCGAAATGATTATTTCTATTGGATGAAACCGAGTACCGGTTGTCACATCAATATCTTGATCGCTATGATGCATTCTGTGTAGCCTCCATAACCAAGGCACTTTATGAAAAACAATATGTTGGGAATAGATTACGAAATCAAGTATCACTAGGCATAGGATAAACTCAGCAAATGTTGGTAATTGTAGATACTGCAATACTCCCCACTGATGTGCTTGTGCGGTAACGGCGACATCAAAGGCAAGGACAGGCATAAATATGGTTAGGCATAGAGAATTAAATGACACTAGGCCAAGGTTGTTTAACCATCTAAACTTTTTACTTTGGCTTAGCGCTCTCCTAGGTTTCTTCGACTCCCATAGAGCACAGAGTATTAAAACGACAACGAATATACTCAGCCGAATAGTATCTGGGGTGTCCATGAATTGATTTTTCTCCGGTTGTGTATTTCCAATATCCCACTTGCCATGTAAACTTGGCCCTTTTATTTATTATCCATCAATTCTCATGAGAATCCACGCGTATCATCATTTGTATGAACAGCGTTTGTTATCTTCCACTCGGGCGTATCAAGCTAGGGGTAGCAAGGTTAAACGATGCTCATTTTGTCAAGTAGAGCACACCCTCTGTCTATGTCCCTATCAGCCTAATGTCGACACAGATGTTGCCGTGCTTTTGCTCTTTTCAAGTAATGAAGTGTTCAAGCCAAGCAATACAGGGCGCTTAATCCTTGATACGGTAAAAGAAGGGTATGCGTATCAATGGAGCCGTACAGAGCCAAATCAGGAGATGTTGGATCTTCTGATTAATCCTTTATACCAGCCGTTAGTGGTGTTTCCACAAGACTATGTAGAATCAAAATATCGCATCATCAGGGATGAAAATATAGGGCAGTTAAGTGATAACAAGAGAAAGCCATTACTTATTTTTTTAGATGGAAGCTGGAGAGAGGCGAGACGAATGTTTAGAAAATCTCCTTACTTAGATAACCTACCAGTGCTTTCAATTTCGCCGCAGTCACTTTCGCAGTATGTAATGAGGCGTAGTGATAATGATCAGCATCTTGCCACGGCGGAAGTCGCGAGTGTTGTATTAGAGCAATTGGGAGAACATTCGGCAGCCAGAACATTAGCAGTATGGTTTGATGCCTTTAAAGAAAGCTATTTGATGAGTAAAAGTCAAACAAAGTCAGATATACAAAGGCCGAAACTACAATATTACCTTAGTGATGAGAACGTATGATAAGAGATCTAAACGCCTTGAAAAGGTTGAATTAGTGCATAAATAGGTACGGTATCACGGATTGTAGGCCTATTGATGTAGATAATAAGAAAATTATCGAATTTATACTGAGTTTTAGGAGAGAGGTAATGTTCTACGGTTTTGATGTTGGAGGTACAAAAATTGAGTTTGGTGCTTTTAACGATCAACTGGAGCGTGTTGCAACTGAACGCGTTGCTACACCGACAGATGACTATCAGTTGCTTATCAGTACCATTGCAGAGCTGGTTGAGAAATACGATAGGAAATTTGGGTACAAAGGCAGTATCGGACTTGGGATCCCAGGAATGGAGTATGCCGATGACCAAACGGTGTTAACTGTTAATATTCCATCCGCAAACGGTAAACCACTGCGTAAGGATTTGGAAGCGAGAATCGGTCGTCAAATTAAAATAGAAAATGACGCCAACTGTTTTGCTCTATCCGAAGCTTGGGACAAAAGCCTTGAGGAAGAAGAATCCGTTCTTGGGCTTATTCTCGGTACTGGGTTTGGTGGTGGTATAGTACATGACGGTAAGGTGTTGTCTGGCCGAAACCATGTGGCCGGAGAAGTAGGGCATACGCGACTGCCTCTCGATGCTTGGCTTTTTCTCGGAGAAAATGCACCTTTATTTGACTGTGGATGTGGTAAAAGCGGTTGTTTAGACAACTACCTATCTGGACGCGGCTTTGAGTTACTCTATACGCACTATTACGGTGAAGAAAAAAAAGCGATTGATATTATCAGTGCATATCAGAGTGGAGAAAGTAAAGCAGCAGAGCATGTAGAACGCTTTATGGAATTGTTGGCGATTTGTTTAGCTAATATTTTTACTGCTAATGATCCCCATGTTGTTGTTTTAGGCGGTGGGCTATCGAACTTTGAGGCAATATACCAAGAAATGCCCAAACGCATTCCTAATTACCTGATGTCGGTTGCTAAATGCCCCAAAATTATGAAAGCTAAGTACGGTGATTCAGGTGGTGTTCGCGGTGCCGCCTTCCTAAATATAAAGTAAAGAAGAGCTTGCCAAGGCAAGCTCTTTTGATGTGTTTTACTGTACCTTTTCTTCGTGTCGTGATTATAAATCGACCACACAAGAAACATATCTGGCTTCGTCTGCCGTAACAAATAGTGGGTTTGATGAATCATGTAATTGAATACTATCGAATTTGCTGAAGCCTGAGACCCACGTGTGATAATCCAATGTAGCCGGCCAGCCAAAACGGTCGTACATACTACCTGCTGTTTTTTGATATTTATTCAAACTATTTAACTCACTAATTGAAGGAATATGCCATCCTGTTTTACCTGCAAATTCAATTGTATTAAGTTTTTGACACCAACGGTAGGCTTGACCATCTTTACCTGCGTCTCGATTTGATGAACCAGTAGAACTCGGTGGCACTGCGCCGTCACCATCTTGACGAAAACTTGCAAAGTGGTATCCAGCTGGACCATTATTTCCATCTTCATAATTCGATGTAGCATAACTATCACCCGTATTGGTCGAGTTATCTTGGATAGAATAGCCAAGTTTTGCGACTAGTGCTGTCGAAGGTGAACTTGTAAACCACTTATATGTTGGTCCTGTTGGGTCGTCAGAATCAAGTACTTCTCTTATCTTCAGACACTCACCTGATGCTGAGCTTTTGCTGTCATCATCAATACCACCGCCCAAGTTTTTGTCTAGGGGGTTGCCTGTTGTGTGTCCACAAACTAACGTTTCTACTACATCAAGAGTAACAGGGTCGCTTGTTACACCATTGAGGGTTGCAGTAACTTCAGTCCTACCAATGGTATTAGGCATTGCAACACCTTCATCGTCAAAAGAAACGATATTATTGGTAACTTCAAATTTGACCAGTTTGGTAATGTCTTGTTCATTACCGTCATCATATTTTCCAGTTACTTTATATTGAAGCGGGGAGTAAATTTCCTTGTTACCAGTATCTATAATTATTTCGTATACACGCGCTTCTGGGTTAACCGTACCTTGGTTAGAACCTGAACTATTAGAGCCTGAGTTATTCGAACCATTAGTGTCACCTTCGAAGGCTCCGCCAGAACCGCAGCCTACCAATAATATTATGGTCGCTGCTATAGTAGTCAGTTGTGTAGTGCGTTTAAGATTATTCATTTTTATGGCTCCAAATTACTCTGAAATAAAGACAGTGATATCAACACGTCGGTTTAAAGCTCGACCTTCAACGGTTTCGTTACTCGCAATAGGAGCCATTTCTCCTTTTCCTTCCACTAGGATGCGATCTCTTTCAACACCATTGTTCTCGAGTTTTGCTGCAATATATTGAGCTCGTTTTTCAGAGAGCTTTTGGTTATAAGCCTCTGAGCCTGATGTGTCCGTATGACCAATTACCTTTACTTTGGCCGTTGGGTTATCGGACATAAGTTGAGTGATGTGTACGATCTCTTTTTGCTGAAGAGATAACTCTGATTTATCTACCCCAAAGGTTTTCATTTCTTTCGATAGTTGAGTTGAATAATGGTAGATAGTGTGAGGTTCGATCATTTCAGATTCGCACTCTTCTTCATTGGATTTGATTACAGGAATAATAACTTGCTGTTTTTCGCTGCGACCAAAATGATACGTCAGTCCTAATAAAGCACTGTGGCTATCAAATTCACCGGTTTGTTGGCTTCCAATACCATCGATATACTGATAGCCAAGATCTAGGTATAGGTCTTTTGCTATCGGAGCAGTCACTCCCAATTTATATATTGGAGAAAAACCATTATCACTGTATTGAGCATTAGGTGAAGACTTGTCTAAAGACCAATAAGCAGCACCTGCGTAGCCGTAGACAGATAGTTGCTTGTATACAGGATAGGCGTAGCGTAGACCAGTACGAGCTAGAGATGTTTCTATACGAATAGAGTTATATGCTCCAGTCATCTCACCTAGGTATTGATAACCTAAATCCCAGCTTAAACGATCTGTTAAGTTAATACCGCCATATATGCCTGCAAGAGGACTATGTGGGTCGCTATATGGGTAGTCAGTGTCAGATGAAACCTGATAGCCAGTTTCAGCACCGACGAAATAGCTTATATTAAAGTCATTAGAGCTGTAATCTGTGACTTTAGCAAAACCTATAGCAGGTACTAATAGTAATCCGCTTGTTAAAGTGCAGAATTTGTTAAACGAACGCATAATAGTCATAAATCTCACCAATGTATAAAGTGGTGGCGATGCTATATGCGATATAAAAAAACACAAATGAAATAATCATGAATTTATCAGTAAAATGTGAATAATTGATTAAAATATCAATTCATGGAATTTCAACTATTCACATGTGAATTTAAGGTACTGAAATATATGGCTTTAATTCTTTTCATGAGGCTTTTCTAGGATGAAGTGCCTGTTAGAAAAATTTATTGTGAAGGGTGATGCAGATCTAAAATTTATTGGTTGTAAGCATAATAATTATGTATATCTCTGATGTTTTAAAAGGCTACAGAACATTCTAAATATGCTTTAAAGCAAAACTTAATGACCTTCTTTTGCTTTAAGGGCTATTATTGCGATAGCCCTTAACACACTTTATTTATCCTTAGAACCAATGCCTCGATTCTCTTTTTGCGCAAGAGTGATCTTCTCAAAGCCTAATTTTCTAAAATGATTGTCCCGAAAGTTACGCACTGCTTTTGTGTCTGATACGGCCTCGATTTGCTGTTCCATCTTCAGGAATTCAGAAATGTCTATCCCTTCAGCTTGAGCAACGGCTTCATGTATGTTGTGGTGTTGCTGGTAAGAAAACGTCAGTGTTTTGTTTTTACCTTTGTATGTGTATTCGATTATGCGTGACATAAGTATCTCGGATGATTGTAGAGCATAACAACGCTCTTATTAATTTATATTTTGCACTGAAGTAAGCTAATTGTCACTTTCTCTGAACATCAGCTGAGAGCCTTTGTTGTGACGTATTGTCTGAAAAGTCCTTTAGCTCTTTTGGTGTGTTTAAATTGATAAAGCAGTACGGTTCATCACTGAAGTCTACAAATTGAGTGTTGCATTCTTGATAGAAACGCTTCATTTTTCTCTCTCCGTCGCTCAAAAACGTGACTAACCTGCCCAGTACTTTTTTATGATAAAGAGAGAAGACTGGTTGTGCCGACAGCCCATCATGAGCAACTAGTATTTCAGATTCTTCTGTTACTGCACAGCAAAAACGCTCGACCAGATTTTCTGTTAACGCAGGGCAATCGCAAGGGACAAAACCAACCCAATCTTTGTTTAATTCACATAAGGCCGCATGAATTCCTCCCATTGGCCCTAGGAAACCTTGCAAATGATCTTGGATGACAGGAGCAAATTGAGAGTAAAACGCGACATTCTGATTAGCACTAATCCTTATGTCTGAGGTTTGAGCGGACAGACGTTCGAACACATGTGCTATCAGTGGACGATCGTTAAGCAGGATAAGCCCTTTATCTTTTTCGCCCATACGTTTGCCTTGTCCGCCAGCTAAAATAACCCAACTGGTGTTTTCTGGAAGAAGCATAGTCATCCTCATAGTGACCTGAACTTATCGAGATTTTTATCTGCAAAGTAAAGTGATAGAGAAATGAGTTTATCACTCGTGGCTCGAACATAGGTTGATTGTTGTCAAAATAAATACTGTTAAATATCAATTAATTATGTTTATTCTGACTCGTTTTGAAAATTTTTTTAAAAAAAGTGTGTTTTTAGTGCATCCAAAACTCATCTTAGTGCGTCTCTTGTATGAAACCTTTTAAAGCTAAGGAGAATACATGAAGCTTAATATGAGCTTAGCCGCTTTGACATTGGCAGTGGTCAGCACCTTTTCTGTCGCGTCGCCTAAACTTGACCCATCGATTAAACATCAGCCTAAAGATGGCGTCATTAATGTGTATGGCCCTGGTGGTCCTGACACAGCACTTCGAAGTGCAGCGAATGCTTACAGTGAAAAAACAGGTGTTCCGGTAAAAGTCATCGCAGGTCCAGAATCTAAATGGACTCGTGACGCACAGAAAAATGCAGATCTAATCTTTGGTTCTTCAGAGCAATCCATGAGCGCATTTGTTGAAACCTATCCATTTATCACCGATATGGATGTAAAACCTGTTTATCTTCGTCGCGCTGTTATTGCAGTACCGAAAGGTAATCCTAAAAATATCAAAGGGATTCAAGACTTACTAGATAAACCTTCACGTATTGTCGTGACAGAAGGCTTGGGAGTATACAACACATCAGGGACAGGTGTCTGGGAAGACATTGCAGGACGTAAAGGCTCTTTGGCTGATGTGCAAAACTTCCGCAGCAAGATTATTGCTTATGCCAAAGGCAGCGGGGCAAGTTTTAAGGCATTCCAAGAGCAGAAAGCCGACGCTTGGATCACATGGATCCATTGGCCTTTAAATCATGCTGATAAGGTTGATTATGTCGAGATTGAACCAGAAAGACGTATATATCGAGATTTGACATTAGCTAAAACACGTGGCGCAGAGCCACAAACTCAGGACTTCATCGATTTTGTAAATAGCGACCAAGGTAAAGCTTTCTTTACTCGCGAAGGTTGGACTCAATAATTAAGGAAACCAAATAATGAAAAAGTTAATTATATCTTCACTTCTTGTTGTACCTATGGCTTACGCAACGGCATCTTCAAATACAACCGAGACTTCAGTGGGCGAAGTGTATGTGGATGGTGCAGGTAAAACGCTTTATACCTTCTCTAAAGATCCGGTTGGGCAATCAGTATGTACGGATAAATGTGAGACCTTATGGCCACCTCTACTTGTTAACGATAAAGCAAGTAGTCAGTTTTCGAAAAGCTCAGAGTTTAGTCAAGTGACTCGGAAAGACGGCAGCAAGCAATGGGCATTAAATGGTAAGCCACTTTATCGATGGTTCAAAGATCAAAAAGAGGGCGATATTGATGGCGCTGGAGTGAAAGGTGTATGGCCAATTGCACGCGCTGATGATGTTGCGGTAAAACTTTATAACGATGGTAGCCGTCGATACTTAGTCGATAATAATAACTTGACGCTATATACCTTCGATAAAGACAAGGACAACCAGTCAGTGTGCTACGGTGACTGTGAAGTAAAGTGGCCACCAGCTTATGTTGACTCAGATTTAACTCAAAAGGGTATCGACAACATTAAGCTAACTGGAGGATTTGGTGTTACCAAGCGCAAGGATGACACATATCAGTGGACTTTTGAGGGCAAACCGCTATATCGTTGGTTTAAAGATTCCCAAGCTGGTGAAACAACTGGCGATGGTGTCAAAAATGTTTGGCATCTGATCACTCAATGAGGAAAAAGTGAGCGACGATAAACATCAAATAGGTTTACTGCTCTCCAAAATAGCGCTTCGAGACCGAGAGGCTTTCGAAGCGCTTTATCAGTTAACCAGTACAAGATTATTTAGTCTTATATACAATGTGGTCAAAGATGAACATATCGCCGCTGACATTTTACAAGAAGGTTATGTAAAGCTTTGGTATAGCAACAATGAGTATGTGTTGGATTATCCTTGGGCTTGGCTCTGCCAGATCATGAGAAACATGGCCATAGATGAGGTCAGAAAACGAGAGCGGCGCAAGGAAGAATTGACTGAAAATCTATTAGAAGATGCGGTTCAACTTAGCGAATTTAAGAGCGACTCAGGGCTAAATTATTGTCTTCAGTCTCTTGCTGAAGAGAAACGAAATGCAATTGTATTGGCGTATCAACACGGTATGAGCCACCAAGAGATCGTCGAGTATGTGAAGACACCTCTAGGTACAGTTAAATCTTGGATTCGTCGCGGGTTACAGGAATTGAAACTATGTTTGACCAAATAAACAGCAAACGATACCAAAATCCCCAATTAAGAGAAAAACTGGCCGGTGAATACGTACTTGGTACACAAACGCCTAGAGTGCGCCGCAGAATGGAAGCCTTAATCAAGGCTGATCCAACTTGGTGGATTCATATAGAACAATGGCAGCTACATCTGTCAGGCCTCAATCCTAGTTCTGACCTCAATGCTTCTACAAACACCTTCAAAAAACCTTCTAAAAGGGTATGGGTCAATATTGCCAACAGCACCTTTAGATTAGGCAAACGAGACAAAAGTATCCGCTGGTGGTGGCTGCCAACAGGTATGGCTTTCTCTTTATTCGTGGGTATATTTTTACAACCAACCCTTATACAGCCTTCCTCAGAGATAAATATCGCCGAGGTGCGTCCGGCAAGTTATTTGGCAATGATGTCATCAGATACACAAACCAATCATTTTGCATTGGTTGCTTATCAGGGAGATAAACCCGGACAGTCCAGCTTGCGTATGCAAAGAAACCTCTCCATGGACAAGATCTCTCAAAGCAGAGCCATGGTTTGGATGCGCGATAATTCAACGGGAGAATTGAAGCTAATTGATAGCTTGCAAAACATTAATGATATTCGTTATATGTCACCGAACGAGTGGAAAATGTTAAAGAGCAGCTCAGAATTACTCGTAACCGCAAATAGAGATCCCAATAGTGAGGTTCTATATCGTGGTCGATGTGTTGAGCTAAGCGATTGGCGAGCAATTTGATACTGACAACTTACTTAAAACCTCACCCAGGCTTTTGGTGTCAGGTTTGAGTAGTAACTAGCCTGTAGAAGAACAAGTTGGAACAATTGATGTAGTTCATAGTTTCAATTTGGTACAATCCCCCGCAAATCATATACGAACATATTTTCTCTACTAAACTGAGTTGGAGAAAGGGGGATAGTCTTATCATAAGTACCAACAATATTACGCAGCAATTTGGTGCGAAACCGTTATTTGAAAACATATCCGTCAAATTTGGTGATGGAAACCGCTACGGTTTAATAGGCGCCAATGGATGTGGTAAGTCTACCTTCATGAAGATTTTAAGCGGTGAACTCGACCCAACAGGTGGTAATGTCAGTTATGACCCAAATGAGCGCGTCGCTAAGCTGAATCAGGATCAGTTTGCTTACGAAGAATTTACTGTGATCGATACCGTTATCATGGGCTTTAAAGAGCTATGGGAAGTCAAGAAAGAACGTGACCGTATCTATTCCTTGCCTGAAATGACAGAAGAAGACGGCATCAAAGTGGCCGAACTTGAAGTCGAATTTGCCGAAATGGATGGCTATATGGCTGATGCCAAAGCCGGTGAATTACTGCTAGCGGTTGGCATTCCTGAAGAACAGCATTATGGATTGATGAGCGAAGTCGCACCGGGGTGGAAGCTGCGTGTTCTGTTAGCACAAGTTCTATTTGCTGACCCACATATTATGCTGCTCGATGAGCCGACCAACAACCTTGATATGGATACCATTCGCTGGTTAGAAGACACGCTTAACCAGAGAAACTGTACCATGATCATTATTTCTCACGATCGCCATTTCCTCAATTCAGTTTGTACCCACATGGCAGACTTAGATTACGGTGAATTGCGTCTATTTGCTGGTAATTATGATGAGTACATGGTCGCAGCTACTCAGGCTCGTGAACGTTTACTGGCTGATAATGCGAAGAAGAAAGCTCAAATTGCCGAGTTAAACACATTCGTCGCGCGCTTTTCTGCCAATGCATCTAAGGCTAAGCAGGCCACTTCTCGTGCCAAGCAGATCGACAAAATCCAGCTAGAAGAAGTGAAGCCGTCGAGTCGCCAGAATCCGTTTATTCGTTTTGAGCAGTCTAAAGAACTATTCCGTAATGCTTTAATTGTTGAAAACTTATCTCAAGGTTACGAAGAGGATTTGTTCTCAGACTTCAATGCTATTTTTGAAGTGGGAGAGCGGGTTGCCATTATTGGTGAAAACGGTGTCGGTAAAACAACATTACTGAACACGCTTGCAGGCGTATTGTTACCGCGTACTGGTGAATTCAAATGGTCTGAAAACTCTAACATAGGCTATTATGCTCAAGATCATGCTGAAGAGTTTGCTGAAGACATGAACTTAATGGACTGGATGGGCCAGTGGCGTCAGGCTGGGGATGACGAACAAGTCATTCGCGGTTTCTTAGGACGCATGTTGTTTGGCCAAGACGACATTAAAAAGTCTGTTAAAGTACTTTCGGGTGGTGAGCAAGGGCGAATGCTTCTCGGCAAGCTTATGATGCACAAACCGAACATGTTGCTGATGGATGAGCCTACCAACCATATGGATATGGAGTCTATTGAATCTCTAAATACGGCGCTTGAGCAATACAAAGGCACGCTTTTCTTCGTATCTCATGACCGAGTGTTTGTGGACTCGCTGGCAACTCGTGTTCTGGAAATTAAAGAGGGTAAAATTAACGACTTCCGTGGTACTTACTCGGAATTCCTAAAATCGAAAGGAATTGATGGTTAATCCTCCCTGTATTAATTAAAGCCTCGCTTATGCGAGGCTTTTTTGTATCTGGGTGAGCTATTTAGAGGTGTAGGGCGTAGAGAAAGCCTTACACTCAAAAGAAGCGCTCAACTAATATCGATACATTGCTTTTGCTAAAATATTTTTGCCCCAAAATGACTTTGTGACAGAGCACATATGAGTTTTACTTCAAAATTACAATGCAATTAGACTATTAATCGTCTAGTTCGTTGATATCATGATAATGGCTTTGTTCGTCATCAACTGTATATAAAGAGGTATAACCAACTGCTATATTTCCCGTTAGAGTGATGGGCTCATGATTTAGATAATTAAACTGTTCGAGTAGCTCAGCTTGTCTTTCGATCGGAATATCTCTAACCAAGGTTATGTGTGGCCTATAATTTTTGCCATTATACGTATCGCTGAGCTCAATACCTGCTTCACTAGCTTTTTTAATCAGAGCGTTGTGAATATCTTTAAGTCCCTCAGATTCAGCACCTTTCTCATTTGTTATCACTAAGTGATTGTTAAAGATTTCGGCTTTACTAAATCTTAAAGTAACTGTCTTGTTAACATCCAAACCAACATTGCGGATAAAATTTTCATTTGGTTGATGCCCGAAAAAAGCGACTGTTATATGTGCTTCATTGTGCTTTGTTATCCGACCTATCTCACCTTTCATGTTTTCGATAGGTGTCAGAAGTGTTCCAATTACCTTATCCTCTGACTTTTTATCAAAATGTAACCATGCAAGGTGATTAGCATGCTTTCTACCTAGCTCAGATAATGTTTCATTCTTTTGTTCTTCAGTTAGACTTGCTACCCGTTTAACCTCATCTGTAAGCTGCTTAACTGTAACCTCATTTTGATTCTTTGACGCTAATTCTTGACTAAGGATCATTATGTTCGGAGCTGACAAAGAATTAGGACGTGTTAGCCCTTGAATTATTTTCATTTCATGGAAATTAGGTTTATTCGGGTGACTAACCATAATTCCATCACTCATAGAGGCGATTGCTTCATCTCTCTCATCGTTTGACATATTTTTCATATCTGTTACTAAATCGATGAGCTGTTTATAAGTCACACTCTCGCTCTGCTTTAGAGTTAGTAGTTGGCTGAGGGACATAATATCGGGAACTGACAAAGACTTGGGACTCGTTAACGCTTGTATTATTTTCATTTCATAGAAATTTGGTTTATCAGAGTGATTAACCACTATTTCATTAGGTCGATTAATTAATGAACTTACAGTACTGACTAACTGCTCTGCGCCTATCTCTTGAGTATGTCCTCGGTCTCTTAAATAATCTACAAATTTGATATATACAGGAGCCATTGCCGTTTTGTATTGGTTTTGTTTAGCTAGGGTTTGAAGTTTTTTTGCATCGTCAAAACTAAGCTCGCTCTTAGAGCCTGCCTGTAAAGCTTTAAAGTTCGAATTTGGGCCTCCACTCCTATCAAGGTCAAGTATATGATCCTTAAATATTTGAATTACCATTTTAGGGTTTTCATTGCAGGCTTGTTTTCTAGAATAATACGTTGTCCTATCTAAATCTTTATTGTGTCCTGAAATGGTTCGGTTAGACGTGTCAGGATTGTTTAGCTTAAATACTTTTCTGCAACGTTTTTTTATAACTGTCCAGAGCCCTGCTAGACCATGTTGGCTTTGGCCAGAGTCGGACAACTTTCTTGTGATTTTTGTCACTGTGAGCGGTCTACCAAGTTCATGGTCTTGTTTCTTGGTCATTTCGGATTGGTTAGTCGGTGTATTCGAAACTCTCAATGTATCGTCCTCTAGTATCTATTGTTAGCAGGGTTATTTTCTTAAATGCACGTGATAGCGAACTCTATTGACTCAATAAATAGTAAAGGGGTCATGTGTTTATTTATGAAAATTTTCGAATAATTTGGCGTTGGTTCTCCCGCACTCAGAGTTTCACTGTTTGTTCCAGTATTAAAGGTAAAGAAAAAGCTCCTAGCGGGGTCAAGGAGCTAGCTTAACAATGGTAACGAGCCTAAAACTCTTGGTTCACATATACATAGACCTGCTAAGAAAGAAAACTATACACTATTTATATAGCCCTAGCTCATACGCTGGTCCACTCTGGAATAAAGCATGTTGTTGTAGCATTAATCGACCCAGACGAAAGTAATGGCGGCAAAGGTATCTCCATTCTCAAATAAAGCTGTATTAAGGTCGAAGTTGGGCTTTGTGAAGAGCAAGTTGCCAGTTTTCTTAAGCCATATTTAGGTAAGTCGTAACGTAATTTTATTAACCCTTGAAGTACACAACTCTAACGGTATTGGATCTTGAGTATGAAAAATGGTTTGGTTTATCAGGATCAGCTGCTCGTTTTTTCGGCAGAGAAATTAGTAAGTCGTTGTTAACAAGTCAGTTGATACCAACGCTCCCTAAAATAACGTGCCGCGCCAAAAAGTGATAACAGGCCAGCTCGTTTTTATGTGACGGAGAAATAAGAAATTTGATATATTCTTAAATTTTTAGTGGGTTATGATAAATTGAGCGGAATGTCAGGCAGACAGAAAACGAGACTGCCTGTTATGAAGAATGTTAGCTTTTCCATGGAGATTAAAGTTAAGTGGAATTAATCAAATATCTAAATAATTACTTTTTTACAAAACAAGAGCTGCTTGATATTACAAAAATCACAGAACAAGACCTATTAAAATACCAAAATGATGGCGTAATGCCAAAATGCTCCTATAAATTAAGCCTAAACATAAAAAGTGATTCATTTTTTGGCTTACATCACGATGAGCAAGAAATAGAGTATTACGCAAAAGGCTACTCTTCATGGTTAGCTATAATTCAATCACTGAATTCAACTGAAGCTATTTATTCAGTATTTGCTAACCGTTATAAAATTGCTATCGAAAGTCTTAAAAAACAAGGATATTCTTCTACCAACTTTAAAGTCACCTCAGAGCTGAATGAACATATTAACGAACAGTGGAGCCATTTTTTAAATGGAACTTATGGTTTATGTACTAAATCGGGGTTACCTGAAGATATAGCTGCTAAAGAATTTTCAATTCTCGTAATCAATGAGTTATCAGAACACAATGAGTTGACTCCTGAGCAACTTAATAGGCTAAATCTAGCTGTTGACCTTTTAGATTCAGCTAGCTCATTATTTGCTCCACACGAGAGGCTTAAAAGCTCTCGTCACCGTTTGGTAAATGAAGTGCGCCGCAAATATCAATTAAAAACCTCATAAGGTTAATATAAAGGACGAAAAACGCTTAACGCTCTCACTTCAAGCCAGTTTAGTGTCTATGGCACAATGCTTTAGGTCGCAGCGCTGCTCACCTCTTAACAAGGCGCTATATATTTTCAGCAATTTAGGAGTAATTTCATGTCTTACGCAGAAACTAACTGCTTATGTGGCTGTGTAAAAATCACAGCAGAAAGCATCAACCCTAATTTTACAGTTTGTCATTGTCAGTCGTGCCGAACTTGGGGTGGGGCACCATTTTTCGCAGTTAAATGCGGAACACAAGTGAAAATCGAGGGTGAAAACAAAGTTAAAATGTACAAGTCATCTTCTTGGGCCTCCCGTGGTTTCTGTACAGAGTGTGGCACTCATTTGTTTTACAAGTTCAAAGAAACGGGAGAATACAACATGCCTGTAGGCTTATTTCCACAATTAGACAGTTTGAAAATGGACATGCAATACTTTAGCGACATGCGCCCAAGCTACTACTGCTTTGCCAATGAAACTAAGGAAATGACTACAGAAGAAATCATGGCTTACTTTGCAGATAAGACTTAAATAGGAAGAGTAGCCTTGTTAGGCCGGTGGGAAAACGAGGCGACTTGCTATTAAGAATGTTAGGCATATTAATTCATCAGGAGTAGAAGTGAAGTTTAGACAGGCTGCCTTCAAAGATATAGATATGATGGCTGAAATAAGGCTTTCAGTGGTTGAAAATGTTCTATCAGACCCAAGTAAAATCACACGGAAAATGTATGAGGACTATCTTGATAGACGAGGTAGAGGTTGGGTGTGTGAATTGGATAATAAGGTTATCGGGTTTTCATATGCTGATAGAGAGGTCAATTCTATTTGGGCGCTTTTTGTTTTACGTGAATATGAAGGTATTGGTGTAGGTAAGGGTTTGATTCAACTGGCTACTTGTTGGCTTTTTGATCTTGGAGCGAAAAAAGTTACTCTTGATACAGAAGCAAACACAAGAGCAGATATCTTTTATAAATCTCAAGGTTGGACTAGAGAGGGCATGAAAAATGAGCATGAAGTTACATACTCTTTATTGTGTGCTCATATGCCTAATAAGTGAATGAATCGAGATTAACCATAGTTTGTAATTCTTAATTGCAAACGACGCAATAAAATTGCTAAATTATGCTCACAAATTATTCAGACGTTATGCGTAGCCCATAAAATCAAGCAACTAGAAGGAGTTAATGTTTATGATTACTTGTCACGTCAGGTATGTAATTGACCCAAAGAAGGTCGATGAGTTCGAAGAATACGCCAGAATGTGGATTCCACTTGTTGAGAAGTTTGGTGGTCAACACAATGGCTACTTTCTGCCATCTGAAGGCGCAAACAATGTAGCTTTGGCTCTTTTTACGTTTGAAAGTTTGTCAGCTTATGAAGACTATCGTACTAAGTCTCAAAATGATCCTGAATGTATTAAAGCTTTCGAGTTTGCCGATAGAGTGGACTGTATTATCAGCTATGAGCGCAGCTTTTTTAGACCAGTGTTGATTTAAAGAAGCTACGCATAACAAAGCTGTCAATTAGACAACCAACACTTGGCAGTTTTGGTTCACAGTTCGCGTGAGTGTTTGTACCACAATGAGCTAAGTATGTAGTAGCGTTATCTGCCCATTAACGCGGCGTTACTTTTCAATACTTCAACTAATCCGTTATATTCTAATTTAGTAATGTGGATGATACATTTTTCGGTAGACATTATGATTAGCTCGCTACTGTAATTGAGTAGGGCAATAATAACTTAAGCAGTACGAAGCTCTCTAGATATTACTCGATGTGCACTGGTCATTCTATGTGTCATGATAATTCCGCTTAAATGGTCAATTTCATGTTGCAGCAATTCGGAATCTTGCGGAGATAGACTTTCAAGAAATTTAATATCTCCATCTATTGTTTGATATTTAACCGTAATATGTTTCCATCGTTCAACCTCAACTGCAATTTCCGGTAGACTCATACAATCATCCCAAACCAGTTGAGTTTCGGTACTATGCCAAATTATCTCAGGATTTATTAAAACACTTGGTAAATGCGGTGTATTGATTGCTACTATACACTTCATTATTCCTATTTGAGGCGCAGCGATAGAACGTCCCCACTTGTAATGTTGTTGGAAAAGAACAAGAGCTTCACGTAGATGATTAATATTCTGATTCAGCTCTGAATCAGGGAAATCAACAGCATGGGCAGTACTCTCTAGCCGAGGATCTCCAAATCTAAGTATTGATGCTAATGTTATTTCTGTTTCATGCATTTCTAAGAATCCTTTTTATGTCAATGGTGCCAATATTCGGGGTCACTCTCAAATATCGCTTTCAGTAATAATGACCAAGGGTAGTTGGTCGTCATCTAAATCGTTTATTAGTGCCGCCAATCCCGCAGCGCCCGACGGTGTTGTATTGATCGAGAATTGTTGAGCAACCATTGTGGCATTTAAGGCTTCTTGCTCAGTTATTGTTACAAAGCTATCTGCTTGATGAAATAAAATATCGAAAGCAATAAGAGATGGCGTTTTACAGTCTAGTCTTCCCATGATGGAAACAGCCCCTTCAACGCTACAGACTTTTCCTTGTTGTGCACTTTCAGATAAGCAAGGAGCAAGGTCAGGTTCAACAACGATAATTTTAGGTTGTACTCGCCAGTTACTACGTATCATTAAACAAATTGAAGCCGCTAAGCCTCCGACACCTGCCTGCAAATAAACGTGTGTAGGCCATGCATTCGTTCTCTCAAACTCTTCTCGTAGCTCTTCCGCTATTACTGTATACCCCTCCATCACTAGTTGAGGGATTTCTGTGTATCCACACCAAAACGTATCTGCTAAGTGAATGGCATCTGATTTTTTTGCATCATGGATTGCTGCTTCGATGCTTTCTTCATATGTTGCTCCTGAGCGAATAACTTCGGCTCCTTTATTAATCAGACGATTAGCAAATTCATCAGGAACGTTTTTAGAAAGATGAACACGAGATCGGGCACCGACAGTTTGTGCGCCATGTGTGACAGCAAGGCCATGGTTACCAGCGCTTGCACAGACAAATGTCATGTGCTTCGTTACACTCCGAACTTCCGGCTTAGAAAAATCGTCATAGGTAAGTACTTTTCCAACTTGCTTGGAAACGAGTTGTGTAACAGCATATGCCCCACCTAATACTTTAAAAGAACTTTCACCTAAGCGTTGCGTCTCATCCTTTATAAGTAAGCGCTGCCCCTTATAGGAGAACTCTCTCAATGGGGTAGCCTTATAGGTTAAGGATGATTCCAATAGCTTTTTAGGTCTTAGAAAATTTAGCATTTAACGTGAATTTGAATCAAATAATCAATAGTTAAATATTATTTGATGAAAGTGATATGAATTGGTCATAATTCAATATATTTTGATAAAAATAATCATTTATTAGCTAATCGTTGGTATTTTTTATGGTTTTAGACAGAGCAGATATGCATATCTTAGGTGCTATGCAAGAAAATGCGCGTATTGGACTTGAAGCTTTATCTGAAATAGCTTCTCTTTCTGTTGCATCTACACAGAGAAGATTAAAGCGTCTACGAGATGAAGGTGTCATTGTTAAAGACATATCAATCTTAAATCCCGATCAACTTGGGCAATCGATGAGCTTTGTTGTGATGGTTGAAATGGAAAGAGAAAGACCAGACCAAATTGATGCTTTTGCTAGAATTGCTCTGTCAGATCCTCAAGTACAGCAATGCTATTACATTACAGGCGAGGCAGATTTTTGTCTGATTTGTACGTCGAAAGACATGAAAGAGTTTGAATTACTAACTTATCGACTGTTCTTTAACAACAATAACGTGCGTCGTTTTAAAACATCTGTTGTGATGGGAAGAAAGAAAGTCGGGCTTAGCATTGATACAACGGTGAGATAGTACTTTGAACTAATTAAAAAATTAGGTATTTCTACAAAAACGTTGGCGTTGGGCAAGTCTACACCAGCCAAAACAATGTTAATATCAGTTATATCGGTAAATGATTCGTTACATTACATACTCAATGATGCGCAAGGTTACTGGTTTGACTCACATATTGCCGAGGGCAATGCTGCGTGGGGTTTCATCGAGAATTGGCACTCTACCGCTAATAAGCGTGAAGGAGCATCTTGGTTAGGTGTATCAATACGAGTTAAGTACTGAACACATAATAAAAATACCCAATTAAAACTCTTTTCTGTTCTTTTTACAGTATCATTTGGCGTTCCCTGATATAAAAGGGTATGATGAAGAACTTTGCTCTCTTTCACTGGTATAACAAGCAAAACGTGGTAATGAACACGAATAAAACGTTAGGTTTAAAAAACCATAAAGGAATATTACGATGATAATTGATCACATTGGATTTTCAGTATCTGACTTTGAAAAAAGTAATGAATTTTATTCTAAAGCTTTGGCCCCCTTGGGCATTGATAAAATAGTGGAGCTTGAAGATGCAAGTGGTTTCGGAAAGAATGGAAAAGCAGAATTTTGGCTTGGAAAAGGTAATCTACCACAACCTCCCTTACATGTTGCTTTTGCTGCTGACAATCGAAAACAGGTAGACCAGTTTTATGAAGCTGCCATGGCCTCTGGTGGAAAAGATAATGGCTCACCAGGTATAAGAGAACAATATCATCCCAATTATTATGGAGCATTTGTTATTGATCCAGATGGCCATAATATTGAAGCAGTATGTCACCGCGCAGAGTGATGCTTAACAATACGCACATTCGACCCGATTCTTTGGCTGTTTGATATTAAGTGGCTGATTAACGCTTTGACGCGAAAGAAGTAGAACCGTTTAACGCGGCACTTTCTACAAAATAATTCTTAGGGGTTTTGAGATGGTGAAGAGGGAGCTAGCACCACTTGTGACTCATGCTATAGAGTCACAAGTGCTAATCGCGACAGGTTAGGCGGCGACCTTATCGGCGATAAGCTCTGCCGTTTGAGCTAATACCCTGCAGCACTGTGCAAGCGCTTGTTTCTCATTGGTTGTTAGCTGCTCACCGTTCGATGGCACGGCTGATCTTTGCACGATTTCTACCCAGCGTTTTAGTTCATTTAAGTCGTTCATTGTAAACTCCCTTAAGGTGAAAGTTGTAGGATATTTCAGCACTGTAAACTAATCTGTTTATGGTGAAATTAATTTGGTATTTTTGTTTTTCTACTTTTCACGGCTAAATGAAAACTAGTTACATCAATAATCCTACCTGACGTTTTTGTGAATAATTTTAATTTTTGTTTTGCTTAACCAACGGGTGAATACTTTGACAAACTAAGGGCATTTTTAAAATAGAAAATTTCACAAAATAACTTTATGTCCAATAAATGCGACAACATATCGTGTATCAATAGCTATATGTATGATTTAATCTTTATAAAATTCATATTTTTCAATGTTTTATATAGAAAATGGACTTGTGAAATGTCTATGTTTTTCTTTACAGTATGGTCAACTAGAAGTATTCTTCTATCTACCAATATGTTACTTAATCGGTTTATGCTAATTTTGATATTTAAGTTGTCAATAATTTCTCTGTATTATAAATGCACCAATTTATCTCATGATGACTGATAAACGGGTTTATTTTTATGCATGAGTAGTTTGCGTATGTATTTTTAAGCGATATCAATATACCTTTATATTCTGACATTATGGCTTTTTAATTACCTAGTCAGTCTACTCGTCGCCAATGTAATGAGAACAACAAAACATCTCATTTAGGCATCCAACTCCAAGTCTATTGTTGGTACCATGGTCCATTATATAGTTTACTATGTCATAAGTTTGTATAAGTTGGAGTATGAGTATGTACGACATACCTATTTTGAGCATTAAGGATAAGGTGTCAGATGTTGAGTGGCAGACAAGAGTTGAACTAGCAGCAGCGTATCGTCTTTTCGTTATGCATGGTTGGGACGATCTCATTCATACACATATATCGGCTCGTATACCGGGAACAGAAGATTTACTGATTAATGCATTCGGTCTTTCGTTTGATGAGATCACTGCATCCAATCTAGTCAAAATTGATATTGAAGGTAATATTGTTGATCCTCATACGCCTTTTAACATTAATCCTGCGGGCTTTACAATTCATAGCGCAGTTCATGAAGCGAGGCCTGACGACCAATGTGCTCTTCATGTCCATACAGACGCGACGGTTGCGATTGCCAGTTTAAAAGAAGGGCTCCTTCCATTAAGCCAATACTCAATGTTCGCATTGGCTTCCATGAGTTATCATGATTACGAAGGACTAGCGGTCAACCATGAAGAAAAGCTGCGTTTACAGGATGATCTTGGAGATGCCAATTTTATGCTATTGCGCAATCATGGCGCGTTAACTATGGGTAAGACCATTGGCGATGCATTTATGCATATGTACGATCTGACAAGAGCCTGTCAAATCCAGTTGCAGATTCAGTCAACGGGCCAGAAGTATCATCTTGTCGACCAATCTATTGTTGATGGAATTAAGGCCCAAGCCAACGTAGTGCATTCTGGTTTAACTGGTGGTCAAAAGGCATGGCCAGCAATGATGAGAAGAGTAAAACAGCGTTACCCTGATTTTGATATTTAGTTGTTTAATTATTTATAGTTGAGTTTGTTTCAATGAAAATCACCGAAATAGAAATTTTTGATATTCACTGCCCTAAAAGACCACCTTGGAATCCCGTATTTGTTCGTATTCATACTGATGAAGGGACTTCAGGTGTAGGGGAAGCTGGCCTTGCTTACGATTGGGGACACAGTGCCGCTGCTGCCATGATCAAAGAAATCGCAGAAGCCGTGTTGATTGGCTTTGACCCTTTTAATACAGAGAAATTATGGTCAAGGATGCTCAGAGAGAGCTTTTGGGGGTTAGGTGGTGGGCCTGTTTTGTATGCAGCTATGAGCGCGATTGATACGGCATTGTGGGACATCAAAGGCAAGGCACTTGGTTTACCTGTATATCAGCTTCTCGGCGGTAAAACCAATGACAAGCTGCGCACTTATGCAAGCCAATTACAATTTGATTGGGATAAAGAATGTAATAAGCTCATTCAACCCACAGAGTACGCTGAAGCAGCGCTTAAAGCTGTAGCGGAAGGTTATGATGCGGTTAAAGTCGATCCTATTGTTTATGACCAAAATGGCGAATCATCTTTTGACCGGACTAAACTATTCACTCAACCACAGATGCGCCTCTTTGGTGACCGTTTGAGAGCGATTAGAGATGCAGTAGGCCCAGACGTCGACATCATTTTTGAATCTCATTCATTGATGGGTGCGGCATCTGCCATTCAAATGGGAGAGGTTGTCGAAGAAGTCGGTTGTATGATGTACGAAGAGCCTGTCAATTATCTAAACTCTGCCATTCATAAGAAAGTATCTGAAAGAGTTAATGTTCCAATCGCTGGGGGTGAGCGCTTGTATCATCGTTGGGATGTGAGGCCATATTTTGAAGATCAAAGTATCGATGTATTGCAACCTGATGTTGGGTTATGCGGTGGCTTTACTGAAGCTAAGAAAGTTTGCGATTATGCGGATGTCTATGATATCAGAATACAAGCTCATGTCTGTGGTGGGCCAGTTGCGACAGCTGCGTCGCTTCACTTGGAAACCGCAATCCCTAACTTTTTAATACATGAGCATCATACTTACGCGATTAAGGAGTGGAATCGAGAGCTTTGCATTCAAGATCCTCAGCCTAAAGATGGCTTTTTCCAAGCACCAGACACTCCCGGAATTGGAATTGAACTAAATGATGAGGTAATCAAGCGATCACCTCATGTTTCGGTAAAATAACGGCTTAGAATTTATACCATTGGCAGGCATTATCATACATTAATGCCTGCGTATTTTCCTTGGGTATACCTAAAACGCTTCCCCAATAAGCGTCATAACTCATTGAAAATAGGCACAAAGGAAAATTGCTTGCCAACATTACTCTATCATGGCCAAACGCTTCTAAGCACTCAGCAATAACTTGAGTGACCCAGTCCATACTATAGTCTCTGCTTTTCATTTCCCAGCCTGAACATTTCACTGCTACATTTGGATACTTCGCGACAGACTTAATGTTGTTTTGCCAGACTTTCCAGCTTGACTCATGAGGTAATGGTGGAAAACCAGCGTGGTTGATGATGACATTAAGGTGAGGTAAAGAGCTCATATGAGTTAACAAAGCATCGACAGATTCTGCATCACAGAATGGCATTTGCAAATCAAAGGATAAATCGTGCTGTGCTAATTGCTCAAGATTTTTAATGACCGAGGGGTTATTGAGCAAGTTAAGTGCTTCTTCATCAAAGATATGCCTTACTCCAACAACTGAAGAGTATTGTTTTAGCTTATTAATATCTTCTGTAAATAGCTCGGGGGAGCGAGTCAGATCAGCTGAAGCAACGGTTCTAAAAGACAAGCCCTTATTTGATTCTAACCATTCAACTTCTCGCCAAAAATGCTGGTTATCATACCCAGCTTCAATATGTACATAACCACAGAGTTCAAGCCCTTGACTAACTTGCAGGTCCTCTTGATTAAAGTTTTTAGCGATAAGAGGTTTATCAGACCAAAATGGCGGATTTGTCGGCTTGAGCCAGTGATAATCGCCTTTAGTCAGATCAAAAAAGTGTAGGTGAGGATCGATGAGTTTAAACATTGCTAAGTTTACCCTGTTGTGTAACCGCCATCGATTACTGGAGTGGTGCCTGTGATAAATGATGCATTATCGCTGGCAAGAAAAAGTGCATAGTGCGCAACCTCTTCAGGTTGTCCTAAACGTCCTAATGGTTGAAGCATTGCTTCACTCTTATGGACTTCGTCAATGTCACAACCAGAAGCATTACAGTAACGCTCGATAGCTTTGTGGTATAAAGGTGTTTCAATGGTTCCAGGGCACAAAGCGTTTGCTCGGATATTGTATTTGGCGTAATCCAAAGCAGTGGTTTTGGCGAGGGAAGCCAGTGCGGCTTTGCTCATGTTGTAAGCGAAAGAATTAGGTTTAGCCACGAGCGCTTGCTCTGATGCGATGATGATAATTGAGCCTGATTGTTGCTTTTTCATAGTCGGTAAAGCGGCTTGTATAGCTGAATAAACCCCTTTGACGTTAATATCAAATACTCGTTGAAAATCCTGCTCTGATGTGTTTTCTATATTAGCGGAAAAGTGCACACCGGCACTTGTTATCAAGACATCAATGGAACCGTTTTGAGCAATATCATTGATGTGATTTTGTACAGTTTCATGATTGGTGATATCACAAGGGAGGTGAGTACCTTCATCACTATGGTTGATATCCAAATTATAAACTTTGTAGCCGTTATCAACAAAAAGAGTCGCAATAGCTCGGCCAATTCCTGAGCTGCCACCTGTGATCACACACGTTCTTTTCATCTGCATTTCTCCGTTTGAAAACCACGACTTGAGCACATGGTTTTTAATTGTAATTTGTCAATATTGGTGAGTATGGGCCGATACAGGCACAGGACGACAACGGAAATAGCGTTGTTAAATACTTCATCACTATTGACAATTCTATCATATCCTTTTGATAGTCCAATGATTAACTGAGTTAAAAACGGGTGTTCCTAAACTTGTTGAACCAGAGTTTATCGATTGTACAAAAGTTTTATTTAACCTCTGTGAATAAATACTTACATCAACGATTAAAGTATCCTAATTTCAATAAATTGCAGTCAATTTTGAGTTAAGTTTATTAGAGCTTTGTTAATCATAGAAGCAGTTAACAAGAATTTTACATCATTTCTAATGCATGTCTCAGTAACCATTAACTTGGCTGACAAAGAGGAAAACATGAGACATCGTCGAACCTTATTGGATGAAGGTTTATAGTTTTCTGCACCTGTTATCTTTCGGTTCAATATATATGGAAGTTCAGTGTTCTTGAGGCCAAATGGCAGTTGCAAAGACTGGTTGAGTTGCTCTTTTTTTGATATCAGTTAAGTGGTAAATAGTCAGCTATAGTGTTCAAGAGACGAAGCAAATAAGTGTTTTACCAAAGTGGAGCGGTGCAATGGGTGAGTTATTTATTATAGGAATTGATCTGTTTTCAGGGCTATTTACTCTCGTCGTTGGTGGCGGAGCGATTGCTATTATTTACATGTATATTGTAGATAAGCGCCAACATACCCACGCAATAAGACATAACTATCCGGTGATTGGTCGTTTTAGGTATTTGTTTGAAAAACAGGGCGAGTTTTTTAGGCAGTACTTTTTTGCGATGGACCGAGAAGAGATGCCTTTTAATCGAGCCGAGCGAAGCTGGGTTTATAAAGCCGCTAAAAATGTAGATCGAACAATCGCTTTTGGCTCGACACGTAATTTGGATGCGACAGGCACGATTATGTTCATGAACTGTGCCTTTCCTACTCTTGAAGAAGATGCGGTGTCTCCCGCTCCCATAACCATTGGTCCCAACTGTCGAAGCCCTTATGTCACTTCCTCAATCTTTAACATCTCAGCGATGAGTTTCGGAGCACTCTCAAAACCTGCCGTTAGGGCTTTATCAAAAGGCGCTAAGATGGCTGGATGTTGGCTAAATACAGGTGAAGGGGGGCTAAGTTCTTACCATTTGGAAGGAGGATGTGACCTTGTTTTCCAAATAGGGACAGCGAAATATGGTGTTCGAGATAGTTTGGGTAATCTATCCGATGAAAAGCTGATTGAAATAGCGTCACATGACAGCGTTAAAATGTTTGAAATTAAGATGAGTCAGGGAGCAAAACCAGGTAAGGGAGGGATTTTGCCCGGTCGAAAAGTGACGGCTGAAATTGCAAAAATCAGAGGGATACCTGAGGGGCAAGATTCAATAAGCCCAAATGGGCACCCTGATGTTCGTAGTGTTAGTGATTTACTCGATATGATCAGTCGGGTTCGAAATGTGACGGGAAAGCCAGTTGGTTTTAAATCTGTATTGGGTTCACAAGCATGGATTTATGATTTGTTCAATGAGATCGATAAGCGAGGTCATGATAGCGCTCCTGATTTTATCACTATCGATAGTGCTGATGGCGGCACAGGTGCTGCCCCACAACCACTTATGGACTATGTTGGATTACCTCTAAAAGAAAGTTTACCTATTGTGGTCAGCATTCTTCATGAGTATGGACTGAGCTCTCGCGTAAAAGTGATTGCGTCTGGCAAACTTATCACACCTTCCAAGGTTGCTTGGGCGTTGGCAATGGGTGCTGATTTTGTTGTGTCAGCACGAGGGCACATGCTTGCGCTTGGTTGCATCCAAGCTTTGCAATGTAACAAAGACACCTGTCCAACAGGTATTACTACACATGACAAACGTCTTCAACAAGGACTTAATGTTGAGGATAAGATGACTCGCGTTGCTAACTATAACAAATACATCCATTATGGAATCGGGTTGATTGCACACTCATGTGGATTAAGCAATGCAGGGGGCTTAAAGCGTGAGCATATAAGAATAGTAAAAGAAGATGGCTTGTCCGTTGCTTTAGATGAACTCTACCGACATCATAAATAAGTTTTATTCTACATTTCCATAATTATCTTATATCGAGGCTTTAAAATAACCATATTAATAGTGCGCTAAATACATAAGCTTTATTTTGTTGAATATGTTCAGGTTTTAGATATGTGCATTGTTTGTTATTGGCTTTGTGACATAATCCAATCCCAATTCTATTCTGCGTTACAAATTGCACAGTTTTAGGATGAATCAACGGTATTCAAACCAATCAAGGAGTATGTTTTGTTTTGTGTTGAAGAGAAGGATTTCTGTGCACGAAATATTGAAGTCCATAGTGGTCTCGGTAAGCATTCACGCATGATTTGTGATGTGGTAAAGCCTGAAAATGACCTGCAACTTAAACAGTTTATTAAGCAAGCATTTATTAATAAACAGCCATTTTATCCCATAAGTAAAGGAAATAATTGGGGTTATGGGTACAACGCACCGGCAAAAAATGGGTGTGTTTTACTCGACCTTAGTAAGATGAATCGTATCCTAAGTTTTGATGAAGATCTTGGGGTCGTAGAAATTGAACCTGGTGTCACGCAGGGCCAATTATCTGAGTATCTTAAGCATACTAATTGGATTTTAGACTGCACAGGGGCAGGACCTGATACCAGTATTGTTGGTAATGTATTAGAGCGAGGTTTTGGTCATGGACCTGTGGGTAATCGCAGTCGACATTTTACTATCAGCGAACTTATCTTGCCGAGCGGTGAGGTCTTAGAACTCAGCCGCAGTGTACGTTACAACGGTAGAGCTGGTCTATCAGCTAACCTACATGAGCTGTTTACGCAAAACAATCTAGCTGTAGTCAGTAAGATGAAGTTTGAATTAATGCTAAAACCTGAAGCAAGCTTACGCTGCTTAGTTCGTTTGACGTCTTCGAAAGACTTACCTAAATACATCGAGATAATGCGTCAGCTTAAAGCGGAAGGGAGTATAGATGGCTTACCTCATTTAGGGAATCACTATCGTATGTTGACAATGATGGAACGTTTTAATTTTGATAAATGGAATCCATCTAAAGGCATTAGTGAAGACGACATTGCCCCACTTTGTAAAAAGCATGGTATCCCCCCTTGGTCCGGAGCCTTTCTCATTGCTGGCACCAAAAGAGTCGCGAAAGAAAAAGCCAAGCGAGTAAAAAAATTATTAAAACCTATTGCACGGGTCAACGTTATTAGTTTCGATACACTTCGACAAGTTAATTCTTTAGCGAATATAACGGGAAGACTATTGGGGAATGTTGCTTTCTACCAACGTTTATCGAATAGCCTTAATGACTTTACACAAATGATGGATATGTTTGAGGGAAATCCTAAAGATCTCGCCCTGAAAGGTTGTTATTGGCGATATACCGGAAAGATCCCAAAATCTATGGATCCAGTCCGTGATGGCGCTGGTTTTTTTTGGATTGCGCCATCTATCCCTATGGTTGGTGAAGAAGTTGAAAAATGTATGCGCCTGTCAAAGCAAGCCTTTGATAAAGCGGGTTTTGAACTTGGAGTCACCATCACTGCTGTAAGCGCTCATATGTGTCAGGCAATAATCAGCATTTATTACGACGCGACTAATCCAAACGAAATAGAAAAGGCGACTGAGCTAAGACAAAAATTGAACGATCTCTATCGACGTTATCAATGGCCTTGTTACCGTCGAGCGGTCGATGAGATGCCTTTTACTAGTGATCAGGAGCTGGAACTTGATGCTTTAATTATTCGCAATAAAATTAAAGTCGCTTTAGACCCTAATAATATTGTTGCACCAGGACGTTACCAAATGGGCGAGGCCATATAAGATGAATAAAAAACTCAAATCCATTAAAACGGATTCAGAATATGGCGAGTTTGCATTGAATTACAAAGCAATATCTGGAAATACAATCACTATTGAAGAGCTTCGTCGGCGAACATATGTTGAGGCGCTTTATGACCAAGATGGTAAGATGTGGGCCGGATATACTGTCAATTGTGAACACCCATTAGTCTATATTTCAGACCTTCCGCAAGAAATGGAGCAACATACTCTGTGTCATTCTGCCAATGAAGTGGTGGAAGGGGGGAGTATCTGGGTAAAAAATGAGTTATCTGATTTTGATCGAGGTTACGTATTTCTAATTGCTAGCTGGAAAGCATTCACAACCAGAAAGCGTTACTACATGGCCGGAGCTCGAAACTCGAAGATAGCCAAGCGGCAGAAGTTTGTTTTTCCCAACGTATTGTTTGAAGGAAAGACAGATAAATTTGACTATTTGTGCGTTCTGTATTGTAGAAGAGAATATATATTTGTTCAGATAGTGCTGATTTTGTTGAGGTACTGGGTAATTCAACCAATAAAGCGACGAATAAATGGGGTGAAAGATATCGCTATGAGTGTCGCCTCTAAGTTTTAGTGTTATAAGCCGTATCAGAATCTCCCAATTCTGACTGGGAGATTCTACACATATACTTATAGAGGGTTATCAATTCGCGACCAGAAACAACGTTTATTATTACTTCGTTTGTCAGTCATCCATGTATAACGACAATTGTTGTCATAGCTATATCTTCCTACGTCAACCTGGTAAGGGCCAAGAGATAAATTTTGTAGTGACTGAAAGCGGCCATTGAATAGGACCGAGAAATGCAGGTGTGGCCCTGTCGATGAGCCCCCCTGACAAAGGGCAATATTCTTTTGGCTTGCGTAGGTACCTATTCTGTCATTCTTGCTAACCCAAGCTCCGTGTTGGATATCGATCCCATCCATATGATAGTAATTGGTCGCCCATCCATCAGGGTGTGTCACTCTTAGCTGGCACCGTGAAAATATTGACACATAACCTTCATGGGCAGCTGTAACACTGTAAGTCTGTCCTCCCCAACGTGGCCAATCATAAGAAACATCGATAGATGACAATGGAAATCCTGAACCAGTATGTGAATGAGGTCCGTTAGGGACCCAATTATAACCTGCTCTCCATGGCCATTGCATCTCAGGTTGAGCTGATTTTGTCCTACTCTGGTCAGAGCTAGGCTCACCAAACCACTCTTTATAAAAACTGACCCATTGTGGCCATAAAGCGCTAGATTTGAGCGAAGATGAAAGCGCAAAGCTTATTGCTTGATCATCAGATAAACTTTGATTGATGGACTGATAAAAAACCTGTGAAAGGTAATTTGTTATCTGTTTAATATCAAGCTTATATCGTGATAACTCAGGATCACTTGGATTAGACTTGGGGTTCCAACCTGAAGTTATTGCTAGGGTGGTTAAGACAACTCTTGGGTCTATACCCATAGCACCGCTCCAATGTAGCAGGTCTTCCTCAAGAAGATGCCACTCATTGTATTCTGAAAAGTACATTTGCATATTGAAAGGGTGCTCAATCGGTCTAAAAACGAAGTTATTTTCAGAGATAAAGGTTTGGCTATTGAGTGACCCTACCTTTGCTTTATCAATTTTTCCTATATCAATAGGGGGCATAAGCGAATGCGCAACGCTATTTACACTCCAAAATAGGGCGAATGTGAGTAGTATCGTTTTCATTGTTCTCTCCAGTCAACTGTATTGGGCAAGTCCTTACGACCACCTTCTATGTTGACAGCAGATTTACACCACAGAACTGCTTCTACTGTTATCTACTTAGTTCGTATGACCTGCAACTATACCGCAATAGGTGCGGCGCCTAATTATCTAATGAAAGTAATATATCTTTATCGATTAGCGCTAGTATTTAAACTGTGCAACAATCTTTTCGAGTTTATGGCTAACACTAGACACTTGTTCACTACAGTGTACTGACCCCGACACAATATGGTGGGTATCACTAGCAAGATGCGCTATCTCGGTAATATTGCGGTCAATTTCAGCTGATACCATAGATTGCTGTTCTGAAGCTGTCGCAATTTGGGTGTTCATATCTGACATAGTATTGATACGAATAACCATGTCTTCTATGGCCTTCACAACATCACTAGCCGTTTCTTTTGTATGGCATGCTAAATCTATACTTGATGACATTTTTGTCGCTGTATCTTGTATACCTGACGCTAATTCTTGGATGGTTGATTCTATTTGATGAGTTGAATTGTTTGTCATTAGAGAAAGCTGCCTAACCTCATCGGCCACCACAGAAAACCCTCGACCATATTCGCCTGCACGCGCGGCCTCTATTGCCGCATTTAGTGCAAGAAGATTTGTTTGTTCGGCAATGTTTTGAATGGCGGTAATGACTTGGTTAATTTCTTTACTTTGCTCTGCTAGGTTTACTATTAAAGCCTGAGATTCTGAAATATTTGACGATAATGATTGCATACTTTTGCTGGTAGCAAGCGTAATTTCTAATGCTCCTTGTGCATCTTGCTTGATAGTTTCTGCGCTATTTGCGGCACACTCTATGTTGGCAGTGATTTCATTGCTTGTCATGACTAATTCATTAACGGCAGTAGCAACAGACTCAGATTGAATTTTTTGTTGTTCAGCGTTGTTCATGCTCTTAACAGCGCTCGTTTTTGAATTCTCAGAACTTTCTCCCAAGATGCTCATAACTTTAGCCACATCTTGAATATTTCCGTGCAACTTAGAAATAAATATATCAAAAGAACTGGCCAATTGAGCGAGTTCATCATTCCCTTTGGCATTCATCCGTACGGTGAGATCGCCATTTCCACTGGCGATTTCTTTCATTAAGATATTAATGGCATTAATGCGACTGAGAATGCTACGTCCGATAAAAAAAAGTAGTATAGATAGTATCGCTACTATAGCGCTGCCAAACACTAAAAGCTGAGTCCGTATTTGCTCAGATTTTAATTTAATTGCGTGACTTATTTCAGTTTGAAGTGACTTAATACTATTTTCAGCATTATGTACATTTTTTCGCAGTTGTGCTTTCAAACCTTCATCTGCGGAGTGACCTAGTTCTGTAGAGGCTGAGACTAATGCCTCTACATCTTGTTTATATTGATCGAACTCTGGTTTCAATGACGATGGAACATGTTCGCTAATGGCAAAGTTAGATACTGCTTTCAGTAGGTTATTACTACTCTCTGCAGTAGAGTCAGCGAGGTATCGATAATCTTTCTCTATCAGCTCCAGAAGCTCAACTTCTAAATAAAAGCTGTCATAACTAGATGCCGCGCTTTTTAATTTTTTCCTCGAATTTTCTAAGCGAGACCTATGGTTGTCCGAAGTTTCTATGCCCTCAATACTGTTTACTTTATCCACGAGTAAGTGAAACTGTTGTTGATACCTATCTAAGGTTTCAATGATATTTGTGGTTTGCTTCTCTAGATGAAGGTTATGTAATTTCAATAAGCTATTTAGGTCAACTAGCCTTTGGGAGAGTGTATTAAATACGTCATCGAATCGTTTAGGGTACTTGTTCTCTTTTCTCACTAGGAAGTCTTTTTCATGACGTCGTAACGTTAACAAATCTACAGAAGCTTGTAAGTTTTCTGTTGCTGCATGTTCTAGAGACTCAAAGCTTGAAAAACTCGCGTGTTCATAAAATGCATATAAGCCAACACAGGTTAACAAGGTGAGATTAATCAGAAGTAACTTACCGCGAATTGATATTGCAAAAGAAAATGGCTTCTTATTCGACCTAGACCTTTCCATTCGAGCTCTCCGTAGCCTCTGACATGTAAATATATGCAGCTATTTTTATATTTGACGTGAACACTAAAGGAATAGCATCAAATGAGAACATTGCAAGCTATGCTCGAAAGACGATTCGAGCTAAGTAAACGTGAATTGAGAAACGCATAAATGGTACCAGTCTCTGGTGTAGGTTCACAGAAATACAACCTAAATGGGAGATTTAGACTATGGTCTAAGCCCTCTGTATTATGAAGTTAAAGCTCAAGTGATAAGCTAAAGAATAGTTAAACACAGAGGATCTCCGGATGAATTTTCCCTATACAAATATCGTGATACTAACCGGGGCTGGAATCTCAGCAGAATCTGGGATTCAAACTTTCAGAGCTCAGGATGGCTTGTGGGAAGATCATCGCATTGAGGACGTTGCAACGCCTGAAGGGTTTGAGCGCGATCCAGAATTGGTGCAGAAGTTTTATAACCAAAGGCGTGCAAAGCTACAAGAAGATTGGGTTAAACCTAACCCCGCTCATCTAGCTCTTGGGCGTTTAGAAAAAGAGTTAAAGGGCAGAGTAACAATCATTACGCAAAATATTGACAATCTTCACGAAAGAGCAGGAAATAAAAACATCATCCATATGCATGGTGAACTCTTAAAAGCAAGATGCAGTGGGTCGAATCAGACAGTTGAGGAAAAAGGGGACATTCATACTGGTGATTTATGTCATTGTTGTCAGTTTCCAGTTCAGCTCCGCCCACATATCGTTTGGTTTGGAGAAATGCCATTGAGAATGGCCGAGATATATGAGTCTCTAGAAAATGCAGATTTATTCATATCAATAGGTACTTCAGGGGTGGTTTATCCAGCGGCTGGCTTTGTTCATGAAGCAAGGGCAAACGGGGCCTATACGATGGAATTAAATCTAGAGCCAAGCGCTGTTGAAAGTGAGTTTGAAGAAAAACGTTATGGTAAGGCGAGTATAGAGGTGCCAAAGTTAGTTAATGAATTATTGGAAGCTGATGAGTTTTAGGGGCTGTTAGGAGCAGTGAGTAAAAAAGCGGCAGTAGCCGCTTTTTTAATTGAGTCATCAAACCGGACTATTAGTTGCTTACTTTTAGTTTTTGGAAGTACTCGTCATAAATTACACTTGCTTCGCCGACATCATCTGTCCAAGTACCACTTTCCATAGCGGCTTTTGGTGGATAAATATTCGGATCATTAGCAAATTTCTTCGGCAATAATTTATTCGCAGCAGCCACTGGTGTTGGGTAACCAATCTCTAGCGCAATTTTTGCTGCATTTTCTGGGCGAATAAGGAAGTTTATCATCTTATGCGCAGCTTCAATATTTTTAGCGCCTGATGGGATAGATAGGCTATCCATCCATAAAACAGGCCCATTTTCTGGCCAAATAATATCAATAGGTGCGCCTTCTTGGCGTGCCATATATGCAGAACCATTCCAAAGCATACCAAGAGACACTTCTCCTGCTAGGTATGGGTTTGCAGGAAAGTCAGAGTTAAATACCAGTACGTTTGGCATGAGCTTTTTCAACTCCTGATAAGCTGCTTTAATTTCATCAGGGTTGGTTGAGTTTGGTGAGTAGCCTAGTTTAGCTAATGCCATATGGAATACTTCTCTAGAGTCATCCATGAGCATCAGTTGGCCTTCCCATTTGCTGTCCCACAAATCATCCCATTTCGTGATAGAAGATTTGTCGAGCATGTCTGAATTGATGGCAATACCTGTCGCGCCCCAAATATAAGGGATAGAGTAACTGTTGTCTGGGTCGAAAGGCTTATTTAAAAAGTTGCTATCAAGACCAACATAGTTGGAAAGCTTCTTATGATCGATTTTCTGCAACATGCCTTCTTTACGCATTTTGGAAACAAAATAAGTAGAAGGAACGACCAGATCATAGCCAGAGCCTTGGGTCTTGAGTTTGGCATACATGCTTTCATTTGACTCATAAGTTGAGTAGATGACTTTGATGCCTGTTTCTTTGGTAAAGTCCGTTAATACTTCGCTAGGAATGTACTCAGACCAATTGTAAAAGTATAGCTCTTGATCTGCAGCCATTGCTGGAGATGCGATTAAAGACGCGGCGCATAAAGCGCTAGAGAAAAATTTATTTTTCATTGTTATAAGTTTTGCCTTTGAGTAATTTGCCAATGAGGCGTTTATAAAAATTAAGCCTTAATTATGAGATGATTGTACAATCATCTCGGCTAGGGATTATATCAATCAAATCACTGAATAGGCACAATATGAATCTAAATTATGAGAAATGACAGTGATTTTCTATGTATCAGTATAAATATGAAAGCTTGCGTTTAGTTTTTATCCATATATTACAATCTATGCCATTTATTGGATTTGATGTTATATATTCTTATAAACACCAAGCAGCTATAACTACTTGGTAGCTTGACTATTTTTGTCTTGCCAAGCATTGAGAAATAGCAACTAAGGTTAGAGATATTATCAACATAATTGTTGCTAAAGCATTGACTTCTGGCGAGATCCCGACTTTTACCATGGAGTATATCTTCAATGGTAAAATTTCATATGTTGGACCTGTTACGAATGAGCTGACGATAACATCGTCTAACGAAAGGGTGAAACTGAGCAGCCATCCCCCAGCGACAGCTGGTTTGGCGAGGGGCAGCAAGATTTGCTTGAGAATAATCCATTCATTTGCCCCGAGGTCTTTTGCAGCCTCGAGCATTTTAACATCAAACCCATTTAATCGACTGTAAACAGTGATCACGACAAAGGGTAAACAGAAAGTGATATGTGAAATTAATAAAGTTAGGAAGCCTAATTGAGCGCCTAAAAGTAAAAATAGCGCTAATAAGGATATAGCCATCACAATGTCGGGTGACATCATAACCACGAATAGCAATCCATTAACCAAAGGTTTTCCTTTGAACGAATAACGAAATAGTGCCACTGCAGTTAGGCTACCAATAATGGTGGCTGCGGTTGCTGAAAAAACCGCAACATTAAGTGAATGCCAAGCGGCTTGTACTAGGCTGTCGTTGTTTACCAGTGCATGATACCACTTAGTTGTAAAACCTCCCCATTTGATACCGAATTTACTCGCATTAAATGAGTTTATTATCAAAACAATGATCGGTAGGTAGAGAAAGGCGTAGACTAAGCTGAGGAAGCCAAATTTAATACTTTTTTCCATTAGTCTAACTCCACTCTTTTATTCAATAGTTTACCGGCCCGATAGTAGGCATAAAGCATTATCGCCATCACTAAAGTAAGTGAAATACTTGTTGCTGCACCAAACGGCCAGTCTCTTGCGTTAAGTACTTGGCTTTTTATGACATTACCTATTAAGAGGTTTTTTGCGCCTCCGAGTAAGTCAGAAATATAAAACATTCCTAATGCTGGAAGAAGAACTAGTAGACATCCACCAATAATACCCGGCATGGTAAGAGGTAGAATGACTTTGGTAAAAGTATGAAATTTATTGGCACCAAGATCTCTTGCTGCTTCTATGAATGTCCTGTCTAATTTTTCAATGGTGGAATAGAGAGGCAGAATCATAAAGGGAAGCAGGATATAGATAAGTCCAATCATGACGGCTGCTTCCGTATACATAATACGTAGCGGTTTATCGATAATGTCGAGAGCCAGTAAAGACTTGTTCACAATTCCTTGTGTACCAATGACGATCTTCAACCCATAAGTACGAATTAAGGAATTGGTCCAAAAAGGAACAATGACTAAAAATACCATTATGGGACGTATTTTGACTGGCATTGATGCCATTATGTACGCAAATGGATAGCCAATAACTAGACATAATAAGGTCGCAACAGACGCCATATAAAATGAATGCCAGATTACTTTGGCATAAAGAGGGTCGAGTAGGCGCGTGTAATTGCTAAATGTTATCGTCAGATCAATGAGATTTGATTCATCGCGAGTGAGTAAACTCGTGCCTATGATCATGATGTTGGGGACCATTACAAAGAGAGTAAGCCACCCAACCACAAGAAAGATAATTGCACTTTGTAAGTTAAGTTTCTTGCTTATCATCTAGGACGACCTCCCAGCTCTCAACCCATGTGACCGACACTTTTTGCCCGATAGAATGATCGACATCTGGATCGTCCTCATTAAAGAACTCACTGACCATTACACGCATTCCAGATGTTAGCTGAACGATTGAGTCTAAAGTCATACCTTTATATGTGCGTTCCAAAATATGACCGACAATGCCTTTTTGTTCTGATTCACTTATTTCTTCAAGACGTAGATCTTCTGGACGCAAAAGAACCTTGAATACATCTCCTTGACGAGCGGCATCTTTATCGTAATAAACAATCGACTCGACACCTTCTATTTTTGTCAATACACGTCTTTCGTCTAATCGCTCGATCATGGTTGCTTCGAAAACATTTATTTCACCAATAAACCGAGCAACGAAGAGATTTTTTGGTTCTTCATAAATCTCTTTTGGTGAACCGTCTTGCTCGATGACACCATCACGTAGCACTATGATGCGATCTGACATCGACAACGCTTCTTCTTGATCATGAGTGACAAAAATAAATGTGATACCTAGCTGGCGTTGAAGTTGCTTTAATTCCACCTGCATCTGCTTACGCAGTTTGTAATCTAGAGCAGACAATGATTCATCTAGGAGCAGAACTTTAGGTTTATTAACTACTGCGCGGGCGATTGCGATACGCTGCTGTTGCCCTCCCGAGAGTTGATGGGGTTTGCGTTGTGCAAGGTTATCCAAACGTACCATTTTTAACGCTTCTATCACTCTAGAGTGTATGTCCGAGCTAGGCACTTTTTGCATCTTTAGCCCAAATGCTACATTTTCGTATACCGTCATGTGAGGAAATAGGGCATAACTTTGGAAAACAGTATTGACGTGTCTTTTCTCGGCAGGAATTTGAGTGACATCTTGCTGGTCGATGATAACCTTTCCCTCATCTGCATCTTCAAAGCCTGCAATCATTCTGAGGACGGTTGTTTTCCCGCAGCCCGACGGCCCTAATATAGTAAGAAATTCACCATGGTTTACATCAAGGTCAAGGTTTTTGATAATTTGTTTACCATCGAAACTTTTATTGACCCCGCATAATTGGATAACGGGCTTTGTCTCAAGTTGTTTATTGTTCAACGTCTGTTTTTCTCCCAGTGGTCAACAGAAATTAGCCAGTAGTTACAAAAGTTAGAGGGGCGCATAATAATAAGCCAGAGTATGAAATCAAAGTGTTTTCTCATATTTAACCCCTAAAATTATGTAGGTGTAACTAGGGCAAGTAAGCCATACTTTGATAATGAAGATCTGCTGCTTCGTTGATGACACATGTTTAAGGCATTGTTGGTAGTTATCGTTTTTGGCTAATTATCAATCATTTGGTCTTTAAATCAAGCAGATAAAGAAAATTAGGCTGTGGATAAAGTGAGGTTTCGGTATAATGCTATAAACTTTTAATCCAACTGCACTTGTCAGTAAACTTACATCAGCAGGCGTGGAATCGGCACCGGAAACATTAATGAACAATGGTATAGAAAAAGATTTTAATTTGGGTGGAAGTGTAGAAAGAGCACTTTCAGGTAAGTATGAGCTTAAGATAGGTGCTGTTCTCAAAGAAGCATGGGAACATACAACTAAAAACTTTCTTTCATTTTCACCTAGTATACTTTTGTTGATAGTCGCTCAAGTAGTGATTTTTTACGTAGCACTGAAACTACAACTTGGGAATTTATCGGTCATTACTGATATATTGACCAAGCCAGAAGAAGTTAACCCTGGAATTGTTCAAGCAATTTTTATTGCTAATTTTAGCTATGAAGTAGTTAGTGCACCTGTTGTAGCAGGTGTAAGTTTAATGGCAATGAGCCATGCGGCAGGTCTGTCGACCAAACCACGGCATATTGCAAAGGGACTACAATTCACGATTCCTGTGATTATCGCTACAATTTTCAGTTTGCTTGCTCAGCTTGTTGTCGGGATGATCCTTCCGTTTTTATCCATGTACTTATCACTCGCATTTAGCAATGCGGTTTTGCTAATTTGTGAGAAACAAATCCCCCCAATGCAATCTTTGTTGCTATCCTTACGAGCGGTTAATAAAAAGATTTTTGTCCTTGCCGGAATATATCTATTGGTCGTATTTATGTTCATCCTAGGGGCTGTGTTCTACGGTTTGGGCTTAATCTTGGTTATCCCTTTTTATTTTCATATCAAAGGTATTATCTACAGAGATATGTTTGGTATCAGACTAAAAATTGTGACAACAGATGGGCCAAGCGATGAGGACGATAATGACGGAAATTCACAAGTGTTCAATGCGTAAAAGTGAGCTCGTTGCACTTGCTGCAGCTGGCGTAATAGCTGGTTGCAGCTTCTATGACTATGAAAAGCGTCAACCTCCCAAAATTCAACAAACCACGTCAGCAATTCAACCGATAGCCTCGCCGAGTTTTGACGTTTACGCTATTGGTGAAGCGCCGGATTTTACATCTATTGAGAATGTAACAGCAAAAAAAAGAGCGTTTTTTGACTACTTGCGACCAGGAATTGCTTATGAAAATCAACGTGTTTTGAATGAACGTAACAGACTTGATGCTATCAGAGATGACTTTGTTTCTGGGATGGTTTCTGATCGAGATATTGAGTATGCGAAGACTTTATCTAAACGGTATAGGGTGAAACTCGATTCATCGGGTATTGATAAGCAATGGCTTGATCAGATGCTTCATCGTGTTGACGTCATCCCTGAAGCTTTGGTCTTGGTACAAGGCGCTAACGAGTCTGCCTGGGGTACCTCTCGCTTTGCAACTCAGGCTAATAATTACTTTGGGCAGTGGTGTTATACCGCTGGTTGTGGCGTTATTCCACTTAAAAGAGGTGAGGGCATGATTCATGAAGTCGCTAAATTTACCTCAGTACAGGAATCGATAGAAGGCTATTTTATGAATGTAAATCGTAATAAAGCCTACGAGGAGCTGCGAGAAATACGTTATCAGCGACATTTGCGTGGCGAAAGCCTGACAGATACAACGGCGGCCCTCGCTCTTACACAAGGATTGCTGAAATATTCCGAAAGAGGTGAGGAGTATGTCAAAGATCTGCAGGCAATGATAAGGCACAATCAGCCTTTTTGGAAAGACAACGAATAATAAGCTAGCCAGTGAAATGAACAAACTATTTTTTACCCTGTCCCTTGGGGGATTACTCTCGTTGCATGCATTACCGATACAAGCTCAAGAATACATGTTCACATACTCAAAACTTTTTACCCATCTAAAGCAAAATACGAAGCAAGGCCATGAAGATGTCAAAGTAGGCTTTTTCTTTCTCAATGCAGAAACAAAACAAAATTGCACTATTCAAAAAGCTTGGATGGAAAAAGAGCAACACTATGAAGAATTAAAATCCACTCGCTATCACGAGTTGATAGTTCCTGTAGACAATAACCTCAAGTCAGCCAATCCTTTAGTTTTTGTTCAAACTTCTCAGAATGAACGATGCGACTTTTCTATGGTTGTCATGACTAAGCAGCCATTAAACGGCAAAGTTTCTTATGCAGATGTGGAGAAGTTAATGCCTCAAATGCAAACTATGCTTGAAGATTTAGGCGGCATGTTTGCTAGTTGGTTCACACCCGATGTTGAAGGTGTGACTATGGAATTTGATAATCAACTTAACGGACAAGTTGAGTTTTCCAATGGTGGTACAAAGCCGATTGTAAATGGTAAAGTGCAAGTTGCATTATCAGATATAGGTAAAGGAGGCACCATGATGCTTCCGCAAGAAACCAGCCGCGTCTTACCTTATCTGCCCAAGGCAAATTAGTTTTATTCACATTGTTATCTTGGAGCATGCTAACTACTCCTATGGTTGGGACAGATAAGCATTTCATACTGATGGAAAAGTACGTATAATCTTGCCCCCTAGTAACAGCGCAGACATTTTATAGTTACGATAGTTATTTGTGAGTAGGTAATGAATCAGGTAGATACAAGAAAAGAAACGCTAGAGTATAACAAGCTTCAAAAGCGTCTTAGACGTAATGTGGGTAATGCCATCACGGATTACAACATGGTGGAAGACGGAGATGTTGTCATGGCATGCATTAGTGGTGGAAAAGATTCTTTCGCTATGCTCGATATTCTATTGCAGTTACAAAAATCGGCACCTATCAAGTTTGAAGTAATTGCTGTTAATCTCGATCAAAAGCAACCTGGTTTTCCAGAACACATTTTGCCTGAGTATTTTGAAACTTTGGATATTCCCTATTATATCGTTGACAAAGATACATACTCAGTCGTTAAAGAGAAAATACCGGAAGGTAAAACCACTTGTGGTCTTTGCTCTCGTCTACGTCGTGGCACGCTATATTCATTTGCTGAAAAAATAGGTGCAACTAAAATTGCACTTGGTCATCACTTGGATGACATCGTTGAGACGCTTTTTCTTAATATGTTTCATGGTGCGAGATTAAAAGCAATGCCTCCAAAATTGCGTTCCGATGATGGTCGTAATGTGGTTATTCGTCCTTTAGCATACTGTCGTGAGAAAGATCTAATTAAATATGCTGAGCATAAAGAGTTTCCTATTATCCCTTGTAATCTTTGTGGATCGCAAGAAAAACTAGAACGTAAAGCGGTTAAGGCCATGCTCATAGAGTGGGATAGTAAAACACCTGGAAGAGTAGAAAAAGTATTCAAGTCAATTCAAAATGTTAGCCCTAGTCAGCTCGCTGACAGAGAGATATTTGATTTCGTTAACCTTCCTTTGTCTCGAGATGTAGAAAGAGAAGAATATGAGTTTACGGAAGCAACTGTGTCTTCTACAAACATCGACGAATCTATGTTTATTGACGTAACCAATATATAGTGTAGTAAGACCACTCATTGAGTGGCCTTAACATTATTCAAGCACCTGTCTTAGGGTCAAGTGGACTTACATAACCTTTGGGTTTAAGTGCTAAAACATCACAGTTAATTTTGTCTATGACATGTTCTGCCGTATTACCAATAAATACAGCGGATAAGCCAGTGCGGCCGGTTGTTCCTACAATAACCATCGCAGCGTTTAGCTTTGTTGCAGATTCCGGTATAACATCTTCTGGCAGCCCTTGTTCAACGACGGTTTGTTGCTCATCATAACCATGCTTTTGTCGTAATGCTTTCATTGCAGTTAGGTGGTGGCCACGAACCGCATCAGTATAAGTATTGGGGTCAAACTCAGGGAGCTCTATGGTTATATTCGCAGGTGTGACAGGATAGGCATTGACTAAATAAGGTTTGGCTCCTAGACGTTCACTTAAGCTATTTAATTGTTCCACCATACTGTCATTAAGGCCAAGATGGGTGTCGTTTTCCGAACCAACGTGGACAGAGGCGAGTATACTGGCATTCTCTGGCCAGTCTGAGTTCTTCACTAGCAATACAGGAGAAGGGCACTTACGCAATAAATGCCAGTCCGTAGGGGTGAATATGACTGACTCTAAAACGTCATGTTTTCGAGTTCCTTTGATTACAATGTCGTGATTGCCGGCAAAGGTTTCGGCGATGATAGCCTCATAGGGACGGTTATGCCAAACTACTTTTACATCGAAGTCTACATTTTGATTTTGCTCTGTGTATGGCTTCGCAACCTTATGCATCCATTGTTCGCGTTGTCCTATCACACCACGGCGCATAGCATCACGCTCATCAACAGACAACATTGATGTCATGTCGTAGGAGAAATCATAGATCGACAAAAAGAAACACACTTTACTACGAGAACGACTTTGAGCCGCAAGTTGCATGGCGCGAGCCAAGGCAGGCTGTTCATCTTTGTTGATGTCGGCAACGACAAGTATTTTATTATAGATACTCATAGTAACTCCTTAAGTGTAGGGAGAGTTATATGATTAATGTAGCGCAGCTATTGAAAGATTTTTAGCAAAAGAGTGGTATAGACAGCAAAAGTATGACGCAGCTCAGTTTTGAGCTACGTCATTGAACTTATTAGGATTCTGAAGAGACACCTGCGAGTTCCATAAGAGTATCATGATCTAGGATAGTGATATACTTACCTTTTACACTCAAAATTTCCGACTTTTGAAAGCGCCCTAGTAATCGAGATATGGTTTCAACAGTTAACCCAAGGTAATTGCCGATATCTCCTCTTGTCATCGTAAGACGAAACTCTCTCGGACTAAATCCTCTTTGGGAAAATCTTGTTGATAGGTTATATAAGAAAGCCGCTAGACGTTCTTCTGCATTCTTTTTAGAGAGTAGAAGAATCATATCTTGGTCACCCTTAATTTCGCTACTCATCAAACGCATGATCTGCTGTCTAAGCTTAGGCATTTTGCCCGATAGGTCATCAAGGGTTTCGTACGGGATTTCACATACCATAGATGTTTCTAGCGCTTGAGCAAAGCTTGGGTGAGAATCTTCTGTTATAGCATCAAATCCGACAAGATCGCCTGCTAAGTGGAAGGCAGTAATCTGCTCATCCCCTTGCTCGGTTATTGTGTAACTTTTGATAGTCCCTGAACGAATAGCGTAGAGAGATTTTAAACTATCTCCAGCTTTAAACAGCTCCTGTCCTTTTTGTATAGGCCTTTTTCGTTCAATAATTTGATCGAGTTGGTCTAGTTCGTTTTCATTGAGAGTGAAAGGTATGCACAACTGACTGATACTACAGTCTTGACAGTGAATTGCACAACCACCGGATTGGATACGTTTTGTCGCAGGCTTTTCAGGAATCATAACAAACTTCACAAATTGATATACATCAATATTTTAGCACTCATTGTTTGGAAAAGGTAGTAGAATAAACCTACAAAAAACAATAGCATATCAGCTTGCTGATAGTAAGGTTATTGTTTGTTGGACGGTATAGAGCCCATAAAGCAAAATGAGTGCAGCGCCAGATTGGCGAAGAAAATTGGATTTTTGGAGTTTGTTTGTGTGACTGACACTGATACCGATAAATAACATCGCGGGCATTGTCCCCAGACCAAATGCGACCATAATGAAGGCACCATTTAATGCACTGCCTGAAACCGCTGCCCAAGTCAATGTAGAATAGACGAGTCCACACGGAAGCCATCCCCAGACTAAACCGAAAGGAAGAGCGTAAAGAGGGGACTTTAATGGTAAGAGTGATTGCCCAGCAGGGGCTATCCGTTTCCATAGCTTTTGACCCAAACGCTCAATGTAAACCAAGCCGTGCCACCATTTACCTATGTAACAAGCGAGTAGTATCATGAACAGGGCTGCGATTAACCGTAACCAAGTCAGTGATTGGTTAACTTGGCTAAATTCTGCGACAGTAGAAATAGCGCCGCCAACAATAGCTCCTATAACACAGTAACTTATCAGTCTCCCTACATTATAAAAGATAGGGACTAATACTGATTGTGAAGGAGAATTGGTACTTAGCAAAGATGCAATACCACCGCACATCCCCATACAATGTCCAGCCCCAATTATGCCGATTAAAAACGCACCGAACCAGTCAGGTGTCATTTAGGAGTGCTCTCATCTTCTTTGTCGTCTTCGAACAAAATATTATGGCCCTGACGTTCCAAGTCCTCAAACTGCTCGCTCTTTACTGCCCAGATAAAAATGGCGATTGCAACACAGACTAAAACAATTGCTATCGGGATTAAGATATAAAGGCTTTCCATGATTACTAACCTTGCTTTTCTTTCAGCAAACGAAGAGAGTTAGATACTACTATAATCGAGCTTGCAGACATACCAATAACAGCAAAATATGGGGCAATTAAACCAGCGATGGCTAGCGGAAGGATGAGTGCGTTGTAACCGAGTGACCAAGCTAAATTCTCGCGTATTATATTACGTGTCTGTAATGCCAAGTCTCTAGCTGCCAATACTCTGTCCAGTTGATCGCCAAGTAGGACCATATCTGCCGATGCCTTCGCTGCATCAGTGCCTCCGCCCATAGCGACTGACAAATGAGCGCCTGCTAAAGTTGGAGCGTCGTTAATGCCGTCGCCAAGCATCATAGTAATTTCTGTTTTATCTAAGCTGTTAAGATAGTTGAGTTTATCTTCTGGTTTTGCCTCAGATACTACTTTTTTGATACCAATTTCATTGGCTGTTAGCTCGGCATTTTGATGTGAGTCTCCTGTAAGAAGAGTGACAGAGATTCCTGCTTGCTGAAAGCGGTCAATAAAGGCTTTAGATTCCGCGCGAATTGGGTCTTGATAAGTAAATGTTGCTATGTGTTCACCGTCTAGAGACATGTAAATTTGGTTAGGCTTAGTGGTGTTATGAGTGTTTAGAACAAAGGAAGCACTACCTATTTTGACTATGCTTCCATGGTAGTTGCCTACTAGTCCAGACCCTATAATATTCTCAACATCCGACACATGAATATTGGGATTTCTATAGGTGTCGAATGCTCGTGCTATTGGATGATTTGCATGAGACTCGATTGAAGAGGCTATCTGTGAAACTTCAATTTCTGAAATAGATGAGAAAGTTTGTATATCACTGATCACTATCTCTCCGTGGGTTAAGGTTCCAGTTTTGTCTATAACGAGATGGTTGACCTTACATAGGGTCTCAAAAACATGACCTTTACGAAGAAGGATCCCCAGATTTCCTAATCTTGATGTTGCACATGTTAGGGCTGTAGGTGTTGCCAGTGAGAGCGCGCATGGGCATGTAGCAACGAGCACAGATAACATGATCCAAAATGCATCGTTTGGCTTAGTTTGGTGCCAGTATACCCATGTACTCGCGGCTGTGATCAGAATAACGGCGACAAAATAGCGCGCTACAATATCTGCAATTTGAGCTATTCTAGGCTTGGATAGTTGAGCCTCATCCTGAAGACGTATAATACTGGAGATCATTGAATCTGCTTTTGTTGACGTGACTTCAAGCTCAAATGATTCTTCGCCATTCATGGTGCCCGCATAAACATAGTCATCTACACTTTTGACCACAGGAATGGACTCGCCAGTCAACATGGACTCATCAATATGTACTCGACCTAGCACTATCTTGCCATCTGATGGAATATTTTCACCGGGTAAAACACGAATACGATCACCCACTTTGAGCGTTTTTACCGGAACTTGCTCACCATCTAACCGTGTGGCCATAGCTGGGATGAGCTTAAGCAAGTTACCACTTGCCGCTGCGGCTTTTCTCCTTGCACGCATCTCTAGGAACCGGCCAAGAAGCAGGAAAAAAGCAAACATAGAGATGGATTCGAAAAAAACTTCTCCTGACTCTGTTACAGTAGCAATAAGACTTGATACATAGGCAAAAATCATAGCCAAAGATACAGGAACATCCATGCCCAGAGTTTTTCCCTGAATACTTCTCCATGCATTGATATAAAAAGGCAGTGCGGAATACAGCATCACAGGCGTAGCAAAGATTAAACTCACCCAGCGGAAGTAATTTTTGAATTCCGGCTCTAAATCCCCAAACACTTCTAGATAAAGAGCAACAGCCAGCATCATGACTTGCATTGTTGCTAGTCCCGCAATACCCAGCCTATACAAGTACTGTTTCATCTGTTTGTGATAGGTTGCTTCTTGCTTGTCTGCCTCAAAAGGTGCAGCTTTGTACCCGAGTCTGTGTATGGCAGATAGTAATTCACTAAGTTGTGCTTGAGTTTTATCCCAAACCAAAACTGCTCTATGAGTTGTAGTATTGACCCGCATAGACACAACGCCGTTTTGTGATGCAAGTTGTTTTTCAATCAGCCATGCGCATGCAGCACATGACACACCCTCTAGTGACAATGTCACTTCTGAGTATTGCTCTTTATGGCGTACAAACTCCGATTGTACCTCTTCATTGTCGTAGTGGATTAGAGTTTGGAGTTGCTCAGGGATTAATTCGGCTTTTTGTGCAGGAGTAGTACGATATTGGTAATAAGACACAAGGCCACTATCGAGAATCGTTTGCGCGACGCTTTCGCATCCGGGGCAGCACATGACTCTCTTTTGGCCTAAAATTTCAACGCTGAAATTTGTATTATCTGGTACTTCTTCTCCGCAGTGGTAGCAAGGAGAAGGTAAGTTAAGGTTATTTTGTGAGTTCAACGTTGGCCTCAGTAGGGAAGGTCACTCGCCCTTGGATAAGCCATTGGTCATCATGGGGTGCTAATTCAATAAACCAGGGCCCTTGGAGTGACTTATCAAGTGTAAGCCTGTATTGCCCACCTGCGTCTGATGTAAGTAGTTTAGTAAAATCTCTATCAGGTAGGGTTCTATGAGCGAATAGGGCTGTTATCGCTGGATAATGCTTGAGTTGACCTTTGTTAAAGCTGATCACTATATCGTTATTTTCTGAGGACACAGTCGCGGATAGCTCAAGATCTCTTGCGACATTAATCTTTGAAATGTCGATATTTATAGCTTTGCCCTTCTTATAGTAATCTTCAGTTACGAGAGACACTGAGTTGTTTGAAAAAACAATCACAGTAATGATGGTCCAAACTACAACTGTCATTGGTAGTATAATTAAGAACCAGGGCCAAAACTGCTTATACCAAGGTTTTACCATAAAAAAAGCTCGCACATATTTAAAGATACTAGAGTTAATCTACAAGAAAGGCAGCCCCTAAAACAGGGGCTGTTTTTGAACGCTTACTCTTTTTCAGAATCTGAGTTGCTCAGACTCCAAACATAAGAAGAAACAAGTTGGATTTTATCCTCGCCAAGAATGTCTTTCCAAGCTGGCATTACGCCCGACCGGCCATTCATTAACGTCTCGGTTACATCAGCGCGAGAACCTCCATACAACCAGACTTGATCGGTTAAATTTGGAGCGCCGACTGCTGGGTTGCCTTTACCGTCTGTTCCATGACAGGCAGCACAAACGACAAAGCGAGCTTTGCCTGCTTCGGCTTCTCGTGCATTGACCGAGCGCCCTGATAGGCTAAGAGTATAGCTAACGACTTCTTTAATGCCTTGTTCACCCAAAGCATCTTTCCAAGCTGGCATTTGTCCTACACGGCCATGCAAAAGGGTCGTAACAATCGCTTCTGGTTCACCACCATAAAGCCAGTCGTCATCAGTTAGGTTAGGAAAACCTTTTTGACCGCGTGCATCCGAGCCATGACACTGAGAGCAGTTTTGCAAGAATAAACGCTGTCCTACTTTTAACGCCTCTGGGTCTGCTGCAATTTCAGGTACGGAGCGTAATTTCTCTCCGCCATCTACATAGGCGAGACGTTTAAATGCTTTTCCAAAGTAAGCATCAGCATCGTCTAACTCTTTGGCATATTGAACAAGACGTTTATCTTTCTGCGCTTCAGCAATAGATGCTTTAGATTCCTCAAGCGTTGTCACAGTTTGGTCAGAACTCTGCCAGCCGAGTAAACCCTTAAAGCTTCCCATTCCGGGGTAAAGCGCAAAGTATATCGCCGCAAATAGAAACGTACCGACAAACAAGTACGTCCACCATTTAGGTAATGGGTTATTTAATTCACGAATACCATCATATTCATGCCCCATATCTGCGCCTTCTTCAATGCCTGTTTTGTCTTTAAGGCACCAAATCAATATCGCAGCACAGCCTACTAATGTACCGACTGTAATGATGATTATCCAAAGACTCCAAAATGTCGTCATTGTTTAGTCACTCCTTGTTCTTTAGAGGGTGTTTGCTCTTCATCAGCAAAAACAAGGTTCGCAGCTTCTTCAAAACGGGCTTTACGGCTTTTACCGAACGCCCACCATACTACGCCTATAAAACATACGAACAGCACTATGGTCCAAATACCGTGAATAGTACCTATATCCATAATCTCACCTCTTGCTTACTTCATTGCGTGACCAAGAGACTGAAGGTAAGCAATGATGGCATCCATCTCTGTCTTACCTTCTACATCTTTTGACGCATTTGTGATTTGTTCATCTGTGTAGGGAACACCAAACTGATCACGGAAAATTTGCATCTTCTTCTGAGTGTACTTACCATCCAGTACATTATCAGCTAACCACGGGAATCCTGGCATATTTGATTCTGGAACCAGCTCTCGTGGGTTGATAAGGTGAACTCGATGCCATTCGTCAGAGTAGCGTCCACCCACACGAGCTAGGTCAGGCCCTGTACGTTTTGAACCCCAAAGGAATGGATGCTCCCATACACTTTCACCCGCAATAGAGTAATGACCGTATCGTTCAGTCTCAGCTCGAAATGGGCGAACCATCTGGCTATGACATACGTTACATCCTTCGCGGATGTATATGTCCCTACCTTCAAGTTGTAGGGCAGTGTATGGACGCAAGTTCTCAACGGGTTCTGTTGTTTGTTTTTGGAATATAAGCGGTGTTATTTCCACAAGCGCACCCAAACTTATCGCAAAAACGATGAGAATCGCTAAAAGCCCGACATTACGCTCAACAATTTCGTGGCGATTACTAGAATTAGAACTCATTCTTTTCATCTCCTTATGCTGGGTGCGGGACAGCTTTTAAGCTATCCTTTGGTGCAGATACTGTTTTGTACGTGTTATAAGCCATTAGCAGCATCCCTGTAAGGAATATGGCACCACCAAGGAAACGTACAAAATAGAACGGATACGACGCTTGTACAGACTCAACAAAACTATAGGTTAGTGTTCCGTCTGAGTTAACAGCTCGCCACATCAAGCCCTGCATTACTCCCGAAATCCACATCGCAACGATATAAAGAACAGTACCGATTGTTGCCAGCCAGAAATGTGCATTGACCATACTCACGGAGTACATACGTTCTTGACCAAATAATCGTGGAACTAGGTGGTAGACAGAACCAATGGACACCATAGCAACCCAACCAAGCGCCCCTGAGTGAACATGTCCTATCGTCCAGTCGGTGTAGTGAGATAGCGCGTTGACCGTCTTGATTGACATCATTGGGCCTTCAAAAGTGGACATGCCATAGAAAGAGAGTGAAACGATAAGGAATCTCAGTATTGGGTCATAGCGAAGCTTGTGCCACGCACCGGAAAGCGTCATGATGCCGTTTATCATGCCACCCCATGAAGGAGCGAACAAAACAAGAGACATCACCATACCGATTGATTGTGTCCAGTCAGGCAATGCAGTGTAGTGCAAATGGTGCGGTCCAGCCCAGATGTACAAGGAAACAAGTGCCCAGAAGTGAACGATAGAAAGGCGATAAGAGTAAACAGGGCGTTCAGCTTGCTTGGGAACAAAGTAGTACATCATACCGAGGAACCCCGCAGTTAGTAGGAAGCCTACTGCGTTATGCCCGTACCACCACTGTACCATGGCATCGACGGCGCCAGAGTATATTGAGTAGGACTTAGTCAAAGAGACGGGGATAGCCATGCTGTTCACGATATGAAGTACAGCAACTGTGATGATAAAGGCTCCAAAGAACCAGTTTGCTACATAAATATGTGACGTTTTACGTTTGACGAGTGTTCCGAAAAACACGACTGCGTAAGAAACCCATACTAATGCTATAGCAATATCAATCGGCCATTCTAGTTCTGCGTACTCTTTACTCGTGGTTATACCTAAAGGTAAAGTTATGGCTGCAGATAGAATAACGGCTTGCCACCCCCAAAAGGTAAAGGCAACGAGAGGCCCACCGAATAGACGAGTTTGGCAGGTACGCTGCACAACATAGTAAGATGTTGCGAACAGTGCACTAGTACCAAACGCAAAAATAACCGCATTAGTATGCAGAGGACGTAAGCGACTGTACGTCAACCACGGCGTATCAAAGTTTAGCTGTGGCCAAACTAATTGAGCGGCAATCAAAACACCAACGCCCATACCGACAATGCCCCATAAAATTGTAACTAGGGTAAATTGGCGGACGACCGTATAGTTGTAGTTTTGTTCAAGCTGCTTTTCTTGGCTCATTTGCATGCTTCCAATTTTTTAATTAACTACACTTTACTTCCAACACGACTCATGTCGTAATGCCACCCAAATCATCTAGAAAGTTACTACTAAACAAATGGTTAAACTTCCTTGTGGATTTTGAAAAAAGTGGCATTTTCAGCCGGCAACTATACTGCATTTAGTATATCAATGACAGTGTAGTACCCTTACACTTGGTCTGGTATTGACCTTTTATTCTAAAACTTTGAAGTTTGTTACACGGAGAAGACTACCGCATGGCAGCCGAAAAACTTACCCCTGGTCGTTTTGCCCAAATTGTCATCATGTTAACCCTTTTGGTTGCAGCGTTTACATGGCGTACTTTGGATTACGACAAGCAGGATCAACTCGAGTGCAATTTAACCCCAAAGTGTACGGTTAATGTTAATGATAGTTCTCTAATTGCTTATTTAGAAGGCGCTAAGTTAATCATAATAAAACCAACAGGCGGTTTGACAATGATCAACCCAGAGCAATCACTGGGGATAGAAGAAGACGAAACGACTTGGAAAGTTCCAATTTCTACAAATCAAGTAATTGAATTTTATTTCAAAAACAAAAATTCGGCGGACTCATTCAAAGTCTCTTTTTTCGTTAATAATTAAAAGAAACCGGGGTGTTTTCAAAATATTAAAATGATAAATTTAGACTGAATTAATCTCAGGTCCTCACCTGATATTATAAAAGTGCCGTATGTAGCAGACTCATACTCTGAGTGTGAGAGGAGATACGTATGGCCTTACTGGACAACCCAATTCAACTTATCGTTGTATTATTCTGTCTATCTTTACTGCCGTTATTTGCAGTCATGGGGACATCGTTTTTAAAACTGTCAATTGTTTTCTCGATGCTGCGAAATGCGTTGGGAATCCAACAGATACCACCCAATATGGCAATATATGGTTTAGCTTTGATCTTAACCATGTTTACTATGGCTCCTGTTGGCTTCGCTATTCGTGACAACCTAATAGCACATCCTATAGATTGGAGCTCTCCTAACCTTTTCACACAAGTGTCCAGTCAGATAATCGCTCCATATCACCATTTTTTAAGCCACAACACGAGTGAAACACAAATTCAGTTTTTTTCTAAGGTAGGACATGATATTTGGCCTGAACAGTACCAAAACGAGCTGTCCAAAGATTCGCTTCTTGTCATGGTACCCGCATTTACTTTAAGTCAGTTAATTGAAGCATTTAAAATTGGTTTCTTGTTATACCTGCCATTTGTTGCCATCGACTTAATTGTGTCCAACATATTACTCGCGATGGGTATGATGATGGTATCACCAATGACAATAGCTCTGCCATTCAAACTACTTATTTTTATACTTATGGGCGGTTGGGATAAGCTTGTTGGTCAGCTTATGGGGTCTTTCTCATGAATGAAGCTGTCATAGTCCACTTTACCTCAGAATTATTATGGCTTGTGCTGATACTCTCGATGCCAGTTGTGGTGGTTGCGTCAGTAGTAGGGATCCTAGTCAGTTTATTTCAGGCTCTTACTCAGATTCAAGACCAATCGCTACAGTTCTTAATAAAGCTCGTTGCAGTCTGTATTACCTTAGCTGTCAGTTATCATTGGATGGGCAGTACATTACTCAATTATGCTGGACTCGCTTTTGACCAAATTGGTTACTTAGGAGGCTAAATGTCTACCCTTAATGAATATGTACCAATTCTTGCCCTATGCATGATGCGTCCATTAGGTATGATGTTGATGCTGCCACTTTTTAAAGGCGGGGCGATGGGAAGTGGGCTTATTCGTAACTCGCTCATTTTAATGTTCGCGCTTCCTGTTATACCTATGATGCAAGCCCATCCTGCTGATTTTTCCTCCAAGCCATTGGTTGAACTTATTTGGGTTTATGGTGAGGAATTACTGATAGGCCTAATTGTGGGCTTTTGTGCGGCAATTCCCTTTTGGGCAATAGATATGGCTGGTTTTGTTATCGACACTATGCGAGGCGCTTCAATGTCGACAGTGTTGAATCCACTGATGGGACTTCAGTCTTCGATATTTGGTATGTTGTTTACTCAAGTTCTAGGCGTGTTATTTCTGGTGACAGGAGGGTTTAACGCCTTGCTTACTGCTCTATATCAGTCGTATTCTTCGCTCCCGCCCGAGTCAGCGTTGTCATTTAATAATGAGTTACTTATTTTCATTGGTCAGCAATGGCAAATGATGTCAGACATGTGTTTAGGTTTCGCTTTGCCTGCGATGGTTGTAATGATTTTGGTCGACGTTGGTCTAGGTCTTGTTAACCGCTCAGTGGAACAACTCAACGTATTCTTCTTATCAATGCCTATCAAAAGTATTTTGGTCGTCTTCCTACTGTTGGTGAGTATGCATTTTGCTCTTTCTCATTATCTTACTCAAATCAATCAGTTTGAAGGAAAAACCTCTACTCTATTCCAGCTGATTAAGGGATAACTATGGCCGAAAAAACTGAGAAACCCACCCAGAAACGCCTAAAAGACGCTCGTAAAAAAGGCCAAGTTATAAAAAGCACTGAAATTGTAACAGGGCTTCAAATGGCGGTGATTCTTGGTTATTTTATCGTTGAAGGGCAGGGAATGATGGACGCGATCTGGAAGATGATCGATATTTCAATCAACTCGATAAACCTTCCAATCAAGATTGCTGCCGAGTCTGTTCTGGCCGCGTTTGTTTTTATTATGCTCCGTTTTATGGCTGGTCTGGTTGTTATTCTTGTTATCACAGTGGTCATCAGTTGTATGGCTCAAACTGGCCCGGTGTGGGCATCGGAAAGCCTCACTCCAAGTTTTAATAAAATTAATATAATTAATAATGCCAAGAATATTTTTTCAATGAAAAGTGTATTCGCTTTATTAAAAAATATACTTAAAATTTTTGTTTTGACGGTCGTTTTTTATTACCTACTTAATCAACATGTTAACATGTTTCAATACTTACCTTCTTGCGGTGCTGAGTGTGGTGTTACCGTGACTTTCACTCTGGTGAAATGGCTTTGGGGCGCATTTTTAATCTGTTACTTGGTGTTTGCAGTCGCAGACTATGCTTTCGTGCATTTTCAAACAATGAAAGAGTTGAAAATGTCTAAAGATGATACGAAGCAAGAATACAAGGAAACTGAGGGTAATCCAGAAGTTAAACAAAAGCGCCGAGAGCTTCAGAGAGAAACTGCAAATGGCTCGCTTGTGCAAAATGTTAAAAAATCAACTGTCATAGTTCGAAACCCAACTCATATTGCAGTCTGTTTGTACTATCAGGCTGATAAAACGCCTCTACCTGTGGTTTTAGATAAAGCACAAGATTATATGGCGCTTCATGTGGTAGATATGGCAGAAGAGCACGCCATACCTCTGGTAGAAAATATACCGCTCGCAAGAGCCTTGTTTAATCAAGTTGAGTCTGGTCAGGTGATTCCTGAATCCTTATTCGAACCTGTAGCTGAGCTACTTCGAGTGGTAATGAATGTATCCTATGATGGTGACGACTAAAGTATTTATGTCCTAAACGTTATTTGCACCAACGCCAGCTTAAACACATCAAATACTGCAATTCTGCAAAAAGAAGCCCTAACCACTGGCTGAACTTTGACCGTTTTTTCGATTTTCTTTCATCATTGGTACCAATTACATCACTTAAATGAAAAACATTCTTGATAACTTCCCACTGAGTGTTAGATTAACTATCAATAGCATCAATAAGTTCATAACCGTTCAGTTATAATAAATCTAAGTCCTATCGTTTATGGATATGGAGGATGACAATGACATTTGGTGAATACACTCAGTTAAAGATTTTGGTTGTAGATGATCATGATCTCATATTCGATGGTTTAAAGAGTTGTCTTGCTCCTTACCCTAACTTGGAGTTGGTTGGTTTTGTGACGGACGGTTTGAGCGTCTATGAGGAGTGCTTGAAACACAAACCCGATATGGTTTTTATGGATCTCAATTTACCTGGTATGTCTGGTGTAGAGGCAATACGACAATTGCGTAAACGCTGGCCTGACATGATGATTATTGTGTTAACTGCCTCAGATGAGGAAAGGAAAGCCCGCGAAGCTTTAGATGCTGGCTCGAATGGTTATGTGCTCAAAAATGGGTCAAAAAGTACGTTACTGGCTGCGATTAAAAGTGTTACTAGGGGGAAAAACTTTTTAGATCCCGCGTTAGATGCCAAACACATCGAGGCATTAAGTCTGGTTGAAGAAGGCGATATTCCCGTTTTAACACCACGTGAAAAGCAAGTGCTTAAACTTATCTTCGAAGGCAAACGTAACCGTGACATTGCAGAAGCGCTACTGATTGGATTAAAGACGGTAGAAACGCATCGAATGAATATAATGCGTAAACTTGATGCACATAATGTAGCGGATTTAATGAAGTGGGCGCACAGGATGGGTATTTAGGCCTGTTGTTAATTTGAAATCAGTGCCGCTTATTACTTTCCAACAATACGTGTTATTGGCTACTGTACTTTTCTAGAGCATTGATTAACATAGAAAACTCTTCATCGGTTATTTTCTGTCCGTTTTCAATTTGATGCTCTAGAGTGCTTGTCGTATCGTAAACATTGGTCGCACCAGCAAGTCCTGCACTGCCTTTGACATTGTGCAATATATCTCTTAGTTCAGCCCAATTATTATCAGCGAAGCTTTCCCTTGCAGCATTGGCCATTTCTTTGAAGTGGTTGGTTAAGCGTTGGGTAAACTCGCCTTCATTGAAATCCATAATGGGAGTATCTGACTCCACATTAATGTCTGGTTGCATGTCGCGATCTATTTGAATTTCTGCTGCATGCTCTAATACTTTAGCGAGTTCTTTCATAGATACAGGCTTGGTTAGGTAGCCGTTCATAAGGCTTATCGAATTATCATGCTCTGACGGATTAGCGTTTGCAGTTAGGGCTATGATAGGGCAGTCGGTATCTAGTGTTGCTTCGCTTTCTCGCCAAAGCTTGGTTGTCTGATAGCCATCGAGCTCAGGCATCCTAATATCCATCAATACCAAATCAAATACATGCTGTTCACTGTATTTTAGAGCCATCTTTCCGCTGCTGGCGCATGTCACTTCTTGGCCCAGTTCAATCAGCATTTTGCTCACTATGTCACGATTGGTTACAACGTCATCGACGAGTAATACTTTCAGCTTCCATGGAATCATTTCTTTTGGATTTGTATGCGTGTTTTGTGTGGAAATGCCATGCTGCAGTTCGTATAGTCGTTTCCATAAACGCCAAGGTAAGTAATGAAACTCTTCATTTTTGAGTGCATCAGAGTCACTGCAAATACAGTGGCCGCCCCATGCTTGGATCTGTGGGTGAAGTGTTTCAGGTGCTTCAATAACTGCTTCTTTAAGGCGTAAAAGCATTCCTGGGTTATTTAGAGGCATTTTGAAGATAAATTCTGAGCCTTCACCATATTCACTTGTTACTGTAAGACTACCGCCCATTATATTTGCCAGTTTACGTGAAATAGGCAGGCCTAAACCTGTTCCTACCTGATGCTGTGAAGATTGTCGGAAAGGTTCAAATACTTCATTGAGCTTATCTTCTCGAATTCCTGGCCCTGTATCTTTAACACAAAACCATAGTTGGTTATCTATGACATCAATAGACAAAACAATCTCACCTTGCTCAGTGAACTTTGCCGCATTACCTAACAAGTTAACTAAGATTTGTCTAACGCGAATAGGATCAAATGAGCTGGTTTCTGGAGTGTTTGAACTGACAATAGTTTTTAGCTGGATTGGTTTATCTATAATATAAGACTGTATGGTTAACATAGCCTCATCTACGATCTTAAGAAGCGGGTTATCGCTAATATTTAATTCAATTTGGTCTGCTTCTATACGCGAAAAATCTAGCAAGTTATTAATAATGCTTAATAATGATTTAGCGCATGTATAAGCTGTGTTTCTAAGATCAGCTTGCTGGTCATTTAAAATAGTATTTCGTAATAATTCCAACGAACCAATAATACCATTAAGCGGTGTTCTTATTTCGTGGCTAATATTCGTAAGATGCTCACTTTTTCTAGCCGTTGCTTTTTCTGCGACCTGCTTAGCGTGCGCTAACTCAACCGTTCGTAGCTCAACTTTCGATTCTAATTCATCGTAGCTCAACTTGATTGTATCAAGTAGCATGTTGTAGGCCCTTGCAATGTCTCCGAGTTCATCTTTTCGGGATTCAGATAAGCGCCTATCGAAGGTTGGCTGTCGATCGCTATTAATGATGTCTACAAAACTGCGAATGGGGTTAGCAAGAGACTTTCTCAATATAACAAGCATAATAATGGTCATAAGGCCGAAGGATACGAGAGACCACTTAAGTTCATTATAAAATGGTGCATAGGCCAGCTTTTCAATTTTAGACTTGGGTATTAACGAAATTTGATGCCAGTTTGGGCCATCAATAAATTTACTGACCACATAAAAGTTGTTGATTTGAGGAAATTTAGGTTTACCTTTGACAGCACTAGCACTCTGGTTATACTCAATAAACTGTTTCAACTCTTTCTTTATCGTGTCATTTATTCCTATTTGATCAAATACAGGGACAATATCATCTCGGGTGATAAATAAATTGATGTCATCTTTGGCATAGACATTGGAAACTGTGAGTACATCTTCAATATTAATCGCAAAGCCAACCTGACGAGCCAAACTATTATTGGGATCCAGTGTGTAACTCAGCAGAATGTAAACACTGTTGCGTTCGCGGTCATACTTAGGCTCACTCCAGCGAAAACCCTCTTTGGCCGGACGCTTAGCAAGGTCAATAATCTCTTGAATTCTCTGCTCTTGATGTTCCCGTTCTCGCTCGGATGCAGAGTAAATTGAGACATGTTTATTCGGCTCTATGATAAAGGAGTCAACATAGCGTTGCTGCCCAGCAATACCGAATGTTTGCAGAGCCCAGAGTTTTTTATGGTCAATATCCAAAGTTTGTTTTCCAATATTAAATTGCCTGGCAACCAGTTCAATATTGGGATCAATCCTTAACGTTTTAAATTGCTCGAGTCTCTGTTCAAATTGCTGTGTATCTTCCATGGCTTGTTGAAACAAGCTTTGATTCATCTGAGATCGAATCTCTCCCATTTCGTTATAGCTTTTGAGTGTTTGATTGAGAGTGCCTTTATAGGTGTTATCAAAGGCGCTGATTTGAATTAGGACCCATAAGCCAATAAAAACAGAAACAAATGCGACAGTGAGCTTGGTGACGAGGGAGGAATTCCAGCTAGTTTTCATGTCCAATCCTAAGTCTGTAGTTACACGCTTTTTCTAGTTCTACCATAGCGCGAATTGCCGCCTAAGGTCCATATTTGCTGTTGAACGATAGTAATATCATGGCACCGATTTGCGACTAAGGTGTTCACCTGATAGTAAGTAATCAATGAACAATTGATAATGTTTTCATAATCGGAAACGAAGAGGTTTTCAATGTTCGAACGTTTACTAGCGATGAGTTATATCGATACAACTGACTTGCCTTCAAATAGTCATTGGCAAGTTTCTTGTGCTGGTCGATTAGCTAGCTGTATCAAGTCAGAGTACTATTTCACGTTCGGAATAATGATAACGCCTCCAAATGATCGCAGTTGGCTAAGGCAAGCAACTCTTGTGTTGGCTGCTTGTGAACAAGGGTGGGACTGTGCACTTGAAAAGCGCGGAGAAGAGTGGGTTCTGTGGTCTTGTTACCCTGATGACCTAGATGATGAAGAACTCACTTCATCCATACAGTTGCAGTTGGCATTAATCCATTATCTAGAACGAGATATGTTAAAAACAGCCCCAGCCAATAAACCTCGTATCTGGAGGAAAAAGCTATGAAAAAGTTACTATGTTGGTTATTGCTTTTGACTATCAATTTTGTTCATGCAGCACCGATTTCTTCAGTGCAATGGCAAGGTGAGCCCTTTGTTTTTTATAGTCGTGGCACTCCACTAAAATCGGTTATAGAAGATGTGGGTAAAAATTATGGTATTCCTATTGATGTTAGCAACCAAGTCAACGACACATTTAGTGGCCAGATAAATGGAAAAACGCCTAAACAGATCCTTACCATGCTAGCTCAACAGTACGGCTTAGTATGGTACTACGATGGTGACTTGTTGCATGTTTATAAGGCGAGACAAGTGAAAAATGAAATAGTCTCGCTTTCATCTCTTTCAAATGGCCAGGCAATTCATTATATCGCTAAAGCCAACCTTTTAGATAAAGTCGCTTGTGAAGTTACCCCAATATCAGGGCTTCATGCAGTACAAGTTAATGGTGTTCCTGCTTGTGTTAGCTCGGTTACCAAATTTGTAAAACAGCTTGATACTGACTCGCAGCAACACGCTAAGTCACAAAAAGAGGTGCGTATTTTCCCTTTAAAATATGCATCTGCAACTGACACTGTATATAGCTATCGTAGTCAAGACGTCACTGTACCCGGTGTCGTGTCGGTATTGAAGCAAATTGATCAGGAAGATAATTCTCAATCTAAAGAAGAAATAGCAAGTTTTTCGGCAGACTCAAGACAAAATGCTGTGATTGTAAGAACAAACAAGCAAGACATGACTATATATGCGTCCTTGATTAAGCAGCTGGATATCACGCCTACCATGATTGAAGTTTCGGTCACAATTATTGATGTTGATACTTCTGACTTCAATCAATTGGGAATTGATTGGTCTGCGGCTGCCAAGATTGGTGGGGGTAGTGTGACCTTCAATCAAGGAAGCTTAAGTAGTGATAATTTTTCGACTGTGATTGGTAACACAGGGAATTTTATGGTTAGGCTAAATGCCCTACAACAGAATTCTAAAGCAAAAGTGTTGTCTAGACCTTCTGTCGTAACTCTTAACAATGTTCAGGCAGTATTAGATAAAAATGTCACTTTCTATACCAAAGTTGAAGGCGAGAAAGTCGCTAAACTCGAGTCTGTCACAACGGGGTCTTTACTCAGAGTAACTCCAAGGCTTGTCAATGAAAATCATCATAAAAAAGTGATGCTGTCACTTAACATTCAAGATGGACAACAGGCTAAACCTTTGAGTAGCAAAGACCCATTGCCTCAAGTTGAAAATTCAGAGATCGCAACTCAGGCGACGTTAAAAACTGGAGAAAGCCTGTTACTCGGTGGCTTTGTTCAAGATAAAGATCATACCGTGGAGAATAAAATTCCGCTTCTAGGCGACATACCGTTATTGGGTGGGCTGTTTAGAAGCACTGACCACAGTAAACAGAGCGTAATGCGTTTGTTTCTAATCAAAGCTGAACCCGTTAATCAATAACGAGGACTGATTATGGAAGCAAGTATCAAACTTTTATGGCTTACAGGCCCAATGCAAGGCAGAGAGCTAAAGCTCCCTTCAGGGGAACTTTCTATGGGACCCAGTGGTGATATCATGGTTCCAATTGAACAACGTGAAGTCATAAACATCAGTGTTGATGAAAAAGGTGTGATGGTGAAGTCTAACCTAGATGTATGGGTTAGTGGAAAAAAAACGGCTCATGAAGAGTATCTGCCTTTAGGTCAACCCATTGAACTATCTGGAGTGGGGTTTATTTTAGGTCGTGGTGAGCAAGAGCTTATATGGCAAAAATTACCTCCACATTTAACCAGAAACTCTAGTCGCTTGAGCAACATCTTTTTGTTAACAACCAGTTTATTCGCTCTGGCAATCATGTTGTGTGTACTAATGCTTCCAGCCAAGGTTGAACCTGTGTTTAATCCACGTTTATGGCTGCAAAGTCAGCTTAATGTGCCAGCGTTACATCAAGTAGACGCAAGTTGGGGATCCGATGGAATTGTGACGCTCACAGGATATTGTGATAACTCCACTTCGATGGCCAAATTAAAAGAAGGGCTTAAGCAACACTCTATCCGATTTAATGCCAAAACAACCTGCACGGATAAGTTAGTAGGTAGTGTTGAATCCGTTCTAAGTGCGAATGGCTATCAGAATGTCCATGTGTCGCCAACTCGTCGCATGGGTGAAGTTAGAATTTCAGGAGCGATTCAATCAAGTGAACAATGGGATAAGGTCACAACAGAATTGGAACAAATCCAGGGGTTAAAGCATTGGCAAGTGGCGAATGACATCGGAGGGTATGTTCAAAAATTTATTGATGCACTACGTGAACATAAATTGTTGAATGATGTAATGGTTGAAAGGCGGCAAGAAAGTATACTCGTTACTGGTCAAATCAATGATGATGTTCGTGGTCAAATATATCAAGTCAACAAAAACCTCATGGCGAGTACAGGTCAAGTCGTTGATGTTAGGTTTGAGAATATTCCTATCAGAGACAATTTAACTCGTTATTTATCCGGTCAGATAGTTAGTTTTGGCGGTAATACAAGCCAACCTTTTGTTGAGCTAAACAATGGCAGTCGACTTACTATGAATAGCAAGCTGGAAAATGGCTATGTTGTTAGCCATATCGATTTAAAAGGATTGGACTTAAGCCGTGATGGCGAAGTCATCCATATACCATTCATTCTATAAATAGGAGGAATTATGGCACGTATTACTAACCTAGAGACATGTTTAAAAAATGACCCCAAAATCAAAGATGCGTTAATTATTCAGTTAGATAAAACTAAGGCAGAACTAATTAATGAGTCACATAAAAATATCCAAACACTAAATGGAGCCATTGAGGCTGCAAAAGATGTCATTGGCATTCTAGCGACACGTTATAAATAAACACACTAATTTATTACTTACCTAGGAGGTAATCATGGACACATTAGATGATATCAAAGCCGTGATGGAGGATTTAAACCATCGCAAGGGTGTGCTCGCAGAACAAATGAGAGAATTTCAACAACTTCAAGGTGAGATTCAAGTGTTGGTGGAACAGTCAAACCATGATCCTAAAGCCCGCGCTAAGCTCGAAAAGTTAAATCAAGCATTCCCAGAAGGGATTCAGAATTCTCAACAGGCTATCATGTTAAAAGTCACTATGCTCGAAGAAAACTTTAAACAACTACAAGAAGGTTTTAAAGCAATAGGTGAGGAAGATAATGCAAGCGGAGAGTCTTTTCCTAAGCCTAAGAAAAAGAGATATAAAAACTATATGTGATTAGTTATTAATCGCCATTATACAGTTTCATTATCGACCGATGATATTTGTTTATTCATCGGTTTTTTATAAAAAAACAAATTTAAAATATCTGGTCATACCACTAATTGTTGGTTTGTCTTCATATTGGAAATAAAAAAACGATCAGTCATTTTATTATCAAAATACAAACTGAGATGCTAAATGGTGAATTTCCAATTTAGAACCCAGCTTGTAGTAATAATCTAGAAATTAGAGGAATATATTATGGCTGTTAATCTTAACGATACATCAGGTACTCAAGGTACCAGCATCATCAACTCACAACAAAGTGAAGATATAAAAAACACTATAGCGTCTAGAGGAGACTGTGTACTTTCAGGTGGTATCGCTGTGCTTTATATGTTTATGAACCTGCTATCTGAAATGGCGAATGCAAAATATAGCCAAATGCAGCAAAAATCAGACGTTTCTCGTACTGCTCAAGATATGGCAAACCGAGTGGATGAAAAAGTTGCCGAAGCTGCAAAAGAAGGTGATAAGGCCACCCGTGAATTACCTCAAGATGTTGTAAATTATATGCGCGACAATGGTTTTAAAGTCGATGGAAAAACTATCGATCAATATTTGAAAGAAAATGGAAACCATCTTGATCAGGGTAAGTTAAAAGCCGTAAAAGCATCCTTGGAAACAGTGTCAAATCGAGCATCTGACTTTGTATCTCAATCGCAATTGCAGTTGCAGAAATTAATGCAAACCTACAATGTAACAGTGAGCTTATTAAATAGCATGCAAACAATGCTAGCAGAGATGAATAAATCAATAGCGCAAAATATTCGATAATTTTCGGCAAATATATTAATTGATAATAAGGGGTTTTTATGCTTCAAATTGATCAAGGCATTAATACTCCTTTGTCAGTAAATAATGACAAAGTTGAGTTAAAAAATGCAATAGATGGTGACTGTGTATTATCTGGCGGTGTGGCTGTTTTGTATTTGTTTATGAATCTACTGTCTGAACTAGCAGATGCTAAATATAGTCAAATGCAAGCTAAAGCAGATGTTTCTCGTAATGCACAAGATATGGCGAATCGCGTTGATGAAGTGATAGCTCAAGTGGCAAAAGAAGGCGATAAGGCAACAGGTAAAATTCCTCCAGAGGTCATTAAGTATATGAAGGATAATGGCTTTACTGTTGATGGAAAGTCAATTAGCGAATACCTAAAAGCCAATGATCCTTCTGCTAGTTATCTTGAGAAACTCAAAGCAAAAATTAACGAATGTGGTCCAGAAGGCATGCAGTCATACAGTTGGCAAGACGTCGTAACATACATGGACCAGCACGGCATTAAAGTCGATGGGAAAAGGGCTTGCGACTACATATGGGGCCTACCTGAGGTCGGCTATATGTCATACCAAAGAGTGAGTAAAGCTCATATGCAGCATATTGCCAATGCGCTAGAAGCCGCAGGAGGTTTAGATCAAGGTAAGCTGAAAGCGGTGAAGTCAGCCCTTGAAACTGTATCAAACCGAGCGTCTGACTTTGTATCTCAGTCACAGCTTCAACTGCAGAAAATTATGCAAACCTACAATGTCACCGTTAGTTTGCTTAACAGCATGCAAACCATGTTGGCAGAAATGAATAAATCCATCGCACAAAACATTCGCTAGGAGGAATTATGGAACAAAAAGATTTTGAGACATTGCATACATTTCTCCAGCAAGGCGGTTCTTTAAAAATGTTAGCGGATGTCGATGAGAAAGATTTGGGCCTTCTTTATCGTTACGGTACACAACTAATGAACTACGGCGATTATGAAGGTGCAAAAAGAATATTTTACTTGTTGATGAAGATTGATCAGTGGAACTTCGATTACTTTTTTTCCTTAGGTACATGTTGTCATCAGCTTAAGGAGCATGAAGAAGCCATTTTTTGCTTCGGTCGTGCTGGGATAATAAATATCCAAGACCCACGTAGTCCATATTTTGCGGCGAAAAACTATCTCGCGGTCGGAAACAAAGATTATGCGGTTAAATCCTATAAGGCAGCCGTTAGAGTTAGTGAATGCCATAAAGATGGCAAATGGGATGAAATAGCCGTGAAGGCTAAACAAGGTTTAGCTCAACTTGTTCAGGAGGTGTCCCATGACTAGTGTTAACTTCAATACTCAAACCTCAGTGGGGTCAACCTCAGATGTTGAGCGCCTTGAAAATACAAAACAGGCCAGATCACGTTTCCCTTCCTCTGGTTCTAAGGAAGGCTTAGTTGATGTTATTGAAAATGGAAATGATGTTAAGAGAAACGTAGTAAGTTCTGATGCAGCTAGCCAGGCGCTGCAACGAGTACTCTCGGCATTTCATAAAGATGACAGTGCGACCATCAGTCAGCTTGAAAAGGCTTCGATGAACGATATGGTTCTGATGTCTGCGAACTTAGGATTAAAAACATTTGGTGATACGGCGAATGCGGCAGCGAAAGCTGCTAGGTTGATGACAGATACCCAAGCAGTGCTTCGTGATCAGCAAGTCAAAGAATTCCAAGAGCAATTAAGTAAACGGATAGAGCAATCTGAAAAGGCGCAGAAAGGTGGGATATTTGGCGCAATCTTTGACTGGATTGTTGGTGCAGTAGAAGCCGTCATTGGTGTATTCAAGCTCATAGAAGGCGCCGCTCGTGTCGCTGTTGGGGATGTAGTTGGTGGTGCCATGGACATGGCGAGTGGCGCAGCTTACCTAACTGCTGGTATTGCCGGTATGGTCAAAGCAGCTGCTGAAACCGCAATCTTGTGTGGTGCCAATAAGGAAAAATGTCAGCAAGTTATCGATGTTGCAGGAAAAGTCCAGCTTGGCGCTGAAGTTGTCGCAATGGCATTGGATATCTTCCAGGCTGGTAGAGCTATTTCAGCGACACGATCTATTGCGAAAGGAACCGAAACTGCAATGCAAGAAGCGGCCCCTAAACTGGTTGAAAGTATTGCAAAAGGATCGACACAAGAAGTCACTAACATTGCTCAACAAGTTGGTAAACAAGTATCTGAACAGGTCGCAGAACAAGTCAGTAAACAACTGATGAGTGGAGTGAGCAAAGGCGTAGAGCAAGTGGCAGAACGTGGCGGTCAAATCGCCAAATCACTTGCAAAAGCATTTAGTGAAGAAGCTATTCAGCAGCTAGTGACCAAATCTGTAGAACAAGCAGCTACTAAGGCTATTGAGAAGGGCGTACAAATGACAGCCCAAGAAATTACCAAACAAGTAACAACTGCAGTGCGTAATGAGGTGATAAAAACAATCATTAAAGCATGCACTTACACGTCACTTGATTTGATTCGAGCTTCTGCAGGCTCAGGTAAAGCAATTACTAGTGGGATTGTGACTGAAGAAAAAGCCAAACTCCAAAAGCAGATTGAGGAACTGATTTTAAAACAAAATCTCATGGAGTTTTGTTATGACTGGTACGACAAAGCCAAAGAGCAGCAATCCAAAACAATTAAAGACTTAGTCGATAAGCAAGGTGACTCTTTAGATGGCGCAACAAAAGTTATCAATGAGTCCGGTATGTTACAAGCTCGCATTGCGACTTCAGCAGTGTAGCTAAGGGGGATTTATGACTGGAGAAGTTCAAAATAATACTGCAACCCAAACAGCAGATTACGTTACCAATAATTCAGATTATGGCCATGATGTATCGGGAAGCGAAGCAATGGACGCGATCTCGCAGCTAAATGAATTGATTGTGAAGTTAGCTGAAATATTTAAAAAACTCAGAAACATCTTACAAGAGTACAATCAAAAGCAACAATTGCTTGGATGGGATGTACAAAAAGCCTCAATGGACTCAAAAAGAGATTCAATAGAGAGTGCTTTTGAGTCTGCCGCATGGGCTGGGGGACTACAGATTCTTTCTGGTTTCATTGGGATGGCTGGGGTTGGTGCAACCGGAAAATTTGGCGAAGGTGCTACCCACCTAGGTCAGGCTCTGGGTAAAGGGGTTGATGGTGTCGGTTCAACGGTTTCCGCTTCAATGACAAAAGATGCAGAAATGGAAAAAGTGGATGGGGAATTTAAAGAAAAGAATTCTCAGAACTATAACAAGAATATGAATGAACTGAGTGATAAAGCGCGTCAGATCTCTGATCAAATGCGCTCTCTCGTTAAGGAGCTCGTCGAGCTCCATGGACGTATTACCTCAGCTGTACACAATTAATATCAACCCCTAATGTGAGAGCGCCATGCAAAATGGTGCTCTCAAAACAAAATGGAAACTCTATGATGAATACCGATGCTTTTTCAATCGATGCTGACCAAATTAAAAAATCAATAGAGAGTGTGATCAATGGTCACCAGACATTAGCTCAATTGAACAATATTGATGAAGGAACTTTAGTCCATACCTACCAAGGTGCTTTAGAAGAATACCACAGTGGCAATATGGCTGAAGCTATGACTCACTTTACATACCTCGTTATGAATAATCCTTGGCGTAGAGAGTATTTGTTTGGCCTAGCCTCAACCTTACATGCCCTGGGGCAATTTGAAGATGCATTGATATTTTATGGTTACGCTACCTTGATGGATGCATGTGATGCTGGTGTCACATTTAGAATTGGCCAGTGTTATTTATCAATCGATAAGTCGAACGAAGCATTAGATGCTTTACGAACAAGTGTAACACAAAGTTTTCTATCCCCAGAGCAACCAGAGATAAGGCAGCTTGCTCTGTCGCTTTTGGATGAAATAAATCAGTGTAACTTATAGGAGCAAAATAATGGTTACGACTCTAGATGTCTCGAGCTCTGGACTATCTCAAATCAGTAATTTTCCTGATGTTGATGCATCAGAAACTCCTAAGCTTGGTCAATTTGATGCTTCTCATGTATCTCTACCTGCACCTTCAGACCCTGTAAATAATTCCTATCCAGAAGAATCCACATCTCCTTTAGAACCTCATCAGTCAAACACGAATCAGCTAATAGAAAGGTCTACGATCTTGTATCAGCAGGCTGAAAAAGCGGGGATTGATGTAGCTAAGAGTACGTTTTTCAAAGAATTATTTAATGTTGCTATTGCTGGTGTTGGACTTGGGCTAGCAATTGCCGCAACCGTTATTAGTGGCGGTTTAGGTATACCGCTGACGGCAGCGGCTGGAGTGGCGTTTGCCCTCGCAGTCTCTGATGCAGGATGTGCTGCTGCAAACTGGTACAAAGCCGCACATGGAGAGCAAGGTTTAAGAATGGGGGGAGATACACTATCGAACCTTGTTTATGCGCTTTTGGATAAAATGGGATTGCAGGATGATCGAGCTGAGTTTTGGGCAAGAGCAACATCGGCAACGCTTAGACTGGGTTTGACGATAGGAACCCTCTATGCGGGTACTGTTTCGATTCCCTCAAACCTCGGTGCAGCAACCAGTGCAATATCGACAGCTAAGCTTATAAAAGTAGGGACTTCTGCTACAGGTAATGAAATACTAGGATTCAATCTGGGTAGCAACAAAATTATCCATGATAGGGTTAAAGCTGAGCTTGAAAGTCATAAAAAAGACGTTGAAGATAATCTTAATAGTTCTTTAATAGCGAATAAAGACGCTGCACATAAAAATGATTTGACTAAAATACAAGAGGCTAGGGAGGCTGAACGTCAGCAGTGGGAACAAAAGATAAGCGATGTACAACGACAACTCGATAGTGATTTTAAAAAGATGACTGATCAGGTCGAAAAGCTTAGTAGCAACCTAAAGTTCGTAGAAAACGAGAAACAGAATGCTAGTGAAAAAGTTAATTCTCTAATGGCTGAAAATATACGCCTTAAGAGCGAGATAGAGGCTTTGATGGCTCTTCAAGCAACAGAGCCTAGTATGAAGAGCAAGCTACAAGACCACAAAATCGAAAACCCTAGAGTGGATAGCCTCAAAGACCTGGAATATGCTTTTGGCGGAAAAAATAAGGAAGTTAATAAAAAGCATGGTTATCTACATGCGATAACTGATACAGGAAAAAAAGATTTTGCGTTAGAGGCCGGGTTAAGTAAATACTGTGCGGGTAAGAAAGAACTTGAGGCTATAGTCTCATTACAAAAGCCAGTCGCAGGTTTGGATAAGAGTATCCAAGGTGATTATGCTCAATTTGATCTTTACGATGAAAAAGTGAAGACAAGTGAACTTGTCAAATACATTGGTTTACAAGATATCCAATTGGGTACAGAACAAAAACAACAGCTTGCAAATCAGTTAATTGATATGCTGAAAGTATTGTTTACTAACAAAGTGTCTCATCGTGATCTTCATATGGAAAATATTTTGGTTCGAGAGCTGGACTCTCAAGTCTATACACAGTTGATAGATTTTGGTCGTACGGTTTATGGGGAGCAAGACTTTAGTAAACATAAATATGATGACATCAAATACCTATTCAACAAGGAAGGAGCACACCTTGGGGAAACTGTGGGGAGAAATGTATTTGCTCCTGCACTTTCGGCGCTAAGTACCAAAAATGAGGAAATACGAGAAAAACACTATCCGTTGCATAAGCTTATCAAGCAAGGTAATGAAACGAAAAGTGTTGCTGATGACCTACAGAAAATTGGCAATAGAATTATCGAAAGGCTAAAAGCTAATGAGGATGTGGACAAGGTTTTTGGAGACGCTCAACAAGCAGTGTATGGTTTGATCCTCAAGGCTGATACAAATCGTTAATACGAATTAGTTTTGGATATAACTACCTATGTATGCCCTCGTATCGACGAGGGCTTTTTATTTTTTATTACAGTGAAGATTATATGATATTTGTCAAATGAAAATGTTATCCGCACTCTTACCTCGTTAATAAGTCATAACTCAGGTGAAGACCTGATACCAGATATTGCTTGACCTTGGCAAACTAACTCTAGGCTCAGAAATAAAAGGTTTTTGATATGAAAGCACTACAAGTCGTATTGTTCAATAAACAAGGTCATATCGATTATCAAGGTCAACGTACGGAAATAGACGCCAATCAACTGGTTATGGTGACAGAAGAAGCTGAAATACACGCAGCAAGCCGCGGTGATTGGATGAGCATCTTTTTTTATCCTGGTGAAATATGCCAAATCTATCATTTGCTTACAGATCTGATCAATCAGAATTATGTCGATGATCGCACTTTGAATAAATCAGTCAAAGCAGTACCTATTTTCGACGAACTTGTGAATGTGATTAAGCAATTACACAAAGTCAGTAAGACTGTAATGCTTCGTTTCGTTTTTACCTATTGCCTAGAAATGGATAAGCCGTACTTTTCAAACTTACTAAATCAATATGCCGACCCCAATGACAAGATATTTGAATTTGTAAATAAACACCTTTATGAGCAATGGTCAGTGACACGATATGCTGAACTGCTACAGATGGACGTGACTAAATTAAACACCGCGTTTTACAAATATTATGGCCAGTCGACAAAAGCATGGATCACTGAACAACGTTTAACTTACGCAAAGCAAACGATCCTAGAGACAGATCGAAAAATAGCGGATGTAGCGTTCGATGCGGGCTTTAGCAGCCACTCTCATTTTATAGGAGCATTTAAAAAGCGCTATCACTGCAGTCCCTCAGATTTACGGGCAGGAAGAAGGTAGGAGTTTGTTATGGATCTGAATTCAATTATTAATGAGTTATCTCTTAAGTCTGCTCAATCTGCGCAAGATATAAAGGCCAAGATGACTCAGGCTGACCCTAATAACCCAGATGAAATGTTAAAGGCTCAGTTTGCGGTGCAGCAATATTCAAACTTTATGGGATATGAGAGTGCTTTGATTAAAGCGGTCAAAGATATGGTGCAAGGGATTATTTCAAAGATATGAAAAAATCAGATAAACAACTTCTTGTAGAAGCAGCGCTCGCAGCAGCTAATCATCGACTTGAGAAACAGGCACTTTGCATTGTAGAGGCATTTCCCTATTTGATCGATGATGACGAAGGCAGGTGTATTTGTATCAGTTTAATTTACTTCGCGTTAGACAAAAGGTCCAAAGCGATACGAACACTTAACGGATTGAGTTCCCCCCGGGTTGAAGGGCTACGGTTTCTTTACGCGTCATCTGCAGATAGTGCAGATACCAAAACAATATGTTCATTGATTACTGGAGGTCATGATGGAGATTAGTGCAATCGCGAAAGCAGCAGTTGATGCAGTGGAAAAAAAGACTGAATCAGTTAATCCAGATGAAATGTTAGTAGATAAATTCAGTCAGCTGATGAAACAGGGAGTCAATGAAACGTCAAAAGTAAGCGAACTCGTTGACGTTCAACCAAACTCAGATCCCTCAGTGGGTATTTCGCCTGAACAAGCTATTGAGAGCCAGAAATTAATTACACGATCGCTAGTAGAAGTCGATCTAGCGGCTAAAACAGCAGGCAGTCTCTCTCAATCGATCAACAAATTGGTGACAATGCAATGAAGAAATATAAATGGCTCACTCTAATGTTAGCGCTTTTATTGTCGGGCTGTAAGGTGGAACTTTACCAAAACCTCCCTCAATCAGAAGCTAACCAAATGGTAGCACTATTGATGCTCAATCACATTGATGTGAACTCAGATATTGATACTAAAACCGGAAAAGTTACGTTAAAAATAGAAAAAGGTCAGTTTATCAATGCAGTAGAACTACTAAGACAAAATGGCTACCCCAAAGCAAACTACGTTGATATTGAGCAACTTTTTCCATCAGGCCAACTGGTCTCTTCTCCTGCTCAAGAAGAAGCGAAAATGAGCTACCTAAAAGAGCAGCAGCTAGAACGAACATTATCAAATATGGACGGTGTGATTAGTGCACGTGTTTCCATTGCTCAAAATGTTAAAAGTGCATCAAGTAGCCGTGCTAACACAACAGATAAGTCTGCTGCTGTATATATAAAGTACTCACCAGAGGCAAACTTGAGCAGCTCTGAAACACAAATCCGTAATTTGATTAAAAATGCAGTTCCGGATCTCCAATATGAAAACATTAGTTTGTTTCTACAACCTGCTGATTTTCGTTATCAACCCGTAGTACAACCGAGCTCTACTTCTGGCTGGGGGGACATTCAAAATTGGATTACGGCCAATAAAACGCCTGTAACAGTCGGTTTGGGAAGTGTATTTATTGCTGGCGTTGCATGCTTGGCCATAAGACGTAAAAGGGAAGATTAACTATGGCAATAGACGTTATTCAATTAAACAAGACTGTACGTAACATAAGCCCCAGACTGCACTCTGAGTGGTGGAAGAAGTTAGATCTAGAGAATTGTAAAGACCTAGCAACAACGAATGATTTAGTTGAACAACGGCTTGATAACGCAATTCTAAGCCGCTTTGGACTTGAGCATTTTTGGCTGACAGAAGATCTAGAAATTATCCAAAGATGGCTATCAGTGATAAATAAACTTCCAGTTTTATTGGTAGCCACCGGATTAATCACTCAAAACTGTCCAGATTATATTTGGGACGGTCAATATAGAGAGGTTATGCAGAAGAGGTTTAGCCAGATTCAGCTTGAACAGCTTATTGCATTGTGGCCACACGCAACGCAGCCACCACAATGGTTGCCAGATACCATGCTATTTAAAGCTGAATATTATTCGGCTAGTGCTTTGTTTGAGTATTGGAGTGGACACGTTTTTGGGAAGATTTTATCACTGAGTCTACCTGTAATGGAAACACCTAATAAAGTATCTCAGATTGAAGTAGAAAACGTTATTAATTGGATGTTCAGACTGGAGAGATTCTTATGAGTCCATTTTTTATTTCAGCTACATGTTGTGAGCTAAAAAAAATGGGGGAGACCGTCTCAAGGCAAGCGATTGAGTCGGCTGTTCGTTCTTCGAATAGTGAGTCTAAAGCTCGTACTCGAATCGCTACAATTGTACGCTGTGCGCGGATCAAACGAGACAACGCGCATAAACATGCGGAAAAAATAATACAGGATGCAACTAACGAAGCTAGGCAGTTACAAGAAGAGTGGAAAAAGGAAGCGCGACAACAGGCAGCTAGTGACGCTGTAACTTGGTTGTTGGACAAAGAAAATATCGAACGGAATTTGATTGACAGCCTTAAAGAACGGATCCGCCAGCAAATGCGAACAGTAATCGAAAAATGGTCGAGTACACAAGATATTAGTCAATTTATGATCAAAAGGCTAACCGACCAGGTTGCCCAACAAAGTAGCCAACATGACCTAACACTGTTTGTTCCACAAGAACTATATCCAGTTATGGAAGATGCATTTGGAGAGCAATTACAGGTTAAGGTCAAGTCTGAGCTGCATGACGCTCAAGCTGAGCTATCGTCTGAGTATTTAGTAATTCGGCTAGATTTAGATTTGCAATTACAGCTGCTGCTTGATTCTTTTTCAGAAAATAGAGCTTTGACACAGATTGCCAGTGGAGATTAACAATGAGAGTCGATGCCAACATGCATGCGGAACTTCATGCCTTTTCACAGACCCAAACGAACTCAGCAATTACGACTGAATCGACAGCATCTCTTGCTAGTGCTGCTCTTGCAGAAGTGAGGCAAGAAGCTCTAGAAGAAACAATGGAAGGTTTGAGCCTTGGCCTGAGCAGCGTGATGAAAAAACTCAGTTTGGAGGATAAGTCTAAAAATCTGATGATCAATAGCATGGAGCAGGCTCTCCAACAAATGGACAAGATGGCACTTGAATCAATAAACCGTATGACTGAACAATTGTCTCAGCTTAAAACAGCAAGCCAAATTCTTACAGCATTGGACCAGTCAGGCTTGGATAGAGGCCAAGTGGCATTGATTTTGACCTCTTTACTTAGCTTTAAAGGTCTATCATCTGCAATGAAAAAAGAACTCAAAAAGCGTTTGAGCGAAATACTCGATGAAGAAGGTATTGAGCTTGAAGTTATTGCGGCTTCTGAAGGTATGAATATTGACAAAGAAGGTCTTAGAGCGCTTCGGCTACTGTATCAGAATGCAAAACGAGGAGAGCAAGGCTTAGCCCATTGGTTTGACTTACTAAAAAAACACAAAGATAGGCGTCAATATATCCGTATTCTTATTCGTTCTATGTCTGAACCACTTGATGAAGGTCAAAAGCGTGATGATATGACGATGGTCGCCGCAGCAATAAAGGACCTCAAACGATTACTGCTTTTTTTGACTTTTGAAGATCATTGCGGCGCTTTAGCACGTGCTATGGAGTTAGAGCATTCATCTGTTATGTCCATCACACTTGAACTACTGGAGCAATCGTGGGTTTATCCTGATGCGTTATCGCTCATCATAGAACGACTAGAGCTAGTATATGAACGTAAAGTTGTTTTCTTGCGCCGATGGAAAGATCTGATGGCCGTGATGTCGCCAGCATGTTACCGCGATCCGGAACAGAAAGAACATATTCAGGAAGCGATGTTAGAACTTCTAGATCGTTGGAATGAATGATCAGTAGGTTGGGAGAAAACGCATATGACTTATAAATTAGAACCAAGTCCACTGGTTGAACAACCAATCGTGTCACGTGAATTTGAGCGATTTAATCAATCCAAATTGCTTTGGAAGGGGGACTTTCGTTGTTCATCATACTCATCTGTGTATCAGTCAAAAATGACAACTGATCTAAAACAGTTGTGTTTTGAATTAATTGAAATGCAGCCTTTTCTGGATGAAAACGAACTAGTCGAATACCTATCAGGTAAACTTGCTCGTTATGCCTCAGATATGTCTGCCGTCAATTTGCGGATACTTTCTGAAATTGTTGCAGAGAAAATGCCTGCATTGGCTAATGATGTTACTGTACCGTTCCCAAAAGAACATCAGAGATCGCTGCTTGGAGCGATTCAACTCATAAAAAGAGCACTGCGTAAAAGCCAAAAACAGTTAAACGAAGAAAGAGATGGTATTGATGAACGTCTCAATCTATCGCATAGGATGGGTAGACTGCACCATAGTTTAGCTGTTTTTGAGAATTATTTTCAGCGTTCAATGGTATCGGGTACTAATCAAGAAGACCAACTTGTATCGACTTTATCAGCCATCAGCAAGGATGAAAGGTTATCTGAAAGCCCTGAAAATCTGCAGCTTAATGATCTCACTGACAATGAAGATCCTAATCTAAAGTTCTCGTTGAAAAGACAGGAGCCCAATAATCACTTGAGTACTGAGGTTCGTCGTCAAGTACAAGATGTTATTCGATCTAAACAGCGAGTGTCTTGGTTGGACCAAAGAAATCCTATTACATTAGAATTCAATAATCATAGTGGCGTTGACCTTTACACAGATATTGAATGTGGCCGACTAGTCGATAATCTAACCCAGAACTTGCCTCGTTATTCTGATTACATAGAAGAAAAATCATCGGCATTGGTCGACTATGTTGAAGCTTTGGAAGCGTTTCTACCGAACGCTAAATTATTCGGTATGAATATCATGCATCAAGTGGAATCTATAGTTAACGAATCAAAGAAACAACTAAATTATTTCAATGAGATCAAGGCGCATTGTCATTCAGTACAGAAAGTTTTTGATACCAAGGTACTACTAAGAAATAAATTAACTCGTATCGATACTATGTTGGATCACTCGATAGTATCGATTAAGAAACGACTAAATTTGCATGGCTTTCTTGCGTTCTTACCTGAGTTGAGAACGAATAATGAAAAAGTTAGGAAGTTGGTGAATGAAAGAAATGAGCTGCAAAGCACTTATGATAAACAAGAAGTTGTTTTTTTAAAGTCGAAAATTGGATCGCTCAATGCTGATATCCAGCAATTGGATGATGAATATGAGAAACGAGTGCTGGAGTTGAAACAATTTGACTATCAAGCAAAGAAAAGTCACGGCTATCCATGTAATAACGGTGATACCCTTGAAACATGGTCTACTTGGGTTAAACAAAATGTTGCTGGAGAATTATCAGGTGACTATCGACCGGACATTAATATGTTATTTCTCGAACGCCAGATGGCCCATGCTGGTATTAGAGATTATGCAATCTCATATCAGTCCCTTTTCGCGCCATTATCATCAGGTGAAGTAGTCGTCCGTCAGGAAGTTGTAAAAAATGCCTTGTTAAATTTGCATCATTGGGCGCTTTATCATCCGATCGAGTCGCAAGCTTTTGCCGGTAATTTAAACAATATTTTTGAGATTATGAGCACTAATAGTGACATCTTTGGCCCGGATGTAACATCACTGGTCTCGACTATATGGTATTCAGGGGAAGTGCAAAGTCAGGTTAAAGATATTGTTCAAAATCGCCGAGTGGAAACACTTAAATTGGATCACCAATCTTTATCACCTGAGATGATTGCGCTAATGCACCTTGCGTATGCTGCGCCTTTTATGGCTGCTGCAATGAGAGAACTTTGTGGTAGTAGCCGGACGATCAATGGTGCAGGATTGCTCGTATCTGCCTTAATACCAAACGCTTCTTTTGATAAATCAATGGCAAGTTTGCTCGAGGAGATAGTACAAGCATGGTGTGATGATACAGGAGAAAATATAGGTATGCAGTATCAAATGACCTCAGTTATGGTTGATGCTTTGATGAAAGCAATTGGCAGCCAAGGGAGCTTTAAAGAGCGAGCTCAGACCATGGTAAGGTATGCTAATGAGCGTAAAGCGTTACAAGATGTAGAAGTAGATATAGCAGATTGTTTCGAATCAAACCACACCAATATGATAAGACTATCTTGGAGGGATTTGAAAAATACCTGGTGTGAAATGAATAACAAGCAAAGAGCCTTAATACTTGCCACTGTACCAACATTATCTATTACTACTTCTGCCTTTGTTGCTTTTATTGTTACAACCATAATTGGTACAGAAAGCATTACTAGTGTAACCCTTGCTATTGCAGGGCTATGTGCAATGTTGATAGGCGGTTTTTTCGCTAAAACAACAGCGAACTTTATTGCAACTCGTAACTTTTGGTGTATGAATAATGTCTATTCAAGGGCTAGAATGAAGCTAACTCAAAAGCGAATTGATAACCTTCTTCATCGTTTGGGAGAGAAAACCAATAACAGTTGTTTAGTGCAATTACTTGGAGACTCTATAAAAGACAAAGGAAAACTTCTTAATTTGGTCAATATGCCCATTGAGCAGCAATCGCAGGCATTGCAAGGAGAACTCGTTAGTGCAGCTAGGATTTTGTCTGAAAAGTTAGACAGCAGGTATAAGCAAATACAAGAAAAAGACATTACATTGGCCCAAAGTCTAACAGGTAACACCATTGAAAAAAGCCAATGGTATGAATGTTATGATGATGTTCAAAAGTTCATAGTAAAGTACGCAGCAAGTTAAAGCCTCCCCCTAGTAGCGTCAGGAGGAAGTTTCAGGTGTAGACCTGATATTATTGGTACTCAAATCGCGCCATCATGTCTGTATAGACTAGATAGGAGTGATTATGGACCTGCAAGTGTTAAGAAACGTAGAGCAGTTGGTTTCTTTGCTTCGGCTTCCTCAAACAGGGGTAGCCGACATCCTCGAGATCCATCAATCCCCTTATGGTCTTAGGCTGGAAGTCATTGATGATCGTTTAATGTTAACTTCATGGTTAATTGATATCGATAACCTTGATTTGGAACGGGCCTTAAAGAGAAACCAACCTGAACGGTTCAAAGGTCTACCTCAACGCCTATTCACCATCAAACGTCAGCTTTATATAAGTACATTCTGCCCACATCAGTTTGATGCACGCCAATGGTTTGAGGTATGCAAAAAACAACGTGAGTTTCTCATGCAATTAGTAGGGGAGAATAAGTTATGACAATCGCAACTCGTTGGCTGGCTAAAGTCGCTGGCAGGCAAGATATTATTTTAAGTGCGATGTTGGTTATTGCCGTCTTTATGATGATTTTACCACTGCCAACCACATTAGTTGATGTATTGATCGCTCTTAATCTTGGTATGTCTATCATCTTGCTGATGATTGCAATTTATATTCGAGACCCCCTCGAGTTTTCGGCATTTCCATCGATGTTACTAATAACAACGCTATACCGATTAGCGTTAACTATTAGTACCAGTCGATTGATCTTACTTCAGCATGATGCTGGTGAGATAGTTTATACATTCGGCGATTTTGTTGTTGGAGGTAATCTTGCTGTCGGTATTATTATCTTTGCCATTATCACGATAGTTCAGTTTATCGTCATCACGAAAGGATCAGAACGCGTAGCTGAAGTAAGCGCAAGATTTTCTCTCGATGGTATGCCTGGCAAGCAAATGAGTATTGATGGTGACATGCGTGCGGGCATCATTGATGCAAAAGAAGCCAAACGCCAACGTTCCATTGTGCAGAAAGAGAGTCAGCTTTATGGTGCAATGGATGGCGCAATGAAATTCGTTAAAGGCGATGCCATCGCGAGTGTTATTGTGATTCTAACTAACATTTTGGGTGGGATTGCGGTCGGTGTTTTGCAACATAACATGTCTGCATCAGAGGCAGTTAATACCTATGCAATATTATCAGTTGGTGATGGCTTGATTGCTCAGATCCCTTCGCTCCTTATTTCTATTACTGCAGGTTTGATCGTCACACGTGTCCCAGGGGAGACTAAAAGTAACTTAGCTAACGAGCTGGTCGAACAGGTTTCACGTCAACCATCTTCTCTGCAAATGGCAGCCGCAGTGATGTTTGTATTTGCGATTATTCCGGGATTTCCATGGTTTGTCTTTGCACCGCTCGGGCTTGCGGTTTTGGGCGCGTCTTTTTGGATTACGAGAAAGAACTCTGTAGAAGAACAAAACCAAGGCTTCGTTTCCCAAACAGGACAAGAAGAATCCGGAGATCAAGAAATGACGCCGGGTGCTGTGCCGCTCATGTTAGCGGTGGGAAATGAAATTTCACAAGAAAACCTAGCTAAGTCGTTACAGAGCTTACGGTGGAAGTTATTCGAAAAGCTTGGGTTGCCAATACCTGAAATTCAACTTCAGACACTAAGAAATGACAGAAGCGAAGAATTTGAACTCTTCCTTTACCAAGAACCAATTGTAAAGTTACATGTTCCTAAGCAGATGATTTTAGTATTAACCAAGATTGATGGGATAGAGGGTGAACAAAGCCAACTTGTATTCAATCAGCAAAAGCTTTACTGGTATTCATCAGAACATGCCGATGAGATAGGTATTACTGGTGAAACTTATTATCAAGGCAACGAAATTATTAACTATCTTGTTGAAACTGCAGCATTACATTTCGCCAAAGAATTTCTTGGAGTACAGGAAACACGCTATCTAATGGACTCAATGGAAATGCGTTATGCAGAGCTAGTTAAAGAACTGCAGAGGCTTTTACCAGTTAGTAAAATCACTGAGATACTACAGCGCCTTGTGGAAGAAAATATTTCCATTCGTGATCTTCGAACAATATTTGAGACCTTGGTTGAGTGGGCATCGAAAGAGAAAGACACCATTATGCTCACAGAATATGTACGTGTTGCTTTGCGAAGGCATATAAGGCGCAAGTTCACAGTAGCTGAAGGCTGGATTCCTATGATTTTAATTGGTGATGGAATAGAGAATCAGATTAGAGAGTCGATACGCCAGTCTGCGGTTGGCGCTTATAGTGCACTTGAGCCGGAAGATGAACAACACATAATCGCTTTGATTAAAGATAAGGTACCTGAACATATTCCATGCGTGGTTTCTACATCCCTAGATGTAAGGCGCTATTTACGTAAAATCATTGAATCAACAATGCCTATGACTCCGGTACTTTCATTCCAAGAAATTGGTGAAGATGCAAGTATCAAGGTTATAGCGAGGGTTGATACGTTTGGGGAGGCTCCTAATGCAATTGCCGGATAGTATTCAATTGACAGAAAAACTCGAGAAAGAGCTTTTCCCAGATCTGCCAGACATTAAACCTTTTCGTAGATTCGGAAAAATTCTTGAAGTTACGTCGACATTAATTCGTTCAACGCTTCCAGATGCAAAGCTTGGAGAGCTTTGCTTGATAGGTGATAGCCTACATGCAGAAGTTGTTGCAATTAAAGGGCAGCAAGCCTGGCTTTCTCCATTTAAAAGTACAAATGGTATCGGGGTTGATATGCATGTTGAGCCGCTGGGCCATGGGCATAGAGTCAAAGTCGGACCAGAGCTTTTGGGACGAGTTGTTGATGGTTTAGGTCGTCCAATGGATCAAGGAAACTGGTTTGGCCAATGGCGCAACAACCAAGGTAGTGCACCAAACCCACTCAAGCGAAAACTCATTAGTAAAGTCATGCATACTGGTGTTAGGGCGATAGACTCTACATTAACGCTGGGGATAGGCCAGCGTGTTGGGATCTTTGCCGCTGCTGGTGGCGGAAAAAGTACTTTACTAGGGATGCTTGCTGGAAACTGTGAGGCTGATGTGATCGTTCTGGCATTAGTCGGTGAACGAGGCAGAGAAGTTCGCGAATTTATAGAATATTGTTTGCCCCCCGAGGTGAGAAAGAAAACGGTGCTCGTGGTTGCTACTTCTGACAAACCACCACTTGAGCGAATGAAAGCCGCATTAACCGCGACAACTATTGCCGAGTTTTTTCGAGACCAAGATAAAAATGTTCTACTTATGGTGGACTCAGTGACTCGTTTTGCTCGAGCAGCTAGGGAAATAGGCCTAGCGGCAGGAGAACCGCCTGTTGCTAATGGGTTTCCACCGAGCGTGTTTGTATATTTAGCGTCGCTATTAGAGCGTGCAGGGCCTGCTCCCCTTGGCAGTATTACCGGTATATATACAGTGTTGGTTGAGGGCGACAACATGAACGAGCCTGTTGCAGATGAAGTGCGCTCAATTTTAGATGGTCATATTGTGTTATCACGCAAATTAGCTGGAGCGGGGCATTATCCTGCTATTGACGTTAATGCGAGTGTAAGCCGAGTAATGGATCAGATTGTCACTGCTCAACATAAAACTGACGCTAAGCATTTACGCAACCTGCTTGCTTTGTATCAAGAAGTGCAGTTGTTAATTCGTGTTGGTGAGTACCAGCGAGGGCAAGATCCTTTCACTGATGAGGCCGTTGATAAATTTGCTGAGATAGAGCGTTTTTTATGTCAAGACACCAGCGAGATAGCGCCGTTTAATGACACATTAAGTACTTTAAACGATTTATGTGCGAGATAGCGACTAATGGCTCTCACCGTTAAAGAAACTAGCTTTATTAGGCAGCTCATCTCTATTCGTAAGAGAAAAGAAGAAAAACTGGCAGCTCAGTGGCGCAAGTTAGATGAAGAGCAAAACAAGGTACAAGCGGAACGAATACAGGTTTATCAGTTATGGTCTGAGTCTAGAGCCGCACTGGTTGATTCAGAGGTGAATGACAATCTACTTACCCGCAACGAACTAAATCAACTTGTCAGTGATAAACGTAGCCAATATGCACAAGAGCGAGCGAAAGCTGAATCAATAATTTACTTGGACAACCGCATAGATCAGATCGAGCGTGAGAAAACAGAGTTGATTCGTCAAAAAACTCTACTGATTAGGGGACAAGAAAAGTTAAAAGGGGTCCTTAATGAGCAATAAAATTGAACAAATATCCTCACGTCACTGGCGTGTAGAGGGTGTAACATCGAGGCGAGATGCAGATCCTGAGTTAAGGCAGCGGTTTTCTTCTCTATTTTCGAGTCGACATAATTTACAACAAAATACTGATCAGAATATGCATTCGACAGGGAGAGTTTCTTCAATCGTGCACCAGTTGTCAGAGGTGAATCATGTCGCTAAATGGCAGAATGCAGAAATAGTTAGGCGAGAAAGTAGTTTGACATTTCGCTTATTGAATGGACCCATGACAGGGTTAACCATTGTTGCTTCATGGCAGGCTCAGGTCGTCACACTACAGCTAAAGCCAAGAGATCAGAAACAGCATGAGGCAATCAACCGCGTTGCTTCTATGATTAGCGAGCGTTTATCTCAATCAAAAATACCATTTCAGTTGGAGATAATGAAGTATGAATAATTTGATAGATCTCGCACAAGTCATAGGTTCTGGCTTGAGTAATAAGCAGTGTTATCTTTCACTTCAACGAGTGAATCAGGAGGAAGGTACTTTCTGGTCATATCGGGCAGACAATAGCAGTGGTATATGGTGCAGTAAACACGAATGGTCAGCAGGCATAGAAGTAACTTCATCTTTAACCACCATACCTGATGATCTGTTACCAACTATGGTTGCAGCGCTTTTTTCTGTAGTAGGTATCCCATTTGTAAGGGATATCAATACTCAAGGGGAAGATCGTCAATTACCGAATGATATTTATCCTGTTGTACAGTGTAATGGATATCAATTTGTTCTTGTTGGGTTTTCGGCCGCTTGGATAAAACGTCTAACGATAGGTTGGGAGAGTTATCTAGCACCACAAGTAACCGTTAGTGTCCCTTTGATCGCAGGTTTTCTTACCGATACAAAACCCATATTTAATGGTCAAGGTGTATGGCTAAAAGATGGCCATAACCCAAATAAAGGTAGCGCTATTTTATGGTGGGGAAAACCAGTAGCAAGTGTCCAATATCATGAAGATAAGACTTGGTTTGTGAACGATACGTATCCTTCTTACTCGCTACCTGATAAGACTAGCTACGTTAAGGTTGCGAGTCTTGACATTAGCTTGCAGGATTTACTAAACCTTGAAAATGGAAATACATTTGAAGCAGAGTTAGTTTGTGAAGTACAGAGTAAACTGATCTCAGACAACCAGTGTGCCGCTAAAGGGGAGTTGTTTGTTAGCCCTGATGGAGTAGTTTTTCACGCTAATGATTATTTTAAAGCTCCAGCATAGTTTCCACCTAATTTTTTGAAAGTTTTTAGACATCATAAAAGAGACAATAGACTATCTAATTTTAATAGATAATTTATAACGTTATTTTATATCTTTGGTAAGACCAGTTGTTATAAAAGTAAATTTTATTTTGTAAGTATAAATTTAAAATTTATTCAATATTAGTTATCAAATAACCCTTATTTAACTTTGTACAATTAACTGTGTATTTAATCGATATTTTTTAGTTTAGATTATAAGGTTGAATACTGCCACGAATAAAGAGAGGTTATCATGTCGTTAAAAATTGGTGGTTATATTGATAGAACAATTAGTGATTCTCGTATTGAGCGTGTGAAAAATTCCCATTGCAAAGAAGATGCAATACAGATGGGAGTATGGGATAAAGTTAAGGATTGGTTTTGTGGAAGCCATAAAAAAGAGGCACTTTCACACCTATACGATATTACGCATGACATAGAACAATCAACATCAAGCAATGCCGCTGAAAAAATGGCAGCTTTCGCTAAGCTCAGTATGTTAGCTGAAGGCCGAAGTGCACTTTTTCATGGCCAAATTATAAGTATAGATGATGCAAGATTTGCTTTTGAATTTGAAATAGAGGGTGTCTTAGAAAAGACATGTATAAACTACGGGGAATTATCTGAAGAAGCTAAAAGCATATTCATGAAACAGTTAACGAATAGTTCAGGCTATCTTTTGGAAGAAAATGTAAAAAAATTCGGAGTCAATGGTGCATTAAAACATGTATCATTTGATAATAAAACGGAACTATTTGAAGGAATTACAGACTGCAATCAAGAGCGACTATCTATAAGTCTTCTTCCACCAGAATCGAAAAAGCTAATGGCAGAGGACAAATCTTTTGCACAGCAGTGGATTGAGACTCAGCTTAAATGTTTTGACTATTTTTCAGATCAACAGTCTAAGATCCTAAAGGTGGGGGAGCTGACACTAGATGATGTTGGTGGAACTCACTTAGAATGGCTATCTGATAGTGCTCAATCTTTTAATCAGCTGAGTTTAAAAATGAATCAGTATTTAGCTGAACAGCAAGTACTAAGTGAACCTAAGCCAAAACCTAGTCCACTGATTAAAAATGTTGTATTTAACGTTGACTCATCAAAACCTACTCAAGTAGAACGATTGCTTCCTAATCTGGTAGCCCCTCCAAGAAATGATGATGAGTGGGATATGCTCAGAGATCAAGAAGGAGAAAAGAGATACAAGGAAATCACCAATATAATCTATATGTTAGAAGATTTGAGAGATTACCAGAATAAGCATTGTAACTATCAATTGAAACCGGACTTTCAATATTCAGCTCCGAGTGGGGATGTTCGTTCAGATTTTCACCGTGCTGGCGACAAAGCTAAGAAAGATTTTTTTGAGCAAGCTATCCATGCTGGTTATGACCTAAATAACAAGGGGATATATAGTCGTGTTGAAACTATCGCAGGTATGTATCATTCATTGAATTATCAATCTATGGTCACTACAACAGGTATATTGTTACGTTAGTCAACCCAACTTAGAAGAAGCGGAAAGAACACTTTCCGCTTTTATCTGTTTATTTAGGTAGAGCGTCACAATAAAATGGACCACTGAACTCCAATAATGCTTGGTCCATAGAAATAGACTCTTCGAGTTGACCAAACTCATACAACGAAAACTGAACATTTGCGGTCATAGACTTCATATATTTTTGCTCTCCACCAAAGATAATCACTGAGGGAAACTCTAATGGATAAAAATCCTCAAATGGCGATTTGACTTCCATGACCATCTTGTGTTTTATCTTATGCATTTCCAGCTTAAAATAACCGGCGCAAGAATCGTATTCACGTTTTACTGATAAGTTACCAATAGCAGGGTAGAAAATAAGGTCATACTTATCAGAAATGTATCTACCAGCCCATAGCTCAATATTTGATGTACCAATCTTAGCACCTGTAAACATATAATAGAGCTCATCAGACAAACCCATACTATATATCATTCCTGCACTTGATTCTTTATCGTACCATCCCTTATCTACTTGGGCATAACCGGAGCCAAACAGAGAGCGCGAATTGTCCGAGAAAGTATATTGTATCGGTGTACCTACGGTATAAAGAAACCATTTACCACCAACGCCAGGAATTTCAGGTATAATGCCAAATGGTGTTTGCCCCGGATTAGAACCTCGCCAATAGTGAGAATGTTCACCATCCCATCTCATGGTAAAGTTAAAGTCATTGTAATGGACTTCTAATTGATCTTGGTTTGCCATCACTATACCGGGTATCTCATAGTGAAATTGCTTAACATCATTAAACCCTTTCAAGATGAGTTCATCTCGGAAAATATCGTATTTGACGGTTTTTCCATTAAGTGGTGTGAAAGCCAGATGAACATAAGCTTTAGGTGTTGGAGTGGTAAAATTAGGGGCAATATAAGTTTGCAAGCTTATTTTAAAATAGCCTACATCTGGCACTGCTACATTGTAGAACCATTGCTCTGCCCATGTTTTATCAGAGCTTGGCACATGAGGTTTAAGATCATCTAATGTTGTTGCATTAAGTACAGAGCAAAATAAAGTACATAGAAGGGTGAAGATCGACGGTATCATTTTGAGGGTCATAGTCAAACGTTCCGTGTAGTCGAATTAGATTTTATAGGCTGATGTTAGGCCGTAATGAGATACGGCCTAACATCGTGGTTATTTGCGGCAGATGCGAGCTTGGGAGAAGTAAAGCCCTTCCTTACACTGCGTACCAGATTGACAGTGTTCATCCGTTTGGCAATAACATTCGCCTCGAACATTACACCCTGGTGTTAAGTAATCTTCCATAGGGATACTGCCACTAACTCTTTCCCAGAAAGGATTAGTGAATACATTGTGTGGGTCCAGTTCTGCTTTAGCCTGTAAAAACTCTGGCCACATGGGGAATCGAGAAGGCATGTCTTCAAATATAGCCACAGAGTTTTTACCCCAATGAGGACGAGCGTTATATTTCCGCAATGACATTTGTTCAATCTCAAGATTGACAAAGTAATTCTTAGGTTCTTTTTTACCTTCTTGTCGCAGAGTATATTCAATGCCAACGAATGCACTTTCGCGCCCAGCGCTCATCCCGAGATAACTCTCTGAAGCTTTTCCGAATCTGAAATAGATACCATTTAGAGGGAAACAAGTTCTAGGATGTGCTGCGACAATTTCTCTTACATCACTTATCCAATCGGGTAGCCGCTCTATATCAATCGCCACTTCTTGAAGCGCGATGGGGAGTCGGTCCCAGATACATTTATTAGGATCTTTACATTTGAAGTATTGCATTTGGTCAGAGTAACCGACTGGGTTGTCGATCCTTTTGCCTGAAATACTATCTCTGAAGTAAGATTGTGCTCGTGCATTGTAACGTGCTTTTGCTGCTAGGCATTGCAATCCGGTACCAGGAAATTCATGAGCGGCATTAAATAGTAATCCGAAAAAAAACTCCTCCGCATCAGAGACATCAGCTTGAGCGTTATATGCCTGTCCCTCGGTATCCAATGGTACTGGATTGTAGAGTGTGGTGGTGTAGCGGCCAAGCCCTGGAAACCAAGCAATATTCGCAGAATAATTGTTCCGAGCGATATCTAATACTTTGTCTTCCAACCCAGTATCATCACGATACCCTGTCACTTCTGCTTTGACTTTGAATGCTTCTTCAAAAGCAAGTGTGGCTTCGACAACAACACCCAAGACGCCCAAATTTACCCTTGCTGCATCTAATAAATCACCACTTAAAGTACGAACATTACCTTCACCATCGACAACTTTAAGTTGAGTAACATAATCGGCAAGCATGTTACTGGGCTTTTCTAGGGTCGAGCCATGCGTACCACTTCCCAGCATACCTCCAACAGTAAATATGGCTAATTCTGTAACCATATTTATTGCGTAACCTTGCTCGCGAAGGAAATCATTTAAATCATTAAACCTCATTCCAGCTTCAACAGTTACGAGCTGATTATTTGCATCAAAGTGGACGATTTTATCCATATTTTTTAGTGTAAGTTGTATCTCTCCATCGCCTGCACATGCCGCATCAATTTGGCTCGCAAATTTACGATTTCCAGTCATCACTTTCTTGCCACGCAAGAGCGCGTCTCTCACAACTTCTTGGACTCCTTCAATTGAATTCGGGTCGTAAATAGCTTCTGGATAACAGGTCTGAGTTCCTTGGTAATTAGAAATTTCATTTTCTACTTCTTCATTTTGAAGAGCATAGGCTGTCCCTAATGCGGTCAGTATTAACGTAGTACTTAACGCTAAGGTTTTAATCTTCATTAAATATTCCTTTTTTAAAGCTTAGTTCCATTAGGCATTTCAACTTCAAACTTAACGTTATGAAAACATCAGCCAAATCTGGGTAGGATCTGCTGCTCAATCACTTGACGAACAGCACGACGATGCTTGGGAGCTCGATGTGTAAAAAATTCTGCCACTTGCGCTTTATAAGCATTCATGGGTCTCGGACCTATACTCGGTACCCAAAGTGCATGGTTTGTGGTAGCGAAGTTCAACTCTGGATGTCCTAATATAGCTAATGGACCTTGGGCTAGGTTTTGAGCATCAAATAGCCATATCTCTTTACCGTTACCAGACGTATTAGTTGGATGTTTACGGACAACTGCCGTAAATACATAACCTTCATCTTGTCCATAGCTGTTTGGTTTACTTATAAACTGTGGGGTTCTCATCACGCAATCCGCCGGAAACTGATAAGCATCTGTCACCGACATTTGGCGGCAATCCATGTGTATTAATGCAGAAGGTTGATCTTGTTGAGGTAAGGAATCGTTGCTAAATAGCCGGTTAGGGTAGTCTTTGTAAGCATCCGCAACGCGCTCGATGACATGTCCTTTCCGATATCCTACAGCGGCCCAATAAATATGCTCAAATTGGTCGGGGAATTGGAAGTGGCCTCGATAAGCAGGATCGTTCATATCCCAGAATAGCTGATCATTTCTAATCAACCTAAAATCACCGCTAATCTCATTGACCGAGTTACTTTTGACCTGTAGACGAGCACGTACAAGACCACCAACATCGACTGGAGCAGCAGGATAACCTGATAGACTGCTACTTACTCTTCCACCAAAAACAAGTTTATCTCTATTATATTGAGGCTCAGACTTGTCCATGGCACCTAAGTATTGCCCATAAATCGTAATTTCATCATCATGGTCATCGTAGTTACACATGACATCTGAGGTATCGAAATTGAGCTCAATATAGTCAGCAGTGACAATGTCACGCCCTTCCAAGAGATCTTTTTTGCGAATCACCCACACCGGTGTACGATGCTGTTGGGCATAGACAGACCGAATGCCTATCATTCTGAGAGGTTCTACTTGAGCCGCTGTCTCGAAGATAAGTATATGGTTCCGAGTTACACCCAGAGAGTGGGCTGTTGCGGCAATATATGCTGGTCGTCCATCTCGACCTAGTATGTTCCATCCTTTAAGTTCACTTTGCTTATCCCATTTAAGAAGACGGATGAATCCATTTTTTGTTCCCGTATTTGATATGTTACCACCGTAGTTAATGGTAAAGCATTCATCTGACTCAAGATCAAAGTAGGGATGTCCAGTGGTCCGCACTTGGGGGAATAACCATTTGTCTGGGGTGAAAGCATCCATCCATGGAGGAAGGCTACTTTGCCATTCGTCATAGTGCCCAATGGGAGTCACCAAATCTAATGTCACTGCATCAAATTCGTACGGCACGCCACCTTCGTAACTCAAAGCAAATCGATTATCACCGAGGTAATTGGGAGCAGTATTACAATAATTTACGAACCCCATTGTAGGGCTATGATATGCCATACCTCCGAGTAAATTAAACTTATCAGGCCAATAATCAATATGTTGCTGCATAATAGCTGAGGGTGTGTCGATCATTTTACGGGTAAATGTCGACTTGTCCGAAGAAAAATCGATTCTACTCAGGGCACCTCGACCGCTCGGACTGAGGTGATCATTCTCGAGTGGAATACCTTCAGCATAAAAAACATGGCCACTAATATCAATTGGCATCTGACCGTAAAGTAACTGTAATTCACCACTAGAAGGCGTGAAGTTGGCGCGCATGATGGATTCAGGAAATAATGAGTTATCCGAACCTGTGGAAGCAAACAATTGGCTAGGCATGCAGGCTGCTCCAGCTAACCCTTTTAGAAATGTGCGTCTTTGCATGTTATCGCTTCTATATTTTCTAGGAATACAATTGACACTAGGAGAAATTTACAGGTCTCATTGGAAAAAGTAGGAAACTATGAGTTGTGATGGATAAGTATTGAAATTTCTTCAGTATTTACACAGAGTTAAGTCAATAAAAATGTATATTTTTGAGTGTCTCAGTTTCAATCAATAGTTACGCTGTCACGTATTTATCTCTGCAAATATGCATAAGATTCGCTATCCCCATTATCCTTGCTTATCCTTATTGGTTGTTTAGTTATTAATGAGTGGGGGAATTTTCCCATTCGTCATTAGGGTATAAGAGTACACTTCAGGTGCTTGCGTGAAGGATAAAAGCACTTGGACAAGGTAAGTGACTTATGTATATCAAAAAACCTTTCGATTGGTAAAAAATTGCTTTTTTCGTTCGGAATTATTGCGGCAATGAATTTGGGCTTTGGCATTATGATTCTAAGCGAGCTTCGAAACAACAAAGCAGAGCTTCTCAACTTCACAGACGACACATTACCTGCGGTAGAGCTGGTAGACTTAGGCGACGTGCTCAGTTTGCAGTATTTGCTATGAGCGACCAAAACAAAGTCCAAACTACATTCCATCTTTAAGGCTAATATCTAATTTAATCATCACAGATGAATAAGTTAGATATTAGCTATTTTATGGTAAATAGATTATGTTGAATGCAATAGACATGTTGTAAGCAGAGAGACGAGGAGTGCAGATGCACTCTTTAGTATTGGATAATTTATTTAACATAATATACATAATACGCAGTTAAGCAGCCGACATAGCCCAAGTCTTGGCAAACTCAATAATGGGCGTTTGTAGTTCATGACTTCGATCTGTTGAACTTGCCAATTATCTTGTACTTTGGACCCTCGAAAGAGAAAGAATTTCCAGCGGCTATATTTTGCTGTATACGAACAACTTTCTCTTCATTAATCACGAGGCTGCTGACTAAACGGTAGGTATTTTTGTTACCTTGTACTTCAGAGATCTTCGTTGTGACTTCAATTTCCTCCGCGTCAGAACCAATAGTAAAGGTACCCTCGCGGTCGCTTAGCAAGGTTAGTTTTGGTGCAACAAGCAATTTGTCATTTTGATAGACTTGGTAAGAAACTAAATAATAAGGTGCACTGTCTTGTGCCAGAGCCAAACCAGACAATAGTAATGATACTATCGCAATTGCCAGCTTTGTCATTTGACTCTCCTACTAATTAGATTGATACGCTTCAAATAACAGAATATACAAACAGATTCGAGACGTGTTAAATCGATGTCAAAAACTATTGTTAATCAATGATAATAGTTAACAAACAGGGTATTTCTAAATACAAACTTAAATGAATGTCACAATTCGATCAAACGGACATATTGCACAATGAAACAGTTATAACAACACTATCTGATGTCACTAAGCTTTGTTATTATCCATGTATTATCAATAAGTAAGGTCTGTATTGCATGAATAATTGCTTAATTTTAGCTCCGCGAAACTAACAACTCGGCCTCTTTTGTTATGTTGATACCCCTTGCAACCAATACTTGAGCGTTTTCTGCAGTTCTTCTAGTTGCAAAGTAATTGAATTTATTTCGTCTACTTCTCTATCAGTTAATGCTCTAGACTGACAGCTCTCAATAAAACTGTTTAGGCTTGCCAATGTTATCTGAGAATCAAATTCAAAGCCTTCTTCAGGCGTCATTGCCTCCAACTTTTTAGCTAATTCTTTAAGCCCCTTTAGTAGAGACAAGACAATGGGATCATTTGGAATGTTGCTAAGTATGGTCAGTATAATACTGGTTTTTAACTTGACTAGCAGAAGCAGCAAAATAATCTGCTTTGAATTCATGGCGAGTCTATTCATTAACGCCAGAATCAAGTCTATCTGATCGAAATCCTTCTCAGTTTGTTGAATGACTTCAGCATTCAGATGATTTTCTGCCGAAGCTGAATCGCTTGATATCGTACTATGATCGCTAGCGTATATAGGGAGAATATGGTTGTTCATGAGCTGTTTGTCACTTAAAAATATCTATTGGAATCATGATATAAAAGCAGTTCTGACACACAAGTGAATAAACATGATTGGTTTGATTCAATCATGAAACTCGGTCAAAAATTCAAAAAATGTTGCGACTCTCGCTTTATCCAGGTGCCGGCTAGTCTTTATTTAAACATCTTTAGAACACCAACAAAGTCATTCAACTTCTTACCATTTTTATCTAGGCTCTGAAATACGCCCTCTACTCCGCCAGGTTTATTGCTCGTAGACGATTGCTGAGGTTGTTTTTCTGCCTTTCGAGCCGCTGCTTTAGCCGCTCTTTTCTTCTGATAATCCTCAGACTGTTGAGCCAAGGCTTTTGTTTGAGCAAATGCCCCCTTCTTTTCTTCCTTTTTCTGGCCAAAAACAGCGGCACGGGCTTTTGCATCACGCTCGACGCGTTGTTGATGTCGACTAGGCTCTTTTCTCGCAAAATTATCGGCACCATTACCCCTACCAATCACAATGAAAGAGAAGCTTCTTTCTTCACTTATTTCATTCATACATACATGAGGATTTGAAGTTTTAGATATATCGACGTTCTTTACTGATGCAACATTATTGCGTAGGCTTTCTACAGACTCTGTGCTGCTGCTTGAAGGATCTAATGACAGTTGAGGGTTTAAATTAATTGAGCTAACCATAACACGACTCCAATACGTTATACTGGGATTGCTTCTTCCTGAAGCGTGGTTAGTCATATTGATATAAAAAACAATAAAAGTATCTGTATTTTATCTTATGTCACAAGTTTTCACATCTGAACTCTAATTCAAATAAATTAAAGGCTAATCATTCACTAGCCTTTTAATTCAACTTCACATAATTAGTTACTGGCTGCTTGGCTTGCCAGGTTGTTTAGTACGCCGTTTATTTTTGCCAGAACTTGGTCACAGCCTTTCATGCCATGACGATCCTTCAAATACATAGGGTTGTTATAGGCAATCCAAGTTTTACCTTGTTTATCCTCATAAATGAGCGCTTTTTGTGGAAGGTCGATAGCGACTTCTTGACTGCACTGCATAAGCTTTGTGCCGACTTTCGGGTTACCAAAAATAACCACTTGTGTAGGTCGAAGCTCCATACCTACTTTTTCAGCATTAGCTTTATGGTCCACTCTGGCGAAAACGTTAAATCCTTTTTCTTGAATGGTAGTGACAAATTGATCCGCTGTTTTGGACACTGAATGTTGGCTTGACAGTCTAATAATACTGTCTTCTGCAGATGCAGAAAGTGAGCACAAACTGGCACTTAACAAGATAGTTGCAACTTTGAACATAGATTAACTCCCTAGATAGTTTCTACTTTGAACTCTTAGCATTACCTGAATTATAATTGGACGCAATGCTCGATTTTCAACCTAATCTACTCAGTCACAAAAGCCAGATTTCTCTGGCTCTATTATGCTTAATCGAATTAACTGATCCTATCCCAGGGGCCAGCAGCAAACGACGTCGTTTCACTTCTAATGACACTTCCATCTTTACTCGTAGGATGTTGAGCAAAAGAGTAAGAACTGATTAACAATGCTGAGATGGCGATTATTTTGAGTAATTTCATAGATATACATCCTCACTTTCTTATTGGTATGAAATATTAAGGACACTAGTATCATTAAACAGTTACACCCTAAATGTATGCCATCGCCTACTTGGATAAAGATCACTGATTAAACATGTGCTGAAACTAAATTTAAAAAATATAGTGCAATTTATCATCAAGCTGCGTTCTCAGCTTGATGATGTTATATTCATTAGTGCTATAGTTGATAATCAAATACCAAAACTCCGACATATTTACTTCCATCGGGATTTTTTTCGATTTTTAAAAGCGGACCGACAAAGTCCTTGAATTTTTGGTGGTTAGCATCAAAATATTTAGGGTCAGAGATTGCAGGTGTGCCTACGTAGTAGTTGAGATCCCCTTTTGACGCAAAGCTTACAGTAAATGACAAGTCATAACCCTTTCCCTGCCCTTCTTTACTTATGTTTCCGGTACCTACCTCAATGTTTTTTATGTAGGGTTTGCCATCGCGCTTTGAGCTTTTCAAAGCAAGAAAGCGGTCAATAATTTCTTTTGTCTGTGCTGGTGTTACATCATCTTTTAGATCAAAAAGCACGATGTGCCTTGTCGTGCCCTCGATATAGTCTGATTTAGTTTCATTCGCATAACTTTCTACTGGAATGGTTTTAGCGCTGCTTGCATATTCATCTTGATTAGAGATCGTGTGAGCGAGACTGAAAAAAGAAAATGTACTCAAAATAGTTATGGCCAAAGTGTTTTTCATTCGAGTGTTCCTCAACTTATTACATAGAGACATAAGTGACCTGATGTTCGTATCAATAATTTCACTGCAGATAAAAAAGACTCTTATTTCGTTAAACTGCTTCAGAACTAGCCATAAAAACCTTATTAAAAGTATGATTTATTTTGAGCGATATTTAATAACCGCAACTAGGGTTATAAATGTATTGGTGACCATAACTAAAGGTGTTTAAATAACCACATTTATTAGGTTTCAAACTAAGTTAGGGAATAGAAGTCATGCTTTTACTTATTCTTATTGTCTTTGTTGCAGCTGTGATTCTTGTCATTTCGTTGGTTACCCGAACTAAGCAAATCCCAATAGATGATTTTCAATCAAGTCTGCCTATGACTTACCAATATGACTCGCGTACATCAATTGCAAATCCGGAGGAGCTCGAGTTTTACCGCGCGTTATCCATCGTTGTAAAAGGTAGAGATGTGATTTTTACTAAAGTCAGCGCGGGCGATTTGATGTTGCCAAGAAAAGGCTTATATAGTAGTGGTGACAGGCAGAGAGCTTACAATAAATTATCTCGGAAATACGTTGATTTTGTGCTTTGTGACCCTATCACATTAGAGATACGGACCCTCATACAGTTAGACAATGATAAGAAAAAAACGAGTAATGAAACAAAAAACTATGTAGAGAAAGCGGCAAAGACTGCCGGTTTAACAACAAAGCGTTTCTGTATCGAAAAATCATATGACTATGATGAAATAGAGAAAGTACTCTATGGTGAACACGCAATGCTTAACAAAATGTTTGCGACGCGCTAAAGGAGTGATTCGTTAATTTTTAGTACAGGTCTGGTAGTTTTTCTGAGTACAGTAGGTCATTGGAATATATCGTATTTCTTCCACTGGTTTTTTGGTGGCGAGCTTATAAAGAGTGAGTATCGTTTGTCTGCCCATTTCAAAAGGGTTTTGACCAACATTTGCGTGAGCGAGTCCATCTTTTAAATACACTAACTGCTCGTCGGCGGTATCTGCAGTGATGATAATGATCTCTTTGTCGCTTATAGCCTGTTTGTATGGCTCGACAACATTGCGGTAATTCGTTAGAAACTGACTCCACCCACCAACCGCAACAACCGCATGGATATCTCTTTGTTTATATGAGTTGAGTACGTTTTTTAGGTCCTCCAACGCCTGCTCAAAAGAACCAAAATTGTAAAGTGGTTTAGTTGGCTCCGTCCAACCGCCATCTCCCATCAAGCGCTTGCCCGGTGAATGTTCGTATTCCCTGCCAGATAAAGCGGAGCGAACGCCCATAACCCGCAGATTTAAATTGGGGGAGTCAGAACGACCAGATTGAACTATCACGTTACCTCCATTTGGCATTTCAGCTTTCAACGCTTCACCTAACGCTTTTCCGAGTTCAAAATCGTTAGTGCCAATATAAGCAGCTCTTAAATTGGGATTGCGTGTAACAGCCTCTGTTTCAAAGTCTGAGTCATATGTTACGATTGGAATACCAGCAGAGAGTGCCTTTTTCATACTGTTATCTAGAATGAATGCTGACTGAGCAACAGCAATCGCAATACCATCTACTCCTTCTGCAACAAGTTCGGTAATGATCTTGTCTTGTTTTCGAACATCAACACCTTTGGGGCCGCGGAAAATACACTCCACATTCCCCAACTCTTTCGCTGCCGCTTCACACCCTTCTCTACTAGCTTGGAAAAATGGGTTATTTTCTTCTTTGGGGACAACAGCAAACTTGTATTGTTTTGCTCCTACCGCTTTGACCATAAACAACGATAGACATAAGACAACAGCAAATTTCATCCCAAGCATGATGTTAAACCTTGTCATTTAGTTAGATAAAGTTTGTATTAACTATATAAACCTTAGTTCAAAACAATGAGGTTTGGAATTAAGATCAATCTGCATGTCAGGGCATTGTCATGAATGTGAATATGCGTAATGTTTGCTTTTTGATATTCAATTCTTTTGATAAAGTCCCAGTATATCTCAACTCTTAGCGCTATATGGTTGGCTTACTCATGCCTAGCCCCTGCTTAAGGTAAATGTGAATGAACGTAAAAACCACTCCAAGTCGCAAGACAATCGCTTGCGAAGACCACTTAATTATTTGGATTTGGGAAAACTTTATGCGTAATAATGGGCTAGATGAAGATACTATCTTGAATAACTTGATGGCACTGGGTGATTTGCTCGTTGAAGTTAGACAAGAAAATGCAGGCTTTTTGTTACCTAGCTCTAACCCAGATCTTGTTTGTGACGCGGTCAATCAAACAGTGACCAGTGGGGAGGCTTTTTATCAAGAGCACAAATATTTTGTCGAAGAAATACAAGGTATGATTGATACTCAATCCGGAACATCCCTACCCAAGATTCATGTATAAACCAACACTCTTTATTGTGTTGTTATCTTGTCGATGTTGTTTAGCGAACAAGACTCTGTGCCAGATGGAGAAGTGACGATCATTTTTTGAAATCCAATTACCAAGTTATGCTGGACTGTACCGCTTTTATAAGTAATGATTTCTGCATTATTTATCTCACGTGCTTTCACATCTTTTTTCCCATCAGAGGTTACGCAGACCAAAGTACACCCGCCCATTTTACACGACACATTACTGATAAATTCTATATTTGGGTTGTTAGAGGCTATTGAAGAAAAAGCAATACATAGCGATAGAGTTGTACTCATAATAACGTTGGCTTTCATGTATTTTCCTTTTTTACATCATCCAAGTATCAAATCTTACTGCGTGAGGTGAATAGTCGTAATAGTTCCGAGTTCGTAAGTCAGTTAAAATAATTGGGCCCTGCTTGCTTTACAATATTGTCTCGTACTACTGCTATCTGGTCCCATATGTCTTTCGCTGTTTGAGGATTAGCTTCTAGAAATTGTTCGCTTAATACTAAAAAATAGTCTTTCGTTTTTATCGCTGGAGTAACTTGCTCTATATTCGTGATCCCCTGAACTGAAAGAAATTGTTGAGCCATAGTATCTTGTACAGCGATAACAGGCAGTCGCCCGAGTTTTAGCATATTGAACAGCTGTTCAGTTGTTTTTACTTCATGAACTTTGAGCTGTTTATTCTGCAAATCTTTCACTATTGAATACCCAAGATGTGCACCAATTTTATAATTAGATTGAGCAAAGTGTTCTCCATCCCAATCTACAGCTTGCCCTTCCAATGTATAGAAATAATATCCAATCGTGGCAATACGCTTTGTGCTATCCGGCTTATCCTCTTTCATTGGGTAACGAGCATATTGAGCACGTTGAGTGTTATAGGAAAAGATAAACCCACCATCTACGTTTCCAACAGAAACCTCCTCTAATACCCGCTTGCCAGGCAGACGAACATACTCAATATCAAGATTTAAGATTTTACCCACATGGTTAAGGACATCAAGAGCAAGTCCGGGAGGTTGGGCTATATCCGTCCCATTACCCAATTGGAATGGGTAAGATTCAATATCGGAATAGGCCAATCTCAGAGATGCAGACCATACCTCGACAGAAAGGATCAGAAACACAGACATGCATAGATTCGAAGTTAAACGCGTCATACTCACTATTTTCGTTTGTATAATACTCTACCAAAGCATAGAAAAGTTTAGCCATACTAGTTAGTACCATTTATTATACCTATTGCAACATACCACTTTTTATAAAGGTAAAATAAAAAGAACCGGCTCGAGAAGAGCCGGCCTGTTACCCGAAACAGCAAACGTAAGGCTTGGGATAACACCCAAAGCGTGAACAAGTTAACAAAATTTTCGCATTATGAAACATAGATTTACCATGAATGTGATGAGCTGCTAATTATTAGCTCTGGTTATGTATAATCGAGTATTTAAGTGTTTTCTTTTTGTATGTTTTGTTGTGTTTTTTTAACTTAATATTTATGTTCATGGGTTTTAGAGTGGTGGTTAGCTCATAAAATCAGTCATTTAAAAATTGTAACTGTGATCAAATATAACTTTGTATGTCGACAGAGGTAGCCTTGTCAAAACATCAAAATCTGTAATGTGGGTGCGATTCTCGTGCCACTAAGTCTGTAACCATAGTTAATCTTAGGTTGCAGTTTTAGCAGGTGTGTTTAACGATTTATAGCAGTATTGTTAACAATAGGTTCACTACTGGTTGACAAGAGAGGTCGAGATGAAAGTACTTATTCAATATACTCAGACTGGAAAATATCGAGATCAAGCATGGGAAGCATATACTTTGAGAGCTAAAGGCGACTTACACGCTGTAACACCTTCATATGCTGCTCAGCTAATTAAGCAAAACAAAGCCCATTTGTTTACAACTGAGGATTCAGACATAGTTATTGAGTCATAACATTAAATGACCAAGCCGTTAGCGACCGCTAAATAAATGGCCGCTAACAGACCACTAATGCGGATACCATAAGATCTGGGTGTGGTCAATAAAAGTAGATTAATCAGTGTGAGTGCCGCTTTCCTTTCGAGAGAAAGCTTTGATGTGGAAATACGTTTCTAATTCTTTGCTGTGTGGCTTTCGGTATGTGTTTTGAAAACACAAGCTTTGTCCCGCTTCTTTGTTGATAAACCTTTACTTCACCATCAAATGGAGTACGCTTGGCGATATCCATAACATTATGTCTGAACGTTGCGGGGAAATGTCCTTTCTGTTTAGATATCTGTCCCGATTTAAAGTGAATAAGTAGTACAGGCCGGTCTACTGCAACGAGCCAAAAAACCAGTATTGCAGCAGCCAAAATCACATATAACATGTCGTCTCCCTTAGTCTAACAGTTTACTTAAATCCTCTTTTAAACTATTTACCGCTTTACTTGCCTTCTCACTTCTTGATGCTTCAGACAATAAATATTCAATGGCATCAGACAAGGTACAACCAAGTTCGTTAGCGCGGTTAGATAATTTTTCCCACACACGATAATCAAGATCTATCGACTTTTTCTTAGTATGCACTTGCTCAGCGTTAAAGTGACGCTTGCGTTTCGCGCGTATTGCTTGCTTGAGCTTGTTATCCAATTCTTCGGATAAATGTTGTTCAACCCATTGAAGTACTTTTGTTGGGTCTGACTCGATCTTTTGTAGGTCGTTTACTGCCGCAATAGCTTGGCTAGAATCGATATGGCGGGTAATGGACTCTCCATTTTTCCATTTGCTGATCAGATAGTTCCATTTCCAGCCACATTCTAAATTTTCAAGTTGTTGGTATTTCATGGTTATGTTAGTTCCACTTCAACTATAGTTACAGTGTAACTCAGCTCTTTGAGAGTTACAATATCAATTATAGAATTAATCGACTTAGATCATTAGATAAATTTGCAGTGTAATCCCGAGTGGTTTTTTATATAATTCGGAGCCTTACCAAGAAGATGAATAGCGCAGATGAATCAAGAAAGCTGGAAAGCAGTTACACCGCAATATACAGAGTTTGATGACGTAATCTCCAATTTTGAAAGTTTACCCGAAGTCAATTTCCTAGATATACAGCCACGTCTTAAACAAGCCCTTTCGACAGTTGCGGTGACACAAGGCTTTAACCGAATTCTGATTGTTAATTCTCCCGACAATGCTTTTTATCGCACCAGCATTCAAAGGTGTTTATCAAGTCTGGTTGATAAACCTGTTCTCAGCACAGAAAGTATCAATATAAGTGATTTACTAGGTACGTATTCCTGCAACGAAACTGGTGAAATTACAGGTAAAACTCAAGGGTTGATTGAAAAAGCGAATGATGGTTTTCTCATAATATCTGCAAATACCTTGCTAGCGAATCCAACTAGTTGGCCGATTTTTAAATCTATTTTCCTGGGCCAGACATTCAGCCCTGTTTCTGTCACCCCTAAACATATTGCTAGCCAAATTCCTGTACATTCTTGTTCACTAAAACTCATCGTCGTCGGCAATCGCGACCAAATCGCTGATTTGGATTTCTTAGATGAAGATCTTTATCGTGGCATCGCTAATTATACAGAAATAGAACATGACATTGCAGTGACCAAGCAATCTATAAAGCAATACCTAGGCTATTTATCATCCTTGGTTAAAGAGTTTGATCTACCCTCGCTTTCTTCTGAAGCAATACATAGGTTAATGGTTGCAGGAGCACGATATAGCGAAGATCAACGTTATATGCCGATAGAGCCATTGTGGTATTTATCTATTTTTCAAGAAGCCCGTTTAAATACTAATGGTGTAATTATCGATGAGAGGGCGATCGATAAAGCCATTGAATCTAAGTATCAAAGAGAGTCATATCTACCAGAGAGAGCACTCTCTGATATTTTAGACGGACAAGTGATCATTGAAACTCAGGGTGAGTGCGTTGGTCAGGTCAATGGACTCACGGTAATTGATGTATCAGGACACCCTTTATCATATGGAGAACCCGCTCGAATATCCTGTGTAATACATTTTGGGGATGGAGACATCTCTGACGTTGAGCGTAAAGCAGAACTTGGAGGAAACCTCCACGCGAAAGGCATGATGATAATGCAGGCTTTTGTCTCAAGTGCTTTAAAGCTCGAAGAGCCACTTCCCTACTCTGCTTCTGTCGTCTTTGAACAATCATACTGTGAAGTAGATGGCGATAGTGCAACATTGGCAGAGTTATGTTCTTTTGTTAGTGCCCTATCTGAGTATCCCATTAATCAACAGATTGCGGTGACCGGTGCTGTTGATCAGTTTGGGCGGGTTCAAGCAGTAGGTGGACTCAATGAAAAAATTGAAGGCTTTTACCGAGTTTGTAAACACCAAGGCTTTACGGGTAAACAGGGTGTTATTATTCCCCAAACTAACTTGAAACACCTCGCATTAAATAAAGAAGTTGTTGCTAGCATTAAAAGTAACGAGTTTCACATCTGGTCAGTTGAGACTGTAGATGAGACGATACCAATTATTATGGGCAAACCTTTTCGTGGTGATGATGAATCGAGCGTCATTCATAAGATAGCCCAACGTATAGAAACCTATGAAAAACATGAACATCCACTAGGAATTGTGGAACGCATCAAAAACTGGTTCGTTTAGAGCAAACATTGTTCGTATTCATACTGATCGGAGTTGTTTAGCGTACACCTGTTCACTAAGATGCAGCTATCAAAATTTGGAGTGATTGATGATGCAAAACAAACGTGATTCTTATAACCGTGATGACCTACTAGCCTCTAGTCAAGGTGAACTTTTTGGCCCAGGCTACCCACAGTTACCAGCACCTAATATGCTGATGATGGACCGCGTAACTAAAATGTCTGAAACTGAAGGTGACTTCGGTAAAGGCTTAATTCTGGCAGAGCTTGATATTACTCCAGACCTTTGGTTTTTTGATTGCCACTTTCCAGGTGACCCTGTAATGCCTGGCTGTTTGGGTTTAGATGCAATGTGGCAATTGGTTGGCTTTTTCCTTGGATGGGTTGGTGGTAAAGGCAAAGGTCGAGCTCTAGGTGTCGGCGAAGTTAAATTTACTGGGCAGATTCTGCCAACAGCAAAGAAAGTCACCTACGAAATTCATATGAAAAGAGTCGTTAACCGTAAATTAGTTATGGGCCTTGCTGATGGGCGTGTTCTTGTTGACGGTAAAGAGATATATGTTGCTAAAGACCTAAAAGTTGGACTCTTCCAAGACACCTCTTCTTTTTAAAAGATCGTTTAAGTTAAGAACAATAAAAGCCCCAATAATTGGGGCTTTATTTCGTATGTGGATTGTGTAATTTTATTTGTAGAGACCAGAGTGTCTATCTTCCCTGGCATCGCGCCAACCACCAAGCCAATGAGAGCGAGCATCCATCTGTTGGTATGGACATGAGTCCGTAGAGCGGCCATTTAGACCAGCTTTATACCCTTGTGATTGAGCCCTCTCCATGCGGTCACGCTTTTGTCTCTTCATAGTGTCGTCCTCATACATATCGTTTTCTAACGTACTACTATTAACTTTTTGTGGAGTTTTTATTACCCCACACTTAAGAATCGCTCAAATTTCCGCCTTTCTCAAGGTGTAAAAAAGCACAGATCCAAAAACTTGAACCTGTGCCTAAGAAGGAAATTTTGTTTACTTTCTACGGAACCCGAGTAACCCAATGACTACTAAAGCAAACCAACCTAATGAACCACCTTTACGGTCTATTGAGACAGGCTCTAAACCTCTCTCTTGGATATTTGAAGCCGTTGAGTTTTGAATCGGAACTAACTTAACTGCAACAATTTTCTCAGCTCCTTGTGTAGAGCCATTACACTTAGAATCTAAGTAAAGCGTGTCATAGCCACCCTCACAATAGTATGCTGTACCAGAAATTACACCGGCATCATTAATGTCAGTCGCGTCAATGACTCTAAACTGGTTGTTAGTGGAATTAGTGTTTCCATCATTAACTAGGTCATCCAGATACCAAGCTCTCCCATTCAAAGGTGCTTTCGTATTTGAGGAATTTAAAGGAGCAATAAAGGCTCTCTGGCCTCTCTGCTTGCCCTGATCCCCATTCACTTCGGCATGTGTTTGATAGTCAATTGCACCAACAGCTTCATCATTGTTATTGATCGCTCCTGCCTTTCCATTAGCACCGGAGAAAAATATTGGGCCTGAAAATTCATTAAAACTACCGTTAGGGTTTGCCGGATCAGTGATATAGAACAAGCTATTAGCGTAAGCACCATTAATAGGTGTTGCATATTTAGCTTCGCCAATAGCATAACCATTACTATTAATTGAAGTTAGAAGCGAGTTTAAATAACTGGTAGATGAATATCTACTGATAATTGATGATGTTGCTTTTAAGGTGGCTCTGTTTACATTAAATACGCTAGCAACAGGTCTTTCCTCTGAATCTGAGTTATAGCCCACCGCGTATGTTTCGCTTCCCACAACGGCAACATCTCTTGCACTTCCATGAGGAGTTCTTCGGTCTTGTTCCGCTGCATCTGTTTGCCAATCTACTATCTCAGCGCTGGAACCATCATCTCTCCAGATAGCAGCATAAGAAGTATAATCGAGTGTATTAGTCGATTGCTTACTTACACTACCTACCAGTATATCGTTTGATCCACTTGATGTTTTAGCCCAAACTTTATTTTGATCATAAGTGACACTTGAGGCAGTAAGTGTGGGCGAGACATTGCCTGAGAAAGCAACTGTCCTGTTTCTTAACTCCCCTCCATAGTAAGTGCCAATAACATCGTTACTATCAGTGAAGTTATTAATGATGACATTAGACTTACTATCTTCTATTTGGTTAGCTGAGCTTTCTATGTATGCAAACGAAGTATCACTATTTTCTTGGGCATAGCCTTTGTTGTACTCTTCATCTGCCCACCTCGAACATCCTGCGTCATTGTAACCTAGAAAACTATTACAATAGCTTTTAAAACCATCATAAATAGATAAACCATCATTATCTATCAGGTCGTATCCTAGGTTATAGCGAAATGGCACCTCGTCTCGATACGCAAAGCCTTCATTGTACAACTTTTCTTCAAAGGCTATTTCATAAGAAGCCTGAGAGCAGTTTGTGCCACTCCAACAGTTTGCTGTGCCTGGCTCAATAGCTACGCCATAAGTTTTTGCATTACCATTTTTTACTGGCTGATAGCCGTATATGTCATAAATGGCAGCATTAACGGAAAAAGAGCCTAGTAGGGCTAGAGTAACAGATGACAGCTTAAAAATAGTCTTGCTCATTTGGTATTAACTTTCCTGTTGCATTGCTTCTAACGCTTCCCAACGTTCAAAAGCAATTTCAAGCTCCTGCTCTAAAGCAGCAAGCGAATCTAAAATAGGTTGTGTTTCATCAATTGGCTTTGAGAAAAACTCTGGAGAATTGACCTTCTCTTGGGTTAACTCTATGTCAGCTTCTAGCTGTTCCAATTTTGCTGGTAGCTCTTCAAGCTCGCGCTGAAGTTTATAAGATAACTTCTTAGGCTTACTTGATACTGGTTTTGTTTTAGCAGATTGATCTCGGTCTGTTATAGTAGGAACCGATATTTGCGCACTGCTGCGCACTTTGCGGCTTTGATCTCTTTGCTGCTGCGCGTCGTGGTAACCACCTACAAATTCTTCTATCTTTCCCTCACCTTCAAAAATCCAGCTGGTCATTACTGTGTTGTCCACAAATTGACGATCATGGCTAACCAAAAGCAATGTACCCTGATAATTGGCAAGTAAATCCTCTAAAAGTTCCAATGTTTCAATATCGAGATCGTTGGTCGGCTCATCCAATATTAGCAAATTATTAGATTTCAATAGGATACGAGCAAGCAGTAGGCGATTTTTTTCCCCCCCTGACAAAGCTTTAACGGGTGTTCTCGCTCTCTTAGGTGCAAAAAGAAAATCTTGAAGATAACTTAATGCATGTCGCTGACGTCCACCAACCATGACTTCTTGTTTACCATCGGCCAAGTTGTCGATGACAGATTTTTCAGGATCTAAAACTTCTCTATATTGATCAAAGTAGGCCACTTCTAATTTTGTACCGCAATGCAACCGACCAGAGTCAGGTTTTAAATTCCCTAACAAAAGTTTGAGCAAGGTACTTTTACCACAACCGTTTGGACCAATAAGTGCAATACGATCACCACGCATGATATTGAAGGAAAAATTGTTAACTATAGATTTCCCATCAATACCAAAGCAAAGGTTTTCGGCCTCGAAAACAATCTTACCGGAGCGAGAGGCATCATCTATTTGGATTTGCGCTTTACCCTGAACATCTCGTCTGTCTTTACGCTCTTCGCGAAGCTTTTTGAGCGCCCTCACCCTACCTTCATTTCGGGTCCTACGTGCTTTGATACCTTGTCGAATCCAAACTTCTTCTTGTGCTAGTTTTTTATCGAATTCTGCATTTTGCATCTCTTCTACACGTAGCATTTCTTCTTTTTCAACAAGATAATTGTCGTAATCACCAGGAAATGACGCAAGTTGCCCTCGGTCCAGATCAACGATTCGGGTTGCCATAGACTGAATAAAAGCGCGATCGTGCGAAATAAAGATAATAGAACCACGAAAATCTTTAAGAAATGTTTCAAGCCACTCAATTGTCGTTACATCAAGGTGGTTAGTTGGCTCATCTAGTAGTAATACATCTGGGTCACAAACCAACGCTCTTGCTAGTGCAGCCTTACGCTGCCAACCACCTGACAAGTCAGTCAGGTTAACATGACCGTCTAGCTGAAGGGCGCCTAATACATTTTTGATACGGTCTTCAAAACGCCAAGCTCCCGAGTGCTCCAGTTGCTCTTGTACCCGAGAAAGTTTATTAATATTTTTATTTGTAGGCTCGTTGGCCACTAGATCGAGCAGATCTTGATAGATCTTAAGCTGTTCTCCAGCTTCTGATAGCCCACCGGCTACAAAGTCAAAAACCGTACTTTCTTGATTACGAGGTGGATCTTGTTCTAAACGTGAAACAGTGACATCTTGTGTAATCGTCAGTTTACCATCGTCGAGAGTGACTTCTCCCGCCAATACCTTCATTAACGTCGACTTTCCTGCCCCGTTTCTGCCCACTAAACATACGCGTTCATTTTCTTGAAGTGAAAAGTCAGCTTTATCAAGCAGAGGGTGATCGCCGTAAGCTAATAGCCCATTATTTATGGTAAGTAATGCCATTATTCTCTAACCATAGTTGTAGTTGTTGTACGTCGAATGGCCATTCAAGCTCTCTATCATCGATACTTAGCACTGGTATTGTGACGCCGTAACGTAAAAATAGTTCATCGTTGGTCGCAATATCGATGATGCGAATCAAATGATCTACTCCTAGTTGTTGGCAGAGCGCGAGTGCCATTTCACAAAGGTGGCAACCTTCTGTGCTATATAAGGTAATGATTGAAGTCCTGTTAGTCACTGTGCGAAATTACCCAGCAGTTGTGTATATGCTTATTACGAGCAAAGTCGAGCGGCAAAGTTTGTGAAGAAATATTCTTTGCTTCCAGCCTTAGCTCTCTTATTGCATCTATATCCATTTTAAACTGACGTTTGTTGTTAGAAAAAATAATCATTCCTTCAGGACGCAAGAGTCGCTTGAGGTTTGTCATTAGCTGAATATGATCACGCTGAACATCGAACGTTTGCTGCATTCGTTTAGAGTTTGAAAATGTCGGTGGATCAATAAAAATCAAATCAAACTGAGAACTTGAATTCTCTAGCCACTGTAAACAATCAGCCTGTTCATATTTATGCTGGCGTCCTACTTGACCGTTCAATCGCATGTTCTCCTGAGCCCATTCTAAGTATGTGTTCGACATATCTACCGTTGTTGTAGACTTAGCCCCGCCGCAAGCAGCATGAACAGTGGCAGAACCGGTATACGAAAACAAATTTAGAAAATCTTTGCCCGACGCCCATTGGCCAATTTTTCTGCGAGTTAACTTGTGGTCTAGGAACAAACCTGTATCTAGATAGTCGTGCAAATTGACAATCAGATTAACTCCGTATTCAAAAACATTCATGGTCTGTGATTGTTGAGACAGCTTTTGGTACTGGGAGCGCCCTTTCTGCTTTTCTCTTACTTTTAAAATGACCTTGTTAGCCTGAGTCCCAGTTACTTGAATTGAAGCACGTATAATATCAGTCAATCGACGCTTCGCTTTTTCCTCGGGAACATTTTTGGGTGCAGCGTACTCCTGTATCACTAGATGGTCTAGGTATACATCAATCGCTACGTTGTATTCCGGAAGATCTGCATCATAAATTCGGTAGCAATCGAGTTGCTCTTTCTTGGCCCACTTTGCAATCTTACCGATATTTTTCTTCAAACGATTGGCAAAATCAGGAGCAACAACCATATCAGTTACAGTGTCACCATCGATTAAGCGCTCTTTGTCAGAAATATGGTAATTCTTTTGCTGACAAGGTAATGACCCATTATTAAGCTTGTATTGTTTGTCTGCTCTCATACGCAAACAGCTAAGCAACTCGTCAGAACTAGAAAAAATTGAAGCGCTGCAACCTTTAAACTCTGATTTCAGTTGATTCCCAAAGGCGGTATAAAGCGCAATCAAATCAGGATGAGTACCGAGTCTTTCGCCGTAAGGAGGGTTAGAGACAATCGTACCAGAACTGAAATCCATTGGTCGCTTCAGCTCAGCTGCATCTCCCACCTCGAAACAAATAAGAGACTCAACGCTCGCCCTGCGCGCATTATCTTTGGCAGTTTGAATTACACGCGGGTCATTATCATAACCATAGATTTTGGCGTCAAATTTATTGACACCTTTTCTCGCTTGAACAGAGGCTTCTGCTTTTACTTGCATCCAAACGTCTGGCTCAAAATCTTCCAACACTTCAAAGCTGAACTTCTCGCGTTTGATTCCCGGCGCTATATTTGCTGCCATCATCGCTGCCTCAATGACAATTGTGCCTGAGCCACACATCGGGTCTAACAGTGGTGTTTTCATGTCCCAACCAGAACGCAAAATAATCGCTGACGCAAGCGTTTCTCTTAAAGGCGCCTTACCTGATTCAGTTCGATAACCTCTTTGATGAAGACCGCCGCCAACCATATCGATTCCAAGCAGTGCTTTATCTTTATGGAGACGCAAATGAACCCTAAGATCTGGTCGATCTTTGCTGATCGAGGGTCTTGGCAGGTCTTTTTTACCAAACATGTCAACTATCGCATCTTTTACTTTCATCGCACCATACTGGCTATTGCGAATCTCTCGGTTAGTTCCTTTAAAATCAACGATAAACTTGTTTGAACTACTGAATTGTTTCACCCAATTGACTGCTGAACTAGCGAGATACAAATCCATATCGTCATTACAGGTAAACTCTGAGAGTATGCGAACAAAACGAGAAGCTAAGCGGCTCCATAAACAGCAGCGATAAATTTGTTCGTTAGAAGCTTTAAATTTCACTCCAGCTTGTACTGGCTTAGCGTTCTCTATGCCTAGCCTACTTAATTCTTCAACTAACAAGTTTTCTAGACCATTGGACGTGACCGCAAGATATTGATGCATAGTGTTCTTAGGTAAATGATAACTAACGGACGATTATACCTGTATAGCGCTTATATAGTTAGCCAATTCCGTTCAAATATTATAATGAAACCGCTGATCGCGTGAAACTTACTCATAAATTTTCTCACATAATCTGCGCGTTCAGCTAAATTCGAGTGTATTACACCGCAAAAACCTAGAGTTGAAGCAGGGTTTGTTATTTGCTTTCAACCACGACTTTCTGTCCCTCGACCTGTTACGCAAAAATAGTCTTCATAGTGATAGTGAATACTTATTCTGGATGATTTTGGTATATACCAGATTAAGATCAAGTTGTAACTTAGTAACTAAATTGCACTAATTGAGGAATTATTTAGGTTTTTTGAACGAAAAACGAGACTGATGAAAGGTTTTTTGCTAACAAAATTAGTGATTATTTTAAGTGTAACTCACCGCAATTGTGATCTTGAATTAAAAAATGTCGGCAATAGGCCGACCAGAAATAAAACAAAAGGAACGAAAAAGTTAACTTACTAGAGCGATGGAGTGTATAGTCTGAGATACAATATGGTTTGCTGCTGACATTCGATCGTGCATTACTTTAATTGCTTGACCGAATTTGAGCGACTTCATACCGTCTAAGGCAAAGTTATTCTGGCAAACTAGCGAGCATAGGCTAGCATTATCCCCTACTTCCAAAACGATAAAGTAGCCTTCACTATGAGAGTTTGATAGCTTTACAAAATCACCTTCTTCAGGTGTATAACCGCAATCAGTTACTGGATTAAAAAACCAACTTTTCGGTTGAACGGGCTTATGAAAACGTTTGGCTGCAACACAGTATAACGCTAGTTCTGCTTGCCTAGGTTCAGAAAGGTTAAGAAGAGAGATTTGCTCTCTATATGTTTGGAAGGCAGAGGCATCATCAACTGAGAATTCATTAATACCAATTGCACAGTCCACGACCAATTTTTTTGACAGATTTGTTCTGAATATAATGTCGTCGCCTAAGTCGAGCATTAGGTGTTGCTCTGCATCATCATAGTACCAAGTCCATTTATCGCTCGGTTTAAGCATCATACTCATCTCGTGTAAAATTCAATCTTCTTAAGTGTGCTGTCGCTTACTCTAAGTACTGCTGATTAAATTTTATGTACTATCTATTGAAAAAAAAGAGGAAATGACATGTCATTTCCTCTATAAAAGACGAGTTAAAAATTCTTGACTTTAATGTGACAGCGTCACATCGTATCTTCTATAAATTTTTCACTATGTCACGAACAAGACTAGGTCCATGGTAGATAAATCCAGAATACACTTGGACTAGCTGTGCACCCGCCATCATTTTTTCTTTCGCCGCAACATACGAATCAATACCACCTACTCCAATTACGGGGATTTGATCTTTAAGTTTCTGATGTAAAAGACGAACAACCTCTGTACTTCTTAGTTGAACAGGACGACCACTTAGTCCCCCTACCTCACTAGCATGTTTCATTCCCTCAACAATACTGCGATCAAGAGTTGTATTCGTTGCAATCACTCCATCAATATTATTTTTGATTAGAGAATCACATATCTGCGTTACTTCGTCGTCACTCAAATCAGGAGCAATTTTAAGTGCTAATGGCACGTATTTGTGATGTTTTTCCGCAAGTTGTGACTGTTTTAGTTTTAGTTCAGATAAAAGATCATCTAGAGCTTCACCATATTGAAGTGAACGTAACTCTGGAGTATTGGGAGAAGAAATATTGACCGCTATATATCCAGCATATTGATATACCTTTTCCATACAAAGTAGGTAGTCCTCAGCACCCTTCTCTATTGGTGTATCTTTATTTTTTCCTATGTTTATCCCAAGGACACAGCTAAAGTTTGCCTTCTTCACATTCTCAACTAGGTTATCGACTCCCTGGTTGTTAAAACCCATTCGATTGATAATTCCTTCTGCTTCAACTAAGCGAAAAAGGCGCGGCTTATCATTGCCTGATTGAGGTCTAGGTGTGACAGTACCAACTTCAACAAATCCAAATCCCATGGCATCAAAAGCTTCGATGCATTCACCATCTTTATCTAAGCCTGCAGCCAGGCCCACGGGATTGCGAAATGAAATCCCCATACATTCGACTGGACGGTTGGGTAATTGTTGACGATAAAATAAATCGAGAGGTGTACCTGTAAAACGTTTGAAGTTTTCGATTGCGAGATCATGTGCCTTTTCGGCATCAAGTTGAAAAAAGCCAGCTCTGGCTAGACGGTAAAGCATTGTGCCTCCGATAGAAAAAAGCCCCGTACAAACGGGGCTATATTATTTACTGTTTTACCGCATAATTCAACGAAATATGTTTGTCACTCGTTGGCCGCGCAATTTAAGTTGAGAAGCATAAGCTCTCGCAGAGCAACTGAGAACTTCGCAAATTCATGCACTGAACCTACTTTGAACTCATTGAGAATATTTTCCCATCGGTGCAAGGATACTTCGTTTGTCGAAATCCAGTCATCGAGAGCTTTCATCACATCGAGATCTTTTGGCGCACAGTGGCAATTTAGAACCTGCCCCGTAAGCTGTCTTTGCTGCCAATCTAAATCTTCTCTAAAGGCTGCACGCGCAAGTGCCTGCCAATTATTATCAACAGCTTGAGCATTGATTTGGTTTAGGAACCAATGCAATGACAACCTGTCACCTAAATGGAAGTAAAGCTTGGCAACTTGTTCAACCGAGATACCAGTCTCTCGAGCGACAGTAGAGATATCAAAAACCGAATATAAGCTAGATAAGCGAGATACGTAGATAGCTATATCAGGTGTAATACCTTGATCAATCCATGATTGAGCCATCTGCTTATGTTCTTCAACTTCCGCTGGAACAAGAATATCATCCAACTTAGCATTGATAATGTCTACATCACCTTGGTACAACTCAACGAGTGCTTTAACACATTGGCGCCCCGTTCTATTACGCAACACCCAACGTGACAATCGTCTCATTGTTCTGCGTACATAGAACATCATATCGTACTGAGCATCTGTTGAAGCCTTGTTGTCGAGAGCACGTAGTGAAGTTAACACCTTATCTAAACCAAATATTTCACGACAAGCAGCGTATGCATTAGCAATATCGACAATATGCGCTCCTGTTTCCTCTTGCATACGAGTTACATAGTTACAACCCATTTCGTTAACCATCTGGTTAGCAAGGGCTGTCGCGATGATCTCTGCTCTTAATGGATGATTATCCATTTGCTTGATATAGTTACGGCGTAACTCTGTAGGGAAATAATTGACCAGCTGCTGAGCATGATAGTCATCATTAGCGATATCATCATGCACCAAGTCTTCTTTAAGAACCATCTTTCCGTAGGCAACAAGAACTGCAAGCTCGGGGCGAGTGAGTGCTTGGCCTAACTTCTCTCTCTCGAGAAGAGTCTCATCATCAGGAATATATTCCAGTGCACGATCCAAATGGCCTGCTTTTTCCATATCATGAATAAAGCGGATTTGTTCTTTGACAAGGCCTGTACCACGCTGTTCTGTTACTGATATCGATTCAGATTGACAATAGGCATCATCTAATACAATTTCACCTACTTCATCTTCCATCGATTCTAGAATCTTATTGCGTTGTTTAACAGTCAGGTCACCATTTGCCACGAGTCCATTGAGGAAGATTTTAATGTTGACTTCGTTATCTGAGCAATCCACTCCGCCAACATTATCGACGAAATCGGTGTTTACACGGCCGCCAGTAAGCGCATACTCAACTCGGCCTAGCTGCGTCATACCCAAGTTGCCGCCTTCACCGACTACTTTAGCTCTCAGATCTCGACCATCAATACGTAAAACGTCATTTGCACGATCGCCTACATCTGTATGAGTCTCATTCACGGACTTAACGTAAGTACCGATACCACCATTCCATAATAGGTCCACTTCCATTTTCAGAAGCTTTTTAATTAAGTCATTTGGCGGCAGTGATGTTTTCTTGGTCCCAATCATTTTCTGAATTTCTGGCGTGAGAGTAATGGACTTAGCCCGACGAGAGAAAATACCCCCACCTTTTGAAATAAGCTTGGTGTTGTAATCTTCCCAGCTAGAACGCGGTAACTTAAATAAACGATCTCTTTCTTTCCAGCTTTTTGCTGAATCAGGATTTGGATCGATAAATATGTGCAGGTGGTTAAACGCAGCTTGTAAACGAATGTGTTTTGACAACAACATACCATTACCAAAAACATCACCAGCCATGTCACCAACACCAATTGCAGTGAAATCTGTAGACTGGCAGTCAATACCCATTTCTCTGAAATGACGTTTTACCGACTCCCAGCCACCTTTAGCTGTGATACCCATAGCTTTGTGGTCATACCCATTAGAACCACCCGACGCAAAAGCATCACCAAGCCAAAAGTTATATTCTTCAGACACTGAGTTTGCTAAATCAGAGAAAGTAGCTGTCCCCTTATCTGCCGCAACAACGAGGTATGGGTCATCTTCATCATGACGTACAACACTCTTCGGTGGAATAACTTCCCCTTCGATAATGTTATCTGATACATCTAGGAGCGCTCGAATGAACCGCTTGTAACAACGTTGGCCTTCAGCGAAGATTTCATCTCTACCACTCAGATTATGCTGTCGTTTACAGACAAACCCACCTTTGGCGCCAACGGGTACAATGACGGTATTTTTAACCTGCTGCGCCTTAACTAACCCTAAAATTTCCGTGCGGAAATCTTCTTGACGATCCGACCATCTCAAGCCACCACGGGCAACCTTACCACCTCTTAAGTGAACACCCTCAATATCAGGTGCGTAAACAAATATTTCAAACGCAGGAACGGGTTGAGGGATCTCCGGAATTTCACTCGGCTTCATTTTCAATGAAAGCCATGGCTTAGGTTGTTTGTTAACGTCAAGTTGATAGTAGTTAGTTCGTAACGTAGCCGTGATCATCTCCATATAACGACGAATGATACGGTCGTCATCTAGGCTTTCTACATGATCCAGCTGTTCTGTCATTGAGTTGATCAGCTCTGTTTGACCTTTCTGACTACCCTTATATTTGGGATCAAACCGCTTGGTAAACAGAGCTACCAAGCCTCGTGCCAATTCAGGGTAATGACTCAGAGTTTCCTCAATGTAGTGTTGGCTGAATGGGAAGCCAACCTGGCGCATATACCTAGCATAGGCTCGAAGAATAGAAATTTCTCTTCCCGTTAGTGATGCTCCCAAAACAAGTCTATTGAAGCCATCGCTTTCAAGATCTCCGGCCCAAATAGCTGCAAACGCTTGCTGGAAACGATCTCTGGCTTCACGCAGATCGACGGTTTTCTCGCTCTTATGGAGCATAGAAAAATCAAGAATCCAGTACACATGACCATCAGCCTTGCGTACTTCATAAGGGGATTCACCTATCACGCGTAAGCCAAGGTTTTCAAGCATCGGCATTACGTCTGACAGGTGTATCGGCTCATCACGATGATACAGTTTCAGCCGAACTGATTTTGAATCTGAAGCCAGTTCTTGTGGACGGTAGAATAGCATCCCTAAGCGGTTTTCATCACTCAGTGCTTCAATACGCTCAATGTCTGCCACAGCAGATCCCGGCATAACGTCTTCTTTGTATGAACGAGGAAATGCGTGCAAATACTCTTTTGCAAGAGGAAGACCTTTACTTTCACCAAAGTTTGCCACAATAGCGTCAGAGAGACGATCGTCCCAAGTTGAAGATGCTTCCATCAGGTTTCGCTCAATCATTTTCACGTCGACATCCATGTTGTTGTTATCAACACGGACAATGTAATGCGTCCGAGCCAATGGGCTCTCGGAGAAGTAGGTAGTGAATTCTACTTCATTATCACAGCCAAAGTACTGCTGGAGGATCTGTTGTGTTTGACGTCTAAGTTCAGTATTGTAACGATCTTTAGTAACATAAACCATACAACTAAAGAAGCGACCAAATGGGTCTTTGCGTATGAAAAGTCGTAGCATATCACGGTCTTGCATCTGCACGACGCCCATACCAACTTCTAACAAGTCATCTTCATGAGCCTGCAACAATTCATCGCGTGGATAATTTTCTAGGATATTGTGTAGTGCTTTAAATGCATAGGATCCTTCGCGATACCCACTTGAAGCGAGAATGCGTTCAACTTTTTCTCTGATAAGAGGTATGCTTTCAACACTTTGGTTATACACGGCTGATGTATACAGCCCTGTGAACCTATGTTCACCAATAACCTTTCCATTCTTATCGAATTTCTTGATACCAATATAATCGGTATAGGCTGGACGGTGGATACGTGATGGAGTGTTACCTTTTGTCATTATCAGCAAGAATGGCTTTTGGGCTTCCAGACGCGCAGAGTCTGGGAAATCTGATAGCTTAACGCTACGCACACGTTTAGTGTTGGCGAATAGCCCTAATCCTTTGTCAGCTGTCGGCCTTAACTCTGTATCACCATCTACATTGACTAAATCGTATTCTTTGTAGCCCATAAATGTAAAATTGTGATCACCTAACCAGCGAAGAAACTTCACTGTTTCTTCATACCGGTCACGCTCTATCTTCACAAAATCCTTATTAGCCTCAACCTGATTGGTTACCTCTTCAAGCTTTTCAACCATGAGTAACCAGTCATGAACGACTAGTGAAGTATCTGTAATGATTTTTTCCAATTCTTCGCGTAGCGAGGTCATGGTTTCTTTTGAGCTTAATCTATCGACTTCCATATGGAACAAGGACTGAAGCGTTCCTTTCCCTTGGTTAATCGCAGTAATATCACCTGCTTTACTTCGCTCAATCTGCGTTGGGCCATGAAGCATTAAATGAGAAGCCAAATCCAGTCGGCTCAATGCCATTTTCACGGAATCTACTAAGAAAGGTGTGTCTGGCACAACAATTTCAACAATAGTGTGGGTGGATTGCCATCCTTGACGACTTACAGTTGGGTTAAACACTCGTACAGAGACTTCGTCGGCTTTCTTTTCATTGATATGATGCCAAAGGCTAATAATCGCACCATACAGATCAGATTCATTCCTTTCGACGAGGTCGTCATGCGAAATATTGCTAAATAAATGCTGAGCAAGTTGAGTGACAAGGGGTTGATGAGCAAGCTCGAGTTTGTCTTGAATCAGTTTGTAGACCTTTTCAAGCAGAACCGGCATCAAAGTTTCACGCGCGGTCATAATCACACTCCACAATTAGAATTTTATATATTTTTGAGGGCTGTTGTAAGCATAGTGCTTAACACGGGTAATGCCGCTTTATTGTAAAAGCTTTATTGATAAATGGTTAATTCTTTTAAGAGTGGTAGGAGGTGAAATGTTTGATAATGTGACTAAGGTTCTATTTAAAGTCTCATAGAATCAATTGTTCACAGCATTTCCAACTTTATAAACTTATTGTTTTGGTCAGTTGTCAGGCGAAAGCGCCCATTAAGACCTATTTGACTAAGAAATGGACGAAATTTAGTGGCGGGCAGTTGCAATCGTATCCCATTGTCTGTAGTCACAAGAACATTGCTTGCGATCCCATTATAGTGTGCCAAGAAAGATTGATACGAAATGTTTAGCGAGAAATAGTACTGATTCATTCTTCTTTATAAATTTAGTGAGTATTAGGATTTTTGGTAATGGGCTTTGGTAGTAGCAGCGGGAGTACTGCTACCACCTTATTATACAGACTAAGAGTCCAGTGCCTTATTGACTTTCTCGAACAAGTCCTTGGCAAGATTATCAAGAGATTTTAGTCGTTCAAGTTCCCGTTTCATGAGTGCTTGTCTCGTATCATCATATTTTCTGAACTTAAGCAAAGGGTCAATTAATCGAGATGCTACTTGAGGGTTACTCGTGTTTAACTCTTTAATTATCTCTCCAGCAAATTGGTACCCATCGCCAGTTATTGAATGAAACTTAACAGGATTCATATTCAAAAACGAACCGATCAGACTTCTCGTACGGTTAGGGTTTTTAAGACTAAATGCGGTGTGGTCCATCGTCGATTTAATGACTTCCAATGCATTCTCAGCAGGGTTGGATCCTTGCAAAGCGAACCATTTATCCATAACCAAACCATCATGCTGCCACTTCTCACTGTAGTCAGTCATCAGCTTTTCACGACAATCTAATTGAGCATTATTCGCTGCGCTCATTGATGCAATGGTATCTGTCATGTTATTCGCAGAAAAGTATTGCTTCTCAACTAGGCTGTTCCCGAGCTCAGTATGAGCCAGATAAGAAAGTGCTATATTACGTAACGATCGCTTGCCTATTGCCTCATGTGAAATCGTATAGTCAACATCTTTTAGGCTGTGATAAATCGCACTTAATTCATCTTCAAGCGTATTAGCTAGCCTCACCTTAGTCGCTTTTAATACTGTAGCAATTGCGTCTACGTCAATTTGGCTATACCAACCTGATACTTCATTGTGGCTTGGAAGCGCCATAATTTCGGCTATTAAGGCTGGTTCCAAGGTATCAGAAAGCAACACACCTCGGAAAGCATCGATCAAAGACATGGGTAATTCAATCTCTGTTCCTGTTTGAACAGCGTTTACATTACTGCGAATATATTTCGCGAGTAACATTTGGCCCGCATCCCATCGTGAAAAGTCATTGCTGGCATGCACCATTAAAAAAGTCAGCTCTTCATCACTGTAGTCATATTCCAAGATAACAGGAGCTGAAAATTCGCGCAGTAATGATGGTACAGGCTTCTCTGATACATCCTCAAAAACGAAAGTCTCTTTGTCTTTAGTGACATTAAGGATATTATCAATACCCTTCCCGTTACTACGTAGCTCAATGGGTTGACCATTAGCAGCGTAAAGTTCTATATCCAATGGAATGTGCAAAGGTTGCTTATTTTGCTGATCATGGGTGGCAGAAGTATGCTGCGATACTGTTAAGGAGTATGTTTGCTCTGTTGAGTCATAGTCACTCTTAATTGATACTATTGGTGTGCCGGATTGACTATACCATAAGCGAAACTGCCCTAGATCTACACCTGATGCGTCTTCCATAGCTGCTACAAAATCTTCGCATGTTGCGGCTGTCCCATCATGACGTTCAAAATACAGTTTCATTCCTTTTTGGAAAGCCTTTTCACCAAGTAAAGTATGCATCATTCTTATCACCTCACTGCCTTTTTCATAAACGGTAAGGGTATAGAAGTTATTCATTTCAATAACTTTTTCTGGACGAATGGGATGCGACATTGGGCTTGCATCTTCTGCAAATTGAGGGCCTCGAATAATACGAACATTATTGATTCGATTAACAGCCCGAGAGCCTAAGTCTGATGAAAACTCTTGGTCTCTGAATACGGTAAGTCCTTCCTTCAAACTTAACTGAAACCAATCTCTACATGTAACGCGATTTCCCGTCCAGTTATGAAAATATTCATGGCCAATAACAGCCTCAATGCCAAGGTAATCTGTATCAGTCGCTGTTTGCTCATTTGCGAGAACAAACTTTGAATTAAACACATTCAATCCTTTGTTTTCCATCGCCCCCATATTAAAAAAGTCCACAGCAACAATCATATAAATATCGAGGTCATATTCAAGGCCAAACCTTTCCTCATCCCATTTCATCGAATTAATCAGGGATGTCATTGCATGAGGTGCTCTATCAAGATTTCCCTTATCTACAAAGATTTCAAGATCAACCTTACGACCTGATTTAGTAATGAATGTATCGCGAAGAACATCAAAATCACCTGCTACTAGTGCAAACAAGTAAGCGGGTTTGGGATGTGGGTCTTGCCACTGAACCCAATGACGCCCATTATCTAGTTCACCTTCGGCAATTCGATTACCGTTGCTAAGCAAAAAGGGATAAGTTGCTTTGTCAGCAATGACTTTCGTTGAGTATGTTGCAAGAACATCAGGACGGTCCAAATAATAGGTAATTCGCCGAAAGCCTTCTGCCTCACACTGGGTACAAAAAGCTCCGCCAGACTTGTACAAACCTTCTAAAGCTAAATTGTTTTCAGGATTAACTTCAGTAACTATCTCTAGCTCAAATTCTTCAGGAAGCCCTGAAAGAGCGATCCCACCCTCTAGTTGTTCGAATCTGGTCCACTTCTCATTGTTTACATCAAGGCTGACTAATTTGAGTTGTTCACCATCGAGGTAAAGAACGTTGTCTTGTTTTAATTGCTTTACCTTAGACCTTGCCGTCACTACAGTATTATGGTCATAAAGGTCAAAAACTAAATCGATGCTAGTGATTGTGTGTGATGGCGAAGTGTAATCTTTACGGTATTTGGCTTGAGGTGTATGAGCCATGTCGAAATCCTTCTAACTAAAAAGCAATAATGTGAATAGCCTGCCGGCAAGCGATAAGCAAGTTTGGTGCTCTTTAATGAAAATCAAACTCCGGAACGTCTTCGCTTGGACCAATTATGTTAGCGAAAGAGCGTAAGTGAACTTAAAATCGGCTATATAAGTATATCTGTGTTGAGCACTATAGATTTATACTCTTTCATGGACTGTTAGCTTAACCCTATACCGATAAAAAAACGAGGTATTATGTGTTAATACCTCGTTCACGTTTAAACAATGTGAGAGTGACTCATCGTACCCGATTAAGCACGGCGTAAAGCGCACCTTCCTCCATTTCCAAGGTGAGTATGTCGCTATTTAAACTATACCGCGTTTCATGTTCACCATTTTCATAAAGCAAAACTAGGTGCTCGCCTTCTGTATAATAAACACCTTTGTGTATCGCTTCATCACCTTCGCTATTACTCACTCTGAACATAAACACAAAATCCGGTTGCAAAATCAAGTCCATTTGCTGGACTTCACTCGCGACAAACTCATGCCCACCTAATTTTGCACTGGACCACATGCCCGCCAAAGCATTGGATAGTGCTTTTGTAAATACAACTCCGTTCAGGTTGAGCATATTATGGTTGCTGGAATAATTGTAAGTTTGGGGCTCTGAAGTATTTAACCCCAGAATAAGCGTATCTTCATTCGCCGTGTACAAGCCTTCCCAATGATCAACTGAATAATCACGTTTTTGGATATCAATTTTAAAGCTGTAGTTAGAATCTAGACTCAATTTAATGGCTAAAAAGTTTTCTTCTGACTGCTCAGGATTAGGGTTAACCAAATACCAATCGCCAAGTAAAAAAGGTTGGTCAAACTGTGTTAAGTCACTGTTATCGCGTACTTCATTAGCAAGACAAGATAGACTTATACATGTAAGTAAAACGCCAATCCATCTCATAGTGCACCTCGCTCTTTTCTTTAAGCTTAGGCTGAGAAGCACAAATATGCGAAAATCAAGATCTAGCTCACGCTAACGATGAAAAAAACGAGCTTATAAAAAGCTCGTTTTAGGAGAAAAGCCAAAAGGTTAAATCGATTTTTTAGAGGACTCTCTGAGAAGATCGACCATTATAGCGACTGACTCATCAAGATAAACGTCTGGAGCTTCATAATCTTTAGGAACATCGTCAAGAGACTTAAACGCCTTCTCTCCCAATGTTTTTTGTCTTTGATTAATTCGTGCTAAACGGTCATCATCAGCCTTGTCGCTTTCCTGCTTGCGCACTTTTTCGCTTAGGGACAATGTATTATCATCCTTTTCAGCTTTATATCGTGCGATATCTTCAGCTATAAATTTAAACTCAGGTTCATTGGCAACGCGCGTTTGATGCAGCGCACTAAGCTTCTTGATGAGTTTTTTGTTGCGCTGTATCTCTTTGTAGTTGGCTTTGTCTATGCTGTCCCAAGGCAATGCATTATCTTCAACACTCTCGCCAGTTTCGCTATGCTCGATTGGTGTAGGATAAGCAATGTCAGGAACAACGCCTTTATTCTGAGTGCTCCCACCATTAATGCGGTAGAATTTCTGGATTGTATATTGAACGTAACCCAACTCTTTATCAAACAAATCATAAATATGATTGAGAGAGCGATGCTGTTGCACTGTCCCCTTACCGAAGGAGTTCTCACCAAGAACGATCGCTCTTCCATAATCTTGCATTGCAGCAGCAAAAATTTCAGAGGCCGATGCACTATAGCGATTAATGAGAACTGTCATTGGGCCATCGTAGCTAATCTTTCCGTCAGTATCACTATTGACATTGACTCTGCCATAACTGTCCCTAACTTGAACAACAGGACCACTGGTAATAAACAGACCTGATAAAGATGTCGCTTCAGTGAGCGCACCACCGCCATTGTTACGCAAATCTACAATGACACCATCAATACCTTTGCTTTTCATCTCAGTAATCAGCTTATCAGTATCTTTAGCTAGGCCAACGTAGAAGCTGGGTACTTCCAATACACCAATTTTTTTGCCATCTTTTTCGATAATTTCCGACTTAACTGCTCTATCTTCGAGCCTGATTTTATCGCGAACTATGGTTACAACTTGAGCTTTGGCATCTTTTCCTTCAGGCAAGACTTGCAGATTAACTTTAGTACCCTTTGGTCCTTTGATAAGCTGTACCACATCATCTAAACGCCAGCCGATTACATCAACAATGTCCTCACCATCCTGCCCAACGCCAATGATACGATCACCTTCATCAAGCTGCTTACTTTTCGATGCGGGTCCGCCTGCGACTAAAGAACGGATAACCGTATAATCATCCGTCATTTGCAACACAGCACCAATGCCTTCCAAAGATAAATTCATTTCAGTCTGAAACTGTTCTGCGTTTCTCGGAGAAAGATAACTTGTATGAGGATCGACTTCTCTAGCAAAAGCATTCATATATAATTGAAATGCATCCTCATTGTGGGTCTGGCTGAGGCGTTTTAAAGCATTGTTATAACGCTTGCCTAGAACATCTTTTATTTCATCCCAATCTTTGCCAGTAAGCTTTAGGTTTAGAGCATCATACTTAACACGTTTTCTCCAAAGTTCATCTAACTCTTTGGTGTCTTTTGGCCAAGCCGCTTTGCTTCGATCAAGCTCAATACTTTCATCAATATCGAACTTCATCTCTTTGTCAAGCAAAGACAGCGCATAAGCAAAACGCTCATAGCGACGTTTCAAAGACATATTATATACGTCAAACGCGACCTGATTATCTCCAGACTTGAGCTGCTCATCCAAGTTAGTAGCTAACTTGGTAAACGACTGAATATCGGCTTGAGTGAAAATATTACGATTGAAATCTAAGGACTCTAAATACCTCTGGAATATGGCTTCAGAAAATTCATCATTCAAAGCGAAATGTTTGTAATGGGAGCGAGTAAAGCGAGAGGTAACACGTTTACTTGCAGTAGAGTGCTGCGCTTCTGGAGCTAACACTGGAAGGTCGTCTAAAGCAATATTGGCTTTAAGAGCGTATGCTGAGGAAGCTGCTAACCATAGGCTAGCAGCAATCAGCGACAATTTTGAACGGCATTTCATGCGTAGGAGTATCTCCTTTATGCGCGTAGGTGCTCCGCTTTTACAACCATTTGCAGGCCGTTAGGCAGTTGAACACGCACATCTTCCTTATTGATTTCAACTATAGTCGCAGCCATATTACCTTTGCCCATATTGACGTTAACTTGATTACCTATAGTAATCTCTTCTACTGTCAGAGCCCTTGTTTCTTGGGGTTTGCTGGCCTTATTTACATTATTTTTTGGTGCGCGACGGTTCTGTGTTTTCTTATTAGCTGGTTTTGCTTTGGCTTTACCTTCTTCTCTCGCTTTCTGAGCTTGCTCTTTACGACGAGCCTGAACCTTGGCTTTGCTCTCAGCTAACGCTGTTTTGGCATGTTCAACATGTTCTTCATCTAACTCCCCAGCAGGATTCCCATCTAGATCAACACGAACAGCACCGGGCTTAACACCATGAAGATAACGCCATGAAGAGGTATACTGTCTCAATGCTGCACGAATCTGTGTTTTACTCACTTTCGGATCGTCGGTAAGACGTTCCGCAAGATCTTGAAAAATACCAATTTTGAGCGGTTTTGCTTCACCTTCTAAAGTAAAGCACTTAGGGAAACATTCAGCAATATACGCAATCACTTCTTTGCTATTTTTTAACTTTTCAGTGTTTTCCATGAGGGGTCCTGGTTAATGCGGTGTCTTCCGCGAGCATTCAGATAAATATTTCAGGTATTATAGTGACCTAAAAACGAAAAACCACCGTCAATAATGAATTTATGCACTGATAGCGTGTGAATTAAACAGCTTTTCTACTTCACTCATCAAAAATGTTAAGCCTTGTTCATCAATTTCACCAAAACGGCTTAGCACAGGACTGTCTATGTCTAGGACGCCCGCTATACCTCCATCTATATAAAACGGTATAACAATTTCTGAGTTACTCGCTGCATCACAAGCTATATGTCCCTCAAACTGATGAACATTACTTACCCTTTGTATTGAATTCTGCTCTACTGCCACTCCACAGACCCCCTTTCCAATTGGAATTCTCACACACGCAGGTTTACCTTGAAATGGGCCTAACACTAAGTCTTCATTTCTTACCAGATAAAATCCCACCCAATTTATGTCCTCTAGCTCCATGTTTAACAGTGCGCTCAGGTTTGATAGATTAGCAATCAAGTCCTTTTCAGATTCAATAAGCGCAATAGCTTGCTTGGTCACCCTTTCATATTGTTCTATTTTCATAGTAGTCTCCAATTTCAAAAAGACTTGGCTTAAGAACCAAAGTACAATTAATCTAACATCATCAACGAGAAGCAACATCGCTATCATGGATGAAAGAGCAAACACAATTAGCCGCTCTTGGCTAATAACTCAAGTAAAAAAACACAAGTCGCGGCTAGTTGTCGCAAATTTTATTGCGATAGGTGCCACTTTGTTGAGTGTACCAATTCCCCTACTCATGCCGCTCATGGTCGATGAGGTGTTGTTAAATCAACCAGCCAAGGGAATAGAGGTAATGAACCTTGTATTGCCTAGTTCACTTCAGACGCCTTCCGGATACATATTTTTGACTCTTGGACTTGTAATAATCATGCGGACCATGAGTCAAGCACTAAATATTCTACAAAGCCGACAATTTACGCTTGTATCAAAGAGCATTACATACAAGATGCGCAGCAAAATGCTCGACAAACTTGGTCGTATAAGTATGAAACAATACGAAACAAGGGGTAGTGGAGGAATAAATGCTCATTTAGTCACCGATGTAGAAACCATTGATAAATTCATTGGTGCGACCCTAAGTAAATTTCTAATAGGCGTGCTCACTGTAATGGGTACTGCTGGGGTGCTTCTTTGGTTAGAGTGGCGTCTTGGGCTCTTCATTCTTTTGGTTAACCCTATTGTTATCTACTTCTCCCGCAAGTTGGGTAACAAAGTTAAGCACCTGAAGAAAAAAGAAAACCAATCCTTTGAGCACTTTCAAAATAGATTGGTGGAGACTTTAGATGGTATCTATCAGTTACGTGCCGCCAATAAAGAACAAGATTTTCTTACCGAACTAAAAAAAGATGCGAATCAGATTCGGTTGGATGCGGATAAATACACATGGCAATCGGAGGCTGCCGGGCGTCTCTCCTTTCTTCTATTCCTTCTTGGTTTTGAGCTATTTCGCGCTATCGCCATGCTAATGGTTTTGTTTAGCGATTTAACTATTGGCCAGATTTTTGCGGTATTTGGCTATCTTTGGTTTATGCTAGGTCCTGTTCAAGAGCTGCTTGGTATTCAGTTCTCATGGTATAGTGCAAAAGCAGCGATGCAAAGAATTAACTCTCTACTGTCATTGGATGAAGAACTACGCCCGACCAGTACAATCAATCCATTTAAACCTAACTCTCAAGTAGAAGTCAGTATCGAAAATGTTAACTTCTCATATAATGAGGAGTCTAGAGTCCTAAACCATCTTAACCTTCATATTCCAGCAGGAAAGAAAGTAGCGCTCGTTGGGACCAGTGGAGGTGGAAAGTCAACACTAATTCAACTACTTCTTGGGGTTTATCATCAAGATTCCGGCATCATCAAATACAATGGTAAAACCACTGAGGAGATAGGGTTTGATACCATTCGAAAAAACATTGCCGTTGTCTTACAACAACCTATATTGTTTAATGACACTTTAAGGCATAATCTTACCCTAGGCTCAGATTTTGAAGATGCGGCGTTATGGAATGCATTAGAAATCGCGCAGCTCGATAACGTTACGAGTGAATTAAAAGAGGGGTTGGATACACCAATTGGGCGCAATGGTATTCGTTTATCTGGTGGCCAGAAACAGAGATTAGCGATTGCACGTATGCTGTTGTCTAATCCGAAATTTGTTATCTTGGATGAAGCAACATCTGCACTTGATACTTCTACAGAATCGTCCCTTCATCAAGCGCTAACTGCATTTTTGGATGGCCGTACAACCTTAATTGTTGCACATCGCCTATCAGCGGTGAAGCAAGCTGATTTGATCTATGTTCTAGAAGATGGGCAAGTTACACAAGCAGGAACACATGTTGAGTTGGTTACGCAAGAAGGTCTATATCAAACTTTATATGGAAATGTTCAATCACACGCCTAAATCAAGCCTCTATACTTATGTAAGGATAAGACAGTGTGCTCTCAACTTATAGATGGTAACAATGAACCGACTGAGAGTGCATCACATATCCGTTTGTGCCATGGTTGCGAGCTTCCTATCAACCTTATCCTTTTGGAGAGAGGAAAAAGTGCATACTGCCCCCGATGTGGTACACATTTATATCGAGGAGGCTCCCCTTCTCTCTCCGGTAATCTAGCGTTGGCCATCGCGTGCCTTTTGCTTTATTTTCCGTCACATTTTTTTCCTTTCATAAGCATCCGGTTGTTCGGTGTTATGATACCAGCTACCTTGCCATCAGGGATTTATACGTTGTTTGATGAAGGGTTTATTTTCCTTTCTTTACTCATATTTTTCTGCAGTTCTATTGCTCCATTTTTGCTATGTGTTTCTGTTGTTACCGCTCATATAGGATTGAAAAGCAAACAGTTTAAGGTTTTAAAATACTCTTTATACACTATTAGGCATTTCAAGACTTGGGTGATGATCGACGTGTTTCTTGTAAGTATCGCGATCTCTTGCTTTAAACTCCAAGACCATTCGGATATCTATCTTGGCACCGGTTTATATGGCTTTATCATGTTACAATGTATGACACTGTTACTCGTCACACGAGTCGGTATCCATAGTTACTGGGAGAAATATAAACCGGAACGAGACTATCATTTTAAAAAGCGAGAACTTCACTGTCTCCATTGTCACCTTTCACAACCTTACAGCGACGTTTGCGCTCGCTGCAAAAAGCCTATTTTTCGTCGTAAACCGTATTCCATCAAAACAACTTGGGCATACATAGTTGCGGCAAGTATTGCAATTTTCCCCGCAAATTTGATACCTATATCCATTCTAATAACCAATGGACGACGTATCGAAGATACTATCTTTTCAGGGGTTGCATCACTAGTAAAAAGTGGTATGTGGGGAATTGCTTTGATCATTTTCGTTGCTAGCATAGCAGTTCCAGTAATAAAAATTTTGGGGCTCAGCTATCTACTCATTTCAATTCAGCTCAAACGAAATTTGCTCCGGCGCCAAAGAATGGTTATTTATTTCATTATCAAATGGATAGGAAGGTGGTCAATGATGGATCTATTTGTGATTTGCATTATGATGGCAGTCATTGATCGTGGCCAAATTCTCGATTTTAGCCCAGGCTTTGGCGCGGTTGCATTTGGCTTCGTCGTTTTACTAACTATGTTTGCCACAGAAAGCCTCGATCCCCGACTTATTTGGGATGAAGGTTCGATGAAGTCCGAAACCGACCGAAGAGAAGAAATATCAAATGGCTAATTCAACTCAAAATTCGCCTTCGTACTCACCTGATATCAAACGCAACAAAGGTATGTCACCTTTGTGGTTACTCCCAATCCTAGCGTTGATCTTGTCCGGTTGGTTAGTATTAAAGGCGATAAATGACGCAGGGGAACGTATCCAGATACATTTCTCGGATGCACAAGGCTTGATTGCAGGTCGAACTACAATACGTTATCACGGACTCGAAGTAGGTATAGTTCGTGACATCAAACTATCAGACGACCTGAGCAACATTTACGTGGAGGCTGATATCTATCCCGAGGCAACGAAGCTTCTCTCTCGGGATACCTTGTTTTGGATGGTCAAACCAACCGCAAGCTTATCTGGTATCTCTGGCCTAGATGCGCTGGTCTCTGGTAATTATATTGCTATTCAACCTGGCGATGAATCGTCTGAGCCGGAAACAAAGTTCAACGCTTTAGAACGTCCCCCTGCTGATATTCGTGCACCCAGTGGCCTCAATATTACCCTGCGGGCTGATGACCTAGGGGGAATATCTATTGGATCGCAAATTGTTTACAGGAAGATCCCTATCGGCGAAGTATACAGCTATCAATTAGATGGTAATGAAAAAAATGTTCTTATCCATGCGTCAATTCAAGATGAGTACAGAAGTATTATTACCGATGAAAGCCGCTTTTGGAATGTCAGTGGTTTAGGTGCAACCCTCGGTGTTCATGGGGTTGACCTCAAACTAGATAGCTTGAGTTCCTTGATTGGAGGCTCGATAGCTGTTGACTCTCCTGATGGAGGAGAGCCCGTTTCAGACAACAGTCGATTTAGACTTTATCCCGATCTGAAGACTGCTGGTCGAGGAATACCAATAAAAATAACACTACCAGATGATAACAGGATAAACCCTGCTGGTGCACCTATTATGTATCGCGGTATCGCCATCGGGCAAATCACTGACTTACAATTCAGTAACGGAAGAAAGGATATTGTTGCGCTTGCCGCCATTGAGCCTGTGTTTTCCGATATGTTAACTACTGGTAGTCACTTTATTTTGGAAGAAGCGAAAGTGTCGCTCTCTGGCATAGAGAATGTGACCAACTTGTTAAAGGGCAACTATCTAACATTAATTGCAGGAAAAGGCGATAAATCTCGTTACTTTACCGCTCTAAAAAAAGACGAATTTCATCAGAAACAATCCAATTCAACCTTTATTACACTGATAGCAGAAAATTCTTTTGGGCTGGAAGTTGGGGACAATGTTCTTTTCAAAGGTATATCGGTCGGTGAGGTTACGAAAGTCTCTTTAGTCAAAAACAAAGTCCACATCGCTCTTCATATCGGCAGCGACTATGCGTCACTTATAAAGTCAGAGAATCGATTCTATGTTACTGGTAGTGCTACTGTGGAACTTACTGAGTCCGGGCTGAACGTCTCAGTCCCTCCCGCAAAACAACTGCTAACTGGCTCGATCAGTTTTACAAGTGAAGGCACTCGCTCTTCGAAGAAACAGTACACGCTTTACCCTAGCCAGTCACTTGCTGAGCTGGCTCAATATAATGTTTCTGGCTCTGAGACTATCACATTATTTGCGGAGCAATTACCGCCTGTAAACAAAGGAAGCCCCCTACTCTATAAAAATCTCAAAGTCGGTCGTATCTCTGAATTCAATCTTGTGAAAAATGGTGTAGAAGTAAAAGTAAGTATAGAAAAACAATACAAACATTTATTAACTGAAAATGCTGTGTTTTGGAACTATTCTGGCGTTGAAGTCGATGCAGGTCTCCATGGTATCAACGTCAAGGCTGCTCCGTTAAAATCGCTTATACAGGGCAGCATCGCATTTGATTCCATTGCGGGGGTAGAGAATAAAACTGGGGACAAATGGTTACTCTACGAAAGTTTTAAAACTGCCAGAACATATGGCCGAACTATCACCCTAGTAGCTAAGGGTGAAAATCACATATCTAAGGGAACCAGTGTTAAATACAATGGTATAAAAGTGGGTGAAGCCGTATCTGTCACACCAGATTTTAAGCACGAAACGATGACAATTAAGCTCCGTTTACTGCCAGAATACGCTGATATTCTCGCTAAACAGGACAGCTATTTTTGGATTGCACAGCCGACTTTAGGGTTAAGCGGCGTTAAGAACTTACAAAATTTCTGGGCACCAGCAATCAATGTGAAGCCAGGAAGCGGAAAAGCCACATTCAAGTTTAATCTACATAAGCAACCTTCAGATAGTGACGGAATAGCATTTACGCTTCAGAGTGAAACACTAGGCGCAATCACTATTGGTACCCCTATTCTTTTTCGGGATATGGAAGTGGGAAGGGTGATTCAGGTAGGTCTCGGTGAATTCGCTGATCGGGTAGTATCTACTATTTCAATATCCCCTCAATATGCTTATCTGATCAGAAAAAATAGTGTTTTTTGGAACACTTCTGGTGTTGATGTATCTATTGGCCTAGGTGGAGCCAATATAAAAGCAGGTACAATCGACAGTATTATTAAAGGTGGCATAACCTTCTCTACACCGGACAATATCCCTCTTCAGCCGGTAGCAGAGAGTGGCCAATCTTTCTTTTTAAACTCAACTCCCGAAGAGTCATGGAAAACGTGGCGAATGCCCATACCAAAGCCATAGAATCAAAAACGCAGTGTTAAAAGCTGCGTTTTTTTGGTTTAATTCGTTATCATTTTACTATTTTGTGCATGAGATATCACTTTGCATCAAAACACTTATTTACCTGAAGAATTCTTACGCGAAATGCAGGCTATTATGCCTAGCGGATATGATATTTCCGACTTCGTAGCCGCTTGCAGGCGTCCACTTCGTAAAAGCATACGTGTTAATACGCTAAAAATTTCTGTCGATGCGTTCTCTCAACGTGCATCTGATAAAGGCTGGCACTTATCACCCATACCATGGTGTGATGAAGGCTTTTGGATTGACGCTGATGAATCTATTGCACCGCTGGGTAATACTGCTGAACATATGTGCGGTCTATTTTATATTCAAGAAGCCAGCTCAATGATGCCTGTATCAGCTCTGTTCAATAATTTAGAAGATGAATTTCGTACTATTCTAGATATGGCTGCAGCTCCTGGCTCTAAAACCACACAGATTGCAGCAAAGATGAACAATGAAGGCGTGCTTGTCGCAAACGAGTTTTCATCCAGCCGTGTTAAAGTTCTGCATGCCAATATTGAGCGATGTGGTGTACGTAATTCTGCTCTTAGCAACTATGATGGTCGTGTGTTTGGAGGGTGGCTGCCAGAAAGCTTCGACGCCGTTCTTATTGATGCTCCATGCTCTGGCGAAGGGACGGTACGTAAAGACCCTGACGCGTTGAAAAACTGGAGCAAAGAGGCTGTATTAACCATATCTCAGACCCAAAAAGATTTAATCGAAAGCGCCTTTCATGCATTAAAACCAGGTGGAGTAATGGTTTACTCGACTTGTACACTCAGTGTCGAAGAAAACCAACATGTTTGTCTTCACTTGAAGAATACATTTCCCGATTTAGTCTCTTTTGAATCCCTATCCTCGTTATTTTCGGGTGCAGACAAAGCGATTACCGAACATGGATTCTTACATGTATTCCCCGAAACCTATGATTGCGAGGGGTTCTTTGTAGCCAAAATCAAAAAGCTTGGAAGAACAACGCCCCCTAGTGTAAAAAAACGCCTAGGAAAATTTCCATTTGAAAAAGCATCTAACAAGATAAAACAAGAAGTTGCCCATAAACTATATCAAAGTTTGAGTATTGAACTTCCTTCCCAATCGGATATATGGCTCAGAGATAAAGATGTCTGGTTATTCCCGAGTGCTCTGGAAGAATTTATTGGCGAATTTAGGTTTTCAAGAATGGGAATTAAGATAGCTGAGTCTCACAAAAACGGCTATCGATGGCATCATCAAGTAGCAACCACCCTAGCATCAGGGGCAGAACCTAACTGTATTGAATTGACGATTCCTGAAGCCAGAGACTGGTTCATGGGAAGAGATGTTAGACCGGAAAATCAATCAGGCAAAGGAGAGGTCATTATCAAACTTGGCGATGACGTAATAGGTCTTGGAAAGTGGGTCGGAAATCGATTGAAGAATGGATTGCCCAGAGAGCTTGTACGCGATAAAAACTTATTTTAAATTGTTCTTACCCACTAGGTTGTATCTAAAACCTAGTGGGTGTCTCTGTAAAACGCTAGGTTAAGAAATCAGGCGTATTCCTTGCTCTTCAATGGCAATTTTTCCTTGTTTATACAACCCACCGATGGTTTTCTTAAACGTCCCTTTACTTGTTCGAAACGTCGAGAAGATACTTTCGGGCGAAGACTTGTCGTTTAAAGGCAAAAACCCCCCTTTCTTTTCGAGTACATCAAGGATCTTTTCACTCAAGTCATCCATTTTAGCAACCCCTACTTTCTGTAAAGTAAGGTCAATTTTCCCATCTTCTCGAACATCTTTGATGTATCCTTTTAATCGCTTCCCAATGAACAACTTACCAAAAACATCAGATTTGAAAATCATGCCCCAATGTTGACCTTCAACAATAGCTTTAAAACCCAGATCACTTCGCTCAGCGATGATCAAATCAACTTGTTGATTGCATTGATAGTTGGCTGGTGTTTTATCTAACCACTTATTGAATTTAGTGGTTCCAACAATACGACCTGAAGCCTTATCGGTATAGACATACACTAGAATGTTCTGCCCTGCTGAAAATCGAGTTCGCTGCTCACTAAATGGAATGAGTAAATCTTTGTCTTTAATCCCCCAATCAGCAAATGCTCCGATACTACTGACACCTTCTATTTTCATCAGCCCAAACTCTCCTACTTGGGCTATTGGTGATTCAGTGGTAGCTACAAGTTGATTGTCCGAGTCAAAGTACAAAAAAACATCTATGAATTGACCAATTTCAGCACCTGATGGAGCAAATTTGTTTGGCAGTAAGCTCGTACCGTAATCACCTGCATCAAGAAATAGTCCGAAATCTGTTTTTTTGACGATTTCCAAGTGATTTATCTGTCCAACTTTAATCATTTCAATGGTCTCTTACTAAATTTGAGGTCATTATAGCGAAACTCTGTTATGCTTTCGCGAGATAAAGAGAATTTTTTCAGGAGTATATTCTTTGATCACCGTTGATAAGCAGGACGGCATCACTCTCAAAATTTCCCATTCAATGGCTTCATCAAAAAAGTCAGACCTTGACCTCTATTTTTTCGTTCCAGGAGAACTAGGTTTAACACCTAATGTGCTAAAGGAAAATGAAATTTATTATGAATCCATTATACAGAAACGTGCTTATTTCAGTGACAAAACACTCTTACCTTTAGTGCATAGCCGACTTGCAAAACGAGGCAGACTTTCTTCAACTCAATATCGTGTCAGTATTAGTTTGTTCGCTTACCAATATGTTATAGCTCTAGATAATGCCGTTAATGAGCTCAACAAACACAATAGTGAGGCCGTTACTACAGAAGAAGTCGATGAAGTGATAGAACTTGCTCTAGATATTTTAAAAAAACTTAGGCGCAGTATTCCGTATGAAGAAAGTCAAAAGCGTTACTATGCGAATATAGATAACTATTTATCATGGTACACTGGCCAACGTTTTATGTCTTTGATTGCACATATGCCACGAGAAGCCGACTATAAAACAATCAAAGAAAGATTACTCGCCATTGTAGAAAAGGAAGCAGCACATCGAAAACTCAACAATTATAATTCGAAAAATGTATGTGACGACGTAACAAGGCTAAGCAATAAAATGCGTCTGCTCCGCCGTTTGATTGAACACCCAGTCGTTTTAAAAGCAAAAACCCAGTCACTAGGTAAAAACATGAAACGTGTTGTTAAGGGATCTGCAACCGGTTTTGTCATGGTGTTCGTGACTATTACAGCAATCTTAGCCAGAGACTACTGGGGGGAAATTACCGTCTCTTTCATTATTTGGATGTCTTTTGTGTATGCGCTTCGTGAAATATTTAAAGATGACCTGCGAGACGTATTATGGCGGTGGATCAGAAAAGGACGCCCGAAATGGAGAAAGTACTATCTCGACCCCACCACAAACAAAGCCGTTGGGCAGAAATTAGAATGGTTAGACTATAGAAGTTTGCAAAAGCTTCCTGACCGGATACAGACCATACGTAAGAAGCGAGTGGTGCAAAGAGAAGAACAGGTGCTTCATTATCGAAGTGAAACTGAAATGTCTACGTCCAAGTTTATGAGTGGTTACGAAGAAACACGTGAGTCCATGATGCTCAGCATGCGTCCTTTGATGCGACTTATGGATAAAGGCTCAAACAAAGTTTACACCCTCAATAACAATCAGGTGAGTAAAGAGGCGGTTGAAAAACGGCATTTGATTAATCTAATTGCGAAAGAAGATAATCATAACGACGAACCGACTTATTACCGATGGAAAATCGTCCTAAACAGAAACAAAATTGTTGCAATTGAGCAAGTGGATCTCGACACATCTACCCTGCCACTTTCTTCAACGACAGAGTAAGAAGAAATTCCGCCATAGGCTCATCACCATGCAGCTTGGGGCAAATGGCGGTTATTTTAACCTGTTGATTGACTCGTTGACCTGTTGCAATTGTCTCATCTAACATTGCGTCAATTAACTCTCCATCATGACATAAAAAGTGGACATCACTCTCTGGCCTTTTAAGAAACTGTCCGTCTACGGCTTTGAATGCCAATGAAACTTTATGCCCTCTTGACTGCGCTTTACTCATAGCCATAAAACCGCCAGCGATATCGGCTCCGACGGCTAAGACGCCAAAATACATACTGTTGAGATGATTTTTCGTTTTTCTCTTAAGCGGTATTTTTATTTCTACGCTTTTTTCATTGAGCTGCAAAATTTTTGGGCCACACAGCCATATGAGCGGAACTTTGAAAAACCCAAACATTTTTAAATAGATATTGGCTTTATCGAGAGAAGAAATCATACAACTGGTCCGATGTCATTTGGCATGACACTTAGTTGATAACGAATCCGAACCAATGTCAACAAAATGTTAATATTATATATCGTAATGATGAACAGAGCACAGCAGGCCTTGTGCAGAGCAGCACAACTTCAAGAATATTATGCTAAAGGTTTATTAGTCATGTTGTTTCCGTTATCTTTAACCCTTCGCGATAAAAATAACAGGCGAGTTTATGCCAATTAAAACCGATGAGTTAAGAACCCAACCATTAGGCCCAATGCCAACACCAGCAGAGCTTGGGAGCGCACATCCAATTACTGGAGATGTAGCAGAACGCGTTGCTAAATCTCGCCAGCAAATCGAACAGATTTTGACAGGTGAAGACAAGCGACTATTGGTCGTTGTGGGGCCTTGTTCAGTACACGACACAGATGCAGCTCTTGACTATGCCAAGCGTTTAGCAGAGGTTAAAGAAGAGTACCAAGACGAGTTGTTTATCGTTATGCGTACTTACTTTGAAAAGCCACGTACTGTTGTAGGATGGAAGGGCCTTATTACAGATCCAAACTTGGATGGCTCTTATGCTTTAGAGACTGGACTTAACAAAGCACGTAAGCTTCTACTTGACATCAATAAGCTTGGGTTAGCAACTGCGACTGAGTTCCTTGATATGATTACAGGCCAGTATATAGCCGATTTAATCTCTTGGGGAGCTATTGGTGCGCGGACCACAGAGTCTCAGATACACAGAGAAATGGCCTCGGCGTTATCTTGCCCTGTAGGGTTTAAGAATGGGACTAATGGCAACGTAAAAATATCTATCGATGCTATCCGAGCATCTCAAGCTTCTCATTACTTTTACTCGCCGGATAAAAACGGGCGTATGACAGTATACCGTACTAGTGGAAATCCATATGGGCATGTGATTCTGAGAGGTGGTGATGACGGTCCTAACTATGATACCAATTCTGTAAACTCAGCATGCCAACAATTAGCAAGCTTCAATCTTCCACCTCGTCTTGTCGTTGACTTCAGCCATGCCAACTGTTTAAAGCAACATAAGAGACAATTAGACGTCGCAAAAGATATTTGTGATCAGATTCTATCTGGTAAAGACCAAATTGCTGGTATCATGGCCGAAAGCTTTATTGTTGAAGGCAACCAATCCATGAAAGACATAGATAACTTGGTATACGGCCAGTCGATTACCGATCCATGTCTAAGCTGGGAAGACACAGTCAAGATGCTGGATTTGCTGGCGAATGCCGTTAAATCACGTGGGTAAACATAGAGGAATAAGTAATGCCATCTTTTGATATCGTATCTGAAATCGATACTGTTGAGCTTAGAAATGCAGTCGATAATGCCTCTCGCGAATTATCTACGCGTTTTGATTTTCGAGGTGTCGATGCCTCGTTTGAAATGCAAAAAGATGAATCGGTAAGGCTAAATGCCGAAGGTGATTTTCAACTTAAACAGATGCGGGATATTTTACGTTCTCACCTTACTAAAAGAGGTGTTGATGTTAATGCTATGGAAGCCAAGGATGAAGAAGCGTCAGGCAAAAAGTGGCATCAAATTGTTATTTTCAAACAAGGAATCGAAGCTCCCATGGCCAAAAAAGTCGTTAAAGCGATTAAAGATGCCAAACTTAAAGTACAAGCGTCTATTCAAGGTGAGAAAGTACGTGTTACAGGAAAGAAAAGAGACGACCTTCAAGCTACGATAGCAATGATTCGAGACGCGGATCTCGGCCAACCTCTTCAGTACGAAAACTTCAGAGACTGAATACAACCAATTGAGAACACTCCAAGTGCCTAGCGAAGTGCTTGGAGTGTTAGCCTTCATACGCTACCCGGTCGAATATGTAAATCCCCATTAATAAGAAGTTTATATTCAGTTGCTTCAGAAGGAACAAATACAACAACACGCATATTCTGTTTTCGTCCAATAACTAGCCTCTCGGATAGATCAACTTCGCTCTCATACATATGTCTCTCAGCATCTCTTCGACTCAGCTCTAGGAACTCATCAGGACACTGAGGGCTATACAGAACTTGTTCCGATTGCTGCATCAAGCGCAATGCTTTTATCGGCAACAACTCGACATCATTGCCAAACTCTACCCATGTAATAGACCCTTGAGATTGAATTTCACTGTCTAACAGCTTTGAATATTCAGCTTCTAACTGGCAACGTTCCGTTGCATTTTGAACATTGATACAGGCAAAAAACATTTCCCAGAATTTACGTCGGAGGTCAACTGAAGGCAGACGCTGTTTAATATCCCCTCTTTTCGACATGCCAAAGTCTGCTAACAAAGAGAGGTTGAATGCCAAACTTGATTCTAGCTGCTCTCTAATATTGCGAATAAGAACAGGCGATGCTCCTCCGCTTGATATTGCGATTTGAATTCTGCCACGAGTAATCATTGAAGGTGTAATAAAGTCACAATAAGGCTGATCATCGACGACGTTAACCAAAATCCCCAACGCTTTGGCATCATCATAAACTCGGTGATTAAGTTCAAGGTTATCCGTTGTGGCCCACACTTGAAGGTATTTTTTATCAAGTATTTTTTTAGAGTACAAATTTTGAATCCAGTGGCATTCATTACGCTCAACTAAACGTTGGAGATATAGGTCAATTTGTGGAGAAACAATGGATACATTTGCACCTGCACGAATTAGGCTGTCAACCTTGCGACAAGCTACTTCACCTCCCCCAACGACCAAAATTGGTCTGTCTCTAAGATTCATGAACAGTGGAAAATATTGCATTTCTATCCTTAGGCAAACTTACAAGCTATTACACAAGATATTATCAAAAATGTGATACATAAATACAGAGATTACTTGTCATTGCAATAGATAGTGCTGGATACCATCGAAAATGCAACGTTATCAATTACCAGTACCTCGTATGGTAAAATTTATTACTGTTAAAATCGTATATTGACAACATTGTTTACCTTTGGACTATTAATGTGAAGTTTCACACTACACCAATTTGATTAATATTTAATCATTAAGTTAGGTCTGAGATACGTAACTTCACAGAATAACCTCTTTTAAATGATATATTTGAGAATTTACCAATCCTTACCTATTCTTATAAATGGTTGATTTATATACAAGTCGTTTTTTAGATGATTTGATAATAACCATTGATATACAACACATTTTCATTCGTTGTGATAAGTGGTACCTAATTTAACATGGATCATACAGGAAGGATTCAAATGGCAAACAAACTCACATTTATTGCTTCATTAGTAGCGGCTTCGACTGCTCTGATGTCTACGGGCGTCTCTGCTGCAGATACTACCCTAGCCAAAGTGACGAAACAGGGTTTCCTAACTTGTGGTGTCAGTACAGGTTTACCTGGGTTTTCTAACCCTAACTCAAAAGGCGAATGGGAAGGTATTGACGTAGAGTATTGTCAAGCTTTAGCCGCCGCCGTTCTTGGCGACAAGAAAAAGGTCAAATATGTCCCTTTAACCGCGAAGGAACGCTTTACTGCCCTTCAGTCGGGTGAGATTGATGTTTTATCACGCAACACCACGTGGACATTACACCGAGATACCGCGCTTGGCCTCAATTTTGTTGGCGTCAATTACTACGATGGTCAGGGTTTTATGGTGAAAAAAGATCTGGGTATCAAAAGTGCGAAAGAGCTAAATGGCGCCTCAGTGTGTGTTCAATCTGGTACAACAACAGAGCTTAATCTAGCAGACTATTTTAGAAATAGCGGAATGTCGTACAAGCCCGTTGTTTTTGATACCGCTGCACAAACTTCTAAGGGTTTTGATGCTGGTCGTTGTGATGCATTAACGACCGACCAATCAGGGCTTTATGCGCTGCGTCTAAACCTTCAAGATCCAGCTTCTGCGATGGTTTTACCCGAAATTATTTCGAAAGAACCACTAGGTCCAGTAGTGCGCCAAGGCGATGACCAGTGGTTCAACATTGGTAAATGGACTTTGGCAGCAATGGTTAATGCTGAGGAGTATGGTATTACATCCAAGAATGCAGAAGAAATGTTAAAGTCAAAAGACCCTAACGTAAAAAGAATCTTGGGTATTGAAGGGCCAAAAGGGAAAGGTCTCGGTATACGTGATGACTGGGGTTACCAGATAGTTAAACAAGTTGGGAATTATGGTGAAAGCTTCGAGCGCACTGTAGGTAGCGGCTCCCCATTGCAAATCTCTCGTGGTGTCAATGCGCTGTGGAATGCCGGTGGATTCATGTACGCACCGCCAATTCGCTAGCAGGCAACCAAAATGGGCGGTACTGCCGCCCTTTTTATAACCAAGGGATTGAGGCCATAGCTAAATGAAACATACTAATGCCAATGAGCCTAGCGCACAAAGCCAGAATTCGAAAACTAGCCTTTTTTATAACCCCACATTTCGATCAGTCGTTTTTCAGATCATCGCAATCATTGCGTTGTTTTTTTTCTTTTACACAATCGTTAATAATGCTCTTACCAATCTTGAAGCCCGTGGTATCGCGACAGGGTTTGGCTTCCTAAATCAGGAAGCTGGATTTGGGATTGGCTTGTCACTGATTGAGTACAACGAAACTTTCTCATATGGCCGTACTTTCGTTGTCGGGCTTTTGAATACCGCCCTAGTCTCTATACTCGGAATCATTTTAGCCACAGTGATTGGCTTTATTATGGGCATTGCCCGTTTATCTTCTAATTGGTTAGTGAGCCGTTTGGCCGCCGTCTATATAGAAATTTTTCGCAATGTACCACTACTGTTACAAATATTCTTTTGGTATTTCGCAGTACTTCAAGCACTGCCTTCCGCTAGACAAAGTCTCAGCCTTGGAGAAGCAATATTTTTAAATGTACGCGGCCTATATTTTCCAGCCCCAGTGTTCGAACAAGGTGCATCTATTGTCGGAATCTGCTTTGCTTTTGGGATAGCTAGCTGCTGTTTAATCAATATTTGGGCAAATAACAAACAGAAATTAACTGGGCAACAGACCCCGATGGGTCGTATCGTGTTTGGGTTAGTTTTTGTATTTCCTATCGCTGTGTACTTTCTTATGGGCTCCCCTATTTCAGCAGATTATCCGAAGCTACAAGGGTTCAATTTTCAAGGGGGCATAAGTATTATCCCTGAATTAGCCGCGCTTCTTCTAGCTTTAAGTATTTACACCGCCTCGTTTATCGCTGAAATAGTTCGTTCAGGAATTAATGCCGTCAGTCATGGTCAGACAGAGGCCGCCATGTCTCTTGGCCTTCCCCGTTCCAGAACGCTTAAACTCGTCATCGTGCCTCAAGCTCTGAGAATCATCATACCGCCATTAACCAGCCAATACCTTAACCTTACCAAAAACTCATCATTGGCGATGGCGATTGGCTACCCCGATCTAGTGTCAGTATTCGCAGGGACAACCCTCAATCAGACAGGACAAGCGATAGAAATCATTGCAATGACTATGGCAGTCTATTTATCGCTCAGCTTACTGACATCCGCGCTGATGAATATTTATAACCGTAAAGTTGCTTTGGTGGAGAGATGATATGAAGATACATCAGTTTCAGCCCGATTTACCACCTCCTGCCAATACTGTGGGACCAATAGGTTGGATGCGGAAAAATCTATTCAATGGTCCGGTGAATTCTATAGTTACTTTGATTCTCGCTTACATCGCGATCTCCCTCATTTGGAACATTTTCAATTGGGCAATTTTGCAAGCCGATTGGATAGGTTCGACCCGAGATGACTGCTCTCGAGAAGGTGCTTGCTGGGTGTTTATCAGCGTGCGTTGGGAGCAATTTATGTATGGCTTCTATCCTCAAGAGGAGTTATGGCGTCCGCGTTTATTTTACGCAACACTAGCCATCTTTACTGTTCTGCTCGCTTATGAAAAAACGCCTAAACGGCTATGGATATGGTTGTTTTTTGTTAACATTTATCCCTTTATCATTGCCGCCCTACTGTACGGCGGCGTATTTGGACTTGAGGTCGTTGATACTCATAAATGGGGTGGGCTTTTAGTCACACTTATCATTGCGTTGGTGGGGATTGTAGTATCATTACCCATTGGAGTCGCTCTCGCTCTTGGTCGTCGGTCAGAGATGCCTATCATTCGAAGTATTTGTACTGTTTACATTGAAATTTGGCGTGGTGTTCCTCTTATTACAGTGCTCTTCATGGCGTCTGTCATGTTGCCACTATTTCTTGCTCAGGGCTCAGAAACAGACAAACTCATACGTGCTCTGATAGGGGTAGTCATGTTTAGTGCGGCGTATATGGCAGAGGTAGTCAGAGGGGGGTTACAGGCCATACCGAAAGGCCAATACGAAGCGGCTGACGCCCTCGGACTCAGTTATTGGAAAAAAATGGGCTTGATTGTATTACCTCAAGCATTGAAAATCACTATCCCCTCGATTGTGAACACTTTTATTGGCCTCTTCAAAGACACCAGTTTAGTTCTCATTATTGGAATGTTTGATGTATTGGGTATAGGACAAGCAGCCAATACTGATCCACAATGGTTGGGGTTTGCGACTGAAAGTTATGTTTTTGTCGCATTGGTTTTCTGGATATTTTGTTTTGGCATGTCTCGATACTCCATTTGGCTGGAAAACAAACTCCATACTGGCCACAAACGATAATTTAATGCTCAAGGATATGTTATGACACAGCAGGATTTGATGATTGAGATTAAGGACATGAACAAGTGGTACGGAGAGTTTCACGTACTCAAGAACATTAATCTTAGTGTTAAAAAAGGCGAAAAAATCGTGATATGTGGTCCCTCAGGGTCAGGAAAATCTACAATGATTCGGTGTATCAATCGACTTGAAGAACATCAGAAAGGCCAAATTATTGTGTCAGGAAACGAACTCACCGAAGACCTGAAAAATATTGAAGCCGTACGCAGAGAAGTCGGTATGTGTTTTCAACACTTCAATCTATTCCCTCACCTCACTGTACTCGAAAACTGTACTTTAGCACCTATCTGGGTCAAAAAAATGCCAAAAGATGAGGCTAAACAAGTCGCTATGAAGTACCTCGAGCGAGTAAAAATTCCAGATCAAGCAGAGAAATACCCTGGTCAGCTCTCCGGTGGACAGCAACAACGCGTGGCGATTGCGCGATCATTATGTATGAGCCCACAAGTTATGCTATTCGACGAACCCACTTCGGCACTCGATCCAGAAATGGTTCGCGAGGTGCTTGACGTTATGGTTGAATTAGCAGAAGAAGGTATGACTATGCTATGTGTCACTCATGAAATGGGGTTTGCTAAAGAAGTTGCTGATCGCGTTATCTTCATGGATGCTGGTGAGATCATTGAAGAAAATAACCCAGTTGATTTCTTTGAGAACCCTCAATCTGATCGTACTCAAAACTTTTTGGCTCAAATTCTAAGTCATTAGTGTTGTTTGAAAAATTAGAGCATAGGTTGGTGTGGCTCTCATATAAATCAATCTGTTATATTGTGTTACATCTTTCTTGATACATTTTTGTGTAATTCATATAGAATTTGTTGTAATGAATATACAGTTAAGGCTTGATCTTTTCATAGCTTAACCCCATAAATGTAGCTATAAACATAACCCTTACGAGGACAATTATGAACAGCCCTATGTTTACACGTTCTACAAGTGCAACTAACACACTTGAGATCAATAAAACCCTGAAGAACACTTATTTTCTTCTTTCCATGACTTTGGTCACTAGTGCTATTGCAGCGCTTGCTACAATGGCAATGGGCCTTTCTCCTATGATGGCTCTTGTTATGCAAGTAGCAGCTATTGGTATTCTTTTCTTCGCTCTACCAAGAAGCATCAACTCATCTATGGGTATCGTATGGACATTCGTGTTTACAACATTGATGGGAGGCGCTCTTGGCCCAATGCTCAACCACTATGCGTCTATTCCTAATGGACCATCGATCATTGCCCAAGCACTCGGCCTGACGGGGATGGTATTCCTTGGGTTGTCTGCTTATACAATCAGCAGTAAGAAAGATTTTTCTTTCATGCGCAATTTTCTTATCGCAGGACTGATTATTGTCATCGTAGCAGCAATCATTAATATCTTCGTTGGCTCTACTCTAGGTCAGCTCGCTATCAGCAGTATGTCAGCGCTTGTTTTCTCTGGTTTTATTTTGTACGACACAAGCCGTATTGTTCGTGGTGAAGAGACTAACTATGTAAGCGCAACAATTTCTATGTATCTTAACATCTTGAATTTGTTCACTAGCTTACTAACGATTCTTGGCATTATGAATGATGACTAATTACTAGACACATTATGCTTTGTTACGGCCCAGAGGTTGAATCTTCTGGGCTTTTTCTTTTTACATGTTGCGAAACGCCGCTGAGCTGAGCTACCCTATCGACTCTACAACACCGAGAATTGAATAACATGTTTGAGTACAAAGGCAAAACCGTTCACACCGACAACGAAGGATACCTTCTTAACCACAATGATTGGGAAGAAGGCATGATTGCGTTGCTTGCAAAGCAGGAAGGCATCGAACTAACTGAAGCGCATTTAGAAGTGGTTCACTTTGTCCGTGCTTTTTACGAAGAGTTTAATACTTCACCTGCGATAAGGATGCTGGTTAAAGCAATACAAAAAGCTCATGGGCCAGAGAAAGGTAATAGTAAGTATTTATTCAAGCTCTTTAAACAAGGCCCAGCCAAACAAGCAACAAAATTGGCAGGCTTACCCAAACCCGCAAAGTGCCTATAAAATATCAAAGTCTGTCATTAGCTGATAAGGTATAGATTCCGACTCAACGGATTCTACCGACGAAGTTTTAGGCCCGTTTTGTAACCATTGTTCCATCTCAACCATTTTCTGGCTATGTCCACAAATCACCACTTCAACCTGTCCATTGGTAAGGTTTTTCGCATAGCCTGTTAAGCCAAATTTCATAGCTTGCTGAGATGTGTGATAGCGAAACCCGACGCCCTGTACACAACCACCTATGAGAAACCTTTTGCACTCAAAATCCATAATGATATACCTATACAATGTACTGTTATAGTTAATCGACCTCGTAACTTTCTAGCAAAAGTATAAAAGGCTTTATTCAAATAAGCATATTCCAATCCTAACTGGTGGTTTTGTTTGATTTTCTTATAGACTTCCACCACAATACCCGACCTTTAATATTCAAGTGAGCAACATCATGACCCCAGCTATTTATCTAGAAAAAGGCCGAGAAAAGTCGCTAAAGCGCAGACATCCTTGGGTTTTCTCTCGAGGTATAAAAAAAATAGAGGGTAAACCTTCGTTAGGTGAAACAGCGGATGTTTTTGCTCATGATGGAACTTGGCTGGCAAAAGCTGCCTACTCTCCACACTCGCAAATTCGTGCAAGAATTTGGAGCTTTGAGAACCAAGAGATAGATTTAGATTTTTTTGTGCAGCGGATCCAGCAAGCACAAGTACTTCGTCAGGATATTATTGAGCGAGACGGTCTTACAGGCTATCGCTTAATTGCCGCTGAATCTGATGGGTTGCCGGGTATTACTGTCGATAAGTACCAAGATTACTTGGTATGTCAGCTATTGAGTGCCGGTGCCGAATACCAAAAAGACACTCTGACCCGAGCTCTATTAAAGGTGTTCCCTGACCACTACATATATGAACGCTCAGATGTTGCGGTGAGAAAGAAAGAGGGGCTAAGTGAACGAATTGGTGTGTTACATGGTGAAGAGCCGCCAGAGTCCGTTGTTATTGAAGAAAATGGCATTAAGATAAGTGTAAATATTAAGGCTGGCCATAAAACAGGATTCTACCTCGACCAGCGCGATAGCCGCCAACAGGCCATCAAATATTGTAAAGATAAGGAAGTGCTCAACTGCTTTTCTTACACAGGTGGCTTTGGTTTATATGCATTGAAAGGTGAGGCAAAACGCGTTATCAACGCTGATGTATCTCAACCCGCACTGGATATGGCAAAACACAATGCCGAAATTAACCAGTTTGATATTTCGAAAAAGCGTGCCGTTTTTCTCAACGCGGACGTATTTAAGTTGCTGCGTGAATATAGAGATCAGGGAACAAAATTCGATGTCGTGATCATGGACCCGCCAAAATTTGCCGAGAGCAAAGCACAACTCAATGGGGCATGTCGGGGCTATAAAGATATTAATATGCTAGCTATGCAAATCTTAAGAACGGGTGGAACACTGCTAACTTATTCTTGTTCTGGGTTAATGGACCAAGTGCTTTTTCAAAAGATCATTGCCGATGCCGCCGTTGACGCTGGTCGTCAGGTCAAGTTTGTTGAACGTTTTGAGCAAGCGGCCGACCACCCAACAGACACAGCCTATCCAGAAGGGTTTTATCTAAAAGGCTTTGCCTGCAAGGTCATCTAGACAGAAAATCTGGTTTTTTATTTAGCTTTAACGATAACAGTGCTACCCTAATCCATAATTACCATGAAGAGAAAAACGTGATGAGCAACTTAACTTCTGACATTCAAGCGAACCTAGAGCTTTTTGTAGCGGACACCAAACAGACCAATTTAGTTTGGGGGCTTCGTAACGAAGAAGGATGGCTATCATGCGACTCCACTGAATTTGAGAATAGCGAAGTTATGCCATTCTGGTCGGCAAAAGAAGATGCGCAAGCGCACAATGTCGAAGAGTGGGCCGATTTTGAGGTATTAGAAATCCCACTCGATATTTTCGTCGAAGATTGGTTACTCACTTTGTCAGAAGATGGTGTTTTAGTTGGTACCAACTGGAATGCACAATTGGAAGGTAAAGAAGTAGAACCTGCTGAATTAGCGAAAATGTATCTGGGTTAATAAGCCATTTGAAAATGCCCTCTCGGACTTTATGAGGGCATTTTTGTATTGTTTTTAGGCAGGCTGCTGCTTTTTAACCAAAGAAGCCATCATAGCCTCTCGGTTATTGAGGTAATCTTCTAACCCTGCTTTTCTGAGCCCACACGCAGGGCAGTCTCCACAACCGTCACCAATGACACCATTATAACAAGTTAACGTTTTCTCTTTCACCAAATCGAGAGCCTGACATTGATCTGCAAGCGCCCAAGTTTCAGCTTTATTTAGCCACATCAAAGGAGTAGAAATTTTTAACTGGTATTCCATACCTTGTGCAAGAGCCGTATTCATGGCTTTAACAAAACTGTCACGACAATCGGGATAGCCAGAAAAATCTGTTTCACATACCCCTGTAATGATAGTGCTTGCGCCAATTTGGTATGCGTAAATACCCGCAAGTGTTAAAAATAAAATATTACGACCGGGAACGAAGGAGTTTGGTAAACCATTGTCTTGCAGCTCATGAGAGACTGGAATGTCATCTCGAGTTAGCGAGCTAATCGCTAATTCATTAAGCAGACCGACATCCATAACTTTGTGAGCCGTAACCCCCAACTCTTTAGCTAAACTTTGGGCGACTTCAATCTCTAATCTATGCCTTTGTCCGTAATCGAAAGTAATAGCATGAACTTCATCAAACTCATTAAGTGCCTGAACTAGGCAAGTCGTAGAATCTTGCCCTCCACTGAATACGACTACAGCTTTTTTCATTATTCTTATGTCCTTTAAGCAATGTTCAAATATTTGTGGGATTGAATTGAAAGTCGCCAGTTACGCTCGATACAGGTATTAATACAAAGTTGAGTTGCTCGAGGTTTCTGGCTAATGGGTTGCAGTGCGATCACTGTGGTCTCTGGCACGCTGGCTCGCACTATTAGCTCATCTAAGTGTTCAATATCTTTGGTTGTCCCTACCGGATGTTTGATCTCATTGGCTCGTAACAATGCACTATCCAGCACAGGAAGCTTTCCTTTCATCGCTACTTTTGGTGACACTGTCACCCAGGTCTTCTCGCTGGTTAATACCTCGGATGTACCACTGGTCTCCACTTGGCAACTACATCCAATATTTTCAAAGGCTTCAGTGAGTGGTTGTAAGTCATAAATGCATGGCTCTCCGCCTGTAATCACGATATGCTTAGCTTGGTAACCCAATTGATGATATTGATCGATAATGTCAGAACTGGCAGCACTGCACCATGTAGACGAGTCCTTTGTTTTAGTCAGAATTTCATTTAAAGGGCGCTCGTCTTTAGGGGTTGCGTCCCAGGTATGCTTAGTATCACACCAAGAGCAACCAACAGCGCATTCCTGTAGGCGAATGAATACAGACGGTACCCCCGTAAATACACCTTCACCTTGTATGGTTTCAAACATTTCGTTAATTTTGTACAACTTTATCTCAGCCTAAATCATCATCTGTGCAATGCCGGACCGAGACCTTAAATGACTGCAACACGAAGGTCAACTAAATCAGAATGAGAAAAAACCACAATCTTTTTGTGTTGTGTTTGTCTCGTATCGCCAACAAATTGATTGGCCAAGAAAAAGCAACCCTAACTGATTGGTTTTCGTAACCAGTGAATATGATTTTGGAACGCTAAACCCTTGTATAAATCGAGTGCGACATGGTTAAAGTCCCATACCTCGACAAACACTTGTTTGACGCCATACTCGTCAAAACGATGTTCTAGGTCGTGATATAGCTGTGTCGCAATACCAAACTTTCGCATTTCAGGCATGACATAGAGTTCATCTACACTTCCCATCTGAACCGGCTTACTCACACTTGAAATGAGCTCACAAAAATGTCCTGTAATAAAGCCAAGGATGTAATCGCCATCGCAAGCCACCAAGACTAAACAATCTGGCGAGTTGATATAACGAGTAATGCTTTTTTCCTGCTCTATCTCTTGAGCGGTTTTGAAATGTTCAGGGCACTGGTGATGATGCTCATCATGTAGCCTGAACATTAATTCATCGAGCTGCTCTACATCCTGAGTTTGTGCAACTCGAATCGTGATGTTTTTCATAGCCCACCTTATATAAAGTAATCACAGAGCTTAGTGCACCAAGTAGCTCAATATACTAAAGGCTACTTGGTGGTTATACAATGCGTTAATCTAGCGCTCTAGTATTTTCTCTATTTCCACTAAACTGTTTGGATCGTCAATTGTAGAAGGAACGGTATACTTTTCCCCATCGGCTATCTGTCTAATGGTTTTTCGCAAAATTTTACCCGACCGAGTCTTTGGTAAGCGCTCAACCACCAAAGCTTGCTTGAAACAGGCAACCGCGCCAATTTTGTCTCGTACAACATCAACAATTTCGTCTTCCAGTTGATTATTATCCACCTTAACCCCATCCTTGAGCACAACAAGACCCAGAGGCAACTGTCCTTTTAATTCATCGCTTATCCCCACTACGGCACATTCTGCAATAGCTGGATGTCCAGCAACCACTTCCTCCATCTCCCCTGTTGATAACCTGTGCCCTGCGACATTAATTACGTCATCAACCCGGCCCATGATGTACAAATATCCGTCACTGTCGAAATAGCCACCATCGCCACATATATAGTAACCGGGGAATACATTTAGATAGCCAGATTCGAACCTTTCATGATTGCGCCATATCGTGGGCAGACAACTTGGGGGTAAAGGACGTTTAATAGCAATAAAACCCTGCTGATTAGGCCCTAAAACCTCCCCTTGTTCATTAAGTATTTCTATGTTGTAGCCGGGTACTGGTTTGGTTGATGAGCCAGCCTTAACTGGCATGGGTTCCAGTCCGATAGGGTTTGCGACCATAGGCCAGCCCGTCTCGGTTTGCCACCAATTATCAATAATGGGTTTACCTGCTTTTTCCTGTGCCCAAGCTAAAGTTGGAGGATCAAGCCTCTCACCAGCCATGAAAATTGTATGTAACTTGGATAGGTCATATTTTTCAATATGGACACCATCAAAGTCTTCTTTCTTTATCGCACGAAAGGCGGTGGGAGCAGCAAACAAAACATTGACTTTATGTTCTGCGCAGACACGCCAGAATGCACCAGCATCCGGTGTTTTTATTGGTTTCCCCTCATATAGGACAGTTTTACAGCCATGGATCAAAGGTGCATAAACAATATATGAATGGCCTAATACCCAACCAACATCGGAGACGGCCCAATAAACGCCATCTTCAGCAACATTATAAATCGCGCTCATAGAGTACTTGAGCGCAACAGCATGACCACCATTGTCCCTTACAACACCTTTTGGTTTACCTGTCGTTCCGGATGTATAGAGAATATATAAGGGGTCAGTAGCCAAAACGGGAACACATGAGTGAGGTTGGGCTTTCTCAACTTCTTGCTGCCAATCTAAATCATAAGGGTGAGCTAACTCTGCTTGACACTCAGGGCGCTGGAACACAAATACTTTTTCAGGCTTCCAATGACTTTGTTCAATCGCTTTATCGACAAGAGGCTTATATGGAATCACTGTCGTGAATTCAATCCCACAAGAAGCCGTCATAATGGTTTTGGGCTGCGCATCATCAATTCGAACCGCAAGTTCATGGGGAGCAAAGCCACCAAACACCACGGAGTGGATAGCACCTAGTCTTGCGCATGCCAGCATAGCCATCGCGGCCTCGGGGATCATGGGCATATAAATAATCACCCGATCGCCTTTTTCTACACCTTGATTAGCAAGCATGCCAGCAACTTTCGATACTTGGTCTCGTAGCTGATGATAAGTGTATTGGCTTTTATTTCCTGTAACCGGAGAGTCATAAATTAGAGCGACATTGTCACCCCGCCCCTGCTCACAGTGATAATCTAGCGCCAACCAACATGTATTGAGAACACCATCGGTAAACCAGCGTTCAATGCCATTATTATCAAACTCTAAAATCTTGGTCGGTTTTTTAAACCAATCAATATTGCCCGCTTGGCTCTGCCAAAACTTTTTAGGATCTTCCTTGGCCAATAAATATTCTTTCTGATAGGCAGACATAACGTATCCTCCCGTATGTCCAGATAGGATTAAGTCCTGTAATGACTTTACAGGCCTGCTCTAAAAAATATTGGAAGGAACACGAACAAAACCTTCCATAATGATTCGTGCACTTCGACTCATCACTGCTTTTTCAACAACCCAACCTTTTTCATTGTGACTTGCAATAGCACCAACTTTTAGTACACCAGACGGGTGACCAAATGTGATTGAATGCTTTTCACCGCCACCAGCGGCTAGATTAACCAGTGTTCCTGGGATACATGCTGCTGAAGCAATGGCTACCGCAGCCGTCCCCATCATGGCGTGGTGTAGTTTCCCCATAGATAAGGCTCTAACAAGTAAATCCACATCATTTTCAGAAATGTATTTACCATTTGATGCGTGGTAGCTTTTAGGCTTAGAAACAAACGCTATTTTAGGTGTGTGCTGATGGTTTTCGGCTTCCTCAATATTGCTTATGAGCCCCATCTTCAATGCCCCATAAGCACGAATCTTCTCAAACTTATCCAACGCATTTAGGTCATTGTTGATGTCATCTTGAAGTTCGGTCCCCGTATAACCAAGGGAGTCGGCTTGCATAAATATGGTTGGTATGCCTGCGTTTATAAACGTAGCATTGAATGTACCAACCTCTGGAACATCGAGATCATCAATTAAGTTTCCAGTAGGGAACATATTACTTTTGCCATCTGCAGGCGACATAAAATCAACCGGAATTTCTGCTGCAGGAAACGTCACTCCATCTAACTCAAAGTCGCCAGTTTCTTGTACTAATCCATCTCTAATAGGAACATGAATGACGATAGTTTTTTTTATGTTGGCTTGCCAGACCCTGACCGCAGCAGTTCCGTTCTTGGGGATACGCTCGGATGGCATTAAACCAGTGTGTATAGCAAAAGGGCCTACCGCTGCAGAGAGATTTCCACAATTGCCACTCCAATCGACCAATGCCTTATCAATCGAAATTTGGCCAAATAAGTAATCTACATCATGATCAGGTTGAGTACTTGGGGAGAGAATGACAACTTTGCTGGTGCTTGACGTTGCTCCTCCCATTCCATCAATCTGTTTTGCATAGGGGTCAGGGCTGCCAATTACCCGTAATAAAAGTGCATCACGCTCTTTTCCGGGCACTTTCGCTTCAGGAGGTAAGTCGCTTATATTGAAAAAAACGCCCTTGCTGGTCCCGCCGCGCATGTAAGTTGCTGCAACCTTTATTTGATTGGTTTGATGACTCGACATAATTCCTCCTACTGAGCAAGAAAATCTTGAGCAAAACGCTGCAACACACCACCAGCCTCGTATACCGAGACTTCATCTTGCGTATCCAAACGACATGTCACCAAAGTCTCTATTCGTTCACCGTTTTTGCGTCTAATGATTAAACTAAGATCTACACCTGCCTGAATGTTTCCAACTATGTCGTAAACTTCACTACCATCAAGTTTGAGTGTTTTTCGGTTTTCTCCCTGTTTAAACTCAAGGGGTAGTACTCCCATCCCTACCAGGTTTGTTCTGTGAATCCTTTCAAACCCTTCGGCAACAATCACCTCAACGCCAGCTAAGCGAACTCCTTTCGCAGCCCAGTCCCTTGAAGAACCTTGGCCATAGTCTGCGCCAGCAATAATAATCAAAGGTTGCTTGCGGCTCATATAAGTTTCAATTGCTTCCCACATACGTGATATTTGACCCTCAGGCTCAATACGTGTGAGAGAACCTTGCACCACCTCGCCATTTTCGCGAACCATCTCATTGAAAAGTTTAGGGTTAGCGAACGTCGCTCGCTGAGCAGTAAGGTGATCCCCTCTATGTGTTGCGTAGGAGTTAAAATCTTGCTCGGGGACCCCCATGCTTGAAAGGTACTCTCCAGCTGCACTTGAAGCGAGTATGGCATTGGAAGGTGATAAATGATCCGTAGTGATGTTATCCCCGAGTACCGCTAACGGTCTCATTGAAGAAAGCGTACGTTTACCGGCTAACGCACCTTCCCAATATGGGGGACGACGTATATAGGTACTCATCGGGCGCCAATCGTAGAGAGGATTACAATTGGCTTGTTGATCATCAAGTTTAAACATCTGTATGTAGACTTGTTTAAATTGCTCTGGCTTAACGTACTCAGCGACAGTTTGGTCAATTTCTTCATCACTAGGCCAAAGATCACTAAGATAAATCGGTTGCCCGTCAGAGCTGTATCCTAGCGCATCGCGCTCAATATCAAATCGAATTGTCCCCGCAAGGGCATAAGCCACTACTAAAGGGGGCGAAGCTAAAAACGCTTGTTTAGCGTACGGGTGAATACGGCCATCGAAATTTCGATTACCAGACAGAACTGCGGTGGAATATAAGTCTCTGTCGATAATCTCCTTTTGGATATCAGAGTCTAAAGCGCCACTCATACCATTACAGGTTGTACAGGCGTAGCCGACTATTCCGAAGCCCAATTTCTCCATTTCGGGCAATAGCCCTGCCTCTTCAAGGTAGATTTTAGCCACTTTTGATCCGGGAGCAAAAGAGGTTTTTACCCAAGGCTTACGCTCAAGTCCTAACTGATTTGCCTTTTTGGCGACAAGTCCAGCAGCAACAACATTTCTCGGGTTACTTGTATTCGTACACGAAGTGATCGCAGCAATAATAACTGCTCCATCGGGTAATCGACCTTCTGAATCATCCCATTTCCCAGCAATACCTTTTGCAATGAGCTCTGAGGTCGGTAAACGGCGGTGAGGGTTTGACGGACCCGCTAAGTTTCGGGCCACTGAAGAAAGATCAAACTCCAAGACACGTTCGTATTCAGCTTCCTGTAAGTCACTTGCCCACAGCCCAGTTTGCTTAGCGTATTTTTCAACCAATTCGACTTGCTGAGAGTCACGTCCCGTTAGTTTGAGATATTGGAGTGTTTGCTCGTCAATATAAAACATACCAGCCGTTGCACCATATTCAGGTGTCATATTAGAAATCGTCGCTCTATCACCTATGGTTAAGCTACTTGCGCCTTCGCCAAAAAATTCGAGGTAAGATGAGACCACCTTAGCGCCACGCAAAAATTCCGTAATGGCCAAAACGATGTCTGTCGCGGTAATTCCAGAGCTGCGTTTACCCACCAGTTTGACACCAACTATCTCTGGTAACCTCATCATCGAAGGGCGACCTAACATAACTGTTTCTGCTTCAAGGCCCCCTACACCAATTGCGATCACGCCCAGCGCATCGACATGAGGTGTATGGCTATCTGTACCAACACATGTGTCGGGAAACGCGATGCCATCTTTGGCTTGAATGACGGGTGACATTTTTTCTAGATTTATCTGGTGCATAATGCCGTTGCCTGCAGGAATAACGCTGACATTTTCAAACGCCGTTTTGCACCACTCAATGAAATGAAAGCGGTCTTCATTTCTGCGCTCTTCAATGACTCGGTTTTTTTCGAAAGCGTCAGGGTCAAAACCACCATGTTCCACCGCTAATGAGTGATCCACGATCAATTGGGTCTCGACAACTGGATTAACTTTCGTAGGGTCACCACCCTGCTGGGCTATGGCATCGCGTAACCCAGCTAAATCTACCAAAGCAGTTTGACCAAGAATGTCATGACACACCACCCTAGCGGGATACCATGGAAAATCCAAATCTCTCTTGCGTTCGATTAACTGTTTCAGTGATTCGGTTAAAGTTGTTGGATGACACCGACGCACTAATTGCTCGGCAAGTACACGGGAGGTATATGGCAAGCAGTCATAAGCTCCGGGAGAAATATCGTTGATGGCTTGGCGCGCATCAAAAAAATCTAAGTCGAATCCCGAAAGCGGCTTACGATAATCAGTGTTAACAGTACAGCTCATTGTATTACTTCCATCTGAATATCACTCTGGATTGTCGTTAAAATACCTCAAAGTGATAGCAATTATGTTTTTGGGTGTTCTTGATACAGCTGTGAACAGGTTAAACGGTCAAGCTGATAAAAGACCTAAGCCTAGAATGTATAACTCGGTATGAACCAATAAAAAGGCTTGATATAGAAACACAAGCCTTAGTAAAGTCGTAAGATTCCTATCTTCTATCGATAGGTAGCCATTCTTGTGCATCTGGCCCTGTATAATCTGCGCTAGGGCGAATAATGCGATTATTTGCCCGCTGTTCAAACACATGAGCAGCCCAGCCAGTTAAACGGCTCATAACAAATATTGGTGTGAACAATTTAGTGGGGATATCCATAAAGTGGTAGGCTGAAGCATGGAAAAAGTCAGCATTACAGAATAATCCTTTCTCGCGTTTCATTACGGTCTCTACTCGTTCAGAAACAGCGTATAGGTGTTTGTCACCTACCTGCTCTGACAACTCTTTAGACCAACGTTTAATTAATGCGTTTCTCGGATCACTTTCTCTATAAATAGCATGGCCAAAACCCATTATTTTATCTTTGTTGGCCAACATTCGCATGATATTAGACTCAGCTTCTTCGGGAGTTTGCCAGTCTTGGATCATATCCATTGCCGCTTCATTGGCACCACCATGCAAAGGCCCTCTTAACGTGCCAATTGCAGCCGTAATACATGAATGAATATCAGAAAGGGTTGATGCGCATACTCTCGCTGCAAAAGTCGACGCATTAAACTCGTGTTCTGCGTATAAAATCAGCGAGCAATGCATAACTTGCTTGTGTAGCTCACTCGGGTCTTTATCTGTCAGCATTTTCAGAAAGTAGCCACCAATACAGTTTTGTGACTGATCTTGCGTGTCAATTTTCACTCCATCATGACTAAACCGGTACCAGTAACAAATAATTGCAGGAAACAAAGCTAACATTCTCTCTGTCGCATTAAGTTGCTCAGAAAAGTCAGATTCTTGTTCAATGTTTCCTAAAACAGAGCACCCAGTGCGCATCACGTCCATAGGGTGTGCGTCGCGTGGGAGGAGTTCAAGCGCTTTTTTAACCTCTTCAGGTAAACCACGAAGGCTGATCAGGCGTGTTTTATAAGCATCTAGTTCTTGCTGCGTAGGAAGGTGACCACGCAATAACAGATGTGCAACCTCCTCAAACTGTGCATTATTCGCGAGATCATGAATATCGTACCCTCGGTAGGTAAGGCCGGTTCCTGTTTTACCTACTGTACATAACGCTGTGCTTCCAGCACTTTGGCCTCTCAAGCCTGCGCCACCTAACTCTTTAGTTGACATATCGAACTCCTTTTCTGTTTGGCAAACTAAATTTAGTTACTGGTCGCCAAACTCATTTAACGTTATTGAATAATTAAACTTTTTACACCATGTCAGTCACTTTCTTGTGAGAAAAGCTTGTCCAATCTCTGTTCATAATCATGATAATTAAGATGAGCATACAATTCGCTTCGCGTCTGCATCATACCAATGAGCTCCTCCTGATTGCCCTCTTTTAAAAGGTGAGAATAAACAGTCTCTGCAGCTTTGTTCATGGCACGAAATGCACTGAGTGGATACAACACCATATCAACTCCCACTTCTGCTAGCTGCTGGGTGTTGAATAGAGGAGTTTGACCAAATTCAGTAATGTTAGCCAATATTGGGACATCTTTACCTATGGCCTGATAAAGAGCTTTGGAGAATTGTGCATACTGCTCGAGTTTGTTCATTGCTTCAGGAAATACCATATCAGCCCCAGCTTCAACGCAAGCTATCGCTCTATCTATCGCTTTGTCCATCCCTTCAACAGCAAGCGCATCTGTTCTGGCCATAATGACAAAATTTGAATCTTGACGGGCATCGACTGCCGCTTTAATACGGTCGACCATCTCTTGCTGGCTGACTATCGCCTTGTTGGGCCTGTGACCACAACGTTTTTGTGCAACTTGATCTTCCATATGTATTGCAGCCGCACCTGCTTTTTCCATTGCTTTTATTGTGCGCGCAATATTAAACGCCCCACCAAATCCTGTATCAATATCGACCAAAAGAGGAAGATCACACGCGTTGCTGATGCGTTCTACGTCCACTAAAACATCGTTAAGGGTGGTAATACCGAGATCCGGTAACCCATAAGAAGCATTGGCCACACCACCACCAGATAGATAAATGGCTTGATGCCCCAAATTTTTTGCCATCATTGCGCAGTAAGGATTGATAGCTCCAACAATTTGCAATGGAGTATTTTTTTCTACTGCTGCCCTAAACTTTCCACCTTGAGATAAACCCATGACTATTTCCTTCTAATCATTTTGAGTCACTATAATTTGTTGTTCTATTAACTTTCTACTGCCTGAAATGTGTCGTCTCATAAGAAGCTCAGCCAATTCTTCGTCACGATTTTCTATCGCTTTAAGTATCAGTTTGTGTTCACTTAATGCTTCATGGGGCCTGGATTGAGAACGCGGAGATTGATATCTGTACATACGAAGTAAATGGTATAGCTCATCGCATAATAAGGAGATAAGTTTACTATTACGACTGGCCAATATTACACGATAGTGAAAATCGAAATCACCTTGCTGGTGAAAATACGAGCTCCCCTCAACCTCATCAATATGCTTAGAATGTTTGGCGAGTAATGTCTCTAAGCCAAATATCTCGCTTTCTGATATATGTCTAGCCGCTAACCTAGCAGCCATACCTTCCAGTGCCTCTCTAACTGAATACACTTCCACTAATTTTTCAGCGGATAACTTAACTACTCTCGCCCCCACATGAGGAATTCGTTCGATTAACCCTAACCCTTCAATCCTCATCAAAGCTTCTCTCAAAGGCCCTCGACTCACGTTTAAACGTTTGGCTAAGTCGGGTTCAGAAATCTTGCTGCCAGAATGTATTGCTCCGGTAACAATTGCCTCTATTAAAAGCTCGGTTAAATTTTCAGACTTAGTGCTTTCTCTCTCTGCGAGTCGTATTTTAATGCGAGACGTGAGTTCTTCATTCATGATTAACGAGTGGCCTTAGTATATTGTCTACAATATTATGGATTGAGTAAGAAAATTCCACGCTTTTACGCTTAAAACCAGATCATTGTCGACAATACTCCCAATGAGATGATAGATATCGATCATGGGTCATATTTGCCAGAGAGGATTTAAATTCATTACATAAACTTTTGTGACTTGAGCTAGGGTTAGCACAAGAAATAATATGAACCCAAATGAGCATGTCGCTAATATCTTTTGGTAAGTGCAGTAAGGAGAAGGTAGTCGAATGCGCCCCCACATAACAAAAGCGACAATCCTAACCCCCTTCCTCCAGATGAAACGCAACACTTGATCACCCTATGAAGGCTGAGTGATTTATACTGCTCTCAGCATGTTTATTCATAGTTTTAATTATAGTGAGAGAGATGGCTGAACATCTAACATCAAAGGACAGGTTCTACATTGAGAAACGTAGAGCAGAAAATGTATTAATGAGAGCGATAGCTAGAGAGCTGGAACGAAGTCCATCTGCAATTTCGAGGGAATTGAGGCGCAATACTCCCGATGACTTTAATGGATTGTATTGTTGGCGAGCTGTCGACAAATTGGCCAAGCTGAGAAGAACAGAGGCCAGTAAATCAAAGGCTTTCAAACACATTGACTCTTTTGTTGATGGCTACCTAAGACAAAACCTGGCCAACCACACATCTCCCAATGTTGTCAGTGGTGAGCTAGCTTTGAAACATCAAACTCATGTCAGTGAGAATACGTTGTATCGATACATCGAGCACCTTGAAGAGCAAGGAGAGTCGCTACGTAAAGATTTACCCCGTAGAGGAAAGCCCTACAAGCGCTCAGGGACGGTACATTCAACGATTAAGAACCGAGTAGACATCAGCGAACGGCCTGCTATAGCCGATGAAAAAACAGAAATAGGGCATGTAGAGATTGACACTATCGTTGGGAAAAATCACAAATCTCAGCTGCTGACTATTGTCGATAAAGCCTGCAAAGTGGTCACAATAAGAAGACTGAAAAGCAAGTCGGCGGAAGCGGTCATAGAAGGCTTTAAAGAAGTTGATGGGTCAACTTTCTATGAATTTAAGACCATCACGGCTGACAATGGAACAGAGTTTGCTGGGCATGAAGAGATTGCGAAGATAACGGGTGCAGACTTTTACTTTGCGAAACCATATAGTTCATGGGAACGAGGCCTGAACGAACACACGAGTGGACTAATTCGTCGTTTCTTGCCCAAAGGCACTGACTTTGATGACGTAAGCGATGAAGAGCTGGCTAGAATAGAACATATTCTGAATACTCGTGGTCGTGAGAGTCTAGGGTTTTATTCACCTTACGATATATTTGTACAATACCTGAATGCCGAACAATAGAAAGTGGAAGTGTTGTATTTCACGTGTTGGTATGATTTGTCATCTGGGTAATTGTACCTATCATATATAGTAGTAAGTGACTTACGGAGATCTATAAATGAAAAATATTACGGCTATAATATCACTGCTCATCCTATATCCACTCTCTGTTTCCGCCTCAATAGAGTTAATGTACAATGACCGAGTCCCTTACATGATGATGAATGGTGACGAGCTGACAGGATTAACAGGGGGACCCGTTGTTAAAGCTTTTGAGCAGGCAGGCATAAATTTTAACCTAAAAAAAATACCGACCAAAAGACAAATGCACGTTTTGAAAGAAAATAAGGCCAAAGTATGTGCTATTGGGTGGTTTAAAAAGCCAGATCGTGAGCAGTTTGCTCATTTTTCAGCGCCTATTTATCGGGATAAGCCTATGACCGCTATCGCTAATGCTGACAATGATAAGATCAGTTCTGGACAGGCGATTGAGCACACTCTAAGTGACCCCAACTTAAAGCTATTAGTAAAAGACGGGTTTTCATATGGCGAATTTATTGACGATAAAATAAAAAGGCTGAATCCTAAGACATACTCAACTGTTGGTAGTAACCTCCAAATCATTAAAATGATTAGTTCAGGTAGAGCTGACTACACTTTTATTACAGAGGAGGAGTTTATCAGTGTAGTAAAAAGTCCGCAACTTCAGAAAGATACATTTAAGGTCGTACGCTTTAACGATATGCCCGAAGGAAACTATAGATATCTACTTTGTAGTTTTAAAGTAGAAAAAGACACAATTGATAGAATAAATGCCAATCTGTAATTTACCTTTTGGCTCCCTAGCAAACGGTATGTGAGCTTTGATACTAAATATCACATCAGGTCGGAAGAAATTCTTCTGCTTACTCGATACCATGAGCGATTCATGGTCGCTATAGTGGGTGATATTCTGAATAGTTGACGCTCTATAGACGTGCGAGTCTAAAATTTTATGCACATTACGTTATATTTATGCAGCACCTAGATGCTGCATAGAGGGAGAAGTGTTGCGTTTCATGTGGCGGAGGGCCTAACTGTTGCTTGTATCATTCTTAGTTCATGCTCTTACTTTTCTTCGACCACAAGAGAGCCATATTACCCTCTGTTATCACATAGTATTTTTTCAGATCAAAGCCTTACCTTAATAGAGACAAACAATGTTGTTATCAAAGCCATCAAATCAAATCGTTATGTCAGCGTTTCAGACTATCAAGGCGTAAATGACGTAGCTAAGATAGTGTTCAATGAAGCAGAAGTAAGTTCTGCTGTATCGCTAAGTGATGTTCAAAGCAGTCTGTTTCATAATGCGCTAGAGTCAATTATCAAACAATTTACTTGTGAGGTTTTTACCAGCAAGCACCCCAACAGTTCTATTCAGCTTTGTCCGTTATCTAAAAACGCTACCAATACTGCAGAGCGTGCCCTTCCATTTATTGATGGTGTTAGGTTAAAACATCGCTTGAGTACAACGATTCACAATGATTCAGTTGGTCTCGAATTTGAACTCTTCCTAAGAAGTGTCCAAGAAAGATCGCTTGATACACTTTGGGGGGCGGTGCACGAACTGGGAAAAATCCCTAATTCAGAACTATCCCAAGGTAGCCTTGTTCTTACCGTCAATATGAACATACATAAGAAAAATGACTTAGACCGACGTTGGCGTTCTCTTCACCATGAACCGTTAGTATTTTTCGTGATATTGCCACCTGTTGAGTCTATTTGGCAGAGTAAAAATGAAATCAAAAGTATGAGTTTTGCTTATGAAAAAGCCGTCTTACTTATCGTAGACAGCAGATAAATTTGCGCAAACATCAAGCTAGTTCACACATTAGTTTACTTTTAATGAGAGTCATCGAGTATCCCAGCAAGCTAGATTTATTAACTCTAAATTAACTGCTACTTTGTATTAATCGGATTAAATTTACGCATATCAATATAATTTAAAAAGAATTTTTAATATGAGGATATTCTATGCCTGATAAGTATTCAGCATCGGCTGGTTTAATGTCTGCAAAAGATTATAAAAGCCAAGAACACTTAGTTAGTGACTTTACCGTCACTCAGGCTCTGTCCATTCCATTTGAAATCACTGCAACTATTGTCTCTTCAACGTTTGATGCTCAAGACCAACTAGGTCAACTCTTAACTGTCAATCGATATAGTAATGAATCTGGCAGCAACAAACTGCAGAGAACATTCAATGGAGTAATAACGCGTATTGAACAAATGGGTTTAGATGCCAACTTCCAGTTCTTGCAGTTTCGCGTCATACTCAAGCCTTGGTTTTGGCTACTAAAACACACTCATTCGTTCCGTGTTTATCAGACTCAAACGACCAAAGATATAATTAGCGATATTTTTGATAATGCTGGTTTTAAGGGCAAATATAAACTTTCTAGTTTACCTTCGACAAAAAGAGAATATTGCCTGCAGTACAATGAATCAGATTATGACTTCGTTGTTCGATTACTTGCAGAAGAAGGATTGCACTTCTATTTCGAGCATCAATCCGGCGATCATACAATGGTGATTCAAGACGCCACTTCGCCATATACCAAAGCAGATGTCGCAAAATTTGATATGCAAGAGACCCCTTCTGGAAGCCTACCACTAATAGAGTCTTGGGTACCTGTCATGGAATTTCATGGCGCCAGCATTGAATTGACAGCTTATGACTATTCGCAGTCCAAGCTGGTAACGAGTAAAGCAAAAAAAAGTGGTAATACAGTAGCAAACAACACCAAATTGACCTCTGTGCTTTATCCGGAGCTAGGTATCAGCGGCGACATGACGGATCTTTCAAGTAACCTCGCTAAACGACGAATTGAATACGTTGAACAAGACTATCAATCCGTCATAGCTCATGCCAAACACGATATGTTTGATATCGCTACTTGGTTTTCCCTAAGTAGCCATTTAGATAAATCACAGCTAGGTGATTTTTCCGTCGTTGGCATAGCCACCCATTACAAAGACAATGTTCAATGTAGTACCGAAGTTCGACTGATACCAAAAGCGACACCCAATCATCCAAAGCCCAGAGGAAAGCAGTCTGTAAAAGGATTACAAAGCGCGACTGTTGCAGGAAACACCGCAGGAGAGATCAATCAAGACGATCAAGGACGGGTAAGAATTCAATTCCACTGGGATACAGAAGCCAGTGGTGACAAAACCAGTTGCTATGTACGAGTCGCCCAAATGATGGCTGGTAGTGGCTATGGTGCACAGTTTATTCCTAGAGTAGGTCAAGAAGTGTTAGTTTCGTTCATTGATGGGGATCCCGACCAACCCATTATCACTGGAAGTGTCTATAACAGCGATAATGCTCCTCCTTACAAAGAAGCAAATACAACCAAAAGCGGTATAAAAACTAAATTAACCGCAGAGGCCAATGAACTCTATTTCGATGACAAAAAGGACAATGAACTTATTTACCTTCATGCGGCAAAAGATATCTCACAAGAAATTGAAAATAACCATACAGAAACCGTGAAAGGAGAGTTGAGCCAAACCGTTACCAAAGCTATGAAAATAACAACCGAAGATACCTATACTTTATCTGTTACTAAGGATATGAGTGGTTCAGCCAAGACCATCACGCTAGAGGCCGATGACACCATTGATTTGAAGGTTGGTTCCAGCAAAATATCTATGTCTTCTTCTTCAATATCAATAGAAGCCACAAACATAGACATAAAAGCAAGCAGTGCGCTGGATTTAGAAGGCACCAATGTTACCAGTAAAGCGACATCCGCAAATAAAATATCAGGCACGACTACAGCACTTGAAGCAACCACTTCAAATACTATAAAAGGGCTAAGCATAGAGATGAAAGCGGACACCACGTTAAGTGCTGAAGGTTCATTAAGCGCGGAATTCAAATCAGGTCTAAAAGGAACTTTCGACGGCGGTGTATTAGGTGAATTGAAAGGTGCGATTGTTAAGGTTAATTAAAACTATGTATAAAAAAATTCCCTATCAAAGCAGTTCTCAAATTATTCCAAGGTTTCAAGCTTCTGAGGAAGCTAAGGAGTGTATCAATGACGAACTTCCGATAGATCAAGTGATAGTAAGTTTGCAAAAGTCAGAACTTTATAATGATCTAGTACAGTTTCTCGCCCATGCGTTACCTGTCAGAGAAAGTATTTGGTGGGCACTATGTTGTCTATATTCACGCAATGATGTTTGGAATGACACTCAAAAGATGGCATTGGATACTACAAAGTACTGGGCATTGTCTCCGTCTGAAGAGCTGCGCAGAAAATCTGAGTTATTGGCCAATCGATTAGAATTAAATTGTGGACCATCTTGGGTTAGCCAAGCAGTATTTTGGAACGGCTCTGGGAGTATAGTGGCGCCAGACTTACCCACTGTCTTACCTGATCCATACTTGTACGCTAAAGCGGTTGCGGGAGCCATTAATCACGCCGCTGCACTACCAGTGTGGGATCAAACCTCCACCTATTATGAAAACGCCGTTATAGCAGCAATTGATATTGCACAAGGTGGAAACGGAGGTCTGATATGACTCTTCCTGCCGCCAGACTTACAGATATGCATGTATGCCCAATGCAAACACCCGCGGTTCCTCCTATCCCTCATGTTGGTGGGCCAATTACTGGACCTGGTGCTCCGACTGTTCTGGTAGGAAATATGCCAGCAGCTACACTTGGGGATATCGTTGTATGCGTGGGCCCGCCGGATTCAATCGTTAAGGGAAGTGCTACCGTATTAATTAATAGTAAGCCCGCAGCAAGAATGGGAGATACCACCGCACATGGCGGCTCTATTGTTCTCGGAATGCCGACAGTTCTTATCGGGGGTTAACTGTTTCCACGTCCATTAGAATGATAAAATAGTCAAATATGAGCTATTGAAATAGCTCATATTTGAATGTCATGAACATGTAACCTATTATTATTACTAAATAAATTAACCACATTAACAAGATTTAACATCAGTTTTTAGAAACCGATCACCCTTTTAATAAAATAATGAATTCAATGAAGTTTTTTGCGGAAAACCATCTAGAATTTTAGATGCAGGTTCTTACTTACAAATAACAAATAACTGAATAGATTACATTTTTCTTGTCAAAGGCTAAAAATGGACCGTATATGGTAGATGTTGATGCGTTATTGAAACCTATATCTGAAGAGCAACCATCAGGTAGTTATCTCAAGTTGGATAGAAGCGCTTACCGTACCCTGCGAAATCATTACAATACAGCTCAATCATCATTTCGACAGTTAGTTGAAACACCTGACGCTTCAGGTGACGAAGCGCTTATCGAAGCAAACGATACTAATTGGAATTTAGTGCGCACTACCACATTTGACGCGTTAACATCCCAAACAAAAGATACCGAACTACTCGGTTGGTTTATTACCAGCCAACTATTTACCTCTTCCCCTTATACTAACCTCGCTGATGCAACAAAAGTTTTGGTAGAAATTATCCGAGAATTTTGGGAAACCCTTCACCCTCGGCCTCCTGAAGATAAACTAAAAAGTAATGACGAAGATGGACGTAATAAAGAGCTAACGGAATTTAGGATCAAGCCGCTTCTTCAACTCGTGGGGGAAACCCAAGATTCAACTGCCCTTTTCATGCCACTACAAATGACCGACCTTATAGGACACGTTACATTTGGTGATTTTTTAAGAGCAGAGCGAAGCGGAACCCTATCTGAGCTTAAAGAGTCAGCGTATTCACTATATTCAAACGAGATGGAAGATGTCGTACGCAATCTTGCTACTGCATATCAGAACTTCAACACAGCCGAAAAACTCATCGCTCAGGCATGCCAGAAAGTAAATGTTTCTCCGATCAGCTTTAAGTATGCCAAAGCCAATATTTCGGAGCTTCTCAATGCAATACAATACTTAGTTGGTGATAGGTTCGCACCTTGGCCATTAGACAGTAATTTTAAAATGATCACTTATGAGTCAACACAAAACGAAGTAAGCGTTGAAAGCCCAGAAACTCCGGCTGAGAGCTCTAGCGTAACTCAGTCTCCAAAAGCAAGTACTCAAACCGCAACATCTGGACAGGGTAATAACATTCAATCAGCTTCTTCTGCAAATGTCATTTCAAGTCGCGACCAAGCCTTTCACGAGCTACGTAAAATTTCACGTTTTTTTCAAAAAACAGAGCCGCACAGCCCTATCCCATTTTTACTTGAACGTGCAATTCGTTGGGGCCATATGAGCTTACCTGACCTATTAAACGAGATGACAGGTGGCAATTCAGGAGTCATTACCCATATCAATCAGGTCTCTGGTATGGATAACTTGGAACCCACAAAGCTTGGTAGTCTTCCCCCATCACCACATAGAGCATTCACCCAACCGTCTGGGCTTGTAGAGACAGATGTAAACACACAACCACTGAAAGATTCAGACTCAACAGAGACTGTAGCACACAGTGAAAGTCCCTCTCAAAATGACACAAATACTCAGTCTGATAGTGGGATTAGTAATTTCGAGTGGTAGCACACTACATGCTAATTAGCAAAGGAGAACACAATGGCTTCTATTTTTATGAGAATTGATGGCACTACCCCAAAGGGTGCGGCGACAGTAGACAAAATCGGTGGTAAAGACGGGTTCTTCGCTATTGATTCTGTCACTTGGAATGCTGTACGCGGTGTCGGGATTGATGTCGGCAATGCCAATAACGCTGACCAAGGAATGGTTGCATTAGGTGAAATCAACATTACTCGGGGGTGTGATGGTGCTACCCCTTATCTAACTACATTCCTTTACGCTCCTGGTCCAGAAGGGAAAGTCATTGAAATTGTCATGACTAAACCAAACCGAGAAGGTTCAGGCGCTGACCCTTACCTCATCCTTACCCTTCAAGCAGCGCGTATGTCTAGCTACAACATGGTTGGCTCTGACGGTAGTCTGCCCAATGAGTCTTTCTCTTTAACCTATACCCAAATATCCAAAGCTTACTACATTGAAGCCGATGGCGGTAAGATTGAGAAAGGGCCAGAAGTTGGCTTCGATGCAACAACAGCCAAAGTCACCTCAACTGCTAACTAACTAAGTAAGGAGGCCCACTGTGGCACTGAATTCCCAGCACAAACGTGTAAGTAAAAACCGAGTGAGTATTACTTACGATGTGGAAACTAATGGCGCCGTAGAAACCAAAGAACTCCCATTTGTGGTTGGGGTAATTGGTGACTACTCAGGCCATAAGCAAGACAAAGAAGACGTTGAAGACCGTACTTTTTACAACGTTGATAAAGATAATTTTGATACTGTTATGAAACGTGTGGGACCAGAATTGTCCTTAAAAGTCGACAACGTCCTTGCTGATGATGATAGTCAGTTTGAAGCTCCACTCAAATTTAACTCCATGAAAGACTTTGAACCTGAAGCGATTGTAGAGCAGGTAGAGCCTCTTAAAAAGCTAGTTGAAACCCGAAACCAACTAAAAGTGCTTCTCTCCAAAGCGGATCGCTCGCGAGATTTAGAGAAGCTGCTTAAAGAAGTCCTACAGAGTGCAGATACGATCAACGCGTTATCTGAAGAACTGGGTGTAAGTACGGAAGGAGGCGAATAATGAGTACAGAAGCTGAAAATCAACCGCAAGCGGAAGCGGCAGAAGGCTCACTGACTTTTCTTGACCGAGCGATAGAAGCAACAACTCAAACCCCCGCCGACACAACTAAGGAGCTATTTTCAGTTCTTGCTGAACAAGCGCTTTCTGGAACAGTAACATGGGATAAAAATGTTACTAAGACTATTGAAAATGCGATTTCAGAAATTGATAAAAAGCTCTCCAAGCAATTATCTGAGGTAATGCAACAGAAGGACTTTCAAAAGCTCGAAGGTTCTTGGCGTGGCCTACAGAAGCTGGTAAAAGAAAGTGAGCTCGGTCGAGACTTAAAGATAAAAATGGTTGATTTCACTCAGGAAGAGCTACTCGACCAATTTGAAGATGCGCCTGCAATTGATCGCAGCCCACTGTTTAACGCTGTTTATCAAGGAGAGTTTGGTACCGCTGGTGGTGAGCCTTATGGAACTTTCATCGGTGATTACGAATTCAGTGCTAAAGATGAGGATGTGGCTCTCCTTCGCTATATGGGTGAAGTAGCGGCTGCCTGTCATGCTCCCTTTGTTGCTGCAGCCAATGCACAAATGTTCGAATTTAACGACTTCACCACATTTGATGAAGGCAAACCCGTTGCAGCAGGCTTTGACTCCCCTGCTTATGCGGCATGGAATGCATTTCGTGAAAGTGACGATGCAAGGTATGTAACCCTTACTTTGCCCCGAACCTTAGCACGTTTACCTTATGGTAACAAAGGCCTTGGCACAGAGTTGTTCGACTATGAAGAACTTGCTACTGATATGGATGGTAATCCAAATCCATCAAGCAACGACCAATTGGTCTGGTCCAACGCTGCCTATGACCTCGGTTTAAAGATGACTCAAGCCTATACAGCATCAGGCTGGTGCACATCAATACGAGGCTTGGACAATGGAGGAAAAGTCGAGAACCTTCCTAACCTAACCTACAAAACTGAAGCTGGAGATCTTGTCCAACAATGTCCCACCGAGGTAAATCTTACTGATGAAAGAGAAAAAGAACTTAGCGATTTAGGTTTTTTGCCTCTCGTTCATTATAAGAACTCTAATTACGGTGTATTTATTGGCGGTCAGACAGCTCAAAAGCCTAAAACGTACACTGACCCAGATGCAACGGCAAACGCAGCAATTTCCGCTCGTCTTCCCTACATTATGGCCAGTAGCCGCATCGCTCATTACCTAAAAGTAATGGGACGCGACAAGCTCGGCTCAAATTTGGAGGCTCCGGACATTCAACGAGAACTTCAGCTTTGGATCGATCAGTACACCAATGCTGGCGCGATTGGTAATGAGCAACGTGCAAAAACACCCCTGTGTGAGTCAAGAATAGAAGTTGTTGAGCAGCCTGGACGTCCAGGTTCTTATTCTGCGGTCGCTCACCTTAGACCTTGGTTACAACTTGAAGAACTAACTACCTCAGTTCGAATGGTTGCCAAAATACCAGGCTAATCGAATTACAGGCCGGTTAACCCCGGCCTTGTTTATATGTTTGTATTACTCAGGAATAATATGCAACTGAACTTAAATCTTGATTGGCAAAAAAAGTTTCTGGAGATAGACAGTACAGACAGCGACTTTCTTCGAAAGGCACTGTCTGTACTGTTTGAACTTCAACCAAGTGCTTTAGATAATAAGTTTTCTCTCGTCGATTTTGTCGCCAAGATGATTTCTCTACTAGACAGGAAACTCTCGAGCCAGATGGATAAGATCATTCATCATGACGAGTTTAAAAGTTTACATGGCAGTTGGTTAGGGATACACGGGCTTGTGAGCTTGCCCATCAATAATCAAAGGGTGAAAGTCAAAGTCCTAGATATGCATTGGCATGAAGTCTCTTCTGATGTCAATCAAGCATACAATATCAAAGCATCAAATTTGTTTAATAAAATAGGTAACAAGGAACTTAACACTCTAGGAGGCCAGCCTTTTGGTTGCATATTGTTCACTCATCCTGTGGCAGTTGATATGGATTTCGACGCTGACTATGACGATCTATTTACTGTTGAACTACTAAGTAAACTTGGTGAATCCACATTATGCCCAATGATTTTTTCCCCTAATAAAAATTTTTTTGTAGAGTCTGGAGCAGACTGGCTTTCTGACATTGATAGAATCGAAAAAATCTTAGCAGGACCAGATTTTCATGCGTGGCAATCACTTCGTAGTAAGCAAAGTTGCCGTTTTATAGGTTTCGCAATGCCTTTAATACGCATGAGGCATCAATACAAAAACATGAAGGTAGGTTTCATATACAATGAATTTGGTAGTGGATTATGGGGGAATTCTGGGTTTGCGCTACTATCAACAATAATGCGCGAATACCATAGGGTTAACTGGTTTGGTTTTCTAAAATCTCGCTGGAATGATAAATCTCAGGGGGCGGTCATTAATATCGACCAGCACGATTGTTTATTCATCAGAGAACCGCAAACCAATGTGGTTTTATTTGGCAAGATCTCAACATTTTACGCCCAACACGGATTTATCCCTCTCACCAAAAATCCATTGACAGACAAGTACTTTTTCAACGGTAATAATTCCATCTGGCAAAGTGGAACATCAGATAATGATAAAGTGCTAACACAGATCCAAACTAGCTTAATGTCTTGCCGCATCGCACACTACCTAAAAGTACAGGTACGAGAAATGCTGGGAAGCTTCAATACCGCTTCCGAATGTGAACGTTTTTTAACACAGTGGATTGAAAAATTCTCTAGTAATGTCACTTATGCAAATGAAGAAACGCTCGCGAAATACCCCCTTAGTTTCGCGAAAGTATCGGTATCCAAGTCGGAGGCTCAAGCGGGAAGCTTTATTTGCACACTTAGGATTGTACCTCAATATCAATATGACCACTTCACTGGTGAAGTAGTATTGACCACAGAGCTTGATGAGGTTGGCTAATGGGATTTTGGAAAGCATTTATTGATTCAAAAGGTTCAACTCAAACCGAAGAAGTTGAAGACATAAAGTACCACCTAACCAAGCTACTTGAGTCAGAATCTCCTTTGCTGAGCATCGACGATAGGTTTATCGAACTTCATCGCTCTAACCTCAGGTTTGGGATCGAAGATGTTCAGCTGTTAAGTGCCAGTTTAGATCAAGCTCAACTGGCTATTCGCCTAGAAAGCTACATTCGCCATTTTGAACCACGCCTGTCTCAGGTCATAGTAGAGTTGCTAGAGCGCAACGAAACTGAAAACGCTTTGGTGTTTAATATTATTGCTAGCGCCAATACATCGAGAGGAGAACAAGAGCTTATTTTTGATTCAAAAATATCTCTCAACGATCTTACAACAATTATGACGGAGGATAGCTATGACTGATCCTTTAGTGCGTTACTTTGAACAAGAGCTAACGTTTGTAAGACGTGCACTCGGACAGTTTGGACACCAACATTCAGAATATGCTGAACGCCTCAATATTCACCAAGGAAAAATTGAAGATCCGAGCCTTGCAAGGCTTCTTGATGGAGTTTCACTATTAAACGCGACGGTAGAGAAACAATTATCTGAGCAGTTACCGCAGGTTGTCGAGGGACTGCTAAATGTAATTTACCCTAGTTACACCCAAACCATACCGAGTGTAGCTTACATGCATTTGTCTGCCCAAGGTGATACTCCAGAGTCAACCACTATTCCAAAAGGGTCACATTTTACTTCAGATGCTAAAGGTCGAACCTGTCAATTTACGACCGTTGATAAACTGGTAACAGCTCCATTTCAATTAATAGATACCACAGCATCAAGTGCCCCGTTTAAATTTAACCGCCCCGTCAGCACTGAGCAATCGACAGCCGTCATTCAGCTGTCACTTTCAACGGGCGACCCTAGTATTCAATTTTCTCAGCTCAATCACCAAGACCTTGATCTATTTGTGCAAGGTTTCGAAAATAATGCCGACTCAATTGTTGAGCTATTGTTAGGGCAAACAAAAGCCATATCAATCTCGGATATGAGCTGTGATAAACATATTGTAATGCCTGCTGGAAAACTAAAAAATAGGATCAGCGACTTAAATTTTTTATTCCTGCCCCAAAAAGGCAATCAATTTTCAGGCTTTCAGCTAATCAGTGAGTTTTTCTTTTTCAAAGAAAAGCGCCAGTTTTTCCGCCTAAAAGATTTTGGATCAGCCGCTAAAGAATTCGATAGTTCAGAGGTCAAACTGAACCTGTTTATGAATGCAATTCCCGCTGAATTCATGCGCCTATTCGACAACCATGTATTTAAACTTGATGTGATACCTGCGGTAAACATGTTTGAGCAAACTGGAGAACCTACCAGTTATGATCAAAGGTCTCTGACTATACCTGTCAACGCTGACGCACACAGTGATAGCGATATAGAAGTTATTGAAGTAAAAGAGGTATTTGAAATCACTCCCCAAGGAGAAAAGCCATTAATACCTTTGTTTCGTGATAGTTATCAATCTGACGTCAATGCTGATTACTGGCAAAGCTCTAGAGATTTATCTGGACAATTTAGACTGGCAGTTAGTCTCAAACCAACACATGAACTGGAATTTAGCAAATTGTATGGTACCTACCTACTTTGTACTAATGGTAAACAAGCTTGTGGAATCGATGGGGAAATGGAATGCTCAGAAAACATTGATATACTGGGAACGTTCAGCGCGATATATCCCCCCACCGCTCCCATTGAGCGTGAACAGAATTTGAACCTTCACTGGCAATTTGTTGGTCTACTAAATGGTAACTTTTCGTCACTATTGCATGCAGATAATCCTACCGAAACACTCAAACAAATGCTTCAGCTATGCAGCAGAGAACAACTTTCTGCTGAAGAAATACAGGCAATACATAGTGTATCGGTTAAATCACAAGTATCAGCTATACGAATCATGGGCAAAAACGTATTTTCACCTGGTAGTGAGATCGAACTGACACTTGATACTCAAAATAGCTTTCTCGCTTTTTGTGATGTGCTTAATCGATTTTTCCAGCAATTTTGTAGTTTCGACCGATATATACAACTATCGATCAGGATTTACGGCAGAGATGGCGTCGTAAAGCAATATCCTAAAATACATGGGAGTCAGTTAGCCATGTAGCGGCTAACTGGAAATTAATGTCATTGATAAACGATCTTAGGCAGCACCCACAACAATACGACTTTGCGCAAGCGATGAGGCTACTAAGCCACTGGACAAATCAAAATCCAAACAGGATAACGCTTGAATTGAAAGCAGAAGCCATGCCGACCGGTGATGCCAGTGAAATCCAATATTTTTCTTTAAAAAAGAATCGGCTTAAGTTGCGTCTCGCAAAGCAAGCTTTATCTGGAGTAAAAGGGGTTATTCCAAATTACATATATGAAGAACTATTGTCTTCTTTACACCGCGATGAACATGCCTTAAAGGATTTCCTTGATGTATTTAATCAAAGGTATTTTGAATTAGTCAGTCACTTAGAAACCGGAGCCTGGTTGGTCATTCAAAATGAGATTCAACCGGAGAAAACTGCTTTACTGAACAATCTAGCAGCATTAGACCGAAAGCATTCTAAGTATTTCCAATACTCCATTTTGCTCAATCAAGGGCAAAGGAATCTACCTACGCTCTCGCAAATACTCAATGATTATTTTCCCTTTAGAATGACGGTTTCGACAAAAATAAACGAACGACGCCAGCTGCCTGGAGACTCACTAACCCGATTGGGAAAGGATGTTAATTACAACAGCAGAATGGGCCATGGTTTTTTGCTAGGAAACACGTGCTTGACTCATTTCAGCCATCTTTTGGTTTATATCACGCCTAAGACTGAAAAAGAACTCATCACTATACAGTCAGATCCCCTACTCGCAAAAAACATGAGAGAGTTAATTCAGCATTATCTTGGCGATAATACCCCAATCTCGGTTTATCTAAATGTGAAAAGGGAGTATTTAAATCGCCCCAGGCTTTCGAGTAATAAATACAACGCGGCAAAATTAGGCGAAGTCGACTGCCTTGCGCCAGAGCGAAAACCTCAACACATAGTAAGTATCCTTCTGAAGTGAAACACTTCAGGTTAAATAATGAGCTAGGTAATCACAGCCTTTGAGAAGAAAGGAAAACGGTATGACGCAAGTTACACTAACAAATTTAGTCGCTAAGCTTTCCCCCGAGCTAAAACAAGCACTAGAAGTATCAGCTGGCGCGGCAATGAATCAGAATGTTCCTTCTATTGAGACTGAACACTGGATATTGCAACTTATATCACAGCAAGATCAGCACTTAGCTAGCCTCATTCAATCACAAAACTTGTCCCAAGATAACTTAATCAATGAGTTATCTTCGAAGATAGCCCGTTTTCCCAAAGGCAATGAGGGACAACCAACTCTTAGTCAAGCACTGACTGAAATCGTAAAAGATGCGTGGATGATAGCTTCTGTTAACTATGGCCATGGTGAAATCATTAGTCTACACCTTATCCAAGCTATGCTGCAGCAAAATGTATTGGGTATGAATACACTGCAGCTCGAAAGCTTACAGAATGTTTCTCTGGAATCGTTACAAGGCCTTATAAATAAAACTGCCGTTGCGAAAACCAAAACGTCGGCCCATAGTGGTTCTGCAGATGGGACAGCCCCTTCGGGTAATGATGCACTGAGTAAATACACCACTAACCTTACTCAACAAGCTATTGATGGAAATATCGATCCTATCTCTGGGCGTAATAGCGAAGTTCGCAAAGCCATTGATATTCTATGTCGGAAAAGACAGAACAACCCAATAATTGTTGGTGAGCCCGGTGTTGGTAAAACAGCAGTTGTCGAAGGATTAGCGCTAAGAATTGCAGCAAATGAAGTCCCTAGCGCCCTTCAAGGTGTTCAAATACATTCCTTAGACTTGGGGTTACTGCAAGCTGGTGCCAGTGTGAAAGGTGAGTTTGAAAACCGCCTAAAAGACGTCATTAATGAAGTAAAAAATAGCGATCACCCTATTATCGTATTCATCGATGAAGCACACACCCTAATTGGAGCGGGCGGTGCTGCAGGCCAAAATGACGCTGCAAACTTACTTAAACCAGCCTTAGCTCGCGGGGAGTTTAAGACAATCGCCGCTACTACTTGGGCTGAATACAAAAAATACTTTGAAAAAGATCCCGCACTAACTCGACGCTTCCAAGTCGTCTCTATTGAGGAGCCTAATGCAGAAGACGCTAAGCAAATGTTACGAGGAATTGCAGCATCGTTACAGAGCCATCATGATGCCTTTATCACGGAATCAGCCATTGATGCCTCCGTCCATTTGTCTATTCGCTACCTTCCCAGCCGTCAACTCCCTGACAAAGCAATCAGCCTGTTAGATACGGCAAGTGCTCGAATTGCTTTAACACAAGGCGCAAAGCCAGAAGTCATTGAAGCGCTTGAACAAACAGTTCGCTACCAGAAGAATGAAAAATCTGCACTCGAAAAAGAAAATGCATTATTTGCTACCTCTGAAGATGAAATTAAGCAATTAGCATCTCAAATAGCCGACAATGAAAAGAAACTCAGTGACTATCAGTCGCGCTGGGAACAAGAAATTCAACTTGTCGATGATATTAAGCAGTTACAGCAAGAAATAAGCGATGCACAAACTGGTGAGCAAGTCGATAAACCAAAACAAGACAGACTGAATGATCTTATTGAAAAACTGACAGCACTGCAGGGAGAAGAGCCTCTAGTTAATGCAATGGTGGATGAAAATACCATCGCCCAAGTTATCGCCAATTGGACTGGAATTCCGGTCGGAAATATGATGAGCGACGAGATCGCTCGTTTATTGTCACTTGAAGAGGAACTAGATAAACGAGTCATTGGTCAAAATGTCGCTAAGCAGGAATTAGCAAAAGCCATTCGCATATCACGTGCTGGATTAACTGATAATCGTAAACCTATCGGCGTATTCCTAATGTGTGGACCAAGTGGCGTTGGAAAAACCGAAACGGCCATGGCTCTTGCTGAGCAGCTATATGGTGGAAACAACGATCTAACCATAATCAATATGACCGAGTTTAAAGAAGAGCATAAAATTTCAATGCTACTTGGGTCACCTGCTGGTTATGTCGGCTTTGGAGAGGGAGGTGTACTAACCGAAGCTATCCGTCGAAATCCATACTCTGTTCTTTTATTAGATGAAATGGAGAAAGCTCATCCAGGAGTGCACGACCTGTTCTATCAGATTTTTGATAAGGGACATATAAAAGATAGTGAGGGCCGTAATGTTGACTTTAAAAACACGATTATAATCATGACATCTAATGCCGCAGATCAAGCTATTTGTGACGCGTGCTCTAATAGCAATGAGCGCTTGAGCAATGAAGAGTTACTTGAAGCTATCCGTCCTGATTTGCAGCACTATTTTAAGCCAGCGTTTTTAGGCCGAACAACGATTGTCCCCTACTACCCTCTTAATGATGAGGAGCTATCGAAAATTACTGAGATATCTCTAAATCGTATCAAGAAAAAGCTGGCTGAACAGTATCAGGCTTCGTTTACTTGGGACAAAGGTTTTGTTGATTATGTCATAGCGAAAAATACCGACCCAACGACAGGAGGTCGAGCTGTAGAGCAAATTATCAATCGTTCCTTAATGCCAAAACTCGCCGAAGAATGCATCAACAGGCTGAGTCAACAACAACCTATATCTCAGGTCTCTGTTGTAGCTGCAAACTCTGAGATGGGCTTCGAACTGACCATTCAGTAATATATGGGACTGAGCAGCAAGATGGATACATACAATAAAGGTTATTCAAAGGGATTGTTGTCGTTAAGGTTTAAACTGATCTTAGCTATAGTTGCTATCTTGCTGTTCTCTAATGGACTAAACACAACGCTCAATTATCTAAACTTTGACAAGAGACTGACTCAAACAAGCGATTCAACCTATCAAGTTGTAGTAGACGAAACAGACAGTGACATCCGACAAGCAATGAGCCTTGGTTTACCTTTAGCTTCAATTTCAAATATTCAATCTCTCATTGAAAGACGCTCTGAACTCGTTGACGGAATAAATAAAATTCAAGTAGTCAACAATGATGATGAAGTATTGTTTACAACCGGAGTCGCTAAGTTTGACACCGATCGGCTAATTAAAACTGATATTATTAATACTTTTAATGTGAAACAGGGAGAGCTTAGGCTTTATTATTCTCCTCTATACCTAAAAAAAATCAAACAAGGTCTACTGGCACAACAAATTATTTACACATTGCTTTGGGTCTTAGTTACCTCGGTTTTAGGCTATTTAATTGTTAACCTTTTACTGGACTTCCTTCTAAACAAAATTCAATCTGCCACTGATTTAACCAACAATAGAGAGATACCTGATAGGCAAGCACTCCATTCCATCAAAGAGCTCATAATCGTTAATGAAGCTCGGTCTAATTGGGAACGAATGCGTGCTAAGTACTTTCCAGTATTGGTCATCATTTTGGCTATCTTTTTAACTATCGCCTCAAATATTGGAAGTTCACACCATTCACTAACCAGCTTTTCTAGTATTTACCAAGAGCAATTAGAGCAGAAATCAAATCTAATCGGAGATACTCTGTCTACTATGATCAGTCGCCTAGTTGAAGAGGGCGTACCGCTGGATAAGTTAACAGGGTTAGAGCAAGAATTTGCCTCTTATGTCGCCCATAATCCCGAACTCTTGTCCATCCGCATAGAAAAAAATGAAGACTCTATTTACCAATATCCGGAGGTTTTCCCCAATTACAAAGATGCAAGTTTACTATCCATCCCAATTGATGAGACTGGTATCATCCAACTTCAAATGATGGCAGACATAAATATCATCCCACAGCTGATTAAAGACAGCCTTATGGACATGTTGACGGTACTGATTGCCTCAAGCCTATTTGTTATCGAAATCATATTATTTGTTTGCAATGCTATGATAATTAAACCGTGGAAACAGATAAAGCAGCTAGTCACAATAGATGAAAACCAAGAAGACCCTCACCTTGTTCAGGTTCAATCAAGGGACGAGCTTGGCACCTTGATAGAAAAGCTAAATCAGCTGGTTCAAAGAACGTTTGATAATAAAGTATTTCCAAATAAAAACATCCAAGACTATCGCTTTGTTAGACTGCCACTGTTTATATTAATTTTTGCCGAGGCAATGTCTTTGGCTTTTTTGCCCAACTTTGTTAGTAATATCCCAAGTAGTTTCAATTTGATACCACAAAATTTAGTCACTGGCACTTCTATCTCATTGTTTATGGCTTGTTGGGCATTATCCCTACCTTTCGCTGGACACTGGTCAGACAAAGTTGGCAGAAGAAAATCACTTGTTGCCGGTGGCAGTGTTATTTCAGTAGGACTTATCGCAACATCAGCGAGCCCAAACTTAGAAGTTCTATTGTTGACTAGGGCGATAACAGCTTTTGGCTATGGTGTAGTTTTTATATCTGCTCAAGGATACATCACTGACACGACCACCTCTGAAAACAGAACGAAAGGAATGTCGACGTTTTTCTCTGCATTTTTCTCTGGTTCACTTTGCGGGGCAGCAATTGGAGGCATTCTAGCGGATAAACTCGGTTATACGACAACATTTGCTTTATCTTCGATATTAGCTTTGATTGGAGTTGTACTAATTTTTAGCGTATTTGATCGCAGCAATACAAATTTAACCAGTCAACCAGTCAAACTCTCTGACTTTAAAGTACTGCTAAAAAACAAGTATTTTACGCTTATCGCTTTCTTTAGCGCCATTCCTGCTAAGATTATTTTAACTGGCTTCCTTTATTACATTTGCCCTGTTTACCTGCAGTCTCTAGGTGAGAGCAATGCGGTATCAGGACGTATCATGATGACTTATGGTTTAGCCATCGTACTTATTGCTCCACTTTCGGCAATTTTAATAGATAAATGGAATAATAAAATGACTTTCATCTTTGCAGGAGGCATTTTATCTGCTGTGGCATTGATCAATATTACCGCTTTGCCTGGCACTCTGGGGTTACTTTTTATCGTTGTAATAATTGGTATCGCTCACGGTATTGGTGTTTCACCTCAAGTACCTCTTGTGATTGAATGTTTAGGCGAGTCAAATTTAGATAAAGGTAAAACCATAGGGATATTCCGTTTGATTGAACGAATCGGAAACATATCAGGCCCCTTAATTGCCGGACTATGTTTGAGCATCGTGAGCTTCCAAACCACCATTATGCTTTTTGGTGTCGTGTTACTGTTAAGTTCTATATGCTTTCTAAGCTTGTATAGCATGTTTGTTCGCCGAGACAAAAGACAAATGGAGGTAGTGAAATGAGAGTTTGGCTTCTCGCTATACTGGCGATCCTGCCATTTGATGCATCAGTAAAACCGTCTGAAGGGGATAAACACATTGTCATGGTCCTTTGGAGAGGTATCACTGAGGCCGAAAGAGGGTTTATGGATTACCTGTCTGGTAAAATTTCGGCGCACTATACTATTCTGGATGCTAAACGGGATAAAGAATTATTAGCAAACCACTTAAAGAGTGTAGATAGGTTAAAACCAGACTTAATTTATACTTTCGGAACAACAATAACACTTGGCTTACTCGGAACTGAAAGTTACCCAAGCTCGTTTAGGAAAGAGAGTGACACTCCTGTCGTATTCAGCATAGTTACAGACCCGGTCGGTTCAAAGATAGTAAGTTCACTTCAAGCTAAACATCGTAACTTTACAGGGGTAAGCCATATCGTACCCCACAATGTTCAGCTAAAAGCGATTAGCCAACTAGAAGGACTTGATACAATCGGCATTATCTTTAATCCTCTTGAGAATAATTCAGTGGTAACAGCTAGAAATATTCAAGCTCTCTCTTCTGATTTCAAAAAAGACGTTTTTCTTTACCCTTTGAGAACAATCAATGATAAGCCAGACACAGGCTCAATAGGCAAAGTTGTTGCCATGATGCAAGAAGATGGGGTTCAGTTAGCCTATCTACCGCCAGATTCATACATCATTAGCAAAGGCCAAAATATCGTCGATAATTTACATACGCATGGCATTGCTACATTTTCTGCTACGGAATCACCAATACGTAACAACGACGCATTGTTTGGGATTGTAAGCCGCTATTATAACGCAGGGCAGTTCGCTGGTTATAAAGCAGAACAAATTCTTACAGGGCAGTTCCCTGTTAGCGAGATCCCTATTGAGTCTTTAACTCAGTATTCATACATAGTGAACATTGGTGCCGCCCGCGCTTTAGACTATTACCCTCCTGTTTCTATCCTTAAAATTTCCGAACTAATCGGAGGAACTGAATGATCACTATCATAAAGTATTTTACTTTCGTCATCCTATCTTTCTTCTGCATTATGAATATCGCTTCGGTGTATGCTCAGCCAGTATTTGGTCCGGCTCGACTTCAACTTACAACTCAAAATTGGCCACCATATCAAGATTACGTAGATGAGGAGATGCGAGGATTGGCAATCGATAAAGTAAAATGCGCACTCAATAAAATGGGACAGCCTTACCAAATTACGATGACAGCATGGTCAGATGCTCAGTTAAGAGTACAAAGCGGCTTGCAACACGGATTTTTTGTCGCGACACAAACGGCAGAGAGAGACGAATATGCCACCCTTTCCACAGCCATTGCCCAGCAAGAATTACGTTGGTATTTCGGCCCTGGGGTTAAGCCAAACATCAACGAGCTAACTAAGGTCAACCTCAACTTTTCAGCTAAGTTTGGGTCAAGTAAATGGTTTTGGCTAAAACGTAACGGCTTCAGAGTCGTTAAACAACCAAGAGATGCAAAAATTCTATTAAAGCTCCTAAAGCAAAGAGAAATTGATGTTGTTTTGGAAGACGAAAAAGTATTTCAGCGAGAATTAGAGAATGCAGCACTCCCTGCTAATTTCTTTCAGTCCAAACTTAAAGATTCCAAACCTATGGGAGTCTACTTTTCCAATCATTTCCTTAAAAAGTATGCTGGTTTTTTACCAGCCTTTAATTCTGCAATTTTAAAATGTGAGGGGTAAACAAGTGACGATTAGTATTCATTTGATCTCTGTACCCTCTGATGAAGTGGTCACTTCCAGAGTCATATACTTACCTGAAGCTGGAGGAGAGTTTGGCCGTTCGACATCATGCGATATCGCCCTACCCGATCAAAGCAAGCGCATATCTAGAGTTCATGGCAACATTCGGCGTACAGAAGTGGGATACAGTGTAAAAAGTACCGGTCAAAATGCGGCCTCTCTCAATGACAAAGCCATGGTAAGAGATAAAGATTACCCACTTAATGATGGGGATATACTTAAAGTTGAAAGCTATACCATGTTGGTTTCTACTTTAGTGTCAACCAAGCCACCCCAGGACCGAGATGAAGATAGCGCCATGTTTTCAGAGCCTTTTTCATTACAGATAGATAATGATGATACTGATTTTCTTGACGAGACAGCTCCTTCTGTATCGAATGAAAAAAAAGGGAACTTTACACAAGAAGGCGTCCTTACGGACGACCCATTTGCAGCGGATCCTTTTGAAGATTTGGAAGATGTTCTTATATCCCAACATATTGAGAAAGACGAACCCGACTCTAATCCGGTCCATCAAGCTAGTGATCCTGAGTTGTTACCAGCAAGTACCAAAGACGACTCTCCAATAGAAACATCGTTGGAAAAAATACTATCAATCACAGAGAAGAACCAAAAATACTTAGCTAACCCGACTCTTCACCATGAACTACTGTTTAAAACGCTCGATCAAACCGTTGACCAGTTCTTAAATGATTTTTCACCAAACCAATTAGAAAAACAGTTTGACGGCTATATTTCAGGCGGGATTTTTACCAGCAAACAAAAGAAGTATTGGAGGATCTATCGAAAACACTTCCAGCATCGTCAAGATAACGGAGACTTTAGACGTCAGTTCAAAGCCCTCTTCATGGAAAATATGCAAAAGAATAGAGAGGAAAAATAATGGCTAAGTGGTGTTTGGTATGGGCTTTATTTATGCTTGGATGTTCATCCGATCCTACGCCTGTCGTTACACAATACTCATTAGCGATAAAATCAGACAAATCATCTAACCCTTCAGAGTCAAATACTTCAAACCCTGTAGTGGTAAGATTATATCAACTGACTGATGCTCAGATGTTTAAGCAGCAGCCATTTATTGACTTATATAGTAATGATGTTCAATTACTTAGTGCCAACCTAATATCCAAACAGATATTGCCTGTGGTTATACCCGATAGCGATACAAAGCTTACTCTAGATATCAACAGCCAAACTCAGTATGTGGCAATATTGGTTGAGTTTATCGACTATCAACATAGCCAGCCCAAAGCAGTCTCTCCACTACCCACAAGCTCTGATGGATACCTGCAATTAAGTATTTCGGGCGATAAAGCCGAGTTAATCGTTATTACACCAGATTCACCTTGGTGGAAATTGTTTTAATCATATTTGAGGGGAAATACGTGGACGCATTCAAAAAAGTGGTATGGCAAGAAGGCATGTTTATTGCCCCACAGCATTTTCAGCAACAAGATCGTTATGTTCAAAACTATGTCCGTCAAAATATCGAAACATTAGCTGGTTTTTCTCCATTTTATGGTGTGACTGAGCTAACCATTAATCATAGCTTGCTCAAAATTGGTAAGCTCTCTGTGTCTTCCTCCGCTGGAATATTTCCAGATGGTACCCAATTTGAGTTAAAAGAAGAGATTGCTCGCGATATTCCACAAGGAACGATAGAAACCGTTGCATATTTAGCCCTGCCAATATCTTTACAAGGCAATAACGATTATGGCAGTGATGAGTCCGAGCAAAGCAGATACGTCACACAATCTATCAATGTATTTGACACTTCAACATCAGAAAATGCCAGTGTTGAAATTGACGTTGCTCAACTAAATGTCTCAATTAAGCTTGACGGAGAAGATACCTCTGGTTTCACTTTAATCCCCATCAGTAAAGTGTTAGAAAGTATTGAATCAGGAGAGGTGGTCCTTGATCGTTCTTTTATCCCTGCGTGTCTTCATTATGGTGCATCTACACTGTTAACCGAAAGAATGAAGGAAATTCATGCACTTTCTGCAAATCGAGCCAATAGCCTTCTCAAACGAATTGAGGCGGGACAAGGACAAAAAAGCCCTCAGTCAATGATGCAAGATTACTTATGGCTACAGACGTTAAACACTTGGCTTCCCTGGTTTGATCTGACCATTAATAACCCAAAATATCAAACTCACGAACTCTACTTGGAGCTCAGAAAATTTGAGGCTCAAATAATGGCCTTAACCCCAGCCATACCAGAGCCTTGCGCTAGCCTACAATATCAAAAGCTGTATGAAAGCTTCAATCCACTTTTTGCCAACCTCAGGAATATGTTGACTATGGTACAGCAAGATTCTGTTGTTGAATTCAGTTGGGATTCGTCCTTGTTTGAAAGGCGTCGCTTATTGCGAACATTAATCAAAGACACAGCGAGCGTCGCAAATCGCCGTTTTGTATTAGCGGTCAAATCTAACATCAGTAGCGCAGAACTCAATGAACTGTTCCCCGTCGCGGCAAAACTTGGAAACAATGCAAGAATTGTCGAGCTTGTCAGGAATAGCCTTTCTGGCATAGCTCTTTCACCATTACCCGTAGCTCCGAGCGAGTTAAAACCGATGCAAGGCGTCGCCTATTTCGAGGTAGACACGTCGGATCGAATGTGGCTGGAAATGCTGGAAAATCGAGATGCTATTGCTTTGCATGTTGATACTCGCATTAACGAATTAGATGTTATGCTATACGCGTTGAGGTAACAATAATGGATTACTTAGACGAAGAAACGCTAGTATGGAATGCAGAAAAATCAGAATTCTCAGAAAAAAGTAGTGACGATAGTGCTTCACAATGGACACCTGTTAATGCTTCACAAAATAAGCATGGCTTGCTCGATCATTTCAATAAAGCAGAAAATCAGCTTCTCAACATTAGTAGCGAATTGTTGGCAATCACACTCAAAATCTCAACGCTTCCTGAACCGCAAGACGTGACGACTCTAAGACACCAACTTGCTAACAATATTAACGAGATTAAAGCCAAAGGCTCGGAGCTTACCTACCCAGTAGCGGTCATAGATAAGTTGTGCTTTTTGTATGCCGTCGTGTTAGACGAGCTCATTATATACAGTGAATGGGGAGAGAAACGTTGTTGGGAAAACAAAACCTTACTTAGTGAGCTCTTCGGTATGCGTAACGGCGGTGAACTCTTTTTTACCGTCGCGGAAAAAGCAATTCGACAACCCCATAAGCTTATTGATTTACTAGAAATTATTTATATTTTCTTAAATATCGGCTTCAAAGGCCAATATCGAGAGACAGGTAGCGAGCAGATAAAAGGGTTCATCCATCAACTTGAACAAGCCATTGCTCAATATAGACCGAGTAATAATATTCATTGTAGAACACGGGTAAAGCAGCCCAAAACTCGCAAACCGACAAGGCGTAAACGCTATTTGCTGACCACACTATTTTTCGGGACGTTAATAGCGTTAAGTATTGGCCTCACACACTTTTGGTACAAAGAAACACTACCTCCAAGATCACGTGACTTTACCACACTGCCTACTTTTAGTGATCGTTATATTCTATCTGGGGAGGTAAAAGATATTGTGTTTATCAGCCAAGATGAAGACTTAGTTTCTCCTCCCCAAAAAGCAAGTAAAGTGGAGATGGTAGATACAGTGCCACCACCAAGCTTGAAAACAAGTAAATCTGGCTGGTTAGTACAGTTAGCAACCTTTTCTTCACAAAAAAATGCAGATTCATTCATAAGGAGTTTGTCACCATCGGCTTACTCACCAACTGTAGAGAAAGTTCGCTCTTACTATCGTGTTATTGTTCGAAGTACTTCTCCCAAGCAAGCAGAACAAATAAAAAGCTGGTATCTAGAAAAAGACTCCATTAAAGCAATCGTTGTGCAGAGTAAAACCACAATAAATAACACTAAGAACACTTCAGAGGCTCCTTAGTCATGGCAGAACAAAATTCATCTCAACCACAAACTAACAGGATAAGCACTCTAGTTTGGACATTCGTTTTGGTCATGGCTATTTTGGTATTAGGTGGATTGTTAACGTGGAAATACGCCTACCCAATACATACGATAACAGGCCTGTCATTAACTTTATTAGTGGCTTTAATTCTCGGCTCGTTTTGCTTCTGGTTACTATCGAAAAGGCGAATACAGCCTCAAACACCCAATCAAGACAAGCTTCTCATCAATAAGCGTTGCAAACTACTCTCCAAACATTTCAAAGCGATGCTTAACATACAAAAACGAAAAAAACGCTTATCTAGTCGATACGATCTGCCTTTTTATGTTCTTCTGAGCGATGACCCAATCAAAGATAAAAGCATCATTACACAAATGGGTTATGAGGCGTACAAAGTGGACGATTTTGGCAATGATATAGAGTTTCCAATTTTATTTTGGTTAAGTGAACACTCTATATTGATCTCTGTTAGCCTAGGAGATGAGCAACATCCAGACTATATCAAAACGCTTTGTCAAAACCTAAACAAATGGCGCTCTCGTCAGGCAATCAATGGCATTATACTGACGACTGATGTCAAAGAACTATTGAAGTCAACCGAAACCGTCACCCAAAAAGCTGACAAGATCAAATCACAGATAAAAAGCTTCAACCATATTTTTGGCCTTAATCTACCTGTTTACAACATCATAACTCAAATGGGTCAGATCAATGATTTTTGTCAGTTTTTCTCTGCATTTGATGAAACCAAAAGAAACGATGTATTTGGAGTCACTTCCCCAATAATGAAACATGGTGGAATAGATGCAGATTGGTATAACACTGAATACGATAACCTCATTACACAACTGCTCTCTAATATGAGCAATGCATTAGCCTCACAACTCAATCAAGATTATCGCAATGCAATTTGTGCCGCACCCTATCAATTCGCATTACTCAAAGAGAGTTTATGGGAATTCCTCTATCGTTTGTACCGTGGTGAGCAATTACATGATGGCCTTAACTTTCGTGGGTTCTATTTTACCCATAGCGGCCAGATCCAAAAACAACATGACGTGTTGGCCAATAAGGTTAATCAAACGCTGGGATACGAGCAATTTCAGCAGCACCAGCAGATCCCTGTACAACAAACCCTTTTTGCTCAATATTTGATGACTCACACCATTTTAAATGAACATGAGTTGGTCGGGGTTAATCGTCGCAAAGAAAATTTATTATTAACGATGCAAGTGGCTTATACCCTATTCTGGCTAAGCTTATTTGCCTTTGTGCTCATCGACATAAAAATCGACTTTGACTACCAAAGTAAACTAGAAGCAGAGGCCGACACTATGTTAGAGCGTTACAAAGAAGCAATATCGGCCCAACCATACAATATCGAAAATATGGCGGATAACATTCCTAACCTATATTCTCTCAATCGAATTTATGCCCTGTATCGGGAGCCAAGACCTTGGTACAGTTTTTCGTTCATGCCAACATCAAGTATCGTCAGTGACGTTGAAGCAGCCTATTTTGATGAATTACAACGAGTGCTTATTCCTTCAATGGAAAACACTCTTGAAAAAGATTTATTTGTTTATGTAAATTTAGAAGATCAAGCCAAGACACTATCTTTGCTTAACAATTATCGATTGTTGTTCAATGTTGACCGTAGCAACATTGGCGCACTAAAACGGTATTTCATCAAGACTTTGGAGGAGCAAGGTGAAGCAGATAGCGTCAATATTGCTCAACTCGAGATATTGCTTGATGATGTATTTGAAAAAGGGCTGGTTCCTATTAAGGCCAATTTAGGGCTTGAACAATTAGCTAAGAGAATTATCAGCCAAACCGGAGTTGAAACGCTACTATATCAACATATTCTTAATTCAGAGACCTACTCAAGCCGCATAGACATACGCCATGAACTAGGAAATAACTTCCGAAAACTGATGTCGTTTTCTCCGAACTATGCTGGTTATATGGTTCCGTATTTGTATACACCCTCGGGGTTTAATGAACTCGATTTATCAATAAATTCACCAATTTTAAAAGAAGCCCTAAGAGCGTATGAAGGTGTGGCAGGAGCATCACCTAGTGCGTCAGAAATGTATCGTATTAGTCGAGATTTGAAGCAGAGATATCAAAATGATTACATTAATTATTGGCGTGATTTTATTTCTCAAATTCAAGTTGCTAATGTTAGCAACGCTGATGATCTTAAACGAACAATGGCATTACTAACCAATGCGTCAAACAATCCTCTTGCTATGCTTTATAACACGGTAAGTAAATACACATCCGTTGAGTTACCAAAAGATCCCACGAAAGACAGCGACACTCAGCCACAACAACAGGACATGGATAAAAAGGAATCCGCGAGGCAAATTCAGCTAGCCTTTGAAAAGTTCCACAATCAAGTCTCTACTGATGAACAAGGGAATAAACCCATTGACTCATTATTGGGTAAAGTTACTCAGGCGGAAGCTTGGCTAGATAAATTCTACCAAGCCGAAGATCCACAAAAAGTCGCCTATCATGCGCTTACCGCATCCATAAAAACCAGTAACCCTATATCTGTTTTGGCTCAACAAGAAGCTGCTCAACCTTCAATATCACAACAAATTTTGACCCAATTAACACGGCAATCAAATGAGTTAGTGATGAGCCTTGCACATGATTATTTAAACAACACCTGGCGATCCGAGGTTTATCAGCCATATAAAACAACGATTGCTGGCTATTATCCGTTTAATAAGAGTGCCAGTTCAGATGCAAGTACCGCCGATGTTGCCGCTTTTTTTAAATCTGACGGGACCTTAGAGCAATATTACCAGTCGAAATTGAAAAATTTCTCTACGGAAGAGCGCTCTCCTTACCTCTACGGTTTACTACCAAACACAGGATTTGCTTTGGACCCTTCAGTTTGGCAAATGATTTCGAAGGCACGTGACATTCGCAATGCTCTCTTTTTGGCCGACCCACAGAACATGTCACTCCAATTTCAGTTAAGGGCTAAAGAAATGAGCTCTGACGTCACCGAATTTATTATTCAAGGCGAAAAGCCCCTCTTCGTATACCAGCATGGTCCTCGCCTTTGGACCAAACAAAGCTGGAGAGCGGCAGCGATTGAGCAAGACTCTGTTGGGTTCCAGATAAAAGCCCAACAAAGTAGCATTGCTTCTGAAAGTTATAAAGGTAACTGGGCATGGTTTAAATTCATCCAGCCAAGGGTTGCTTCAGCGACATCACAAGAAACCGAAGTGGCGATTAAATATGGTAATAGCCAAGTTCAGTTAAGCATTAAAACACAAGGTCAAAACAACCCATTTGTACCCAATTTTTTCTCTGCTTTTTCATTACCATCGAGCATTTAGAATGAAGGAGCAGAATCAGTTTGGCGATAAAATAGCGACAGTATTTAGAGTACTGGGGATATCCCAGTATTCTTTACTGAGACAGCAAACATATTTAGCCATTCATCCATTTTATGGTTCGTGCGTAGTTAAGTTTGCTTTCACAGTCACAACCAAGCAACAACTCAACACCGAAGCTGTATTTCTCCACAATCATAATGAACTCTGTTGGCCTAAATACATAGACTACGGCTCCACTATGGGGATGGACTGGCTGATAATAGAGTTTCTTGACACCTTATGTGGCAACATGCGTAACTTTAACATTGTGGAAAGGCAAAAAGTTACCAAAAGCGCGGAACAAGCTCTACATACTCTCCATAGCAAAGGCTACATACATGGAGATATCAAGCCTTCCAATCTTATTGTGACTTTATCTCACGAAGTGAAACTAATTGATTTAGGCGGTATAGTCCCGATCGGCGCTAACTATAGAGAGCATAATGTGCCGTCTTTAACTCCTAAATTCTGCCATTTAACCCCCTTCCTTCGGACTGGACAAGCATCCCCTCAACATGACTATTTTTCACTAGCAGTATCACTACAAACCATTTGGAAGAAACATCCATTCGAAGACTTATCCTTGCTAGAGTTTGTTAAAAACAATGATTTGCCTGAACTTGAAGCACTCTTTAGCCGCTATCAGATTTTGATTTCTAAACAAATCAAACTGGCTAAGCGGTCAACTCACCAATATCTTTCAACTCAGGTCAACACCTGATAAAAAATCCAGCATTCGTAGTTTACTCTGGTAGGAGCGGGCTTTTTTGGGGCTTGTGGCCCGCTATTAGCCATACAGGCCGTTTTTAAATTCACAGAGTTATATATGAAAAAGTTTAAAATTTTATTGTTTATGCTGATGTTTAACCATTTAGGGGTTGCCTTCTCAGAAACCTTAGCTAACGAAACCTATCCCATATCACCGTATAATAACAATGACAAAATCAAAAATCGTAATCCACTCATTATTGCTCACCGAGGAGGAACCGCCGATGGTCCAGAGAATACGATTCCTACCATAGAATCATCCATACAGAGAGGTGCTCATATAATTTGGATAACAGTTCAATTATCGAAAGATGGTATTCCGGTGTTGTATAGGCCCAGTGACCTGTCAGCGCTCACAAATTTAACAAAATCAACACAAGTGTCAGCAATGACGGCCAAAGAGTTGGCCTCTTTAGATGCGAGTTACAGCTTCTTCAAAGGTAAAACGTCGAATACCGAAAACGTATATAAGATACCAACATTGAAGGATGTTTTAGTTAAATTCCCACATACAGAGTTTTTTATCGACTTAAAATCTCCCGATGCTGAGGCCAAAGAGTATATAAGGAACGTTGCCGATGTTATTGAACAAACAGATTCTGTTGACCGCACGAGAATTTATTCTACATCTGAAGCATACATAGGCGCAGCCAAGAAATATTCGTCCCTCAATGTGTTTAAAAGTCGAGCTGAGACAAGAGATATTTTATTTGGTAGTAAACTATCCAACCAGTGTAAGGCTACCAATGACCAACCTGGTTGGCATGCTTTTGAATTAACACGTAATGTAGAAGTTGTAGAACACTTTATGCTCGGAGAAGGCCGAACCCAAGCGACCTTCAGATGGTCAAAAGACGACTTATCATGCTTTGACAATGCCAATAATAACATTGTGCTTATTGGCGTTAACAGCCTAGAAGATTACCAGTATGCTAAATCACTCGGCGTTTACGCCATTATGGTTGATTCACCAAAGGCAGCCCAATGCTACGAAAACAGCACCCAAAAAATCGATATATGTGAGGGGTCTTAACTTCGCTACGTTATATCATCAGAAATAAATAACTTTAACAATAAAGAGGGGTTTGCTAATTCCGCAGGCCTTGATAATAAAAACTCACTAGTCACTGGTGGTTTAAAGTATAGTTTTGATAAAAGGTAAAGAGAGAAATAAGTTATGCGGTATGCTTGATGGACCTATTTCTTCATAGAGCATACTGCACAGTATACTAAAGAAAATTTAAGAAATTGGTTAATGTGGTATATTTTTAAACAAATATAGATAGCCTAGCTGCCTTTCTAAATAATCAATAGCTCACTGGTTTTAAGAATATAATAACTTTGATAAGCCCTTTAACCAACAACTCTTAAACTTCTTAAACCTCAAAATTAGATTCGCTTTCTAATAAGCTAAGTGAAAAAAGATAGTTACTACCCTGTCAAACATCAATTTCCGCCTCACTAATTTGCAGTTTTAAAACATATCATTGACGAACAAATAACATATGAGTATTGTTGCAATCATATTAGTGATGAGCAGGCTAACACCACACATGTGAAAAGGTTGCTCAAATTAGGTTTAAATAGAACATAAGGAATATGAACTATGTTTAAAAGTTTTATGCGACACCTTGTGTGTGTGTTCATCGCAGCTCCCTTAGCAAGTCAATCTATCGCGGCAGAAGAAATTGAAAAGCTACATTTTCTAATACCTGGTGGAGCAGGTGGTGGCTGGGATATGACAGCAAGAGGTATTGGCGACGTGCTAGTCAAAGAAGAGCTTGTTGACCAAGTATCTTTTCAAAACTTATCTGGTGGTGGCGGTGGTAAAGCTATTTCACACCTAATTGAGACAGCAGAACGCCAACCAAACACTTTAATGGTAAGCTCTACTCCGATTGTTGTCCGAGCACTCAATGGAATATTCCCTCAATCTTTTCGAGATTTAACTCCTGTTGCTGCAACTATTGCTGATTATGGTGCCATAGCTACTTCTACAGATTCACAATATACTAGCTGGCCTGATGTTGTGAAAGACTTTCATAGCAACCCTAGCAAAATCAAAATCGCCGGCGGCTCTGCACGAGGAAGCATGGATCATTTAGTCATCGCAGCAGCCTTTAAAAACGAAGGATTTAACCCACGAAAAGTAAAATATATATCTTATGATGCAGGCGCTAAAGCAACCGCCGCTCTATTGTCAGGAGAAACGGAACTCTTATCTACAGGTCTCGGAGAGATTCTTGAGAAAGCTAAATCCGGTCAGTTAAAAATTCTCGCAATCACAGCTCAAAAGCGTATTGATGTGGCTCCCGATATCCCAACTCTAACTGAATATGGCAACAACACCGTTTTTGCCAACTGGAGAGGTTTTTTTGCAGCTCCGGGAATCAATCAAGAACAAGTCGATAAGTGGAATCATGCACTGAAAAGAATGTATAAAACTGAAGAATGGCACGTGGTTAAAAATCGAAATGGATGGATGGATAACTACAAAGCAGATAAAGACTTTTATGCCTTTCTTGAAGGTCAAGAAAGACAAATAGGGAGATTAATGAGTGAACTCGGTTTTCTAAAATAAGCTAAATCCCTTTAACTTTCCGTACATGAACGTCTCAATCATAGAAGCGAAATTTTAAAATTTTAACTAACCAAGTTTAATTTTAGTACCATTGCTATTTGAGCGCTCATGTACGGTTTGACCTATAGTAAATTGCCGAGAGTTAGCCATGCCAAAGTCCTCATCGAAATATTTTCATACCAAGCAGATACAAGCCAATAATAACTTACCAAATAGAGACCGAGTTAGTGCCCTAATATTCCTTGTTATATGTTTTAGCTACGGTTATCAAACAACGCAAATACCTCTCTTTCCAAGTGATGAGTATGAGCCATTCACAGCCAGAACACTTCCAATACTATTAACTTTTATAGGAATTGGGTTATCCATACTACTGCTGGTAACAGCCAAGCCAGATGCTAACAATGAAAATATCAAGATACTCAATTATAAGCTTCTGATTAAATTTTTAGTATTGATGGCTTTATACGGACTTGGACTTACTTACATTGGTTTTGCCCTTGCAACAGGTACATTCCTCCTGATTGGCTTTTATTTGCTTGGCGAAAGGAGAAAAACGGTGTTGTTTGGTGCATCTTTCCCATTTGCAATAGCCTTTTATCTTTTATTAACACTAGGCTTAGGTATCTATTTAGAACCGGGCATAGTTTTCTCTAATTGGCTGTAAAGGTATAGCATTATGATAGATGGAATATTACAAGGACTTTCCACAGCAGTCATGCCAATGAATATTATGATGGTCTTTATGGGCTGCTTTGTTGGTACCTTTGTCGGTATGATCCCTGGGCTCGGCCCCATATCGGCTATTGCCCTCATGATTCCAATTACTTATAGCCTTGAACCTTCATCAGGTTTGATTCTTATGGCTGGCGTATATTATGGCGCCGTTTTTGGCGGCTCAACCTCTTCTATCCTAATCAATGCTCCCGGTTGCTCGTCTACAGTCGTTACCGCGTTTGATGGCTACCCTATGGCTCAAAACGGTAAAGCTGGTAAAGCGCTGGCACTAGCCGCTTACTCTTCATTTACTGGGGGAACTTTATCGGCTGTAATGTTGCTAGTGGCTGCTCCAGCACTAGCTAGTGTTTCTCTCAGTTTCCAATCACCCGATTATTTTGCACTTATGCTACTTGGGTTATCTGCTGTGGCTGCATTTGCTGGTAAAGGGCAAACTCTCAAAGCTTGGATGATGACTATACTTGGGCTTATGCTTTCAACAGTAGGTGTCGACAAAGGCGTGGGAGTAGAACGCTTTACCTTTGGTCTAACAGACCTAATGGATGGTTTTAGTTTTTTAATGCTGGCTATGGCAACCTTTGCCCTAGGTGAGACATTAATTGGTATGCTTAACCCAATGCCCAAAGACACTCAAAATGAGGAAAAAAGCAGATTAAGTAATATCGGTAGTATGAAAATAACCATCGAAGAAGTAAAAGAAGTCACTCCTGTCTCTATTCGCTCGTCTATACTCGGCTTTTTCACAGGTGTTTTACCGGGAGCAGGAGCAACTATTGCTTCATTCCTTAGCTATGGAATGGAACGCAACTTGGCTCCCGCGGATAAAAAACAGGAATTTGGTCAAGGAAGTATTCGAGGGTTGGTTGCACCTGAATCAGCAAATAATGCTGCATCCAGTGGATCGTTTGTCCCTTTACTAACCCTTGGAGTTCCTGGTTCAGGCACTACAGCAATAATGCTGGGAGCGTTACTTGCGTATGGAATTCAACCTGGCCCTAGATTGTTTGTTGATCATCCAGACGTGTTTTGGTCAGTTATTATCTCTATGTACTTGGGCAATTTGGTGTTGATAGTCTTAAACCTACCCATGATCCCTTATATATCCAAGCTACTTTCAGTTCCACGCACCATACTATTACCCATGATACTATTTTTCTCTATCACGGGAGTCTATCTAGTATCATTTAATACTATTGATATATTTATTATGTTGATTATCGCAATCGGCGCCATTTTATTGCGATTAGCGAGTTATCCATTAGCCCCCCTACTGCTGGGGTTTATCCTTGGTGGCCTAATGGAAGAGAATTTGCGCAGATCGCTAATGCTCAGTGATGGAGGATTAAGTTTCCTATGGGAGCGCCCAATTACGCTCACTTTCACTACATTGGCGACCCTTGTTATTACCTACCCTTTACTTAAAAGTTTAAGTGCTTGGATTACTAATACTCGAAGGCTATAAATCAGACAGAAAAGTATATAGAACGTTTGATGAGTCAGCTCGGTTTTCTAGAGTAGAAAACCTCTGCCATTTAATAAATAATGAACGAGATTTCATATACAGTAAAAATACAAACTCGCTCTAAACTACTAGGTCAGAGCGAGTTATCACCTTATTTCGCTCCAAGAGCCACTCTTGATGTTTTTGCTGGATTTTTCTGAATATGCTTTAGCTTCAAGCAAGCAACTTCAACTAAATCGGTTGCACTACAAGCCACTTCCTCCTCAAAAGAAATACTTGCTTTATAGGTCTTATCAGCATTTTGAATACCACGCACTTGTTCTTCAAGCTTGATCACTGCATCGGCATAGTTTTGAATCAATATACTGACCATATCTCTACTGATGCCTTCTTTCACTACCATACGCATCACCGCAATGGCTGGCACATCGTGATTTGCAGGCTTAATAACATTATCATTTTTATCTTTGATAGGTGGCGTTTTTTCAAGCGGCATAGTGAAAGCAGGTACTACCCAATTGGATTGCTTGAGCTTGTCTGATATGTCGTGAACAGAGTACAAATAGTTTTCAATATCATCATTAGTTAAAGGTTTATCCTGACCATCATATCTGAGATTAAGCCTTACAACAGATGCTGGAAAATAGTCGGCATTGTTGATGACTGAAAATATTGGTTTGTCCTTAAACACAACTCTTTTCGCAGCATCACCGTGAGCATTTTTATCATGCTCCGTTACCGTTAAGCGCAAAGAGCCTAACCCATTAGACAAGTCTTGTGCTAACGACATCAGGTTTTGTACTACCGAGCCATAACCTCTTTTGCCTAATCGTAAAAAGTTATAGTACTGAGCCAGAACCATTGCGCTGCCCCGCGAGAAGTTAAGGCTATAGGTAGACTCATCAAAGCCAAGAACATTCGTTGTAATAAACAATTTATCTGGAATTTCATGAAAGTTTTTCCATAATGCCCAGCCCACTCCAGGGTACACTAAACCAAATTTATGACCGGACACATTGATGGTTTTCACTTGCTCTAACTTGAAATCCCAGTTTAGTCTGTGTACTTGATTGTCATCACGGAAGGGTTCAATAAAACCACCGCTGGCACCATCGACATGGAGTGGCACATCCCAGCCTTTTTGAGAATCATTCTTTATATCGACCAGCACATCATTAATTGCTTCGACAGGATCATTCTGCCCAGTGTAAGATGTCCCCATAACAGCGACAACACAAGTCGTATTCTCATCCACAACTTCTCTTACTTGATTCGCTGAGATAACGAAGTTGTTTTCTTCACTAATTGGAATCCATTTAATGTCAACATCAAAATATTGAGCGTACTTGACCCAGGTGATATGAACATCAGAGCCAATGACAATGTTTGGTTTATCAAAACTTTTACCCTGGGCTTTACGTTTCTTTTTCCATTGCTCTTTATGAGAGAGTGCGCAGAGCATCAAAGCTTCAGAAGAACCAATTGCTACCGTTCCCCAACCGCTCTCTATATGTTTGTCATCAGCCAATTCTTGCGCCGTTTTCATATTATGGGGGGCGTTGAAAAGATCCAGTAGCATCCTAACACAACGTTGCTCTATCTCTAGAGTACGGTTGTACACTTCGCCATCAATGTAGTTTTTACCTAAATTATCACGAATGAGCTGATTTGCTTCTTCGTCCATCACTGTAGTCACGAATGATGCCATGTTAAGCGTTGGATTACCGTCTAATTGAAGCTCATCACGTATGAAGCGATACACTGCTTGCGGATCATGTTCAATGTCCGGCATTTTATCTGTCGGCACCTCTTCACGAAAAAGGTTTCGGCCATATGTTGGTGTGCTTGCGGTCTGCAGTTCAATATCGTTAATGTTTCCCATTATTGCCCTCTAAGTTTGTTAGGTTAAAACTTATTGAGCATAGGAAGCAAACATTATGAACTCAAGCTCATAAATTAATTAAGATTACTAACTACCTAATCACCATTTCTGCCAGCGCGCTTTCATGTCTGCAATTGTCTTAGCATCAACGCCGTGGATATTTTCATAATTGCCATTGCATTCAATCACTTCAAACTCAGCCCCATATTGCCTAGCCATTTTAAAGTAAGGGATAATCTCCCATTTCATAACGAAAGTATTAGCAACCACAACACTCTGTTTATTTTTAAGGCTCTTACGAACCATTCTTTTGCACCAAGAGTGCGCCTTGGCAATGTCATCAGGATTAAATTGATACTCATTGTGTTCATTAATGAAATACATGTCAGCTTCATAATGATTCATGCCAAGAGTCTTAGCTAAAGTGCTTTTACCCGATCCAGGCAATCCACGAACAATGATTAGTTTCAATACCATAAGTAACCAATTCGAATAACGAGGCCCCAATTTTACCCTAAAACGTCATAAAAATCTTATCGACATCAAGAAAGGTTTACGTTAGATTTAGAAGTATAGACGTCTAAATAGCCAAGGAAGTAAGCCGTGCCAATTAAGATCCCCGATCAACTACCTGCGAGTGATGTCCTCCGTCAGGAAAACATTTTTGTCATGCTAGAATCAAGGGCTTCAACTCAAGGAATACGGCCCCTTAAGGTACTCATTCTTAACCTCATGCCCAAAAAAATAGAGACTGAAACTCAATTTCTTCGTCTGCTTTCAAATAGCCCGCTGCAAATAGACATTGAGCTGCTTCGTATTGATGATAGACCCAGCAAAAATACGCCCACGGAACATCTCAATAATTTTTATCGACAATTTGAAGCGGTAAAAAATCGCAACTTTGATGGATTGATCATCACAGGCGCTCCACTAGGATTAGTACAATTTGAGAATGTCATCTACTGGGAGCATCTACAAGCCATTATGGCTTGGGCAAAAGAACATGTGACCTCAACATTATATGTATGTTGGGCCGCTCAAGCGGGGTTAAAGCTTCTTTATGATCTCCCCAAACGTACGCGCAAAGAAAAACTTTCAGGTGTTTACCATCATCAAATTCATCATTGTTTTCACCCTTTACTGCGCGGATTTGATGATACATTTCTGGCACCACATTCTAGATATGCCGACTTTTCGCCTCAATATTTACAAGAGCATACTGACCTCGACATTTTAGCAACCTCTGACGTGGCTGGAGTATATCTCGCATCAACCAAGGACAAGCGTAATGTCTTTGTTACAGGGCACCCTGAATACGACGCGTTAACGCTACATCATGAATACATTCGTGATTTAGGCGAAGGAATGGAGCCTTCAATTCCAGTGAATTACTACCCCAACGATAATCCAGACAACCCACCCGTTGCCAGTTGGAGAAGCCATGGTCATCTGTTGTTTTCTAACTGGCTCAATTATTGTGTTTATCAACAAACACCTTATGATTTGGACCAGTTTAGCGAAGAAAACTTTACTAAAGACGACTAACACTGTTTAGACAAGCATAAAACTTCATTGCCCGCAGATAAACGACACTTGAAACGGCTGGATTATTTCAGCCGTTTTTATAGGTATCTCTGCTTGACTACTGTCCCATAGTCTCTAATGCCAAGTTGAGTGATCTAACAGCGTTAACAAACGCGCTTTCTTTTTCTCTTGGGAATATTGGGGTTTTCTCTGACCATTTTTAAACGTTGTACACTCACCCATAGATTCAGTGCGGTATTGTCATCAAAACTGGATCGATATTCCTGAAATATTTCAGAATTGCCATTTGCCATATCTTCAAATAATTGCATCAATGCATTACGATTATTTTGTATCCAACTATCCCATTGCTGAATAGAGCTCTGTTGGTCATAAATTCGACATAAATGGCTGAAGCTATCTATTTGGCTAGCCTGAGAATCTTCTGTATCTTGGGTAACCTGAGAGGCTTCTGTATCATCCTCCGGCTGCTGCAACAATCCGGCGATAGGCCGAGCATCGACAACTCTTGGGGTATCTCCAGACACATCGACGGTTATCCACATATTTTGTCCACCTTTATTTGAGTAGTTGGGTGGGTTCGACGCAGACAACTCGTTCCTGCAACCACTGAATGTGACATATTTATATTATGAGTTCTTCAGGTCCAACTGCTTAAAGACATCACTTAAGCTCGCCTCTGAGAAAGCAAAGGTTCGCTCACGAACGGTAAGCACATCTGTGGTCCTTGTTGTGCCTTGACGATTATTGATTATCGCGTCCACTATGTTAGCTTCCGTTTCCGCACCACCACTATGCCGCCTTTGATATTTAAATATTCGATAATCTTTTATATTGCCAAGATCGCTTGAACCAGAGGCATCAACGACACCGACTCGAGAGCTAACGCCTTTTGCCTCTATAACAGGTGAAGAATGGGATCGATTAGCTTCGCTCCCATCAACACTGGTTTGTTCGCGGTTCACTCTCTGTTGATCTGGTTGCAGTGTTTTCATGACTTGTATCCATAAGGTTAGGATTGATAGCCAGTTCAAATTGCTTGCAAAACCCGAGGATGATGTTTACTGGGTGTTCTTTTTCAAATACGACAGGAGCACGCGCTGGAAGTACCTGAGTAAAACTGGCTATTCAAAAAATACTATTGATATAAATATCACATATGGTCAGAAATAAATGAGATGGCTATTTGTGAGTCGTTATGACTGGATATAAAAAGGTGTAAAAGCTCTAGGTTTCAGTCTAAAGCTTGCTAATTTTGAAAGCATTTTTCTAGTAGCACTACTAAGTTCAAATCCATAAAATTTAACAAAGCATCACCATTGATGTTAAAGTTAATACCAACATAAAAACATTTAAATCATAAACTTAGTTGACCTTTTACATGTTTTTCAATAAAAATATCAATAAATGCCATTGGTGTCGGGACTTAAATCTCAATCTGTTAGTGGACGCAATTCTAAACTAAGGCGTTTTCTATATTATTTCGCTTGTGGCTATCTACCTGTTCAGTAGGCTCTATGTTTCTGACATGATTTCTAGCATCTGTTCAATTTCAGCAATAATCTTGGATGGATGCTTCCACAAGATAAAGTGCCCTTCACCTTCGACCTTAACCAATTTTTTAACTGGCCTGATAAATGGCGCATGGCAAATATTGAGTTGTTTGGGTCAGCAGTTGTGTCTTCGTCACCAACGCCAACTCTAATAATCTTTGTCATGTGTGCCTCTCATCCTAGTTAGCATTAAACATTAAGCATTAAACATTTTACATGTAGCATTGCTGAGGTGAGGGCCTCTCCATACTATTGCTTACTTTGTAAGCTGCCCTCCGATAAGCTCACAAAAAGGCACCGCCGTGACTGGCGGTGCCTTGAACTAGTGGGGTCGCCTCATGGTAAGAGGTGTTAAGAACGTTGTAAGGCACAAGTTCTTTCGAGTTGTTAGGCACAGGATTATCCTTAATATGCAGTTAAGAAAACTGCCAAAAAGATAACCAATAAAAACGACGATGGAGCATACAAAACGCGTAATTTCATAAAGTCTAATCAAAAAAACACCGCCATGATTGGCGATGTTTTTTAGATCTAAACCATGACTTTTACGATAATTGCAGGAAAAGAGCTATTAAAATAGTGCATTCCTAGTGAGGCAATTACCCATTTTGTAATTTCACATCTACCATATTAAGAATCACCTCCCGGCTGATGAACTTCTACTTGAACTTGTATTTGATGTCCGTCCCTCATGGTCCCCAACTCTTGATGCGTATGACCATCTCTTGGCTGATGAGCTTCGGAGTGAACTTGATCAGTAGGGAGGTTATTAGAGCGCCTCGATTCAACAAATTTAATCCGATAATAAGGGTTGTTGTTTAGCACCCAAGTCCCATCAGGTTCTTGAACTTGAAATTGACCTGAAACCATCCTCCCTAATTTCTCTTCACCCTTACTGTTGGTAAATGGATATACTTCTGGTATTGCACCCTGGTTGGCAATGCTACTTTGTTGACCATGATTTGCCTCCGTTCTGTCTGCAAGTAAGTGTTGCTCTTCTTCTTGCATTCGATTCCCATCTTTCCTTTGACGTTTTGGGATAGCTCCCATCTCTCTTGGCTTTAGATCTTCACCCACAGCAAGCGGTACTTCAGCGATATCAGGGGCCATATGTGTGAGGTCCCTATTGTCAAGAAGTCTCATTAAACGGTTTGCCTCATCGCTCCAATTATCTTCGGGATAATAATCCACCTCTTGATTGCTTCTTCCGTCCGGCCCAACTAATTCTCTTGTAGAGCTCACAACGGGATCTGTAGAATCCATAGCCGCCTTCGCGTCTTGAACCTGAGGATCGCCTAGGAGTTTTTGTTTGCTTATCCTTTCATCTCTGACTTTTTGAAGGAACTCCATTCGCTTTTGTGGCGGAACGTCTAACTTTGTCATTGCCTCTTCAAGAAGATCATCTGCCGTTTTTATGTTTAGCACTTCTCCTGAAGCCCCTGCAAGGGAATATACGAACCACATCTTAACAATTTGGTAAAAAGCATTCCCTGAAATATTAGGATCTAAGGCTTTGTCTACTTCTAACATCAGCTCATTAATTACCCCGAGAATAGCCGCCGCCTTTAGAACATCTCTAATCTTCACAGTATTATCCACAATCGACTCAAATGTACTGTACTTTCTTAGCGTATCAGACATCTGATTCTCAAGCAGTTCAGTTCGTTGCTCTTCTGTCAGCTCTCGCATGATTGGTGATTTTCTAGCCCTAGCTGTCGGGTTTTCAGCTTTTACGTGACTTCTAATCCGCCCCCAACGTGTCTTGATCACATTTTGAGATGACACTCCCCTTTCAATATCAATCTTTTGCTGTATGGTTCGAAGGTCAATATTATCAATCATCTGCATGACCTCTTCAGAGGACTCCCCTAGTATCTTCCTAGACACTGTTTTTGTCATCCACTTAACCAGTTTACCTGCAGCTGGACCAAGTACTGCTCCTCCTAACTCTGCCCCCAACGAGGTATAACACTTGGCTATGATCCCCTCGAGTAACTCTTGTCTCTTTTCAAGACTGTCTTCCGTTTCAAGCTGAACAATATCCAACACGGTATCGGTAAGAAAAGTCGTCACCATGCCCCCGATAACACCAGCAGCAAACCCAGGGAACGCAGCACCAAGACCGACGGCTAGGACATAACTCGACCATCTTAATGGCTCTCGCAAGCTTTCAATAAGACGCTGAGTACTCTCCTCAGACGCAGATGTCACATGGTAGTCAAAGTCTTTGTGCAATTTATCCACAAGGAAATCTGTTAATTTGTTGGGGAACTGGTCAACGGAATACTCTCTACCCTCAAGGCTATGATACGAAGTTTGTAGGTGCATAGTCGCTACAAAATTATTCATTCTCGACGAATAGAGGATGTCCGCTTCCTCTGATCTTGACAAACCATTTATAACTTTACCCCCCCAATCAGGCCTCACATAATCAAATAAATCTAGAAGTGCTTGAGTTTCATCATCATCAGGATTCTTTTGTCCCACAGCCACCATGGCGACGTAGTCTAAGCACATATTCAATATTTCGATCTTTTGATCCATATCCAGAGGGGAAGCACTTCTAAGTTCATTTAAATACCCAGAAATGTTATCCATCTTGCCCCATGTGCCATATTGACCAGTTTTTACTAACAACCTGTCTATATTCGATTGCGATAAACTTTCAGTAAAGCTTGACCTAAACTGTGGGGTTTTAAATAAAGTTAAGCGTTGTTTAAGATCTCTAGGAATTGGAATAACTTCACCACGAACCCAATTAATCATCAGGCCGTCATATTTAGTTGAGTCACCCTGTGATAAAGGGATATAAAAAACATCTGGATTCTGTATCGAGTTAATATCACTTATTACACATTCATGGCTTGCAAATATCCCCTGCCTTGTCCCTGAACTAAACTCATTCAACCATTTCTTAATATCTTCTTTGTCACTATCCAATTCACTATGGATCCTCATTAATGGCGCATACTTGAGCTGACGTTCAATTGCTTCTTCTATTTGTTGTCTATTATTACCTTCGAAACGAGAGTCTAGTTTTTCAGTGAACTCTGTCTGAACATCGGAGTCTTGTACTGTATGGTAATCTTCATTACTGATTTGGTAGGTATAACTTGCGGTATCCCTCCTTGTGGCCACAGTCATCAAGGTTTCCATTTTCTTTCTCGGAAGAATCAACTTGATATCTCCCCCCATCATCAAGACAGGCCCATCCAAAGTACTAAAAACTTCCGGTGGCATATCAATTTCAATATTCTGTCGTCCATTATGTCTCGGGACTTCGACTATTTGGCCTGAAACGTAGATCAGATCTTTATCTTCTGCACCTCGATACACATAAACACGTTCAACACGTTGTATACAGTCTCGATGGTCATGTCTAGCAAGGTCTTCAACATCATAATAAGCCCGTAAGTGCTGTCCTTCATACCAATAAAAAGTTTCATCAAAATCAACTTCTTTAAAAGGGCCTGTATATCCAGCTGATTCAAGAGCGGCTGTAAATGCTTGTATGTCAGATTTCCAGTTCGGGCCTGTTGTAAGATGACCATGAGGGTGGAAATTACCTTCTCTAAAATGCCCTTCTGAGTGATACCCAACCACAGGTGTGGAAGCTTTTATATTACGCTTCGTGAAATAGTCGGTGATAAAGCTTCGGTAGAAGAAATTCTCATTCACTGAGGCTATAGAGTTTTGGCCAGTACGGATATCATCAATTCGCTGAGCCACCATATCTACGACCAGAGTCTCTTTCCCCCCCAACGCTGAGTCAACGTTATCCTCAACAAATTTCTCTGGGCCCCCATAAAGTTCAAGATAGAGTTGGATATCTTCAGACTCGATGACATGTCCATTGTCTAACGTTATATCAGATAATCTAAAATAAAAGTCACGATCTAAACGCGCACTATTGTCATACCACGGCGTTAAGCCATTACGATGGTAATACTCGATGGTATGTGCCAATTTTTCCGCTGAGTATAGGTGAGAATGGTCTCTGATAAATCGACTCTCCGATAGAGAGAACCCTACCTGACCACTAGCTTTTATAGGTAAATCATCAGCAAGCTTATCCCATACCTCTCGTTCTTTATTGCTAAAATCACCCGTTTTGGGGAGTCTAAAGCCAGTATCGGAACGGAGTGCGTTCATCGCTACATATAGCGTACGACCAAAAGAATCATCTTCTCCATTTTCATTATAGAATCTCGCTTGATTCTCCCCTGTATTTCGAGCATCAAAGTAGTACCCTTCGCGTATTGGCTGTTTTAAGGCTCTGCGAAGATCGTTCTCATTCACATACTTACCCACCTTTAGGTGTTGTTTGACCCACTTAGGATCAGAAAAGCGGAATTCAACCCCTTGCTCACTAACATAGTCCACACCTGCCACCATGTGTTCTGAGATAGGATCGCCCTTGCCACCAAATTGATAAGTTTGTCCGGATACCTCAAATTGAATCGGATTCTCGCTATAGTGGAGATGTAGCATTTCATGAAATAAGACGATAGCGGGATCGCAATCTAGCCAAGGACGGTCTTTGACATCTTCAGCACTCGGCTTATAGGAAGGGTCAAAGAAAACCGTATCGTTATCAGGATTGGCATAATTACCCGCCGATGTTTCATGATCGTGCTCACCTTTTAAGGTATAAGCACTATCACTTGGCATAGTGATGCGAATTCCCTGTTGAGCCATTGACTCAATCAAGTCACGCCCAAAAGGCGTACTAGCGATTTTCGCAAGCGATGCGTCAACCGCTTCTTTATATTCCTCTTTACCGCGATCAATGTTTTGGTATGCACTAGCTATTAAATTCATCATTAAGTCAGCGGGTTGTCTTTCTTCATTTAGCACCTTTTCTGCCTGTGCTTCTAATTGCGCTTCTCGACGGGCCTCCCAAGCTCGATCTATTCCCTTACCAGCGCCAGTCAAACTTGCGCCAACCACCACATCAAACGCAATAACCTCTGCTGAACTCGTTTTGAATTGTTTGCTCTTTTTCCCCGAAATGACTCTTGCATGTGTCTCATTTACTGTTGCTTCCAAAGCCCTAGTGTTTATGTTCTTTAGCTCAGCAACACCCCATATCCCTGCACCTACCGCACCTTTGACTTCGCTGGGTAACCATGAAATACCAACTTTGGCAGCATGATAACTTAACTTGTCTTTCAATAACTTATCCAGTGCTTTATAATCCCAATCTTCTTCCACTCCTGTGTGCTTCTTTGCTTGATGAAGTGCATAAGGTATTTTGATTGCGGCCTTAGTCGCAGACACACTCGTCTTAATCGCTCGGCTTAAACCCAAGGTCACAGCATCCAGTCCATGTTCAAACGCTAGCTCAACCGCAAAATACGTGGCTTTTCCCGTCGCCTGCCTCTGCCCCCACTTAACCATATGAGCAACGATCCCTTTCGCTACCTCATCCACATACTCCTGTTGAGTTATCGGTGCCACACGTTCACCTCTTCTCAATTTCTCAAGCTCACCAACAACCTGTGTAGCCATATGCAACCCTACAGGATCCTTTTTAGAAAGGGTGGACTGGCCAACACGGATAGGGTCACAGACAAGATATCCGCGTTTTTTCATGTCGGTAAGCAGTTGACCTGGGGAGGGGATAGAATCTCCAAGTTTGAGCTGTAAAGTTTCATTGAGTTTGGTTGCCCAATACTTAGCAACGTGCGACCCTTTAGAGTAGTCGTCTAACCCTCTCGGTGCCCGCTGTTCTATATCTGCCGTCGCTGCTGAAGCGATAGAATGAGCCGTCTTCGCGTTGACTTTAGCTTCATTAAATTGGCGCTTTTTGGCTTTAACTACGGCAGAAGCGATTTGCTTCACGGCTTTTGCTGTTTTACTTGCCACGTCAGGAACTAAGACATTGTAGGCGTATCCCCCACCCGTTATCCTTTCTCCCAAAGGCCGTGCAAGCCCGTCCCATTTATGCTCTATTTCCTTAATGTCGTTTGCCGCCTGTTCCCCGTCTTCTTTAAAGCTCTGCAATAGTCGTCTTTTATCACTATTGATTTTCTCTTCCCACAGCTTTGTCATATCAAGCGACGCTAGTTCATCCAGCGTCTTTCCAGTCAGTTCTTGTAAATTCTTTTCTATTTCCGCAATCATCCCATCGAGATGGAGATTAAGATCTTTAAGTTGCCCATCTTCGGGACGCAATGCCCCTGCTCTTTCAAGGTTCAACTCACCTTTGATAGGAGTCAGATCCTTCATTAGCTTATACAACCTGTCGGCCCCCCTAGATACGGATTGAGCCGGCTGTTCCAATTGATAAAATAAGGCACGAACACCTGAATCAACTAGACGCTGATGATGACTGGCATTCAATATCTCTGCTTCACTCCGGCCTCTAAAATCCACTTGGTCAGACAGACCGTGCGCTGTCGAAGCCATGACTTGCATGAGTTTATTAGCCGCAGTGCTAGCACTTCTCAGTCCATTCTTTACACCATGACTGAATTGGCTTGTGGCTGTCTTCTTTTCTGTGAGGTTTTTAGGTATTACGTTTTTAATTTCACTGAACAAGTAGTGCGCGTCAGAAAAAAAACGAGTAGCTTGGTTTCCATATCGCCTGTTTAGTGTATCTATCGGCGCATTACTCCAGCTGTTTTCAACCTTCTTGAAGAGCTTTTTATACCCGGTCATCGACTTATCTAGAGTGTCTCGTATGGCAATCCATGTTTCGGCGTCTTGATAATTATCTGGGTTCTGATATATATCAACAAGTAAGCTTAAGTTGTGGGTGATACCTTTTAGATGCTGATCAAATGTGTCTTTATGTTTTTGTTTGGTGTTACCTAACCACTTTTGGGCTTTATCATTCGACAACCTATCTATAAGACCTATAAGTTCTTCTACCCCATCCTGTTGACAGAAAGTCCCTTCCACTGCTGATTTTAATGTTGCAATCCCATAACGGTCAGCCGTATCTGCTTGCTTTTTCTTGTCTGCTTGAGCCTGAGCTTGTTTGTTAATCACTGGACGAGCTGTATTGCATATTTTACGTGCCTCATCAAATAATTCGATTGCTTCTTTAGGAAAAGGAACACGTAAAAGCTCTGGGATTTTTTGAGATGTTTCACGAGAGCGCATTTTTTTAGTATGGCTATCCATTGCCGCCAACGTATCCCCATGATCTAGCTCATTCACCTCCTCAATTGCTTTATCAATTGCTTGCTCAGCCAGTTCAATATCTGTCACAGCCAATGAATGCGTTAGACTATCGGCTACCTTTGATAATACCTTAATCGTCTCATTTAGCCCTCTAGCCAAAGACTGGGCACGTCTAGGTGATTCATCGTAAAGATCGGCCAACCAAACCGTGCTTTTATCAGACACCTGCTTATTTAATTTTTCTAGGTGTTTTGACACCCTTAAAACCTTTGAATCATTAGTTTTCACTCCCTCGCTCTTCAAGGCAGCCACTTTGGAATGAAACTCATTAAGAAGTTTAGGGTCAACAAGGGGGGACTTTTGGTTTCTCCTCTCTTTAACGTATTGCTGTACGTACGGGAGTGTTTTTTCCAAGCTGTCAAGTGCTGTATTCCATAGCTTATCTGAATTGTCTTTATCTACTTGTTCTGAGTCATCACAAGTGGCCTCTATTACTTCTTGTTGCTTACCTTTCAACGCTTCACTAACCGGTTGTATCGATAAAGTTACTCTCATATCAGAGTGTTTAGGAGAGAGGGTTGTGTCACGACTACTTTGATCACATTCATTTTTTTCACGCAACTTGATCTTACCGCCAGTAACATTAGGCCTATCGAAATTAGGTCCCTTATTCTGATTTCTTTCACCCGCAGTTGTTACTTGATTTGCTACTAACTTGCTATCTGCTGCTTGCAGTGAGGGTGTGGACTCTGCGCTCATCATTTGCTGCGTATATTTTTGGGAATCTGTTTTCATGACTTGTATCCATAAAGTTAGGATTGACGGCCAGCTCAATTTGATCGCAACATCTAAGTATGGTGTTTACTTGGTGCTCTTTCCCAAATGCGTTAGTAATACGAACTGAGAAATGCCTGAGTCAAGCTGACTATTCAAAATTTTATTGATACAACTATCACAAGCGATTCTGTGAAAATGAAATGGGTATTTGTGAGTCGTTATGACAGGATATAAAAAGGTGTAAAAGCCCAAGTTTTTGGCTCAGCGGCTTCTATGTAACAACAAAGACGAATACTTTAACATTTGACACGCATTGGCCATTTTTTGTTAAATTTTCTACCAATATAAAAACATTAGACTCAACAACTTATTTAAAGCTACACATGCTTATTCAAACAAATTTATCAATAGTAAAGGGTGAAAATGGGAGGAATATTACAATCGATTGATTGCGAAAACTCAAAAACAATGCCTCCCTTTACATCACCCTCCAGTGAACGATCAAATGCACCGCATACTTAAGTTTCTGGCATTACTTCTATCATGTGTTTAATTTCAGCGACGATCTTGGCTGGACTCTTCCATAAGATAAAGTGCCCTTCACCTTCAACTTGAACCAGTTTCTTTAACTTTCCAGATAAGTGATGCATGGCAAACTTTGAGTTGTTTGGGTCCGCAATGGTATCTTGGTCACCATGGATCAGCGTCACGGGCATGTTATCTAAAAGCTGCCAGTTTTTAGCACTCAATAATGATAATTCATCGGCAAGAGTCATCATTTCACCATTCGACATAGACCAGTTTTGATTCAAAAACAGACCGATTAACCAAGTATCAGCGAGTATGTTATACCATTTGGGCGTTTCTAGTTCTGGGTCAAAAGCTGGGGCAACAAACACCAAGCCATTAACTAATTCGGGCATTTGCAGGGCCAACGAAAGTGCTATTGGTCCACCAAGAGAATGACCTACCAGAATATTCTTTTTGTCACTCGCAAGCAGTGGCTGAAGATATTTCGACTGCTGACTAATTTTCGTTTCGAGACGATTAGGAGATTGACCATAGCCTATTCGGTCCACAGATATCAATTGCGCATGATCTAAAAGCCAAGGATCAGATAAATAGTTTTGATACCCTTCTTTACTGCCAGGAGAGCCATGAATAAAAATCAAGCGATAGTCACTTGATGGATTGCCCAGTTCAACATAAGCAATGCCCTCTTCGGTATAGTGCGTTTCTGTATCTAGCTCAGAAGCCAGAGAAGATTTCATCGAAAGCCCAGCCAGAAAGCTAACAATAGTCGCGCAAACCACTTGTTTTCTCACACTTTGTTTCCTTATGTTGCTTACACTCTTGTCATTCAGCTCGCACAAATGCGCTGATAATGATGAGACCGGAGGATAAGCGTAATACATTCAAATTAATGTAGAAAATACTGAAATCACAATGCGCGTTTTTATTATCTTGGCTAGCTTGCTTTCAACTGCCTGCGCCACTTCACCAAGCAGCGATAGCCTAGACTCGACTCAAAGACTTAAGGCCGATGCCAGAATTACACTTGGGATGAACTATATGCAGCGAAGTCATATGGTGAAGGCCAAACAAAATTTTCAGATGGCGCTTGAGCATGCCCCAAAGTATTATCGCTCACACATTGCGCTGGCACGTTATTTTGATACTGTCTCTGATTATGAAAAAGCGCATAAGTGGTATAAAAGCGCGCTACGCAGTGAACCAAACAATGGCCAAGTGCTTAATGATTACGGCAGTTTTCTTTGTAAACGCTCGCAATTTAAGCTGGCTCAAATGCAATTCACAAAGGCGGAGGCACTAGACGACTATTATCACATTGCCGATGTTTATGAAAACTCAGCTCTATGTTGGTTAAAAGAGGGCAAACCGGAACAAGCTATCATCCACTTTCGCCACACCCTTGCCCGCGATCCTAATCGGCCACAAACTCTGTTAAATCTGGCGAAACTGGAAATAGAGCACGGGGAGCTTAACCAAGCATTAAAACATCTGGACCACTTCACTACTACATTTGGTCAACATCCGCTTTCGATAGCGCTTTTCAAGACTCTGGAAGAAAAACAGTCTAAGACAAACTAGCGCTGAGGTTTGTTTCGTTGCTGCATAGGCGTTTTGCGGCGCTTTTTCACCCGCGAAGCGCGATGAATTTTAAGATATTCGTTGCGTACAACAAAAACAAAGCCCACCAAACCAAGCAAAAAAAGCAGTGCAAACAACACTAGTAAAGTATCACACAACCATTTTGGCTCACACGACATATAGATTTCGAATTCCATCAGCCTAGCATCCTCTGTCGTAAGTCGTGAAGCCACTACATTACCGATCAGGATAGCCGTATTAACTGATTTAAGCCGCCGATATGCCTTCTTATTTCGAATCGGTTAGATCTTTCACTATCATAAACAAGCGTGCATCTAGCTCCAATTGGTGATAATCAGGCTCCATATGGCAGCAAAGCTGATAGAACGCCTTGTTATGCTCTTTTTCTTTAAGGTGAGCCAGCTCATGGACAACCAACATTCTTAATAATGGTTCTGGCGCTTGTTTAAACACACTGGCGATTTTTATTTCATTGTTGGATTTGATTTTTCCACCATGTACTTTCGCTACATAAGTGTGTAACCCTAACGCATTATTGATCAGGTGTATTTTGTTATCGTAAGTCACTTTTCTAAGCAGCGCGGTCTTTTTCATATAGCGATTTTTAATCGCCATGGTGTAATCAAATAGCGCTTTCTCACTTTTAATCGTATGTTGGTCAGGATAACGCTGGTTAAACCAAGCTGCCAAGCGCCCATCTTGGTACATTTTTGTCACTGGGGTAATAATATGTTCTGGATAGCCTTGGATATAGCGAAGCGCGGGTTCCATACTTATCCTCACTTTGCGCATCATTGAGTGAGCGCTATTCTAATCGATTCACGCTTGCCATTCATCTGTTATTGATTACACTCTTGGGTTACTCAATCAGTAGGAACACCCCATGAAACGACTTGTCCTGTATGTCAAAGACAAATGCCCGCATTGCAAAGAAGCGCAGCGTTATCTTGACGCCAAGGGCTATCAATACCGTTTAACCAATGCCAAAATGCAGCGCGGCCGCAAAGAGCTCGACGCTATTGGTGCACGCTCTCTGCCGGTGCTAAAGATTGGTGACCGCTATATGGTTGGCTGGAACCCGAGTAATTTTGAGAAGATGTACCGAGGCTAAAGCCTATGCCTGCTTAGCTGAATTGGCGCTATTAGGGGTAAGCGTAGCGTGAAAAACTTTATTAAGTTTTTCAGAGCTGACTGGTTTGGTAATAACGTCCGTGCAGCCTTCTGAAATCATTTTCTGACGTGTATGCTCGAACGCATCGGCAGTACACCCTATGATAATCGGTGGATTATCTAAGTTTAGTGAAGATATGGTTTTGGCCGCTTCTATCCCATCCATTCCTGGCATATGGTTGTCCATTAACACACAGTCAAAGTGGCGCTGCTGAACTCGTTCAACGGCGAGTAGGCCATTTTCAACCACTTCATATTCAAAGCCTTTGTTGGCAAGAAATTTTCCCAATACCACCGCATTTACACGCGTATCTTCGGCAATAAGGGCGCATAATCCGGTACCATCAAATTCTGGTACAGCCTGCTCTGTTACTTTCTCAGCCAACATATTGGTTAAAGCAACAGGTAACACAATCGTAAACTGACTACCTTTACCCATGACACTGCTCAGCTCAATGGTTCCCTTCATAGCCTTCACTATATGTTTAGTAATAGAAAGGCCAAGCCCTGTACCACCAAACCGTCTGGTCGTGTCGCCTTCGGCCTGAGAAAATGGGTCAAATATCGCCGAATGTTTCTCTTTGCTGATACCAATACCCGTATCTGACACTTGTATCGTCAACTCACCTTGGCTTTCTTTTTCGATCAGTGAAACAGACAGACCGACCGTTCCCTGCTCAGTAAACTTCACTGCGTTACTTAATAAGTTCTGTAAAATTTGGGAGAGGCGAGTCTCATCTGCTCTCAAAGCTTTCTCGCAAGGTTGAAAATATTCGCATGAAAATTCGAGATCCTTGTCTAAACAAAGCGGCTGATACAATCTTTCTAGTCGTTCCACTAGTTCTTTAAGATGGAAATCTCTTTGTTCGAGTTCAAGCTTGCCTGCTTCAATTTTAGAGAAGTCGAGAATGTCATTCAGTACATTGAGCATGTGCTTACCTGAAGCCACAAACGTATCGACATACTCATGCTGCTCCTCGTTAAGTGGAGTGTTACTGAGCAATTCACCCACACCTAATATGGCGTTCATTGGTGTCCTTAGCTCATGACTCATCGCCGCTAGAAATTGTGACTTAGCGATATTAGCAGCTTCGGCTTCAACCGCTTTAACTTTTAAAGAAGCTTCCAATTCCACCCGCTGGGTAATATCACGTTCAACCGCCATAAATCCCTCAACCTGACCATCTTTTGTATATAGGGGCGTCAAAGCGATTTCGATCCAATAAGCCTGACCGTCTTTACTATAATTGACCAATTCGAAAAAGCCTGATGTGCGGCGATCGATGGCGTTACGTATTTTACGAGTCGTTTCTTTATCCGTTTTATCACCTTGTAACAAATCACCGGGTTTTTTACCCATTAAGTAAGCTTGCGAGTAACCAGTTAATCGTACAAACGCACCATTAACCCAAGTCATTCTGGTGTCTAAATCAGTGATTACGACAGCATCTCGCATGTACTTAACAACACGAGCAAGCTGAGCAGATTCTGCTTCTCTCGCTTTTAACTCGATCGACTGTTCATAAAGTTGATTCTCCGACTCGGCTAAAGTTCGAAATGGTGAAACCAATACCTGTCGACCAAATGCAAACATCACCAATAATGAAATACTTATGGCAATTGCCATACCAACGACAAGGCTTTGAGTCAGATTGGATTCGGCATCACTCACTAACTGTGGGGAGACAGAATAAAGCAAGGAAAGTTCGGTTCCTTCAATTGGAAACCTATCAACTTGCCAAGTATTGGGTGGGCTCATCTGCCAATTCAACCTGTCTTGAGCAATACCAAACCAATGCATATTGTCTGTGCCCAGACTTTCAAAGAAATGACTTTCGGCGACCGGCGTTATATAAGTTCCTAAACCTTCAGCATAACCATTATACAAAACAGGTGACGTAAGTAGCAGGAAATCACGCCCATCACTTTTAAATAAAGAATAAGACACACTTTCCATAAGGCTTTCAGTCTTTACACCAGAAGCAATAAAGTTTTCAACAACTTGAGGAAAGCTATTTTCTTGGTAAATCACACCTCCAGAAAAGTCATAGATATTGACGTGCGCGCTTGCACCAGTACCTTTGATTAAGGCCAGCTGATCAGAAAAGGCCTCATTATTCGATATTCCTTCCAATGTCGCTCCCTTCACTACAGGGTGAGAAGTAACACGTTCTAATCTTTGCTCATGCAACTTAAAGAACTCAAAAACATAACGTTCTATGGCAACAAATTTTACTTTCAAACTCTCATTGATAAGTATCTGAGCCGTTTCACGGGCTTGATGTTGGATGAATAAAAAGCTAGCGAGCATAAATACAGAGGCCCCAACAATAAGAAATACACTAAAGAGGTGCATTCCATTTTTCTTATCAAATTTAAACATGCTCCTTTTGTGCCTTCTGAAGGTTAAATTGAGTTAGGTAAGAGCTTGACCGCATCTTTTTCGTCATACATGGCCATACAATAATCTTTGCTGCCGAGTGCTTCATGAGCATCAAAATTATCATCACTAAATGGGGCATAAGGTTTTTGGTATGTTTTTACTAAACCTTGAACAGGCTTGTTCATCGATTCTAGGGCGACTTTTATTGCCGTTCTGTTAGCTTGAGCATCTTGGGTAAGTGTGACCTTATTTGTCGCTGCAATTAACACACTTGCGATATCATAACCATGAATGAAGCCAGCCGGTGCCTTAATGTTAGTGGTTTCAAAATAGGCAGGAAACATGGTCTTAGCTTTTTCAAATATCGCTTGATTAAAGCTGTTGCTTTCTGAGCTATAAAAGTTAAAACAAGATTGGATGAAGCGCAGTTGTGCCTTTTCCCTAATTTCGTAAGGTACATTTTGCGCAAACTGGCCACCAGTAATGCCCCAATGACTGTAGACTGGCATCTTAATACCCATCTCTGACACACTCTCAATAATGAGCTTTCCTTCACGACTGTTGGCAACCAATAGTGCACAATCACCACCGCTAGATTGGGCTTCTCGGATAAGAACTCTCGCATCAATATCCTTGATTCCCCAATCAAACCAACTGGTTTTCACCTTATTTTTAAGCTCTTCAGGCAGTGCAGCCATCATCGCCTTGTGGTTAGACTTTCCCCAACCAGTATTTTCCAGCACTAAATGAGGCTGTTTACACTGGTTGTTTAACGCATAGTTAACCAGTATCTTTCCGACTTTGGAGTCATCAACAGATAAGCGAAAAACATAATTATCTTCAGCCGATGGATAACGAGTAATCGGCGTTCCCGCAGCCCATGGGACCAGTGTTAGAATCTTGGATTTATTGATGTATTCCCGATACTTAATAAGAGGAGGCGAATGTAAACCCGCCACATATACTAAACCCTGACTATCTTCTAGAAAGCGCTGCATATTTTTTTTACTTCTTAGCACATTGCCCCTGTGATCAGCTGTGACAAATTCTACTGGCACCCCTGCAATTTGATCGCCGTGTTGAGAAAAAGCTACCTTAATACCATGCTCAATGGAGAGTGCTGACTCTAGATGCCCTGTCCTATCAGCATCAAGGTAGATCCTGACAACATCCGGTTTACTTGCATGTACGGCAAATGCTGTTAATACGAAAATCAAGTTCCAAAACAGTCTAACCATAGCTTGTATCTACGCCTTCCATTCTTAGCTTCTCCATCTAGACTAGGAAAGTACGGTCATTTTTCCAGTAATTTATTGACTTACTAATATAAAAAAGTTCGTATTTGATGGTAAAAACCGCATCTAAACATACTGTTTAACGAAGTCAATAAAGGTTCTGTCTGCTATAGATAGGTATCCATTCCTTCGCCATGCAAGTGAGAGCCGAATGTGTACAGGATCGTCAAAGGGTATGGCAACGACATCCGCCTCATTGTCTGTAACCAGCTTAAGAAGTGCGGTAATGGCAAACTCATGCTTTACAACGCTTAAAATCAGTGGAAGTAAATTGGTTTCAAAAGAAAGTTTAATATCTCGCTCATATAAGCGTGCTTTATCTTCAACGAAATCTCGGTGAAAATAGCCAGATTTAAACATAACAAGTTCATGGTTAAAAAACTCTTCAAAACTGATGTATTCTTGGTTTGCTATTTTATGCTCGGGACCAACTACTGCCACCATTTCTTCATCTGATAAGTAGTCTGTCTCTAAATCATCAGGGACGTCATGGTCATCAATGACCCCTATATCCAAATCGCCATCCAAAAGCATCTGGCGAATAGACCGAGTACCCGCATCAATCAGCGTTATTTTCAGGTTGGGATAATGCGCTTTGAAAGCCATTAGTACTTGGGGGAAAAAATAAGAACCCATCATACTTGGGGCTCCGAGCCGTACTTCTCCTTTTTCAAGCCCCCTCAACTCATCAATAGCCAGTTTAGCGTCATCAATGTGTTGCAACACACGTTTTGCATATTGATACAGCACATTGCCTTCTTCCGTTAACGAAACATGTCGATCATGTCGACGAAACAACTCAACTCCCAATTGCTGCTCGAATTTTTTTATCGACATGCTCAAAGCTGGCTGGGCAATATGAAGCTCACGAGCGGCTTGGGTGAAATGTTTGAATTCAGCCACTGCAACAAAATGCTTTAGATGCCTAGTATCCATCATCTCTCCATAAGCATTACTTATCAACTCTATATAGTTAATATATTTTATTAATCCTCACTTCACCGATATCTTGATCACAGTAACAGGCGTTTTTAATGAGGTAGTTAACCCTATGATTACTATCGGGACTAATGATTATTGGCGGGTAATGATCACTCTCGCCCTAGGTTCTTTCGTTGTTTTCTGTAACCTTTATCTGTTCCAACCAATGCTACCTCATATGGCAGAGCAGTTCTCAGTCACGGAAACCCAAGTTAATTGGCTGTTTGCAGCCACCACACTTGTTCTATCTGTTAGCTTGGTACCTTGGGCTGTAGCATCAGAGTCCATTGGTCGTAAGCCGGTCATGTTGATTGGGCTGTTTTCGATGCCACTTATATCTGTCGGTATGCTACTACTACCATCCTTAACAGGTCTTGTTGTTTTAAGAGCGATGATGGGAATAGCGATTGCTGCATTTGCATCCGTCGCGGTTGCGTACATGGCTGAAGAATTGTCCAGTTCAGCATTCAACCAAGCCATTGGTGGATACATTGCTGCAAACTCTCTAGGTGGAATAAGTGGCCGAGTGATAGGGGGAGTAATCACAGAGGTCTTTGGTTGGGAGCAAGCGGTAATAACTATGGCAATTATCACCTTCTTTGGAGCTCTACTTGTGATGACTTTTCTTCCAAAGCAAAAGCACTTTACGCCTCAATATGGTTTACTGAGGTATCACAATCGAGCGGTAATCAAACACCTAAAAAATAGAACAATTGTACTCGCTATGCTGATTGGTGGTGTTAATTTTGCCTTATTTGTTAATTTATACTCTGTGATGGGCTTTCGTTTGGTAGAAGCTCCGCATTTTCTTCCTATTGGATTGGCTTCGTTGATCTTCCTCTGTTATCTGCCCGGGACAATTAGCTCGAAACTCACTGCTATTTGGGGCCGCCATTATTCACCGATAAAAGGCATAATGATTGGCACGCTAGTAAGTTTTTCTGGTATGGCGATTGCTCACTTTGAAAGCATACCGCTCATGGTGCTTGGTATGTGTTTGATTAGTTTTGGAGCATTTTTCACCCACACCTTAGCCTATTCATGGGTGAGCCAGAAAGCTACGAATGCCAAGGCCACAGCAACCGCTTTATATCTAGTCCATTACTATATTGGCGGCAGTCTAGGTGGTTTTTTACTTATATATTGCTGGCAACACGGTGGTTGGTTAATGGTCATGGGGGGAAGCTCACTTCTTTACACTGCCATACTTTTACTGTGCCACCAACTAAAACAGAATTCAATTGATGGCTCAAAAGCCGTTCAACTTAATCGCTTACAGCAATAGTGCTAATCTGCTATCCTTGGCTGCCAGTACAAATTAAGTAATACAATGACAAATAAAGATACAGTTCAGATTGCTCAGCAAGTAAATCAGTGGCTCAATGATGTAGTTATAGGCCTCAACTTATGCCCATTTGCTGCTAAACCACAGCGTAATAATCAAATTAAAATATTCATTAGCCAAGCAAGAGAAGAACAACACCTTTTGGAAGACATACTGACTCAATTAATGGAGCTAGAGAAAAAACCATCTACGGAATTAGAGACAACGCTTGTTGTCGTCCCTAATATGCTTTGCGATTTTGACGACTACAACTTATTCATTGATTGGGTTGAAGCACTAATACGCCAGCAAAAATGGCAAGGTGTCTTCCAGCTTGCGACGTTTCACCCTAACTATTGCTTCGCTGGCACAGAACCAGAAGATGCAGAGAACCTAACCAACCAATCACCATACCCAATCTTCCACCTTATTCGGGAAGAGAGTATGGAAAAAGTGCTCCAACACTATCCCAACCCAGAGTCTATTCCTGACACCAACATTGAAAGAGTGGAAAGCCTTTCTCAATCAGAAAAAATAAAACTATTCCCATATTTATTTCAACAAAATCAGTAATGCAAGAGCATTTGACTTTGATGTTTACCAATCTTAAACGCTTTAACTAACTTGATACTGTTATAATGCGATCGCGACCCTGTTTTTTGGCCTCATACAAAGCGCTGTCAGCGCGATCGATTAAATACTCGAGTACCGTTCTTTTACATTCAAGATTTTTCTTTTGGGCGAAATCAAAATGGCAGACACCAATCGATATTGTAATGGGGCCTCTATCTAACACGACTTCAGAGACAGATTGATGTAGCTTGCTGAATATTTGTTCTCTCTCATCAACGCTGCGCTCAGGAAGCCAAACTACGAACTCTTCACCACCAAAGCGAGCGATGAAGTCCATATCTGTCAGCCTAGATTTGAGTGCTTGAGCGGTTTTCTTCAATACATCATCGCCCACTTGGTGACCATATTTGTCATTGACCTGTTTGAAGTGATCAATGTCTAACACAGCGATAGACCCTTTTCCTTCCGCCAAAAGCATCCGTTCTATATCTGAATGAATGGTTTTAAACATGCATCGGCGATTAGCAACTCCCGTAAGCGCATCATTAAACGCCTGATACTCCAGCTTAACATTGAGTTCTTTTAAGCGTTCCTCTTGCTTTCGTCTTATTAGCTCGACTTCGATCCAAGACGCCATGAGCTTGAGTGCATCAATATCGACTTCAGCAAACGATCGCTCGTAAGGTATGGCAGATGAAAAATTCAAGGTGCCAACCACCTCATCGTCAATAAAAATTGGCACCCCGATATAAGACTCCAAACCAAACGCTTCATAAGCAGGATGTTTTGCATATCTGTCATCTTTACCCATATTTTCAATCGCAACGGGGCCAAAAGAACTACATGTAATTTGGCAGTAGGTAGCATTATAATCAAACGTATCACCAGGATTGAGCCCCATTCCCTCAGGCGTCACGCAGTGCAGTACGGTATAAACATCGTTTTCAACACGCGATAGTATCCCAATATCTAGGTTAAAACGTTCTAAACCAAGCATAATGAGTTGGGTAATTTGGATATCGAAACCTTTCTGGTAATCATTTGTGATCTGATACAGACGTCGGATTACTGTTTCGCTGGTAGCTACCATCTCAATACCTATATTTTTAGTTAGATGTGGCGTATTTTTATTAACATCATTATCAAAAGAATAGCATGCGCTTCCCTTATTAGTGAGGTCGTACCATTATTTTTTTTGGCTTTGATGGCACCTTGAGTGACGCTTTGATACTATACAAGAAATTTTTCGTATTTTGGTTTAATCATGCGCTTATCCAAGCTTACTCAAGATATTTTTGATCATCTCTATCGTGATATTACGGAGTTTCGTACTACTTTTGACTTACCCGTAGATAGCCCTGACACCCTAGATTTACAAGCCGACATACTGCATACCTCACTTGCTATTGAAGAGATGACTGAGCTAGCAGAAGCGGACAATAAAACCGAGCAAGCCGATGCCATTATCGATAGCGTTTATGTTCTCATGGGGCGTTTAGTACATTTGGGGGATGCAGCGATAGAATCCAATCTTGCGATTACATATCTCATCGACTTATTACTTAACGTCGCAGAAAATCGTGGCATTAATTTTATTCCATGCTGGGATGAAGTTCATTCAAGTAATATGAGTAAGGTTTGTCGCAATGAACAAGAATATGCTGACACCGAATCTCATTATGCCGAGCAAGGTATTAAACTAATGGCGGTTCAAAAAGGCGATTATATCATTGCTAAATGTGCCGAAGACTTTGTGTCCGAGTCGAAAATGATACGACAAGGCAAAGTATTAAAGTCTGTTTACTATCGCCCCGCAGATCTAGCGCCACTAACGGTATAAAGCATACTTGCAGCCACCCTAAGAGACTCCAAAAAACCATACTTAGAGTGGCTATGATACCTTATGTGAAAAACAACACAGGCTCGCCCTTAACTTGTGCTAATTCCACTCTGGTTTTAAATACGCGAGAGAGTTCATCTGGGTCACATACTTCTTTGACAGAGCCATATGCTTGCATCACTCCTTTCTCTAGTAACAAAGCACAATCTGCATTTCTTATTGTACGATTGAGATCGTGATTGGACATAATGACTGATATTCCCATATCTGCTATCTTACGAATTAATCTATACAAGAAAACTTCCTGTCCAATATCAAGTGCAGCGGCAGGCTCATCCAGAATGAGTAGTTTGGCATCAGGGTTAAGTGATGGCCAGACTTGAAGACATATTGCACATAACCTTACGCGTTGCCACTCACCACCGGATAATTCATGTATTGAACGGTGCAATTTATCTGTAATTTCAAGCAACTCTGTTAGCTCTTGAACAACGGCCTCAGCCGCTGTTGTGAGCTTCTGATACGCAGTAGGAAGTGACAAAGATAGATAAAATGACACGTCGAGATTAAATGCTGGACGATCATTTTGGCTTAAAAATGCACGGCTAATAGCCAAAGTTTCTAGTGAGCTTTCCCCGACGTTTATATCATCAATGAAGACATCGCCGTGAAAGTCTAATAGGCCAGCGACACAAGCCAATAACGTGCTTTTTCCACTTCCATTAGGACCAATCACATGAAGCACTTCACCCTTATTTAGGCTAAAAGAAAGGGGCAGAAGACGAATGCCGAGCGACAAATTATCAATGCGAATCATGATGTTTTACCAGAATCCAAATAAATATCGGTGCGCCAATACTTGTAGTGACAACCCCCAAAGGAAGCTCTGCTGAGTGTAAAGCGATTCGAGCAACAATATCGGCACACACCACTAATGTTGCACCCATGATTGCAGATACAGGTAACAAGTATCTATTGTGTGCACCCAGTACCAATCTAACCATATGAGGAACAATCAGGCCAACGAAACCGATAACTCCCCCTAAGGCAACCGCACCACCGACCAGTACAGAGACCGAGAGAATAAGTTTCCAACGAATAGCATAAACATCAATCCCAAGCTGTTTCGCATGCTGTTCACCCATCATAAGTTTATCCAACATGTGGCCTTGAATACATAACCAAACTAATACGGGTAATAGAAATAAACTAAGCACATGATGATACCAACTAGCGCCCCCAATTCCGCCCATAAGCCAATACATGAGTTGACGTAAACTTAAATCATCGCTGAAGTAGAACGCCCAAGTAACAATAGCGCCAGTGAGAATCCCTAGTGTCACTCCAACCAACAACAAACGGGTTGTGGTGAGCTTCATCATTGTTGCAACAGACACCAAAAAAATTGTAAATAACAAGGCGCCAATAATAGCGGCAATCATAAAGCCAATAGGTGTGGCCCACGCAGGCCAAAGAAAAAGAAGAAGAACCATGACAACACTGGCCCCTCCAGATAGGCCTAATACTCCCGGTTCCGCAAGCACATTACCTAACAGTACTTGTAGAACACCTCCTGAAACCGCAAGAGCGCTGCCAATAATCATTGCAGCAAGCAACCTAGGTAATCTCAATTCAGTAACGAGCTGCGTTTGAATCGTCGTTAAATGTGAAAACGGCGAGATAAACATATCACCAACCATAAGGTGGATGGCAGAAACAGTAATAAGGATGACTAATGACACCAGAGCGAAGCGCTTCCAGCGAGTATGTTGATAGTTAAGAAGTTGGCTTAAGTGCATTCGATTCAAGCTTTAAGAGCAAGTATGGCTGAGTATATACAATAATCGCTCAACCATACCCTGACGCCGCCAAAATAGAAAGTAAGAGTTAATTCCTAGACATCAATCGTAGACAAGCTGACCAGATTCAAAGCGTGTTTTGACTGGGCAAACCATGAGAGCTGCTCTCTGGCCAATAGCAACATGTCGATTAGGAAAAACTATCGCTTCCCCTTCATTTTTAGCCATAAGTGGCTTGTCGCCGTCATGGCCAAACACTTCTCCGTGCTTAAACGACGTGAAATTTGCCACATCATCATCAAAGAGAAAATTAAAGTTTTCATTAAGCCGAACGATAGTCCGACTCACTCGATACATCACTGGTTGACGTGGAAGATGCTCTGAATCAGTTGACGCAATCAAATCACGTGTTGCTAACTCAAATGCAGCCAGCTTGTTAAGGTCATTATGGCCAAGACGAGCCACCTTTCCTAACTCTACCGTAAGCGCCTGTGCAGCATAATTCTCTGCGCTGTACCAACTAAAAGTACTTGAAGGAGCATTTGAAAACATCATAGCTTCCAAATGGGCACTTGCTGAAAAATCAATCAGCGCTTTACTTCGAACTGAATGACGTGTTTTAGGGCTCACACCGAAAGTGTAATGCTTGGAAGACCGGATGGCGCAATGTAAATCCAAATGCCAACGTTTATCTTGCGGTGTCTCTTGGTAAAAAGAAGAGACTACTCGTTTCAAATTTTCAGCAATCACGAGTTCTTTTGTTGCTGAGTGTTCTTTGTCATCGAACAAACGATTGAGATTCATTTCAACAAAGCGGGTATGTTTATTGGTCGATTCTGGATGAGCCACAATGAACAGTAAACGCTCTTTGACTGGCTGAAACCCTGTTTGAATATCTGAAACAATTTTATCGACGATTTCCATAGGCGCCGTTTCATTGCCATGAATACCACAAGATAGAATAATATGTTTACTGCTTTCATCCAGTTGCGATGGTATGACTTCTAGTACTCCCCGCTCATGGAGTTTAAACAAGGTGCCGTTAGCAACAATCATCTCACCAGCTAACATGGGTTGATCTAGATCTAGGCTGTCAAAAAGAAAAGATTGGCGAAAGAGGCTTTTCGTCATGCGCTACTCCTTTATTGCACAGCGGGCATGTTAATGAATTGTTGAAGAAAATTATGTTGACATGATCTCAGTTATAGCGAGAAAAGTCATATTTATTAATAATAATTGTGCGGCATCACCGTAAACAGCCAGCACGAGGTAGTGTCTAGGCGGCTTACTGTCAATCATATCATATTTGTGGTGAATGAAACCCCACTACAAAAAACTTGAGATTATCTCAACTTAACCTCCGTACAACTGTCTAGAAAGCATACCAAAAGACAGAAAAACGGGCATTATTACCATTATGATAATAAAATTGACGACAAAATTAAGATATTATTGAGTTTTTGGCTATCTTTTGAGGTGGATACAAGCCCAAAGCGCTGTAACCTATTGAAATTTATAATACGACTTGTTTGATGGCACAAAGCCTGCTTAATCTGCAGAGCAAAGTTTTTTCGTACATGGAGGTTTGTATGTTTGCCAATCAAAAATCGAAAAGAAATAAACTCCCTAAACCAACTTCTAAAGCACCAAAACGCGTTCCATTCTCACTGACATAGCGATTAAAGTAGACACAGGCCTCAATGTTCGGGGCCTAAAACTTAAAACCTCAAATACAGATCACAGATTTTTGTCTCATGTTGATAGATTCTCTAGTCATCGAAAGGTTTGTTGAGGACATCATCATTGTCTGAAGAAAAAACACGTGTGATTGTTATCGCTGGGGCAACTGGCCTGATTGGCACTGAATTAGTCAAGCAAATGCTAGAAGCAGAGCCAATCACACATATCTATGCCTTAAGCCGACGATCTCTGCCCTTTTATCACCCAAAACTTGAAGTAATAAAAGATCCACATCTGCAAGTAAAAGATTGGCCATCGGAAAATCCATCGCCCAAATACGGGTTCATTTCTCTGGGCACAACCATAAAGCAAGCTGGCTCGAAAAAAGAACTAGAACGTATTGACTACCATTTAGTCTGTGACGTTGCCCAAACCATGAAGCGATTAGGCGTCACACATATTGCTATTGCGTCCAGTTATGGTGCTTCTACACATGCTATTTCTCATTATTTACGTTGCAAACGCAAGATGGAAATGGCGATTGAAACTATGGGGTTTGAGCATGTCACATTCGTCAGGCCCGGGCCTTTGGTTGGGTTAAGAGACACTCCACGAAAAGACGAAGCAGTTATTCAATTAGTTCTCAAATCAATACGACCGCTGATGTTTGGAAAACTGGCTAAACTAATCCCAATTCAAGCGAGTGAAGTGGCAAAAGCAATGCAATGTAGTGTGTTTTCTAATTGCGAGCATAAGATAAGAACTCTCGATAGCATTCAAATAAGAAACCTCATCAATCGTTATCAATAATTAACAGCAGGTCTGCTTGTACAAAGAAACACTATCCTGACTGGTTAATAACTTATTGTTATATGTAATACCCAATGTTCATTTCATTGCGACCTGGCAATTCACTATCGTTGATTGCAGCATCAAATATTGTCATAAACTTCGTTACTAAAGGTTAACACTATGTTATTTGCATCTATCGCTTCTTTGGCGGTATTTGTCGCGCTTCTTATTTTTATAATGCGGCAACAAAACAAAGAAACCAGTTTGTCACGATTGGTTCTAACCGGTTTAATCGTTGGCAGCTTATTTGGTCTCATACTCCAGCTTACTTTCAGTCAAGAAACTCATGTCATCAATCAGACTCTTGAGTGGATAAATATTGTCGGCAGCGGCTATGTAAGTTTATTGAAAATGGTTGTCATGCCACTTGTATTAGTATCTATGATATCGGCTGTGGTAAAATTAGAAAAAGGCGGTTCACTCGGAAAAATTTCTGGACTAACCATTTCAATATTACTGGCTACCACTGCGATCTCTGCATTAGTCGGTATCATGATTACTCAAGCTTTTGGGCTGACAGCACAGGGTTTAGTTGAAGGAGCCAGAGAAACTGCCCGTATTGCTGTTCTGGAAAATAGAGCTGGCGCGGTCAGTGATCTTACTATTCCACAGATGTTAATCAGCTTTATTCCCACCAACCCGTTTGCCGATCTAACAGGAGCACGTTCTACTTCCATTATTGCGGTCGTAATATTTGGTATTTTAACTGGTATTGCTGCACGTAAAGTGATGATAGAAAAGCAAGAGCTTGAAAAGCCGATAAGTGTATTTGTTGATGCCACTCAGTCAATTGTCATGCGACTCGTAAAAATGATTATGGCACTTACGCCATACGGAATTGCCGCATTGATGGCAAAAGTCGTTGCGACTTCAAGTGCCAATGACATTCTTAACTTACTTGGCTTTATCATAGCGTCTTACGTTGCAATAGCACTTATGTTCGTTGTTCATGGAATTCTGGTTTCTTTCGTGGGTGTCAGCCCCAAAAGTTATTTTCAAAATATATGGCCTGTCCTTACTTTTGCCTTCACCTCACGAAGCTCTGCAGCAACTATTCCACTAAATGTCGAAGCGCAAATCAACAAGCTGAACGTTCCACCAGCAATTGCTAACCTATCTGCATCATTCGGCGCAACCATAGGCCAAAATGGTTGTGCAGGGATCTACCCTGCCATGCTTGCTGTGATGGTCGCACCAACTGTAGGTATTGATCCGACAGATATACACTTTATTTTATCTCTTATCGGGATCATCGTAATCAGTTCATTTGGGATAGCAGGTGTTGGCGGCGGCGCTACTTTTGCGGCGCTGATAGTATTACCAGCCATGGGCCTTCCTGTCACCATCGCAGCACTACTCATTTCCATCGAACCACTCATCGATATGGCACGCACCGCTTTAAATGTCTCTGGAGCAATGACAGCCGGTACCATCACCAGTCGACTGATTGGAGACGAATCCTCTGATAAAGAGCCAGAAGTACAACAAGCTTAACTTAAGCCCACTAAGCCTCGAACCTAAATGTTTGGGGCTTTTTATTTAAAATAAAATACCTCTTGTTTCATCTCTATATAATGCCGAATTTGTAATTTTGACCTATCCTCGATAAAGGAACCTTAAACTTAGCCCCTAACGATACTGTGTATTATGCTCCGAACACTTTATGTAACAGCATTAGTATTACTGTCCTTCGTCTCGCGAGCTAGTCTACCTTTGTATGATCCTTGGGGAGAACTCAAGTTCATGACCGAAGAATACCCTCCCCTAAATTTCACTGATGACAACGGTCGCTTAACTGGTCTGTCAGTAGAGGTTTTACTGGGAACAGCGAGATATGCTAAATCAGGACTTAGCAGAGAAGACATCCTAATTCTTCCTTGGGCAAGAGCTTATAAAGGCACACTTAGACGCAAAGGGAGTATACTATTTGCTACATCGCGTAAGCCAGAGAGAGAAGCTTTATTCTTGTGGGTAGGCCCGATATCCAAAGGAACACCTTCTTTTCTCATTGCTAGAAAAACCAGTAACATAAATATCATCTCAGAGACCGACCTAGCCCAGTATCGTATCGGAGTGATCAGGGGGGATAGTTTAGAAAAGCGCGTCGAAAAATTGAAAGTCCCAGAAGACAATATCATACGTTCACATGATCCTGCGCTGCTTGCCCAACAGCTTGTAAAAGAGCGTATCGATCTCTGGGCTACCAACTGGCAAGGCGCTGAAGCTGTATTAAACGATCTCAACGTTTCTATCAGCTTGGTTGAATCCGTGTATCAATTTAAATTTAATGACAACTATTTTGCGGTAAACAAAACTACACCTATTGAGGTTGTCAACCAGATGCAAGCCGCGTTAGATGAATTTAAAAAAACACCTGAGTACCAAGCATTAGTCGATGAGTTTAAGTAATTATCTAACTTCAATTAATCCCCCACTCACTGAGAAAACAGCTTCCTTCGTTTATCAACTGATATACAATACTCATGGTGAAAAATCACAAAGACAGAGCAATAAGCCAATGAGTAACAAAGAACAACCAACATTTTTCTTCTTCGACTATGAGACATGGGGGACAAGTCCAGCTCTCGATAGGCCATGCCAGTTTGCTGGTGTGCGCACTGATATGGACTTCAATATTGTTGGTGAGCCTCTGGTTATTTACTGTCAGCCTCCTTCAGATTATTTGCCTTCACCGGAAGCAGCCCTGATCACAGGTATTACGCCACAAACTACCGTTCAACATGGTTTACCTGAACCAGAGTTTATTGCTCAAATTCACCGTCAACTATCTGTTCCCAATACGACTAGCTTGGGTTATAACAATATCCGATTTGATGATGAAGTTACTCGCTATACCTGTTACCGTAACTTCATCGACCCTTACGCTTGGAGCTGGCAAAACGGCAATTCACGTTGGGATTTACTGGATGTTATGCGAGCCTGCCATGCACTTCGGCCAGAAGGTATCAACTGGCCAGAAAATGAAGAGGGTTTTACTAGCTTTAAACTCGAACATCTTTCTGTTGCCAATGGTATAGAACACGAAAACGCCCACGATGCGATGGCTGATGTGATTGCAACCATTGAAATGGCCAAAAAGCTCAAAACCGCCCAGCCCAAGCTGTTTGATTACTTTTTAAACATGCGCCATAAGCGCAAGCTCAATGAGCTAGTTGACATTGTTAATATGACACCACTGATGCATGTCTCTGGTATGTTTGGGCGTGAGTGTCAATATACAAGTTGGGTAGTACCATTAGCATGGCATCCAACCAATCAAAATGCCCTGATTGTAGTCGACTTAGCTAAAGATCCTCAGCCACTTTTTGAGTTTGATACCGAGCAGTTAAATCAGCGACTATACACTAAACACTCAGACCTCGGCCCAGATGAGCTTCCTGTGCCCATTAAGCTGATACACCTAAATAAATGCCCTATCCTAGCACCAGCAAAAACACTGACGGCTGAGAACGCAGAAATCATAGGTATCAACCGTGAACAATGCCTGAAAAATCTTGAACTTATCAAACAAAACCCTGAGATTAGAGAGAAACTTGTTGCGCTTTATTCAGAAGAACGAAAGTACGAAGCAAGTCACAACGTAGATTCACAGCTATATGATGGTTTTTTCTCTCCTGCAGACCGCAGCTCAATGAACATTATTAAAGAAGCAGACGCAGAGAAATTGGCTTCGTTAGACATCTCTTTTTACGATAAACGTATTGCCCCACTCTTGTTTCGCTATCGAGCAAGAAACTTCCCTTCAACTCTGAGTGACAGTGAACAACGTCGATGGGCAAGCCACTGCCAAGATTATTTTGCCAACCATATTGAAGACTACATGCTCAATTTGGAAAACTTAGTTCACAAATATGAAGATGACGAAAGCAAACTTGTTATTTTAAAATCTATCTATAAGTACGTTGAGAAGTTAGTTTCGTAAAGCACCTATTCTCTGAACCCTAACGAAATGCAGGCCATTACACTATTACAATCACTCAGGCATGCAAAATCAGCAAATGCACTAGACAACAGCCTCTGGTGTATTTGTGTTTATAGTTAAGTTGTAATTGTTAGGCGGGCTCATCATGACAGCAACAATTCTCAAATATGTCGTATCCATGGGGTTAATCTTACTGTGCTTGCTCATAGGCAACCAGGTTCAATCCCTGCTTGGTGCTTCCATACCCAGCAGCATTATAGGCATGCTAATTCTTTTCGTACTTCTCAGTAGTGGAGTCGTTCCCTCTGAATGGGTACGCCCTAGTGCCACTTTGTTCATTCGCTATATGGTGCTGCTATTTGTCCCAGTGAGTGTTGGTTTGATGGAACATTTCGATATGCTTTATACCAATGCATTTGCTGTACTCGCCAGTGTTGTTGGCGGTAGTTTTATTGTGCTCATCACATTGGGCTTGATGCTGGATCGCGTACTCAAAAAGGGCAACAAATAATGTGGCTAATCTTAACCTTGATCGTATTTTTCTCAGCCCGATGGATTAGCCAAAAGCTAAGAAATCCATTGATGAACCCACTATTGATCAGTCTTGTTGTTATCATACCTTGCCTTATTTATTTCAATGTGCCTTTTGATACTTACTATGAAGGCAATCAATGGATTAACTATCTACTTCAACCTGCTGTAGTCGCACTCGCTTACCCTTTATATGAGCAGCTACCTCAGATACGTTCTAATTGGCGTATTATTATGCTGTCATGTATTGTTGGCAGCGCTATGTCTATGTTTACGACTACGCTTATTGCTTCCTACCTGAAAGCTGATCTGAGTCTAGTTGCCAGTTTACTTGGCAAATCAGTCACCACTCCTATCGCAATGGAAATTTCAAGTCATCTTGGTGGAGAGCCATCTATCGCCGCGATCTTAGTTATGTTAGCGGGTTTATTTGGAGCCATTTGTGCCTACCCCATCTATGAGCTTCTTAACATTACTCACCCTATTGCGAAAGGGCTTACAATGGGCACGGTATCTCATGCACTTGGCACCGCAACCTGCGCTGAAAAAGATGGTCAGGATGCCGCTTTTAGTTCCCTAGCCTTGGTTCTATCGGGTGTCATAACATCTATTATCTCACCGGTATTTTTTGCACTAGCGATATGGCTAGCGGCATAGATTTGGTTAAGAATCTTTAAATTGTATTAATCTCAAATCAAACATTGTTTATATTTGCGCAATCGTTACCCTGTGTGAGATCACTCAAATAGTGTAATTTACATATATATTACACTTTCAATGTCGATCTTTATCACAGTAAAATTCTCCTCTTGGCATAAAATGGTCTGCCGCATCAAAGTTCGCCACATTGATAAAGAGCGTGTGGCACCGAGATGTTTAACAATGTCATCACAAGGATTTATTAATGAGAAGCCGCATTGAACATGCACTGGCAGAAACACCTGCAAGCATCGCAGACTTCCTATCTCCTATTCTATTGGCTGAAAACTTTGATGCTACTCTATCAACAGAACAATATTCTAAGCTTATGGATTTATCAGGGCTTGCTGATCAAGACTTGAGAGTCGCTTTACTCCCTTTTGCCGCTGCCTATGCTCATGCTTCGATATCAAATTTTTATGTTGGCGCGATTGCTCGAGGCTTATCTGGACGTTTATATTTCGGCGCAAACCTTGAAATTTCAGGAACTCAACTTGGCCAGACCGTACACGCTGAACAATCTGCCATCAGCCATGCATGGATGAAGGGTGAGAAAGGCATTTTAGATATCACCATTAACTTTAGCCCGTGCGGTCATTGCCGCCAGTTTATGAATGAACTGATCACCGCTGATAGGCTTATGATTCAGCTACCAGCTCTCAGTGAGAAACCACTTCACAGCTATTTGCCAGATTCTTTTGGTCCCGCAGATCTTGGCGTGACTTCTGGTTTAATGGCTGACACTGATCACCAACTTGTATCTGAACACAATGATGAAATGATTGCATCGGCGGTTGCTGCGCTAAATAAAAGCTACGCACCATACACAAAGAATCATAGTGGAGTCAGCATCAAGATCAAAGATGGCAAAATTTACCAAGGTGCCTACGCTGAGAATGCCGCTTTCAATCCTAGCTTGCCCCCGCTTCAAGTCGCTCTTTGTCAGCTCCTACTAGATGGAAAGTCGTTTAGTCAGATAGAATCCGTTGCATTGGCAGAAAAACTGGATGGTTCGTGCAGTCATTTAGATACGACACAATCTACTTTGGACACTATCGATCCCGACATTCCATTAAGCTATATAAGCCTTTAATATATTGAGGATAGAGGTGGATAAAAACCACCTTTGTCTAATTAATCAAACATCAAAGAATGATCTGGCATCAATCTCCAAATCGCATGGTGCGATTGCCTTCTCGATCCTGTAACGCTTATCCTTTAAGTCAATGAACTTAACATCAATAAATCTTTTATACTTGCGCGAGTAAAAGCACTTCACTTCAGGTTTTAAAGAATCACTCATATTCGATGTCCACACGATTCCAACTTTTCCATCGTTTAACTCAACAATCGCACCAACAGGATATATGCCAACGCAGTTTATGAACTTATAAACCAAGTCTTTGTCGAGGTGAAAAGGGGTCAGAGAAAGTAAAACCTTGAATGCATCAGCCGAACTCATGCCTTCTTTGTAACATCGGTCGGCAGTCAGAGCATCATATATATCCACAATGCAACTCATGCGGCCATGCAGCGGGATTTCGTCTCCTTTCAGCCCATTGGGATAGCCTTTTCCATCAAGCTTTTCATGGTGCATCAAACAAACATCACGACTGATGGGGCTGATCCCTGCCACTTCGGAAATAATTTGTTCGGCATACACTTGGTGAAGCTTCATATGCTCAAACTCTTCCAGCGTTAGTTTTCCTTTTTTATGTAAAACCTTATCATCAACTTTTATTTTACCAACATCATGGATAATACCGCCTATCGCCATCTCCTTGAGCATATCACTCGGTAACTCTAAAAACTTACCAAATGTCACTAGCAAGGTAGCGACATTAACTGAGTGCTCAAGTAGATACTCATCCTTGTTTCTTAGCGCAGACACACAATGAAGCGCATCCGTATCGTCGAGCGCTTCACTAATCAAGTCTTCAGCCCAACGTTCAAGATCAGGAACAATAAGCGCAGTATCATCAAAAGTATCATGCAAAAGCTTATTAGCTAATTCTTTTGCGTCACGGATTATCTTAGCGGCTGTCGACTGTCTTACCTTGCGACTCGATAACTTGCGTTTCGCCGTTGTTACCATGCGAGGAATATTATCGGACAACTCATCACCAACTGGTTTAAATACACTACCTTCAATAGAAAGGCTCTGATCCACCCAAGCGAATTTAATCCCACTACTTTCTAACTGTTGAATTGCTTTCTTTGACGACACCCTTCCGGCATTGGCAAGATGCACACGCTCACTATCTTCGATCGCGGTTACAAACATCCCAACAGTAAGCGTTTTAATGGGGATCTTTATCGAGTTATCAGGGTCAAACTTCATGAAGTCACTTCACCAATCGATAGTAATGATATAAATATAATTTAAATTATAAACTCAATTTATTTCAGTCACTGGAAAGTTAACGTGATTCCATTGGTACAGGAAAACCAGAGGCGCATAGGTGGCATGAATTATATGCATGTAAAATACAAACCCAAAAAATACTTATCTATTGAGTTTGAATCGTTCGCTTTTGCTGTCTCACCTACTATTTGTTATTCAATGGTGCTGCACAAACAGGTAGCGGTACCAAAGTCAGCAAATCGACTAGTGAACTGTGTCCCGTTAGGCTTAGCTTCATCATAATTTACCTTGAGTACACTTGGCTCACCCTGAGATGCATCGATTAAGCTGATTGACTGATCTGCATTGATGGTAAACAAGACATCGTTAGTAAATCGATCAGGCTCTTCCCAATACCACACCTGAGTATTGGGAGCATAATCATCACTGCACTGATCACTCAGACTGAGCTGTTCATCTGACGTATCAAGACAGAGTCCAAGATCGGCAACACTACGATAACGTTTCTCTTGATCATAAACAAAGGCTTGCGACTTACTTCCTTCGACACATCGCTTAAATGACAGATGGTAATTTGGTTCAACCGTCAGACACATAGCATCGTCTTGACTCAAGTAGACAGATTTAATTGTTACAGCGTCACTCCCAAGAAACCATGGACTATCCCAATCTACCAATATCGTGAAGTCGTCGCTGTATTCTCGTTGTTCAAAATTACGATCTTCTCTCCAACTATGATGCCTACCTGATGAAAATAATTCATTAGAAATGATGTATCTCCGACCAAGAAACATACGATTTTGACCAAACAAAGCAAGTGTATTTACTTTTGATCGGATATTAATAGTTGAAAAACCTGTCACCTGAGATTTGGCCGCAATTTTAGCCACAAAGTCGGGACGTAAACCCTGTAAAGAAAGTGGATTCCTATCTTTAAGCTTACTGAAATCCCATGGCTTATCCATTGATGTAGCCCAATCCCAACACCAACCATCTGCCGTACCCAAACTACAAAATCCTTCTTCAGGATTTAAATGCGATCCGTAAGTATTATTGAGATATTTAAGCTGGTATCCATCTCTGTGAGCTTCGGTTTTTAAGCCAAATTGTTTACTACTATTGATTTGATATTTGTTAGTAAGACGATATTCAATGTTTTGAATCGGTAGTTTTGGAGCGAGACCCAACCCAAGCTTTATGGAAGAGGTCGTTTCTTTTTCTATCCGAGTATCTGTCTGGTCTTGCATCTTTGGCTCGAGATCATTCAGATAAATATCACCATTATCTAACCGCTCACTCTCATTAATTCTAATGTCAATACTTGCTGAATCTATATACTCTCGGTAAACATAACTGGTATGACTATTTTTTTTCCAAGATGCATAGATATCCTCTTCATCTCCCATATTAAGCCCAGCACCTTCATCTAATATAATTTCGACAAATTTATCTTTGTCACCAAACTTATAAAAGTATGGAGATTTTCTATAGTATCTAACTTTAAATTTTAAGTTTGTATGTCCTTTACCATCTCTACCAATAGAAAACCGTCGATGAAATGCAAATTCTATAATTTGCGAATTGTTAACGTTTGTGCTTACTCGTTCTATTTTTGATATCTTGTGAACTCTTTTATTGACAATGCTAAAAATATAATCTAAATCTCTTTCTTCCATTATATATATTTGGCGAAGACTTATGTTTTTTGGGCTTGTAATTAGGGTATACGGAGAGCTAAAGCCAACACCTAATATCTTGTTCGTAAATATTTGTCTTTCAATAGAAGAAATGTTGGCTAAATCAAGGAAATAATAGCTACATTGATCTGGATACTCATTTTCATATCCAAATAGAGTGCACCTATCTATATCAAGACTATTCTTATCGTCTTTGGAATGGGCCTGATGAGTAGAAAACACTAACATAATTAGTATAATAATTTGGTTAAGATATTTAATCATCACTGTTTTCTCTAATATACATTGCTGTTTCAGTCAAAAATATACTTAGAAAAAAACATCCATCAACAATTATTTAACATCTTAGATCACATACGAAAAAATCTATATTATTATAAAAATATAGATTATTCATTCCGATGAACAGTGTAAGGAATTGTATATACTATATTATATTAGAAAAAATTAGTCGCTACGCATAGTTTAATCTTTGGATTTAACGATATTTTTCTTTTTAACGAATGAACTTTCAAGTGAGCCATAGAGTTTTATGACTCATTTGACAAAACTCAAGTTTTAACTTTCTATTAAATACACTTCTTCAGCAAACCTAGAAAGTCCATGTTTTACAACTCTTGGGTGTGATAATTCGGCTTCATCTCTGTGAAGCTTTGAGATTTTAAATTCTGAAAACAGTGTTTTTACCTCATGTTCCGTGACTGAAAAAGGTGGACCCAACATTTCTTCCTGTTCGTATTCGGTAGTAATCAGCAGTAGTCGGCCCCCGATTTTGAGTAGGCCTTTTATCCGCTCTGCATACTCAAGCCTCATTGACTCAGGCAATGCTACTAAGGCTGCGCGATCGTAAATGATATCCGCTGGCTCTATTGGAGCAGTAAAAATGTCGCCAGTATAAATGGATAGCTCATCAAATTGATATAAATCGTGCTGGCCATTGACTGACGTCACCATAGGTGTGTAGAAGTGCTCTGCAAAAAAAGAACGGACTGCAATTTCACTTAATTCAACGCCCTGAATATGTGTATGTTTAGTAGCAAGCCATACTAAATCTTCAGTTTTACCACACAAAGGCACAAACACTCGATCAGATCGATTTGGGTTAGTCGCTGGCCAGAACTCAACAAGCAACGGATTGACATCTTGTAGATGAAAACCAATTTTATTTGCCGCCCATCGACTATGCCAAAACTCTGGATCTTTCATCCTCTTTCCTCTCATGATTTTCTACCTCCTTAGCCTATCTTAAACTCTTATGCAGCGGTACTTATTTTGCTGCATCATCTGTTCAGATTAGGTTCAGGTTGGACGATTATACTTGTGGTACGTTAAATGGAATGTGTTGGCGTAAGCAATTAATATTAAGTGTGACTTAGTTCTACTAATTGCACTAACACTTTGAGCATTCATTGTTTTTGTCACACTGACACCACATCTAGATATATAGGATAAATGCTTTTTGGAGACGTTAACCTTTTTCCTTCCCTTATGTCCAAGCAGCTATGAATCTAAGGAGAGTCAATGAGCCTATTTCTGCGAACAACTGCACTGATGCTTTTAATGCTCAGCCGTGCACCCGCCTTCGCCACCGTTCAAGCCGAATCCAATGTAGAGGGAAATTGCTCAACTGATCAAAACCAAGTTTGCTCAAAAGCGTTCAAGCACAACCTAAGTGGTTTATACAGCATTCAAACAACATCGACCACACCAATTCAACCTTACAGTGACTTCGATATTCTGTATAGCAAAGCTCATCAAGCTCAAGCTGAACTTGAAATGATCTGTAAAAGTGCGGCAATGCTGACCTCTACACAAGCCTATTTTTCAGGGGTTAAATCTTCTCATCGGGCAAGTGAAAAGATAGCCTTAGAACTCGATGGGCAAGTGGATAGAATCACAGATCTCGCCAGAGCCACCTTAGTGGCTGATGATATTGAAGGTTTGATCTCTCTTTATGAGGTACTTAACCGCGAAACAACCATAGTCAAAACTAAAAACCGGTTTAAAAATCCAACTGCATCAGGGTATCGCGACCTAAACATACTCGTTCAGTTACCTAAAACCAATCTGATTGCAGAAGTACAGTTGCACCTAAAAGCAATTGCTGATGTAAAGAACGGGCCAGAACATGACCTTTATGAAAGTATCCAAACGATTGAGCGTCAAGCGACACTTCAAAATCGCACCTTGAGTGAATTCGAATTAGCGCAAATTCGCTCTATGAGAACTGAGTCCAAAGCGCTCTATCAAAATGCATGGCAGCCATATATCACTACTCATCTAAGTGCTGCTTAACTTAATCAACACACTGTATTTTAGTTGTTAAAAAAAAGGAACAGTACATGACACCGCAACAGGAAGCATTTCTTGATCAATATCTCGCCTCTCTTCCAAGCGACCAACGTGAAACAAGAACAGACACCATTGCTGAACATTTTTGTGCTGATGAGTATAACGCAAATCAGTGCGCAAAACTCATCAACCAAGGCATAAAAACAGCATCATGTAGCCTTAAAGAAGGATACGATATCGAAGGTGACCCCCTACCAGAAGTCGGGAGATTGGGTATTGTGTTAAATTGGCATCAAGAGCCAGTTTGCATTATCAAACTAACCGACGTTTCTATTTGTCCTTTCAATCAAGTGACGGAAGAGTTTGCGCGCCTAGAGGGTGAAGGAGATCTAAGTTATCAATGGTGGCATGATGCACATATTGAGTTTTTCACAAACTATGCAAAAGAAGTAGGAGCTAACTTTACGCCAGAATCAGAGCTTGTATTAGAGCGGTTTGAAAAAGTATATCCGCTGTGAATAGACTGTCTTCCCATCGTTAAAGCACAAAGTTAATTAGCTTTACTGATAGTTCGACTATTAAGATAAATAAAACAAATAAGAAAACGTCAGCAAGCTACACTAATCTTATAGAAGTAGAATAAGAATTAGAACAGGTCACATGAATGGCATAAAGGCGTTTTGCTTTTTTCTTCTTGCAGTACTGGCATATTATGGGCACGCGTCAAACATTGATTACGGTCCAGTACAAAGTTACACCCAGTCTCCATTTCATACCAACAGCCTCTCTCCGCAGATTCGGTCAGGCTTTTCGATGGACAAAAGCCAAGTGGAGTTGTTCGGAACAGGAACCATCTCAAGTATCTGGGCAGTAACACCAGAGTACAAGCTCGATTATTACCAAAATCAAATAGCGATTGGTGGAAAGTGGCAACCTCACCAAGAGTGGCAGTTTGAAATGAATTACCGATGGAACTACGCCGGAAATAACCATCTGGATCGCCTTACCATCTCGTTTCATGATTGGTTTAACATTGACCAAAATGGCCGTGAAGATGTCAACAATGATCAGTTCATTATCGATATACCAGAGTATGGGATTGAACTTGAAGACTTTCGCGGCGAGAGCTTAAGTCACGCTTTGACAAGTTATGTACAATATCAAATTACAGCCAAAGAGCATCATGGCTTGTCTGTGGGGATATCGCTGTATTACAACAATACTCATCACGGTATTTTTTCCTCTTCAGAATTTGAGCAAGCCATCCAGTTTAACTATGGATATCGCCGGAACAAACACTCTCTGGATGCCATATTTGCATTTACATACCGAGATACACCAACCGTGTTCAAAGAAATGCCCTATCGACCAAGCACGTGGACGGTTGGCACCAGCTATCGATATAAGATATTCGAAAATCACCACTTGATTGGACAACTTGCAATACATGAAGGCGTGTCAAGTGGCAACGATGAATTTTCCAAACCCTCAACTGAGTTTACTTTTGGCTATCGTTACCAAATGGAGAGCTCCTCGATAGAGTTTACGGCGATTGAAAACATGTTCAATGCGGACAACAGTACCGATATCGCATTCGGTATTGGATATCGCTACCGTTTTGGTTCCCGAGGCGACAACTTATCAGAGCACCCTTAAACTGACAGAATTTGATTCACTGCTGAAAGTATGTCTGAGTGACTTGCATTTCGATCTAGCGAAAAAGAAATATACTGGTCACCACGAAAACTTAAAGAACGATCAACCTCGGCTAAACAGTGAACAGTGTTCATCTCCAATATAAAGGACAGTTCTATTTCTTTTTTGTTAATCATGCCACTATTTCTAAATTCAATCTCTTGATAACAGCCCGATTTTGATGAAAAGTTACCGCCATTTAAATATCCTTTTTCAACATCAGCTTTAACCATGGCAAAACCCGAGTTCTCAATTGAAGAAATGAGATTAGCAACCACAGGTAAGGGGTTGATTTCAAAAAAATCTCTATCTTTAGGGTCAATAGCAAAGTCAATATCAAGACTGGTTTCAAGCCACACATGGCATTGATTGTTTACTGTATTCAGAGATGTGATAGGTGTTTCAGGATCAAGCTTGAACTGAAAGGGCACTTGCTTATTTTCACCAGCATGAATCGTAAATGGCTGTACAGCCTGTAAAGTTCCTAAGGTAAAGTTCTGGTAGCTCGTGCCTTCTTCACCTTCTACTTTGACTTCTGTGCAAAGTTTTAAATTAATTGCATCAACCTGTTGATCAACGTCCCCACCTTGGATGTGCACTGTCCCGTTTAGAGTATCGCCTTGCATATATGACATACTATCGAGAACTGTATCAACCTTCGCAGCACCAATACCTAATGATGCTTTTAACTGACCAAACATGGTGTTTCCTTTTTTATGATAATGGTTATTTTTCATTATCATGTTTAGAAAACTTACCGCAAGTAATTTATTTAACAGATATATCAGAAAGAAATTCAATTCATATAATCAATCCATCAATGGATAAATAGAAACCAGAGTTGCAATTAATTCAAAAATAAATCACTATTTGTATAGTCAAATATGATTGAGCTATAAAATGATGAATCAGTCACCTTTATACCTTCAAATAAAGCAGTACATCAGTGATAAAATTGAATCTGCGCAATGGCCCGTAGGACATCGTATTCCAACAGAATTAGAGCTGACTGAGCAATTCAAAGTTAGTCGTATGACAGTCAACAAAGCAGTACGTGATCTAGTAGCAGAAGGTAAACTTCAGAGAAAGCCTAGACTTGGTACCTTCGTTTGTACCTCGGACGATAAAGCCGAGTCACCTTTACTCGATATCCAAAACATCGCAGAAGAAGTCAAAGTTCGAGGAAAAATATACTCCAGTAAAGTGCTTCAGCAAATCGCATTACGTGCGGATGACTCCGTTGCAACAAAGCTTGGCGTTATGTTGAACAGCCCTGTTTTCTATAGCGAGATTATTCATTTAGAAGACGATTTACCAATTCAATATGAGTTGCGTTGGGTCAACAGCGTCTATGCTCCTGGGTACCTTGATCAAGATTTTACTCAAATCACCCCCAATGAGTATCTTTCCGATAACTGTCCATTAAATGCAATAGAACACACGGTTGAAGCAATAGCTGCATGTGATCATGTCCGAAGTGCTTTAAAAATGGGGCTCAATGAACCCTGCTTATTACTCAATAGAAGAACTTGGAGTGACAACCGACTTGTCAGCTCAGCACTTTTATATCACCCCGGTACTCGCTATAAGTTGAGTTCAAAAGTCATCTTGAGTTAACAAAATTTAAATCTTTTGATCACACTTTTTTAATGACCTTCTTGAACTATTTTATGTTCTGAATATATTTGTATATACATTTAATTTTATGGATGACAATAAAATGCATGGTAACTCGACATCTCAAAAGCAACATCAAGAGCTGTTACTCACCAACGCTAGACTAGTCACCATGATAGCAGGTGAGCAAGGATATTATGTTTCTCCTGCGTCAGAGTTATATATTAAGTCGGGAAAGCTGATTACTTCAAATAACGATGTCCCGCATAATATCAAAACTTACGACTGTAATAACAAACTCATCACTCCCGGCTTTATTGATTGCCACACACACCTCGTTTACGCAGGAAATCGTGCGAATGAGTTTGAAATGCGCCTAAATGGCGTCCCCTACTCAGACATAGCAAAACAAGGCGGTGGAATTCTTTCTACGGTCAAAGCCACTCGAAACGCTACCCAAGAAGAACTAGTCGAGTATGCTTTGCCTCGTCTTGATGGGCTTATTCGTTCAGGAGTGACTACCGTTGAAGTCAAATCCGGATATGGGCTGACTTTAATAGATGAAATAAAAATGCTGAGAGCCGCAAAAGCATTACAGAGTCATCGTAAAATTAACATAGTCACTACTTTACTTGCTGCCCATGCTATTCCACCGGAATATCAAGGTAAGGCCGATGATTATATCCAACTCATATGCCAAGAAATTATTCCGCTAGTGGCTGAAGAGAAACTTGCATCCAGTGTCGATGTATTCTGCGAATCTATTGGGTTTAATTTAGAACAAACCGAAAAAGTATTTATCGCAGCTAAACAGTATGGTTTGGATGTCAAAGGTCATACCGAACAATTATCAAACTTAGGTGGAACCGCTTTAACAGCTCAATATAAGGGGCTATCGGCTGATCATATTGAATACTTGGACAAGGAAGGAGTCGAAATTCTTGCCAACTCCGACACTGTAGCAACTCTATTACCCGGCGCTTTTTACTTTTTAAGAGAAACTCAACTGCCTCCAATTGCGCTTTTGCGTCAACATAAGATTCCAATGGCGATTGCAACTGATGTGAACCCAGGCACCTCACCTTTCTCAGATTTGACTATGATGATGAATATGGGGTGTACACTTTTCGGGCTAACACCTGAAGAGACGCTGCGCGGAGTAACCTGTAATGCAGCAAAAGCACTTGGGCTTGGAGACGTTAAAGGCCAGATCCGTGATGGATTTGACGCAGACCTCGCCATTTGGGATGTGGAACATCCCGCAGATTTTAGCTATCAACAAGGAATAGCAAGACTGTCAGCTCGAGTCATTAATGGAGAAGTTGATCATGTCTAATCTACCAATAACAAATCAAGAGTTTCATTGGCAGGGTCGCCATGATCAAGAAGATGGTGCTTTAGGCAAACGTGTTCACCACATTATTAAGCAGCTGCAAGTCAAAGATTTAGAGCCCTACCGTAATGCTGTGAGTATATTAGGATTTGCGTGTGATGCCGGTGTTGCTCGTAATAAAGGACGTATTGGCGCCCGCAAAGCCCCAGATTTAATTCGACGAGCATTAGCTAATATGGCATGGCATAAAGAAAGTGCCGTGATCGATCTTGGTAACATAGTGTGTGAAGACGATTTACTCGAACAATATCAATCGGAATGTGCTGATGTCATTGCCGCAGCTTTACACTCCACACCTGTCATTACATTGGGGGGCGGCCATGAAGTTGCTTGGGCATCGTTTCTCGGACTCGCTCGCTACTTTGAGTACCTTAACCCTGCCAAAGCGCCTAAAATTGGCATAATCAACTTCGATGCGCACTTCGACTTGAGAGCCTTCGAAAGTAGTAACGCCGACATCAAGCCTAGCTCAGGAACTCCATTTAATCAGATTCATGATTATTGCCTCAAAAATAATTGGCCATTCCATTATGCATGTTTAGGGGTTAGCCGTGCGAGTAATACTCAAGCCCTATTTGAAAGAGCCAAAGACCTCAACGTATGGTTTGTCGAAGATAAAGACCTAGCGCACTTGAACCACATTTATCATCTTACCCAGTTGCAGCACTTTATCGACAAATGTGACTACATCTACCTCACTATCGATCTCGATGTATTTCCTGCAGCAACAGCGCCAGGGGTCAGTGCACCTGCTGCCAGAGGCGTTAGTATGGATACAATGGCTCTGTTCCTCGACAGAATCTTACACTACAAAAAAAAATTAGTGATTGCTGATATTGCTGAATACAACCCTACTTATGATGTCGACAGCCAAACTGCTCGCCTTGCAGCACGACTTTGTTGGGACATAGCTAACGCTTTTTCTGAAAAATAACCAATAGATACATAGCGGGTAATGTACACAGAAGCACTACTTTTGTGTCGGTCGCGCACAAATAAATAAAGTGAAACACAAGGAATTAACTTATGACGGAACGTCAATCTGAAGATATACGCCTCGATACTAACCGTACCATTCGAGCCCCACAGGGGACGAAACTTAGAGCAAAGTCATGGCTAACTGAAGCGCCACTTCGCATGTTGATGAACAATCTCGATCCTGAGGTTGCAGAGCATCCTCACGCGCTGGTTGTGTATGGTGGAATCGGACGCGCAGCTCGCAATTGGGAGTGTTTCGATAAAATCGTAGAAGTACTTGAAAGGCTCGAAGAAGATCAAACCTTATTAGTTCAATCTGGTAAACCTGTTGGTGTCTTCCCAACTCATAAAAATGCACCCAGAGTATTAATAGCCAACTCTAATCTCGTTCCTCATTGGGCTAATTGGGAACATTTTAATGAGTTGGATAAACAAGGCCTGATGATGTACGGCCAAATGACAGCAGGAAGCTGGATTTATATCGGTTCACAAGGCATTGTCCAGGGCACATACGAAACTTTTGTTTCAGTGGCTAAAAAGCATTTCGGCGGCGAAGCAAAAAATCGTTGGGTCCTAACAGGCGGCCTTGGGGGAATGGGGGGAGCACAACCTCTTGCTGCTACCATGGCTGGCTTCTCGATGATTGCCGTAGAATGTGATGAATCACGCATAGACTACCGCCTGCGTACTGGTTACGTCGACAAGAAAGCGACAAGTTTAGATGAAGCCCTTGCGATTATTTATGAATCAGAACATCCAATTTCTGTGGGCTTGCATGCCAATGCAGCCGATGTCTTTCCAGAACTTGTTGAGCGTAACATCACACCAGATGTTGTCACTGATCAGACATCTGCTCATGACCCATTGAACGGATACTTACCCATTGGCTGGTCGATGAGCCACGCAGCAGAAATGCGCCTAAAAGACCAAGCAACTGTCGTCAAAGCGGCCAAAGAGTCCATGGCTATCCAAGTTAGAGCTATGCTAGAGCTTCAAAAGCGTGGAGCTGCGACGCTTGATTATGGCAACAACATTCGTCAAATGGCGCTTGAGGAAGGCGTCGAGAATGCCTTTGACTTTCCTGGTTTCGTTCCTGCTTACATTCGACCGCTATTTTGTGAAGGCATTGGGCCATTCCGCTGGGCTGCCCTTTCAGGAGAGCCTGAGGACATCTACAAAACCGATCAGAAGGTGAAAGAACTGATTCCCGACAACCCTCACCTACACAATTGGCTAGATATGGCCAGAGAGCGTATTCAATTCCAAGGCTTGCCCGCTCGGATTTGTTGGGTAGGTTTAAAGGACCGAGAACGTCTAGGCCAAGCCTTTAATGAAATGGTAAAAAATGGCGAGCTCAAAGCGCCTATCGTGATCGGTAGAGACCACCTAGACTCTGGTTCAGTTGCAAGCCCTAACAGAGAAACTGAAGGCATGATGGATGGCTCAGATGCTGTATCAGATTGGCCTTTACTTAATGCTCTTCTTAATACGGCTGGTGGCGCTACATGGGTTTCTCTTCACCATGGTGGAGGCGTGGGCATGGGCTTTTCACAACATTCAGGAATGGTGATCTGCTGTGATGGTACTGACGATGCTTCTCGACGCATCGCGCGTGTTTTACATAATGACCCAGCAACAGGGGTTATGCGCCATGCCGATGCGGGTTATGACATCGCCAAACAATGCGCAGCGGAGCAAGGGTTAGACCTTCCGATGATTAATGAAGAGTTAAGCAAACTCAAATAATAAAGGTTGAACCAAGGAAATATCAGAATGTTTAATTTAACGCTAAAACCAGGCAGCATTAGCTTAAAACAACTGCGCCATGTAAGTCGCTCATCACTAAAACTTTCTCTCGATGCAGAAGCAATTCCCGCAATTGAAGAAAGCACCAAAATCGTTGAGCAAGTCATTGCAGAAAACCGCACTGTTTATGGCATAAATACTGGTTTTGGGCTTCTTGCCAATACTCGTATTGCTCCCGAAGATCTTGAAACCCTGCAAAAAAGTATTGTTCTTTCACACGCAGCTGGCATAGGTGAATTGATGTCGGATGAAACAGTGCGTCTGATGATGGTATTAAAAGTCAATAGCCTCGCACGCGGGTTTTCTGGGATACGTCTATCTGTCATACAAGCCTTAATAGACCTAATCAATGCCGAAGTCTACCCTTGTGTACCACAAAAAGGATCTGTCGGAGCTTCTGGCGACCTCGCACCCCTGGCTCATATGAGCACAGTATTACTAGGAGAAGGTCAAGCTCGTCATAAAGGCAAAATTATTTCGGGGCTGGAGGCAATGAAGATCGCAGATCTTGAGCCGATAACACTGGCACCTAAAGAAGGGCTAGCATTGCTTAATGGGACTCAAGCTTCAACCGCTTTCGCATTAGAAGGACTGTTTGCTGCTGAAGATTTATTTGCATCTGCAACCACATGTGGTGCTATGTCTGTTGAAGCAGCGCTGGGTAGCCGTCGACCTTTTGATCCCCGTATTCATAGAGTTCGCGGGCATCGCGGACAAATGGATGCTGCACTTTCATACCGTGAGTTATTGGATGTGAGAAGCCAAATTGGTGACTCACATACAGGTTGTGAGAAGGTGCAAGACCCCTATTCACTTCGTTGCCAACCGCAAGTCATGGGAGCATGCCTACAGCAGATCCGCAATTCTGCCGACATTCTAGAAGTTGAGTCCAATGCGGTATCAGACAACCCTTTGGTTTTTGCTGATGACGGTGATATTATTTCTGGAGGCAACTTTCATGCAGAACCTGTCGCTATGGCTGCGGATAATCTCGCTCTTGCAATCGCAGAGATGGGCAGTTTATCTGAGAGACGCATGGCGCTGCTCATTGATAGTGCTTTGAGCAAGCTACCTCCTTTCCTTGTCGACAATGGCGGCGTTAACTCTGGCTTCATGATTGCTCAAGTCACATCTGCCGCTTTAGCCAGTGAAAATAAAGCACTTGCTCACCCTGCATCTGTGGATAGCTTACCCACTTCCGCCAATCAAGAAGATCATGTTTCTATGGCTACCTTTGCAGGTAGACGCTTGGGTGATATGGCTGAAAACACACGTGGTATATTGGCCGTTGAATATCTTGCAGCAGCTCAAGGGCTTGATTTTAGAGCGCCGAATAAATCATCGGCAAAAGTAGAGGAAGCCAAGCAAATATTGCGAGAAAAAGTGTCTTTCTACGATAAGGATCGCTATTTTGCACCAGATATCGAACAAGCGAACAATCTCCTTTTACTCGCTGTTCACAATCATCTTCTACCCGAAAAAATCTTACCAAGTGTTTGATTAAAAAAATTTAGTATCCGGCTGAGCTATTTGCTCAGCCGATTTTGGTTATAAACAGCGTAATCCTGAACGAGAACGAAGCGCTACCTCCTCGCCGTTATAGCTGTCATAAACGTGAATATCTGGCTCTGCACTAACGTACTTAGCTGGATTTTTCACTTCCCTTAATTTTACATAGTTTTTCGTCGGCGACACTTTTTCTATTGCCTCAACACGAAAGTAAGTGTTCGGCTTGGCTAAAATTTCCGCTTCATAATCTTTGAATGTGTATGCATTTATCGCACGACCCGATGATTTGAGCTCTATTTTAAACTGCGCAATGGAACGCTCTTGAGATGCCCCTGTCGAGGCGAAGTTACGAGCGACACTTGGTATCGTTGACGTCGACAAAAACGCTTTCTCATAGAGGATATCTCCGACATTCAGCTTCTCTAATAGGCTATTTTTAATTGATGATCCTCGATAGACAGTCCCTTTATAATTTGGAAGCTTGTTTAAAGCGCTACGTATGTTCGACACACTCGATTTAATTGCATCATCAAACATTGGACCCAAATAACGTTCTGGCTCACCCGCTCTCATATATTCATTAATAACATCGTAATCAACGCGGCCATAACGCTCAATTGCCTTATATTCACCTGGCAGCATTTTCCTTTCGGCTCTTGCATTATGAGCTGTAGACCACTGCATTAAATCTTCAGCCTGCTGCGCTTCCTCTTGCGACGTTAGCCTACGTCCTTTAAATTCAGCAAAATCTTCAGCATTAACGTAACTTTGCGTCGACAGTAATAATAGTAACGTGAGAAAAAATGGTCTTATATTTAGTGTCTTACAGTTTATGTATAGACGCTGTAATATGTTGAGTTCCTTAATTGTATTCATATTTATTAATATCCTTTCTTAACGCCAATATTCAGGGTTATTTGGACTGAGATCACAGCCAATGTTAAGTTCATTTTGCTTCATCACGGCAAATCGAATCGTGCCGAATAATTTAAACTGGCGACGAGTCAAGCTATCAAACCAATCAGATACGGGTGTCATCCAATACAGGCTCTCATTTGCTGACACTTGCATTAATGCATCTTTAAGCTGCGGGTAAACAATCAAACAAGTACGACCAGGCTGGCTAGTAAACCTAGTGTTAACCTGCTTTAACTGGTCAAGTTTATTTGCCAGATCTGAGTTGGAGCCAAATAGAGCATCAATAGAAAAGTGTAAACGTGTGTCGTAGCCCATCTCATCATAATTCTTGGTTGAGTAGTAATAGCTTGGCTGCTCGCCATCAATACTCTGATATCTGTCCAATGTTAAATAACGTAATTGGTTAGCAGGCAAAGGCTCTGAGAACAGACCTGTCGCTCCCATCTCACCAGAGGCATAGTGTCCTGTTGAAGTATTCTGCGCATGAACAATTGAAACATAGCGATGAAAATCACCAATCTTATCGTTTAACCACCCTTCATCATGCTGCTCAGCAAGATTCAAAGCCTCAGTGATATGTGTTTTAACAATCCCTTTTGCTAAACTAAGTGTTGAGGCTAAATTGGTGATATCGAGACTCGAGTTCCTGAGCGCGGAAGCAATCAATGGTGCGTGTTTATCTAGATCAAAACTATCTGGGTATACATAACTATAAAAACCTTTAATATGGTTGGCTTGCCATTCACTTTCTAAAGCTTCTGGAATCAAGCTATTTAGCTGTTCTACACGCTTTGAGTGGACGTAATAACCTGAGTTTTTATTTCGCGTATGCCAATTGGCAATGTGATGTAAAGAAGAATCACGAGATAAGTTTTCTTTACTCAGATACTCTGCTGACCACCCAGCACAAGCATTACCGCCTCCACATTCAGGCTCTAATGCTGATGAGGAATCAAACAGCCAGCGCAGAACATTCGACTTATCCTGCTGAGCTTTTTGTATAATCCTTTGCTTTTCTGAGAAATTTAGAATTTGCGTTTCAAGCCAGTCTTCTTCCTGTTGAGAACTCCATCCATTGTCGATTAAGTTTTGTAAAGAGCGATCAAACACGCGCTTAATATGGTCTTTGTCTGGTATCACCATTTGAGATATCACCGCATCCTTTGACGAGTCATATCGCTCAATCTCAGCAGGGATCCATGTGTATTGAGTACATCCTCTAAAATTAGGATCTCCACCTAAGATGCCAATTTTGGTACATTTTCTGTAACCTTCTTGAATGACAAAGTATTTCTGACGAAGCTCAGTAGATGTTGCTGGTCGACCGAAAATACTCCGAGACATTTCGTCAATCGCTAAGTAGTCAGCTTGCTCAATAAAGTATCTGTGGGCAGATTCCACCGCTCCTGATTGGAACAAGTTATCGATGGCTTCCCGACCCTCTGCACGCATTTCTGTGATCAACCGACTCTTCATCCCCTCTAACTGCTGTGCAGCGATTTCAACAATGCGTATTTTTGCATTCAGGACTTGTTGATACAGCCTGTGCATAGATTGACGATCAAGTCCTTCAACACCACCATTTCTTACTCTATCGAGTAAAGAGAGTGCCGCGTCTAATTGGTCTTGCTGACAATGTTGCAAATCTGCAAGCGCACGATTTGCTTGACGCTTTGAAGGTATAGCTGGTGGACGTTCATTGTTGAGTTCTTGCTCAGGGTAAAGTGCAAGTAAAGTATCCACCTCAGTTTGACAAGATGATGAAAAGTCTGCTGAAAAAACTCTTCTTCCAGATTCTTCAAGGGAAAGTTTGCTTGAGATTGACTTGTATCTCTCTTCGTCAACGGCGTTAAGCAAGGTTTCAACCAATTGAGTCTGCCCTATTACTGCTTCTTGGTAGTACTGCTGATATTTAAGAGCGACATCTGTCGCGAAACCTTCCGCAATCCCTTCAAGCATCACTTGTTGATTTTTAGATAGATCTGCCCAGTGTTGTTTATCTCTTTTATCTTGCTGCGTCACAATATCATTGTGAACCTTGAAGCTGTAGTGTTCTCCCGCCGAAACTTTGTTCCAGCGTGAGACGAGTATTTGACGATCAATCTCACGTTCAGGTAGCTTGAGTACACCAAACCAATCAATCAGACTCATCACAGTTGCAAAACGGTCGTAACTGGTATTGGTCTCGTCTTCAAAGGACTTGGCGACGTCATTGGCCCACAAACCAACCATGACAGCATCACCCACTGGCCCTAGCACTTCAAGTGCTCCCTTTGCCGCTCCTATTGTCGAACGACCGATTGTCTTTAACAAACTTGTCGCTTCTTCTGCTTCAAGAACCACAGTACTAGCAGGACCAGCATCAAGCAATGACGATGTCTGTGGATATACATCTTCCGCTTCGATTAATGAGGGTTTAATATCCGACTTATGCAGTGGATTTGAGGTAAACAAGTGCTCTGGTGTGATATCTTCACTGAATGCTCGATAATTTGATTTACGTAATTGGTGCAAACCTTCGCCTTCAAGCACCCCATACTCCTCACCTATATTGCAAACCTGAAACGCATTCGCGTAAGGAGACGCCATGGCACAAATGAGTGCCAGTTGTCGAAACTTCATATTTTTTCCTAATTAGATTAAAGCTGCTTTCTTCGCTAGTACGAATAAATTCTTATAGGTAGTCTTGCACACCTATTGAACTAAAATATTCAATTAATTTATGGAGTATCAAGAAATTATTTTCTCCATAAAAACAAGGACCTATAAAGCTGACCTAGATATAAATAAAATTGATACCAATAAATAAAAATGTGATTTTCATTCAAAAATATTATTACGGATAAAAAGACACGATCAAATATCTGCAATACCTTATCTATAACTATGAATTGAATAGAAAAGGCGGAGACTGTTTCCATCTTTACCTATTACTTAAGTTTTGATATAAAAATTTTAAAATTTAATAAATTCACAATAAAATTTATAAAAGACATATAACGTAATAAATAAAAACACACGCTCGAAATCTATTATTTTTTTAACAAGTGAACCATATTTGAAAATCATTTAAATCAATTGACTTATAACATATGAAACGATTGAATATAAAGTCATAACCACTGATTATGGTTGATATCGTACAGGTTTTTGAGAAATTACATACTTATTCTTTTGAACAAAATCAAAGTAGCGAACTAAACTCTATTGTTCTTTCTCAGCGTCAAATGAGATTGTAACCAATGCAACCTGTCACTGGATGGACCATTGAATTTAAAACCTCATATATAATTCAACTCAGTTTTGGCAAATTAGCGTAAGTTATGTTTTTAAAACCTTATTTTTCTAGCAATGACAAGCAGTTCGAATTCACCCGTCAGCAGGCAAGCCACTTTGCGAAAGTGGTCGCTGGTGACTTCAATCCAATTCATGATGAAGACAGCAAGCGCTTCTGTGTGCCCGGAGATCTTCTGTTCGCTGTCCTGCTAAAAAAAGAAGGTGTCAGTCAGAAGATGCGGTTTGATTTCTCAGGCATGGTCGGTGAAGGCATTGCTCTTCACATAGATAATAAATGCAACAAGCAAGCGAGCGTTGTCGATTGCAATGGTAAAGAGTACCTTCAAATGACACGCGAGGGCGATATCAATCGTGATCCCGCATTCATCGAGCATGTGGTAACAAACTACGTCCAGTTTTCGGGGATGAATTTTCCACACATCATGGTTCCCTTAATGCAAGAACAAAAGATGATGATTAATTGCCAACGTCCACTCGTGATTTACGAGAGTATGGAAGTAGAGTTCTCCCGCTTAGATATCTCTAATCCAGAAGTAGAATTTAACGGTGCAACATTTGATGTTGAAGGCAAGCGTGGAGTGGTCACGCTTAATTTTGATTTTAAGCAAGAAACCGAAGTTGTCGGAAAAGGTATCAAAAGAATGGTAGCTAGCGGTCTAAAAGAATACAATCAAGATGATATCGATGAGCTAGTATCTCGTTTCAACGAACGTAAAAAAACCTTTCTAGCACAGCTCAACCAAGCAGCTTAAACTAGCAAAAGAAAAGTCCCACAAACATGTGGGATTTTTATATCCAACGCCTAACACGCTGCTTATAATCCACATAGGTTGCTCCAAATAGCTCCTCTAAAGCCGCTTCCTCCGGAAAAATTTGAAATCGATTAATGTAGAATACAAAAATAAATGTAATCAGCATACTTAAGATATTTTGCTGCCAATAAGCAAAACCAAACAGCAAAACGAACATACTTAAGTACATTGGATTTCTAGTAAACGAAAATACACCTGTATCGACAACCTTTGACGCATGTTTTACCTGAATAGGACTGATAGTTGTCTTCGCTTTTCTAAACTCATACACACCCGCAAAACCAACAAGCACCGATACGACAAGACATGCTATCAATACGATGTGAGCAAACGGCAAATTAACAGACAGGGTATTAAATTCATCGCTGGTAAACTTAATCGCTAAACACAAAATGATAAAAACAAGTGGTGGAGGAAGCTTTCTTTCAAGACTTTTCATATCCCATACCAACCTGACTGACTTATATAAAAAATAGCCCAGCACCGCGTGCTGGGCCAGATGATTCACATAATCTTTAGTAGTGCTTGCAATGGGTGTTGCATTTTAGTGCTATCAAACCGCTTAACCTGACTTCGACAAGAATAGCCCGTAACAAGGCATCGATCTTTCGGCAACTGCTCTATCTGGGGTTTCCAACTTAAACCATAGATATCCCGCGACATTTCAAGTTTGTCAACCTCATGGCCAAAGGTTCCAGCCATACCACAACAACCCACTGGGACAGTGTTTAGACTTGCCCCAAAATGAGTAAATATCCTGCCCCATTCTTTTTCAGCATTGGGCATTTTTGTCTTCTCAGTGCAATGCGAAAACAAATACCAAGGTTCCGTGGATTTCGAAGCAGTAGCTTCAAACTCTTCGAGTCTCGGTTCTAGCCACTCGTGAACATTGAGTACTTCAAAATCCCCTCGTTTTTCTCCCAAGACTTCGTTGTATTCATCTCTGTAACAAAGAACAAGTGCGGGGTCAACACCAACCATGGATAGGTTGCAATTAGCGACTTGCCGCAAAAAGTCTGCTGTAGTTTCGGCTGTGTGAGCAAATCGCTTCAAAAAGCCTTTAACGTGTTGAGCTTTGCCATTAGGTTTAAATGGCAGTAACACGGGTGTTTTTCCGAGTTTAACAAGCAGTTTTGCAAAGTCTTCGACGACATCCGCATCGTAATAGCTGGTGAACGGATCTTGGACAATAACCACATGATTAGCCTTATCACCAGCAGATAGGCGTGTCAGTTCGTCCAAATTAAATCTTTTATAGATGCTCATTCTTGCGTCAAGTGTCGGTACAGACATCAAAGGAAAATCTGTATAGCCGACCACAGAAGTAGTCAATTTCTGTACCCAATTCTGACCCAAAACACTATTTATAAGCTTCGGTGTCTTTGCCATTACCGGCAGTAGAGACTCAATATTAGCAACAAGATAGTCTTTTGCAGGGCGTTGATATCGCGAGTAGTAAATATTCAGAAATCGAGAGCGAAAGCTTGGTACATCAACTTTAATCGGACATTGGCTGGCGCACGCTTTACAAGCTAAGCAACCATTCATAGCTTCCAGCACTTCATGGGAGAAATCATAGTCTCTCTGCTTGGTGAGAGAATTTTTTACTCGCTCAATCATAGACTTTATCGACACTGTATCTGTAAGAGTTTTCTTCTCGAGATCAAGGATATCAATACCCTGCTCGGTGAGCTGTCTTAACCATTCCCTCACAAGGCCCGCTCGCCCTTTTGGTGAGTGGCGTCTGTCGGCCGTCACTTTCATTGAAGGGCACATGGGCGAGGACGTATCATAGTTAAAGCAAAGCCCGTTGCCATTACATTCCATCGCTTGTTTAAAACTGTCACGAACCTTTACATCGATCTGACGATCGTAATAACCCCGTTTAATCCCTGCCACTTTGACCAATTCAGCTTGGCTATCAAGAGGTGTGCAAATCTTACCAGGATTCATCTTATTATGCGGATCAAAAGCAGCTTTCACTCTCCTTAGTTCCGTAAATAACTCATCGCCAAAAAACTCGGGACCATATTCAGAGCGAAAGCCTTTGCCGTGTTCTCCCCACATCAAACCACCGTATTTGGAGACGAGCTTAACCACCTGATCAGAGATTTCATGCATGAGCACTTCTTGCTTAGGATCACACAAGTCCAAAGCTGGACGTACATGCAAAACCCCCGCATCAACATGACCAAACATGCCATAAGACAGTGATTTAGAATCAAGCAATTGACGAAACTCAGCAATAAAATCGGCCAAGTTTTCGGGAGGTACACAAGTATCCTCAGCAAACGCCACTGGTTTAGCACGCCCTTTAGCAGCACCGAGTAAACCTACGGCTTTCTTTCTCATCTTGTATATCCGCCCGATACTCGATAAGTCTCGACAGACTTGATAACCTATGACTCCAGCTTCTTTACTGGCAATCATGTTGTCGAGCTTTTCGGTCAAAGCCTTGAGTTGGCGATCAACTTCCTCAACATCATGACCAGCATACTCCACCATGTTGATCCCTTGCATATCTTTGCCAGGGACATCGGTCAATAAATCACTTACCGTGTGCCATACAATGTCTTGTTTGGCTAAATTCAACACGTTAGAGTCTATAGTTTCTACCGATAATGCGCTTGCTTTAACCATAAAAGGAGCATTACGCAGCGCCGAGTCAAAACTGTTGTACTTAACATTCACCAAAACTCTTACTTTAGGGATCGGAGTGAGATTAAGTTTGGCTTCAGTGAGAAATGCTAAAGACCCCTCAGCACCACAGAGAACTCGGGTGATATCAAACTCGCCCGTTTGCTCGTTAATGGCATTATTTAAATCGTATCCGGTTAAAAAACGGTTAAGTGGTGGGAATTTTGCTTTGATTTGGTCTCGCTTTTCACGACATACGTTTTCGGTGACTTTCAAGGCACGGTGAGCCAAACCTTCTTCATTCGGTCTACCACCAGACATATCGGATTCAAGCAGCGAACCATCGGCAAAAACGGCTTGGACTGACAAAACATGGTCTGAAGTTTTTCCATATTTTAACGAGCCTTGCCCCGACGCATCGGTATTGATCATCCCCCCAATCGTTGCTCGGTTACTGGTTGAGAGATCCGGTGAGAAAAAATACCCATAAGGCCTTATGGCATCATTTAGTTGATCTTTAACAACTCCAGTCTGAACTCTTACCCAACCCTCTTCTTGATTAATTTCAAGAACCTTGTTCATATGGCGAGAAAGGTCAACAACGATTCCTTGAGTCAAAGACTGACCATTGGTCCCAGTTCCACCGCCACGAGGCGAGAAAGTAATCCGCTCATAATTTTCTTGTGTGCTGAGCCTGCTCAATAAAACGACATCTTGAGTTGATTTAGGGTGAACGACAGCCTGAGGGAGCTGTTGATATACACTGTTATCGGTAGCAACCGCTAAACGGCTAGAATATTGACTTTCGATGTCGCCTTCAAAACCTTCATTTTTGAGGTTTTTGAGAAAACCGAGTACAAGCGGATCAACATCAGACTGTGAGTGTAATCTTGGTAACATTTGCTTCCTGCCCCTACTTCACTATTCCTAACAGTAAAGGGTCCTAATAAACGGATAATATTTTTTGATTTTCGTCACTTTACAACATTTGAAACGGTGAATAAAACATAAATACGATTTGAAAATGGCACTTATCTAATTTCTTATCCACACTTAGTCATTATGGGTTAGTTAGCACATATCTTTTACAAGAGAGCCATCAATGAAAAAAAATCAAATCATCACTACAGAAGATATTCTATTAAAACTTTGCCAATCTGTATCAACCATATTGAGCGAAGCGAGTAATTCAGATATCCATTACTCTGCCATGGTGCAAAAAATCACTAAAACAGGTTTAAAGCCTGATTTCGGCTGCTTTGTTCTGTTTGATGGTGGCTTCTCCGGTTTGGTTGTCATCAATTTCACGTCAAAAGCAGCATTAGAACTTTATACGAATTATATGCGCCATATGGGCATGCCAGAAGAAGAATTAGCCACATTACACACCTCAGACGAAGTGGCGGATGTACTCGGTGAGCTAATGAACCAGATTGTTGGTGGCTTCACCAACCAAATACGTAAAGACCTCCAGACGCACATCACTCAAAACCAACCTAAGATGCTTACACTAAATAAGCAAGTCATCTTGTCAGTCGATACAAACCTTGATCGCCCACAAGCGCGACGAGTAACGTTTTCCACCGAAACAGGCAATATTTTCTATCTTGAACTCGCTATGGACAAGACAGAGTTTATTCAGCTTGAAGAGTTCGAATCACATGAAGAGGAAAGCCCTGACGCTATCTTGGAACAGGCGCTTTCAGATGTGAGAGAGGAAAAAGAGGGCAAAGAAAAGTCAAATACACAAGCATCTGATTTAATGGATGACCTTGGTATTTAGTTCTTTTCTCGCCATATCTACAGCCGCTCCAACTGGGCGGCCTTTGTTTGTCTTAATGATGCACCGTCACTAAGATTATTGCTTCAAGAGTTCCGTTTTAATGTCAGAAGAGTTAAAATACCCGACTTCTTTAGAAACGGTGAGATTTTCTGTTGTCGATGGATAAACAAAAAGCCCTAAAAAAGATCGCTAAATGTCTTGAACTTGGTAACTCTGCCAATGTTAATGAAGCTGCCAATGCGATAAAAATGGCACATCGTCTGATGCTTAAATATGGCTTAGACAAAGATGATATTGAATTTATCAAAATGGGTAAAACTCAATCGACACACCTACTTCCCTCCAACATCAGCTCTACCTTGTTGCGTATTATTCGAGGAATTAACACTAAATTTGGCGTTGAGGCAGTACTTACTAATCATAAAGGATTAAAAAGAGCTGAGTTTATTGGCGAAGCAGACCGCGCTATCTTTGCAGCCTTCGCATTTGATATCGTTTATCGAGAGCTTAACGAACAAACTGGAAAGTTTCGTAACAGCTTTGCGGGAACAGGAACCTCTAACACCGAAGTCACCCGCCGCGTGAACTCATTTATTTCTGGGTGGGTCGAAGGGGCACTTGAGAAGCTGCCGATGATCAACCCTGATGAAGACTCTTGCAAAAAAATCGACGATTACATAGATAAAGAGTTTAAAAACATAGATCGCGAAACCTTCAAGAAACAGTTGAAGGAAGCCATGAAAAACCTAACCGAAGACTATGAGGTCGGCTTGAAAAAAGGTCGTTCTGTATCAGTAAGCAGACCTATCGACGGCGCGCAAGCACCCAAAATGTTACGAAAACACTCCCAGTAATCAGCACAAGGTGGCTGATTTTCAGCCACTTATGTTTGAAGTAAGCAAATATTGAGTAAATTAATAAATACATAATTGACACAAATGTCAACTAGAGCATTAATTGCTTTGCTCCCACAGTCGGGTGTGGGCGCATTCAATCAATGATTCTACATGGAGATGTTTTGTGAATAAATTAGCTTTAGCAGTGGTGGTAACAACTTTTTCATTACCCAGTAAATACATTACACTATAGGTCAGGTCATTCTGCTTATTTCGTAAAGGAATACATTGAAATTTGTTAGCCTTTCACTGCTTCTGTTCTGCTCTTTTTGTATGGCAGAATCCATCGACGCTTTAACAGCTAAAGCGCAGAACAACGACGTTGAGGCGCAAATTCTCCTTGCTGAGCAGTATCTCACTACCTCTTCGCCTACTTCACGTGTCGATGCGTTATATTGGTTTGAACAAGCCGCCAACAATGGCAGCTCACAAGCAGCGGCTCGGTTAGCTTCTCTGTATCTTGAAGACGGAGCGTCAAAACGTGATATCCAAGAAGCTATCTACTGGTTAACCCGTTTAGCTCTTGAAGGCAGTATTGATGCGCAGATTAACTTAGGTAAAGTCTATGAAAGCTTGCCTCAGCTACCCAAGACATTGGATTTAGCTGAAGTGTGGTATCGAACCGCATCCGCAGGCAATGAAAAGGCGGAGGAAGCCTACTCGGGAGTGCTGGAAAAGAAATTTAACGCTCAGAGAGCCAAGCAAATATCATCAATAGAGCAATTAGAAATTCAGTTCGACGATCTCAGCCTTAAGATTGATCCTATTGCTAAAAAAGTATTAGGTTCATCGGTCAATAATGACAGCTTAATTTATGCGCTATTGAGCTTTTCCATCATCCTTTTAATGATAATCATCTGGTACCACTTAAAACTACGTAACTTTTCAACTCAATCAAGTACCTTAGAAAAAGATTCAGATTACGAAAAGCGTGAGTTACAAAAAAAACTAGCAGAAAAAAGCCATCAGCTTAAGCAGCAAAAGAAGCAATTAGAAACCCTCTACAGACAATTCAAAAAGATTCAGTCTTCTTCATCTCCGCAGCAAGCTAAGGCCAGACTCAGTCCTACAGCGCCGGAAAAAGATCAAAAGCTATCACTCGCCTGCGCACTGTTTGGGTTTAAGATTAATTCCATTCCCAGTGAAAAGAATATCAAGATTCGCTACAAGCAGCTGTGTAAAATCTATCATCCAGACTTAAAAGGGAGTGATGAAGAGATGAAGAGACTGAATGGCGCACTTAGAATCATCCTTCACCACGTTAATCCCCCACTTCAAAGGTGACAAGCCCCAACCTCTCCGAGTCAATTCATGACGTTACGTAATCGATTCCTTTCGCAATTCACATAACAAATAGTTAACTTTTATTTATTGGCCGTGTAATAATTCGCACCGAAAATAACACCGTAGAATAGGTTTAGGGGTGAATGATGTTTACTATTGAAGGTGTTTGCGATTGGTGCAAAAAGCTCAGTATGGTCACCAAACATGAATATATAGATGGGCTTTGCCATCACTCGTGTGAAGAGTGTAACGACATTGCTAAATTAGATGTTCGCCAATTTAATGCAGCTGAGATTCAGCAGCAAGAAAAAGACGCTCGTTCATCAAGTTAGATGAAGCATAATGATGGCAGAGATGGGAACGCGTACATACCAAATAGTATGTACGCTTGCGGGTTAGGCTTTAATAAATGGCTTGTTTGGTGAATGTCGATCTCAATAGAGACTGTGCAGACGTGTTAACTTTAACAGCTTCTATATAAGGCTCGCTGTTATTCGCTTCTGACCTCTCCCACATCTGTATATAAGCTTCTGCCGAGTTCATAACCGCCTCGTATACTCGAGCAGAACCTTGCTCTCGCATATCTTGAATGTGATCGGCCAGCATACCGTAATGAGCCATTCCTTCCTGATTAAAATCAAATACCCGATTTCCTGAAACTTGCTTGTCAAACACTAATCCAAATTCCGACACGTAAGGATAATTAAGAGGATTAGTGGATACATCAAACCTAGGTCCCGGCTGCGTGCCTAATCCATTCATATCTGTGCCAACACCGACTCCAGCCAGATAAGGCGTCTTTTCTAACTCATCAAGATACCTAGATACCATAATTTGCATTTGATAAGCGTCACCATTGTAGGGTCCGACAAAGCCACCAGCATGAATCAAACGCTTGGTGTTGGGATGAAGTCCGCCACCTCTTGATGTATTCATCCAGCTGTGAGATGAAATGACCCCGCTGTATTGCCTCTGCTCGACAATATCCATCACCGCCGTAGCCGTGTCTGGGCTCATATGGTCCATTTCAATCAGCATTTTTTTATCTATCATTCGATTAACTAAATATTCACCAAGTGTGCTTAAGCCATGCTGGTTACAATGCAAAATGCTCTCATCATATTGAGGATTTAAACCAGCTGCATCAAGAATGGGTTTGATGAAGGGAAGCTGGCCGATTAAAGGGAAACCTGGGTAAAAATGTTTGTCCGTCCCAGTTTCAGCATCGCACTCTTTAGTTTCAAAAAAATAGCCTGTCGATAGTAGTTGGCCGATATTAATAAACTCATGTTCAACCCGAGAGCCCGCCAATTGATTATCGAATTTATGAGTGGGGTAAACGATTCTTACTCCCAAGTCATAAAGCTCATTGAGCCCAGCTTCGATAGTCTCGAGATTACATATATCCTTCTTACCACAGTTCAAGGTTTCAGACGCTTCAACGCCCATGACTACCGCCATCTTTCCTTCGGCAATCACTTGGCGAGCTTCACTGGGTGAAGTCACCAGACGAAAGAAACCCTTACCAACCCCACCCGATTGAGCATCTATATAGTCCTGCATCTCATTGAGCCTTTGGATCTGTAAGCGTATGCTGTCCATAGTGTTACAACTGTTTGGATTTATCCAAGAACCAGGATTTACAGTCGATTGAATATGGCAAAGTACTTCATTTTCCACTAAATGACTGACCATTAACCTAAGACCAGATAAATACGCCCGTTCGATCCACTTGTAGTAGTATCCCATATGGCTCATTTCTTTATGATTCGGCCAAAAAGGGAAATCAGGCCAACCTCGGGTATCGTATCTATGCGTAATATCATTGAAAGCCAGCAAGTTACCAATAATGTCAAGCGATCCATCAGGGCCATGCGCTTCAGCGCTGTCTTTCAACGCTTCTTCTACTCCCCACGGATGAAACGGCTTGCCATGCATCATTTTGCCCCCCATAAACTCATACGATGTAATATGGGTATGAGGATCCACATACCCTCTAATCGGTTTATTAACATCTCCGGCTAGCGCAGTTCGGTCACCGGTAACATTGACCTCAACTTCAGGAAAGGCTTTACAACCCGTTTGCTCAACCAGCAAAAACTCTCTTTCGCTGGTTTTATGTCTTGGGTTCAGTAAGTCGAAGAAATAGAGGCCTCCATCTTGCCAATTGTGTCTTAGCCCCATATTCAAAGCTTTATTATACAATCCAAACCGCTGCTCATTTGCAATTTCAGTTGATGAGATACTCCACTCAGCAAAACTGCCAACATATCGCCCTGCACCTATCTGTGCAGGCAAATGGCTGGCAAGAAATCGCCCTTCTCTATCGGTCAAAAAGTAATTCATAAACGATGTCGGTTTCATGTAAAACCGCTCTGCCTCAGCTATTGGTACAGCTTCAAACCGGTAACTCAGCCCATCATTAACAGGTCCTCCTTTATCATACTTGGTTAGAAAAGTTCCATTGTGAGGTGATTGGATGGAGTAGCACCCAAGTGCTAATTGGTTTACGACTTCGTTCTTTGGTTCGGCATAAGTATTTGCAGAAACAGCAACAGCGCAGATCACCAAGCCAGAGCAGAGAGTAATTTTCATTGTGCTCTTTCCTTGTTGTTTGCATTAAATCTTACTACTGACGTTAGAGTTGATATGAAGCACTCAATATGTGATAAAACTCATAACAACATTAATAAAATAGTCAGGTATAAGTGCAATATCCAGATTAAAATCACAAATAAGCAAGCTTAAAAATGACAAAAGAGACGTTATCGCTTGATGGGGGCTAGTTTTGAGGGTTATGAAGGACAGAGACGCGCCAACAATGAGTTATTGGCGCCGAGTTTTATCAGTTCGCAACTTCGGTTACCACTTCAGTGTTTACTGAATTGGCAATAAAGCAGTTTTCATGAGATATATCGTGCATTTTTGTCAGTTGCTCATTGGTGGGTGTTTTATCACCAGAAAACACTATATGTGGGCGCAAAACGACCTTAGTTATGGCTTCCCTACCCTCACTATTTTTGCCAAGCATGCCAATCGCTTCATCTGTATAGCTATCGATCACATACTTGCGCTTAGCTGCAATCGACAAAAAGGTCAACATATGACAACTGGATAAGGCTGCAACAAATGCTTCTTCGGGATCGACGTTAGCTTCATTAGACAATGGTAATGGCACAACAAGTGGGGACGGAGATGCTGGTATCGATAGACCACCATCAAATTCCCAAATGTGCGCCCGACTGTATTGATCGTCGTTAAATATCTCGTCTTCATTTCGTACCCAGCGAATGACAGCTGAATGCTGTGACATATTATGATTCCTAACAGTAATAAATAGAATTTGTTGCTAATTTTTAAATATATCGTATGGTGATTTTCACCTAGCGATTGATACAAACCTAGATGGCAAATGATTTATCATAAAAATAGGAATAAACCTATTCCACCTCTTAAGTTAATTCCCAACGAAAATAAGGCCTTTGGCCTTCCATTCGTTCGATCTCTGCACCAAGCTTTTTGTAAAAGTCATGCGCCCTTATGTTATAGGGACTGGCTGTCCACGCTATATGTGATACTAATTCTGCATCGGCCTGTTCTCTCATCGCTAACATAAGCTGCTGACCATATCCTTTCGATCTCTCACCTCCCAGCACCAATAAGTCATCAAGCCAGATTGATGCATATCCGCTGAAAGAAGAATACCGATAATGATACAAGGCGAAGCCTAATACTGTTTCATCAAGCTCAAGTAATAAGGCATAAGCATAAGGAGTATCGACAAACAAGGCACGCTCAATTTTTTCAACGGTGGCAGCCACTTCACCTGAAAAACCTTTCATGCTTCGGTCAAACTCTGCTTTAAGCTTGATAAACTGCAAAAGTGTCTTTGCATCTGTCTTGACTGCTTTCCTAATCACCATCAGTGCTCCAACCAAACTGCATTGATAAGGAGCAAATTTACTGCAATTCTATATCACTTACCCATTTAATTAGGCCAAAAATTAGATGCTCATCAAGTTTTCGTGGCATTTAGCTAACCATATGAAATGAAAAACGAATTATCTTGTTCTCTCTTACCTTGATTCTCGTATTTGAGTTCAAAGTATTAGTAATAATCACCATGGCTACTTGGGTGAGTAGAGTACTGTGGTCGCTAATGACATTTTATCCAATTAGAGGGAGAACAAGAGCTATGACCAAAAATATCACTATTGCGCTAGGAGCTGGTTTTATCGGAAGCCTAGCCAATGCACTGGCAATCTACCTTATTAATCCCTTGCAAGGACTAGCGTCACCGGATCACCTTTTTGTCTATAAACAAGTCTTTTGGGGCGGCTTGTGGGCATTGTTGTACTGTTTGCCTTGGTTTAATACGCAAAGATGGCACATTAGAGGTATCTTAGTTGGCGTTGCAGCAAGTCTATGTACGTTTTTTGTTTTTCAAGCCATCCCTCTCAATCCAATGAATCTTATCAAAGCTTTTATAGTCAATGTAATTGCTTGGGGCATGTTGTCTTCTTATTGCTATGAACAAGCAATAAATCATGAGAAAAATGAAGAATCAAGCCACCTATCAAGATAGTGAAAGGTGGCCGTTTAATCTTGCTATTGAAAGGAGAATATTGCTATAAAAAAGCGATCATCCAATAACAGCATCAGGCTGGTTTTCTGGCACAGCATTAATGAATGCGGGTAGCTCTCTTAATGCAGCAGAAACTTCTCTTATTATTGGAAAGCCAGTCAGTTCAACATCAAAGCGCTCGGCATTATATACTTGTGGAATCAAACAAATATCAACCAAACTCACTTCATTGCCCACACAATACGTTCCTCTGCTTTTGGCCAGTTTTTGCTCCAAGCCTTCGAATCCGAGTAGGATCCAATGCTTGTACCAATCGGACTTGCAAGATTCTTCCAGTAATAATTCACCCGTCAAATATTGTAATACTCTGAGGTTATTTAGTGGATGAATATCGACTGCAATATCCTGAGCCAAAGCCTTAACTAGGTAGCGATTCTGTTTATCCAACGGAGTCAATAAAGCTGTTGGATACGTTTCATCAAGGTAATCGATAATCGCTAGAGACTGATTAAGCTGTATATCGCCATCAACTAAGACGGGAACAAGCTGGCTTGGATTTAACAACTTAAAGTCACTTGCATGCTGCTCGCCGCCATTTTTGACCAAATGGACTGACTTTTGTTGATACGCAAGCCCTTTATAATTTAATGCAATTCGAACTCGATAAGCCGCTGATGAACGCCAATAGTCATAAAGCGTGATATTAGACATTAGTACTTCACCACTTTCTGGTCGATAGCGCCAAAAATGGAATCACCTGCTTTGCCTTTCATTTCTATTTTGATGGTATCGCCAAACTTCATAAACTGCGTAGAAGGCTTACTGTCGCGAATGGTTTCAATCATACGTACTTCTGCAATACATGAATATCCTACTCCACCTTCTTGGATTGAGGTACCAAATTCAGTGCCTTGCTTATTAGATACTGTGCCCGATCCTACAATCGCACCAGCGGCAAGAGGTCGAGTTTTGGCTGCGTGCGCGACTAGCTGAGGAAACTCAAAGGTCATATCCACACCAGCGTTAGGGCAACCAAATGGCTCATCATTGTAATAGGAAAGCAAAGGTAAGTTAACTTTACCGCCATCCCATGCTTGGCCTAATTCATCAGGCGTCACTGCAACTGGAGAGAAGACTGACGAAGGCTTTGATTGAAAGAATCCAAACCCTTTAGCCAGTTCATTAGGAATTAAACCACGTAAAGAGACGTCATTGACCAGCATGATAAGGCGAATTGAATTGGCAGCTTGCTTAAGGCTTGCGCCCATAGGAACATCATCAGTTATCACCGCAACTTCACCTTCGAAATCTATTCCCCACTCTTCACTTCCAACCGGAATATCATCACATGGGCCGATAAAGGCATCCGAACCACCTTGATACATCAGCGGATCCGTCCAAAAACTTGGCGGCATTTCAGCACCGCGCGCTTTACGAACTAGCTCGACATGATTGACATAAGCACTGCCATCAGCCCATTGATAGGCACGCGGCAATGGTGACTCACAAGCTTGTTGGTCAAAAGGCATTGAGTCAGCGACGCGCCCTTCATTTAAGGCAAGGTAAACTTCATTCAACTGTGACTCAACTTTAGCCCACTGATCGAGCGCAAATTGCAGCGTGGGTGCAATATCTTTGACTGCCGAACAAACACTAAGATCTTTGCTTACGACCACTAGTTGGCCGTCACGAGTTCCATTTTTTAGGGTGGCTAACTTCATTATAATTCTCTTTGTTATTTATTAGGGTGTGATTTCCAGCTGTAAACGTATTCCTGATTCTCAACCGATTGCGCTTCATCACTAAAGCTCAGTGCATGACGAGTATCTATCATCACAGCCACTTCGTCAGTGAACTTTTTCTTGTACTCTCTGCCTGCTTGAAATGCTTTTGGATGAGGGCCGTGAGTAAAACCTGCCGGATGGAATGTCACCATACCTGCTTCTATGTTATCTCGGCTGAAAAAGTCACCTGCGTGATAGAAAAGGACTTCATCATAATCATCATTATTATGGTAGAAAGGCACTTTCAGAGCACCAGGATCACTTTCTATTGGGCGAGGGACGAAGGTACAGACAACAAAGCCTGCTCCAACAAACGTTGTATGTGCAGACGGCGGCAAATGATATCGATGTGACATTAATGGTCTGATATCACGCCAGTTCAGTTTCACTACTGCCAAATCACCATGCCAACCAACGGCATCAAGAGGATTAAACGGATAGGTTATCACACTCACCTGACCATGCCTTTTGACTTGAACCTGTGTTTCTTGTTCGGAATATTGATCCTTAAACTGCTGATTGATGGATGGTACTTCTAGCACTGCAGGATCAAAGACAGCATGATTACCTACCATACCTTTCTCTGGCAGTGAGTAAGCAGCATCAGTGTTTTCAACCATCAAAATGAACAAAGGTTCTAAAGGTTCTATCCGCCAGTTAGTCGAACGCGGGATGACAACATAATCGCCTTCACCAACCGTCAGATGACCATAATCACTGTACAAATCCGCTTTACCCTGATGAATAAAAAGTAGTTCATCACCATCAGCGTTTCGCACCAGAAAGTCCATCTTTTCTTCAAGACGCCAAGTGCGAATCTTACAATCGTTATTGAACAGTAGGTCTGGTACAGCCCACGGCGAAATTTGCGCCGCTTTTTCTACCAAGTTGAAGTTAAACGCTCTTGGGCGCAACTCACCTTCCCATTCAATCCAACCTGTAGGAGCGTGTTGGTGATGAAAATGAGAGGCAGGACCGAAGAAACCACTTCGGCCTGTTTCACGCTCATAAATAGCCTCTTCCGGAAAATCTGCATGCGCCTGCTTGGAGCACACTCCCTCCCGGTGAGGGAATGTAATCCACTTATGCATCGCTCAACACTCCTCGGCGAATTTGATCTTCTTCAATTGATTCAAACAGTGCCTTGAAGTTGCCTTCACCAAATCCTTCATTCCCTTTACGCTGAATGATTTCAAAGAAGACTGGCCCTATCACAGTTTGAGTAAATATTTGTAGTAAGATCCCATCTTTCATAGGTGCACCATCAATTAGGATTTGTAGTTCCTTAAGCTTATCAACATCTTCAGTGTGACCTTCTACTCGAGAGTTCACCTTCTCATAGTAAGTATCTGGGGTTGGCATAAAATCCATGCCTCGATCACGCAGTGTCTGCACCGTTTGGTAAATATCGTCTGTTGACATTGCAATATGCTGAATACCTTCACCATTGTATTCACGAATAAACTCTTCAATTTGCGATTTGTCATCAGAAGATTCATTGATAGGAATTCGAATTTTGCCACAAGGCGCGGTCATGGCTCGACTAACTAAACCAGTTAACTTGCCTTCAATGTCAAAGTAACGAATTTCACGGAAGTTACCGATACGTTCATAGAAACCGGCCCAAGTATCCATATTGCCTTGCTTAACATTGTGAGTGAGGTGGTCAATTTCAAACATACCCACGTCCGCTTTTTTCAAGCGATCGTCGGCATCATCATAAAAGTTGAAATCAACATCATAGATACTCTTCTTACCATAGCGATCAACAAAGTACAGTAAGCTTTGTCCGATACCATAGACAGCGGGAATACTCAGCTCCATGGGGCCAATTTCGGTTTTAAACTCCTCTGCGCCGTTTTCAAGTGCGTGCTGAAGTGCAATACAGGCATCTTTTACACGAAATGCCATACCGCAGACTGACGGGCCATGAACTTTGGCAAACTCTTCGGCTTGGCTGTGTGGCTGAGCATTAATAATGAAACTGATGTCTCCTTGGCGATATAGCCATGCTTGTTTCGAACGATGCTTAGCAATCTCTGCAAACCCCAAAGAAACAAACAAGTCTTTTAGTTGACCAATACCCTCTTCGGTTGCGGCTGTGTATTCGACAAATTCAAATCCATCGGTTCCTAGTGGGTTATATTCCTGAGTCATTGTTTTTTCCTCTGTGATTTATTGATGTCCGTTTCTATTTAACTTGTACTAACTTTTACGTTAAGGGAATAAAGGACCATCAAATTATTAAATCGGAAAAATACGTGGATTTTGTAAACAAAACGTAACACGGGGCTAGTTTGTCAAAAAACTTCATGAGGATAAGGGAAATACCGACCTCTATTGTAACATTTAATTTACAATTGATTTTTCAGCACTTGAATGGATTGAGGTACTTTCAAGTAATTCTATTTGCTCACATAACTTGTTACCCCAACCGTTAATAAGGCTATCAATTTCATCTACAGTCGCTTTGCCTGAAGTTATCATACTCATAGCGAGTTCTATATATCTAACATGATTTGGGTAATAGTATCGTACAACATCAGCACAACGACTTAACTCCGTATGCCAGCTGTTATCTTTGTTAGCATTAAGTGTATAAGCAGTACGCAACATTTTTTTTGCTAATATTTTTCCAATGGTATTTTGATTGCACTGATCCACCTTCGAGCGCTGCTCAGTCATAAAAAACCCAAGATCGTTATTTAGTGCCAATGCAATGTTTATACTTGGCCTTTGACGCGTAAAATGCTGGGATAAATCAGTCCCCCATACACAGCAACAACAATGCTTGAGCCAAAATTGCCAGTGATATACTTCATCGGGACTGAGGACTTGTTTCAAGTAACCAGGATCAAAGTCGATCTTTGATAGCTTTGGAGTTTGAGCTTCCAATTGCATTTTGATCGATGATAGCTCCTCAATAATGTTTGGTTCTATCGGACACCTTAATACTAATGAAATGTCTAAATCAGACACATACTTTTTCGCATTTCCTCTCGCAACGCTGCCATATAGATATACGCTATGTAGTTGGTTATCAAATGTAGATTCAAGAGTTTGAATGGTATTTTCAAGATAAGGCTGAAACTCTGGCTGAAGATAATCCAATGAGCAAGGATTTACTATAAAGCCCTTACTATCCAGACCATTATTCAACTCATCAGACATGCTATTCACCCGCTTTATTTACAACCTAACTACAAATATTGCTCCATAACAAAGTTAGTCAACTATTGGCCTCGCATTTCGACTTGTTGCTCACGCACAAGCTTAAATCCCATAGACTCATAGAAAGGGCGAGCGGTAATACTAACCTCGGAATAAAGTCTTGAGATACCACGTTGCTTGGCCTGCTCTATAATATATTCCATCATTGCACGACCGACGCCTTTCCCTTGAAACTTATAGTGACAAAAAAAGTGATCAATTTCGATACTTAATCGGCATTTTTGGTAAAAAGTTACCATTTTTTCAGTCAGTTGCACTATATTATTCAATAAATTTCACGTGGAAGAATTAGATAAATTGGGACAAGTTTTATCTTGCTTTCAGTAGATTGATTTGAAAGGAGTCTCCCTTGAACTGGAAACAAGCGATTCTGGCAAGTAGTGTCGCTTTAGTTGGTTTTACCAGCAATAGCCAAACTCTTGAGCAAGCAGTATCAATTACGTTGGCGACCAGCCCTGAACTAAAGAGCACATTCAACCTATACAAAAGTGCTCTAAAAGAATCAGATGCCTCTTTTGGTGCCTACTTACCCAATGTTGATTTAGACGCAGGATTAGGTAGAGAGAGTATCAGCCCTGCTCGATCATCAGGTAGAACCGATACAGACTTAACCAGGAAAGAAGCATCCATTATACTCACTCAACTTTTATGGGATGGAAATGCAACTCTAAACGATATAGACAGAACTGCAGCACAAGCTGAATCATCTAGGTTACAATTATTGGCAGATGCTTCCGATCTAGCACTAGAAGTCACTGACGTTTACCTCAATGCTGTCAAGTCAACGGAAATTCTTGCTCTTTCTGAGAGCAATCTTGCTGTACACAAAAAGATATATCGTGATATCAAAAAGCGCGCGGACTCAGGCATTGGATCTACTGCCGATGTTACCCAAGTAGAAGCTCGTATTGCTAAAGCTCACGGCAATCTACTTGCCGCGCAAAATAACCTAATCGACACTCATACTCAGTTCACTAGGTTAGTTGGGCAGAGCCCATTGGGTTTAATCTATCCTCAAGCTGATGAGTCTAAGCTTCCACTTACACTTAAAGACGCATTAGATACTGCTTTCAATAGTCATCCTGTGATTAAAATCTCCCAGGCTGATGTTGACTCCGCGCGTTACCAGTATAAACAATCCAAAGGTAACTACTACCCGACAATATCGGTCGAAGCCAGCCAAACATGGAGAGAGGATGCGGGAGGCAATGTCGGTAGTAGTGATGAATCACTAGCTATGCTTAGATTGAACTATAACCTCTTTAATGGAGGTTCTGATAAAGACCTTTCTGAACGTGCCGCATACCAACTAAACAGAGCAAAAGATTTACGTGATGATGCCTATCGCCAAGTAGAGGAAAGCTTACGATTATCATGGAGTGCATTGGACCTTTCTTTACAACAAAAAGAATTTCTTGCCGATCATGTTGATTCGGCCTCAGAAACCGTTATCGCCTATGAGAAACAGTATCAAATTGGCCAGAGAACGCTGTTAGATCTTCTCAACACGGAAAACGAGCTGTTTGAAGCACGAAGAGACTATCTTGATGCGCATTATGCTGAACAATATGCGAAGTATCGAGTGATGAATGCTACTGGTAATTTATTAGATTCCTTATTAGTTGCTGTCCCACCTGAATGGATGGAACAAGTGGAGTATTGAACATGAAGAGTGTAGGCATATTTGTACTGACTAGTATCAGTGTTGCACTGTCTGGTACTTCCCTAGCTATAGAAGATGAGTATAGTTATATAGATACACCCAAAGCAATCCAAGTAGCAGACTTGACGGATGATGATAGAGATGGAGTAGTTAATGCAAGAGATCTGTGCCCGGATACCCCAGAGGGCGCAAAAATCGATAATGATGGATGTGCGAGCTCGGTCAAAGCACAAGAAGAGCGGGCATTAAGAGTCCTTTTCGAACACGATTCATACGAAGTTAATCCTGTATTTTCAGACCAAATACAAGAAATGGCCGACTTCTTGGAAAAATATATGTCTGCATCGATTCAAATACGTGGTTACACAAGCAAAGTAGGCTCAGCAGCATATAATCTTAATTTATCGAAAAAAAGAGCAGCAGCTGTACAGGACGAACTATTGTATTACGGCATAGCACCTGAGCGCATTACTATCGTTGGATTTGGCGAAAGCCGTCTGGAAGACGAAGGTGATGATGAAGTCGCTCATGCTGCAAACCGCAGTGTGACAGCAAGTGTTATCGGTCTAGATGAAATAGTAGTTGAAGAGTGGACTATATTTAGCATCATAGAGAAATGATTCTTCTGCAAACTAAAAGCGCTCCTTTTGTGAGGAGCGCAACTTTTCCGATTTAGATTAGGCTGGTTTATCTGCCATTTTGGTACTATCGGGAAGTGATACTCGAAGAAGTATATACCCAAGAACCGCTGATATAGTGGAGCCCATCAAGATTCCCAATCTCGCATATGTATCGTACTCTGGATTAGCTTGACCGAAGGCCAAAGACGATATAAATATCGACATAGTGAAACCAATACCACATAAAATCGATACTGCGAATATATGAGTGAAGTTTATGCCCTCCGGCAGTTTAGCAACCCCAGCTTTCACAGCCACCCAACTGAAAGTGAAAATGCCCACTGGTTTTCCAATTAACAAACCAAGAGCAATTCCCAGTGGGAGCATAGACGTTAGGCCATCAATCGAAACACCCGCAAGTGAAATACCTGCATTAGCGAACGCAAATACCGGAAGAATTCCAAAAGCGACATAAGGATGCAGCCCATGCTCCATTTTCTTGAGAGGTGATTCTTCGTCTTTCTTACCTTTCAAAGGTATTGCAAAGCCTATGACTACTCCGGCTAATGTTGCATGAACACCCGATTTTAATACAGCAAACCAAAGTATCGCACCGACTATGATATAGGGGGTGAGCTTAGTAACTTTTGCGGCATTTAAGATAAATAGCGCTGCTGTCATTGCAAAGCCAACACCCAACGCTGTGGTAGACAATTCTCCTGTGTAGAAGAGAGCGATGATCACCACTACGCCTAAATCATCAATAATAGCTAATGCCAATAGGAAGACTTTCAGACTTACGGGAACACGGTTACCTAAAAGAGCCATAATGCCGAGCGCAAAAGCAATATCAGTTGCCGCTGGAATAGCCCAGCCACGAATGGCATCCGCATCACTATAGTTAAAAGCAACGTATATGAGAGCCGGAGCTAACATGCCCCCCACTGCTGCGATTGCAGGGAATATTGCGGTTTCCTTCGACTTAAGTGCCCCTTCGAGTAATTCACGCTTCACCTCAAGGCCAATGATGAGGAAAAATATCGCCATCAAACCATCATTAATCCAGTGTGAAACAGACAAACCTAGCACATAAGACTGAAGAACCGATTGATAAACATCATTAAGCGGTGTATTGGCGATAGTCATTGCGATTGCTGCTGCAATGACGAGAAGAATGCCTCCAGCTGACTCCATTTTAAAGAAGTGGCGAATAATATCGTTCATGATATCGTCCCTTAAATTATTATGTTAATACACGATGAACAAACACTAGAGCTGAGTTTACGCATAGATATCCTTCAGGAAAAATCGCTTGTTTGGAGGTTACACTTCGGTATTTTCGACAATTAAAGAGTAACACCACATTTATTCCTGTCTTAATTATAGGTAAATTCAGAGAATTACCAATATAAACAACAACTCTTGAGATAAATACCAAAAACTTAGTGCCCTTCCGGTTTGACAGTCCATCAAGAGTAAAAAACCGGACGCTTAATGGGAGACAAATGTCTTGATTCTACATTACCAATAGAGCATCAAAAAAGGATGGCTCCGGTTGCCATTCGCACTTTAAGTCATTGTCATATATAAAACAATTTGAGTTTTTATTGAGGTTCATATTTCGGTATAACGATGCTACCGATGGCCTTTGTTGTAATAACTCTGAGCACAGCATGCACCGCCAACAATCACTACTGGCCCTTAACCTTAGTTATGCTATAAAGAGTTCCGTACAAACTTCATTGGCGTATGCCTAATCATTCTCATCGTTGGCAGAGCTCCCGCAAGCATAAGAGAGCACATCGCCATAATGCTAGTTTGGAAATACTCTCCGGAGAGCAGCTGGAGGCTTAGAGTCCAACCTAAGGAAGGCTTCATAACAATATCAACGATCAAATTAGCTAAAGCTAGGCCTAGAGGCAAAGCGATAAATACTGAAATAGCACCAAAAAGAAACAATTGTAAGCTCCCCATGAGAACCAGCTCTTTTCCTGTTATTCCTAAACATCTTAGTAATGAGATATGTCTTTGTCGGGAAACTTCCCCTGCCAGACTGGCGAAAAAAATACCGCAGATTGCTATTACAAGCGTGATGTTGCCAAGAGTGTCTGCAATAGAAAAGGTTCGATCGAAAACCTTCATCGCTTTCTTATGGATATGACTATTATCATAAGTTCGTTCCGCACCCACTCGGAAAACTGATTCCAAACGATGTTTTAAGCCTGAAATATTCACACCATCTTGGAGTATCACTCCCAGAGTCACCGAACCACTATCTTTAAACGCTTTTAACCAGTTTTGGTGAGACAACATTATCTGATTATATGGGTTGCCATAATCATAATAGACACCCAGTACCTGCCAGCGTTTACCCAACTGGCCAAATAAATCAATATAGTCGCCAGGACGAATACCTCGTTTAATTGCCATTGATTCACTAATCATTACCCCCTTAGAATGGTGCAAATGATACCAGTAATTAGGGACACCTATTTTTACGGTGAGAGAATCCCACTCACCGTCAGAGTGGCCCGTGCTAACTGCTTGAATCTTTTCATCTACCAAATCAATCTGCTGCTCCCATCGCCACCAAACAGACTCGACTTCAGGTTGTTCAGACAGCCAACCAGTCATCCTAGTTACAGAGTTAACACTGGGGTATATGTACAGATCAGCGCCTAAGCGCTGGCTCAACCACCTATCAGTTGTATCACGGAAACTACCGACCATAGTTTCTACACCAATATTCGCAGCCATTGCCAGCATAAACGCCATTGTTGCAACCCCTCTATAGCTCATACTGACAGCAGCATCAGAGAAAAACCATCTCGCTTTAGGCCACTTAAGCACGTATGAAAGGCTATCAAAGAGTTTCCAAATAAAATATGGCGTAAACAATGCCACACTCACTAGCATAAGAGCAATAATGACGAGCCCAGAGACTTGCGTTTGTGGTGCCTGATAAATCGCAATCGCAACAATGCATAATACACATGCGAATGCAGCTTGTAGTGAAAATTCAGTACCAGAAAAGCGCGCTAATGACAATCTAGTAGTTAGACTTACTGGCTGAGTTCGAAGCAATCTTACTGTCGGCCATGCACATGTTAAAAAAGCCCCAATCATTGACATAGCTAAGCTGTATATTGCTGATGACCAGCTCCATGAAACAGCAAGCTCGACATTGGCATCATACAAATCTCGCAAGCTACCTGACACCGCAGGTATTAGCTGATTGGCAAGAACTATCCCCAAAAGATTCCCGCACAACCAACTGAAAAAGATCAGGAGCAATAGCTCAATACCCAAAGCAACAGTGAGCTGGCTTCCGGATACACCAGTTTGGCGAAGAATACCAACAAGAGGCTGCCTTTGAGTCAAAGACAAAGACATTGCTTGGTAAAAAATGAACAGACCTACGAGAAAAGCCAGCATCCCCATAGCACTCAAATTAATATGAAATGCACGTGTTATAGATTCAATCTCGGTATGGGAACTCCTCGTTATAATCATTCCATTAGGTAAATAGTTTTTTAAATGAGTGAGCTTCTCAACATTCATTTCTCCACACGCAATGAAAGAAATGCCTGCTTTACGCTCTATCATCCTTGTCAGTGACATATCAGAGATCACTTGTGTACCATGAATCAAGCCAAGTTTATCGACAATAATAGGCCCCAGCGTACTGCCACTACTCAACGTCATTTGGTCTCCATCTTGCCAGTCCATATAGGCTGCTAGATCAGAGCCAACCATTACTGGGTGAGGAGTTGCCATTAGAGGAAGTGAAGGAAAGTCTTTCAAATCTTGGCTTTGGTGGGACTGCCACATAGCAAGGGGATCAAGGCCAACTAAAATCAGTTCAGAACCGTCGCTGAGGTTGAGTCTTAGACGGTCAAAAGGCGCACATTGGTCAAATCCATCTCGTCGAAGTTGTACGTAAAAGCCTTGCGGTATCTTATTAGTAATGTGCTTAGGGCGGATTCGGTATGGAAGGGGGTTAGAAAAAAGCTTTTCTCCGTGCTGATAACTACTTTTCGCATGATCGTTAATAGATGTAACACCGACCAAAAGAGATACACCTAAGGTAAGACCAAGCCAGACAAGAATGATTTGAAAAGGGTAGCGTCTGTAATGGCCCAATAATGCCTTAACTACTGGCCATAACATGTAACAGCCCTCCTTGGAGGCGCACCCTTCCTTTCATATGAGACGCGACTTGCTCACTGTGAGTAACCAATAGCAGTGTACACTCTAGTTCTCGAGTTAAGCTCGTTAGCAACCGCATCACAGCTTCAGCATTACGTTCATCTAAACTGCCTGTGGGCTCATCCGCGAGTAATAACTTGGGCTCCATGTATAAAGCACGAGCTATGGCAGCTCTCTGTTGCTGGCCGCCAGAAGCTTCTTCAGGGTATCGCCCCAGTAGTGGCATAAGATCGAGCGATGAGAGAATTTGACGCCACAGAGCTATGTTTTCAGGTAGCCCCTTTAGCTGTCGACAAAAACGTATATTATCCGCGATGTTTAAGGTAGGGATTAGATTGAACTGCTGAAATATAAGCCCTATATTTTCCCTGCGATATGAGGTCCGTTGGTTTTCATCTACTTGATGCATTGAAAAGTGAGGGAACAGGATCTCTCCTGAATCAACTGTATCAATCCCCGCGATAAGATTGAGTAACGTGCTCTTACCGGAACCACTCTCGCCCATCAAAGCCACTTGCTCGCCTTGATCCAATAGCAACTCAGCACCTTGTAGTACAGGGTGAAACTCTCCACCATCCACATAACCTTTACAAAGGTCTGTTAGTTGCAGCATCAAAAATCTCACAATTTTTAAAATTGGACTGTGAATCTACACTAAATTGCGGCCTTGAGAAAGAACTTTGGATACTGGCTCACGCAAGGCGTTCTAATTTTCATTCACTCAACAATGAGTTTTCGGAACACTTCAAGGTTTGATCAAAAACTGTGACGATCTATTAACTACAGAGATCCGACGATAACTATCGTTTTCGATTTACCAATCAATAAGCTAACGTATAAACAGAAATTATAAATATACCAATTCTCGTGCTTATCAGCTCCTATAGGTCTGCGCCAGTATTTCAAAAATAAAAGCTCGGATTTTGATGTAAGAAGGAATACGATGAAAAAAATATTAGTGCTAGGTGCATCAGGATACGTTGGCTCCCAACTACTCTCAAAGCTATGCGACTTGGGTTACCATGTCACGGCAGCAGCGAGACAAATTGATTACCTTAAGGCTCGAGTACGACCTCGCAATAATCTGTCCCTCATTTATCTCGACTTAGCCGATAAAGAAACCACAATACATACGGTTGCAAAGTTCGACATTATTTACTTTCTCGTTCATGGAATGGCCCATGGTCACGACTTTCTCGAATATGAACTTTCCCTTGCAACTAACTTTAAATCCGCGCTCAAAAACAGCGATGTACAACACGTCATATATCTTAGTGCCCTTCAACCTCAGACTGGCGATTCCGAGCATCTAAAAGCACGGCTAATGACGGGTGATATCATACGTCAGGCTGGCCGCCCAGTAACTGAACTTAGAGCTGGTGTCATTATTGGTCCCGGTTCGGCTGCGTTCGAAATTATGCGCGATTTCGTTTTTAATATGCCTTTGTTGATAACGCCTAAATGGATTGATTGCAAAGCCAACCCAATCGCGCTTGAAAACTTAAATCATTATTTAATCGAACTGGTGAAAGAGACGCCAACAACACATAATCTATTTGAGGTTGGAGGACCGAATATCCTCACTTATAGGGAACAACTTGAGGTTATTAGTCAAACAATAAATAAGCCTATTCGGATTTTTTCCACTAATCTACTGACACCAAAGTTTGCCTCGTATTGGCTTGGAATAATCACCTCTGTCCCTAAATCGATAGGTGCAGCATTGCTTTCTGGTTTGAAGCATGACTTTGTTGCAGACTGGCAAGCCGTTCATAAGCGATACCCTCAAAATTTAATTGGTTATGAAAAAATGGTCCAACAAGCCATCTCAGCGGAAAGTGATTATATAGAAAGCGAAGTTTGGGGATACGATCCAACAGCATTTAAACGCTGGCAGCCAGGTTATGGCTACTACCCGAAACAAACAGGCGCAAGTATTCAAACCCAAGTCAGCGCCGATAAGCTTTGGGGGATAATCCAACTGTTTGGGAGTCGAGAGGAAAGCTATTTTTACGCTAATTTATTATGGAGAATCAGAGAATGGCTCGATTTACCATTTGGAGGCAAACGCCCTATCAGGCGCGCCCCCTCTAGTCCAGAGATGAAAGTTGGGGATTATATAGACTCATGGAAAGTTATTCGTTATGAGAAAAAGCAATTCCTTTCTTTATTATTCGGTCTTAAAGCCCCAGGGCTGGGGCGTTTAGAATTTTCACTAAAAGATTTAGGTAACACGCGTAAGCTCAGCGTTACTGCATGGTGGCACCCACAAGGGTTTAGAGGGCTTTTGTATTGGTTTGCCATGATGCCGGCGCATATATTTATATTCAAAGGCATGGTCCGTGCCATCGTAAACAAAGCTCAGAAGCGCTGAAAAGCATTTAAAACCCTAATTAATACTGCTTTTTACTACTTCAGAAACATACTTTGCATAAAGTTTATGCATATTAGTTGTTGGGTGAATGCCATCCCAATACATAAATTGTTCGGGATTGCCTGTGACCTCTCCGGTTTCAACTTCAAACGATGCATCTTTCACATTCGTCAACTTGATGTTGAGCATTTTATCCTCATAAAGCCCCTCTTCTAGAACCGTTTCTTTGATGTTTTTATAGAAGGTGTAAGCATCTGCGTAAACAATATTTACGGTTGGGTTTGCTTGGTTAATATCTTTAAGCTGGTTTTCAAGTATCTGGTTAAAATTGCGTATAAAACCTTCCGCTTGCACAGCTTTATCTTGTAACCATGGCGCTGCTGAGAAATCAGGTATGTTCGAAACTATGATAGTTTCTGCTTCATTATCGATGAGTTCACGTATATCGACTGCAACCATAGCAGCAGCCTCTGCTCCGGTTTGGCCTAGCTCACCATACAAGCTATACCACATGTTATTAGTCCCGACCATATAAGTAACGATTGTACCTTTTTGGAAAGCACCCTTCGCAGCGATACGGTTTGATATCTGTAAGCTTGAATTAGGCAGCACTTTCCCACCACTAAACGAGAGCACATCTTGGCCTTTACTAAGATTATTGAAGTTTCCTGCTAAAGCCATAGCACCACCAACTGACCAATTATTGCCTAGCAATGGCTCCATATGAATAAAGTATGAGCTTTTTTCATCTCGTTTCTCTACATGGATGTCAGTATTGATCTCCACCCTTGCCGGGGATACGGGTGGAAGTTTTAGCATTTGGGCGAGATACTCGGTCCATACTCGACCATTACTTGCCCTGCCTTGCCAATTTGGGGCGGACGTTGAGGCAAGAACAGCACCTTTTGTCGCTAAATTAAACTCTTGGGAAACAGCAAATTTATTGCCGCAGTCTGATAAGCTATCACCAAAGCTAGAAATGCTCTTAAAATCACTCGCCAATACATAAAACGGGCATAGTAATGCAAACAGGGTTAATAATCTCATGTCGTGACTCTATTCTAATATTCATGGAATATGGCTAAATAACAGACAGCTTAGGCACCATTATTAAGCTCATATACTTCCGATAAGTATTGTAAAGAGTCACTTCACTAATATGAGTTTAGAGAGGATACCCAATAGGTATTTCAGCCAATTGTTCGCCTTGGTTCGCCGGGTAAACCAAGTACTCGCCATGATATTTGACGTTGGACTTATAATCCGTGATTTTGTGCAGCATAAATCCGGCATTTGCTGCCTTTTCTATAAATAAGGCATGATTTCCGCGAACAAACCAACTCATTGGCTTTACTAAGTCCTCACCATCAAAGCAGTCGTCACACTGTTTTGAACAAAGTGCAAAAGAGTCTGGTCCTTCCGTAAAGATCTGAACCTTTCCACAATTGATGAGCGGCTCTGACGTTGACACCTCCCAGCCCTGTTCCTCCATGGAATCCAAGAAGTCATTAATCTCATGATCTTTTATCTGGCGATGTGCAGAATTGAGAGGAAGGAAATCCGCATAAAATTTCGCAATACGTTGGAACGTATTCATAAGAGCTGCGTTATTACCTTTAGATCTTCCCTCTTTCTGCCATCGAGTCAAATCTCCCTGAACACAGCGATTAAACCGCTGTGATTTTATCGCCCGCGTTACCCATCTCACCAAATAGTGATTATTAGAGACAGGGGCATCCACTACTTTGCCCGTTTTATGTTCGCTTGCGAGCTCCTGCAATGCGCAGTTAACTAAGTTTTGAATTTCAGTTGTATACAGAGACATTATGCCTTTCTTCCAAATATCCAGTAACACGTCGTGGACAATATCGAACACGTCGTCATAACACTAATCATTGGCCAAACAACACCATCAGGCATAAATGCAATAGTGCCTCCCATCACAGACCCAGTACCAAAACGAAGGGTACCGGCGAGTGATGAAACTGTGCCAGCCATTGTCGGATAGCCACTTAGTAATAAAGCCATTGTATTACTTCCGATGGTAGCTGTTGTTCCAACAAAAAGGACCACGAAAGGTACAGTGCCCCATAGGCCTAGGTCAAGAATCCAACCAATAAATAAACCAACTCCTGCGAAAAGTTGGATCGATAGTGCCAGCTTTAACATCGCATGCGAACCGATTTTTTTTACAAAACGGCCATTAATCATAGTCATAATAATCATGGCAATAATGTTTAAAGCAAATAAATAACCAAACTCATTAGGTTCTACATGATATATATTGATGTAAACAAAAGAGCCTGCGGTAAGAAACGAGAACATACCAGCAAAGGAAAAAGCACCTGAAAATATTAATCCAACCACAACTGGGCTACGGCATAAACCGGCATAATGTTTCAATATTGATACTAAGTGAAGAGGCTGCCTATTTTCCTCTCTCAGAGTTTCAGGAATTTTCCACTGCACAAGCGCTATAACGATTAAAGAAAACACAGCTAATACCCAAAAAATGCCACGCCAACCAAACCATATAGCGATATACCCTCCCAACAAAGGTGCAATGAGTGGTGCTACGGTAATCACTAGAGTGATAAAAGACATTGCACGAGAAAAGTCTTCTCGATCAAACATATCACGGACTATAGCCTGAATAATCACCGCGGCGGCAGCACCAGCAAAGCCCTGAATCCCTCGTATCAATATCAGGGCGTCGATCCCCTCAGCTAAAGCACTCATGACAGAAGCAACCGCGAATAATGCTACTCCTATTATCAGAACTGGTCTTCGGCCATAACTGTCAGCTAATGGGCCCTGGATAAGCTGACCTATGGCAAACCCTGCTGTATAAACTGTTAAAGTGATCTGCACTGACCCTTCTGCAACACCCAAATCACGAGCAAGGTTTGGCATTGCTGGCAAATACATATCAATAGCTAGCGGCGTTAAAGCACCGACGGCTCCCAATACAAAAAAGAGTAGATAAGTAGTGGTGTGAGAAGAGGATGAAGAGAGGGCGTGATTAGGCATAAGTCTCCATAAATATTTTGGGACTGCTAGCCGCTTGGCTAGAGACAAATAGAAAGCAGTTATCAATACAAGTGTACTATTTATACAAACTATATTGAGCTAACAAAGTGTAAAAAACTACTTCCTATTTGGAACTAAACCATTTCCAATTTAACTGACTAGTGCCAGACTGAATCTATTTCTTCTTGAGTGAGAAAACGGTATTCGCCTGGCTCTAGGGTTTCATCTAACTCAATCTGACCGATACGTTCTCTGTGCAAATGTTCAACTTTATTTCCAAGTGCCGCAAACATACGTTTAACCTGATGATACTTACCCTCTGTAATCGTCAATAAAAGCTCATTTTCTTTAGGATCAACGATCTCTAGTTTAGCGGGTAGAGTCGGCATTTTTTCGTTGCGTAGCTCTATTCCATGAGCAAGCTTCTCTGCGTAGTCAGAGCCAATAGGGTCAGCAAGCCAAACACGGTAAGTCTTTTCACATTTATGCTTTGGTGAGGTGATGCGATGAGACCATTTTCCATCATCTGTGATAAGCACTAAACCTGTCGTATCCACATCTAAACGCCCAGCAAAGTGGAGATCCTCCATCTTCACCTCATCCAACAACATGAATGCCGTCTGATTAAATCCATCTTCGTGAGAACAAACAAAGCCGTCCGGTTTAAACAGCATAATATAACGAGGGCCAGGTTTTTGAATTTCCCTCCCCTGCCACTCCACCACACTGTTGTCCGTTACTTTGACAGAACCATTTTTTTGTATGACGTCATTCACAGTAACGTCACCACTTTTGATTATTTTTGTTGCTTCTTTACGTGTTGCACCCAAAGCATCACATAAGTATTTATCTAAACGCATGATTACCTCATCCACATCGGGTAAGGTATTATAGAGTCCCTAGCCCAAATAGTTGAGTAGTTTCACGCGATTTATGTATACATTACGACCTTATCAAACTGATTCGGTGAAAGCCGTGATCCACTATTTTCGAAAACACTCAAGTCCAGCAGTCTTGGTGCTACCAACTGGCGCAGGTAAAAGCCTTGTTATTGCTGAGCTGGCTAGATTGGCTAAAGGGAAGGTACTGGTCTTGGCACATGTCAAAGAGCTGGTTGAGCAAAATCATGCCAAGTACGAAGGTTATCAGCTCGAAGGGGCTATTTATTCTGCGGGGCTAGGCCGAAAAGAAACCGATAAGCAAGTCATTTTTGCCTCTGTCCAATCGGTGGTTCGAAACTTAGATGATTTCAAAAACCAGTTCTCTCTACTCGTGATTGATGAATGCCATAGGGTGGCAGACGACAAGAACACCAGCTATCAAAAGGTCATTCATCACTTACGAGAATTAAACCCAGGCATTAAAGTCCTTGGTCTTACCGCAACCCCCTACCGTCTCGGAATGGGATGGATTTATCAATACCATACGCGTGGCCTTGTTCGGACAAAAGAACCGAGATTCTTTCGAGATTGTATTTTTGAGTTACCTATCCGTTACCTACTTGACCAAAACTTTTTGACTCCAGCTCGCATGATGGATGCCCCCATACTTAGCTATGACTTTTCGCAGTTAAAGCCATCCAGCACTGGTAGATACAAAGAGCATGAGTTGGACATGGTTATTGACCAAGCAAAACGAGCCACCCCGCAAATTGTTCAGCAAATTATTAACCATGCACATAATAGGCAAGGTGTTATGATTTTTGCCTCTACAGTCCGCCATGCTCAAGAGATATTGTCATTACTTCCCCCTAACGAATCGGCTTTAGTTATCGGTGACACCACAGTCTCTGAGCGTGATTCAATAATCAATGGCTTCAAAAATCGAAACATCAAGTTTTTAGTGAATGTATCTGTATTAACCACAGGGTTTGATGCACCGCATGTGGACCTAATTGCTATTTTACGCCCGACCGAATCTATCAGCTTATATCAGCAAATTGTCGGTAGGGGGCTTCGCTTAAGTTCAGGAAAAACCGAATGTTTAGTGCTCGATTATGCGGGCAATAGTTATGATCTTTACCAACCAGAAGTGGGCGAACCTAAACCTTCCCAAGATAGCGAAATTATCACTATTCCCTGCCCTGCATGTGGTTTTAACAACAACTTTTGGGGCAAACTCGACAGTAATGGATTTCTCATCGAACACTATGGACGAAAATGCCAAGGTTTTTTTGAGGATAAAACCAGTCAAGAAAGAGAACATTGTGACTACCGTTTTAGAGCAAAATATTGCAACGAATGTGGTGCGGATAATGATATATCGGCAAGGGTTTGTCACCAGTGCGACGCGACGCTAGTCGATCCTGACAAAAAGCTTAAAGAGGCATTAAGGCTAAAAGATGCGCTTGTTTTTGAGTGCCTAGCTATGGACCTAGCCCTACACAAAAATGAGAAAGGCAAAAATTGTCTAAAGGTATCCTATGTTGGTGATAACCAAGCGCAAGTCCATGAGTTTTGGTCATTATCCACACCAAAACAAAAGCAGGACTTTAAGGACTTTTTTGTCAGATCTCACCTTGCCGACAAGCATAGACCTTTTGAAGAGTCCTCTCCGACTAAAATTGTCAACCACCAGCATCGCTTCCGACCACCACAGTTTATCATTGCCAGAAAGTCAGGGCGATTTTGGAAAATACGCGATAAGATATTTGCTGATGAACTGACGTGATTTTTTCGCGACAAGGTTTGATGTCATTTTATGGTCCAATATTCACTTTGTATTCATAAAAGATTGGTTATACTCAAGCGTAGAATTTTATAGCAAGATAACGTGATGTTTAATAAGCAGTTAGTCGGCCCACTTATTGCTGCCCTTTGTATTATGGCAAGTACTTCGGCACATACTAAAACAGAATCGAATAAAGACGGCCATGCCTTGGTGCAGGACGTTCATCATGCTGGAGCTGAAGTCGAGTTCGAAGAAGACCAAGATGAAGTCTATGATGCTGTTCATAAAGGCTATATCCGCCACTTTTCCGAGCTTTACACTATGGTTGAAAAAGATCTTCGTGGCCGCATTATCAAAGTAGAACTCGAAGAAGACGATGATGTTTGGGTCTATGAACTCAAGCTGAATTACAATAACAACATCATCAAAGTCAAATACAACGCTCAAACTTTAGAAATGATTCTGATTGAAGGTCGGAATTTTAAACAAGCCCTAAAAAACTAAACGGCATCACAATGAAAATACTTGTAGTCGAAGACGAACCTCGCTTAGGCGAACAAATAATCGAGTCGTTAGAAAAAAACGGCTGGGTTCCTGAACTATCAACAGATGGGGTTGACGCTCTTTACCGTGCAACATCGGAACAGTGGGATGCAATTGTACTTGACCTCGGCTTACCAAAATTAGATGGCCTCACTGTTTTAAAAAGTATTCGTGATGAGAACATAAATACCCCTATTATTATTCTTAGTGCAAGAGATGGTCTGACTCAAAGAGTCGAAGGACTGAATGCCGGTGCAGATGACTATCAAACTAAACCCTTCGAAATGGTCGAGCTTATTGCTAGGATTCGCGTACAGCTCCGCCGAGCTTCCGGTAACGCGTCTCCGATAATGCAGATGGGCTGCCTAAGCCTAGATACACGAACATCTAAGGTGATGTGGCAAGGACAAGCCATTGATTTGACTGCGCTAGAGTATAAAGTTGTTGCTTATTTCATGCACAATCCTGAAAAAGTTATCTCACGCTCAGAGTTAGTCGAACATATCTACAAGCAGGATTTCGACCGCGACTCTAATACTATTGAAGTCTTCATTGGCCGTATCAGGAAGAAAATCTCGCCTAAGGTAATCAAAACCGTCAGAGGTTTGGGGTATCAACTTAATGCCAATTAGGAAGATAAGGTTCATCAAACGCCTTAGCCTCAAAAGCCGCTTAGTACTTGCCGCTGTTGTTTGGTTGACCGCAATGATAATTGCAGCAGGTGTCATGATGCCTTCGCAAGTGTATCTGTACATGCAGGAAGATACTAAACAACAACTATCCATTTATATGGATGAAATAGCTGCCGCCCTTGAAGCCGACGAGAAAGGAAATCTTAAATTAACTTCTCCCCTTTCCGATCCTAGATTTACGCGCCCATACAGCGGTTTTTATTGGTCAGCTAAAACGGATAAAGCCTTACTTCGCTCACGTTCATTATGGGACAAGAACTTAACGATTAAGAATGAACATGACTTATTAGGGGCGCGCGATGAAAAACTTATCTATATTCAATCAACCTTGTACTACCCAGACTATTCTGGCCCTATCGATGTTACTATTGGTACTGACCAACAGCCCATAACGGATACAGTTCGTAATCTTATGAGCCAGTTATGGTTCATTCTAGCGCTTCTCTACATTGGCATTTTGGCGTTAATCATTATTCAGGTGCAATGGTCTTTAAGCCCGCTAAACAAAATGCACAAGGAATTATCGCAGTTGCGTATGGGGAAAAAAACACAACTAGACCAAGAATATCCAAAAGAAATTGCGCCTGTTGTTTCGGACCTAAATGCCTTAGTTTTTCACTATCAAGAGCTGCTTGAGCGAGCTAGGCACCATGCTGGAAACCTCTCCCACGCACTAAAAACTCCACTCTCTGTACTCAAGAATGATATATCCACAAAAGACTCTGCAACTCAAGAGCAACTGCGCCCGCCAATAGACCAAATCCAAAATCAAATTGATTACCACTTAGGCCGAGCTAGGATGGCTGGCGCAAAAAATATTTTGTCTGTCAGTGCTAATCCATCAGAACGCGTGGACGCCATTTCCATGGCATTCGATAAAGTATACACAGAACGAGGTATTAGCCTTATTAATGAGTTAGACAGCAGTATAAGCGTTGCAGTCGAGAAAACCGATCTTGATGAAATGCTAGGCAACCTTATTGAAAACGCTTACAAATGGTCAAGCAGCATTATTCGTGTCCATTCTTTATTACAAAAAGATAGCCCTGAAACAATCGACATTATGATAGAGGATGATGGTATTGGAATACCAGAACAAAAACTAGGTACCGTCATTAAGCGTGGTGTTCGCTTGGATGAAACCATGCCTGGGACAGGTTTAGGTCTCAATATTGTTTGCGAAATGGCACACAGCTATCGAGGCAAATTAACGCTAGGTCGAAGTGGTCTAGGGGGATTAAAAGTCATTCTATCTATGAAGCTCGCTCAGTAGATCATGTGCAGAGCAACTTTACTGCCAACCAATGCAGCACTATGCTCACCGAGTTTTACTAGCTTCATGTGCCCATCAAAGGCTCCTTGGCGAACAAACAACTGTTCTATCACTCCATTTCTTTTAGGTTCTAATTTCAAACGTTTGTGCTTTCCGATGACAAAAAATATTCCGTCACTATCGAGTTCATACCAACCTGAGCTGGTGTATCCAACTTGGCTCTTTGGCAAAAGAGCATAGACGCCATAGCTGCTGTCTTCTTTCAGTATTAGTTCAAGTCGAAGAGGTAAAGTAATACCGAAGTTGTTATCAGGAACCACCGAAGACACATGGGCTACGGTGTGACTGCTCATATGTCGGTTAATGGTGTTATTATTCAAATAAGCGATCAGGGCCCCCAACATTGCTCCCACTATGATAATAAGAACTGCTGACAGTTTACTCACAACTCAACACCCCACTCTTAGGTCGAAAACTCAGAGAGCGGCCAGTTTTATCAACTAATAAAGTTAACTCTCCAAAGTCGTATAAATTAACGTCTTGATAACGAACTTTGGTACCGTTAGAGTCTGGAGAAAACCAACATGCGCTAAAGTGTTTTTGTTCAAATGATATATCTGAAAGAGGAGAGCGCATGTTCTCTACGATTAAGTAACTGGTGAGTGCCGAACAAAAAAATAACCCCGCAGCCATTAATAATGTCTGCTTTCGAATATTAGGCTTATGAGCAACCTCATTTTCAATTAACTGTGTAGGTTCAGCATCAATAACTGGTATTTGGATTTCACTAGGTTCGTAATCTGGCTGGTAATTTTCCACAGTTCCGACAAACTGATACCCTTCACCACGTACGGTTTTAATTACCTCTCCAGAACGGTCTTCAAAAGCACGGCGACAACTGGAAATGCAATGCATCAAGCTGCTCATTTCAACCACTATACCGCGTTTCTGCCAGACATGATGCATGAGTTCATCTTTGGCCAACGTTTTACCTGCTTCATCAATCATCAAGTTAAGCAAGGCGATCTCATTAACCCCAATAGGGTAACGAACATTACTATTTAGATTTTGAATATAGCCACGTTTAGAATCGAAAATCGAATTTCCGTTTATGATTAACATGAGTTCTCTTAGGTCAATAACTGGTAGTGCTTTTTATACCTAAGATTTTTTATCCAAAGTTAGAGGACTGTCAGCTTGATGATGTTTCAATATGAAGCATTATTAAAAAATATCAAAGCATTGATTTTTATAGTGAAAAATACAAAATAAAACGAATATCATATCTACTATATGTAAACACTAGAGTATAAATATGAATACCTTGGCGCAACCAATATCGTATTATCATCATCAAGGCGAATGATCTTTAGATCTTCCATAGAGTGCATACCGTGTTGGCTGAACATAGTTTCTATAATGGAAAGTTCCTTTCCATGAGGTATAACTCGCTCAGCAGAGCTTGGCATCAGAGATAGACCATTGGAACTAAACCCGTATTGTCCAGATACATTAAAGCCAATCAAATCATCAGTGAGAAAGTACATTTCATACTGACCTGAACGTTTAAAGTTCAGCTGAGTTAATAAACCTATATTCTCACTACCTTGTCTAGTAGGAACAATAATCTCTGTTTTACTCTCAAAACTGCGATTCATCGTTGGCGAACTTGTGTATGCAGATAAACCACCCACTAGCATTCCCGTAATAATGCTGACAGAACATATTATCTTATTCACAAACCACCTCCACATCTTTTGGACGATAGCTAATAGACGTTCCATCCTCTTTAATTAAAATAACTTGGTTGTCTGTCTCAAATGCTCGAACTTGGTTAACAACAAGTGGAGATTGAGTTGATAGGGTGCATTTCGTATAAAAGGTCTCAGTGTACTCAGCTTCAACCCAAGGTGACACCCAGGAAGAAACCAACCAGTGACTGGATAGAGCACTGAATACAAACATTGCTAGGTAAGCACTACGCGGTTTATTTAAAACTAACCAACTTGAGTCATTTAAAGGACCATTAATGTCAGGCTGTTGATTAGCTATCGGAGTAATGGTTTCAGGCTCATAATCTCTGATATCACCATTAAATTGGTACCCCACCCCACGAACCGTACTAATAATCTCAGCATCTTTATCACGCAGAGCTTTACGACAGCTTGAGATACAATGAAGCAGGCTACTTTCTTCAACAATAACACCTTTTTTGTGCCATACCTGTTCAAGAAGAATAGACTTGGTGAGTGGCTGACTTGGATGCTCAACCATGAATTTGAGCATTGCAACCTCATTACCTCCCAGCATCGATTTATAACCGGTTGTAATATCTTCTACTGAGCCCGCTAGTAAATTTAAAATAAGGTTTTCATTAATTATCAGTATCGACATAAACTGAATAAAGGCACTAGGTTATGTCGCTATACGATATCTTAAAATCTAAGAAAAACAAAAACTTTGTGGTCCTATCTCACAATTTCATCATGAATTGTTATCTGCGTTGCAGACCAGCGAGTGATTTCGTATAAATAAACATCACAAACATAAGTATTAGAATCTATACACTAATTAAATCATGTTGAACTCGTTTAATTATCTTGTATTTAAAACCCACAACATGATCAAAATTCATACAGAAACCTCGAGGTAGATTTTATGGTGTATTAATCAGGGTTACTAATGTGAAGCTTTGAACAAGGGTTAGACTTCAATGCCTTTATAAATAAAGTTTTTAAGTGTTCAGGTGTACTCTATTGGTATTTGACAAATTATACTCCATTTGACGAGCGACTTTTTTCGCAAACGATAAACCATATTGCGTAGCGACTAGGTGTAAACTCATATCAATACCAGCGGAAACTCCACCTGACGTTATGTACTTTCCCAATCGTACCCAGCGCTTATCTCTGACAACATTCAAATCAGGAAATTGAACGCATAAATCCTCAATATCTTCCCAATGAGTTGTAACAGTTAGCTCATTTGGTAAGCCTGCTTTTGCTAAAAGAAAAACGCCTGTACAAATAGACGCAACCAGTTCAGCATAATCGGCTGCAAGAGCTAACCAGCTTATGATATCAGCCTTCATCATTTCATTTTGGTGCAGGCCTCGAACAACAACTAACCAATCTATTTTAGGATGATTTTGTAATGAATAGTGTACTAACACTTTAAAGCCACCACGAGCGAAAACTGGTTTATCGCTCTCAGAAATCATAAATACATTAATATCCTCGGCTCCTAGGCGCTTTGCTGTGCTAAAGACTTCAAATGGTCCAGAAAAATCCAATACTTCTGCATGATCATAAATATAGATACCAATATTCATTGTGCCTCCATGCACCACTCTTAATACTACACAGCTCCCTAAGTGATAAAAATTGAAATTACGAAATAAGAAGCATTTATTTTATGGACGTTATCCCATAAAACCATAACGTTAGATGATAGCATTACACCTACCACAGAATGAAAAATTCTAATGAAGTTATCAAGTATAGCTCTGAATTCTGCGCTACTTGACCAGCCAGACCTACCAAGAGCCGACCAGCCGTTAAATATAAGACGCATCAGCCAGTTATCCAATGATACAAGCCTTCCATCGAATACACGTCATTTACCGACATTATTAATGATGGAGATCCGTCAGGCTGGAGACCGAATGAATGCCATTAGAGCTGGGTTTGAAGATAAAAACCCTTATGTAGCAGCTCCAAAATCTCAGATAGTTCGAGCGCTTACTTCCTCAGAGCCTCCTTCACGATACCTATCTGTAGATGATATAAAGCGAGTTGGGACAAGCAAGATATTCAGCCTCGACCAATTAAGCTTACAAAAAATACATCCTGCCCATGCAGAAAACCTTAATGGCTTTCAGAAGGCCACAAGTTTACTTCAAAATAAACCTGTAAAACTACCTAGCACAGATGCAAAGCACACTGTCAATATCAATGCTTATCTTGCCAACAGACTTCCATCAGGACTAGTTGATCTCATCAGCAAACACGGTGCAGAGTTTTTTCTTTTTAACTCCAGTGATCAAGACGTAGCCAACCACTATAAAAGCCAAGGTTTTGACACATGCTTTAAGGTATCTTCTCCCACTTCAACTCACTTCTATCTTTTAAACAACCATCAGACAAATGAAAACAAAATAATAGTATCTGGAATAGGCTCTCATACACGCCTTGAACATCAGATACTTCAATTCCACTTCTCGGGAATTGATGTCGCAACCAAGCTAACCTCCATTGGCAGTATTGACGCACTGAAAGCTTCATCGATAAAAAGTTTAAAGTCTCAGTTAGCTCAAATTCAAGCAGACGAAAAAATTCTCTATATCGGTGCTCGCTGGAAAGTCATGGAATCGATCGCCAACCAAATCTTTAGCCTTTCGGGTGAACATGAGGGTGAAGGATACAAAAAGCTCAACCCACACAATCACAAAATCGGCCCCTTTACTTTTGATGAAGTCACTATCACAAACAATGGCAAGACAGTATCAATTGCGGCGTTGAGAATGCCCAATGGCGAGTTATCTTACGACGCGGTTAAGACATTTGCCGAATCAGGTTTTAACAAAATCGTGATGTGTGGTGCGGGTGGCCGAATTACTGGCGATGCACAGATAGGTGATTATATCCACCTAAATCATTCATCTTACCAAGGTAATGTTGTGAATTTGAGCAATACCGAAGTCCTGATACCCACTAAATTTTCACGCATCAATACAACTGCTTGTTCTAACACCACTGTCGATTCACCGCTCATTGAAACAAAGTCTTGGCTCGCACAACAACAAGAGAAAAAAGTAGCAACGGTCGATGTAGAAACGGCGCATATATTCAATGCAGTTAATGATAGCCCCTGCTCTGTCACTATCATACCCGGGATATTTGTATCGGATATCGTTGGCGAACATCCTCTTGAAGATAAAATCAGTGGTAATGGTGCAGATAAACACATCGATGAATTTGTAAGAGTCACATGGAATGCGCTGCTCCGAGCCCCAAACTAACAACATTTCTATCATCCAGCACGACAATACCTAAGGCAATCCAGAATAACGATTTTTTATTGATAGATTAGTATTTTTAATGAAAGTTTTTCATTAAGCTTTAGGTCTTTGTTCTCATGCTAATTAAGAGAAAAAAGATTTTATGCATGCTGTAAAGAACAATACAAAGACTGACAATATTGGTTACCTTGTTGGCGTTTTCGGCGTAGCACTCGTGCTGATTTGGATCGGTATTTATAAATTTACGCCGACCGAAGCCAAGCTGATTCAACCTTTAGTCGAAAATCATTTCGCGATGAATTGGCTTTATGACCTTTTTTCTATTCAAGCGGTGTCTAATCTGATAGGGGCAGCAGAAATTATTGTCGCCATTGGGCTTATTGTGGGCATTAAAAAGCCGAAGATTGCGTTTTATTCTGGTATCGCTGCGGCAGCTATCTTCATCACAACATTAAGCTTTTTGCTCACAACGCCTAATACTTGGAAAGTCTCGGATGGTGTATTAGTCACCAACTTTTTCTTAGTAAAAGATATTTTGTTCCTTGCCGTATCGATAAGCATTATTGAAAGAAATAAGCCAAGCAACTAACCCAAAGAAGGAGCCATGAAGATAGTATCTTTTTGGCTCCTGAGAAAGGATACCTAAAATAAGTAAACCTTAAGCTGAATGACGTTCTAATTGCGTTCGATACAAGGCGATATCTTCAACAGTCAACACTGGCATATTATGTTTTTGGGCAAATAAAACAACTTCAGGCGTTTTCGCCATAGAACCATCAGGATTGCTGAGCTCACACAGAACGCCTGAAGGATGAAGACCAGCCAATGTCATTAGATCAACTGTGCCTTCTGTATGCCCTCGTCTCGAAAACACACCTCCACTGCGAGCGCGCAAAGGGAAAACATGTCCCGGACGAGCGAGGTCATCTGGAGTCGCGGTTTCTGCTATCGCTGTCTTTACCGTTGTGACTCGATCTTTGGCTGAAACACCAGTAGTCACACCGACTTTCGCTTCAATACTTACAGTAAAAGCCGTTTGGTTTACACTGCTATTTTTTTCAACCATCGGCGGTAAATCCAGCTTATTAGCATCAGAGTCTGTCAAACATAAACAAACAATACCGCTACATTCTCGTATCATTAACGCCATCTGCTGAGCAGTCAGATACTGCGCTGAATATATTAAATCACCCTCATTTTCACGAGACTCATCATCAAGAAGCAAAATACCACGCCCTTCTTGAAGAGCAGCAATCGCTTTATCTACGCGAGTAATAGGTTCACCGAAATCGGCAAGGATAGATGTCTGATTCATGGTTTTCTCCAACTTATTAAGACCAGAACCAGGGCAATGGGAGTTATAAAACAACACACACTTATAGGTGCCGTATAAAATACAGCAGCAAGTCCTCTATGTGCTTCAATTCTCTCTCATCCGGACTTTAACCGTCGGCTCTGGAGTCTCACCAGATCTGCTGTCCTCGAAAACTCGAGCGCTCGCGGGCTTTTCTTGTTTTGAATTTACCGCCGGTGGGGAATTTCACCCCGCCCTGAGAATAACTTACAACTTAACATTGTAAACGCCGATATGTTATAAAAAGGGATCAAAAATGAATAGGACTAATATCAAATAACTCAACATCTATCTGTGATGAGTTATCGATAACCTTTAAACAATCGCACACCAATTTTCGCCTTGGGTGGGATAGGCACTTTCAAGCGCATACAGTCAGAAATCGAAATGTCCTATCTATCGTTCGATTAGGTATGGATGTCCTCAGGCGACCAGACTACGAGATTACTACTCAACACCCCTTAGCAGCGGCCATAGCTCTAGCTGAGCAGCTCTTAAAAGATGGCTATGCACTGGAGGATTCATGAGGGGATCCCCCAGAACTTAGTATTCTTTTTAATGATGGAATAATAAAAAACCTGCCTTGTGGCAGGTTTCTTTATTATAATGAATAAGTCTGGTTAATCTCTAAGAGAAGCACCAAATTTTTCGGCAACATGAGCAACGATAGCATCAACTGCGCCTGCAATATCCGAGTCTTCCAACGTACGTTCTACTGATTGTAGGCTTAGGGCAATGGCAAGGCTCTTCTTACCTTCCTCTACCCCTTTACCAAGGTAAACATCAAACAAGCGAGCATCTGTGAGGAATTCTCCTCCTTTTTCGAGGCACGCTGCAACGATATCACCAGATGCAATTTCTTCTTCGACAACCAGTGCAATATCACGACGGTTTGAAGGGAACTTAGAAAGCTGTACTGCTTCTGGGATCACCTTAGTGTTGATAGCAGACCACTCGATTTCGAACACAATGGTGCGACCATTTAAGCCAAACTTACGCTCAAGTTCGGGGTGTACAGTGCCCATTACGCCGACTTCTTTTCCATCAACCATGATTGCCGCCGATTGGCCTGGATGCAATGCCGGATGCTTTACCGTAGCAAAAGAGTAGGCTTTCTCATTCGCAGACAGTTCAAGAATGGCTTCAAGATCGCCTTTCAAATCGAAGAAATCAACCGTGTTAGTTTCTATATCCCAATGCTCTTCACTGCGAGCACCAGCAATCACACCAGCCAGCATAGGCTCTTGGCGCATGCCGTTTTCTGCAGACTCACAAGGGATAAAACGCAAGCCGTACTCGAACAAACGAACACGTGGTTGCTGACGTTTTTGATTGTGAACAACAGTGTTGAGAAGACCTTGAATCAAACCCAGACGCATCGCTGACATATCAGCAGAAATTGGGAAAGGTAAGATTAAAGGCTCAACATCTGGAACAATCAGTTTTTGCTGCTCTGGCTCAACAAAGCTATAGGTGATAGCTTCTTGGAAACCGCGATCTACAAGCAAGTTACGAACACGTTTGAGTGGAATATTCGCTTCTACATGATCGTGCATTTTTAGATCAGCGGCTGGGCTTTGATTTGGAATATTGTCATACCCATAGATACGACCAACTTCTTCAATCAAATCTTGCTCGATAGCAATATCAAAGCGCCACGTTGGCGCAGTTGCTGTCCAGCCGGCTTCGATTGTCGCAACCTGCATACCCAAACGCTCTAAAATCTCAACCACATCTGCATCAGCAATATGATGGCCAAGTAGGCGATCGAGTTTAGTGCGGCGTAATGCAACGGTATTCGGTGTTGGCAAATCGCTGGCTGATTCAACAGCAACAACAGGAGCTACTTCACCGCCACAGATTTCAACCAGCAACTCTGTCGCTCGCTCCATCGCACTTGCTTGCAATGCGTAATCGACACCACGCTCAAAGCGCATTGATGAGTCTGTGTGTAAACCGTAACTGCGAGCACGACCACGAATATGATCAGGTGCGAAGAAGGCACATTCTAGCAACACATCTTGGGTTTTAGACGTTACACCAGAGTCCTGACCACCAAAAATTCCCGCAATACCGAGTGCCTTATTGTGATCAGCAATAACCAATGTATCTGCATTCAATTCCGCTTCACTGCCATCAAGAAGTGTCAGTTTTTCACCCTGCTCTGCCATACGAACCACGATGCCACCGTCGATTTTGTTCAAATCGAAAGCATGCATTGGTTGGCCTTGCTCTAGCAAGATGTAGTTCGTAATATCAACCACTGGATCAATAGATCGAATACCACAGCGACGCAGTTTCTCTTGCATCCAAAGCGGCGTTTGGGCTTTAACGTTGACATTTTTAACCACGCGGCCAAGGTAGCGAGGACATGCTGCTGGCGCTTTAACCTCAATAGAAACCGTATCGTCGATAGCAGGAGCCACTGGAGTTATTGCTGGCTCAGTGACGTCTGCACGGTTAAGTACACCGACCTCACGAGCAAGACCACGAATGCTAAAGCAATCAGCTCGGTTTGCCGTCAGATCAACATCGACAGTCACATCATCTAGACCCAAGAATTGACGAAAGTCTGTCCCGACGACTGCGTCTTCCACAAGCTCCATGATGCCATCTGATTCAACATCAATACCAAGTTCTGTAAATGAACAAAGCATGCCATGAGAAGGCTGACCACGTAGTTTTGCTTTCTTAATTTTAAAATCGCCCGGTAGCACTGCACCGACCGTTGCGACAGCAACTTTTAGGCCCTGACGGCAGTTTGGTGCACCGCAGACAATATCAAGTAAGTCAGCTTCGCCAACATCCACTTTGGTCACTCGCAATTTGTCTGCATCAGGGTGTTGACCACATTCAACAACATGACCAACTTTAACGCCTGTAAAAGAGCCAGCGACAGGCAAAACATCGTCAACTTCAAGGCCTGCCATAGTAATTTGGTGAGTCAACTCATCTGTTGAAACCGAAGGGTTTACCCACTCACGAAGCCAAGTTTCGCTATATTTCATAGTGATGGTTCCCCTAGATTACTTGAACTGTTTTAAGAAACGCAGATCGTTCTCGAAGAACGCTCTTAAATCGTTTACGCCATAGCGAAGCATAGTTAAACGCTCTACGCCCATACCAAATGCAAAGCCAGAGTATTTTTCCGCATCAATACCCACGCTGCGAAGCACATTTGGGTGAACCATGCCACAACCTAATACTTCTAACCATTTGCCGTTCTTACCTTTCACATCCACTTCTGCTGAAGGCTCTGTGAATGGGAAGTATGAAGGACGAAAACGCACTTCAACTTCTTCTTCAAAGAAGTTACACAGGAAGTCATGGAGAATCCCTTTAAGCTGGGCAAAATTAACGTTTTCATCAACCAACATACCTTCCACTTGGTGGAACATAGGTGTGTGTGTTTGGTCGTAGTCGTTACGATATACGCGCCCAGGAGCAATGAAGCGAAACGGTGGTTGTCCATTTTCCATTGTGCGAATCTGAACACCTGAAGTGTGCGTACGCAGCATAAGATCTGGATTAAAGAAGAAAGTATCATGATCGGTACGCGCAGGATGATCCTCTGCGATATTCAGCGCATCAAAGTTATGAAATGCGTCTTCAATCTCAGGGCCTGATTCGGTATTAAAACCAAGTTCACCAAAGAACTGCTCAATACGCTCAACAGTACGAGTCACTGGGTGCAGACCGCCATTTTCTATGCGGCGACCAGGTAGAGTGACGTCAATCGTCTCTGCTACCAATTTGGCTTCCAGCTCAGCACGCTGCAACGCGTCTTTACGAGCAGCGATCGCTTGCTGGACAACACCTTTCGCTTTGTTGATCTCTTGACCTGCACTGCGGCGCTCTTCTGGTGGCAATTTACCTAGGCTTTGAAGCTGAGCCGTTAGCTCACCTTTTTTACCCAAATACTGAACTCGCACTTCATCGAGTGCGACTAATGAATCTGCTGCGTCAATAGCAGCGTTAGCATTAGCAATAATCTCTTCTAGATGTTGCATCGTTTCCTCATCTACCTATTGGTAGTTTCCATAAGGTTTCCCGATAGGGATTTCAGGCTTCGTAAATAGCCCTACATAGTAACGAAACCGCTGTGTAAATCCAATCTGAAATACGCACTGAGCGGTAATTTAGTCCAAGTTTTTCTCTTGTGGACCATGCTCTGGCGCTACGACATCCTCTAGCAGCAGAAAAACAGGTTTCTGGCAGCAATACTTCATCCGTCATAAAAGCAACAAGTTGTATAAAATAAAAAGCTGTCTAGAGTTGGGTTAGAGGTTCATACTCAGAATCAATAGGGAGGAGTTGCCAGTGATAAGAACAGCATTATGCTTGGTGTTGGCCGCATGGATAAGCTTTGCGCATAGCCAAGGTTACCAAACTCAGAAAATTGCATCTGGCTTTAAAGTACCTTGGGGAATGGTGTTTTCTGATGATAATACATTGCTTGTCACTGAAAGAAATGGCCATATCCTTGCCCTTAATATCAGAACAGGAAACACCTCTAAGCTGATGGATAACCCAACTCACTTGTACGCCGCAGGCCAAGGCGGATGGATGGACATTGCCTCATCTCCATTTGAAAAAAATAAGTTCTATGTCACGTATAGCCAGAAAACTCAAACGGGTTCAGACACAGCATTAGCAAGCTTTCTCTATCAATCTGGAAAACTTTCTCAATTTGAAACCATTTTTACCTCAATTTCTAATTCCGATACTAGGCGACATTACGGTAGTCGCTTAGCTTTTGATAAAGATCATGTCTTTATGAGTATTGGTGACAGAGGAGAAAGACCCAACGGGCAAGATTTTAGCACTCATGCTGGTTCTATCTTACGGCTGAATCCTGATGGCGGCTCAGCCAAGAACAATCCATTTATGTCAATTCCCAACGCGCAAAAAGAGCTGTGGAGCATTGGCCACAGAAACCCACAAGGTTTGTATTATGATGGTAAGTCACAAACCCTTTGGTCAATTGAACATGGACCAAGAGGTGGTGATGAGCTCAATCTTATCAAGAGAGGTGCTAATTATGGCTGGCCAATAACCTCACACGGTAAGGAATATTGGGGACCAATTAATGTTGCTGATGCCACAGAAAAAGAGGGAATAGAGTCACCAATTAAGGTTTATATTCCATCAATTGCTCCTGCAAGCCTGCTACTTTATAGAGGCACCCACTACCCTGAGTTGAATGGAAAACTTCTCGCCCCAGCGCTAAAACTCACGCATATCAATGTTATCACTCTCGATAACACCCAGTCAGCGATTGAAGAAACTCGCATTCTTGAGCATCTCAATGAGCGGATCAGACACGTTATCGTGAGCCCAAAAGATGAGATTATTTTTAGTACCGATCAAGGCAATATATATCGCCTTATTAAAGGCAACTAACTGGTAAGGTAATGAATCAGTTCTTGCTTTAACTCTTTCAACACACCCGGTTTAGGTTGGGTATGTGAAAGGGTGCGCATCCCGTAAATACCCATAACGACAAACTGAGTCAGTTGTGCGGCAGATTTATTTTTGTTTACGTATCCCGCATCTTGAGCCTGACAAATTTTGTTCTCAATCGAGCCATGCCAGTCTTGCAGCATAGAGCTAATGAGCTGCTCGACTTCCGCGTCTTGCTGCGCCAATTCACTCAAAGACTTTTGCAATAAACAATCTTTGATTGCCTCTTTCTCGCACTCTTCAACCACAGAATCTAGGTAACGATTTAAACCATAAAAAACGTTCTCTTGCTCTTTGAACAAGGTTTCAAATTCACGAGATTTGTCATCACGATACTGGCCAAGCGCTGCGATCAACAGCCCACGCTTATTTTCAAACGCGCAATAAATTGAGCCAGGATGTAGTCCTGTTGCGGCTTTTAGGTCCTGCATGCTGGTTTTTGAATACCCTTTACTTACAAAGGCTTCCATTGCAGAACGTAGCACTGTTTCACGATCAAATTCTGCGCTGCGCATCATCACTCACATTTAAATTATCAACAACACCCTACTTTAACGGATTTTGAACAGACATTCAAAAAACATGTTGAATGTTCATTCAAATTAGACTAACTTGAATGAACATTCAAGAAATCACCAAGGAAAAATCATGCAACATTTATTCGAACCAATTAAACTTAATGACGCTATTACCCTTAACAATCGTATTATTATGGCGCCGCTGACCCGCTGCATGGCTGATGCCAACCTTGTCCCCACTGATGACATGGTGAAGTATTATGCGCGCCGCGCGGATACAGGGCTTATCATCAGTGAAGCAACCATCATACGACCTGATGCGCAAGGCTATCCCAATACTCCTGGCATCTACACTCAACAACAAATATTAGGATGGCGCAAAGTGACTGATGCCGTTCACCAAAATGGTGGCAAAATTTTCCTTCAGTTATGGCACACGGGTCGAGTCGCACACCCATATTTCTATGACGCTGATTATGTACTTGCTCCTTCGGCCATCGGTGTTGATGGCACGGTTCCACGCATGCGAGAACTCGAATACATCACACCAAAGCCCGCAAGCCGAGAAGAGATCCTAGAGCTGGTTGAAGATTATCGTCAGGCAGCAATTAATGCGCTTGAAGCTGGGTTTGATGGCGTAGAAATCCATGGAGCCAATGGCTACTTGATTGATCAATTTTTGCACTTTGCCAGCAATCAGCGCGAGGATGAATTTGGTGGAAATGCCGAAAATATGGCTCGATTTGCCTTACAAGTGGTTGACGCAGTATCCGAAGCCATTGGCTCAGAAAGGACCGCGCTTCGTCTCTCACCTGGAGCGTATTTCAATATGGAATCTGACCCAAGGGACAAACAGGTTTTTGACTACTTACTGCAAACTTTAGAAAGCAGAGAATTATGCTATCTGCATGTGGGTATATTCGACGATAATATGACTTTTGATTACTTAGGTGGCAAGGTATCTGACTACATGCGTGCTTATTACAGCAACACCCTAATGGGGGTTGGTGGCTTTACCCCAGAATCGGGCAATGCTGCTTTAGCCGCTGGGAAATTTGATTTATTAGCTATAGGACGTCCACTAATTGCTAACCCCGACTATGTTGCTAAAGTCAAAGCCGGCGAAGCACTTACCGACTACTCGGATGATATGCTCGCACAGCTTGTGTAACACGGTGTAAATACTAGACCATGTAATCACATGGTCTTAAATTTGCTTAACTGTGCAACTCGAACATTCATCTTTTACTGTATGTTAAATTTGGTATACGGCCCTGCAGCTAATTCATTCCCTACTATAGTTAGGTTATTGGTGTCAGTAAGTAGGGTGTATATATGAAGCTGCTATTTGGTTCAATTCTAATATTTTTGTGCCTCTTACCATCCAAAACATGGGCTGTCTCTGAGTCTTCAACACATACTAATAAAAAAGTGACTATTTATTACTACGATCGAGAACCACTCCGTTTTAAAACTAATAGTGACTATGTAACTGGGATACTTATCGACATTAATCGGCTAGTTTTTGAAAATGCAAATATTTCCTTTGACTTCAATAAGCGTCCTTTCAAAAGAATAATGGAAGAACTTAAAAATCCAAGTATCAAAGGATGTATTTCTGGAATCTATAAAACATCTGAGAGAGTGAACGAATATTGGTATAGCGATGAACCCTTATTGATTGAAAAACCTTTCGTTGTTGTAATAAATAATGAAAAAATTTCTGAAATACCCAAAACGCCAACAGTAGCTGAAGTATTTACTTCAGACCTTAAGTTAGGTACATACAGTGGTTTTTCATATGGAGCGTGGTTTGACAAGAAAATGGAAGAGTACAATGTGAATAGGCGCGATGTTAGCTATGTAAAAGACATAAAACTAACCAAAAGCGCACATTTACTCCACCTATTAGCCGAAGGACGCGTGGATTTCGTGCTTATGCCTTATGTAGAAGCAAAATGGATCCTAAACCACAATGAAGGAATATCTAAATACGTCAGTATTGTTAATGTCACTGACTCGCCCGAACAACATTCACGCTACCTTGTTTGCAGTAAATCAATATCTACAACTGAGGCCATGATGATCAATAAATCCCTTGGCCAAACACTAGAATCTACAGAATATAAGAGCATTCTAGATAAATATTATTAGAGTTTAAGGATTCAATTTTTATAGAAAAAACCGCCTATTAGGCGGTTTAATTTTGGAGCGACACACGAGGTTCGAACTCGTGACCTCAACCTTGGCAAGGTTGCGCTCTACCAACTGAGCTAGTGTCGCGTATTAGGTTAGATGGTGCCCCGGGCCGGACTTGAACCGGCACAGCGCGAACGCCGAGGGATTTTAAATCCCTTGTGTCTACCAATTCCACCACCAGGGCACGCAAATCTAAAACTTGCGATGGAGACACCATCATTGATAATGATTGTTGGTCATCACTATCTTAAAATTTGGAGCGACACACGAGGTTCGAACTCGTGACCTCAACCTTGGCAAGGTTGCGCTCTACCAACTGAGCTAGTGTCGCAAATGGAGGCGCGTCCCGGAGTCGAACCGAGGTCCACGGATTTGCAATCCGCTGCATAGCCACTCTGCCAACGCGCCGCCGTAACTCCAATCGTTTCGCTTCTTTGCTGCGTTCCTCTTGGGTACGGGATGCATTCTACGGATTCGAACTAATGAGTCAACACTATTTTTTATTTTTTGAATCGTTTGTCTAATTAAGCGTCAAAAAGCGCTAATTTGGTTAAATTAGTCGCATAAATTCGTTGAATTTAACTAAGTTAGCTGTCGTAAAGTCTATGCGATAACAAAAAAACGGGCCTAAGCCCGTTTTTCAATGGTGTTCCTCATTGAGGAGATCATCTTTAGCAGCAATCAGATATTGAGCCATTGACCAGTAGGTCAGCACAGTAGCAACATATAGGCTAATATAGCCCAGCCATACCATCCAATCATCATATCGCCAAATAAGCACCCACAAGGCAAACATCTGGCTGAGCGTTTTGACTTTGCCCACCCAAGAGACAGCGACACTGGCGCGTTTGCCTATCTCAGCCATCCACTCTCGAAGCGCTGAGATAATGATCTCACGAGCAATCATAGTCACCGCTGGAATCGTCACCCAAATACTATGATAGTGCTCGGTAATTAAAATCAGTGCGCTCGCAACAAGCACTTTATCGGCTACAGGATCGATAAAAGCGCCAAAGCGAGATATCTGTCCAAGCTTGCGTGCGAGCATTCCATCAAGCCAATCGGTGAAACCTGCGACCCAAAACACCATGGCAGCGGCAAAAGGTGCCCAGCTGTAGGGAAGATAAAAAACAACGACAAACACCGGAATAAGAAGAAGTCGTAATAAAGATAAAATGTTTGGGATCGTTAAACGCATATTTATTGAGGCTCTTATCGTTTGCGTATCGTTATTGTTCTGTTCACTGCTTCACAACAGGACTCTATGGTGCGTGATTTTTTCTATTGTTTCAATGCTTGATAAATGTTTTCTGCTAAAGAGATACTAATCCCCGGAACTTTGGCGATTTCTTCCACGCTTGCGCGGCGAAGCTCTTGCAGCCCACCCATAAACTTAAGCAAAGACTGACGACGTTTGGGCCCGACGCCTTCTATACCCTCCAACACACTGGTTTTTCTGGTTTTACCACGTTTTGCTCTGTGACCTGCAATGGCATGATTGTGGCTTTCATCTCGAATGTGTTGCATTAAATGCAGGGCAGATGCGTCGCTTGGTAAGTGGAACTCTTCTCCTTGCGGTGTAATTAACGTCTCTAGACCGGGTTTTCGAGTCACGCCTTTAGCAATACCTATCAGTCGAGGACGCTTTGGCCAATCATGCCAGTAGTTGGAAATAATGTCGACGGCACGATTAAGCTGCCCTTTTCCACCATCAATAAATACAATATCCGGAATTCGTTCCACATCGATTTGTTTCGAGTAACGGCGTTCAAGCACTTGCCCCATGGCGGCATAATCATCGCCACCCGTAATTCCAGTGATATTATAGCGCCGGTATTCCTGTTTCAGCGGCCCTTCTTGGTTAAACACCACACAAGAAGCAATGGTACTTTCACCTTGAGTATGAGAAATATCAAAACATTCCATACGCAAAATACTATCCATATTGAGTAGCTCTCGAAGCGCCTTGAAGCGCTGCGAAATGGTCATTTTATGATTGATTTTGCTGGTCACCGCCGTCAAGGCATTGGTATTAGCCAGTTTTAGATATCGCGCCCTTGGACCAGTTGGATTCATATGAAAATGAATTTTACGCCCTGCGATATCACCTAGCGCTTGTTGCAATGGTTTTGCATCATCAATCAAATCAGCATTAGCAATAATCCTTGCAGGAATAGTACGTGCTTCGTTATGACTCAAGTAGTACTGACTAAGAAAGCTGTAGAAGACTTCTTGCTGGCTTGTATTACTAGGAATTTTGGGAAAATGGCTGCGACTGCCGAGCACTTTCCCTTGGCGAATCATTAAAATATGAATGCACGCGACACCATTTTCTTGAGCAAAGCCAAGCACATCCATATCTTCTTGAGAATCATGAGACACAAACTGCTGCTCTTGGACACGGCGTATCGCCTGTATTTGGTCGCGCAGCTTTGCGGCATCTTCAAATCTAAGTTGTTGGCTCGCCAGCTCCATCTTTTCAACAAGTGTAGAGAGGACTTGCTGATCTTTGCCTTGCAGAAATAATCGAACCAAATGAACTAACTCTGCATAGTCTTTATCTGAGATGATATCACTTACGCAGGGCCCAGCGCAGCGACCTATTTGGTACATCAAACAGGGCCGAGTACGATTACTATATACAGTGTCTTCACACTGTCTCATGGGAAGAATTTTTTGGATCAAATGCAGTGTTTCACGCACCGCTCCTGAATCTGGATAAGGCCCGAAGTACTCTCCCTTGCGTTTCTTTACCCCGCGATGCATAGAGAGTCGAGGGTGTTTGTGGCCACTGATAAATATGTATGGGTAGGATTTATCATCCCTTAGCAACACATTGTATTTGGGCAAGTACTGCTTAATATAGTTGTGCTCTAATATCAGAGCTTCAGTTTCTGTATGAGTGACAGTGACATCAATTTGAGCGATGTTGCTCACTAGCGCGCGAGTTTTTTCACTATCAACTTTGGTACGGAAGTAACTAGAAAGGCGTTTTTTGAGGTCTTTGGCTTTTCCTACATAGATCACAACAGCCTCAGCGTTATACATTCTGTACACGCCGGGCTGATGCGTGACCGTCTTTAAAAAAGAAGCCGAATCAAAAGGGTCGGTCACTACAAAGTCTCAGTATCTAACATTCCATGGCGAATGGCTAAATGGGTCAGCTCAACATCACCATTGATACCGAGCTTGTTAAATAACCGGTATCTGTAGCTGTTCACTGTTTTAGGACTTAAGTTAAGTTGCTCGGATATATCGGTAACTTTTTGTCCTTTGGTGATCATCATCATTATTTGCAACTCACGCTCAGAAAGCTCTGCAAACGGATTCTCTGACGCAGAAGAAAATTGGCTCAACGCCATCTGCTGCGCGATATCAGGAGAGATATAACGCTGACCACTATTTACAATACGTATTGCGTTGACCATTTCATCTGGCCCCGCCCCTTTTGTCAGGTACCCTGCCGCACCTGCTTGCATCACTTTGGTTGGAAACGGATTCTCCGTATGAACAGTTAAAACGATGATTTTCACATCAGGATTAAAACGCAAGATTTTCTTGGTTGACTCTAAGCCCCCAATACCCGGCATGTTCATATCCATTAAAATGACATCGGTATGATTTGCCCGACACCACTTTACTGCGTCTTCACCGCTTTCAGCTTCCCCTGCTACGTTCATTCCACGGACGTCTTCAATAATACGTCGTATCCCTGTGCGAACCAGCTCGTGATCATCTACAAGGAAAACATTTATCAAACTTGTATCTCCACACTTTTTAATTCGCTCTGCAGCCACTAATAAAAGTGGATAACAGCATAGCTGCTTATTCTAACCTAATTATGGTTTGTTACTTAATCTGAATATGTGCCCAAACGCAAACTTTAGCAAGTACTTATTTTCATAACTGCAGCTTAACGCCCTAATGACACAATTATTGATAATTCTAGCCGTATATTACTGTAATAGCTACAAATTCAGCTTATAAACGCATTCTCTTATCAGCGCCTTTGCAAGGAGCCAAAATCTAAACTATGTCTAGAGGGTGCATTGTTCAGCAGCACATTTTATACGGAATTATCAAGACATTATTTTCTAAGGATATGTTATGAAAAAGCTTCTAGCAGCGACAGTTTTGGCCACTACATTACCTTTGTCTGGTTTGGCACTGGCAGACTCTGATGTGGGCTGTGGTTTCGGCACCATGGTATTTGATGGTAGTGAAGGGAAAGTGCCCAAAATTCTTGCAGCAACTACAAACGGCCTATTGGGCAACCAAACTTTTGGTATTACGTTTGGTACTCTAGGTTGTGATGGTACGGGTAAAGTCACCTCTTCAGAAAAACTCGCTATGTTTATCGATGGAAATATAGATAATCTCGCTCGTGATATGGCAAAGGGTCAAGGCGAAACCTTAGCGACACTTTCCGAAGTATGGGGACTTGACGACGCTGACAAAGCAAGATTCAATGCTTTAGTACAAGACAAGTTCTCTGATGTCTTTGTTTCAGAGAATGTTACCTCTCAAGAAGTGTTCGCTAATCTCAATAATGTCGTTGCAAGCGATAGCGAGCTTGCTCACTACGCTATCTAACTAAGCTCGGTTACATCATAATGCCACTTAAATTTAGAGTGGCATTTTCTCTCTATCAGTCATCGAGATAGGCCAAATTCCACCACCATTAGCAAAATATAAGAAGCTTTCCTTTATGAAGTTGTACCTTATCAAAAGTGCCTCACTGCTTAGCTTATATCTGTTTGTTCCAAATGCCTTCTCTGCTAACAAATTTGAGGTCAAAATGCTGGCTCAAGACCCCTATTGGCTCAAACTAGGCCATTACCTACCCAGTTTCTTATCCGGCTACCAAAGTACCATAGATAATGAACAATTCTTTATTTCGCCAAATGGCAAGCATTCACCAGTGCAAGAATTACAAGCAACCATAACCAAGCTTTACTCGGAGGATCAAGAAATTGCCAAAGAGATGCAATGCCGTTTCCCAGCAAGATACTCTTGGCTAGAAAGCCTGCAAGGTAGACAAGCCACACTCTCATGCCCTGAATTAAACACATGGAGAGAAATCATTGATCCAGAAGGCCTGACACTCGTGTTCCCGACTGCATTTATGAATAACCCCTCTTCCATGTTCGGTCATACTCTGCTCCGTATCGATGCCAAGGATCAGACTCGACACAAAGAATTAGTCGCCTTTGCCGTCAATTTTGCCGCAGAGCCTGACAGTCAAGACAACTCTGCAGCATTTGCTATCAAGGGCTTAATTGGCCAGTATCCTGGTCGATTCGCCGTTATGCCCTACTATAAGAAAGTTCGCGAATATAACGACATTGAGTCTAGAGATATTTGGGAATACAAGCTGAAACTTACACCAGAAGAAGTCGAAAAAATATTACTCCATTTGTGGGAAATGCAAAACGCTGAATTAGACTACTACTTTCTTGATGAAAACTGCTCTTATCAATTGCTGTCCTTACTGGAAATTGCCCGAGAAGACTTGGCTCTAACAAAAGAGTTTTCCGTGCAAGCAATTCCTTCAGACACAGTTCGGGTTCTCGCTGAAAACGATTTGCTGGAAGCGCCCTATTATAGAGCCGCTTTCGGCACTCGACTTTTACATCAAGCCAATGAAGTCGATGCGCGCCTGTTTGAAGCAGCAAAAAAGGCAACCCACGGTAATTATCCAGATAAGTCCGAATTCTCAGATACAGAGCAAGCAGCAATACTAGAGCTTGCCTATGAATGGCTAAACTTCCAGCTTTATGATCAGGGTTTAGAGCGGGATCCAACTGCTAAACGACTAACCAAGCTCCTTTATTTAAGGAGCAAAATAAAAGTCCCTTCGCCATTTTCACCTGTTGAACCGCCGCTCGTATCGCCAGAGCAAGGTCATGCTTCTGCTCGATTTGGTTTGGGTTATCAATATTGGGACGACACAAGCAATCAAACTACTCTGGAATGGCGAGCCGCGTATCATGATCTATTTGACTCTCAAGATGGTTTTGTCGCGGGTGCGCAAATTAATTTTCTCGATACACAGCTGACGCTCAGCCAAGAAGGCACAACTAGGCTGGATAGGTTTTACCTCTTCGATGCCATGGCACTCGCCCCCAGCAACAGAGTTTTTAACAGCTGGTCTTGGAATGTACGCACTGGGATGGATCGCCAACCAAAATCAGACGCTATGGACGAACGTTGGTTTGCCCAAGGCGGCTATGGAAAATCATGGGGAGATTCAGATAAAACACATGTTTATACGCTATTATCCGGTGAGTTAAACGGTGGAAAACTCACTGACTATGACCTCGTTTCGGGAGTAGGTATTGAAGCTGGTGCTTTATTCCAGATAACCCCAAAGCATAGGCTTGGTTTACAAGCGCAATATCATGCACTCATACATTCCGATCAAGATTCCCATTCAAACCTCAGTGTCAGTTGGAATTGGTCACTCACCTCCAATGTTGCGCTCAGAACGCAGATTGGTTATAAGCAATGGTATTTAGAAGATATTGGCATCAAAGTGAGTGGATTAATTTACTATTAGACTATTACAGGCTTATGCTAAGCTAGCGGCGAATTACTATAAGAGCATTTCAAATGTCAATACAACATGGATTTTTGTTGACTCGCCAAGCCAGAGACATCTCAGGTCAAACCCAGATAGAGCTCTGGCTAAAAACAGAGAACGGCCCCGTTCAGCTCATTATCAACGGGGAAAAGTCTGTATTTTTTATTTCTCAAGAAGACACGTTGCTATGCCAAACCTTAGTACGCTCTTTACAGATTAACGCTGAAATCAAGGCCGTACCGCTTACCAGCTTTGGTGGTATAAAACTCGCCGCTTGCTATTGCCACACCATCAAGCAAGCGCAACAGCTAAGCCAAGAGCTCAAACAAAGAGACATACTGGTTCTTGAAGATGATATTCGTCTGACAGATCGTTATTTAATGGAGCGCTTTATTCAAGGCGGCCTTGAATTTACTGGAATACCAGAGCAAAAGCGAGGCTACACAAAATTTCATCACACTCAATGCCGAAAATGCGATTATACACCGCAGTTGAAAGTGGTTTCCTTAGATATTGAGTGCTCAGAAAAAGGCATATTGTATTCGGTTGGGCTCGATAGCTCGATGGACAGTCGAGTCATCATGATAGGTCCCCATCAGAAATCGGAGACTCAGATCGAGTGGGTCGAAAACGAACGCCAACTCTTAGCTGCCATGATTCGCTGGTTTGAGCAATTTGACCCTGACGTCATCATTGGCTGGAATGTAATTGATTTTGATTTTCGAGTTCTGCACAAACGCGCTCAGTGGCATAAGCTCAAATTGAACATAGGCCGGGCTAAACAGAATTGCTTCTTTCGTACCTCCTCAAATACCCAACAAGCTTTTGTGTCTATTCCAGGTAGAGTCGTGATGGACGGCATTGACACACTTAAAACGGCGACCTTTCACTTTCGCAGTTGGTCACTTGAATCTGTCTCTCAAGAGTTATTAGGCGAAGGGAAAAAAATCCATAATGTCCACGATAGAATGGATGAAATAAACCAGATGTTTCTCAAAGATAAGCCCTCTTTGGCAAAATATAACCTTCAAGACTGTGTCCTGGTAAATAAAATCTTCTCTCAAACTCATTTACTTGAGTTTGCTATCGAGCGCTCAAAACTCACAGGCGTAGAGCTGGACCGTGTCGGAGGCTCTGTTGCAGCATTCACCAATTTATATTTGCCTCAACTTCACCGAGCAGGCTATGCGGCTCCCAATTTACACTCTGAGAACTGGTTCGCAAGCCCTGGTGGTTATGTCATGGATTCAATACCAAATCTTTATGATTCTGTTTTGGTCCTTGATTTTAAAAGCCTGTATCCATCAATAATTCGGTCGTTTCTGATTGACCCTATGGGTTTAATCGAAGGATTAAAGTTAGAAGTTGGCAAGGACGAACATCAAGCGGTAGAAGGTTTTCGAGGAGCACAGTTTCATCGCAGTAAGCATTTTCTTCCGGCTATGATTGAAGACCTTTGGGCAGCTCGAGACCAAGCTAAAAGCAATAGCGAAGACGTATTTTCACAGGCCATTAAGATTATCATGAATTCATTTTACGGTGTGCTTGGGTCTTCTGGCTGCCGTTTCTTTGATACTCGCTTAGCATCAAGTATCACAATGCGTGGGCATGAAATCATGAAACAAACTAAGCAGTTAATTGAGCAACAAGGTTATCAAGTGATCTATGGTGATACCGATTCAACCTTTGTTGCCTTAAACGGTCAGTTCTCACAAATGCAAGCTGATAAGATAGGGCTAGAGCTCGTAGACTGCATTAACGATTGGTGGGCAAAGCACCTCAAAGAAAAATACAACCTGACCTCAATCCTTGAGATAGAGTATGAGACGCATTATAAGAAGTTTCTTATGCCAACGATTCGAGGTCAAGAAACAGGATCAAAAAAACGTTATGCCGGACTCATTGGTGACGGTGAGTCAGAAAAAATTGTATTCAAAGGCCTAGAAAGCGCTCGTACCGATTGGACTCGCCTGTCCCAACGTTTTCAGCGTCAGCTCTATTCGATGATCTTCCATGAACAAGATCCCTCAGACTTTGTTCGAAAGTTTGTCGAGCAAACATTAGCTGGGGAGTTTGATTCAGAAATGGTGTATCAGAAGCGCCTTCGGCGCAGGCTCCATGAATATCAAAAAAATATTCCTCCACAAGTAAAGGCCGCTCGCTTAGCCGATGAAATAAACTCACAATTGGGAAGGCCTCTTCAATACCAAAATAAAGGCAGAATTGAGTATGTCATTACTATTAACGGGCCAGAGCCGCTGGAATACTTAAAAAGCTCTATCGATTACCAGCACTACATCGATAAGCAACTTAAGCCTGTCGCAGAAGCCATTCTGCCATTTGTGGGAATCAATTTTACTAGCCTATACGAGCCTCAGCTTGGTTTGTTCTAACAGAGGAAGCTAGCCAATACGAAACTCTGTTTTTTGATACTGCTTGACCAACCACTCTCCAAAGCCATCGAGGATGCCTATAACAGAACGCTTGGCAATAAAGCGACCTGATAGCAAAATGCCCAAGCGCTCTATCTCGACTTGCTTTTCTGGATAATAACGCAGAAAATTATTCCCGCATTCAATGGGATCATCAAACCAATTTTTGTCTTTATACATCACAAGAGAATAGCTGGCTCGAAGTAGCTTTTTCGCAATGATCACTTGGGCCTTTATTTGATCCTCTGGTGTCGCTGAGCGCGCTATTCGATTACGATACACAGCAACCCAATTTTCGACATCCATATTCCAGTGTTTGGCCACTTCCCAACTCGGCTCGTAATCACCGAAGCACTCTGCTAAGTTCTCACCGTAGACACAGACTGAGCAATGGCGCAGCTGAAAGCCCAAAGAGAATATACTGTCAAGACTAGCGACTTCTTGAGCTAAAGCGTTTGTTAGGGAAATCCCGTTGATAAATGGGTAAGCTTTTTGAAAACGAAACTTTATCGAGTTAAACAAGGTTGTTCTTGTATCACTAAAGCTCTCATTTGACACTACTAGAGCATCAAGATTAGACAGGTTTGGCTCAGCTCGCTTTCGAGCAACACTCCCATAGATATATACACTATGGAGATTCTCTCCCAGCCCACTCTTTAGAAAAGTCACAAGTTCATCCACTGCTGGCTGATACATTTCCTGAAGTGGCTGGTTAGGGTCGATAACTGAAAGATGCATATAATTGACTACATTAATTTTTAGACTCTGGTTCTTCTAATGTTCGCCCACACATTGGGACGAATCAAGATATTCCTTCGTTTAAACTCTATGTATATAATACGACAATTCCATTCCATGCTAAGGATATATATTCATGCCAAGGGCAAGCGAGCTTAAAAAAGGTTTTGCTATCGAATCAAACAGCAAAACACTGCTAATCAAAGATATTGAAGTCACCACTCCTGGAGGTCGAGGAGGAGCAAAAATATATAAATTACGCTGTGTGGATTTGTCTACTGGTGGACGCGTCGATGAAAGATTCAAGTCTGATGATGTGGTCGATACTGTCGACATGTTCAAACGAGCGGTTGCATTCTCATATATTGATGGTGACGAATACATATTCATGGACAATGAAGACTATACCCAGTTCACATTTAAGAAGTCTGATATTGAAGATGAGTTGCTGTTTGTTACCGAGGAAATTCAAGGTCTTCACGTCATTGTTGTCGACAACAATGCCGTTGGTCTTGAGCTTCCCGCTTCCGTTGAGCTTGTGATAGAAGAAACGGATCCATCAATTAAAGGCGCTTCTGCTTCGGCAAGAACAAAACCCGCTCGCTTTGCGACTGGTTTGACAGTACAAGTCCCCGAATACATTGCAACAGGTGATCGTATTGTGATCAATACGGCTGAGCGCAAATATATGAGCCGAGCGTAATTATGTCCACACTGATGTCCTATGACGACGTGATAGAAACGGCTTATGATATATTTCTCGAAATGGCACCAGACAATCTCGAACCTGCCGATGTCATCATTTTTACTGCACAGTTCGATGACAGAGGAGCAGCAGAATTGGTTGAAACTGGCGATGACTGGTCACACCATGTCGGGTTCGATGTTGATAAAAGTCTGTACGCTGAAGTGAGAATAGGCTTAGTCAATGAGGAAGATGATACCCTTGATGACGTGTTTGCCCGTCTGCTAATCAGCAGAGATCCGGAACATAAGTTCTGTCATGCTCTGTGGAAACGTGACTAAACTAAAATACCAGATATAACTGGAAGACGGGTCTAGTATCACTCCGTCTTCTAGAATATTAGTGTCTCGACTGTATAAGCAGTTAGCTTATAAACTTCAGCCTTTCACCTTTGCATTTTCAACGCGAGCCTTCAGTTTTTGCCCAGGGCGGAAGGTAACAACGCGGCGAGCACTAATTGGAATGTCTTCACCTGTCTTTGGGTTTCGACCCGGTCGTTCATTTTTTTCGCGTAGATCGAAATTTCCAAATCCAGACAGTTTTACCTGTTCGCCACTTTCCAGTGCCTTACGAATCTCTTCGAAAAACGCCTCAACCGTTTCCTTGGCATCCCGTTTACTGTATCCGAGCTTTTCAAACAGGTTCTCAGCCAAATCGGCCTTTGTGAGCGCCATAAAACTTTCCTCAAAGCTGTGTTTAACATTACTGCCGTTTTTGGCAGCGCCAAAGCATTTTACTCAGCCAATCAACAACATATCGGCCACACTTGGGAAAGTGTATGCCAACCTTCTGATTTACGCCAACTTTTTTATTGGCTGAATACGCCTTTAATGTTAATTTTATCATGATTAAAAACATATTTCACCCAGTACTAGTTCATTAAAAGCTTAATTTTCAACACATTAAAATGAATAATAGCTTAATAAATAAACATGAAATAAGTGGTATCGAAGAAAATAAAATTTGTTCTTATTTTCAATCTCAAAACGACTTGCAATTTGCAAACTGTCTGTTAACGACAAAAAGCAATAAGAATTGTGAATTTACACCCTCCGTTACTCGACTCCACGTTTTATCCTAACTAATTAAAAAATATGAATAAAGCTATGATAGGAGATAAACAATTCGTATTTGGCATTCATTATGCTTTGAGTGAGTTATCAATCATAAGTGGCAACATTTTGTCGAAGCCACACCCTTTCTGAGCAATTATCAGATTGGCATAGCTAGGAGAGGCCTGATATGGAACTTCATCGTCATACGTACTACAGACTTATTCACCATGGGATCAAATGTTTACTGGTAGATAGACTCGGCCACTTTACAGAGCATGAATACCATGACTACTTAAACCACATGACGGGCAAATCCAGCTGCTTTGCCATGAGTAACGACGAGCTAAAGGTAACCGTGTCAAATTTGCGAGAAGAGGGTTACCTCGAAGACATTAAACTCATGATCTCATCTCTAGAAGTGTATTAACAAAAAGCGGCTTAGCTGACCTTAGTCAGCTAAGCCGTAAAAAACAGAGTCAAATACCCAGCCCTTCACTAAACATTTACCCAAGTTCCAACAAGTTTGCCTCATAATGCTTCCAAGGCCTATTTTCATCGCCCATATTTAGTTAAACTGTCTCTAATGTTGAAACTTTAGATATTTGCAATGAAACAACTATTAGATTTTATCCCGCTGATTATCTTTTTTGTGCTTTATAAGATGCAAGACATATATGTTGCGACTGGAGCGCTAATTATTGCCACAGCAGTTCAGGTCATACTCACTTACTTGCTATATAGAAAAGTTGAGAAAATGCAATTAATTACTTTCGTCATGGTTGCTTTGTTTGGCGGCATGACGATTATCTTTCACGATGATAACTTCATCAAATGGAAAGTAACGATAGTATATGTGGTTTTTGCTCTTGGTCTTGCCATCAGTCATGCCATAGGTAAATCGGCAATTAAAGGGATGCTAGGCAAAGAGATTAGTCTCCCCGACCCTGTATGGGCAAAAGTAACTTGGGCTTGGGTTGTATTCTTTTCATTTTGTGCGGGCCTCAACATTTATATCGCATACAAACTTCCCCTTGATGTGTGGGTCAATTTCAAAGTATTTGGACTATTAGCTGCAACCTTCGGTTTTACCGTCATTACTGGTGTTTATATATACAAACATTTACCAAAACAAAAATCCGAGTCGAATCCTGGTGACTAGTCTCATAGTGAATTGATATAATCGGAAGAAGTTCGATGAATATCGACTTAGAAGTATGGGTAAAGCCCGTAAAAGAGCATGGCGTAGGAGAACGCTTCATGGTCTGTGATGCAACATTTAACTATGTTGCGATAGATACAGAAAGCAGACCTCGTGCAATCGAACAGAACTAAATTCACAGTTTATTGTCAGATCCTCTTTTAAAAGCTGTTACATTCTGTACAGTTAGGCTTAAAAGGTTTTAGGCAAAGCCTCTCAACAAATTTAAATATGAGGACAGCAATATGTGGTACGTAATTTTTTCTCAAGATGTTGAAAATTCGCTCGAAAAAAGATTGGGCGTTCGACCTGCTCATTTAGCTCGTTTACAAAAGCTTCAAGACGAAGGCCGTCTCCTCACGGCTGGCCCTATGCCAGCGATAGACTCGAATGACCCAGGTGAAGCTGGTTTCTCAGGTTCAACCGTTATTGCAGAATTTGAATCACTCCAACAAGCGCAAGACTGGGCAGATGCAGACCCATACGTTGATGCTGGTGTTTATAAACAGGTGACAATTAAGCCGTACAAAAAAGTGTTCTAAAATGAAATTCAAAATTATCCTCGGAATACTAGCAACCTCAATAGTTGCTGGATGCTCCTCTTCAGGAGAACAACGTCAGCTTGAGATGTTAGCTCAAAGCAGAGCCAGCGTAATCGCTGCAGAGCTTCCAATGGAGGTAGGTCCACTTTCTATCTTAAGAGCCAATTCTAAGGGGACTATGATAGAAATAATGATGGTTTACAATCAGGATGCCCCAAAAGCAATACCAATCCAACATGTGCTCAAGACTAGCATTCAGAGTTACTGCAGCGATGACGAAACTAAAGATAACTTGGATGTAGGCCTAACCTACAGAATAAAAATGCGCAATACTAGAGGCCAGTTAATGGTTGACCAAATTGTCTCAAAGCAAACATGTCAGGCCAAGTAATCACCTTTTCATACTCTAAAGTGGGGCTTCGATAGCTGCAGCCCCAACATGTCAAGAAAGGAGAATCATTACTGTAATGACTCTCCTTTACTCTATGCAGCACCATCATTTTAATCCTTTCTTCAAGGTGTTTTTCTAAAATTCCTAGTGACATGGTCACAGATAAACATGATTCCATCGATTGTTTTATGAACTTTTTATGGCAGAAAAAGCACTCCCTACATTGGTCTAATTATCTAAGTACAAGTTAGTCAACAATATTGTCATTAGACGATGAGCTAAATGAATATTGACTCAAAAGTAATCCATAACTTTCCACGATTTTTCAGTGTTGACGACTAACTTTCCTACTCCTAATGTTTGAGTGTGAGAGCAACGACAGGTGCCGCCAATGAAACGCGCAAGCAACTCCTACCGTTTACAGTTAATAAAAGAGATTGCAACAAAGAAAGAAAGGTTAGAGTGTCATGACCCTATGGCGAGCTATATCCATGAGCTTCTCGACAGCAAGTCCAACCCTCAAAATCAGAAAGAGCATCCTCATAGGTTTCATGGTAACCATTTCGATGAAAATATTGGTGGTTGGGTCAGTGATGACTGGGAATAGAAACGCCTGTAGACCAAACATGGTGGCACGCTAAAACAGCTCTTGCTGGGGATCGGTTAGTGACGTTGTCACTTCTTGTTCTTCACTACTGTTTGCCAATCTTCGCCTGTAACGTTGACGACAAAGCTTTATGATATGTAGCTGCTCTGCTGGCGAAAACGATAACCAATTGAAGCGCTCTTCTCGCTTGCGCATGCAGCCTTTGCAATACCCCTTGTCATCCATGGTGCACACTCCAACACAAGGACTCGGCACAGAAAAAAGTTCTAACTGTTCCATAATATCCTCTCTGTACAGGTTTATTGCGCTAGGTTGTACGATCAACCGCTCAGCATATTACACTACGAAATGATAAATAAACCATGACTCTAGACTGACAAAACCTAAGCATTTTCACCTATACTTTGAGGCATAAAAATCGTCTAAATGTCGATAAAGGTATTTATATTCCGGAGTTTCCTACTATGAAGTTTAGTCCAAAAACATTACTTGCTGCTGTTGCTCTCCCTATTATGATGACAGCATGTGCGAGCAATGGTAGCGACGAAAAACAAATTACAGCCCAAGATCTTCAGCATCATAATTGGGAACTAGTTAGTGTTGATGGTGAAATGATACCTTCAGGCGAAGGGCATAAAAAGCCACGCCTAGAAATTGGTGAAAAGCTAATGGCAAATGGCAACGCTGGCTGCAATAATTTCTTTGGCCAAACAGAGCTAAAAAATAATCAGTTGCGCATCGCCAAAATGGGTATGACGATGAAAATGTGTATCGGCGAATCGATGAACCTTGAGCAAACATTTTCTAAAACATTGTCACAATGGAGTGATATCACTCTGACTGAAGACAGCTTGGTATTAATGAACGAGACACACACTCTCACTTTCAAGCTCAAAGACTGGAAAAAATAAGTTTTAAACACCCCTAACTCAAGCCCTTATGCTCTTCCTGTTCATAAGGGTTTTTTATATCCGACTCTAAACCTTCTGAATTTAATCTCACTTTTATGGCTTACCCTGTTCATTGAGACACTGAATATTTAGGTAGAAGCCAAGAGATACACCAACTTTCCATAGATTTGTGAGAATACTCTATCGCGAGCAAAGTTCAACGACCAGCAATCAACCAGCTTTGAGCAAGACTGGTTGTTTTTCCTTCGCTTATCTCAAATAGTTAAAAAAAATAAATTTTTTCCGTCATAATGAATGAAAGCGACGGATAGAACGGTCTATCAAGGCGTCGGGAATAAGATTTTTTAAAGGACCATCATGACAAAGCTGATCACACTTTTCTCTATTTTATTTTTCTCTCTAAACCTGATGGCAGAAACCAGTTGGCAAGACGTAACGCAAAAAGCAAACGGACAAACTGTTTACTTTCATGCTTGGGGAGGTAGCCAAGAAATTAACAACTACCTTAGATGGGCAAATAGAAGGCTACAAAAAGAATATGGTGTGACACTCAAACATGTAAAAGTGTCTGATATCGCTGAAACGACCTCTCGTTTGATAGCGGAAAAAGCGGCCGAAAAAAACACCCAAGGAAGCGTCGATTTGGTCTGGATCAATGGTGAAAACTTCAAATCTATGAAAAAAAACCAATTATTATTTGGCCCTTTCGTTGAACGCCTACCAAACTGGGAAAAAGTGAACAAGTCACTTCCTGTCGATAGCGATTTTTCAGAGCCTACAGAGGGACTTGAAGCTCCATGGGGAGTAGGCCAGCTCGTCTTTATCCATGATAAGGTCAAGTTAAACAATCCTCCCACATCTTTCAATGAACTACTTAGCTATGCAAAAGCATTTCCAAATCGATTAAGCTACCCCAAGCCACCTGCTTTTCATGGCACAAGCTTCCTAAAAGCCTTACTTATCGAACTAACCAACAATGACCCTTCACTATCACAGCCAGTTGATAAGGTCGATTTTAATGCAGTAACTAGTTCGTTATGGAAATATTTAGATGAATTTCACAATGTTGCGTGGCGTAAAGGGCAACAATTTCCCGCAAGCGCGGCAGAAACCGTACAGTTGCTTGATGACGGCCAACTGGATCTTGCCATCACCTTCAACCCAAACTCTGTCTATTCTTCTCAAACCAGTGGCAATTTAGCCAAGACGACCGCCGTTTATGCAATGGATGCAGGTGCGCTTTCTAATATCCATTTTTTGGCTATTCCGTGGAATGCAAATGCCAAAGAAGGCGCGCTTATCGCTATTAATTTTTTGCTAAGCTCTGAGGCGCAGTCTCGAAAAGGTGATATCTCTGTATGGGGGGATCCATCAGTCCTAGACAACCAGTTCTTAACTGGAAGTGCTAACAAAACCTCTCTATTTAAGTCGATTGCTGAACCACATCCTAGCTGGCAAACCGCGTTGGAGAATGAGTGGCAAAAACGCTACGGTAACTAGAGCTGCACTGATATAGCCAAATGTATAGAGCCGCATATTTAGCATTAATCCTTATTTGCATAGTGCCGACTGTCCCTGGGCTAGTCGGTGTTATGCTCTCATCATTCGGATACGTTCCACCAGTTGGACTATTCGATTGGTCACTATCCCATTACACAAATTTCTTTTCTTGGCCAGGGATCCATAAATCGATACTACTCACCCTATTTAGTGCTATTGTCAGTACCTATCTCTCATGTTTTATCTGCTTTGCGATTTTACAAAAGTTATGGTTAGGTAGGCATTGGTCAAAAGTTGAAACTCTCCTTGCTCCGCTACTTGCCATGCCTCATGTTGCGTTTGCGATCGGTTTTGCGTTTCTTTTTGCCCCGACAGGCATACTGGCACGCGTTTTAGTAGAAATCACGGCTTTCACGCCAGATACACAAAACTCAGCTTGGTTGGTTCATGACCTTTATGCGCTGGGCTTAACAATAGCGCTAACATTAAAAGAAGTACCTTTTCTCCTTTTGATGAGCATTCCTGTTTTACATCAACTAAGCGTAGATAGAGTCCATAAGGTCAGTACTTCGCTTGGTTATTCACCGGTACAAACGTGGTGGAAAGCCATTTTACCTCAGTGGCTAGTCAAAATGCGCTTCGCTCTGTTTGCTGTGATTGCTTACGGCGTATCTGTCGTTGACTTAAGTTTAATCCTTGGTCCAACCAATCCTCCTACACTTGCCGTTTTAGTATGGCAATGGTTTAGTGACCCAGATCTCTCCCTCATCCCACGAGCGGCAACTGGTGCTGTAATGCTCTTGTGCATGGCAAGTTTGTTATTAGCATTGGTTGTTTTAATAGAAAAAGTCGTTTTAGGACCTTTGGGAAATTGGCAGTTTTCTGGGCGACATGGCACAAGTCTACCTGGTAAAACTGTATTTACTTTTTCAGTAATCTTAGCCGGGGTTATGCTGCCTCTGATGATCATTTGGAGTTTCGCTCAACGCTGGCGTTTCCCAGATTTACTTCCATCTCGTTATAGTCTGAGATTTTGGACCAATGAATGGGACAATGTCCTGTCAACCATCGGGCAAAGTCTTGCTATTGCGGCCATGACAGCATGTATCGGCTTAATACTCGCCGTATTTGCACACGAGTGTCGACTCAAGTTTAAAATACATTTACCCAAATATATTATTGCTTTACCTATGCTGATTCCCCAGCTTTCTATCTTATATGGCATTCAGGTAGCTAGCTTGTATTTGTCAGACAGCAGCTACTATCTATGGGTAATCTGGTCACATGTATTCTTCGCATTCCCCCTCATTTATTTGGCTTTAGATGGTCCTTGGCATAGTTATAACCATCAATTTAGTAAAGTCGCACTAAGTTTGGGCCAAAAGCCTCTCATGGTTTTTTTCAAAGTGAAGGTAAAATTGTTACTGCCCGCCATTTGGTACGCTTGGGCGGTCGGTGCCAGTGTCAGCTTAGCGCAATATTTACCGACTCTCATGTTGGGTGGGGGTCGAATCACAACCATAACCACAGAAGCCGTAGCTTTGTCGAGCGGCTTTGACAGGCGAGTCACCGCTATTTATGCCATTTGGCAGGCGTTACTGCCATTTATTTTCTTCGCGACGGCTATTGGAATGAGTGCATTCGCAGGGCGTCGTAGATACCGTAGAAAGACCAAAAGGGATACCGTTTCACATGACGCTGTCATTAGAAAACATCGCCATCTATAAAAATAATGGCGAAACACTGTTATCAGACATAACATTTTCGGCCTCTACAAACGAAGTGATCTGCTTAATGGGCCCAAGTGGGTGCGGAAAGTCTACATTGCTAAGTTTAATTGCTGGCCACTTAGGTCCTGAATTTAATCATTCAGGTCATATCAAGCTCAACGGACGAGATCTGGATGCACTTGAACCACACAAAAGAAAAGTCGGCATTTTGTTTCAAGATGATCTTTTGTTTCCGCACTTAAATATCTGGCAAAACCTCGCATTTGCCCTTCCAAACCATGTTAAAGGTGAGCAAAGGTATCAGGAAGCGCTATCAGCACTCAGCAAAGTCGAGCTTACATCCTTGGCAGAGTCTTTTCCTGATCAGATATCAGGAGGCCAACGCGCCCGAATTAGTTTGGTCAGAATGCTTCTTGCGAAACCTGATCTTGCGTTGCTAGACGAACCCTTTAGTAAGTTGGACAAAGCGCTCAGAACGCAATTTCGCGACTGGGTCATGGAACAGCTCGCTCAAGCGAATATTCCAACCATTATGGTAACACATGATGAGGACGACGTGCCGAAACATGGACGAGTGTTTACCTGGCCATGGAGTCTTTGCAATGCTTGATAGATTCAGTATAAAAATCATTCGCTCTCCACTCGCTTTATTGGCCGCCGGAATAGATAAGCTAGGAGTAACTGCCAACCAAACCACTCTTTTTGGCTTTGGAATAGGTGTGCTTGCCTTCCCCGCATTATATTTTACGCACTATGATTTGGCTTTAATTCTGATACTCCTCAATCGACTGTGTGATGGTTTAGATGGAGCATTAGCAAGGCGACAAGGGATCACTGACGCTGGCGGTTTTCTCGATATCAGCTTAGATTTCCTATTCTACTCTCTAATACCATTTGGGTTTGTCGTCGCCAATCCAGAACAAAACGCCGTGGCAGGGGCATTTCTGATTTTTTCTTTTATCGGCACAGGATCTAGTTTTCTCGCGTTTGCCGTCATGGCAAGTAAAAGAGGGATTGAAAATCCAATCTATAAAAACAAATCGCTGTATTACATGAGTGGGCTAACGGAAGGCACTGAGACAATCGCTTGTTTTGTTGCCATGTGCCTAGTGCCTCAGTACTTCGCTATTATTGCCGTTGTGTTCGGTATTGCGTGCTGGTTTACAACCGTAACTCGTATCTACTCCGGCTTTCAAACTCTTAAGTAGTCTCAGGGTGGTGCTCAAACAGCATAACCTTAAGGGCTGCATCACTGTCAATGTCTGAAAACTCCGCTGGATTATCAAGGCGAGACTGATAACCGATCTGCGGCGCCGCTTCTTGCATACTGGTGATCAAGAAATCGCCACTGACTTGTGGTGAGTTAACACAAGCTAATACTTTGCCCCTTTCAGCAAGTAACTCAGGGAGGCGGCGTAAAATTCGAATATAATCTTTGCTCAGAGCAAAGCTGCCTTTTTGAAACGAGGGCGGGTCGATAACGACTAAGTCATAGGGGCCTAATTTTCTGATTTTCCCCCATGATTTAAATATGTCATAAGCCAAAAACTTCACTTGACTAAGGTTTTGGCCATTAAGTCTGTGATTATCTCGACCTTTATTTAAAGAGGCTCTCGCCATGTCAACATTCACTACCTGCGTTGCACCTCCTTCAATCGCGGCAACTGAGAAGCCGCAGGTATAAGAAAACAGGTTGAGTACTCTTTTATTGCTCGCATGACTCTTAACCCAGTCTCGTCCCAAGCGCATATCGAGAAACAAACCAAAGTTTTGATTTCGGCCAATGTTCAACTGATATTTCAAACCTGACTCGATCACGATAGGCTTGTCATTGAGTTCACCAAACACCACTTCCAAAGGAGCACCATCAAGATAACGATGCTGAATAGCTGCGCAAGTTACCCCCTTCGCGCACCATGAGTCAGTTTGAGATAAGGTATCAATACCCGCTTTTAGCGCCTCGATGAACGCTTCCTCAACGGGTTTAAATACATTAATTAAAAGCTGACTGTCTACCCAATCGCACGTTATCTGCTCAAGTCCGGGGTAAACACGGCCTCTGCCATGAAACAAACGCCTAACTTCATCGGGTGCATTGTATAGTGCATCACTGACATGAGAAAAGAAAATGGGCAGCTTTGAAACCTGCATACAAAAATCCTGTTGTTATTTTATCGGTGGCCATGGCAAGTCCCAAGGAGAGAGCCAAGTTTGTATACCTTCACTTACACTTGTTTGGTGCCATTTCTCTTTGTTACTTGTACAGTCTCTTGGATCACAGACAAACCGGAAGCTTTCTCCCTGAAAATCAAACATAATCGCAAAAGCGTGCAAGTATCCTCTGCTAGCTTGGCTGGAAGGATTATAGATAGTATCACCAACTATCGGTGAGCCTATCGATTTTAGAGCAACACGAATTTGATGAGTTTTTCCGGTAAAGGGTTTGCAAATAAAGAGGCGCTCTCCAGGCTCAGTACTGACCGAAAAGAATTGAGTGATAGCAGGATTAGACTGTGTTTTCACTAGCTTCCATGCGCTGCGACGTGAGCGTTCCATATCCCCTTTCACTAGGCCTTGCTTCTTTTTCGGCTTCTTACTGCCAATTGCCAAATAGAACTTAGCAACCTTTCGCTGTGCAAATAACTGTGAGAGTTCACTGGCAGCCTGCTTATTGCGCGCTAGTAGCAAAATACCCGAGGTCATTTTATCTAATCTATGTATTAGATATAACGGCTTCTCATCTAATGACCTTGCTACTTCCTGAAGCAACATAGTATCACCATCATCCTTGTGAACTGACACTTGCGGGTGCTTATTGATGACGACAAAATCCGAGTGACAAAAAAGAATATCAAACATAAAACGGCAACTCTAATTAGAAGGCATGAGTATACCTGTTATGCCTACTAATTCCAGAAATTGGTGGGGGAGATAATAAAACAGGGGCCCAAGGCCCCTGTATATCTGGAATATAGTCGAGTATCTATCAAAACTTCTTCGAAAAGAGACCTGCGATAGCTATGATTCCAATGCCAAGCAGCATGATCGCGCCTTTACCACTATCAAAACCTGACTTTATACCCATGATAGCAACGATGGCGATTGCAACAGGGATAATGTACTTAACTAGGTTATACCATAAACCAAACAGTGGGAAAGGCACCTCACCATTGTTGGTGATTTCTTTCTCTAGATCCGCTTTGCTCAAACGCCATCCAGCAAAGATACACACCAACATTCCGCCTACCGCAAGGAAAATCTTGTCTGTGAGTAAGTCAAATATGTCAAACGCACCCGTGCCAAATAGCGTTGGACCTATGCCACCTAATGAAAGAGAGGCAAAAACACACAGAACTGACATCACAGCACTTGCTGAAAGTACCGCCGTTGAGCGCTTCATACCTTTTTCATCGATAAGGTAAGAGACAACCACTTCCAATAGAGAAACAGAAGAAGTCAGTGCCGCAACCGTCAAACCAATGAAGAACAGCAAAGCGAGCAGAATACCAATGGCTCCGCCCATTTCAGCGAAAAGCTGAGGTACAACAACGAAGACCAAACCTGGGCCTGCAGCAGGCTCCATGCCAAATGCGAACATAGCAGGGAACATTGCAATACCCGCTAAAATAGCCACACCGGTATCCATTGCAGTGACCATACCTGTTGTTTGAACTAAGTTTTCTTTCTTTTTAAGGTAAGAGCCGTAAGTCATCATACAACCCATGCCAAGGCTAAGAGAGAAAAACGCTTGTCCTAGAGCGGCAAGTACCACACTACTATCAACTTTAGAGAAGTCTGGAGTAAACAAGAATTTAAGTCCAGCAGACGCTCCAGGAAGGGATAAACCTTTCACTGAAACAATAATCAGTATGACGAAAAGGAGTGGCATGAGTACTTTACCAGCCTTCTCAATACCACCTGAAACCCCTCTCATGACGATTACAACATTCATCAGAAGATAAATGCCCATCCACATAATGGGTTGGATAGGATCTGAGATAAAGCCGCCAAAGCTATCTCCAATGGCACTCGGGGCACTCAGTAGGCCACCCCCGACCTTAAAGATATAGGCTAATGCCCAACCACCAACAACTGGGTAGAACCCCATGATGAGTAGACCACTTACCACGCCCATCACACCAGTAAATGTCCAACGGCGATCGGTCGATTTAAACGCTCCAACCGCAGACAAGCCTGTTTTCCGTCCTATGGCGAACTCCGTCAGCATGACACTAAAGCCAATAAAGATGACGAAAACTAGGTATATGGCAACAAACGCACCACCACCACTTTCACCCGCAGTGTAAGGAAACTTCCATATATTGCCCAGACCAACCGCAGAGCCTGCAGCTGCCATTACAAAGCCTAATTTTGAACCCCACGTATCACGAGGTTGCGTACTTGTACTCGTAGCCACGATTACTCCATTTATTAAGTTGTGTTTGCATACGTTAGGCGCTAAAAATTGGGTGTATACATTTGTATACATTATAAGAGTTTTTATGAAGCGCTAACAACATGGCAATTAAAGCAGCTCTAAATTACAATTGAAAGGCCATCGTATAAAAAATGATAAACAATTAACATTTAGAACAGTTGAATTGTTGCTTTTTAACTATATGTTTCTTTTTATACATTAAGTATTAACACATCTTTAACATATTAATAAAGCTACGCCCAATTACGCACAGCACGGATCACATTACGCAAATCAAATCTGTGTTGACAAATGTTTATTGTCGTAGAGAGCAACTCGCTTTACTATTTAACTTCTATTGCATTTATCCAATGAATTGATTTAAGTAGAAATTGAATGGAAAAGTTTTATCACTTTCTAACCTTAGCAAGCATCGCTGTGTATTGGTTGCTTGTTGTAGGCGTCACTCTGCGTGTTGTCTTTCAAAGGCGGGCTGTCAGTGTTTCCCTAGCTTGGTTAATGATCATCTATATCATCCCTATTGTGGGCGTTTTCTGCTATTTCTTATTTGGTGAGTTGAACCTGGGTAGAAAAAGAGCAGACAGAGCAAGAGAAATGCTCAAACCCTTCGCGAATTGGTTTACCAAACTCAACGATTGCCATGCGCACGACACAAGGAATTTTGGTCGACATATCTATCGTATCGATGAGCTTTGCAACAACCGTCTCGGGCTACCAGCTCTGAGCGGCAACACCCTCGCATTACAAGACTCTCCTGAACAGATTCTTCATTCCATCATTGACGATATTGAACAAGCTCAAACCAGTATTCGTATGGTGTTTTACATCTGGCATCCCGGTGGCTTAGCTGATGCCGTTTCCTCTGCCTTGATACAGGCAGCAAAACGTGGCGTAAAAATAAAACTGCTGCTTGACTCTGCTGGCAGCCCAAGATTTTTTAAAAGTCACTGGGTAGCAATGATGAGATCCGCCGGCATCGAGATAGTTCAAGCGCTTGAAGTCAGCCCTTGGCGAATTTTTTTGCGCCGTCTCGATTTACGCCAACATCGCAAAATCATAGTCATCGATGACGAGATCGCGTACACAGGCTCTATGAATCTGGTCGACCCTGCCTACTTCAAGCAAGGATCAGGAGTTGGCCAATGGATCGATATCATGGTGCGAATTACTGGACCGACAGTTAACGTATTGTCTGCCATACATTGCTGGGATTGGGAGGTCGAAACCGGATCTCGCTCGCTTCCCCAGCCTCCTGTTTCCCGTTTAAGTGCCGATGATCCGTTGCACCCAATACAAGTAGTCCCATCGGGTCCGGGAATGCCCGATCATTTAATATCGCAAGTACTCACCTTAGCGATGAATCAAGCAAACCGATCAGTACGAATCACAACACCTTATTTTGTCCCCAGTGCTGGACTGCTTGAAACCCTAAAACTGACGGCTCAACGAGGTGTCATCGTTGAGTTAATCATCCCCCATAAAAATGACTCTTTGATGGTTCAATGGGCATCAAGAGCGTTTTATTCAGAGCTTCTAAAATCTGGGGTTAAAATTTTTGAGTTCTATGGTGGGTTGCTGCACACCAAATCTGTCGTGATCGACCAAGAGTTTTGCTTAGTTGGCACCGTCAATATGGACATGCGCAGCCTCTGGCTCAATTTTGAATTAACGCTTGCAATAGACGATCAAGCGTTCACTGAAAAAATGCACCTTTTGCAACAAAGTTACATCGAATCTTCTCATGAAGTGGCATTCAAAGACTGGCAAAAGCGCTCGCTCTATTCTCGCTTTCTGGAACATGTTTACTACCAATTTAGCCCTTTGCTTTAAGTATCAATAGCATTAAATAATTACAGATAACGCAATAATATAGAGAAACCCTCGGCAGCCGCTTGATATTCATGCATTGGCGTGGTTTAAATAAAGCAATGCATTTTTCGATAAGGACTTCCAATGCCTAAAGACAAACAAACCCAATTGATCACTGCGGGGCGAAAGCAAAAGTGGACCAAAGGTGTGGTCAATCCACCTGTCCAGCGCGCATCGACTATCGTCTTTGAAACTGTGGCTGACAAGCGCCATGCAACAATCAATCGTGGTAATAAAGAGCTTTTTTACGGGCGACGAGGCACCCACACCCATTTCGCTTTCCAAGACGCCATGGCAGAAATCGAAGGTGGCGCAGGTTGTGCGTTATACCCATGTGGCACCGCAGCGGTGACTAATGCGATCCTCTCTTTTGTCGAAACTGGCGATCATATTTTAATGGTCGATACCTGCTATGAACCAACCCGCGATTTTTGCGACAAAATCATGAAAAAAATGGGCGTGGACACCACTTACTACGACCCAGTTATCGGTAAAGATATTGAATCTCTCATCCAACCGAATACAAAAGTTCTTTTCTTAGAATCTCCTGGCTCAATTACTATGGAAGTTCAAGATGTTCCCACGCTCGCTAAGATTGCTCACAAGCACGATATTATCGTCATGCTGGACAATACTTGGGCTGCAGGTGTGCTATTCAATCCATTTGAGCACGGCGTCGACATTTCGATACAAGCCGCAACCAAGTACATTATCGGGCACTCGGATGTGATGCTGGGAACAGCAGTCGCCAGTGAAAAATACTGGGAACAGCTAAGGGAGCAAAGCTACTTAATGGGCCAATGCGTCTCGCCCGATGATGTCTATCTCGGACTGCGTGGCTTAAGGACATTAGATGTGCGCTTGAGACAACATGCTGAAAACAGCCTAAAGGTTGCAAACTGGCTTCAATCAAGACCAGAAGTAGATCATGTCCGTCACCCAGCCCTCGACACTTGCCTTGGTCATGAGTTTTTCAAACGAGACTTTAACGGAGGAAATGGCTTATTCTCCTTCGTTCTCAAAAACAGTGTACCTCAGGCAACCACAGCACTTTTAGATGGCATGACACATTTTAAAATGGGCTATTCGTGGGGTGGCTTTGAGAGCTTAATACTCGCTAACGAGCCCAATAGCTTTAAAACATTGCGACGTGTTGCGAATCCAAACTTTAACGGAACACTGGTTAGGCTGCATATAGGTTTAGAGAATGTAGATGACCTTATCGATGATTTAGAGCAAGGCTTAGAGCGCTACACCGCGAGCATACAAAATCAATAAACCTAAAAGCAGGATGTTGTTTTTCATCTAAGCACCATCCTGCTGCTATTACTCTCCCGCATTCTGTTTTTTTACTCCACTTTCTTCCAGCAAATGAAAACTGATAGCACCGCTTATTACGCCCAATCCACACGAGTGACATCATGTTAACAGCATGAAAATATTGAATATATTATCATTAAAATAAAAAGTTAAATTAATGTTAATATTTTGTGTTGTTTTTGTTTTTAAATTCGCAAATATCAAGGCAGAATAGAGCTTAAACTTCGCATAACGCTTTGCCTCTTCTAATGTTTATTTACTCATCAGAGGTCAAACCAGAAGGGATTCATTTTGAAACACAAACTTATTCTCACTTTGCTCTGTTTCTTGTGTGTAGGGCTACCCACTATCACCCACGCAAGTGGTTATACTCAAACCAAATACCCGATTGTCCTAGTGCATGGACTGTTTGGATTCGATACTTTAGCTGGTGTTGACTACTTTTATGGCATTCCGCACGCACTGACCCGTGACGGTGCCAGTGTTTATGTTGCACAAGTCTCTGCAACGAACAGTTCTGAAGTACGCGGAGAGCAACTGCTTGAGCAAGTTGAACTCTTACTGGCAGCCACTGGAGCTGAAAAAGTCAATCTATTCGGACACAGTCAAGGCAGCCCTACGGTTCGTTATGTGGCTTCAGTTAGACCCGATTTGATCGCTTCGGTCACCAGTATTGGCGGGGTTAATAAAGGCTCAAAAGTCGCTGACTTAGTGCGTAATACCGTGCCCAGAGATTCACGATTAGAAGCTTTGGCAGTGAAGTTGTCGACAGGCCTCACTACCCTACTTGGACTCTTATCAGGAGGACAAGATCTGGAACAAGACCCATTAGCAACCCTAGATGCATTGACAACACAAGGTTTGGCCAGATTTAATCAACATCATCCCCAAGGAGTACCAACAACTCGATGTGGCAATGGTGAATTTCTAGAAACGAACGGCGTCTACTATTACTCTTGGACAGGTGCTTCTTCCTTCACCAATATATTTGACCCTATTGATACGCCCTTAGCGATTCTTGGTCTCGCCTTTGATGGGCCTAACGATGGCTTGGTTGATGTGTGCAGCTCACACTTAGGCCACGTCATTAGAGATGACTATCGAATGAACCATCTCGATGAGACTAATGGCCTGCTCGGTATACATCATCTATTTGAAACTGACCCTGTTTCTTTATACCGCCAACATGCCAATCGCCTGAAGTTACAAGGTTTATAGAGGATAAAGTTATGAATACCACCACTCTTGCCACGTTTGGATTTATCTCAGTCTTGACGGGAGTGGTGTCTTTTCTTTATCACTCACAAGACACTGAGTCTCACACAACTCAGTCACCGTCACAAAGTGATACCCATATCGATACTTCTTCAACTCGAGATCTGCTCGACTATACGTTAACCAGCATGGGTGAACAGGATCTTACCCAAATCAGAGAACGTTTATTTTCAGCCCCGCGCCATGAGAAAGACTTAGCGATTGATGAAAGCCTGTTTGACACCTTCATCTTTTATAAAACGGCATTAGCTGAATTAGAGACAAATGAATTTCACACTCTCAATCTATCAGCCTTACAACAACTCAACCAACAAATCTTAGATCTGCAAAACCATTATTTTACCCCGCAGCAAATTACCCTTTTGTTTGATGAAGAAAATCGACTGCGCCAACTGGCCATTGACAAGATAGACATCAACACCCGCGACTTGGACCCAGATTCCAAAGCGTTACTGCTGCAAGAAACACTAGCCAATCAACCAGACTATATTCAACGCGCCGAACAAGATAACTTGCTGATGGCACAACTCAGTCAATCTCTTAAACAAGATCGACAAAACAAATACTTAACCCGAGTTAATCTCGTCGGTGAAGAAGGTGCGCAAAGACTTGAACAACTTGACCAACAAAAAGAAATATTTAACCAAAGCTTGGAAAACTACCTAGAAAAGAGACAAGACATCCTTTCCTCCCCAGGCATACCTGACGAAATTAAACATGACCAAATCGCAGAACTGAGGCAGCAAAGCTTTGATACTAAGCAATGGCGAAGAGTAGAAGCGCTAGAGCGTATTTATGAGCAGCAGTGATAAGATTAAATCGGGCTTCTGTTTTTGAGTATTGCTTCTGCCACTTACCTGCTTTGACGTATTCTATGTTCTTGATCTAATCGCCTATACTTTATGCGATAATATTCATATCATTTAACACGATAATTGCAGAGGATAGCATTCTTATAACTTATCAAAGTTGATCTTGTATATAAACATGACCAACTTTAGTAAGGAGGCTAAGTGGATAATAATATTATAACTGTTGAAAAACATAATGTTGCCCCCTACTTATCTGTTTTGCTGGGAGCAAAATCGATTGAAGAAAAATCATGCTCAGTTCACGAAGTTATCCTCCAATTATTGCAGGAAGAGTCTTCGGATGAGATGAGTGTAGGATCAACTGTCTACGATGAGGTTGGAGAGCTAGGGACTGTACAGATTACATCATATACAATCTCAAGAAAACCTAGTTGGGCTAAAGGTTTGGAACTCAAGGATTTAGAGCATCACGTTTTCGTCAGCTTTAATGTTAGAGATCATCTAGCTTTTTATTTCTCAGAAAAAGGTAAAAAAGACACCATCCGAGATTTTTTTGGGAAAAAGCGCTTACCAAATTTATTTCCAATCCCAATAAGCAAGTTGAACGGAAACTTCATTAATGAAGATGAAATTAAAATGCTCTGGTTGTCGGGTATACATGGCAGAGATAACTATAAAGCAGACTCTAAAGTTTTAGGTGGAAAGAGTGTGGCGGATACCCTTGATCCTCTAATTGACCAGTCGTATATGATGTCTGCTGTACGCACTGAAGTATGGGGTTCCAAATCAAAAAGTTCTGTTGGAATTAATCCATTTAAATCGTCGATATGGCGTGGGCCTTGCAAAGATTGGAATACTTTTGAAAGTAGAGTACTAGAAATTTTAGACATTCTGTCTGTCAACAGTGTCGAATCAGAAAGCCCTATTGGGATATTGTCTTATCCAATATCTAAGACTGATGACTTAAAAACTCCATATGATTTTTCTCTCGTAGATTACGACTTTTTGCCTGAGGAAGATGGGCAACATCGTAAAGAACTGCTAAAAAAACTTCAGTATGACTTTCATGTTGAACTAGTGAGCAGCTTCATTGAAAGTGACATTTCACTCGACATTTTCTATTCAGGGAAAAAGGTAGGGCATATATGTGTGGAAGTAGAAGTTGATGACTATAAAGTCACTTTTAAAGTGAAAAGCGAAACACCTATTACTAAAACACAATTCAACTTATATAAGCGAGTATTTAATTACCCTGAACTTGTTAAGTGTTGGTTTGAATCGGGACATGCCGTTGTGAATGGGATGGTATTCAGAACAGGTTATCAAGATGTGGAATATGATAAGTTTTTATGGGCCGACTTTGAAAAATACGATATCACTAAGGAAAAGCCGGGGGTAGATGCACAGAAGCCTTCATTAAAAGACATTGGTAAAGAAAATTCATTATTTTGTTGGGTGCAAAAATGTTGGAGTGGAAATTGGTTAACACCGAGTGAGTTTAATACGACAGAAAAGCCAAAAGGATGGCTTTATTGTGATGATGGCGCAGGCGAAAAAGCAGATTTCATTCATTATGTTCAACATGACTCACTTCATGTAATATCGTTGATTCACGTCAAAGCATCAAAGTCTAATGAGATATCAAGAAAAATATCTGTAGGTGCACACGATGTTGTGCTTAACCAAGCTGTTAAAAATCTCAGATATACAGCCAGAAAAGTCCTTGTCGAAGATCTTAAAGCACGGCATGACAATGCAGCTCATAAGGGTTGTTGGCATGATGGGCAAATAGCAAAAGCTAAAGATTTTTTTAATGTACTTATGGACTTAAAAGACAATCAACATGTTAAAACTCGTGTTGTAGTCGTTCAACCTCACACTCAAGAAAGTGTTTACAAAAATAGTGTAGGGAGCAAAATCAAAACTCAGCTAGATGTATTGTTGGTGAGTGCGGAGAACGCAATTAGATCCTCAGGTGCTGATTTTCATATCATCGGCTTAGCCGATAGATAAATATAACGTAACTATTCACCCACGAGCTATTGACGATGGTTTACGCTAAAAATACTGGTGCCTGATAAATCGACTTTCAACATGTGATGTTCGACGATTTCACGCAGCTATTTATAAGCATAGAGCTGCTGAAGTTTGGCTGTTTCTATCAGCGAGAACATTCGTTCGCGGAACTGGTCGCCTCGATATGAGCGAGTCACGTAACAACACTTCCTCATCAGTATGTAATTACGGAGAACTCGCTCCGCTGCGTTAATCGTTCAGTTTATTGTGGCCAAATTTAAACTCAATCCAATCTGATACGAATTGCCACTCAGTTTCTGGGTACTACCGTAAGGATGGTACATATGTAAGAGGCCATACACGCTGCAGGTGATAGTTAACACATAAATTTGCTTTAATATTGTAGACACACACCAAAAGTACCAAATAAGTATGTTTGTCCCACCCAAACCTATCGCAGCACAACTTTTTCCATCAACTATTGGTATATTACTTATTCGTTCCAAAATACTTAACTGGTGCATACCTTGTTCAAGTTTCACTGCAGAGTCAACGCTTGCTATACTCAAAGTGATAGAATAGTATCACTTTTGTGTTTCTTTGGAGCTGCTGTTATGAAAGTAGAACTCGTTACCTCACTTAAACGTCAAGCAACTAAAATTCTTGCAGATCTCCACGATACGAAAGAGCCTGTCTTAATTACCGAACATGGTAAGCCCTCAGCGTATTTAGTTGATGTTGAAGACTATGAATTTATGCAAAATCGATTAGCGCTCCTTGAAGGGATTGCGCGGGGTGAACGTGCATTAGCGGATGGTGACGTTGTTAGTCATCAAGAGGCTAAGGACAAAATGGTAAAATGGCTCAAGTAATTTGGACGGATCCTGCACTATCTGATCTGAATGATATCGCTGAATACATCGCACTTGAAAATGTTCAAATGGCAAAACGGTTGGTTCAATCAATATTTTCCAAAATAGAGCGCCTAGAAGCTTTTCCTCAATCTGGACGCATTATTGCTGAGCTCAAACATTTAAACTATCGTGAAGTCATTGTTAATCCGTGCCGTATTTTCTACAAACAAGAAGATGACAAGGTATTTATTCTGCACGTTATGCGCTCAGAAAGAGAGTTAAGAAAGTTCCTGTTACTTAGACAATAGCCCCTAAAAACTAGGGAGGAATATGACGGGAATCTACCTAAGTCTAATGGTTCCAACAATGAACGAACCTTTCACTCAACTTCCCTCTTCGGGCACTCCACCAAATGGTCATTGACCATACCGACGGCTTGCATAAAGGCGTAGCAGATGGTTTCGCCGACAAATTTAAAACCATTCTTTTTTAAAAATTTACTCATGGCTTTGGATTGCTCTGTGGAAACGGGGACTTGCTCCATGGTGCTCCAATTGTTGACTATGGGTTTGCCATCGACAAACTGCCACAAGGCGTTTGATAGGCTGCCATATTCTTTCATCAGAGTCTTTGCGGCGCGCGCGTTACTAAAGACAGAGTTGATTTTTCCTCTGTGCTTAACCACATCAAATTGGTTGATGATCGCTTCGACCGATGTTTCATCACACTTGGCTAATTTGTCGATATCGTAGTTTTGAAATGCCGCGCGGTAACCTTCTCGCTTTTTCAAAATCGTGATCCAACTTAAGCCTGCTTGTGCACCTTCTAGGGTAATAAACTCAAACAACACTCGGTCATCATAAACGGGAACGCCCCATTCTTTGTCGTGATAGTCTCGTTCGAGCGGATGATTCATCGCCCAAGCACATCTGGTATCCATTTTTCTATCCTACGTCACTTATTAGTAGCGCCTCACTGTGGAGGCACTTTTCTCTATCAACTCAATTAATTTGGTACTTGTACTTTATGGAAGATTCGATAAAGCACTGGCACAACAATCAGAGTTAATACGGTGGCAAACCCTAATCCAAACATTATGGTCACCGCCATGGGTTTGAAGAAAATATCAGGCAGTAGCGGGATCATGCCCAAAATGGTCGTGATTGCCGCCATGCACACAGGGCGCACACGGCTGAGCGAAGCATCCACTACCGCAAGATAAGGATCTTTACCTGACTGCATCTCGATCTCAATTTGGTCCAAGAGGACAATACCATTTTTCAGCAGCATACCCGACAGACTCAAGAAACCCAGCAGCGCCATAAAGCCAAATGGCGTATTCAGCGCAAGAAGCCCAGTTGTTACACCTATGATAGCTAATGGTACTGTGAGCCACACAATCAGTGGCTCTTTGACTGTGTTAAACAAGAACACAGTGATAAGGAACATAAATAAGTAACCCATCGGCATAGTGGTAAAGAGCGAAGCTTGCGCATCACCAGATGACTCATACTCTCCACCCCACTCCAGCGCATAGCCTGAAGGCAGTTCAAGCGCCTCAATTTGAGGTTGCAGTCTCTTTTGCAATGTGGCGGCTGTTTCTTCTCCGAGCAAGTCTGGGTCTGCCATCACAGTCAACATACGCTTGCGGTTTTTACGCACTATGATCGGGTCTTCCCAACGCATGTCATAACCTAAGGTGACTTGCTGAAGTGGAATATATTCACTCAGGGCTGGGCTCCAGATCTTCATTCCTTCAATGTTGCGAATATCAATCCGCTCTTCTTCAGGCAAACGCGCCACAATCGGCATTAAAGTTGTGCCATCGCGATACACACCCACAGACTTACCAGAAAAAGACATGGCCAAGAACTCATCGACATCAGCTTTGGTGATGCCATAGCGCCTTGCCTGACCTTCGTTAAATTGTGGCTCTAGAACTTTAGTTCGCTCGCGCCAGTCATGACGAATATTGGTCGCACCTGGGTCTGCGTGCATAATGTCTTCGACCTGTTTTGCTATGCTGCGCAGCACAGTCGGATCGGAACCAATCACGCGCGCTTCAATTTTTGCGCCGCCGCCTGGACCAAGTTCAATTTGCTTAAGCTTGTAGTTAATTTCAGGGAAGTTTTGCTCCACATGCGCTCTAAAGTTGGACATCAAGGTTGCCAACTGCTCGTAGCTTGTCACTCGAGTCGTAATTTCACCGTAAGCGGCATAGCTTTTCTCTGGCGCATAAGTCAGCATAAAGCGCTGCAAACCTTTACCTGCCGTGGTGGTAATATGCTCAACCCCTTCTTGGTCAGATAACCAAGATTCCAGCGCTTTGAGTTTGGTGTTGGTCGCGCGAATGTCCGTGCCCTCTGGCAGCCAAATATCGGCCTGAAACATAGGCGTAGTCGATGATGGGAAGAAAGACTGCTTCACAAAAGTAAAACCATAAATGCTTGCGACAAGGCCTAAGATCATCACAACCACGGTCAGCCAAGCACGCTTCATACAAAATTCAAGGAACCCTTTGTAAAGGGTAAACACCATGCCTTTATATGGATCGTTATCTTCGCCATCAGCATTGATTTTTTGCCCTTTAAAGAACATATCGGCAAAAAACGGCGTTAAAGAAATGGCGGTAAACCAGCTGAGCATTAAAGAGATAAGTAAAACCGTAAACAAGGTTCCACAATACTCACCGGTCGAATCTTCCGATAAACCGATTGGCGCAAATGCGGTTACCGCAATCACGGTTGCACCAAGTAGTGGCCATTTAGTTTGCGTGACGATATCGGTCGCCGCCTGCATTCGCGATCGCCCTTTTTGCGTGCCTATCAATATGCCTTCGACCACCACAATGGCGTTATCAACCAACATACCAAGCGCGATCACCAGTGCTCCAAGAGATATACGTTGCAAATCAATCGCAAAGTACATCATGAAAATGAAGGTACCAAAAACGGTCAGCAGCAGAATAAGCCCAATCAATAGTCCAGAGCGAAGTCCCATAAAAAACAGCAGGACAATAATAACGATGGCAACCGCTTGGCCAAGGCTGACCACAAAGCCACTGACGGATTTGTCGACTTCTTTGGGCTGGCTATAGACTTCAGCAATTTCAACACCAACGGGTTGCTGGTATTTTAACTCTGCAAGTCTTCGATCAAAGCGCTTACCGACTTCCACCACATTCACCCCTTGGGCAAAAGAAATACCAACATTCAGTGCCAAACGTCCGTTAAAGGTAATGATGTTATCAGGAACATCCACATAGCCGCGTTTGATTTCGGCTACATCTCGCAAGTAAATCAAGCCCTGAGCACCACTTTCTGTGATGATCAAGTCACCAAGCTGGTCAACGTTTTCAAATTCTCCCGTTGGTTGGATGCGGATATACTCATCACCCACTCGAATAGCGCCGGCATCAGATACCACATTTTGAGTCGATAACAAGTTAAAGAAGGTATTGGGCGCCAGACCAAGACTGCTTAAGCGTTTCATCGAGACTTCAATAAACACCTGCTCTTGCTGCTGGCCAGATACGGACACCTTGCTCACGCCATCAATTAATTCCAGCTCTCGGCGCAGATAATCGACATAATCGAGCAGCTCTTTGTATGAGTAGCCATCACCTGTCACCGCCAGCAATATGCCGTACACATCGCCAAAGTCATCAATCACTTTTGGATCATTGACACCAGGAGGAAGCTGCACTTTGAGATCGTTGACTTTGCGACGCAGCTCATCCCAAATTTGCGGCAAGTCATCAGGTCCATAATTGTTTTTCATCGAGACCGTAATTTGTGACAAACCACGGCTGGAGATGGAGTTCACTTCATCAACATAGGTTAATTGCTGAATGGCTTTTTCAATCGGATATGTGACTTCTTCTTCGACCTGCTGCGGCGTTGCCCCCGGGTAAGAGGTCACCACCATGGCATCTTTGATAGTAAAAGCAGGGTCTTCCAAGCGTCCCAGACCAAAGAAAGCCGATACACCACCAATAAGGAAAATCAGCGAAATCATCCAGCTAATGACGCGATTACGAATGAAATAGGCGGCGATACCAGTAATGTTTTCATCTTGCGAAGACTGATGGTTTACTTGCTCACTCATTTCCCGTCTCCTGCTTAATCACTTCCACTTTCATTCCCTCTTGTAGTCTTGAAATGCCTGCAACAACCACTTGTTGCTGGTCTTTCAAACCGCTAACCACTTGCAAATCCGTTTTAGTGACTTTGCCAACGGTAACTTTTTGCTTGCTCACTGTATTGTTTTCATCCAGCAGCCAAACAAATTTATTGCCTCTACCTATATCATCCCCATCGGCATTGAACACAGCTTCAATCGGAATCAATACACCGTTGCTTCGGCTCATACCAATCTGATAGTTGTTTGTGGTCACCTCCACCGCCATACCATCTAAAATGTACTCTTGCTCTGGCATAGGCAGCGCCAAGGTAACGGTATAAGTACCCGTGTTCGGATCTGGCTCTGTGGTAAACTCTTTAATCTTTGCTGGGTATTCATTACCACTTGGCACTTTTACCAAAGCTTCGATGCGAGACAAAGTCTCTGGCTCTGGCTGGTTGGTATAGAGGCTATCTGGAAGTTGAATCAGCACTTCAACGCTATCTATGCTGTGTATATTGACCACCTGCTGGCCAACTTGAACATTTTCATATTGATCAAGATTAACCCGTGAAATAATCCCATCCACAGGCGCCAATAGTTTGGTGAAGGATAATCTCAGCTGAGCTAGCTCCAATTCACTTAGAGCGATCAGGCGATTCGCCGCAATTTCATCGAACTGAGAACGCGCCAGCAAGCCTTTGGCAACCAAAGGTTTTGAGCGCTTATATTGACTATTAATGACCGAATATTTGGCGCTTGCATTATCAACATCGAGCTGATAATCAGTTGGGTCGAGCTCAGCTAGCACATCGCCTTTTCTCACTCTGTCGCCTTCTTTGACATTGAGCTTGCTGACTTCACCAGAGACTCGAAAACTTAAAGGAGCGCGCTCGGCGGCATTGGCTACCGCCGGAAAGTACAAACTGTCTTGTTCTACATCACTGCTGACTTGCACGGCTTTGACTTTGGGCATACCAAAGTCCACATACTCGACTTTCTTGCCACACCCAGTAAGAACGATAGCGCAAGCGAGCACAATAAGACCTATCGATAACTTCATGTTATAGCCCTCTCTCCTTGACCCACTCACGAACCTTAATGCCTGGCTCGATACCGTTTACTCCGGAAACAATAATAAGATCACCATCATCAAGACCACTTTTCACCTGACGCTTATCATCCAGTACTATGCTGACTTTCTCGACCACGCCGGAGGTGTCAACGCGCCAAACACAAGTTTTGCCGTCTTGTTCAAAAATCGCGGAACTTGGAATTTTCGTCGCCCCGATAGAGTCGACTTTGACGTTCACCTCCCCAGCCATTCCGGGAAGGATCCCGATATCCATGGGACGCTCCATCACCATGGTTACTTTGTAGGAACCAGTTTTGGGATCTGCTTCTGTGTCTACCTCTTGGAACTCCAGTTGGTAGCTCTTTTCAGGAAAAGCATCAAACTTCATGGTTGCGGTGAGATTAATTCCAGAGGCGAAACGGTTTAACAAATGATCGGGTAACTGAAATTGCACCTTCATTAGACTATTGGTTTGGATGTTCATCACGCCTTGTTTGGCAGCGATATATTGATAAGTTTCAGCGGGTACAATTGAGACTGTTCCATCATAGGGGGCGATAAGCTTGGTGTAACGTAAGTTGGCGCGGGCCTGTTCTAGCGTCGCTTTCGCTGAATTGTGATTAGCTTTGGCTTGGTCAAAGTCTTGCTCGGATACCACTTTATCAATGCGCAATTTTTTGTATCGCTCGTATTGAACATCGGCAAGGCGAAACTGAGCTTCCGCTTGCTTGGCAAGTAAAGCATATTCATCCGGATTCAAGGTTGCCAGTACTTGTCCTTTCTCAACTGGCTGACCGGACAAAACATCTATCGACTGCAGTTGCCCTGGAACTCGAAAGGTCAAAACGGCTTTATCACCAGCTTCAGAAGTCGCGGGAAAATGTCTTTCAAATTGTGCATTGCCGACTGAAACAGTAAAGAGTTTTGCGGGCCGAGAGTCAGGTTCAGGAACGGGAGGTAACTCTTTACCGCACCCACTCAATAAAGCGGCTGCGGCAAGAAGCAATAGCTTTGATTGCATAATCAGTCATCCAATAGTCACATAGAAATATTTAGGCCTGTGTCTCTTGGATGAATATTCGCCAAAGCAAAAACCAACCCAAAAGGTCAACAAGGCCAAAGATAGATGAATGATTATACGAGTGCCAAATACTTACCAGTAAATTATTATAATAATTAGTTATTTTCTGTTAAATGTCACTTTAGCTCCCACAATTGATTTATAAACGACTAAATTCCTTGTCTACTTTGAAGGTCTCAGAGGTGACGTATGCTTCGATTTCGCGCACCTTACCTTCTAGTTGCTCAAAGTCGTTTTCAATCGTATTTAGCAATGCATCAGGAGTCTGCCCTTGTTGCCAAGGCTTATTTTTCAGCTTGTGCTCTTGCTCGGCTTTAAGGGACATCACATAATTATCAGGTTGCTTTTCTAGCATAAAGGTCATGGCTATATAGGCGAGCAGTACCAAAAAGCTTCCCCCCAACAGAGCAGCTGAGATCACTAGGATTCTGATAAGCCAAACTTCGCAACCAAAATAGTTCGCAATGCCAGCACATACACCGGAAAGTTTGCCATTGTGGGTATCTCTATACAGCTCTCTGTTATTCATATCGGCGTCTCCAGTTTGGCGTTTCTGTATCTAATATTCGCTCTAGAGTGTCGACGCGTTTTTGCATCTGTTCTGCCTTTTCAGACAGTGCTTGCAGCCGATTAAAATCATCTTCTGACAGGCCGCCAGCGGTTTTTTTCTTGCTGCGGTAATGCAATATCAACCAAAGTGGCGCCACAAAAATCAAAAAAACAACCAATGGCCCTGCTAAAAAAAATGATGACATATAAAACTCCTAAATACGGATTGCTTAGCTCGATTGTCTGCCCTTAGCTAAGCAAGGATAACCGGGTTTTTGCGCTGTTATCGATGAAAGCAATTCGTTTACCGATAACAGCTTTTGTTTGACTAGATTTAATCGGTAACTACTTTTTGCCTTTAACTTGCTGCTTTAGGCTTTCAAGCTCTTTTTCAATGTCATCTTGAGCTTTAAGTTCAGCGAACTCTTGGTCTAAAGACTTGGCGTCAGCAGATTGTGCATAGACATCGGCTTCAGCTTCCAACTCATCAATTTTTCGCGAGTACTGCTCAAATTTAGCCATGGCTTCTGAGGTGCGTGCTGTATGCAGATGTTTTTGCACGTCACGGCGCCCTGTCGCGGTTTGAGAGCGAATCGCCAGCGCTTGCTGCTTGGCGCGAGTTTCTGTGATTTTACTTTCTAGCTTGGTGATTTCGCCAGTGAGTTTTTCAATTGTCTCCTCAACCAGCGTTTGTTCTGTGTGCAGGCCTTTGAGCATATCTTGCAATTTCTGCTTTTCTATCAGAGCAGCTCTGGCCAAATCTTCGCGCTCTTTGGTTAGCGCCAACGTTGCTTTGTTTTGCCACTCATCAATTTGTTCGTCAATCGCGTTGACTTTACGTGCTAGCTCTTTTTGATCGGCTAACGCTTTTGCTGAGTTAGTACGAACTTCAACCAGTGTGTCTTCCATCTCTTGGATAATAAGACGTATCATTTTTTCTGGATCTTCAGCCTTATCCAGTAGCGCGCTGATGTTTGAATTCACGATGTCAGCAAAACGAGAGAAAATACCCATGACTTAGCTCCTTATCCAATACTCTGGCCATTGTCGTTGTAGCCAGATTATCAACATTATTTAGATGAATGTAACCCTTATTCCTATTCCAAGATACATGCCAATTTTAAAAGTCATATAAAACAGTTAGTTAATATATTTTGTATTGATAGCGTGATTCATCTATGATGAATTTAACCAACATTAGGTAAATTTCACCAAGGGAGCGAGTGAATGCAACAAAACCTTATCGGCGAATCTCCAGCCTTTCTTGAAGTCCTCGACAAAGTCTCAAAACTCGCCTCAATAGAAAGACCCGTACTTATCATTGGAGAACGAGGAACAGGTAAAGAGCTTATCGCTCAGCGTTTGCACTACTTATCTAAGCGCTGGGACCAGCCCCTCATCTCCCTCAATTGTGCCACTTTAAGTGAAGGCCTGATTGACTCTGAACTGTTCGGTCACGAACAAGGCGCTTTTACTGGCTCCAAGGGAAAACATAAAGGTCGCTTTGAACGTGCTGAAAATGGTACCTTATTTCTTGATGAACTGGCTACAGCGCCACTCTTGGTTCAAGAAAAACTGCTGAGAGTAATCGAATACGGTCAATATGAACGAGTGGGTGGGCACCAACTCCTTAACGCTAATGTTCGCCTTGTCTGTGCTACCAATGCCAACCTCCCTGAAATGGCCGAGCAAGGTAACTTTCGATCTGACCTGCTTGATAGGCTTGCTTTTGACGTGATTCATTTGCCGCCACTGCGCCAAAGAAAAGCAGACATTCTGTTACTGGCCGAATATTACGCCATTAAAATGTGTCGTGAGCTCGATCTTGAATACTTTGTTGGTTTCTCACAGCACGCAGAGCAAGCGCTACATGACTATCATTGGCCGGGAAATGTCCGTGAACTAAAGAATGTTGTTGAAAGAGCCGTATACCAAAATGGCCGTCATCATGAGCCTATCGATAGCCTGATATTCGACCCCTTCATAAATCAGTGGCAAGAAGCCCAACCGATCGCCGAGGAAAAAGTACCCACAGCGACAACAAACACAGCCAGCTATCACTTCCCAATGGACTATAAAACATGGCAGCAAGATCAGGATATCGACTTACTCACTGCGGCGTTAACGCAAAGCAAGTTTAACCAACGTAAAGCTGCCGATATGCTAGGTCTGAGCTATCATCAGCTAAGAGGCATGATAAGAAAGTACGACATTTCAACTGTGAGCTGATTTGTCTTGTTGAACATAAAAGTCAATAAACCCTAACTAACAATGGTAAATTACTGAACTATTAGGGCATAATGGCACGTTATATCGTGCTTTGCCTATAACAATTGTTCTCGCTATGAAAGCATTTATTCAACTGACATTAAGTCTGTGTGGCCTTACCTTACTCTCCGCTTGTGGTGATGGCATTGATCACAATAAAATTCGCAAAACTGGCTTCGTTTACTGCGGCCAGGGCGGACCTGACAGCTTTAATCCGCAACTTGTCGATAGCGGGATCACTTCAGAAACATTAAGCCCGCAAATTTTCGATACGCTGTTAACTCTTGACCCTAACAATTTCAAGCCAGTGGCAAACCTTGCAACCCGTTGGTCAGTGAATAAAGAAGGGACAGAGTATGTTTTTGATTTACGCAAAGACGTCTCTTTTCAAACTACGCCATGGTTTTCACCGACACGTACACTAAACGCTGAAGATGTGGTCTTTAGCTTCAAACGTATTATCGATGAGAAACACCCTTATCATAATGTGGGGAGTGGGCTCTATCCTTGGTTTAGCGGTATCGATTTCCAAGACCTTTTGCTCGATGTTCAGGCGCTCTCAGATCATCAAGTGCGCTTCACTTTGAGCCGTCCAGACAATACATTTTTATCTAATATCGCGACCAGTCATGCGGTTATTCATTCAGCAGAATACGCCAGAAGCCTCACGCTCGCCGATGACAAAACTAAAATAGATACTCATCCTATCGGTACAGGGCCATATTATTTAACTGATTATCAGGTTAACGACCTGATACGACTAAAACGCAACAATAGTTATTGGCAAGGTCAGCCCAAAATGAGTCAAATCGTATTTGATATTTCTCACCGCGGCACGGGAACTCTAGCCAAGCTACTACGCAATGAATGTGACGTATTAAGCGCTCCCCTATCAAGCCAAATCCCGACGATCAAAAAACAAGAGAGCATCAAGCTTATGGTAAAACCGGCAATGAATATCTCCTTTATCGCCGTCAACACCACTAATCCCGCGCTCAGTGATGCTAGAGTGAGAAAAGCGCTAAACTACGCCATCAACCGCCAGAACATACTTGAATCTGTCTATTATGGTACTGGTAGCCAAGCGTATTCGGTGCTTCCACCCAACTCCTGGGCCTATTTGAAAGACAGTGTCCAAATTCGCTACGACAGAAACTATGCCATTGCTTTGCTCAAGGAAGCAGGGTTCGGTAAAGGTTTAGAGTTAACCATGTCGGTCTCACTTGAGCCAAGAGCTTATAACCCTAGCCCAAGAAAGACTGCCGAATTAATTCAAGCAAATTTTGCCGATATAGGCATCAAGTTAAAGCTACTCACAGACGATCGCTTCGATCGGACTAATGTTGCTAATAACCAAGAGGTTGATCTCTATCTGACGGGCTGGATCGCCAACACAGGTGATCCAGATAACTTCCTAAGACCTTTACTATCTTGCGATTCTAAAAAAGTGGGTCTTAACGTCTCTAGCTGGTGTAACGCCGATTTCGACTTTTTGCTCGATCTAGCGCTTGAGGTCGACAAACCACGCTACCGACTCAATTTATATAAACAAGCGCAAAACATACTTAACGAAGAATTTCCTGTCATTCCTCTTAGTCATGGAATGCAATTTCAGGCTTACGATTCGTCATTACAAGGATTTAAAGTGAGCCCGTTTAATGTCCAGCCTTTTGATACCGTAGAGAGGATAAAGTAATGTTTCTCTACACGCTTAAACGCTTTAATCTTTTTATCATCACCTTGCTTATTCTGTCTATGGTCGGCTTTAGTTTGCTTAGATTAGATCCTGACTCACCCTGGCTTATGGAAAGTTTTTGGCAAGGTTGGATGACCTATGTAGGTGAGTTAATGCACCTCAATTTCGGCGTGACCAAAAATGGGGTACCGATAGTGGATGAACTTGCTGTCGTGTTTCCAGCCACTCTTGAGTTATGCTTAATCGCTTTCGTTTTTTCTCTTCTGATTGGTATTCCTGTTGGGACACTGGCTGGGATGAAACAAGGAAAATGGATCGATACTGCCATTTCATTTACTTCTATGTCAGGTTATTCAGCTCCCATTTTCTGGGTCGCACTGCTTATGATCATGGCATTCTCACTCCATTTTGAGTTTTTCCCGGTTGCTGGGCGTTACGACCTCCTATATGAAATCGACCACTTTACTGGATTTGCTGTCATAGACTCATTTTTAACTCAAGGTGAATACCGTGCAGACGCGCTCAAAAGCGTACTCGAGCATCTGATACTGCCATGCTTGGTGTTGGCCTTAACACCAACCACTCAAGTTATCGGTTTGATGAGGGCATCGGTTGCCGATGTCATGAGCCAAAACTATATTCGAGCGGCAAAAATTAAAGGGCTTGCGACCTACGAAATTGTCACCCAACATGTGTTAAGAAACGCCATTCCCCCTATCATTCCTAAAATCGGCGTGCAGTTATCAAGCATGTTAACACTCGCGATTATTACCGAATCCATCTTCAACTGGCCCGGTATTGGACGATGGCTACTAGATGCTTTATCTAATGAAGACTATGTTTCGATTCAAGCAGGGGTTATGGTAGTGGCAACCTTGGTACTGACGGCCAATATTTTATCGGATCTAATGGGTGCTATGGTCAACCCGCTAGTAAGGAAAGAGTGGTATGCTAACCGATAATATTTATCAGGAAGAGCGTATTCCTACGCAATTCGAGCGGTTCTGGCGCAGTTACCGTTCGAACGGGCTTTCAATGTTTGGACTCTGGTGTCTGGGAATTATCATCATCATTACCCTAACCTCACCTTGGCTCACACCACATGATCCTCAGGCTCAAACTGGCGAACTGCTCATCCCTCCGTCATGGGATCCTTCCGGTACTGTGGAATATTTTCTAGGAACCGACGACCTAGGACGAGACATTCTTTCTCGCCTAATTGTCGGGTCTCAGCTTACTTTTGGTGCAGCGGTTATCATTACACTCGTTGCAACGGTCGTAGGTTGCTTAATCGGTATTTTGGCGGGAATGACGAAAGGTCTGTTATCGAGTGTTCTCAACCACTTGCTCGATACGATAATGTCAATTCCTTCACTTCTGCTCGCTATCATATTTGTCGCTTTTCTTGGCTTTGGCGAGTTTAATATCCTCCTTGCGATATGTTTAGCCTTGATCCCTCGTTTCGTTCGTTCCATTTATATTGCGGTGCACACCGAAGTTGAAAAAGACTACATCATCGCTGCCCGTCTTGATGGCGCAAACGACTTTTATCTACTTTGGAACTCTATATTGCCCAATATACTGGTCGTTATCGCATCAGAAATTACTCTTGCACTATCAATAGCCATTTTAGATATCACAGCGCTTGGCTTTTTGGGGTTAGGCGCTCAAGCCCCGAGTACAGAATGGGGGGCCGTGCTTGGCGATTCCGTTGAGTTGATTTATCTAGCACCTTGGACAGTTACCTTGCCTGGTTTAGCCATTATGTTTACCGTTGTCGTGATCAACCTCGTGGGTGAAGGGGTCCGCCAAGCTCTCAATGCAGGGATAGAATAATGCCATTACTCGATATTCGTCATCTAACGATAGAAATTGAGACCCCTCAAGGGTTAGTAAAGGCGGTCGATCGCATGAGTCTAACCATGAACGAAGGTGAGATTCGTGGCTTAGTTGGAGAGTCAGGCTCAGGTAAAAGTCTTGTCGCAAAGGCCATTGTCGGTGTTTGCAAAGAGAACTGGAAAGTCACCGCTGATCGGATGCGTTTAGGTAATGTTGACTTGTTGCAACTCACAGCCAAAGAGCGTAGGCGAGTCATCGCCAGAGATATCGCGATGATATTTCAAGAGCCTTCTACGTGTCTTGACCCTTCTGAAGAAGTCGGCAAACAGTTAATCGAGTCCATACCCTCACATGCATTCTCAGGAAAATGGTGGGAGCGATTTAAGTGGCGTAAAAAACAAGCGATTACCTTATTGCACAAAGTAGGAATTAAGAATCACGTCGAGATCATGTCAAGCTATCCCTATGAGCTCACTGATGGTGAGTGCCAAATGGTTATGATAGCCATGGCGATCGCGGCTAAACCAAAACTTCTTATTGCCGATGAGCCGACCAATGATCTTGATCCTATCACTCAATCGCAAATATTGCGCTTGCTCAGTCGTATGAATCAAATCAATAACACATCGATCATGTTGATAGGACATGATCTTACAACAATAACTCAGTGGGCAACGAGAATTACCGTTATGTACTGTGGGCAATCTGTGGAGTCAGCCGACACGAAAAAGATTCTTGCCCAACCCAAGCATCCTTATACCGTTGCTCTGCTTAAAGCAATGCCAGATTTCAGCGAAGCTATTCCGCACAAACAGAAACTTGAGTCTCTACCGGGAGCCATACCTCCATTACAGCACTTACCTATTGGGTGTAGGCTTGGCCCACGTTGCCCGCATGCACAGCGCCAGTGTGTTGAAATGCCTAAAACTCGTCGAGTAAAAACACACAAATTCGCCTGCCACTTCCCGCTGAACATGGAGAAGAAAAAAGTATGAGTGCCTTACTAGAAGTCGATCAGCTCAGTAAAACCTTTGTCACCAGAGCGGGGCTTTTCCATAAAAAAGTTCATCAAGCCGTTAAACCAGTCAGTTTTAGGCTTGAAGTAGGACAAACATTAGGCTTAATTGGTCAGAATGGTTCAGGTAAATCAACACTTGCGAGAATGCTTGCGGGGGTCATTGAACCGACAGAAGGTGAGATAAAAGTTAATGGTGAGCGATTAGAACACAAAGATTACTCTACCCGCTGTAAACTAATCAGGATGATATTCCAAGATCCCAATACCTCTCTCAATCCACGGCTGCAAATTGGGCATCTTCTCGAAGGACCACTGAAACGAAACACCGAGATGACACCCGAAGCGAGAATGTCGAGAGTAAAAGATGTGTTGCTTAAAGTGGGCTTACTTCCTGAACACGCCTACTTTTACCCTCAGATGCTCGCGGCAGGCCAAAAGCAAAGAATATGCTTAGCACGAGCTTTAATACTACAACCTTCAGTCATCGTTGCTGACGAAGCGCTCAATGGATTGGATATGGCGATGCGCTCGCAAATCATTAATCTGTTCCTCGAGTTACAGGAGGAAATGGGCGTATCCTTCATATACGTTTCTCAGCATTTAGGCGTGGTGAAACACATCACAGACCAAGTGATGGTGATGCATGACGGTAAAGTCGTTGAAGCTGGCAATACTCAGGAGATCCTAACCTGTCCAAATAACATTATCACTCAACGTATGGTTGAGAGTCATTTCAACAAAGCCACATGCTTTAAATAAAGGCTCAGGGTAATGTACTGCGCACCACGGATGGTATTAGGCTTGTTACTTAGCTTGGGGGCAACTAGCAACGCCCTATGTGCGAACCAAACTTGGCTAGATACTGACTTTGTCAAACAAGCGTTTTTAGAAGTCGCGTTAAAAAATGAGTATTCTCAGGGTATCCAGCGCCTAACCAAATGGAACAAGCCTGTCCGAATATGGATTGAGCATAAAGTCGCAGATCAAGTTTTGCACAACCAACTGGCCAATACCCATATTCGTGATCTCTCCTCGATTACAGGACACAGGATCACGAGAGTGTCAAAACGAACCGATGCAAACATTGTGTGGATCTATACTCAGCAATCGAAGTGGTACAATGATATTAAACGAGAGCTTGGAGAGGAGGCACTGAAGTACGCTCATGGCGCAATATGTAAAGCGGGATACAGAACCAACAAGGCGACCAATGAAATTGACTCAGCAGTGATTATTATACCGGTTGATCAAGCAAGGGAACACGGCAAGCTGCTAGCTTGTATTGTTGAAGAAGTCACCCAAACAATGGGACTCCCTAACGATTCAAAAGCCGCCTACCCTTCCATATTTAATGATGAAACGCCCGAAGACCTGCTTTCTCCATTAGACGTGATATTGCTTAAAATACTTTACGAGCCAGAGCTAAAGTCAGGTATGAACTTGATCGATACAAAACGCGCGGTCGATATTATACTCAAACGCTATCAGAACCAAGGTGTGTTGAAAAATGCAGTCAAAGAGGCGAAATCAATGGAGCTGTATAAGCTTATCGCCTACTGATATCACCTAAGTATGAATTAGTATATCAACTAACGTTTTTTCTCTGCCTTTCTCAGTTCGAATTCAAATTCATCTGGGTATACAACCAACCCTTCTTCATCCTGGTTAGGAAAGACCACTACTGACAAATCATCATCTTCTAAGCCACGTGTCCAACGACTGAACCACTTTGCGGTTGAAATGCACTCAGCTTTGCAGTGTTGCCATTCTCCTGTCGCCCATAAACTAGCAAATTCATGATGAGGCCAAATAGGGACACAATCTTCGTCTTCGGTATTAAGCATCACACAGCCATGCTCATCAGTGAGTATCCAAACCTTCTTGTGCTTAACGATTTCTTTGATTGCGTAGCTAAATCGCTCGTTTTCACGCATTTTAAGCACAGTTTCAATCTCTTGTGCTGATAGTGATTGTGACATTGAGTTTTCCTTAAATAAAACGCCTACATTTCTGCAGGCGCTTGACGATATTGACTAAGTAATTATACCAGTTCAGTTTGTAGCCAAGGCCAACCTTGTTTCTTACGACTCAAGGTATTTTCCATCATCAGGATGCCATCACACTCATGTTTAGCCAGTTTCTCTGCCCATTCACCTTTATACAATAGTCGAGTTTGTGCAGTTGTAATATCGGTCAACATAACGGCAGCAAAAGCGAGATTATCTTGCGCGCAGCGACGCTCTAAATCTTGCTCTAGCGCATCAATCATGCCATCAACCTGTTCTAGAGTTGCCAGTTCAACCTGACCTACCACGACATCACGACCATTGAATGGATAGCCTTTAAGATCTTTCTCAACTAACTCAGCAGCAGATAGCCCTTCAATGTTTGTTTTAGCGATCAATAAATCTTTTATGAAACTATCAATATCACAAACATCTGCTATCTTGGCTAGCTCCTCTACTGCATCTTTATCTTTTTGCGTGCAAGTTGGAGAAGCAAAGCCAACCGTATCAGATAAGATGGCGGACATCATTAGTTTTGCTATTTGAGGGGTGATTTCATGCCCTTCAATTTTAAACATGTTGAAAAGTACAGTGTTGGTACAGCCTACTGGCCAAATCCAAGCTTCCATTGGATTAATCGTCATCACATCACCTAGCCTGTGGTGATCAACAATACCCAAAATTTCTGCCTCAGCCACGTCATCTGGAGCTTGGGCTAAATCTGAGTAATCGACTAACCAAATTTTTTCACCCGCTACAGAAGTGCGAAGCTCTGGTAGTTCAGCCCCAGCAACTTCAAGAATATGTTGAGTTTCGCGGTTTATTTCACCTTGGCGAATCGGCGTGGCATCCAAACCACGTGCTTTTAGTAGCTCAGTAGCTACTAATGCACTACAAATACTGTCACTATCAGGGTTCTTGTGACCTACAACTAGAATCATCTTTTTTCCTACTACGACTAAAATAGGCCCATATTGGGCAATTACTCACAAAGCGGGATACTTTACCTGAATTTTGAGATTTGTCATGGGTTAGAAAAAATAAATGCCCAAATCACAATTTTTTGTTGCAATTAGTGTCACACAAAACTAAATTGATAAGCATTATCATTTGCATTTGTGGCTCAATGAATTCGGTTAGACTCTCTTTTTCTCTGCCTGCATGGCTGAGCTTTTCTCAATTTCGTCCAGCCTACAAAAGGCTTCTTTTGCCGTCCATACTCATCGCTTTACTCTTAAATGATACAACGCGAATGGTAACGGTAGTAACCCTTTCTGATGCCTTCTGGGCTGTTTCGGCTTATGTCGCTTTCACTCTTGCTATTTATCATTACCTCTCCCTATGGATGAGCAAAGATAATAAAATAGTCAATCTATACCAGAGTTCTCGAGCCTATCAAGTGCTGTTTGCCTCATTGCTTGGTGCCCTTCCGGGATGTGGAGGCGCCATCATTGTGACCACACAGTTTGTCAGTGGTAAAGTGGGCTTTGGTGCTATTGTCGCTGTATTGACATCAACAATGGGTGATGCTGCCTTCTTACTTATCGCCAGTAAGCCTGATATAGGCGTACTGGTTGTCAGTATAGGTATTGTCGTTGGATGCCTGTCTGGTTGGGTAGTCAATGCTATTCATGCCGATGACTTCTTACGTCCACTCAATCAAGATACCAGAGAAAGCTCTCAAATCTGCCTATCCCATAGTAACCAGCACAGTAGTTTTGAGAAAAAAGCCATTAACCTTCAAGGTGCATTTTGGAGGTGGCTAATCGTTCCAGCTACCGTTGTTGCTTTATTAGGATCATTTCAAATCGACATTAATCAACTGCTTGCTTTACCCTCAAAGACAATAGAGTGGCTAGGAGCAATACTCATTGTGATCAGCATGTTACTTTGGTCGCTGACCAAAGAAATCAAGGATTATCGCTCCACTGTGTCTGAAGACACAAAGACCGTCACCTCTCATCCATTACAAAAGGCGGCTCAAGACACCAATTTTGTTACCGCTTGGGTGATAGTCGCATTCATGTCTTTTGAATTATTGACCGCACTGGGTGATATTGACCTTGCAAGTTCCTTTTCTGGGTGGGGAGTATGGATGCCTTTAGTCGGCCTTGCTGTGGGTATACTGCCTGGTTGTGGACCGCAAATACTGGTAACAAGTCTTTATATCTCAGGAGCTGTCCCACTTTCGACACAATTAGCCAATGCAATATCAAATGACGGAGATGCGTTATTCCCAGCAATCGCTCTTGCTCCAAGGGCTGCCCTTGCTGCAACCTTTTATTCAGCCATACCTGCTCTAATTGTGGGCTACAGCTATTACTTTATGTTTGAGAGGTAGCCATACATCAGATTAGCCGGACTGTTGAATAAATTGGATAAAATCTTTGATAGGCATTGGCTTGGCAAAATAATAGCCTTGTAAACAATGAATGTTGCGAGCTGTAAGATATTCAACTTGTTCAAGGGTTTCGACACCTTCGGCTACGGTTTTCATCCCAAGTCTTGAGGCGAGATCCAACAAGTTTTCAACGATATGCGCAGACACTGAGTTTGTGCCTATCATGCGAATGAAACTTTGGTCGATTTTCAATACGTCGAAGCGGAACTGATGCAAATACTTCAAACTCGAATGTCCAGTGCCAAAATCATCTATCGCTAACTGAATCTTGTTATCATGCAAAGCACTAAATAAGTTGCTAGCTTCCTGCGTATTTTCGATTAATTCTCGCTCTGTCAGCTCCAAGCATAAACGAACTTGGTTTTGTGAAAAGGCGTTAAGAAACCTTAGGCTATCGGCCAAGAGATCAGAATTCACGCAGTGCTTAGCTGAGATATTAAATGATATTGTAAAATTATCGCTCAATAACTTTTGATGAGGCGAAATCTGATCGCTCACCTGAGTCATAATTGATTGAGTCATTGGTATGATTAGGCCGGTCTCTTCCGCTAGAGGGATGAAAAAGTCAGGGCGGACAAGGCCTTCTTGTGGGTCATCCCACCGCATTAAGACTTCCGCACCGACAACCCTGTATTGGCTGTCAACGTAGGGCTGAATATAAGGGACAAACTCTTTGTTATGAATAGCTCGCTCTATCTTGTCCTTCATAGATTCGGGTTTTCCAGTAACCCAATAGGTATACCAAGCGATTACTGCGCAAAAGAGTATCAAAATAGCCATTGCTGTCTGCTTATGAGATACCATAAAGTCCAAATAATCGTCATGCGATAGCCATACACTCAAGGAGTATGGATAGTGTTTGGAGTTGACTACTAAGGTGCTTTTTATCGGGCTTGTACTGACTTTACCTGTTTTATCTATCCAAGAGTCGCCAATTTGTAAGTGAATCAATCTTTCTTGGCTAGTCAAGGTCAAAATATTTTTCAGGTAATAGCCAGCAACAGAAGAAGCAACACTCACATTGCCGTGAGTCATTACAAAACTAACAGCAGGCTCCTTTGGATTAATAGGGGAGCTTGGTATAAGGACTAAAGAGTTATCAACCAGCCTATAATCGGGTAACGGAGAGTCAACTTTTCCAAGTAACGAACTGCAATATATTCGTCCATCTTTAATCAAAGTTATCATCCTAACATCGGGGATGATGACAACTAAGTCTCGAATATAAGGCAAAACCTCATCGCACTGTCCATGAGTATACGGATATGCTCTTTGAGCGGCAGCGTCCGCATTCCACAAAAGTCTATCAAGTAATACAACGCCAGATTGGAGCGAACGATTGGTTTCACGCTGTAGGCTGTCCTGTGCCAAAAAAAATAAAAGAATAGTACCAAGAACAACAGGTAGTAAGAATGCAACAGAAGTGAGAACAAATCGTGTCAAAAGTGGGGCTGCCCTAAAGAAGTTGATCATTATCTCTTTCTCGATAATCAGTTAAGGCAATTATAGGCGTTGATTGGTTAGTATTATAAATATCAGTTAAAAATAGAACTAAATAAGTTGCTATTTACCCCTTACCCACATGTTGCACAGGCAGAAGGTAAATAGCTTAAGTCACAGAAAAACAAGTCTAGAGTGAAAGTTAGGTAAAAACACCGTTAACCATGACGCTGCTTTAATTTGTTAATGACATCGTTCATTGAGAGGCCCTGATCCTGAAGTAATACCATAAGGTGATACACCAAATCTGCAGATTCACAGACCAACTCAGACTTATCTCCTGATGTCGCAGCTAACGCAACCTCAACCCCTTCTTCACCCACTTTTTGGGAAATACGCTTAGTTCCTTTAGCATAAAGGCTTGCCGTATAGGAAGATTCAGGATCCGCATTTTTTCTCGCTTCAAGCAAGCGTTCCAGCTGGCTAAGCCATACCATTTGTGACTCCTCTTGAGGATCAACATCCCAACAGGAGGTGTTGCCTAAATGACATGTAGGGCCAATAGGTTCAACTTTAACCAGCAGGGTGTCGTTATCACAATCTAAGGACATATTAATCAGCTGTAACGCATTGCCCGATGCCTCACCTTTAGTCCAAAGGCGCTCCTTCGTTCGGGAGAAAAACGTTACCTTGCCTGTTTCAGCCGTTTTAGCCAGCGCCTCCTGATTCATGTATCCCATCATAAGTACTTGGCTGGAACGAAAGTCCTGTATGATAGCAGGCACAAGTCCGTCGACTTTACTCCAGTTGATTCGCTCGATTAACAAACTGGCTTCTTCCACTTTGAACGTCATATCCGTACCTCAATACCCCGTTGTTTTAAATACTGTTTCAATTCACCAATATTAATTACTTGTTTATGAAAAACAGAAGCGGCTAAGGCACCATCTACCTTCGCTTCTAAATAGGCCGCAGCAAAGTGATCCATTGCCCCGGCCCCACCAGAAGCAATAAGCGGCACATTACACACCTGACGCACCATGTTGAGTTGCTCTATATCGTATCCATTTCGCACACCATCTTGGTTCATCATATTGAGTACGATTTCTCCTGCTCCTCGCTTTTGAACTTCTTGGACCCAATCATGAGTTTCCCACTGCGTGGCCTTTGTTCGTTGCTCGTCGCCGGTAAACTGATAAACCTGATATCTGCCCGAGGTTTGATCAAAATACGAGTCAATACCGACCACGATGCACTGAACACCAAACTTATCCGCCAGTTCAGTAATCAGTTCCGGCTTTGCTAATGCAGGAGAGTTGATGGAAACTTTATCAGCACCAAACTCTAATATTCTCGAGGCATCTTGCGACGACTTAATACCACCAGCGACACAGAAAGGGATATCAATCACTTCAGCAACTCTCGCCACCCAGCTCTTGTCTACTACACGGCCATCACTTGAAGCGGTGATATCGTAAAACACCAACTCGTCCGCTCCTTCTTCAGCGTATCGTTTTGCCAAAGGCACAATGTCGCCAATGATCTCATGGTTACGAAACTGAACACCTTTGACAACCTGCCCATCACGGACATCAAGGCATGGGATTATTCGCTTTGCCAGCATGCAAATGCCTCCTCTGTTGTAAACTTACCATCAAGCAACGCACGGCCAACAATCACGCCTGCAACACCACAGCCTTTCAAGGCTTCAATATCAGCAAGTGAACCTATTCCCCCTGAAGATTGAAACTGTACCTGCGGATACTGTTTACATAAATCCACATAAAGCTCAACGTTGGAGCCTTGCAAAGTGCCATCACGTGAAATATCGGTACACAGAACATGCTTTAAGCCCACCTTTAAGAAGTCTTCAATAAGCGCCTCAATGGTTACGCCTGAGTCTTCTTGCCAGCCGGAAACGGCTACTTTACGTACTCCATTTCGGTCGATATTGATATCCAAAGCGAGAACGATTTTTTCAGCGCCGTAGTTTTCCATCCAACCTTTTACCAGTTCAGGTTGTTTAACTGCCGTAGAACCGACGACAACGCGCTGCGCTCCTGCCTCTAGTAAATCCACTACATCTTGCTCGGTACGAACACCGCCACCAATTTGAATATTTGCTGGAGTACTTGAGAGCAGTTTCGCAATCAAATCAAGCTGACGCGCAGCCGTATCTTTTGCGCCAGTCAGATCTACTAGGTGAAGCCAATTTGCACCCGCTTGGTGGTATAAGTTAAATTGCTCCACTGGATCAACTTTGTATTCGGTCACTCGACCATAATCACCTTGATAAAGGCGAACCACCTGTCCTTCGATTAAATCAAGAGCTGGAATAATCACAATCAATCCCTTTTAAAGTTCTAAGAAGTTTTGAATAAGCTTGGCCCCTGCTTTCGACGAGCGTTCAGGGTGAAACTGGACACCATAATAGTTACCACTTTGAACTGCGGCTGTAAAAGGGCTGCCATATTCACATTCAGCAATCGTGTCGCTACCGACTGGCATTGCAAAACTATGTACAAAGTAGAAGTGTTCCCCTTCTTCAATACCTTTAAATAAGGGATGACCTGTTTTAGCAGACACTGTATTCCAGCCCATATGAGGTAAGGGAAAATCGACTGCTTCAAGCCGAATCACCTCGCTATCACAAAGCCCAAGACACTCAACAAACTCCTCTGCGTTCCGGCCTTTTTCTTGAGAGGCCTTAGCCAAAAGTTGCATCCCTAAACAGATACCCAGAAGCGGCTTGTCGACTTGTTTAACCAAGCGGATAAGATCGCGTTGTTGAAGGTTTTTCATCGCTTCACTTGCGGTGCCTACACCGGGTAAAAACAATTTATCAGCCGATAGTACAACCTGAGGATCACTTGAAATAGTCACTGTGTAACCCAGACGTTCGATGGCAAACTTTACCGATGACACGTTGGCACAACCTGTATCGATAATAACCACTTTCTGTTCTTTCACTGCATGGTTCTCCTTCAAAGTACGCCTTTACTACTAGGTAACTCAGTACCTTCAACTTTAATCGCTTGACGAACTGTGCGGCCAAAAGCTTTAAACAGACTTTCAACAATGTGGTGGTCGTTATCGCCAGATGAAGAAAGGTGTAGCGTACAAGCTAGAGTGTCTGTTAACGATCTGAAAAAGTGTCCGACCATTTCAGTGGATAAATCTCCTACTTGTTCACGGTTAAACTTTGCATCGAACTTCAGGTAAGGGCGGCCAGACAAGTCCAACGCGCATTGCGCCAAGCACTCATCCATGGGTAAACTGAAGCCAAATCGACCAATGCCACGTTTATCACCCAAAGCCTCTTTTAGTGCTTGCCCCAAAGCTAAAGCCGTATCTTCTACTGTATGGTGATCGTCAATATGCAAATCACCATCGACTTTACACACCATCTGAAACCCGCCGTGCGTCGCAATTTGATCCAGCATGTGATCAAAAAAGCCTAGTCCGGTTGAAATATCATTGCTTCCTTGCTGATCAAGATTCACCGAAACTTTGATATCTGTTTCTTTGGTGGTGCGCACTACTTCTGCAACGCGAGCTTTGATGGTTAAGTCGTTGACAACCTGCTGCCAGCCCATTGTCTGTGGATTGTATTGAATACCTCTGATGGCCATATTTTCTGCTAATTGCAGATCCGTCTGACGATCACCGATAACAACTGAGTTCTGAAAATCAACCTTGCCTGCTCTGAGATATTCTTTAACAAGACCCAGTTTAGGTTTTCGACATGAACAGTTGTCTTGTTCAAAGTGTGGGCAAATCAGCACATCATCGAACTTAACCCCTTGAGATTCGAAGATGTCCATCATCATAATATGTGGCCCATCGAAATCTTCTTGTGGGTAACTGTCTGTCCCCAACCCATCTTGGTTGGTGACCATAACAAGACGATACCCCGCCTCTTGCAAGGACAATAAACTTGGGATGACAAAGGGCTCTAACTTGAGTTTGTCTAATCTATCTACCTGAAAATCAGTTGGTGGTTCAACTATCAAGGTTCCATCACGGTCGATAAAAAGGATTTTTTGTTGTTTGCTCACTCGAATTTCCTTATTGCAATTTTTAGCGCTCACCTTTAGTCAACGCACTTTATTTTTACACTAACTATGAGTAGTAATTTCTTATAAAACCGAGCGTTTTTTCACACTCGTCACGGTTACCAACACTGATGCGCACGCAGTTCTCAATCGGTGAATTGCGTAAAATAACACCTGTGTCCCATGCCGCTTTGAATAGGGCGTCGCCATCGGGAAACTTAACCAATAAATAGTTACCCCAGCCTTCAAAAACCTCTAGGCCCGAGATCATAGATAAGCCAACTTGCAAATAAGCGCGGTTGGCATTTAAATCCAGCACTTGGAATTTAGTTCGTGCTAAGCCCGCTTCAGACAGTGCTTGTGTGGCGATTTCGGAAACAGGAACTGGAACTGGGTATGGCGCAATAACTTTGAGCAGCACCTTGATTAGGTCTTGATTTGCTAAGGTAAACCCACAGCGCAGTCCAGCAAGAGCAAACGCCTTGGATAAGGTGCGTAAAATGGCCAGATTTGAGTATTGAGACAGCAAATCAACCGTTGAAGCTTCTGGACAAAAATCAATGTAGGCCTCATCCATGACAACAATGGCACGCTCTTTAGTCATCTCAAGAAGTGCGACTATGTCTTCACGCTTAACTAAGTTCCCAGTCGGGTTGTTTGGAGAGCAAATAAAAATCAGTTTTACCTTATCTAAATTAGCTTCGATTTTGGTTAAATCGAGTTGCCAATCTTGTGTTAATGGCACTACTTTTTGCTTAACTCCCATGGTTTCAGCACTGATTGAGTACATACCGTATGTCGGTGGACAGTATAAAATCGCATCTTCTCTTGGTTCACAAAATGCGCGCATTAGCAGCTCGATCCCTTCATCGGCTCCACGAGTGGTGATGGTCTGTTCAGGCCTAACCCCAGCATAAGCGGCATAGGCAGAAATGAGCTCGTTAGGCTGACACTCACTATAGCGATTAAGACGTGCAAAATCGGTTTTATATTCGTTATTGAATGGTGACTCGTTGGCATTGAGCCACACATCACCACTTCCCCCTATTCTGCGAGCAGACATATAGGGAGTAAGAGTTTGGACTTGTTTTCTTGCTAACTTTTCCACTGTGATTATCCTTTAGATTTCAATTTTTCGACTCGAATAGTCACTGCACGTTTATGAGCATCTAAGCCTTCCGCCTCTGCCATGGTTATCACAGTAGGGGCGAGATTTTTCAAGCCTTCAGCGGATAGCTCCTGTACTGTCATACGCTTAGAAAAGTCCGATAATCCGAGACTCGAGTGTGTGCGGGTGTAGCCATAAGTGGGAAGTACATGATTGGTTCCAGACGCATAGTCACCTGCCGATTCTGGGGACCAGTCACCAAGAAATATCGAACCCGCGTTATCAAGCAAAGGAAGAAGCTCGCGAGGATTTTTAGTCTGAACGATTAAATGCTCGGGACCGTAGTAATTGGAGATTGACACAGCTTGAGTTAAAGACTCCGCGATAATCACTAGGCTAGACGCGAGCGCTTGTTCTGCAATTTCAGCACGAGGTAAATCTGTCAGTTGACGCCTAATTGCATCTGTAACTTGATCGGCAATAATTGGCGATGGTGTTACAAGCACTACCTGGGAATCGGGTCCATGCTCTGCCTGGCTCAATAAGTCTGCCGCAATAAAGTCTGCATCAGCACTTTCGTCCGCGATAACAAGCACCTCTGACGGCCCTGCTGGCATATCAATTGACGCTCCGCGAAAATCATTACTCACTTGACGTTTAGCTTCTGTCACATACGCATTACCCGGACCAAAAATTTTATCGACTTTTGAGACTGTCTCCGTACCGTATGCCATGGCCGCGATAGCTTGGCCACCACCCACATTGTAAACCTCATCAATGCCGCAAAGTTTGGCGACATAAAGGATCTCATCAGCAATCGGTGGCGGAGAGCACAGCACCACTTTACGACAACCAGCAATCTTAGCTGGAACGCCCAGCATCAATACCGTTGAAGGTAATGGCGCGCTCCCACCAGGTATGTACAAACCGACTCTCTGGATCGGGCGTGAAACTTGTTCGCATACCACTCCTGGTTGGGTTTCTACTTTAATTGGCTGTGGTTTTTGCGCGGTATGAAACTTGGAAATATTTGAGTAAGCCTGTTCCAGTGCATCTTTCATTCGAGAGGATAAGCGTTGCGAGGCTTGTTCAATATCTTGAGAAGCGACTCGTATTGATTCAGGTTTAATACGGTCAAATTGTTCGGTAAGGGAAAATAAAGCCTTATCACCGTCAGCCTTAACTTGTTCAATAACATTTGATATAGCAGCAGTAATGCTCGCTCCATCTTGCATGGCAGGACGCTTCAAAATAGAATCTTGCTGTACTTGGCTTAAAGATTCCCAGACAACGGTTTTCATTGTAACTACCCCATCATTTTTTCAATTGGCAGAACAAGGATTGAGCTGGCGCCCAGCTCTTTGAGCTGCTCCATCGTTTCCCAGAACAGGTTTTCCGTGCTCACTAAGTGAATCGCAACTTTTTCTTTATCGGATGAGAGAGGAAGAACGGTTGGGTCCTCAGCGCCCGGAAGTAAGGCTTTTACCTGCTCTAGCCGGCTTACTGGTGCATGTAGCATGATATATTTTGATTCTTTGGCTTGTTGAACCCCTTGCATTCGCGTGAGAAGTTTTTCGATCAAAGCCGTCTTATCTGATTCAAAATCCCCCACACGCTGAATTAAAGTGGCTTTGGACTCAAAAATTACCGCCGCTTCCTTTAGCCCATTAGCTTCTAACGTTGCACCTGTTGAGACAAGATCAGCAATCGCATCGGCTAAACCTGCTCGCGGTGCAACCTCGACCGATCCGGTTAACATGCAGGTAGAAAATGGAACGCCTTGCTTATCCATATAGGCCTTAAGAAGTTGTGGGTAGGTGGTCGCAATACGCTTACCTGCCAGATCGTGAGGGCCGCTGTATTCTTCATCTTTATCGATTGCGATAGAGAGGCGGCAACCACCAAAATCTAGTCGGCGAAGTGGGATAAATTCACATGGTTCGCCAAGTGCTCGTCGATCTAAACGAACCTCCTCTAGTTCATTCTCGCCAATAAAGCCAAGGTCTACGACACCATCCATAATTAAGCCGGGGATGTCATCATCACGAACAAGCAAAAGGTCGATTGGCATATTCAAAGAGTGGACAACCAGACGCTCTCCCATGATATTGAACTTAACACCGCACTTTTTAAGTAGCTCTTGGCATTCTCTGCTCAAACGACCTTTTTTCTGAATCGCTATTCTCAAACGTTGTGTTGTCATTACTTGTTTCCCTGTACTAATCAAATCTTAAATCGTAAAAATCAAAAAACCCTCGGGAGTTATCTCCCGAGGGTTGAAATCTTGTATTAGCGATTTATTCCTCCGGGAGCTTCTTGCCTCCCGGGTATGCGCACATCTCCCGAAAGACTAGTCTGGGTGATGATGGTGATGAATGTTCATTATAAAATTACGCATACTTATATATTGTTCAGTTGGCTTGCTTAACAACCACCCTACCCAAGGATGATTTATTTTTCAACTAAAAATTAAAGATTTTTTGAATTTGTCTTATACAAATAAAAAGGGAGCATTTGCTCCCTTAAAAACTTTAAGTTCAATTATGCGTCTGGGCAACTCGCCATCTTAGTTTTAGACAAAGAAGAGAGCAAAACACACACAGCAATAAAAGTCACAAAAGACGCTAAAAATGAAATGCTAATCGATGCTGTCATTCCAAGCGAAATGAAACCAACGCATGATACAGCAGCGACTGAAAGCGCATATGGCAACTGTGTAGACACATGATCGATGTGATCACAACGCGCACCTGTTGATGACAATATCGTGGTATCAGATATCGGAGAGCAGTGATCACCAAAAACTGAACCAGCAAGCACAGCACTGAGCATAGGTAGCATTAAACCAATTTCTGTCGCAGCGGCCATATCACCAGCAATAGGTAACATGATACCAAAAGTGCCCCATGATGTTCCGGTTGAAAACGCCATAAGACCTGCGAGAAGGAAAAGAATAACAGGAAGCCAATGGACACCAATATTACCTTGTGCGAGAGTCGACAAATATTTACCGGTATTCATATCACCGATAATAGAGCCGATTGTCCAAGCGAATATTAGGATTAGGATCGCACCAAACATAGACTTAGCGCCGATCCAAAGCGTACGAGAAATCTCACCTACGGCTATACCTTGCTTTATAACCGTGATTAATGCCAAAGCGAGTCCGACAAGACCACCATAAACCAGTGATGTTCCAACATCAGTATTTTCAAATGCACCAAGTAAAGTAAAAGGCTTACTATCAGCACTTAAAGACTGTCCTCCTGTGTAGAGCATAGATGCAACGGTCGCAGCGATAAGAAAAACAATAGGTAGAACTAGATCAGATACTTTACCTTTATCGCTTTGAGTAATATCGAGTTCTTCGTTTATATCATGAGCTTGTTGAGTGTCTTCTGCTTCTTGTTGCCCGAAACCATGGCCTTGAGATGCCGCTATCTCGTGTTTGCGCATTTTTCCGACATCAAGTCCAAACCAAGCAACGGCGAACACCATCAACAGAGCAAATACCGCATAAAAATTCATTGGTATCAAACGGACATATGCGCCTAAGGCGGAATATTCGGTAATCCCGTGTGAGACCAAGATACCACCTATAATCGTGATAATGTAAGCGCCCCAGCTTGATGCAGGCATAATCACACACATCGGAGCCGCGGTAGAGTCAAGAATATAAGCTAATTTTGCTCGAGAAACGTAAAATCTATCTGTAACAGGCCGAGAAATAGCTCCCACCGCGAGGCTATTAAAGTAGTCATCAACAAAAATAAATACGCCTAAGAAAGCAGCTAATAGTTTTGAACCGCGTTTACTTTTGACTCTGGACTGAGCCCATTCGGCAAAAGCTAGGGTACCACCAGATAAAGTCAGCAGCGCTGTCATCATACCCAGTAAGACTAAGAAGGCTAAAATACTCATATTCCAAGTATTTATACCGCCATCCTCAACGAATACGCTAGAAACTGTCGAGCCAACGTATGCTACTGTATTGCCGAGTGAATAGTCATTTAGAAGCGCTGCTCCTAAGATAATACCCACACCCAAAGATAAAAGGACGCGTCGAGTAATAATTGCCAAGCTAAGAGCCACTAGTGGTGGCAACAGCGATATCGGCGATGATGCAAAATCAATTAAATTCATGATCTTCAAAAACCAGTAATTAATGGTTAGAGATCTACTGCAGACTGATTGAAGGATTAATTCCAGAACAATAAGTGGCGGACGAAGCAAAAGATATTAGTTTACCTATCTTTAGCCCTACAGTAGCGCTCCATAGTGTTAAAAGTAATAGACTATGGCAGTGTTACCCCTTTCGGGTGCAACCCCAGCAAGCTCCTTTGATATGGAAACCTACTTCGGCAAAACAACCTTTCACACTTGTTCATTGGCATCACCCCAACAAGCCCTACTTATTCGCCCTGCTCCTCTACCGCGATGATTGGGATTTGAAACTAAAATTAGCAAAAAACCACGACAATTTAACAAAACTATCACAATGCATCGCTTCAGGTGCTCATTATTGTACTTATCTAGGCCTTGATTTCAATAGACTCAGCGAAATAACAAGTGTATTCAATATCAAGTTGTTAGTAAGTTTATAATAGTTCAAACATATTATTAATAGCTGCTATAATAATGAATTGATTCATGTTATTAGAAAAACATCTTTGTTAATTATGCAATTAGTCTCTATTTCATATTTTTTCAGGCAAAAATATGAAGAATAGGGTGTAAAAAAGTAATTTATTGAAAATTTTTAGTGCAGTGATAACGATCATCAAACTGGGTAGCACTAAATAACGTGTTTGTATAAATAAATATCACTCTATTATGAAACTTATTGGCAATAAGTATTGTCATAATCACAAAAGCTTCGATATTTTATGTAACAAATTTTAATCAGTTAATAAGAAAGGTCTCATTATTCTAATGTTAAGACATTAAATAATAACTTTTTATAAGAATTTAACTATAAAATATTGTATTGCAGATAATACGGGTTTAATATTTATTCCATCGACTCCTTAATTAAGTGAGAAACTATATGTCGGAACTAACAAAAACTTTATTAAACATTCGTAGCCTACGTGCATTTGCTCGTGAGCTAACACTGGAACAACTAGAAGAAGCCCTAGACAAACTATCAACTGTTGTCTCAGAGCGCAAAGAAGCAGAGGAAGCCGAGTTAGCGGAAAAAGCTGCACAGGAAGCTAAGCTAGCGGATATTGCTGAACAAATTAAACAGTTAGGGCTAGATAAAAACATGGTTATATCTGCATTGGCTGGAGAGTCTGCAGGTAAACAGAAATCTAAACGTGCACCGCGTCCTGCTAAATACAAGTATGTAGACAGTAACGGTGAGAAGAAAACTTGGACTGGCCAAGGTCGTACTCCTTCTGCAATCCAGGAAAAATTAGATGCTGGCAAATCTCTGGATGATTTCCTAATCTAGTCACATATATAAATTAACTTTAAATATGTAATTATATAATATAAAAAAGCCTCATTTTCATGAGGCTTTTTTATTGCCATCAATAGGTTAGCGTTCCCAGTACGCTTCTTCTAAACTGTCTTCTCTCTCGGGTAACCCTCTCGATAAACGCGGAGAATGTTGTACTAGCACTTCATAACTAGCGCGATTAGAATATTTGCAAACCTGTGAAAATGACGAATAAGTCAAAAATGTATGAGCATGCTTACTAGAATTAGGCACATTTTCTCTATGGTGTTTATTTGCTGCCATATCATGTAATAAAGCAGAGAGTGCGGCATCTCCTGCACCATTTGTATTCTTAATTTTTTCTGGTCCACCCATATAAGGCGATATATGAGAATAAACCTTAATTGGGTTTTCACATGCGGCTTTTTCTGCTGGTCGACTAAATTCATAACGATTAAATTCAGCAATACTTCCAGGGAGCAGAGGAAGAGAAGTCTGACGTTTAGCAGCGTCTTCTGTATAACCAGCCATAAATAACCCGACTGGTCCTGCCGTGCATAATACCAAATCGACCCATTCCAATGCTTTGTCTGAAGCAACAAGTGGATCAGACTCACCCGTCAAAGCTTCAGCTTCATCTTCATTCATGGCCACTACGCTTACATGATCTCGTAGAAACGCTTGCCAAAATATAGGGTCATTTTGGATAACATATTTTGTCCCCAAAGTTAACACAACCGGAACGCTATACTTTTTCGCATACTCAATAGCTTGCATTGTTGCATTTGGCATAGGATCACCATCTTTGCAACGAACTAAGTAAGAGGTCAGCACTAATGCTGATGCATTTTTGAAAATAGACTCAGGGATATTATTTGCATGAAGCTGATTCATCTGGCCTTCACTAATTGCGAAAGTCCTCTCACCATCATCTGAAATTAATGCAAAGCACCTTCCTATTGCACCATCAACACCTTGTAAATAGTTAAGATCCATACGACTAGAGGTATTACACAAATAGCGATAACCATAACTACCAATTTTAATATCCTGACTCATCACTCCCAAAAGTGTTGAGCAATCATCGGCAAGGACTGAATAATTATGAAGAGTATTACCTATGGTACCACCAGCGTACTCATTAGTAATTAAATTGTTTTCTTTCAACTCGTTATAAAGAGCTTCTGCTGTATCATCATCAATAACTAATGAGTGCCCTTTACTCAACTTGTATCGTTCAATAAGTTCCGAGTCCACTTTGGCTTCAATATCTACCAAAGTTTGATCAATACCAATAATGTGTGTACTCGATACCTTCTTACTTTGTTGAGACTGGCTAACCAGAGGATCACGTGTATGGACAGGAAAATAATGTTTAGATTTTCGTTGGCCTGGGAACTTCATAGCAAATTTTCTGAGTAAGGGATGAAAAAGGGTTTGGATTCTACCGTGTGCGATCAGATGCAGCAACCTTTCAATTGTAGCAAACGTTTGCCTTATTAATAAAATAATAAATCACCGAATTATACTGGCTGACTTTGGCGAAAGTTATCGCTCCCCATGAATTCTCAACTAAGAAATGAACGGTGTTTTCAACCGAGAAACTGTCACCCGCTAACGCTTTCTGTTAAGATTTGCCTCCAGCTAATTTGTGTGGTGTTTTGAAATGTCTCAGAACTATACTGACAACAGTAAAAAGAAAGTCATCGTTGGCATGTCCGGCGGTGTCGACTCATCCGTTTCCGCTTTTCTTCTCAAACAGCAAGGCTATCAAGTAGAAGGCTTGTTCATGAAAAACTGGGAGGAAGATGATAACGAGGAATACTGTACAGCAGCCGAAGACTTAGCAGATGCGCAGGCGGTTTGTGACAAGCTGGGTATCTACCTACATAAAATTAACTTTGCTGCGGAATATTGGGACAATGTCTTTGAGTACTTTTTATCAGAATATAAAGCTGGACGTACTCCAAATCCTGACATCCTCTGCAACAAGGAAATAAAATTCAAAGCGTTTTTAGAGTTTGCCGACGAAGTACTTGATGCAGACTACATTGCCATGGGCCATTACGTGCGCCGGACGTTTTCAGACAATGTAGACGAAGTAAAAATGCTTCGTGGTTTAGACTCTAATAAAGATCAGAGCTATTTCCTGTATACACTCAGCAATGAGCAAGTGGCTCGTAGCCTGTTTCCTGTTGGTGAATTAGAAAAGCCAGAAGTGCGAAGAATAGCAGAAGAGCAAGATCTCATTACCGCTAAGAAAAAAGATTCGACCGGTATTTGCTTTATTGGTGAGCGTAAGTTTACTGACTTTCTTTCACGTTATCTTCCAGCACAACCGGGAAAAATTGAAACTCCAGAGGGCAAGGTGATCGGGGAACATCAAGGGCTTATGTATCACACTCTAGGCCAAAGAAAAGGTCTACATATAGGTGGCCAAAAAGGTGGCGGCGGTAATGAAGACCCTTGGTATGTTGCAGATAAAGACCTCAAGAGAAATGTACTGATTGCCGTGCAAGGTGCCGATCACCCTTTACTAAAATCTCAGGGATTAATTGCCTCACAACTGCATTGGGTCAATCGCAAAACAATCACAGAACCTTTCCAATGTTCTGTGAAAACACGTTATCGCCAAGCCGATATACCCTGTACCATTATTCCAGTCGACGACAACACCATTAAAGTCATATTTGATGATCCTCAAGTCGCCGTTACACCAGGCCAATCCGCTGTCTTTTATCAAGGTGAGGCGTGCTTAGGTGGCGGTATTATTAAAGAACGTATTTAGGAGTACTGTCTGTGGCTAATGCACTTTATGACCAAACTATCGCTTTTGCCGGAATTTGCCAAGCTGTTGCTCTCGTTCAACAAGTAGCGAAAAACGGGCACTGTGACTCTTACGCATTTGAAGCATCGCTAAAAGCAATTTTAAACACCTCCCCAGCCAATACTGTGGGTGTTTTTGGTCGAGAGTCAAATTTAAAAATCGGGCTAGAATGCATTGTTAAAGGGATAGATAGTACCCCTTCGGGTAGTGAAGTTACTCGTTACATCATCAGTTTGATGGCACTTGAAAGAAAGCTAACTGGACGTAAAGATGCGATGTCTCAACTAGGAGACCGAATTCAAATGATTGACAGACAGCTTGATCATTTTGACTTATTAGAGGAACAAATGCTGAGTAATCTCGCAAGTATCTATCTCGACGTTATTAGTCCAATAGGCCCAAGAATACAAGTAACAGGAACACCATCCGTACTACAACAAATAAACAACCAGCACAAGGTCAGAGCTTTATTACTTTCGGGTATTCGCAGTGCTGTTTTATGGCGCCAAGTAGGAGGTAAAAGGCGACACCTAATCTTTGGGCGAAAGAAAATGGTTGAACAAGCTCGAATCCTACTAGCAAGAATTTAAGCATAATAGCCAACTTAGTTAGTTCAGAGTTGGCTGTTCTATCCACAAAACTACCACAGCAAACGTTTGCGCAATGTGCGTGACAATCGTGTAAGTTATTGGTATAAAGCTCACGACATTTAGACACTCAATTCAGGAGAACATCATGGAACTGTCAGCATTGACTGCTGTTTCACCAGTAGACGGCCGATACGGAAGCAAGACTACAGCTTTACGCGAGATTTTTAGTGAATATGGTCTACTTAAATACCGTACTATCGTCGAAATCCGTTGGTTACAAAAGCTTGCAGCGACAGCCGAAATTGTAGAAGTCCCAGCTTTTAGCGCAGAAGCTAATCAGTTTTTAAACGATCTTGCTGACAACTTTTCTGAACAAGATGCACGTAGAATAAAAGACATTGAGCGCACAACCAACCATGATGTCAAAGCAGTAGAGTATTTCCTGAAAGAAAAAGTGGCTGGCATTCCTGAATTGCACGCTGTTAATGAATTTCTACATTTTGCTTGTACCTCTGAAGATATCAACAATACATCTCATGCACTGATGCTAAAAGAAGCGCGTGAGACTGTGATTCTGCCCGAAATACGCAACATCATTGATGCCATCAAAGCTCTTGCTGTTGAATATCGAGATATTCCACTACTCTCTCGCACTCATGGTCAGCCGGCGTCTCCATCAACTATGGGCAAGGAAATGGCCAATGTAGCATACCGCATGGAGCGTCAATATAAGCAAATTGCTAGTGTCGAAATTCTCGCAAAAATAAATGGTGCAGTAGGCAACTACAATGCCCATTTGTCCGCTTATCCAGAGTTAAACTGGCACCAGTTTTCTGAAGACTTCATCACTGAATCTCTGGGCGTGACTTGGAATCCATACACAACTCAGATTGAGCCGCACGATTACATCGCAGAATTGTTCGATGCCATTGCTCGATTCAATACCATATTGATTGATTTTGATAGAGATATTTGGGGTTATATTGCGCTGGGCCATTTCAAGCAAAAAACCATTGCAGGTGAGATTGGGTCTTCAACTATGCCTCATAAAGTCAACCCTATTGATTTTGAAAACTCAGAGGGTAACCTTGGTCTTGCCAATGCAGTGTTCGCGCACTTAGCGCAAAAACTGCCAATCTCTCGCTGGCAACGTGATCTAACTGACTCAACAGTCCTACGTAATTTAGGCGTTGGTGTCGGTTATGCAATCATTGCTTACACGTCAACACTTAAAGGCATCAGCAAATTAGAAGTCAATCGTGATGCTCTTCTAGCAGAGCTCGATCAGAACTGGGAAGTGCTTGCAGAACCTGTTCAAACCGTTATGCGCCGCTATGGAATTGAAAAGCCTTATGAAAAACTAAAGGAACTCACTCGCGGGAAACGTGTTGATGGCGAAGCAATGAAACAGTTCATCGAAGGACTAGCATTACCAGATCACGAGAAAGAACGTTTAAAACAAATGACGCCAGCTAATTACATAGGTCAAGCAATCGAGCTAACCGATAAGCTATAGAAACTTTCTCACTGACCAAAAAAAGGACGGCTAGTTTGCCGTCCTTTTGTGTTTTTACACAATAAAGCTACTCACCTACTTGTCTTTTGAAAAAACAAGGTAATTTGTCCGACTTCGATACCAAATTTCTTTATCTTAGTTAAATTGAATACATGGTTTTCATCTTGGCGATACAACCAATCGTCAAAAGACACTACCACAGTCGAGTCCTCTAGTTGCAGAGCAAAGTCGTATTGCCAGCGAAGTGCGTTTCCAACTTGTGTTCCTTTTGCCATTCCAATAATGTCGTCTGCTCGTCCTTGATACTGACCTTGCTCAAGACGCTCTATACTCCATACTCGACGTGACATTTCACCATCATCAAACACAAAGTCTTCCACAAGAGTAAGAGTGTCACCCTTTACTGTTCCAACTATAGCTACTTCAAATCTCCTCGTCTGCAGGTCGGTGTAATCTTGCACCATTCCCCAAGCTGTCGATTCTCCCTCGAAATATTCGAACAGATCGAAGTTAGGTTCATGCTCTCGGTAGTCGTCAATATCGGCGCTACAAGCAGTTAAGCCCAGAGCCATAAAAAGGGTATAAAATAAGCGTCTCACCTGCTTAAGCATTAGTAACCCCCAATCAAATCTCGTCTCAAGCTAGGATATTCAGTTTGAGGGGAAAGCCAAATGGCCAGAAACGCGTCATTGAATGCTTCTTCTTCTATCTTTCCGATCAACTCTGCTTTGTCGTTGGGTCGTGTGTAATAAAATCGTCCGTGATACCCATCGGTCACATAAGTTAAATTGTTACCCTCTTCAATATCTGGGAAAATAGCTTCAAGACGTTGAGCCCACTGGCTGGTTGTACTTGATTCGTAACCCAGTTTGTCCCACTGTTCAACAGTCGCATTCACGAGTTGTTTCTGGGAGATATCTCTTTGGTACGTAATCGAAAGTGCCAAAGGGTGTGGAGTGATGTCATCACCAACAATATACCGACCATTTGGACTAAGAAGTTGCGACCTGTAAATGTCAAAGAATAACATCGATAACTGCGCCTGCCCCACACTAGACCATTGACTCCACTCATGGGGTGATTTTTCCAAGGCCGTTGAGGCTTTAGCACTAGCTGTCAGAGTTAGATAAGCTACCATCATCATTGCGTACTTCATACCCATATACCCTTAGTATCATCCAGATAATAAGGAACCACTCAACCAGCAAAATGACCACAACAGAAAAGAAAGGTAATCCAAACGCGACTGCGCCAAACTTCTCTCCCGCCATGTAGCTCAGTGCTCCGGCGATCCCTCCTATTGTTGATACGACCAACGCAGGGTATTGGCTCACAAATGGGTGTAAAAAGTGCACATACCAAGTAAACAACATCCAAAGAGCAGCAAGCCAAATTGGGAAGCCCTGATGCTCAAATTGAAACAGACCTAGCTTGATGTTTACAAAATCGACGATCAAACCTACGACTAAAATACTGGCCCAGTTTCGCCAGTGTAGCCATCCCTTAAAAGCCGTTATAATCAAGGTTGTAACCACCAGAATTAACGTTAGATTCTGCCATTGATAATTACCAAGAACAGCGCATAGCCAAAGTACTTGAAACCATGTCGACGCTATCAGTAGCTGTTTCATCTTGTTCTCCGAATACTCAGAACTATGGACGCTGGAACGTCATGTGTACTGTACTGATCGACCGCGCTCTGAATCCACCCTCACAATAGCAAAAGTAATAGTTCCACATGCGGATAAACCTTTCATCGAACCCCAACTGTCGTACCCGCTTCTCCGCATAATTAAAGCGCGTATACCAGTCTCTTAATGTTCGAGCATAGTCTTGGCCAATATCAAACAAATCTCTAAGTACCAAATCTGTGTGTTTAGTGGTGGTCTGAGTCAGTGCCGTAATAGAAGGCAAAAAGCCGCCAGGGAAAATGTACTTTTGAATGAAGTCGACGCTGTTGCTGTAATCGGCGTAACGCTGGTCGGCAATGGTAATCGCTTGAATAGCCATCAAACCACCTGACTTCAGCAAAGACTGGCATTTTTCAAGATATGAATTTAAGAACTGCTTGCCAACGGCTTCTATCATTTCAATCGATACTAGCTTGTCAAACTCGCCTTCAAGCAAACGATAATCTTTCTGCAATAAGGTGATCTTGCCTTCTAACCCTCTTTTTTCTACCTCTTGCTTTGCATACAGGTACTGTTGCTGCGAGATCGTCGTTGTGGTCACATGGCAACCATATTGCTCTGCCATGTATATAGCCATGGCGCCCCAACCCGTTCCAATTTCAATTACTGAATCGTTTTCACTAAGATTGAGCTGCTGACACAAACGTTCCATTTTGTTGATTTGAGCTTGCTCCAAAGTGTCCTGATCTGTTCGATAAATACCTGATGAGTAGAGCATTCCCTGATCTAAAAATGTATCATAGAGCTCATTACTCAAGTCATAATGAGCTTGTATGTTCTTAGCAGAGTTAACCAACGTATTGCGATTGAGCCAGTGTCCGACTTGGTAGGCAAGTTTTGAGAACACACTGCTTTTCTTTTCAATCGAATCTAACGTTGCTAAATTTTGTGCCATCAGCTTCATCAGAGATGTCAAATCGCTACTTTCCCACCACCCGTCCATATAAGCTTCACCTGCAGCTATGCTTCCTCCTTTGAGAAGTCGAGCATAAAAAGCAGGGTGTTTAACCTCGATTACCGCATGTGTTTCCCCATCAATTAAATCACCAAACCGTGTAGTAGAGTCTTCATCTGACCGTGATTCAAACGACTCTAAGACAGTTAATGAACCATGTTGTAGCCTTTGCAAACAAGAAAATGCAAGGTTTCTTGCCGCTTTTTGTAAAGGTGTCAATGCCTTGGGCAGAGATAGCGTTTGTGAATTAATCATTGTGTCAGCTCCAAATTATTTTTTGATATTTCTATGATGAGTTGGTTGAGCTTCTTTACCCTGCCGATACTTAGGATGAGAGTAAAAGGGGGCACCTTTAACCCAAAGCTTTAGTGCATGCCAATAAATCCCAACAAGCATTTTGACAGCGAGTGTTGGTGTAATTATCAAATGCTTAAGTAGACTGCGAGAACTTAAAGTTCGCTGTTTCATTTTCATCGTAGCATCAAATTGTTTGCCCTGACGATGGCACTCCAAATGGATAGATAAGTTCGGGTTCATGGGCTTAATTTTCCATCGATATTCCTGGTCAATTGGATTAAAAGGAGAGACATGAAATGCTTTTGAGTGAACCCAAGTATCCTCATTACATACATCCAACAGATAGTAATATCTTTCATTCCATGGCGTATTACTTACCTCAGCAAGTAAATAACGCCAACAGTCCTGATCGTCATAAATATAGTAAAAATTAACAGGACTGAAGTAGATACCAAAATATCTGAGGTGAATCACGGCCTTAACACTCCCATTAAGATGTTCTCCACCTAATTCGACAACCTTATTAAGTACCGAATGTTTCAAGTCTCCGGTCCCTAAGTAGTCACTGCGCTTGAACCTTGCCCAATGCCACCACTGGTCACCAAAGCCCCATATTTTTGTTTTAAGTCCTTCGAGCTCATCAAGATCCAGACACGGCATAAAGAGTGTATAGTCCAGTGCATGCTCTATCGGTGTGAAACGACGATGCCTCACATTACCCACAAGCAAACAACTTTTCAGTGCGGACGGCATGTTAAGCCGCTCCCTTAGATCTGTGACTTGTGCTGTAAGCTCGGAGCCCTCGTACTACATCTAGAGCACTTTTGACGCCATCTTCATGAAAGCCGTTGTACCAGTAAGCCCCGCAGAACCAAGTGTTACAAACGCCATTAATTTCATCTTTACGTGCTTGCGCTTTCATAGATTGACTATTAAATACCGGATGGTGATAGACGAAACGCCTAAGCACTTTACTTTGGTCTATTTGCTCGTTGCTATTTAGGGAGACACAAAAGGTTTGAGGTGCTTCTATGTGTTGCAATATGTTCATATTGTAAGTCAACGTTGGGGCTGCGTTTTCTTCTCCATCGGCGCCAGACAGTCGATAGTTCCAAGATGCCCAGGCAGCTTTTCGTTCAGGTAGTAAGCTCTCGTCAGTATGCAGCACAACGTCGTTGGCTTGATATTCTAATTTAGATAACACGGCATGCTCAGCTGAGCTTGCATCTTTTAGCATCTTAAGTGCTTGATCGCTATGACACGCAAAAATAACGTGGTCAAAACGTTCACTGCGCCCATCAAAATGAACCGTAACACCGGCTTGGTCCCGAGTCACACCATCCACTGGTGAGTTGAGGCGAATTCTGTCCGAAAATCCTTTCGTCAAAGGCCCAATATATTCTCGCGATCCACCTTTTATGACGTACCATTGAGGACGATTAGTTATATCAAGCAACCCATGATTTAAAAAGAATCGTGAGAAAAAAGTGAGTGGAAAGGCTCTCATGTCGGCCAATGTAGAAGACCAAATTGCAGCGCCCATGGGAAGAATATAGTTGTCACAAAAAAAACGACTAAATCCCTGAGCTGTAAGGAATTCACCCAATGTTATGTCTCGGCATTCATTTTGGTTCGCAATAGCTTTAACCTGTTTATTAAATTGGAGTATTTCAAAAATAAAGCGATAAAACTTTGGATTTAGCCAATTACGCTTTTGGGCAAACAATGTCGATACCGTATGACCATTATATTCAAGCCCATTTGCATCATTTCTCACACTAAAACTCATTTGACTCGCGATCCCACTCACACCAATTTCGTCCATCAATTCGATGAAATTAGGATAAGTCCTATCGTTAAAAACGATAAACCCAGTGTCAACAGCGTAGCTCTTTCCGTCTAACTGAACGTCGACCGTGGCTGTGTGACCACCAATATAATCATTGGCTTCAAACAAAGTAACGTTATGCTCTTTATGTAAATAATACCCACATGTTAAGCCTGAGATCCCAGAACCTATTATCGCTACATTCATGTGATTATTCCTTTTTTATTGGGTAAGTAGCTTAGCCGTCAGTGCATTCTGCCAGCGGTAAGGAAGCGCGCCGATTAAACGCAAAATGGATGTGAATTTTTTCGGGAAATATATGTGACTGCGTCCCTTTGCTAGGCCTTCTCTAATCTCTTTCGATGCTCGTTCAGATGAAATTAACATCGGCATATCGAAGGTGTTTTTGTCCGTAAGTGGTGTTTTGACAAAACCAGGATAAATGATAGATACGTCGATTCCCTGTGGCTTAAGATCAAGTTGAAGCGCCCTAGCCAGATAACTCACCGCCGCCTTTGACGCTCCGTATGCTTCTGCTCGCGGCAAAGCAACTTCACTCGCAATGGAACCTACGATAGCCAATCTTTGACCCCTGCTAAAATGTGGCTGACAAGCTTCGATTGCATTGGTAAGCCCCACTACGTTGATGTCAAAGACGCGCTTTACTAGTTTCGCATCAAGTTGACCATCGTCGATATATTCGCAATCACCCGCATTCAATATCCACAAGTTAGGAATATGTTCTAATGACGATAACGTCTGTTTTGTGGCATCAAGATCGGTGAGATCGAACGCCAAAGTATGAATATTTACAAACTGGGAACTCAATTCATTCAAACGTTCTTGGTTTCGACCACACGCGTACACAATAGCGCCAGTTTGAGCATAGTCGATCGCCAACTGAAGTCCGATTCCCGATGTTGCTCCCGTAATCAAGACCGTTTTCATTTGCCTAACCTCACTTTGATTGCTTTTATCAACGACCCCAGTAAAGGCAAATTTTCGTAGAGCATTTCTCCAAGATCGAAGTAATCTCTGTGGTAGATTACCCGACCTTGAGAGAACTTTAAGTGGCTGACGCCGTTGACATAAACAGTAGACCCACTAGATAGCTTGGGATGCTCTAATGCCATTTTCCAAGTCAAAAACCCACTGTCTCCAGATTGTTGGTGCTCTTTAATATCGAAGTCGCAACGTTTCACATTGCTGTACAGGGTTTGGAAATAGCTTTCTAGCTCTGTCCATCCCTCTAATTTGTGCGCAGCATCTTCGAACACAACTTCTTGATGGTATACATCTGACAACAGGTGAAGGTTTGACTTGTTAAGCTTTTGATAAACCTCGCCGACTGTTTCTACGTCCATTCGATCACCTCTCGTTATGTTATACACATAATTTTTTTGTACAACATACAAACGATAGGTGAAACCGAAAAGTTGTACAAATAAAATTTTGTATAACTTATACGGTAACTATTTCAAAGGGATCAAAAAAAGGCTTAGTTATAAACTAAGCCTTTTCAATTTATTAGGATATGATCGAACCTGAAATCCCTTCTATAGATCGCGCAAAGCAGAAATTCGCTTATCAAGTGGTGGGTGGCTCATCAATAGCTCTGTCACTGAACGTTTACCATTAATACCAAATGCCATCATCGAACCCTCAAGTTGAGATTCGTGGCTGAGTTTAAGACGCTCCAAAGCGGCAATCATTTTATGCTTACCCACTAGATTAGCGGCGCCAGCATCGGCGTGAAACTCTCGATGCCGGCTGTACCACATAGTGATAAAGCTTGCTAGGAACCCAAATACCAACTCTAAAACGATCGACACACCGAAATACACCATCATATTGCTACCACCCTCTTCTTCATCGTTTGAAGAAACAATGTTGGCGATAAAGCGCGATAAGAAAATCACGAATGTATTCACAACTCCTTGCATAAGCGTCATGGTGACCATATCTCCATTTGCAATATGGCTAACCTCATGCGCCAATACCGCTTCCGCTTCATCACGGGTCATATTGTGAAGTAAGCCAGTAGATACAGCGACTAAAGAGTCATCCCGCTTTGCTCCTGTTGCAAAAGCGTTAATATCCGCTGAATCATAGATGGCAACGGTTGGCATTCCAATTCCGACTTGTTGAGACTGGCGGCGGACAGTTTCAAGCAACCAATGTTCAGTTTCATTGCGAGGGCTTTCAACCACCATACCCCCGACAGAGCGAAGAGCCATTCCTTTAGACATCATCAAAGAAATGAACGCGCCACCAAAGCCAAACACAGCTGCCATAACAAGTAAACCAGAAAGGCTACCGGGCTGCATACCTGTGACAGAATAGACAATATTTAAAACAACACTCAAGACCAATACAACGGCCAAGTTGGTTGCCAAAAACAAGATTACACGCTTCATTACTTTTCTCCGACATTGAACTCTTTATAGTGTTCCCAATATAGGTGGGTTAGCATTTATTAATACAAAACCAGATAAAGACTCTACACCGTTTGAACACTGATTATCTCTTTATTAGATATAGTCTATTGCTTTTAATTACAAGTGGTAGAGGCAAATTGCAACATTTAGTTTCTCCACCCTAAAATTCAACATCAAAATGCCTGAATGTGAATCCATAAGTGGGCAATTCTTAGATTAGACTTTTGTCTTATTGCTCATAAATGCACACATGTTAGATTGGGTAGTGATAGGATACTCATGTGTTAAAAGGAAACAATCATGGCGGAGACACACAATTACCAGATGGCTATTGATTTATTATGTTGCCACCTCGATATCTCAGAAGAGGAAGCCAAACAGCAGCTCGGTATTTGCCCACAGCAACAAATGCAAAAGCATGTGGCTGAAACTCATAAATCCCTCATGACTGCCAATCAAGAAAGCTAATTATCTCATTAAAAAAGGCTGCATTTCATTCGCAGCCTTTTTTGCTCGTATTGAACTGCATCAATCAGGACATATCAAAAAGCGTCGAAACATCTAGATATTGGGCGAGATTTTTCTGCTTAATGCTTGGAATGTATGGGATCTCACCAAGTTTGGGCGCTGAGATTTTGTTCTCAAGCATTGCAATAATATCAGCATAATGTTCGGTACCTGGGTTGATTCTATTCGCAACCCATCCAATGACTTTCAACCCATCAGCTTCTATCGCGTCGAGGGTTAACATAGCATGACTTAAACAGCCAAGTTTAATACCCACGACCAAGATCACTGGTAGTTTTTCCTGTTGCACCCAACTAGAAAGACATTCTTCGCCACTGACTGGTACTCGCCATCCACCAGCTCCCTCAACCAACACAAAATCTGCCTTTTCCTTATGAATTGACAGCTTATCACTAAGCACAGAATATTGGATATCCACACCTTCACGCTGCGCAGCAATATGCGGCGATGTTGGAAGCTCGAGTGGATAAGGATTGATATCCTCATATTCAGTTTCAACAGTCGATGCCTTCTGCAGATACAAGGCATCTGAGTTACGAAATCCGAGGTCTGTTCCTTCACTGCCCGCAGCTACGGGTTTGTAACCAATCGTTTTTACCTCTTTTAGCGCAAGTGCATTGAGAATCGCAGTAGAGGCAACGGTTTTACCAACATCAGTATCCGTACCCGCAATAAAAAAAGCATGAGTCATATATGAATTACCCCTAAACAAACCTGATATGTAGCAGGTACCAAGCCTTTATAGTTTCGAAATTTTTGATAAGCCTGCTCGACGTTTTGTAACATACTACGACTAGTCAATCCCTGAGATCGTCCATGCACATAGCTAGCACCAATCCCTTTTAAATCCCGCATTAATGAAAATGCAGAGTCGTACCAGAGCGTAATAGTAGGCAAGTCTAACTGATAACAATCAGAGCCAGATTGCGCTAACGCAATTTTTATCTCATCTATACTGCAAAAGTCGTTAACATGCTGATACTTATCTATCACACTCCACGCTTCCCTAAGCTCAGATAAAGAGCCATCGAGCAAGGTAGAAAAATAAATGCCACCACTCGGCTTCAGTACTCTGCGCATTTCACGCAGCGGCTGGGATAAATCACCACACCATTGCAATGCTAAGCTAGAAAACACCAAATCTACGGATTGAGAAGCCAAGGGTAAGGATTCAGCATCACCCAGTTGATAGTGCATCTGCTCTACTCCACAACGCTCTCTCGCTTTGTCCAGCATTTGCTGCGATAAATCACAACAAATGACATTGGCACCTCGTTCTCTTAACAAGGCGGCAAAATAGCCAGTCCCACAGCCAAGATCCAAGACAGTTTTACCGTTAATATCATTTGGTAATAGCCGAAGTAACCGAGTCCCCACTTCTCTTTGAAAGGCTGCATGAGAATCATAAGTTTCTGCAGCTTTGCCAAACGCCTCGGCAACAGCCGATTTATCTTCATATGGCAAGGGATAATCTAAAATCGCCTGTTCCATTACGCTACCTTTTCTATCGCCTGCTCTACTGCATTGGCTAAGGCTCTGACTTGATTGACACTATGATTCGCGGTCAGTGTTACTCTCAGACGAGCGGCGCTTTTAGCCACAGTCGGCGGTCTGATCGCGGTTAGCCATAAGCCCATATCTGACAAAGCCTTAGCAATTTGTATTGATGCGCCACTATCGCCAATCAAGAATGGTTTAATGGGTGTTTCGGTTTCAACATAGCCATCAAGCATAGAAAATCTTTGCTGATACTCACTTTGTAATTCTGCAAGCTTGTCGCGTCTCCACTGCTGGGTGCGAACCATTTCAATGCTTTGACTGATAGCATGAGCAAGTGATGGAGGCATAGCGGTTGAGTAGACATGATGTCTCGCAAACTGAGTAAAATAGTCACCTAAATCTTGGTTGCACATAACGGCTGCGCCAGATAGGCCAAGCGCTTTACCAAAAGTGACGACCAAGATCTCGGGTGTTACATCCGCACTATGGCAACTCCCTCTCCCTTCATCACCAAGTACACCAATGCCATGAGCATCGTCAACCATAAGCCAAGAATTTACCTGAGTAATAGTATATATGTCCGAAAGCGGGGCTAAGTCGCCGTCCATACTAAACACCCCTTCAGTCACCACTAAACCACTAGAAGTTAACCTTCTTTTTAGATGCCCAATATCGTTATGACGAAAGCGCTTCATCGCCGCAGGGCAATGTATGCCAGCTTCAATCAAAGAGGCATGATTTAGCTTGTCTTGTACGAGCAAATCTCCTTCTTTCATCAGGCTAAACAATACTGCTTGATTAGCTGAAAACCCTGAAGAAAACAAAATCGCTCGTTCAAAACCAAGCCAATCACAAAGCGAGGCTTCTAAATCGGCATGAGCTATTGAAAAGCCTGTCACCAAAGGTGAAGCGCCACTACCGTTGCCGTATAAATCAATTCCTCGCTGCCACGCTTGCGATAGGGTTTTATCCGCCGCTAAGCCTAGATAATCATTACTTGAAAAATTTATATGGCTCTTTGACTGATAGGATAAACTAGCGGTATTTCCAGCCTCAATCGTACGTATGCTTCTTGAAAGCCCCGAATCTAAACGTTTTTCCAATTGTTTGGAAATACGAGCATTAAATGGTGGCATCATAAAACAGATCGCCTTTTTCCGGACGTGCCGCCACTCTCTCAACCACACGGTCAAGTAAATCATTCTCCTCAATTTCATCTGGGCGTTGTGAGACTTCATGTCGATTGATACCAAGCTTATCAAATAGCTGCATATCCTTATCTTCGGAAGGGTTCGGGGTGGTAAGGAGCTTACACCCGTAGAAGATAGAGTTGGCTCCAGCCATAAAACACAGCGCTTGCATTTGCTCGTTCATATCTTCTCGACCAGCAGACAAGCGGACAGCTGCATTGGGCATTAAAATGCGCGCTATGGCGATTAAGCGAATAAAATCGAAAGGTTCAACATCATCAACGTCCTCAAGTGGTGTGCCTTTTACTTTAACCAACATATTTATTGGCACACTTTCAGGGTGAGTAGGAAGGTTTGCCAGCTCGACTAATAGCCCAGCACGATCATTGGCACTCTCACCCATGCCAATAATCCCCCCAGAGCATATTTTCATTCCGGCATCCCTCACATGGGACAAGGTATCTAATCTGTCCTGATAGGTTCGCGTCGTGATGATACTGCCGTAAAACTCTGGAGAGGTATCCAAATTATGGTTGTAGTAATCCAGCCCTGCATCAGCCAGCTCTTTTGCTTGATCTGGTGTCAGCATCCCCAAAGTCATACAGGTTTCTAGCCCCATGCCTTTTACACCTTTGATCATTTCAGCTAAGTGCGACATATCGCGCGCTTTAGGGTTTTTCCATGCTGCCCCCATACAAAAACGTGTCGACCCTGCACTTTTGGCTTTCTGCGCGGCATCAAGTACACGTTCAACTTCCATCAAACGCTCTTTTTCGATATCCGTTTGATAGCGCGCACTCTGGGGGCAATATTTGCAATCTTCAGGACAAGCGCCCGTTTTTATCGAAAGCAGTGTACTCACTTGCACATAATTATGTTGTTGGTGCTGGCGGTGGACCAATTGCGCTTCAAACAAAAGATCCATAAATGGCTTGTCCATTAATGCTCTGACTTCTTCAACAGTCCAGTTGTGACGTGCTTCCACATGACTTCCTTATAGTTTGTTGTAATGAATGGCTTGGCTAGTCTAACCACACCATGTACACTGTCAACAACTTTTAAAATCAAAAGTTTACATTTGTTTATTTTTTAATCTATGGTTTTTTATGGATCTTGACTTTGATCGTCGCCACATCTGGCACCCGTATACTTCAACACTCAATCCTTTAACTTGCTACCCTGTCACTTCTGCTGATGGTGTATACGTTCATCTCGAAGACGGACGGCAGCTTGTCGATGGCATGTCATCTTGGTGGGCCGCTATTCATGGCTACAATCACCCGCAGCTTAATCAAGCCGCTCACACACAAATCGATAAAATGTCCCATGTGATGTTTGGCGGCATAACTCATGATCCTGCAATCAATTTGTGTAAAACCCTCCTTTCTATGGCGCCCGAAAATCTAGAGCAAGTCTTTTTAGCCGATTCGGGTTCGGTAGCCGTTGAAGTCAGTTTAAAAATGGCGCTTCAGTATTGGCATAGCAAAGGGCAACAGCGCCCTAAGTTTTTGACTCTAAGAGACGGTTATCATGGTGACACCTTTGCCGCTATGTCTGTCACCGATCCCGACAACTCTATGCATTCTTTATATAAAGGATTCTTACCTGAGCATATTTTTGCTGCATCGCCCAAAACCGGCTTTCACCAAGAGTGGGATGAGGCTGATCTCGATGACTTTAGGGACAAAATAAGCCAGCATCAACACGAGATTGCTGCTGTTATTCTTGAGCCAATGGTCCAAGGGGCGGGAGGGATGCGAATTTATCACCCCAACTTTTTACAGGGCGTTCGAGTCTTATGTGATGAATATGGTGTGCTGCTTATTCTTGATGAGATCGCAACAGGCTTTGGTCGTACAGGTAAGCTGTTTGCTTGTGAGCATGCTGGCATCAAACCAGACATTATGTGTGTAGGTAAAGCGCTGACCAGTGGCTATATGACGCTCTCTGCAACGCTCACTTCAAAAGAGGTCGCAGATACGGTTTGCTCTGGGGAAGCAGGCTGCTTTATGCACGGCCCTACCTTTATGGCGAATCCGCTGGCCTGTGCGGTAGCGGGCAAAAGTCTCGAGCTTTTACAACAAGGTGAGTGGCAAGCGCAAGTTGAAACAATTGAAGCTAATTTCGCAGCGCAATTACCTAAATTGCTTAACTATGACTTGGTCAAAGATGTGCGCTGGTTAGGTGCGATTGGCGTTGTGGAAACCAAACGCCCAGTAAATATGGAAGCCATTCAAACTTTATTTGTCGGGCAAGGGGTATGGATAAGACCCTTTGGTAAGCTTATCTATATGATGCCACCTTTTATTAGCCAAGATGAGCATATAAACGCTCTTGTTGCTGCGATAGAAACAGCGCTTCAAGATCCACACTGTTTTCAGTAAAGTGACTAACCTCGTTTAGGTCATAGCGTGTAAGTAAAAGGCCCAGTCATAGTGACTAGGCCTTTTAAAATTAATCTTGTTCAATCATCCAGCGTTTGAAGTTTTTACGCTCTTCATTACTGGCCTTTAAATACCACAGTTTTAACTGCAAAGTGCTCTCGGTTTCCGTCACACCTGCAATAGTAGTGGTTTTGCGCTCACCAGAGCTTACGGCTTCACCTTGCTCTAGCTTGGCAAGCTCAGCTTTAAGCTCGACTACCTTACCCGAATCAAATACTAGGCCGCGTTCTTTATTATAGTTTTCAACTAGCAGCGGCACATTCGAATAGGGGAAAACACCCTCTGCCGGCGGCAGCATTTGTTGTGAGTCTTCTACCTGCTTACCGTCTATTGTGAACTCAAAGATAGGTTGTTTTTTATTTACGCTGCGATCTATTTTGTTAAGCTTATTCGATACAAGCTCAACTTTAAGTGTTTTGACACCAGTAAGGTCCAAAGTCACAATATAGGGGCGCGCAGAATAATATTTACGTTTGTTGTTGTCTTTAAGCTTGCCAGCAAACTCAAACACAAGTTGGTTTTCACCTTCGACAAAATCAAGGTTATCATCCTTAACTTTTTTACCATTTAACACTGGCACCGAAATACCACTGGCTAAATCCAATTCAACCGCTAAAGCGGAATAAGAAACAGCGGAGGCCAATACAGCCAAAAGAAGAATGTTGATCGTTTTCAATCTGGTATTCCTTTAAAATAACAAAAGCCAACGCAAATGCGTTGGCTTAAATAATACCCTAATTAACAAGTAATTAGAATGTGTAGTAAGTACCTAATACGAATGTATCAGCGTCTAGACCAGCACCACCGTTTGCACCTGTGAAGTCATTTGATGTTTCAGCCGTTTGATATTCACCAAAGATAGTTACATTATCTAACAGTGAGTATTCAGCACCTAAAACTAGGTTAGTTGTGTCACCCTCTGCATTAGCACTAGTTCGAGACATTTCATCTAAAGCAATAACATCATAAGTTGCGTACAGGCGAGTTTTATTGACTGTGTACTGAGCTGCTACGCCGTAAGCATCGCCATCAGTATAAGCGTAATTGGTCGTGCCGACACTATCTCCAAATAATCCAAATGAGTTTACACCTTCGTATTGAGCGTAAGTCGCCGCGAAGAAGAAACCACCGTATGTTACAGATGCAGATACACCGCCTACTTGGTAATCAACATCTTGCTCTACTTCACCATTTACAAGGGTTGCACCTACAGAGAACATATCATTGATTGCCCAATCTAAAGACGCACCGTAAGTGTTATCGACATCTTTATCAGACTCAGTGTTAACGTCAGCAACAAATACTAAACCATCAGTTAGTTCAGCTTTAAATACAATGCCGTTACCGTCAGACTCTGAGCGGTGGCCGCCTGCATCACCAAGGAATTGACCTTCGTTAGTGATGTCACCTTTTTCAATCGCATCTGTTGAAGCTGCTAGATCGCCTACTTCACCGACTGCAACGCCCCAAGTATCAGTTTTTACACCAACGTATAGGTCATCAAACGTTGCATTGTTATCTGTTTCGTCTGAATCAAAACCTGTTTCAGATTCGATTTCAAATGAAGCAAAGCTTGTTAGCGTATCGCTTACTTTGTGCTCAGCGTCTAGCTGGATTTTGCCCCAAACCATAACAGATGGGTCTGTTTCAGTGTTTGTTACTACGTTCGCACTTTGCTGCTTGTCGATATCTGTTGCTGCAACGTATGCATCAACTTCACCAGATAGCGATACTTTAGATGCATCTGTTGAATAAATTTCAGCCGCATTTACGTTCGCTGCCGCTGCTAGAACTGAAAGAGCTACTAGAGTCTTTTTCATAATAATCCACTGCCTTTTCTATAGAATGAAGGTAAACCTTTTGAGGTTTCCTTGATGTTTTTTGATGACAACTCCGAACTCTAACTGGTCAGATGTTGTCGCCATTAAATTGCGGGACTAGATTGCAAAAGAATCTCTTCAGTGTCAAATACTATAAATATATTAACTAAAAAAAGATAAATTCTATAAAAAACATGCAGTTATTTTGATATGCAAGCCCTATTAGAGTGCATTTTGAACAAAAAAATCAAATTATCATTATTGAGAAAAACCGTGAAAATTGAAATTTAAGCCTGATAAGTGTTTTATTAGTGTTAATAAACAGAATAAATAACTAGTAAAAAATCACTTATAAAGAGATATCTTTCTTAGTCTCATTTCGGTTGCTAAGTTTATGAAGGTTCAGTTTTTTTTTGTGAAGAAGATCTATAATTTAAACGAAAGCACATTCTTCACTGCACTACTTACCGTTTAGGCAAGTGTGCTATCATCGCCCTTCGACATCGAAGGCCTCCGTATGACAACCAGTAAAATTCAAAAAACCATTCGTACCAGCTACCAGAATTTACAATCACAGATGGATAATTTTATCCCTCGCCGAGCTCAAAATTACCTGACGGCAGAAATCACGAAATCCTTGTGTGGTGACTATCATAAAACGACACGGATGATTGTCGCTGAAGCGGGAACTGGGATTGGAAAGTCTTTGTCTTACTTAATGGCAAGTATTCCGGTTGCTTTACATAACAATCGCAAGGTCGTCATTTCCACCGCCACGGTTGCGCTTCAAGAACAACTTATCAATAAAGACTTACCTTTATACCGAAGGCTGATTGATAGAGAATTTTCATTTATTCTCGCCAAAGGTAGGCAACGTTACTGCTGCGCCGAAAAGCTCGCGACAGCCAGTGGCGCTGATGGCGGGCAAATAGCTATGTTCAATACCAAACCCAAAGCAAAAGATATCGAACAACTACAACTTATGGCTCAAAAACTGGCGCAGAACAAATGGGATGGCGACAGAGATTCTTGGCCAAAGCCGATAGATGATGCTATCTGGCAATCTATTGTCAGTGATAAGCACAGCTGTAATTTAAGTATGCCAGCACACAGAAGCTGTCCATTTCAAAAAGCGCGTGCAGAGCTGGATAAAACCGATGTGATCATCGCCAATCACAGTCTGGTGATGGCGGATGCCGATCTTGGCGGCGGCGTTATTCTTCCTGAGCCAGAAAATACCATTTACGTGTTTGATGAAGCCCATCACCTTCCTCACGTTGCCAGAGATCATGCCTCTGCCGCGGCAAGTTTAAAAGGCGCGGCAGCTTGGCTCGAAAAACTCAATCAATCAGTGACAAAGTTTGCCAATCTTGCTGATGAGAAAAGAGTGGCTCGTTTTTGTAATGAGCTGCAAGCTTCAATCCAAGAGCTTATCCCATCACTCACGCAGCTTGCGAGTCGATTTGATGCAACGCAATTTGAAGATGGATGTTATCGCTTTGAGCATGGTGAATTACCTGATTGGTTAGAGCAAGAGTCAAAGCAGTTAAAGGCTCTAACGCAAAAGGGGGCACAGTCAGTAACCAAAGTGGCAGAATTGATTGCAGAAAGAGTCAAAGATGGCGAACTTTCCAATCGCTTGGCAGAGCCTGCATTGGCTGAACTAGGTTTTTTTATACAACGTATGGATAATTTAGCGCAAGTATGGAGCCTAATGGCCCAGCCGCTTCGAGAAAAAGGGGCCCCTTTGGCTCGATGGTTAGAGTTAGCGCCGGAGCGGGAAGGTGACTTTGTGGTCAATGTTTCTCCTTTAGAAGTAGGCTGGCAGCTAGACCAACAAATTTGGAGCCGCTGCATTGGCGCTGTGTTGGTGTCAGCCACTCTGCGTGCTTTAAACTCATTTGGCTTTTTTTGCCGCCAAGCAGGTATTAGTGAAAAGCCAGAAGATGGTGTGAAATTCCTTGCCTTAGCCTCACCATTTGATTATCAGAATCAAGCAGAGCTGCTGATCCCTAAAATGCCATGCGAGCCATCAGCAACACAGTTCACCCAAGTCTTAGTCGACACCCTACCCAATCTTATCCAAGAAAATAAAGCCAATCTGGTTTTGTTTTCATCTTATTGGCAAATGAATCAGGTATTTGATTCTATCGCATCACTATGTAAGAAAAGGGGCTGGTCGATACAAGTTCAAGGTAAAAGCTCACGCTCAGAAATTCTAAATAAACATAAAACTCTAGTTCAATGCCAAAAAACTAGCGTATTATTTGGGACTGGAAGCTTTTCAGAAGGTCTAGACTTACCCGGTGAACTGTTGGAAAACCTGATTATAACTAAGATACCTTTTGCGGTGCCTACTTCTCCTGTTGAGCAGGCTCACGCAGAGTACATCGAAAGTAGAGGCGGGAATCCCTTCATGCAGATAGCCGTGCCAGAAGCAAGTAAAAAATTGATTCAATCTGTCGGTCGATTACTGCGAAAGGAACGTGATTTTGGTAGGGTAGTCATTCTTGATCGACGCCTAGTCACAAAGCGTTACGGACAAGCTCTGATCGATTCACTGCCACCGTTTAAACTTATCATCGAATAATTAAGATATTGTATGGAATTTTTTGAACCAACATTACTGTTGGTACTGGCCTTGATTGCCTTTTTAGCAGGATTTATTGATGCTGTTGCTGGCGGTGGCGGCATGCTGACCGTGCCTGCTCTACTCTCCTTGGGACTGCCCCCTCATATTGCGCTTGGCACCAATAAGTTAGCTGCAAGTTTTGCTTCTTCGACGGCCGCCTTTACCTACTACAAAAAACGTTTGTTCAAGCCAAAGTGTTGGAAACGCGCTTTTGTCTCCACGCTCATAGGGGCAACAGTAGGAACACTCGTGGTTGACCTTATCAGCACAGAGTGGCTGGAGAAAATTCTGCCACTTATTATTTTACTTGCCGCTTTGTATACCATTTGGCACAAAACCCCGTTCAGTATCAGCAATGATATTCCAGAACCTTGCCCTAAGTTTAATAAAAAGCAGTATCTGCAAGGGTTTAGTATTGGTTTCTATGATGGACTGGCAGGACCGGGAACGGGCGCATTTTGGACCGTAAGCTCCATGGCTTTGTATCGACTTAATATATTACTGGCGTCTGGTTTATCCAAAGCAATGAACTTTACCAGTAATTTTACCTCTTTGGTCACCTTTGCAATACTTGGTCATATAGACTGGGTTTTAGGGCTACCAATGGGAATATGTTTGATGGCTGGTGCCTTTGTCGGTGCTCATTCAGCCATTCGTTTCGGTGCTAAGTTTATCCGGCCTGTATTTATTGCCGTAGTAAGCGTACTGGCGGTTAAACTCGCTTACGAAGCTTGGTTTATGCCCGTATGACGAATCTTAGTGCGCTGTCAGATCGGTTGGACCAACTAGAAACTCAAGCAATCCAAAGAGATAAGCAGTATGGTGATTACCATCGGCCTCTATTTGATCAAAGCTTATTTCACTGTCAGTCTGCTCGGTTGCACCCTTATGTTACAGAAGCCAAACAAACATTTGATAAGCTCGTCACCCAAGTGAAGTTAGCTCCAAATCATGCTCAAGTGAGTTATTTAGCGGAAAAACTTATTTGTCAGATCGACGCGCTCAAAAAGGAACTAGATTCTTTTGATGTAAGGCAACAAGAAAATCGCCAAAGACCATCACAACAAAATGATCTCAGTCAGCTCTATCAAAACCTTGCTCAGCACCAAACGTGGGAATCACAACTCAAAGCCATTGTCACTCAGTCAGAGCAAATATACAGCCAAGCAACGGGCAAAGATAAAGGGCTTTCTTTTCAAAAACTCGAAGCCGCCCGAAGGCGCTTACAGCGCTGCCAACAAGCTAAACTCAGAATAGAAAAACACATTACCTATAAAGAGCGAAATCAGTAATATGTCATCTCCCGATCTGGAACAGGCACCGGATGAAATTAAACTTGCGGTAGACCTAATTTATCTCATCGAAAGCCACAACATAGACCCTAAAGTTGCGTTCGAAGCAATCAAGATAGTGACATCGGATATAGAAAGAAAGCTGGAGGACAACCAGTGAGCTATTCATTAAACATCAATATGGAAGACTTCTTGGCCAATTATTGGCATAAGAAACCGACCATTATTAAAGCAGGCTTTTCTAATTTCATCGACCCTATATCGCCTGACGAGCTGGCAGGTTTGTCCATGGAAGACGAGATTGATTCACGTTTTATCAGTCACCAAGAAGGTAACTGGTCTGTCGAACATGGTCCGTTTGAAGGCTCTCTATTTGAGAACTTACCACAAACTCACTGGCAATTGGTTGTTCAAGCGTGTAATCATTGGCACGCTGGTACAGCGGAACTGGTTCAGCCTTTTAAAGCTCTGCCTCAATGGTTATTTGATGATTTGATGGTTTGTTACTCGGCTCCACAGGGTGGTGTTGGCCCCCATATCGACCAGTATGATGTGTTCATTGTTCAAGGGAGCGGAAAACGTCATTGGCGCGTTGGAGCAAGAGATGAGGGGCAGTATCAAGAATCTATCCAAGCGGGCGCCCTTCGCCAAATCACTGGATTTGATGCCATTATAGATCAGGTCTTAATGCCGGGAGATATACTCTACATTCCACCCGGATTCCCACACGAAGGTGATACGCTTGAGCCAAGTATGAGCTATTCTGTTGGCTTTAGGTCCCCCAAAGAGCGCGAGCTATTGAGTCATTTTGCAGATTATATGATCGCGAATGATAAAGGTGATAAACATCTTCACAACCCAGGTATGAAGCCTCAAACCAAGTATGGAGAAATCCAAACCAGCGACTTGGATAAGATGACTGCTATGTTGCGCAGCGCACTGCAATCTGACAATGATATTCACAACAGTATTGGTGCCCTGCTCAGCCAGTCTCGCCATCAGCTTGATATTATCGAGCCAGACACACCAGTCACTGCGATTGAAATACAAAGTCATTTAAAAGATCTAGGCTTTCTGCACAAAGTATCTGGGCTAAAAGCGCTTTATCTACAAAATGCTGCCTCTTGCGTTTATATCAATGGCGAGACTTACCATACAGAGTCTGAGCACTTAATGGACCTTTTATGTAACCAAACCCAAATAAGCTATCACGATATCCAAAGTAAACTAGCACAAGCCGATATTGAACTGCTTGTATCACTAGTAAATGCTGGTTTGTGGTATTTGGACTAGAAGCATTTAAACCGATTAATGAATACAGGCATTGTTATCTGTAGTAGCATGAATTATTTACCGCGAATTCCAGTTCCAAGGACTCTAATCAAATGAAAGTCATATCATTTAATATCAATGGCCTAAGAGCCAGACTTCATCAGCTTCAAGCAATGATTGACAAACACCACCCTGATGTCATCGGCCTACAAGAAATCAAAGTTCACGATGAAGCGTTTCCATTGCAAGAAGTCGAAGCCATGGGCTATAAGGTCTATTTCCATGGCCAAAAAGCACATTACGGTGTGGCCATGCTGTGTAAAAAAGAGCCTATTTCTATTCGTAAAGGATTTCCAACTGATAATGACGATCATCAAAAACGTATGATCATGGCAACGGTAGAGGATGACAATGGAGAGAAGGTCACCATATTAAACGGCTATTTTCCGCAAGGCGAGAACATAGAGCACGAAACTAAGTTTCCATATAAGCGCCAGTTCTATAAAGACCTAATGACCTACTTAAATGAGCATCACAACAACAATGAGCAGTTGATTGTGATGGGTGATATCAATATTAGTCCGTTAGACTCAGACATTGGTATCGGTGAACCAAATAGAAAACGTTGGCTCAAAACGGGCAAATGTTCGTTCCAACCTATTGAAAGAGAGTGGCTACAAACTCTACTAGACTGGGGTTTTGTCGATACATTCCGCAAAATCCACCCTGATACCAATGATCGTTTTTCATGGTTTGATTATCGCTCTAGAGGCTTTGATGATAACCGTGGTCTGCGAATTGACGTAATTTTAGCAACGCCTTCTTTGGCAGAGAAATGTATTGAGTCAGACATCGACTATGAACTGCGCGGTATAGAAAAGCCTTCTGATCATGCGCCAATATGGTCATGCTTTAAGTAAAGCCTTCAGACCCAGTAAACCTGATATAACAAAAGAGCTGGCACAATCTAGTGTGCCAGCTCTTTAATTTTCATAAATTTGTTTTAGAGTCGATTAAATCGCAGTAAAGTCGGCTTCGACCACAGGATTTACGTCAGCGTCGTAATCCACACCCGTCACACCAAAGCCGAATAGCTTTAAGAACTCTTCTTTGTACTCTACGTAATCGGTCAAATCTTTCAGATTTTCGCTGGTAATTTGTGGCCATAGGTCGCGACAGTGTTGCTGAATGTCATCACGCAACTCCCAATCATCCAAACGCAGACGATTTCTATCATCCACCTCAGCAGCGCTACCATCAGCTTTATACAAGCGCTCATTAAACATGCGGAAGATCTGCTCCATACACCCTTCGTGTACACCTTCTTGGCGCATTTTCTTAAACACCATAGCGATATACAGTGGCATAACCGGAATTGCTGAACTTGCTTGAGTTACCACAGATTTGAGTACCGCAACATTAGCACTTCCACCTGTTACTCCAAGCTTTTCGTTCAGTGCTGCAGCCGCTCTATCTAGGTCCATCTTAGCTTTGCCCAAAGCACCATCCCAATAGATAGGCCAAGTCAACTCTGTTCCGATGTAGCTGTAAGCAACGGTTTTGCAGCCTTCTGCCAATACACCTGCATCAGACAAAGCATCGATCCAAAGTTCCCAGTCTTCACCGCCCATAACAGTAACAGTATCTTGAATTTCTTGCTCGGTTGCTGGCTCAACGCTTGCTTCAATAATCACATCTTTATTGGTATCGACAGCCGTTGACGTATAAGTTTGACCAATTGGCTTTAGTGAAGAGCGAATCAATTCACCCGTTTCTGGCATTTTACGCACTGGCGATGCCAGCGAGTAAACCACCATATCAATCTGACCTAAGTCTTGTTTGATAAGCTCAATTGTTTTTTGCTTCGCTTCATTGGAAAAAGCATCGCCGTTAAGGCTTTTTGCATACAGGCCTTCTTCACGAGCCAGCTTCTCAAATGCTGCTGCGTTATAGAAACCAGCCGTACCAGGCTTTTTCTCTGTGCCTTCTTTTTCGAAGAAAACGCCGATAGTCGAAGCACCACCACCAAATGCCGCAGCGATACGAGAAGACAGACCGTAACCACTGGATGCACCGACAACTAACACACGTTTTGGAGCATTTGCAATTGGGCCTTGCGCCTTTGTATAAGCGATTTGTTCTTTTACGTTAGCTTCACAGCCTACTGGGTGTGTCGTTGTACAGATAAATCCACGAATTCTAGGTTTGATGATCATATTCAGCTTCCTTTTAAAAACCCCGCTAGGATAAAAGGTTCAGCAATTGTTCGCATCTAATTTCTGTAAAAATCTACTCAAAATGCAAGTGGTTGGATGTCTTTCATCCAAGTTTTAGATTTCGAACAAAAACAAAGGCACCGCTTGGGTGCCTTAGATTAGGAGGTATAGTAGATGTTAGGCAACACTATCGAGGTTTGCTTTGCCTTTCTTGGATTTTCCGCCCGTTGTTACTCGGCTCAAATCATGACTAAAATCATCCACTTGAATGGCTTTATAGCGTAGCGCTTCAGCCGCCATAATTTGTTCCACTTCATCTTCATTAAACACATCGGCTGCCAGAGCTTGCTCGAGGCGCTCTTTCAGTGGTCCTTTACGGTCGACTTTACCTTCCTGAGCTGCTCTCATAAGTTTTCTCTCAAGCCCTTTAATGCCGTACATGGCAAGGAAAGCTTCATCCATCAAACCAACCGCATCATCTTGCTCTTTACCCACATAACAAAGGTGAGTGAGTCGGTCGCGGTGCACGCCCGGAGTCATCAGACTTTCAGCTAGTTTTACCGTCAAATCATCACTTGGCTTGTTGAAATGATTACCAAGAGGGAATATCAAACCTTTAAGCAACACACCAACCATTTTTTGTGGGTAGTTACTAAACACTTCCGTCAGAGCTCGAGCAGCATTATGCAAACAGTGCTGAACAGAATAATGAACATAATCCAAATCTTGTTGCTGGCGCCCTTCGTCCTCATATTTCTTCAATGCTGCTGAGCCCATATAGAGGTATGCCAGTACGTCACCAAGACGAGCGGAAATCATCTCTTTACGTTTCAAATCGCCGCCCAACGTTGCCATAGCGATGTCTGCACTCACTGCCAAAGCACGGCTGAGGCGAGTTAAGTCTTTGTAATACACTTGGGTTGGACCACTCATGTCGGCTTTAATAAAGTAAGAGCCTGTCAGAGCCGCGCCGAATGCGCCAAGAGTATTCTTAGCCGCGTGAGCTATGTGCTTAAATAACAAGTCATCAAATTCTTTCGCACCCTGCTTTTGGTCTTGGTTGGCCGCGGATTCCATTTCCTTGAGAACGAACGGATGACAGCGGGTTGCCCCTTGACCAAATATCATCAGGTTACGAGTTAGAATATTCGCCCCTTCGACCGTGATCGCAACGGGAATACCAAGATAATGAGTAGCAAGATAATTCATTGGGCCATCTTGAATCGCGCGCCCGGCATGAATATCCATTGAATCATTTAAAATGGTACGAGCCATTTCTGTCATATGGTATTTAGCGATGGCGGTGACAATTCCCGGCTTTTCTTTTAAATCCAACGATGTAGTAGTCAATGTGCGACTGGCTTCTAGAAGATACGTCAAGCCACCGATTCGACCCAGTGCTTCAGCTACTCCTTCGAACTTACCAATTGACATCCCAAACTGCTTACGTACATACGCATAAGCGCCTGTCGTACGTGCCGTTAAGTGACCAATTGCTGTGCCTAACGCTGGTAATGAAATACCACGGCCTGCTGACAAGCACTCAACTAGCATTCGCCAGCCTCTACCCGCGTACTCTTGTCCACCAATCAGCCATTCCATAGGAATAAAGACATCTTTGCCTCGGGTTGGGCCGTTCATAAACGCTAATCCCATAGGATCGTGACGCTCGCCTATTTCGACCCCTTTGTGATCAGCAGGGATCAGCGCACAGGTAATACCGAGATCTTTCTTGTCACCAATCAAACCTTCAGGATCGTACATTTTAAAGGCAAGGCCCAATACGGTGGCCACTGGCGCAAGCGTGATATAACGCTTGTTCCAATTGAGGCGAATACCTAGTACCTTTTTATTCTTGTATCTCCCATAGCAAACCACGCCTTCATCTGGTATGCCACCAGCATCTGAACCTGCTTCAGGGCCTGTTAAAGCAAAACACGGAATATCGGTGCCATCAGCCAAGCGTGGGAGCCAATAGTCCTTCTGCTCTTGCGTGCCATAATGCGATAACAACTCACCTGGTCCAAGAGAGTTCGGTACCATAACCGATACCGCCGTACTGATACTGCGTGTCGCTATTTTGGTAACAATAGTTGAATTAGCAAGCGCTGAAAATTCACGTCCGCCATATTCTTTTGAAATAATTAACGAAAAGAAGCGTTCTTTACGCAAATATTCCCAAACCTCTTTTGGAAGATCTCGGTCATGTTTAACAATCTTGTGATCGTCTAACATAGAGAGCAAAGTTTCCAACTCGTTATCAACAAAAGATTGCTCTTCCGCCGATAGACTTGGCATTGGGTATTTGTGCAGTTTAGAAAAATCCGGGCGCCCAGAGAACAGTTCGCCATCCCACCAAACACTACCCGCTTCCATCGCTTCTCGTTCCGTACTGGAAAGAGGTGGCAGTACTTTCTTGAACATTTTAAAAGCGGGGTCGCTGACCCATTTTCTACGTAAAGAGCACATAATAAGTTCCTTTTGTCACGAGTTGGTGGTCCAACTTATAATTGTTGTATCCCATTCTTAATCAGCCGCCACACCAGCAGCTAAATAAGGAATAAGCTGATCGACGATATATTTAGCGTCCATCTGCCTTTCGTAATCATTTTCTGCAATTTCCATCAGAGCTTGACTTGAAGCCATGGTGAAAACACAAGTTCCGAGCGTAAAGTGAAGCCGCCAAAACAAGGTTTCTTGGGTCAGGTTTGGATTCGCTTTGAGTACCGATTGAGTAAACAAAGATAAGGCCTCTTGATAACGAGTGGTGATAAACCAGCGCAAATGACCTTGTACATCGGTATACCCTCTACCAATCAATAACATAAATCGGCTTGTTCCATTTGGCCGTATATCATTGAGTGCTCGTAGTGGACCTCTCAACGACTCAAAGACATCTGACATCGAGTAACTTTGATCGAGGTTAAGTGTAATCAACGCATCTTGAACTGCAGGCATGAAGGCTTCTAGGTATCGGTTCAACACCGCACGCACTAAGGTCTTTTTATCACCAAAATGATAATTCACCGACGCAAGGTTAACGCCAGCCTTGCTGGTGATTGTCCGCAGTGACGTGTCATTAAAGCCATGCTCGGCAAACAAGGCTTCAGCGACATCTAGGATTTTGTCTTTGGTCGTCTGTCTCATCGATATTTCAATCGCTCGTATTAAACATCTGTTTGAAATATACAACCGAAACAAGTATCCAACAAGTTATTAACATCACATTTTTCAATGATGGTCAGACCAGATGAGCAGATTGGTTAATTTAAAAAATAAAATAATTTTGCAAAATAATGGAACCGATTGAGAAGAGTTGAGTCTGACTATATGTAGTTAGCCAATATTTATGGAGTTTGCAGGCTGATAAACACCCTGCTTGCTCGACTTACGTGACTAATTTACGCTGCTTTTTCTTATATAACTCCTATGTTTTGTATCTGCCCAGGGCCGGATTGCTCTGGGCTTTTTTTATTCACTTGATTTAGTGCGTTCTTATCGCTTCTTCTTTACCGAACACCCAATACTGGTTAAGTAAGAAATTGCTGACCATTCCAGATAAAACCCCACCAATAAAAGCAACCATTACACTTGTGCTTTCATTCGTATAAAACAACATAATGAGTTTAAACATGGCTAAATTAGGAAGTAAGGAGACTGTGGCGCTTGTCATAAATTTCAGCCATTGGATCACAGTATTACCGCCAGTAACATTTGCGAAGGTAAACATCCTATTGCCCAACCAAGTGATAGTTGCGGCAAACAAAAATGAAGCGACGCGTGCTGACAGGATTTCGAATTCCAATCCATAATACAAGGCTGAGAATAAAGCAGAGTCAGCGAGGAAACCCACCCCGCCTACGACAGCAAAACTTACTATTCTGCTACTCATCTTGGACGCTCGCATCGATATAGTACTCGCCGACTATGTTCCACAGTATCGATAGAGCAATTCATCTTTTTACTATGAACGACCTCTTCAACAGCCTCTTTTTTACCAATAAGCTGCGCTCTTTTTAAATGGTCTAAGATTTCGTAATTTTGAAGGTATTTCGCTTTCCCGCTGCTATAGAACTGGCCAGAAAATGGGCGCCGTCCAATATAATAAGTGGGTACACTAGGGTCTATATCACGAAGCAGAGCCTTGTCGCTTCGTCTATTGCCTGTCCCTGACTGAATAAAGATTACCGCCCCAAGTAGAAGGATGGGCACAACACCAGAAACAATCTTAAACCATTGATTATCATTGCCTTCGTCGGACAGTAAAATCGCAATCAACACACTCATTGCAGGTATGCCCGGCAATACGTAAGCGGGTAAAATATTGCCCGCAAAGGTAAATAAAAGCATGGGTGATAGCATCCAAAAAACAAGAAAGCTCAACAACCCACTTTCAGGGTCAATACCTATACCCAACTGCTTACGCTTGTTCCACCATAGAATAGGGAGAATCAATGACCATGGAGCAGCCGCATAAAGCCAGAAGTACCATATGGTCCCACGCGCTTCATTATGAGCAGTCCCATAGAGATCACCTTGCCAGCCACTGACAACAAATCGTTTTATGTGCTCACCGATAATGAAATAATTTAAAAAGCCCGGTGTGGCTCGCTCGGCAGCAATATACCAAGGAATAGAAATAGCCCCCATCACCAATAGCCCGCCAACCATTGGAAACCTTTGCCATAGCACTTTTAACGATCCCAAAAAGCCATGATGCATCACAAGCCATGGAACAACAGCTAACCCTACCAGAACAATGACTAATGGCCCTTTTGCTAAAAGACCGATTGCTAAACCTAAGAACGCAAGATAGCCCCATAACTTTGAGCCCTGCCAACACAAATAAAACCCTATTAGTGCTAGCGACATCCCCAAGGTAAGTGCGATATCTGTCATCACAGCACCAGCCGAAATAAGGAATACACCAGACGTTGATAAAACCAAGGCTGAAACTAGACCACTAAAGCCCACCCGCTTAGCGAAGTAGGCAACCAATCCTACAATTAGAACGCCCGCTAACCAATGCGGAAAGCGGACAGCAAACTCATTCACGCCAAATAGCTTGATACCCAGTGCGCTCATCCACGCAAAAAGAGGAGGTTTACCCCAAAATGGCACGCCATAGTCAAACTGAGGCGTTATCCAATTATTGGTTTCAACCATTAACCTGGCCATTTCACCATAGCGCGCTTCGGTTGTATCCATAAGAGGGTAAGCACCCAAGCTCAGCAAACGAGTAACTAAAGTCACGCCAAGTAAAATCCATAAATGCACCCGATTAAAACTCACGCTTTCTCTCCATTTGTTTAATAGTCGCAGAGGCTGATTTATCTGTCACTGTGCGGATCAAATAGAGAGGGCGAGCTTTGACTTCGATAAAGATTCGTCCTACATATTCTCCTAGTAGCCCTATCGATAACAATTGGATACCCCCTAACGCTAGTTGTGTAACCATAAGTGACGGGTATCCGCTGACAGCTTCCCCAAGTAATACCGTTTTCAAAACAATAAAACCGCCATAAATAAATGCCCCTAAAGCAATGGAGGCACCGATCAAGGTTGCTAGACGAAGAGGGCGAATAGAAAATGAAGTAATGCCATCAATGGCTAAGCCAATTAATTTGAGGTAGTTCCACTTACTTTCACCACAATATCTTGCGTCACGCTTGAATGGAATCGTGGCATGGCTAAATCCCGGCCAAGCAAAAATGCCTTTCATATACCTATTACGCTCGGGAAGACGATTAATATGATCGACAACTTCACGGCTCAGAAGCCTAAAGTCACCCACATTTTCTGGAATGTCAGATTTGACTAAAGTGTTCATCAAGCGATAGAAGAGCGCTGCTGAGGTTTTCTTTAGCCAGGTTTCGCCATGCCGCTCACTGCGCTGCATGTTGATAACATCATATCCTTGGCGCCATTTTGCTAACATAGTGGGAATAAGCTCTGGAGGATCTTGTAAATCGGCATCAATGATTATCACAGCAAGCCCCCGACTATGCTCAAGTCCTGCACTCATCGCTGCTTCTTTGCCAAAATTGCGGCTTAACTCGATACAGCGAATTGAAGCAAAATCTGATTCAAAGCTTGTCACAAGCTGGCTACTCTTGTCCGTACTGCCATCATCGATATAGATAACTTCACTGGACTCAGACAAACTTTCTAACACACACATAAGTCGATGGTGTAACTCGGGTAAAACGTCTTCTTCATTGTAAAAAGGCACAATAACCGACAAGGTTACACCTCTTGATTGGTTTGGTAATGGTGTCACTAATCCCATAAGTTCATCACTTTACTGGTGTACGTACTCTGATGTCTCGTAATACGTACTGATTCCTAACATTAACCGAAGCGTCATCGCGCACACTTTTCACTTCAGTCCTAGACTTAAGCAAGCTTACCGACAGCAGTGTGAAAACAATGTCGTTGACATTTTTTTCACGTAATATCTGCTGTTATTAGTGTTTGAGGGGGTAGGTATGCATAAAATACTGTTGGTAGAAGACAATCGTGAAGTTGCGGGGGTGCTTTTTGATTATTTCGAAAGCCTTGGAATGGAACTAGACTACGCGGATAACGGCGAGCTTGGTTTGCAATTAGCCCTCAATGAGAACTTCGATCTAATTCTTCTCGATCTCATGCTGCCGCGCATGGATGGCTTAACCGTATGCAATTCGCTAAGAGATGCCGGTAACTATACCCCTATTCTTATGCTCACTGCACTAGATAATCGTGAAGATATGCTCAATGGTTTTAAACATGGTGCAGACGACTATTTAACTAAGCCTTTCGATTTGGAAATCCTCGAGGCGCGCATCAAAGCGCTCATTAAACGTTACCGCGGTGAGGTGACGCAAAGTACTCTCAGTTTTGGAAGTCTTCGGGTAGACCAAAAAACTCGCCAAGCATACAGAGAAGGCAAAAAGCTCGCACTCAACCCTACGACTTACACCATCCTTGAACAGCTATGTCTGAAAGCCCCAGAAATTGTGACTCGGCGTGAAATATCTGAAAAACTCTGGCAAGAAAAAGAGCCCCACAATGACGTCCTGCGTAGCCACATTTATCAATTGCGTAATCAACTTGATAAGCCTTTCTCTCGCCCTATGCTAACAACCTTGCCAAAAATAGGTTTCCGGCTTGAGGAAATATAGAATGAAACCCTTTCTTTCCAGTACTCGAACCCTCACAGGACGTCTAGCGCTCTTTTTTACCACTATCTCCTGCATCATTGGTGTAATTATCTCTATGATTTTTATGTTCTCGCTTGATTGGTCTGAAGATCGTGTCGGTGAGCGCCTTATTTTGATAGACAGAGACACGGCGGTAGAACGTTTCCTTAATGGTGAGAAAGGCATGATAGAAATTGATAGCCTGACCAAAGCCTACAATGATCTCTCTCTGTTACCAGAGTTTTATCGCCAATACACTGAGCAATATGATACCTATCTCGGCGAGGTTGATTCCGATGAGCACCCTAATGCTTACATGGTCTACAAAGGCTCGTATACCGATAAAGGCGAAGACAAAACCTTAGTGTTATTATCTTTGATCGATAAAGTCGAATTTAACACCGATGAATTTGTTTATTCAGGCTTGCTCGTCATTACCCTAGTTTCTTTACTCATGTTCTTGTTTGGTACTTTGCTTTATCGCCTATCAGTACGCCTGATTGAGCCTGTCAATGAAATCGCTAAACAGTTACAAGAGCATTCAGGTGACGTAAACCAAGCTTTTGTGCTTGGCGAAGGCGCTGCGGATGAATTCCAAATTCTCACTCAACAGCTCAACCAATATCGACATGATTTGACTACTGCCATTAAACGAGAGCAAGCATTCGCCCGCTATGCTAGTCATGAGTTAAGGACCCCCTTAACTGTTGTCAAAGGCGCAAATTCACTTCTTAGCCGCTCAGAACATTCTGAGTTTCAGCACAGACAAATCACGCGAATTGAAGAGGCCAGTACACAAATGACGGTCATGGTCGACGCTCTGCTATCCATCGTGCGTTACGAGCGCAATATCGACAACTCACCGTTACGTGAAATCAGCAAAGCTGAACTGGAGTCAATTATTTTCTCTCATACCGATCAAGCCGAGCAGAAATCTATCTCAATAGAAATGCAAATATCAGGGCAGCCTGAGGTTCGCGCAACGCCAGCAGTCGTCACCATGATTGTGGGTAATCTTATTCGTAACGCTATCGCTGCAACAGCCAATGGTAAAATCGATGTTGCGTTGTCCCAGGACCGACTTTCCATTATCGACGACGGACCAGGGTTGAATCAAACTCCTGATGCTAATGGTCATGGACTTGGATTAATGATCGTTGATGACCTTTGCCAGCGTTACAATTGGCGCTTTAGTCTCACTAATCACCCCAATCGAGGATGCCTGGCGCAAATAGAATTTTAATTTATTACTCTGATAAGCCCGATTTAAGGGTTACACTGCTTGTCTTGGTATTTAACAGAGCCACGAATGAAGCTAAACAACTCTCCCATTACTCAACACAAGTTTGAAGGTATTGAATTTTTTCTAAAGCGGGATGATATGCTCCATCCTCAGTTTAGTGGCAATAAAGCTCGTAAATTCATGTATCTGCTGCAAAGTGAACAGCCTCAGATTAAGACTCTAATAAGCTATGGCAGCCCGCAAGCTAACTCTCTTTATTCACTTGCCGCGCTTTGTAAGCTGAAAGGTTGGAAGCTTGAGTACTATGTTGACCGCATCCCTGATTGGCTGCGCGACAAACCAATCGGTAATTATGGTGGCGCTCTTAAACTTAGGGCTAAAGTGATTGCAGTGCATGATACCTCCTTTCATCCAGTAGACTTTATCCAAACTGTCCGCTGTCCTGATTCAAGCTGTTTAGTCGTAGCCGAAGGAGGAAGAGAGCAAGATGCTCAACATGGTATTAAAGGGTTAGCAGACGAAATTGTTAGCTGGAGCCAATCGCAAAAATCTATGGATTTTGTTGTCGCTCTTCCCTCTGGTACGGGAACAACAAGCGCTTATCTACAGCAATTTCTTAAGCCTTACGGAATCGAGGTCATCACCTGCCCCTGTGTGGGCGGTAAAGATTACTTAATTGACCAAATCCAGTCACTCAATATTGATTCTCTACCTCAAATTCAGCAGCTAGGTAACAAACATCACTTTGGTAAGCTGTATCACAATGACTACCAAATATGGCTGGCTCTGCTCGAACAAACCCGGGTTGAATTTGATCTCTTGTACGATCCTATGATGTGGCAATGTTTACTCAATTGGCACCCAAATAATTCAGATAAAACCATTTTATATATCCACCAAGGAGGCGTACTTGGTAACGAAAGTATGCTGCCCAGATACCAAAGAAAGTTTGGTCGCTAGTGCTGTTCTCGCTCATGATTAACTTTTGTGGCTGATGCTGTCGCCTTAACCCATATATCTGGTTACTCTTTACTAGTAGACCTTTATTGCTTAGGAGACGATATGCGCAAATCATTTTTGGCCGTATTTTTAATTCTCGCAGGGCCAGTCTCTGCCAATATCATTACTACTCCTGGCAAAGCTGTCATCGCGATAGATGGCGGCAATGCAGGAAAACGGGTTTGTTACTATCAAGATCAAGCGTATTCTTTGGGCGCAATTTTGCAGGTGGGAGAGCATTATATGACTTGCGATCGCGCAAACGATTTTGAGACTAACGGCGCGCTCAAGTGGATTCCTCTAGACCAAGCTAACCAAGAAAAACCCTCAGCACAAGCTGCTGACCCCAATGTTAAAACCTATTCAATAAAATAAGTGGTATGAGATACTTGGCAAATACTCGCTACGCAAGGTTGGGAACAAATAATGATTGAGCCTATCGTAATAAGGTTGACCAAGGGACAAGACTTAAAAACACAAATCCAGTCTCTGGTGACCAAACATGCTATACAAGCAGGGTCCATCGCATCTTGTGTCGGGAGTTTAGAGCAAGTCAGCCTGCGCCTTGCTGGCGCCACACAATCAATAACGTTGACTCAACCCTTTGAGATTGTCTCTATGATGGGGACACTCACGCCGACTCATCAACATATACACTTATCGGTTGCCGACGAAACGGGAAAGGTCATTGGTGGGCATTTACTGGACAATACCATCATTGATACCACTGCTGAGCTTATCATTCATCACTACCCAAACCTGAGTTTTTCAAGGCAGCAAGATAACACAACTGGCTACAGTGAGTTGGTAATAGATACAAACAAGTAAAAATAGGAGCCAAGCTGGCTCCTAATGTATTAGCTATGAGTAATGCTATCTAGGGCAGATATGTAGTCCGATACGCTGTGAAATTAGCAATAACGTCTTCTATATAGTTTACGAGTACATCCACCTCAAAAGGCGTCATGGTTCCTTTAGCAATATGCTCCGGAATACGTTCAAACGCAGTATCCGCGCCCTGCGATGCTATATCGCGTAACCAAAGCCGAAGTGATTGCATATCCGCAGGATTCTGCGCCGCATAAAGACCCACGTAGTTTTCAAGATTTTCTCTTATAAAGTAAGGTAACCCACCCAAGCCGTCACCTTCATTAACAACACGATGGGGAGCCGAAAAAGAGGCATCTAGCTGATATGCTTTTATCGACTCTTCAAGCTGAGCCACCTCTGCTTCCAAAGTCTTCTTCTTAGCTTCAAGCTTTTCAATGTTTTTTACGATACCAGCAATTCCGGGGTGGGTTGAGTCCGTTGCTCGTATGTTAGATAACTTGTCGTTATTCTTTAAAATATCATTGTTAAACTTTTGAATTTGCTTTGTCTTTTGAGCTATTTTCGTGGCATCATCTTTTACTCGTTGGCTTTCATCAGCTTCTCTTGCACTTTCTCCACCTCTGGTAACGGGTAGTAAACGTGCACTACCTTTGGCTGCATTATGCTCTTCAAGATAGAGAGTCGGGATCCCCATATAAGCCCCTTTTTCCATCTCACCAGAGCGTAACCCTACCTGCTGCAGTGGAATACCATCTTCACTCAATTTTTTGAAAAGCTGCTGCAAGAATACACCTTGATTAAACTTTCCGTGGTTTACGTCCCTTAGCTCACTCGATTTGTTCCAATACTGGAGTAGATTTAATGCATCAGAGACATCACTATTTAAATAGTATTGTTTAGCTGCACCCGTTAGCGCTGAATGATACGGAGAATATTCAATAGGATCGCCAATAGGGATAGTGAGCATTTTTTTCTTGGTGTTGACCTCCTTCAGCGTTTCGTATAGCTGTGGTGTCATTAAGTGGTGAGGGTTTCTCTTTTGCTCATCAAGCAATTTAAAGGATTTAACCTCTTCAACCTGCTCAATTGGTGAAGAAACAGATAGACTGTTCCTGTCGCCCAAGCTTCGTAATTTACTATACTCTTCGCTATTCAATCCCCTTGACCATACCAGAGAGACACCTTCCCACCCTTCTCGAGTTATACTGTCCTTGATCTGTCTGTAAACCTCATCCACTTGTTGAGTAACCTCAGCATTCACTGCTTGGTTTTGATAAGCATTCCAAGTTCGCGTAAAGAAGTTTTTTGTAGCCTGTGAATCACCACCTGCGATATCGTGAGCAATATGCCTAGTACTTTGACCAACATCACTTGGTTCATCGACACCAAACGCCTTAAGTTCTCTTTCAACCTCTTCATAACCCTCCAATTTGTCTATAAATTGGGACTTATTTTTCCCCAAAGAACCAGTAAGCGCGTGATAAACTTGGTTGGGCTCCACTTCTATACCTGACCGGCTGTTTAGGATGATTACCTTACCCAGAGCTTGTATATCATCTGGGAGTTGTTCGTCCCTTGGGTTGATATTGATAACACAGATTTGCTCACGTTCAACGCCCATGTCAAGATAATAACGCAACGTCTTATGTCCCCTGTAATCACGAGGGCTTGTCAGATACAAGAGTTTTCTTTCCCGGTTGTCACGCAAAGCAAGTGCAACACCATTAGAATCGCCACTTTGATTCGAATTTTGTGCAATGACATTCTTTGCTCTTCCACGCTGCTCTAACCCTATGATATTCCATTCTTCTCGAGTTCGATTCAGCGGAAATGTTAGCTTTCCATCTCTTACCCGAGTATGAGAATATCCAGCACTTTCCATCGCAGTTGCTAATGCTTCGGATGGGGTTGCCTTGATATCTGTGCCACCAACAATGACCAAGTGTTCGCTACTGGATTGGCGAGTAAGATGATTCACCGACATAGAATCGTTTGCTGCACGGCGCGCATCGAGGTAGCGAATATCGATATAACCTTTTGGCAGCGCGCTGAGATCAGTAACGATATCTGATGCAGGCACATCACTTTGCCCAACCACAGTAAGGGCACTATTTTCTATAGACAAGGCTGACAATCGATTAAGCTGTAACTCTTCGATTTCAAGACTATCAAGCAACGGCTTTAGTTCTGGTTTCGTTGCGGCTAGTGTTACGAGATCGGCTTGCAGCGCTGCTTTTTCTGCTGAGTTCTTAACCATAATCGGTTGGATGAGCCTACCTTGTGAAACATCCAAATCAAGCTGGTTAACAGCAGTCATCAATGACTCCATTCCAGCTTTGGGTACATATATGTGACGGGACTCAGGACTCTTGGTTAACACAGTCAAAAACAGTGGATTATCGCCAAGTTGCCTTGATACACCCTTATCATAATTGGACGCAATATAGTTGAGTATATCAGCAACATTTTGCTTTTCATTGCCAAGTGGCCACTCAAAAAGCTGGTCTGCCGCTGGGTCAAATAAAGTCAGTTTGGCATTCGCTCCTATTCCAGATTTAGAAAGAGAAACGGCATGAGTACGAGTGCCGATTACCATGCTCAGCTCATCATGTTTAGCTAATTGAACCAAGATCTCCGCATTCGCTCGTGAGAATGTCATTTCTTCATCTAGGCTAACGGAGTTACCTCCCCTCTCTGAAGTTCCCACAGCCTTTCTTGTTGCAAGCCTTGCTTCTCCACTACTCAGTACTTGCGAACGATTTAACACCACAGGTTGAGTATGATGTAAAACTTGAACATCATCTGCTAAGGATAAGTTTTGAGAAAACTCAGTGGTTAGGTTATCAATAGGCGAACCATTTAATCGGCTGATAGCATCTTTGAATGCCAAACCTCGGCACATCCCATCTGAAGGGACATTTGGAGTAAGCGTCGCGGTCGCAAAACTTGGATAATCAGAGTTATCACCAATCCGACCTACGATACCTACTATCTTATCGTTCACTCTCTTAGGCTGTTTTATCAACTCAACTTGCGCAAGCTCTATAAGCTTTCGAGTAAAAGCTGGAGAGTTTGCTCCGGAAGTCTGCGCAATATCAGTCAACATTTTCGTTGCTCTCTTGGACAAAGTTAAGATGTCTCCTACTGCACCAAGTGGTTCCAAGACTAAGTCGGCAATAGCCCAAGCTCTATCTCCTGTGCTTGAGGTGCGATCTGCAAGAGTGACAATAGCTATGGTGATGTTGCCTGCAATCAACGCAAGACCAAGATAAGGGAAGGGTATTGCAGCGATATTTAGAATGCTGACAGCTAACATCAAGTGATCTCTTATCTCATCCCATCTATCTTGTAGTGACACATGAGAAGCTAAGAACACCTCATCAAAGTACTCTGAAATAGAATTGGTTAGATAGAGGGGCGTTGTACTGTAATTGAACGTCAAATGTTCGCTATCCACTTGACCTTCAAAATACTGCAAAGGCCCTACTGAAATTGGAGGGATCTGAACATATCCACCCATCCCCATATAGCCCGGATATATCAAGCCTGTTGCGGGCAGACTTTTTACCTCCATAGCGGCATCAAGCTCAGCTTTGCCTTGTATGCTCAATCCATTTCTCATTGCCACATATTGAGTATCGGTAAAACGGTCGGTTTCAAGCCAAACAAAACCATTGTATGGAGAATACAGGAGCCCGTTTTTACTCAAATCCGAACCGTATTTCGTTTGACTGTCGTCATCTGAATATGGAATAAATACTGACCCATAAACCGTGTGGCCTTTAAACGCACATTTATAGGCTGGCTTCTTACCTTTTTTAAATTTTTCAACCAACTCTCTTTGATGTGCTGGATTCGCTTCATTATGAACAAACTGGTTGGCATGGAGTTCTAACGCACTGCCCAGCACACGGGTATAGTCTGCTTGTTTTGAGCGAAGAACTTGGTCAAAGCGAAATGGAATTTCTGTGTCCATGTCAGATCTGGTTTTGGTGATCTCATCTGCAATGCACGCCTTGTCCCCATTAGAAACTGGCCGTCCATCTGGGTAATACCATTCCCCGCTTGGTATTGGCTTCATCAACATGTCAGAAAGTGCCATTCTCTCCATTGTATATGGATTCGATCCAATTGGGTAAGACACTGCCCCCATTGGTCCTACAGGAGCTATGAGGGGAACCGACAAACTTCTAATCAAAAACGTCGAACCTTCCGTAAGGGAGATTCTGGGATACTTAGCTGAAAATTTAGCGACAAACTTTCTTACTTCTTCGTCGAGTAAGTTTTTCATATTCGCATTAACAGTATCTAATAGAGTGCCCGCAGTTAATGCTTGGGCTTTGACTTCCAACATATTTGATTGTGATGTAGCCAAATATCGCCTCAAGCCTGCTAATAAAGCGGTAAACATATTACGCAGATTCATATACCCCACATAGCCCTCCCCTGCTGGATCTAGCTGAGGGTTGCTACCCGTGAGAACAGCATGATCATAAGCTAGGTATGCCACCGCACCTTGTAACCGAATGAGAGTGCTCAATATTTCTGGATCTTGTGATGTACGCTCAAATTCTCCCTGTGAGAAGCCAAAGCGAGCCTGCATATCTCGCTCCAATTGGTCATAGCGTTCAGTGGCAGTAATGCTGCGTATCGTTTTGTCCGTGCCCTCTGATCGTATTTGGTTATATGCCCACAGTAATGGGCTTTTTATAGCGTCGACCTCTAACGGTAAACCAGTAGAACCTGACGCATACCCTCGACGATAATTATCCGATTTTTGATAGAGAGGTCGACAAGTAGCTCGTCCCCATGCGGCTTCAAGCCTCATGCCATCGGAGGCGCCAAATATCTTTCCCAAAGGGAGTACATGGAATGCATCCCATGTTCGTGCTCCACCGCTATTGATGCGACTGACTAAGATCGCAGGGCTTGTCGCACTCACGCCATCAGTCAATCCAGGGAATCCAACTGCCAACAGATCATCGAGTAAAACAGAATCTGTGTCACTGTGTACGTTCCACTGCAAACATAGACTTCGAGCTCTCAGATCACCATCTATGTACCTCAATGCCTCGGGGTCAGAACTAAAATAACAACGAAGCCAGTTAAGCTGATCCATCATAAAGACTTCAGATGACAAGGAATTGAGATCTGACGTTGACATACTCGCTAGCCTACGAGTTAACCTACCATGAACTTCCGATATTGTATCAAGCCGAACTGGGCTCGATGCTGGATTAAATGCATAAGTATCTCGACGTGTTCTCTTTGAACGGCTTACCGTCCCATCCTCTGAAATACCATTCCAAGGCAGGATAAGCGGTGTTGTTAAATGATCAATGCTGGGGGAAACGGACAAATTAGTATTGCTCACTTCCCCAAAAACATAAGGGGGTAGTGAATTAAGGGGATTTATTTCTTCGGTCATAAACTGAAGCTCCTCATTATATAAATTAATGTGAGCTCTCAGCCTATCGAAAATATATATTTCTAGATTGTAAATAGCTATGGATAATGTATTTAGTTTCTATTAAAACACTCACATATAGTTATTTTAAAATTTTCACCTTTACTTTGGAGTAATATCCACTATTTCTACTTTGATTTTTTTCAGTTCAATAGGCTGGCTACCATTTAAATACATCAAAAGCATTCTTTAAAGAATCGAAACTACTCTCAATGCGCTTATCGATTTGGTAATCACTCATTTTTTCTTTCATATCGGTTACCGCAGAACCCAGCTGTTTAGATATTTCTTCAGGAACAGACTCTATGGTGTGTTTAACTTCTTGAAACTCTGCCTCCACTTGGTCGTGAATGTCATGATACTGCTGGCTTACCTCCTGCTTCAATAAACCCGCAGAATCTTCAAAAGTATCTTGTAAAGAATGCCAAAAGCTTTTCCCATGTGATTTAATACGATTAGCATCAATCGATGTGAGGCCAGATTCAGCAAACACCAATGGTGTTGCAAGAGAAGTTAAAGATTTGATTGGATTTGTTGATGAAGGTTCTAGAGACTCATCCGACACGATAAATTATCCTTGAATTAATACCTGAAAAAAGACGTTTAATATAACCAATATAAACGATGGTGGAATGTAATAAATGCGCAAGTTACAAAACTAAAATGCCTAAAATTCAATTTTGAATAACAACTAAGAAGTGGACAATGCCAATCTTAAACTGGAATATGACATTGTCTCAGTTAGCGATTCATGCTTATGGGCGCTTGGATGACGTCTTAGATATCTAGCCAAAATTAACTGACACAGATTTTTGAACGCCCTCAAGAGAGGTTTTTGTCGTTTAAAGCAAATTCCGACAAAAACCTTCAGGCAGTTCAAATTAGCGTATTAAACGATAAGGGATACTCTCCATTCCCATTTCTATGGCCACTTTAAGTCGGTGATTTCCATTAATGACCTTAAATACCCCATTATCCCATCGTACATCTATGGGTGGTAAGTAATGACCTTGATCAAATCCGTTTCGTATATTCTCCAACCTTTCGTTATCATATGAAGCACTCCTATCTGCAATAACCCTATCTGTATCCGCATACAATGTTGCCGGATCACCGGTAAGCCAAGTTTTGATAGCGTTCTGACCAGCCACGTTATAATGCCTTGGTTGCCATGTTTGGTCATTTTTTAAATTTATGTATTCTCCATCCTGTTTCCCAAGATATGTGATTTCTCCATCAGCGGCTTCATACTTGTATATTTGACCATCAAAATCTTCATAAAAGTACTCAGAATCTGCGCCAAACATTTCCATCTTATTCGGTATGCTGTCCCAGTCCCCTTGACTTAGCTGTATTGGCTCATCTGCATGACCAGCTGAAGCCGTTTCTTGGTTTCTCGCACCAACAGCTACTTCCACCTCGGCTGGGGTTCGTTCTTCCATCAGAGTGCTAAAGCTGGCTTCTCCACGTTCATCGAGCTCCATGAGGTGTCTAAACCGTTGACTCAGTTTTCCCTCCACCCTGTTCACCAGGTCGAGCTTATCTTGTTGACCGGCAAATAATGTTTTTGCTTGCCTTATAAGCACGTCCCTTATCGGCGTGTGCAAGCTTCTATACATTTGTTTATAGTGTGCATTACTTACTGAATCTGAAATCGTTGAAGAATCAAAGTCAACCAAACTGAAGCGCCCAGTGCTTGGGTCATACAACACACTACCAAGGTTCAAGTCTTCTACTCGGATACCATTATCCTGTAACTTACCCGCCCAATGGGCAATAAAGTCACCTTCTTCGATTTTCTCAAGCATATCTTGCATAACTTGAGGGTCCTTAATATCTTCTATCGAGACACCCTCCATTTTGGGCATATTAACTGCGTAATAACGTTGTCCATCAGGACCTGTGAGAGTGATCAATTCCGCGTCCTGGCCATACAGTCTATTCATGACATCTCTGTTGTTTTCAGCGATACCTTTATCACTTGGCCGCTTGTAAAATTTAATCAGCCTATCTGGGTTGTCAGGATCTTTAAATATCACCCCGTGAGCGCTGGTTTTTGGGGTGTAGATATTTTCTGCGCTATACCAACTTGGTGAGGCCTGCATTTGAGGCAAAGCGTTGAAGGCCATCTGCTTCGCATTACTGCCGCTTCCAGACCCAGCCATTTCTAACGATGCCCTTCCACTTGTTGAACCCCCCTGACTTGAATCACTGCGAGGGTGATACACACGAGGTGTTGCAGGTTTAAAATCGCTTTGTGCAAGGAACCTACGGGGATCAAACTTGCCCATTTTACTGCCAATTTGAACGGGGTTTTGTGTCAATTGCTGTAATGTAGGCAGCTGAACTTCACGGTTTGAGTACCCGATGACTGGACGATTAATGACATCTGCGAGTGCTTGTGCAGCGCCGCTGCTCTTTGAGTAACAGGACAACAGGTGTACAGGGCCGCTCCCAGACTTAAGATCAACACCTTGAGATTTTAAATAGTCAACAAGCTGCTGAGCGGTCATAGGATGGCCTTGCCTTGCGAGATAAAAATTACCTTGTCGATCCCCATGTATTGAGAGCGCTTCTTGGCCAGCCTTCCCTTGAAACTCTGAGGTATAACCTCGCACTTCTACCCTTCTGCCTTCGTTCATGAAAGGGATTCTTGCGATTTCTTGCGCATTGTTTCCGACAGAAAAGACCTCTGTTTGTTCGCCCGCACTGACCTCAACATCTCCATTTTGCTGGACACTGATGTCGGCAACATTTTTTACCTGATTGGTCGGTGTAAATGAATACACTAAGTTCGGGTTTGTTCTCTGTTCTTCGGCCAGTTTTGTATCAGTTTTTTCACTCCATTCTATCTTTGTGAGTGATGATTGACCAACCCGATTATTACTAGGCTGTTGTATATCTCCACCAAAAGCTTCATAGAAAGTATTGCTATTACTTTGGTATAATGTGACTTCGCCATCTTGGACATAGGCGTATATAACATGTTCATAGTGAACATTCCCATCTTCATCCTTAACACCAGTATGGATAAAACCTGATTCGGTGATACTTTCTTTACTCAATGGTCCTTCAACAAGAGAAGAACCTGAAGGCTCCATCACTGAAGCAGGAAGACTGAATGCCTGCTTATAGACTGGTGAATTAAACTTAGTACTTTGCAGACTTGTTGCGACTCCTTTAGGCAGCTCTCCGCTGGCTTGTGCTGTATTAATCGCACTTAGGTTGCACAGAAAATTGAAACCTGTATCTTTAGCTGCCGCCTTTAGGATACGTTTATCAAGTTCAGCTGAGCTCTGTACTCGCCCCCCTCGATTTTTAAAACGCCATGTAAACTCTTCCCACCAATGCCCAGCTCTCCATTCATCACTACCGACTTTCTTAACCTCAAACTGGCCATCCTGTACTCGGCCCTGATATTGTTTGCCAAAGAAACTGAACAGACTTTGAGTTACCGCTGGTTCAGCCTCTTTTAGAGTCGCATAATATCCTTCCGGTGTGCCCCCCGCGTTAATATAGGCAAAATAGTCCGCATCTGTACCTGGTAGAGTGCCTGATTGACCCGTCCATTCTCCTCCATCTAATTCAGGTCTTCGAAATGGTACAGCCTGCCCATAAAGGGAACGCCCCGTTGTTCCTGGAACAGGAGGATTACCTTCAACACCTAGAGGAGGACGCGAGCTTCCCCAGCCATTGTCGACTCCATTCTCAATCAACCACTGGTTTTGCTTAGGTATATCCGCATCCGCCAAGTCGGGTTTAATCTGGTGAGCACGTTCGATAACATCTTGCGCTTTCATTCCCGTAGTCAATAAAACATTAAATAGGTCAAGAGGGTCTCCACTTTCGCAAGCTTGTTTGACTCCTCGACCAAAGTCGATAAGATCAACCGTTTCTTCACCAACTTTAAGTAATACTCTGACGCCTTGACCTCCTGTTTTACTAAACTTATCTATTTGAGCCCCAGCTCTTGAACCTGGAATAGATCCCAAAATAGCGCCTGCGAGGTCAACTGGGTCCGGATCTTTCCCATCCGCCACATCAGCGGCGATACCAGCCCAACTTTGAGCTGCATTCAAAACACGCCCTTGAGGGATGAACAACGTCACAACACCTATACCTGTATCAATCCAAGCCCCAATATACTCCGCTTGTTGCTGATTTTTTTCTGTTTGTTGTAAAGTAACGCCATTTCCGTCATCAATCATTAATTGGGTCTGACTGGCTAATGAGGCAAACGGACGGCTTATGGATCTCAGGTATTCTGAGAAACTCGACGTCGCAAAAGTATATTCTAGCTCTAGCTGTACTTGCTCTGCAGACACACCCAAGTCCGGAACTTGGGCTCCCAGTATGCTCTTTGGTAATACATGCTGAATAAGATCTGCAACCTCTTCATCATTATTTGCGTGACTATCGGTTATCGTCACTAACTGCTGTGACAAGGTATTTAAACTGACTAAATCTGAAGGCTGATAGGTAAGATTGGCCTTTCTTTGATAGGGCTGCCCCGGTTTATTCAAGTCGATATAAAGCCCCGATTTAGCACCAGGGCTGTCAGGCAAAAAGAAACTATTTGGCTTGGTGGAGTCAACCACAACACATGGTTCATTTTTAAGACGAGCATTATAAGCAGCATCTCGTGTACCTTGGCTAAGCAGGTTATCTCTACCAATCTGAAACAGCACATACTCTACTGCATTTGAATACAGCTCTTGTTTAGCATCTGTCGGCATGCTTCTGTATGAAGACGCAAGCTCTGTAGCATCTTCACCAATACCATCTTCAGCCATCGGCCAATTTAGGTGTGAAGGTGACGCTAGATAATCTGCAATGTCTCCTCCCAGCGCTTCTATTTTTCTCCAAGTCAACCTGTAATTCAGGTATTCAGGGTGTTCATCGATAAACTCTGAGCCTGGTTCCCCAAAGGAATCCAGCTGCTGAGCGAGATCCTCCCGTGATTCAACACCAAGTTTGTAAGCTGGCTCAACGCCCAGAATCTCTTTATAAAGCAGTCTTAACGCTTGTTCTAGTGCATCCATCTTCTGGAGTGTGGATTTAAAAGCGCGCTCATCGTCAGGCTCGAGCACAGCTGAAAAAGTATTGAGGTTAGGCCAAACCGCTCCTTCGGATATGTATTCAATGGGGTCACGATATAACTGGACACTGGCTGAAGTGCGGTCTGTGTTGTTACGAAAGTGCTCAAAGGTGCTGCCAATTAACCTGCTCATTGACTGATATTGTTTATAAATATCCTGCAACTCCGCTATACTGATCGCTCCCGTCCCTTCAGTGAACCCTGATAAATAGCCAGAGCGAAGATGAGTCGAAGCCATGATTTTGTCCAAGCTGGAAACATATACAGAGTTTTGATCGTCCGACACAACAATCGCATGGTCAGTCAAACCAGCGTATCCTTTATCTTTAAGAACTTTTTCTAATATATTCCTATCTATACCATAACCCGCCTGATATTCGGCTGCCCATTCTCTGACAAGGTTTGAGACACCCTCAGAGAAACGCCCAGAATCAATAAGATTAAGCAACTTAGGTAACCCCAATTGGAAACCATCAGGTGCATTGCAAAAACTGTGAATGAGTTGACGCGCACTATAAGACTCATCACTTGAGCCTGTTTCTAACGTTATATTAGGCTCTCGGTGCTCAGAGATGATTTGATTATAAGGACGTATTTTGTCCTTAAATTCAGGCTCTGCCACATCGAGTGTTGGCTCTTCTTCAACGGGTGAAGATGGGTTAAAGTACCTCGCTTGTTCTGCCCCCGTATGTCGTGCATCAAAGTAGTAGTCTTTGCGTATTGGCTGGCTTAAGGCCCTGCGAAGGTCATTCTCATTCACATAGTTACCCATCTTAAGGTGCTGTTTAACCCATTCGGGATCAGAAAAACGGAACTCAACCTTTTGTTCATTAACATAGTCCGCCCCTGCCACCATATGCTCTGAGATAGGATCGCCCTTACCACCAAATTGATAAGTTTGTCCTGACACCTCAAATTGAATCGGATTTTCACTGTAATAAAGGTGCAGCATCTCATGGAATAAAACGACAGAGGGGTCGCAATCTAGCCATGGACGGCCTTTGATATCTTCAGTGCTCGGCTTATAGTGAGGATCAAAGAAAATCGTATCATTATCAGGATTGGCATAGTTACCCACCGATGGGTCATGATCGTGGTCACCATCTGATGTATTGGTATGATCACTCGGCATTGTGATCTCAATCCCCTGCTCGTTCATCGACTCAATCAGGTGGCGGCCAAAAGAGGTACGGGCGATTTTCGCAAGCGATTTATCGACCGCCTCTTTGTATTCCCCTTGCCCTCGGTTTATGTCGGGATAATCGTCAGAGATTGGGCTCGACTCATCTAAAGCATTCACCTCTTGAGGCTCTGACTCACCCGTCAGTGCCTGCTTAATTTGTTCAACCACTTGCTGCTCTTCTGTGGTTAACTTCGGTGAAGGCTCCATCACTAAATCCGCCGCGGTTTTCGCGCCAAGGCTCACTGGGACTGACCCACCAGTAAGTAGCGCTTCCGTGCCCAGCACCTTAGCCCAAGAGCTAATTTTGACCTTATCTTCTTCTTTTTCCACCATGGCGTTGTGGGCGTGCGCCGCCGCCGATACCCCAGCGGCAAAGACAGTTTTGACTGTGTTTCCAACTGGGATCATTAGCATCTTAAAGCCCAGCTGCTCTAGCCTGTGCGTGATACGCGCTTTGATCACTTTGTAAGGTTTATCTTCGCCTGGCATCACACCTTGCTTGATTTTGTGCACGTCATACCCAATACGGATCAGAGAAATCGGCACCTTAATGCCCGCTCGAATGCCGATTTTAATCGGCGTGACCGTCAGGCCACCGACCACATCCACGCCCCCTTCGATAAAGCTGACAATCACTCCTCGTGCTAAACGCTTTTGCGACCAACTGACGATAAATTCTGCCAGTGTTTTCTCCTGCGCTGCGTACTCTGCTGGACTCATCGGCTTAATCGTTTCACCGCGATACGCATAGCGCCACTCGCCTGCAATTCGGGTTGAGAAGAAGATCCCTAAGGGGTCTTTAACTGACACCAACCCAGTTAGCATATTGCGCTCTGTCAGAACATCACGGATCACTTCACTGTTTGGAATGAGCGCCGCCTGCGTATGCCCAGCGTCACGCAGTACCTCATTGGCACACATTCCCCAGTCTTTAGCTACCCTCGATCTTCGCGAGAAAGGCCCAAGCGGTTGGCCCGTGTGTTTAAGCGCCAGTGAATCCAGTTCATCGTAGGCATCGCGGGCGGCTAACCCAGCAAAGCGCGCTTTGTGTATCAGGCTATCTAGGCTGCTGTCCTTATACTCTGACGCTTTGGTCGCACGGGCGCGTAGCCTCAATGCCTGCACTCTGAGTTTTTGGTACGCTTCCCCTTTACGTAGTGCATGTTCGATTTTCACTACAGTCTCGCCAAGGCTCTTCTGTCCTTGTTCGGATAACACTTCTTGACCAATACCAAGGAAATACGCCACGGTGTCTTTAAATCGTTGCTCTGACAAACCCATGTCTTTGATGGTGGCTAAGATATTCACCAGACGCTGACGCTCCGAGGCTGAGACTTGGTTCAACTCGGCGCCGCGATTTGAAGGCGCTTGCGCCAATAGGCTCTTCAATGTTTGTACGTCTTTGCCAAGAGAAGGGCGGATCTTGGTGTCAGGGGTCTTTTCACTGAGTGACAGGCTTTGGAGCTGCTCCAAGAGCTGGGTTAAATCGCTAAGCGGATAGTGTTTAAGTACGTCTTTTAGCGCACCGTTTCCGCCAAGTGACACTTGCGCCAGCAGTGACTCTGATGCTTGCTCCGCTTTCTTAAGGCTTGGCTCAAGCACTTCTTGGCGAGACTTTTCTGCCTCACCTGAAACCTCTTCAGATTGAGCGCTCGCCGCTTTATTGATGCCCGAGGTCGCCGCACTGCCCTCAGTCACCGTTTCCAATACATCAGCACTGTCGGTGGTGCTATGTTTACTCTTAGCGAGTGATTGTGCCGCGCCGAGCAAAGGCGCATAGTCATACTGCATGCGAAACGCCGGTTGGATAAGCGTCCAACACAAGCTGCGCACAATCGAGCGAATGATTTGATCTTCGTCTGAAAGATTGCGGTTGAGGGCTTTGTTTACACCCTTGGCCATGGGTGAGCGCGCTTTATGCAATAAGTGCAGAGCAGTTGGCGCCACATAGGTTGGAGTGCGGGCCACTTGCATCGCCACTTTGGCCATCTTGTTTTTGGTGGATTTACCTGCTTTAATCGCTGCCTTCTCAAACTTGAGGATCTGCTCGCCCATGGCCAGTTCTACATCGGCAAGGTTAATGCTCTCACTTTCCTTGTCTTGTTCATGCTCTCCGCGCTGACGTTTTTCTTCTTTGCTCTGGCCTGCTTTGGAGATAAACATTGAAGCCGCGCTGTCTTTTAAGCTCGGATCAAACTTCGTTTCCTTACTCTTAAGATCGCGAATCACCACCTGCAGCACATTCATCACCTGATCAAAATAGGCTTTGACTTCCGCCTCGCGTTTGAAGGTGTTTCGCCAACCCTTGCGCTGTATCTTGTTCTTACTCGACTCCAGCTCATGACGTACGTCTTGAAGACGATTTCTTACAGCGTGCCTGCGCAGTGTCATATGATGGCGCAGGTTCTCCGTGTCTTGAGTCAGGCCATGCTTTTGTTTGTACCCGGCAGAAACTCTCTCTTTCCAAGAATCCAGATCTAGATTTTGGTCATGTTTAAAGGCTTTTAGCGCTTCAGTCACTGCTTTTAAACTGCCATCGATGTGCCTTGCAAGCTGATACGCGTTGGCTCGATCAGATTTGGCCAACTCATCAATCCAGCCTTTCGACTTACTATTAGCATCGGCAATCACAGCATCAACCGGCGACGACAACCCTGCGGGTATATTGGTGATCGCTTCTTTGGCCTGTTTAAGCTCTGTGATTAAGTCACGCTGAATATCAATGTTTTGTTCATTGTATCCTTGCTCAATAAAGGTCTTGGCCTGCTCGTATTTGTCTTGCCATGCTTGCCATACCAGCTCTAACGGGTCGGCACTGGTGCTCACTCTTTTGTCGAGTACTTGCGGCACATTCAGCCCTTCTATGGAGACGGAGGGTTCCGGCTTGCTAATCGGCAATCGTGGCGTCTGTGGGAACTCATGCGCAGCACGTTCAGCTGCCGCGCGGTTGGTTTCAATCGATGTTAGGCCAGAGCCAGCATAAAGAAGCGGAGTCACTTGATCGGAAGAGGTGTTCAGAACGTTGTAAGGCACAAGCACTTTAGAGTCGTCAGGCACGGGATTATCCTTAATTTGCATTTGAGAAAACTGCCAAAAGATAACCAATTAAAACGATGATGGAGCGTACAAAACACGCAAAAAGAACACCGCCGATTGGCGGTGTTTGACACTAATAAAAAGTTCTAAATTTCCATTATCAATCATCCGATGAACGAGAGTCAGTAGAATCTCCTTGTCCATCCACATGCTGTAACAAGTCAGTAATCGGCCTAGCGTAGACTACTCTTGGCACGTCCCCAGATATATCAACAGTAATAAGCATGCGCTGCTCCCCTTTTACGGAGTATCCGACTGGATTTGAAACAGATAACTCATTTCGACAGCCGCTAAAGGTCACATATTTATACTGCGAATTATTCAATTTTAGCTGCTCGAACATATCACTTAGGCCAATTGTGGACAAAGTTAAACTTCGGTCCCTAACAGTCAGTACGTCAGTTTTTCTATTTCCATCAAAAAGTCTATTTTTAACCAAAGCACTAGCGATTTTGTCTTCTGTTTCAGCACCTCGACCACTGCTTCTTTGGTATTTGGACATTCTATAATCTTTTATATGACCAACTTGATTTGAGCCAGATGCGTCTAATAGATCACCTGTTGCATGAGTAGCACCATCGCTTGTCACTGTTGAGTATGGCGATAAACTTCGAGAGTTCATGAGACCTATTGTTGGATCTTCCAAGGCCATTCCATGAGGTCCTAAAAATTCAATTGTTACTCCTTCTGGTACAGGCATATCACCCGTCTTTCCTGCAGCACTCAGAATAGACGGCGAGGCATGATAACCACCATGTACAGAAACCCACAATGCATCAGCTTGAACACCATCATCTGTGGTGTACAACATAAAATCCTCGCCCACTTTCTTTCTAACCACGTTTGCCTTAATAGGATCCCCATCTGTATTTGTAGTATCAAAAACTTTAATGTTGGTGGATTCAGGTTTACTTGCTTTCCATTTAGGCCAAGAAAAGCCGTCATTACCCCCTTTAAGAAGTGGCTTACTTTGTGATTTCAAGTTTGAATCAAACCCAATTTCATTATACCAACGAGACTGAACAAGTACTTTAGGGTCCCCAGATGTAACAGGATCAAAGGCCGAACGAATTTCCTGAGAACGGTATGGTGCACTAGAGCCAAAATTATCTGGATAGGCAATTTTAGCTAATATTTTCCGGTTCTTATAACCTCCAAGCGCATTTTGATATTGAGCAAACCAGTTGTTACTGGTGTCAAAAATTGGACCTTGGATACCATATTTGGAAAACTGCCCTGCAGTCGGGTCAAAGACGACATCAACGCCTTTATACCGTGCAAATATGACCCAATGGTTATCAAACATATCAGCTGGCTTACCAATAAATTCATCCCATATGGCGATGTTACCTATTTTGATGTTTTCTACGCCTTCCACTCCACGTAGATGCTGATGAATAATTTCTGCTGCATTCTGACAATTCTCGGCTGGTGTTGTTATGTAGCCTTCCATTTTGGGTAGTCTGACGACTTGGGATTTTATCTCATTAATAGCGGCACTTTCTTCTGCCGTTTGACTCACACGGGTATAGGTACCTACAGATGGGTCAGGATTAAATCTTGGACTCGGCACTGCCGGCTTTTTAGGCCGATGGACAATACCGAACAATTTATTTCCACGTCCTTTCTGCTGCACAAGTTCTGCTTCTGTAAGCTGTGATAAAACGCGCTTAAATTCTGCTGAGTCTGAACCAAATTGCTCAAGGGTCGTCATTAATGTCCGACTCGCACCTTTCGACAAAGTGATCACATCTCCAATCGCACCAAGTGCTTCCAAACCGATTTCCGCTATGGCCCAAGCCTTATCACTACGACTTGAACTAGGGTCGGTCAAAGTTATGATACTCACGGTAATATTTCCCGCGACCAAAGCCAAGCTAAGTTGGGGGACAGGAATTGCGATTAAGGATAAAAGGGCAACCGCAGTTTTGAGATTATTGTGTACTTTCGCCCATTCCTCTTGAAGAGAGTCATGCTGGTGATCAAACACCTTATCAAAATACTCTGACATTGAATTTGTTAGATATTGGGAAAGAGTATCTGGGTCAAAGGACATATCTCCTATTTGAGTATCAAAGTTTCGAAGAGGGTCAACGGGGAAACGCTTGTTAAGCGTAGAATCATAAATAAATTTTGTGCTGACACTACGATCAAAAACACTCTTACCCTGAGGTGCAAGTCCACTACGGATAGCCTCCTGCTGTACATCGGACAAGCTGTAATTAGAACTGTTGATCCAAGTGAACCCACTATAGGGGGAATATAACAGGCCGTCTTTATTCGGCATTGTGCCCAATTGGTTTTGGCCATTATTTGCATCATATGGAATAAATACCGAACTATGAATAATATGGCCATCGTAAGCACATCGATAGGCTTTTTGTTGACCAGATAAAAACGATTCCAACAGTTGTTTTTGGTAATGAGGAACAGCGTTTTTGTTCAAGAACTCTTGTGTATGAACTTTGAGTAACGTGTCCAAAACAAACTCCAGCTCAGAATTCATAATATCAACATGTTGCTGAAACGGAATCTCAGTCTCTATGTTATATCGAGCCTGAGTCACAATAGGAATAATTCTATCCCTATCACTATTAGAAATCTCGCCACCGCCGATACAATTGCTCACACATCGCCATTCACCTGTTGGTATCGTCTTCATCAACATATCAGAAACTGACATTCTGACCACACTGGTAAGCTCTCCCAGAAACTCGTCATGAATCACATGTGTAATTTCAATAACCGAATCCGGTTTAAGTATTTCAGGAAACTGAACAGATATTTTGGTGGCTTCTTCAAGCAATCTTGAGTTTATCTCTGAGCCAATCGTACTTTCCAGACTCCCATCTGATAACGCTTTAGCTACGACAGCCGCCTTTGGTTCGAGGTAACGAGTGCCCGTTTCTGATTCTAAATAGGAATCAAGCGATCCCTTTAAACGATTCACCATCTCTCTCATTTCAACATAACCAGCATAACCTTCCCTAGATGAATTCAGGTCCGCAGGACGTACCATAAACAACTCATAATCATATGCCAAATAAGCAATCGCCCCTTTAAGGTTATTCATAGCATTCACGACATTCTGAGGAGTAGGGCGTCGGTCAAAGTCTCCCGGAGTCAGTCTGTAATGTTGCTGAAGAGATTGATCTAATCTCTGATAGCGGCTTTTCGCTGTATAAATACGATTCAGTCTATCTTGTGGCTCAGAACTAATCTTATCGTGGACGTTTTTCAGTACGGTTTGAATTGGTTCAATGGACGGGGGAACTCTAAAAACTTGAAATGGTACTCTTCCCCATGGTGTGTCAAGGCGACTGGATCGACCCGCGCTTATAAGCTGGCCCACATTTAATATAGAGAGTGCTTGGCTACCATCACCATTATCACTTGTAACTATCACTGGACTCGATGAATTAATAGTTTCAGCGATGCCTGGAAAACTAACTTTCAAAAGGTGGTCGATAAGTTCTGTATCAACACTTACCTCAATGCCCCACCCTTCACCTAAGCTTTTCATCGGTAAACCAATATCGATGTAATCGAGCTTTAATGGCTGACCAACATTAGCACTATCACCCTTTAATTCTTCGAGTATACGTAATTGAAGCTGGTCCGCAGTTTCTGCATAAAGCGAAGACGAACTTAAGCTTCTCAGATGTTGTGACAATTGCTCATGGACTGAAACTATAGCCTGTAACTGTGGACTGTTCGAAATGTCTATAAGATCTGGTCGGCCTATTGGCTCAGGTGTTACTTCTACAGGTGTGGGGGCTTCTTGGGCGCGTAAGTCTGCTATTTGTGAGCGAATGCGATTAATTCTAGAACGACGTTCTAATATCCTTTTGTTAAGAGCCTTTCTTTTTATAAACCTGATCTTCCATGTATTTCTCTTCTTAGCTTCAAGCCATTCAAGTTGCTGTTCAAGACCTCTAATATTGTCCTCAAGCAAAGCGATATGAACATTACTTTGACCATTGGATTGATAAAACAGATGCCCGCTATTATTGCCTTCCGAACTGATGTAAGCACTTCTCTTCGGAAGACCTAATTCTTCTCGCAACTGATTAACCGTGATGGCAGGGGCACCATCTCGAAGATATTCGTGCTTAACATCTTTAATGCTGAAGTCAATTTCTGTTCCATCTGAAGCAATATACTTTATACCTACAGCCATATGCTCTAGTAAATCACGTTGCTCCTGAGTCATTACGTCAGAATTTATATCCAGAGATATATTTTGATAGTCAATAAGATGTATCAATTCATGAGCAAGCATGAGTGTGGGTAAATGGGCACCATCCGTTTCTGAATCTATCGATACACAAGTCAACGGGTCGAAATAAATTGTATTAGTACTAATGTCAGTACTAACTCGATTGCGATATTCTCCTTCTCTGCCCACTTCGGGTGTCGGTGGACAAATAAAATACGTTTGCCCATTATTCAAACCATGGAAAATCTTCTTTCCAGTTTCAGTATTATTCAAGTCATTAAGCACCTCTGAGATATTGTCAAAATATTCTTCTGTACCAGTAATTTCAATATGACCACTCCCTTCTAACTCATACTGCCAAGTTTTTACTTCATTCATGTATTCTTCATACTCGGCTTTATCGGCGTCGGGAAGCTCATCAAAGTCAGAGATGGGGTTTTCGCTGTTCGAAGTCTTAGATTGAGGCGCATACCTGTCTCCATCATGGCCGGTAAAACTCGAATCTCCGTAATCCAACCTTTTGATGACAGCTTGGCCTTGCGCACGGTAGAAAGCCTCACGATAATCGTTTTCACTGATATAACGACCATTGCCGACTTGGACTGACTGTTCGATAAAGCTCGGGTCAGAAAAAGCCAGATGGACATCATTGGCATCGTAGTCAGCGCCTGCGACAAAATGTTCAAAGATCCCATGACTCAATGACTCTTTTTCTTCCTCACTTGCCCCTTCGGGCGCCAACTTCGCACCCAGCTCGTCGATCTTGAACCAGTCGCTTTGATAATTCACTTTCACAGGATGGCTATGGTAGTAGAGGTGTAGCATTTCGTGGAACAAAGCAATCGAGGGATCTCGCCTTAGCCAAGGTTTATCATTCGCTTGCTCATCGCTTTCTGCTGCGAGGGTATTCCATGGGTCAAAGAAAATCGTATTTTGTTCAGGGTTAGCATAAGTCGCGTAAAACGTTTGGCCACCCTCTTGGCGAAGACGCTCTTCTTCATTAGGCTGAGTGACCTCAACTCCCTGCTTATTCATCGACTCAATCAAGTCACGCCCAAAATGGGTACGGGCGATTTTAGCAAGCGACTTATCTACCGCCTCTTTGTATTCCCCTTCACCTCGGTCAATATCGGGATACGCGTTAGAGATTGGGCTCGACTCATCTACGGCATCCATCTCTTGAGACGCTGATTCCCCCACCAGTGCCTGTTTAATTTGTTCAACCACTTGCTGCTCTTCTGTGGTTAACTTCGGTGAAGGCTCCATCACTAAATCCGCCGCGGTTTTCGCGCCAAGGCTCACTGGGACTGACCCACCAGTAAGTAGCGCTTCCGTGCCCAGCACCTTAGCCCAAGAGCTAATTTTGACCTTATCTTCTTCTTTTTCCACCATGGCGTTGTGGGCGTGCGCCGCCGCCGATACCCCAGCGGCAAAGACAGTTTTGACTGTGTTTCCAACTGGGATCATTAGCATCTTAAAGCCCAGCTGCTCTAGCCTGTGGGTGATACGCGCTTTGATCACTTTGTAAGGTTTATCTTCGCCTGGCATCACACCTTGCTTGATTTTGTGCACGTCATACCCAATACGGATCAGAGAAATCGGCACCTTAATGCCCGCTCGAATGCCGATTTTAATCGGCGTGACCGTCAGGCCACCGACCACATCCACGCCCCCTTCGATAAAGCTGACAATCACTCCTCGTGCTAAACGCTTTTGCGACCAACTGACGATAAATTCTGCCAGTGTTTTCTCCTGCGCTGCATAATCGGCAGGGCTCATGGGCTTAATCGTTTCACCGCGATACGCATAGCGCCACTCTCCCTCCACTCGGGTTGAGAAAAAGATCCCCAATGGGTCGTTGTCTGACGCCAACCCAGTCAGCATACCGCGCTCGGTCAATGTATGACGGATCACTTCGGTATCTGGGATAAGCGCAGCATCTGTATGCCCAGCTTCACGCAATACTTCATTGGCACACATGCCCCAGTCTTTAGCTACCCTCGATCTTCGCGAGAAAGGCCCAAGCGGTTGGCCGGTATGTTTAAGGGCCAGTGAATCCAGTTCATCGTACGCATCTCGGGCAGCTAACCCAGCAAAACGGGCTTTATGTATGATGCTATCTAGACTGCTGTCTTGATAGTCTGATGCTTTCGTCGCGCGGGAACGCAGTCTCAGCGCCATTGCCCTGACTTTTTTGTACGCTTCCCCTTTGCGCAGCGCATCTTCAATTTTCACCACAATCTTGCCAAGACTTTCCTGTCCTTTTTGGGTTAAGACTTCTTGACCCAACCCAAGGAAGTACTCCACCGTCTTGTTAAACCTTTGCTCAGACAGGCCCATATCTTTGATGGTAGATAAGATGTTCACTAAACGCTCACGCTCTGAGGCTGAGACTTGGTTCAATTGGGCGCCGCGACTTGAAGGCTCTTGCGCCAACAGGTTTTTCAGTGTGTGTACGTCTCTGTTAAGTGAAGGGCGGATCTTGGTATCTGGTGTTTCTTCACTGATTGACAGGCTTTGGAGCTGCTCCAAGAGCTGGGTTAAATCGCTAAGCGGATAGTGTTTAAGTACGTCTTTTAGCGCACCGTTTCCGCCAAGTGACACTTGCGCCAGCAGTGACTCTGATGCTTGCTCCGCTTTCTTAAGGCTTGGCTCAAGCACTTCTTGGCGAGACTTTTCTGCCTCACCTGAAACCTCTTCAGATTGAGCGCTCGCCGCTTTGTTGATGCCCGAGGTCGCCGCACTGCCCTCAGTCACCGTTTCCAATAGATCAGCACTGTCGGTGGTACTAGGTTTACTCTTAGCTAGCGTTTGGGCGGCGCCAAGCAAAGGCGCATAGTCATACTGCATGCGAAACGCTGGCTGGATGAGTACCCAACACAAGCTGCGCACAATAGAGCGAATGATTTGATCTTCGTCTGAAAGATTGCGGTTGAGGGCTTTGTTGACACTCTTGGCCATGGGTGAGCGCGCTTTATGCAGTAAATGCATCGCGGTAGGCGCCACATAGGTTGGGGTTCGAGCCACTTGCATCGCCACTTTGGCCATCTTATTTTTGGCCCCTTCTCCCATTTTGGCCACTGTGCTTTTGGTCGCTTTACCCGCCTTAACCGCTGCATCCTCAAACTTGAGGATCTGCTCACCCATGGCCACTTCTACATCGGCAAGGTTAATGCTCTTACTTTCCTTGTCTTGTTTATGCTCTCCGCGCTGACGTTTTTCTTCTTTGCTCTGACCCGCTTTGGAGACAAACATTGAAGCTGCGCTGTCTTTAAAACTCGGATCAAACTGCGTTTGCTTATTCTTAAGGTCATTAATCACCACCTCAAGCGCATTCATCACCTTAGTAAAGTAGTGTTTAACCTCGTCTTCTCGTTTGAAGGTATTTCGCCAACCCTTGCGCTGTATCTTGTTCTTACTCGACTCCAGCTCATGGCGTACGTCTTGAAGACGATTTCTCACAGCGTGCCTGCGCAGCGTCATATGATGACGCAGGTTCTCCGTATCTTGAGTCAGGCCATGCTTTTGTTTGTATCCGGCACACACTTTCTCTTTCCAAGTCTCTAGCTGTAAGTTTTGGTCATGTTCAAACGCTTTCAACGCCTCAGTAACTGCCTTCAAGCTGCCATCGATGTGCCTTGCAAGCTGATACGCGTTGGCTCTATCAGATTTGGCCAACTCATCAATCCAGCCTTTCGACTTGTTATTGGCATCCGCAATCACGGCATCAACGGGTGACGACAACTCAGCGGGTATATTGGTGATCGATTCTTTGGCCTGTTCAAGCTCTGTGATTAAGTCACGCTGAATATCAATGTTTTGTTCATTGTATCCTTGCTCAATAAAGGTCTTGGCCTGCTCGTATTTGTCTTGCCACGCTTGCCATACCAGCTCTAACGGGTCGGCACTGGTGCTCACTCTTTTGTCGAGTACTTGCGGCACATTCAGCCCTTCTATGGAGACGGAGGGTTCCGGCTTGCTAATCGGCAATCGTGGCGTCTGTGGGAACTCATGCGCAGCACGTTCAGCTGCCGCGCGGTTGGTTTCAATCGATGTTAGGCCAGAGCCAGCATAAAGAAGCGGAGTCACTTGATCGGAAGAGGTGTTCAGAACGTTGTAAGGCACAAGCACTTTAGAGTCGTCAGGCACGGGATTATCCTTAATTTGCAATTTAGAAAACTGCCAAACGATAACCAATCAAAACGACGATAGAGCGTACAAAACGCGTAAGTGACAAAACCAAAGTCTATGGTATTTACTAGCAAAATATGTCAGTGAGTGAACATGCTTTTTGTATGACAAACACTGATATGAAATTTGTTATTTCTGGTCTGACCAAATGTCTATATTTAACAACCCATGGTGGAAATTATAATATGGGGCTGGTTTTATAAAATAAATCATAGTTATACAGGTAATACCTTGCTCCAAGATAGTTAAAGTTTAGTAATAGGCATTTGAATGAATATAAGAGAATTATCTTATTTAGCTGCAATATTAGTATCCTCATCCGCCCTAGCAGACACTACGTTTGTCATTGATGCAGGCAGTTCAGGCTCGAGATTATTCGAATATCAATACCACCATGATATTTCATCCGAACACGGGCTACCTGTAATTGATGAACAAATTCAACATAAAGACATCAAAGGCGGTATACAAACTGTCAAGGAAACAGACTTAAACACTTATATTGATAGCCTATTTGTGGAAACCAAAACGATTCCAGATCACCTGTACTTTTATTCTACCGCTGGTATGAGAACCATTTCAGCGACTGAGAGAAACTTGGTTAATCAAAGAGTCAAAGATGCACTGGCCAAGCGCTTCCCTGATGCGGATATCAAAGTTAAAACAATCACAGGGCAAACAGAAGGTGCATATGCTTGGCTCACCGCCAACTACTTTAATGGGGCTTTTTTTAATAGCCAAAAAACAACTGGCATTATGGATCTTGGCGGGGCTTCAACCCAAATCACCTTTGAAACGAACACAGGCGATGACCTTTTCAATGTCACTGTCGGAAATCTAAATTTCACTCTTTCTTCAACCAGCTACCTTGGTTTGGGTCAGAATTTGGCAATTAGTCAATATCTCAATCAAGCGGCATGCTTTCCCAAGGATTATCCTTTGCCCAATGATCAACTGGGTACTGGAGAATTTGGGGAATGCGCAGAAAAAGTTGAGCCGCTTATCAATGATGTTCAAAGCGTTAACACCAAGAGCGCACAGCTAGGAGCAGGCTCAGATTTATATGCGATCAGCGGTTTCTTTTTTAATAGCTCTGAACTGGGGATAAATGACTCGTTTAGTCTGAGTAAACTCAAGGAAACCGGTAAACATTTCTGTTCCCAGCCATGGGAAGAGGTAGAGCAAGGTAAGACAGATTATAAACTTAACCCTCATCTATACGCTGGCTGCTTTAATGCCGCTTATCAATATACGTTAATTAGCAAAGGCTATCAGCTTACAGATGATACAAATCACATCACACCAATAAGAGAACTCAAAGGTAATGCCATCAGCTGGACACTAGGCCCAGTCCTCGCGCCGGATTTGTGATGGGTGAGGAAAGTTTAAGTACCAAATACAACAAAACCTCAGCAGTGCTGGGGTTTGTTGTAAAGATAACGATCATCCTAAATACGCAGGTAAACCCAAAAACCAAAGCCAAGGATCATATAGGCAGCAAACCACCACCAAAGCTTTTTGTAAGCTGTATATATCGAACCGATAAAAAAACTTAATGGAGTAATTACAAGCCAAAAGATCGGAACCAATAACCCATCCACCCAAGGTGGGTAATTATTTATAGTTGGTCTTGGGATGCTTCCATTAAAGACGATACTATCCCAAATCAAAACATACCAACATAAGGGCAATAACAAAAGTGAATAGCGAATAAAAGTCATCATAAAGAAAAATCCATTTTTGTGATAAATGGTTTATAAGCATATTCTTTATAATGTTGTAGTAAATACCAAGACCGAAAACCGCTAATTAACTCAAAAGGCTTATCTCCATTCATTGGATTGTTATTGATATCTTTTTTATCTAAACCGAAATGATCTTGAACTTCATACTTAAAAAGACCTCGAATTTGACTTCCTTTGTATTCAAGTTGTTCAACATAAACACGCATAGACCAAATGCCATGAACATTAAGAACTGTTCCATCAAAAAGGTTCTTATGAGGGTCTAAAATATCCCCAACCAAAAATTGTGGTAGCGGTTTACCTTTTGAAGACTTCATGTATTGACTCGAAACACTGACAATATCAGAAGGTAACTTACCATTTTTAAGACTCTCTTCTAAACACTTTTTTAGAGCCTGATGAAAATTAGCGGTTGTTTCGTGCTCCTTTAGTGCACTAGTTAACGATGGGTTACTGTAATAGCCTCCCTCGTTACGCTCAAATTTATCGACCATTTCAAAAAAGATATCTTTAGTTTCTCCTTTTGTTGAAAAGCCAATCCCTAAAGCAACATCATTTGCCAAACTACGCATACGTTCGAAATGTTCACTTACAGGCAAAGTAAATTGATCTTCACCAAAAACAGCAATATCTGTGAAAGGTAAATTTATGGAATCATCTTCAAAAGGAGTCATTAAGCCGTATTGTTCTATTTCCTCTTTGGTCTCATCACCAAAAGTCATATCAGGCGCATCAAAGTCATCCATTTTATTTTGTGTTTGATAGACCAGTAATGGGAAGTTACCCTCTACAGGCTTCCACTCTTCAGCCAATTTACGCTCAGCAAGAACGCGTTCTCTGTTTTCGGCCCAACGTTTCTGGTCCTTAGCGGTATAAGTAAGTTCCGCTCTGCGTTCTTGACGTTGACGCGCTGCTCTTTCTCTTGTGGTTTCTTGTCTTTCTTCTGGGACATATGGGAAAGATTCATACCGCATGGGAGTTAGCCTTAATAAAAAATAAACCAAATCATATCAATATTTTCAATTATTTATCACGCCTAACAAGGCGTTTTGCGGCATTTACCAACCAAATAGTTAGTTTGACTATCAAAACGCTCTAAGTGACAGGTTTAGTCGCTATCTTCGAGGACAAACACGGGTAGAGTGGGAGGTACTTACGAATGGGGCATGATACGATTTAATGGAATTGGCTAGCTTATGGATAAAATTAGGAAGAGCAAAAGGAAAGATTTAACCCTTTCTTCAGCACCTATGGGTGCGACCTGCTACTAAAGTTATTCCAGCTATGGTGAGAGGGTTTCAATCCACGCACCTGCGGGAGGTGCGACGACATTAGCTGATGAGGTTGATGCTCAGTCAATTGTTTCAATCCACGCACCTGTGGGAGGTGCGACGTGATGGTTTTGATAGTCAGAGTGCCAGTAATTTGTTTCAATCCACGCACCCGTGGGAGGTGCGACTTTAACACACGATTCCACTCCTTTATCAGGATCTGTTTCAATCCACGCACCTGTGGGAGGTGCGACGCAGCTTTATCAATATAATTTCGAATATCAAAAGGTTTCAATCCACGCACCTGTGGGAGGTGCGACTCATGTGCAGCTATAACAACACCACGAGGTTTAAAGTTTCAATCCACGCACCTGTGGGAGGTGCGACAATAGGGCATTAGGCTCTGTACCGTGGAGTTAAGTTTCAATCCACGCACCTGTGGGAGGTGCGACCGTATTCGCTACATTGTCGGCGATAGCATCAATGTTTCAATCCACGCACCTGTGGGAGGTGCGACCACCTACACATCTCCATGTGATACGGGAAACTAGTTTCAATCCACGCACCTGTGGGAGGTGCGACAACACTCTGTGAACTGAATCAGCTATGGAGTCTTGTTTCAATCCACGCACCTGTGGGAGGTGCGACGTGGTTCTTTCTTAGAAACGCTGCTAGTGATAGCTGTTTCAATCCACGCACCTGTGGGAGGTGCGACCATATCTATTCCAATGGTGAAACCGCCAAACAAGTTTCAATCCACGCACCTGTGGGAGGTGCGACGCAAAAGAGTATCAATCAGAGATGCATGTTTATTGGTTTCAATCCACGCACCTGTGGGAGGTGCGACTCAGTTAATGGAGAATCGATCAATATTGAATTTGTTTCAATCCACGCACCTGTGGGAGGTGCGACCAGCCTCACTTAACCAACTGCTTCAATTAAAGAGTTTCAATCCACGCACCTGCGGGAGGTGCGACATGAAGCACAGAATTTACATGCTATCCGTTGGATGTTTCAATCCACGCACCTGCGGGAGGTGCGACTTATTTTCACCCGATGGTTTTGTAGAAAAAGATGTTTCAATCCACGCACCTGCGGGAGGTGCGACATTTGCGTAGCTTCAGGAATATAAAACTCCTCCGGTTTCAATCCACGCACCTGCGGGAGGTGCGACTAAGCGGATAGTTATAGTTATTCCATCAGCAAAAGTTTCAATCCACGCACCTGCGGGAGGTGCGACTTGGCTCTTAACTCCAAATTGGTCATTAGTCCTGTTTCAATCCACGCACCTGCGGGAGGTGCGACTTCGGCGAAATAAAAAAGCAGCGCGAGGCTCAAGTTTCAATCCACGCACCTGCGGGAGGTGCGACAAGTAGAGATGATGATTGAACGTATAACCAAATGTGTTTCAATCCACGCACCTGCGGGAGGTGCGACAAATGGCGGTCTCATTCAGATTATGAATAAACAAGTTTCAATCCACGCACCTGCGGGAGGTGCGACTGAGACTAAGGAGGAAGCTATAACCAGACGTAAGGTTTCAATCCACGCACCTGCGGGAGGTGCGACGGAGCAAAAGGTACAAGTTGCTAACTACTGTAATGTTTCAATCCACGCACCTGCGGGAGGTGCGACTCATAGAACAAACTAACAATACAGACGAATTAGTGGTTTCAATCCACGCACCTGCGGGAGGTGCGACATTGATAATTTGATGACTAAGTTAAGAGCTTTAGTTGTTTCAATCCACGCACCTGCGGGAGGTGCGACCGCCTACACCGTTAAAGTTTGGTAATACTTTGGTTGTTTCAATCCACGCACCTGCGGGAGGTGCGACGCCATTAGAACCCGATACAGATACGGTGACATCCTGTTTCAATCCACGCACCTGCGGGAGGTGCGACGTCATGTGTTAATTTCTTTATTACCTAATGACAATGTTTCAATCCACGCACCTGCGGGAGGTGCGACCTCAATGATTGGCCCTGACTGAACAATAAGATTTGTTTCAATCCACGCACCTGCGGGAGGTGCGACGCTGGCCAAGATTCAATTTGACCACATCGATCAGTTTCAATCCACGCACCTGCGGGAGGTGCGACTCAAGCAGCTTATCGCTCTAATAATAGTTTAATAGTTTCAATCCACGCACCTGCGGGAGGTGCGACATAACTCTTTTATTGCAAATGAGAACCATAAAGGTTTCAATCCACGCACCTGCGGGAGGTGCGACTAATCTGTCCTCTCAATCTGCTGACTGCTTCAAAGTTTCAATCCACGCACCTGCGGGAGGTGCGACCTCTAGAGCGCAAACTCTAAAGGTAACAATTGCATGTTTCAATCCACGCACCTGCGGGAGGTGCGACTGTATATATTGCTTATTGTGTTGGTCGCGAACTTGTTTCAATCCACGCACCTGCGGGAGGTGCGACCTAAAAATCACGACTACTCGCCTTTAATTTTCAGTGTTTCAATCCACGCACCTGCGGGAGGTGCGACTGCCTCTTGTTGAAGGCTGGTATAGACTAGCACTTTCTACTGTTTACCGCTAACTTTACTCAGCAGAGCAAAAACAATTTTGTGTGAATCTATACAAATCAATGTTTCCTATATTTTTAAAGAACTTATATAATCGCTAGATCTCAAGTGTTTGACTGAGAACTAAAGCCTAGCGATTATAAAATAAGGGTATCTCTGAATATGTCTATTGCAACTTTCGCACCGTAGTGTTCTACTTTGTTTTGCCAGTTTTTACCGAGCTTATAAAAACGCAAACTATCTACCTCAGAGTCGTAAATTGACAGCAGCTTGTTTTTAAAGTGCAACCATTGTGCTGCATCTATTTCGCATTCAAAGACAGAATATTGCACTCTTACGCCATAGTCTAAGCATACTTTTGCTAATTGCCTGAGGCGTTTTTGACCATTTTTACTATCAAAGGATACATCGTAGGTGACCAATATCATCATGGTTCACTCTCCTTATTTTTTGATCACAAATGGTGGGTAGTGAGCTAAATCACCACGCATATGCCGAGCTAGTAACATGGCTTGAACATGCGGTAATAAGCCAATTTGTACCTTTTCTTGCAAGAAAGGGTGCATAACTTCTTCTTGTTTTTTAGTTTGATAAGCCTGAAAAACTGCCTTTCTCGCTTCATCTTTTATGGTTACACCGCCAAGACAATCTGTATCGAAATCCTTTGTGGTGAGGGTTTTATTGTTAAAGAGTTTTAGGGCAATGCTATCGACAATGTAGGCTCTAAACTCTTCTAACACATCGAGGGCGAGGCTATTTCTACCCGGTCGCTCTTTGTGCAAAAAACCAACTTGCGGATCTAACCCCACACCTTGTAATGCACCACTGATCTCTTGACCTAATACAGAGTAGAGCAGTGAAATAACCGCATTAACTGGATCTTTAGGTGGCCTTCGAGTCCGCTTATCAAACAGCTGTTTACTTTCGTTGCCTTTAAACATCTCAGCGAACGCGGAGAAGTAATGCGATGCAGCTTCTCCCTCTAGCCCTAAAATTGTATCGTGGGTGGTCACACCTTTCAGTTGCTCAATAATTTGCTTTAAACGTTCAATGGCCTTTTCTATCTGTGGCGTAGTGGTATGATTGCGTCTAAAGCGTAAAAGCAACATACGAGAGGAACGTATTTTTGCGGTAACAATATGTTTGGCAAGATCGTTTGCGGCCTGTTCTTCAATACTAAACTGCTGCCTACGCAACAATACATTCCCCGTTTGTTTACCCACAACATTGGCGAGAAAACGGCCATGCATATCAAAAAAGCTAAGATGTGTACCATTTTCACCACAAAACCCAAGTAACTGCGGCGAGACCATAATGTTGCCAAAACAAAATATATTGCCAATAGAATGAATGGGCAGCTGCATGAGTTTTTGCTTTTTACCATCCACTTTTTGTTCAATCAACAGGGTTTCACGTTGCTTGTGTAAATAGGCACCGTCCTTGGTGATATAGAGCGAGTTTTGCAATTTTTTCATTCAACATCCGTGTTAAATAATGCAGTTATATAACCGCTTGAACTATCATTATTGGTTACATCTGGCTGACATATATCAATCAAAGAACATACCTTACAGTGTTTACCTTTGGTTGGCGAAGGCGTTTTTACGTTTGCAAACAGCTGCTGCACTTGAGTTATTAAAGATTTTGTTCGCGTTCGTAGTTGATTGTCGAGTTTAATATCAATACGTTTACGTATTTGCCAATACCACAGCGCGCCCTGTTTCACTTCAACGTTAAGCATCTCTTCAATGCACAGTGCTTGCGCACAGAGTTGCACTTTATCTATGTCATTAGTTTTTGGCTTACCACGTTTGTATTCAACGGGTATAAATTGATTACTGGCTTTATGGTGTTCTAGCAAATCGAGTTTGCCTGTTAAGCCTAGTTGTGGCGCAGAAACTACTACGCCACGTTCAAACCGCACACCTTTGCGCATTTCTGGCTCGCCATTGTCTACCCGCTCGTGCAAATGCCGACCATGTGCGGTAAGGTAGTTTTCTTGCCACACTTGCTCGAGGTGGATCAGCGCACACTGACGCTGACAAAAAGCAAAGTGCTGTAAAGCAGAGATGTTGACTAAGCGAGCTTCTAGCATTAGAAGCCTTCTACTACTTCCGGCTTCAATCCATCTAGCGAAGATATCAGTGAATCATTAAGTGCCGAGGTTTCAAGCGGTAAGCCTTGTTCAATGTGTGCTCTTAATGTTTGGTGAACTTTTGCCGAAGAGTACTGGCCCCACTTGGACTCATGCTGCCACCATATAAGGTGTGAAATGCTCATTGAGCCTTCGGGGCGTGCCGATGACGCATCACCTTCAAAAAGTTTTACCAACACATTTTTAATTTTGTCAGCATCTTCATTACTGAAACCTGTTTTTTCAGCCAATTGCGGTGTGATAGCACCAAAAGTCACATAGGTTGCGTTATCAACACGATGCTTCATTCCCATAGTATCTGATGACTTTTTAGTACCATCCCCTTCACCACTGACACTTTTAGTAATTTGTGTGCTGGTAATGCTTACAGGCTCGATACTAAATGCACTTTGAATCGTTACAGGACCGCGAATAGGAATTGAAACCCCATCAGAGCCTGTGCCTTTAAACGCAAACACTTGACCAAATGCACGTACATCAAACCATTTTTCACAGCATAATTTTGCAGCTTGTTCTGGCGCTGTTTTTTTACTGTTGAATGTATCCTTACCGAGACCGAAATCGTCTGATTCGGCTCGATTACGTAAGCTTGTCATGCCATCGGTTTTCTTTTCGTCCGATTGTACAAAAATACTCTCTCCGGATTCTTGTACACGGTCGCGAATTTTGCGCTTTAAACACACATCAGTAATTTCACCAAAGCCATCGTAATCGGTACGAGGACGGTTACCATTCAGTGGATCACCATTGGGATTAGCGTTTAGCACATTAAAAATTAGTGCAAAGTCTATTTTATTTTGTAGAGTCATTGTGATGTTCCTTTTCTTAAACTGTTTCTGCTAAATTTTCTTTAACTTGTTCGTCATTCACTTTCTTAACCCATTGGCCTTTCTCTACTTTATGAGTTTCCAACCATATCATTTGGTTATGAAATCCAAGCAAAAATTCAGGGCTTAGCTTTTGGTTTGAGTTAAAATCAGCAGGCTCAAACATATCTGTTATTTGACTAATTAATGCTTTTGTTGCTTTGTCATACCCTTGATAGTTGTTAAAAAGTCGCTGCTGGTAAGGCACTAGGGCATTACTGATATTTAGCCAAGTTGATGATGGCCTATTAACAAATTGCGCCATAAATCGCTCTGCCGTTGTTAAACGGTTTGCTTCGCTACTTGAGAGCGCTATTTTTTCAACCTTGTTTGCCAGCGCCAATAAACGACCAAACAAATAATCACGACTGGTATTGTCTTGTTGTAATGCCATTGGGTATTCCTTTCGAATAATTGAATTGGTTGTGCGGGTATAAAACCCTTTGATCAGTGAGCAGGCTATGCTTACATTTTGTAACCAAAGCCAAGTTTGATCTGATTTATAGGCGACTCGATTAATTGCACGGTGAAACGCGCTTTGCATAATGTCTTGCGGGATAGGTTTGCCCTCGACGATACACGGGTATAAACGCGTAATGAGGTTTTTCTTTAAGGTGTCTGCTGATTTAAGTACATCGCCGTATACGCCATCAAGTACCCTGTATAAACTCGGCGCACTGTTAACCCATTGCCACTGTTCATTGATTTTGACTCTTTGTTGCCAGCCGAGATCGCGGTGCCATTGCTCTAATCGCGCTAAAAACTCTTTCGCAATGGTTTCACGATAATACAAAATACCCATTCGCCCCGGCGTGGCGGAATCTAGCCCTAGCAATGCAATTTGTTCGTTATCGTCCAGCTGGTTTTTAGTTTTTATACCTTTAAAGTAACGTTTTAGCTGATTGGCATAAGCTTGACCTAGATCCTGTGTGTGATCAACATTGTCTGTTTGTTCTAGAAAACTGGCTAAGTCATTTAGGTCTAATTCGTTGAATTTAGGCACCTCTTTACCCGATACCGCCCACGCTAAATAAACTTGAGTATCATTTCTAAACACACTTTGCTTAGTTAACAAACAGCGCAGTGCATTATGCGCTTTTTGTGTCACTTCAAAGCTAATATTGCAAGCCTCGTCATTTGATAAAAAACGGCCTCGAAAGGTATAACCGCTCTTATCATTCGCTGAAATTAACTTGGCTTTATCACCACTGTGACGAATTTTTGCAGGGTGATTACTCGCCACCAACTTGTTTTCACCTGTAGCGTAGCACAAAGCTGTGTTATCACCATTTTCACTATCAAATGCAATCCAACTTTGTTGAATACTTGGGTCAAGCCAAGTTTTCGATTGTGGTTCGCCGGGTATTTCAACGCTCCAACATACAAGCGCAGAACCTTGATCAAATAAGCCTTTTTCTTTGGGTAGAATTTTTAGTAATGCAGGGGAGTCTCCCTCATCATGCCACTTTGTAAGCAATTGCCTATCTTGTGCATAAAGCACTTTTTCGGCGATTAAGTCTGCAACAACCGTGCCTTTGGCGATATATTGATACACGGCACTTACCGCAGGGTGGCTAAACTCTGAATCACACCACGCTTTTAATTGCGCATGATAGAACTCAAAACCAGATTTCTTTATGCCGCCAAATTCAACGTAGTCTTTTGCAATATACTGAATTTTATCGGCCAGTGCGTGCGCACATAAGCCACTACTGCGCCCAGCTGATTGCTCTGTTGCAGGTAAGACAACTTGCGTTTTTTCAAGAACCTCTGCACGAAGAAATTTACCTTGACTGTTGATGGCAATATGAATATGTGCATTTTGGAGCGTGTGACAAATCGGCATCACTTGCTGTTCAAATGGTAAATTAGCATTGCGTTTTTCAAGCTCATCGTAGCTTTTGTAGAGCGTTGTTAACCATGTCATAGACAACTCTCCGTTTGCTCTGCACTCCGTAAATTTTGTTCAAGCTCAAAACTTTTTGCGCTCATTTTTCTTACATGACGTGTTACTGGGCACGCTGTGACATGAGGATATTCAATTACCCCGTTTTTCATTACACCATGCCAAAATCGACTAATCAGTTCATTGTTTCCGGTTTCATCTGGGTAACCAAAGCTATGAAACATTAAACCAAAGCCTAACTCGTCAATATCATCGTAAGCACCTTCGCCTTCGCCAAAAACGCAAGGTTCAACATAACCTTGGCAATCGCGAGTACCTAAAAAGATATCTTGTCGCCCGCCTTTTTCTAACATGCGTTTTGCAATGGAGAAATGCTTACCATCTATACGATCTTTCTCTAATTCCGGGCGATTCTTATTCCACTCAAAATGGGCTTCAACTTGGTATTCGACATCGTGTAAAAAGGTGTAATACGAAAGGGTATTACCGCCCCCCCAGTTTAAAGGCTTGGTGCCTTTAGTTTGAGTGCGAAGTGGCTTTATCACTCTAACTCGGTCAACATGCCAAACTAGCGTTGGCTTCCAGTAGATTGACTTTAACACTCCCTTTATCGCCTCATAGGTGGGAATGTGATACGTACATTTTTCACCGCCTACTTTTGTTATGGGGTCGGTAAATAGTGCGTATTTACCCCATAGCCTAAAGCTAATGCTGTTTTTCACTTGGCTCTCCTTGTTAAAAACATGATTGCTTTTAAATAATTAGATCTTGTTGAACACCTATTACCTCTATACTCAAACCAAAGTCTTGACTGTAAAATTCTTCGCTCAAATAAAACACAGCTTCGTCTTGCGCTATTGAATACACAACCTGATTCTCGTTAAGTTTTCGCCAAACATTGGGAAAGATATTCACACTGTATTTTTGCGCCAACTTTAGTAAGCTGCGATAGGTTTCAGCATCAAAACGTTTATCGAGCGCACACAATTGTGTGATTATGCTTCGCGCTTCATCATTAAATGGCACGATTACGGAATGCACCGGTGCATCAATGGCTTTAAATTGTTTCGCTGCGGTCATAAATGACTGCTTCAATGCAAACGGGGTGTTATTGGTGTTATTAATGTTTCTACTATTACCACTTAACAAATTAAGTAAGGATTGATCTTGCTTAATTGGGTATGCCATCTCTTTATGGCGCTCATAAAAGTAGTATTGAAAATAACGAGTCATCGCCTCAGGCTTGAGTAAATCTGCCTCATTGAATTCAGTAAATATTCGCGTAGTGGCTGCAATTCCTGTTTTAATATCTTCTAGCATGCCTACATTTTCTTGGGCAGGATTCAGCACAAACACATGGCCTTTTTGCTGCTTACCATTTCTGTTACACCGCCCTGCTGCTTGAGCTATTGAATCTAGCCCAGCAACGAAGCGGATCACGCTACCAAAATCAACGTCAACACCTGCTTCGATGAGTTGGGTACTAATGCACAAAGTTGCTAGCCCTCTTTCTAGACGCGCTCTGACTTCATCTAAAATTTCTTTACGATGCGCCGAACACATGCCGGTGCTTAAATGGAATATTTTTGTTTCATTAATAGCTTGGCTTTGCAGCGCTTGATATAAAGCTTTTGCCCAAGCTTTGGTGTTTACAATCACTAAACAGCTTTGTACCGCTGTTAATTGCTTCTGAACTAGTTCAGTAATCTCGGTTTCATTCCAACCACCTTTTTTAGTTAGGTTGTTTAAACATACTCGCTCTAGCTGTTGATAGAGCTTACCGATATTTGGAGTGAGTTCATTTTCAAGTGGTAGTTGCAGTTCACCAAACGATTTTATCTGTTCAGGTAGCTGGTTAAGCAAAGGCTGCGTGGCAGTGCACATAAGTGCTGTGGTATTACAGAAACGCGTTAAATAATTAATGGTGTTATTGAATAAATGAACACAACGAATAGGGAGTGTTTGAATTTCATCAAAGATCAATACCGCATTACTAAGTTGGTGCATACGCCTTGAACCGCGTGTCCCACTTGCAAACATACTTTCAAGAAATTGAACCATTGTAGTAAGCACTATAGGCTTATCCCAATTTTCACAGGCGAGTTTTGATCGCCATGTTTGTTGCTCTGGCTCCAAGCTTGAATGATGTTCTAGTACCCAATCATCGGCATTCTCCTCACCTAAAACACCACGAATGGCATTGGCATTTTGTTCGATGATAGAGGTAAATGGGATGATGTAAATAATCCTATCTAGGTTGTGCTTTTGAGCATGATGCAAAGCAAAGCGAAGGCTAGCATATGTTTTACCGCCCCCCGTAGGTACAGTTAAACTGTATACTCCTGTTTCATCTTGCGCACGCTGAAAACAATTTTCTGATATTTGTGCACGAATATGATCGATTGAATTGTCTGGTTTAAGCTGTGCGATAAATCCTTCAATCTTGTCGCAGGCATAAACCCAATTAGTTTGTTTTAAACGCTCAGGTTTATTTCCTGGCTGCTCAAAATCGGCACTGTCAATTCGGTCAGCATCAATTAGGCAACTAAACAGCATTTTGGTGAACATACCAAGGTAATAGTCATGCTCAATTGCTGAAAGCTCGAACTTATCAAACATACCTTTGATATGTTGGCTACTTTCTAGAATTAACTCAAAACTCGCTAGAGACTGCGCTTGCGAGAGTAACTCCGGATCAGCATTTTTAACGCATTCATTTTGATGGGTTAGCTCATCAGGCTTTTTTATTCGGTTTGCAAAAACATTCTCATTTTCTGACAAACTATCAATCAGACCACTATGGTGAGAAGCAATACACATGCTTAGTGCTTGAATAACGGCAATCCCATAAGGTGCAAGTACTTGGTCTTGTTGCTTTAATTTCCCTAAGTGAGGCCACAAAGTTTTTAATACCCATTGTGCGCCCGCACTTGAGTGGTCAATTTTGCCTTTTAGACGCTTGCTGTTTTGGATTTCACCACTTCCCTCATCATTATCAGGGTTGTAGCTTGTATGCTCAGTAATAATAAGACGCATGTAGTTTTGAAATACACTGCTATATTTACCAAAATCATGCATTAAGCCAATTAGCTGTCCTAGGTCGGCAAAGCCTATTTTTTCAGCAAGCCTGCCCGACAATTCGCTAACCGCTTTTAAATGAGCATAAACACTTTGGTGATGTCCATACTCAAGATCTGGATGGGCGATATAATATTGACTCGAGCTTAATTCATCCATCACCACCGCTCCAACTGTATAACATTCTTAATAAAACTATCGCAAGCCAATCGCATTAACATTTATAGATATTTACTTCTATTTTCATCAATATCTAAGTTAAGTAACACACGGATTGTTAAATTTATGACTCAGGAATTATTTAGCTATTGCGCTGAATAATGCTGGCTTGACCTTGACAAGCTGGTTCCTGTTTTAGGTCAGCAACAACACCCAAAAATAAGAGATCAATTGCACATAATCTAATATGGAAAAGTATTGGTCAATTAAAATATGAGCGAAGTTGTATCTAAGGAAGGGAGTTGGTCGAAATAGCGTTGAAGTAGCGATAGATTTGAAGGTTATATTTGAGATTTGGGTAACATTTTTAGTGTTAATGGGGTCTGGTCTTTTGTTTCTTATTACTTTTTGTGTATCAAATCTATCCGATGATGTTTGCTTTAACCGAGACCTGTACATCACTTTAGGTCAATAGAAATAGAAAAATATCAACTTACCAATACGAAAGGAGCCATTCAGGATGATGCCTTACCCATCTCATCGCGTTAAAATACGCACAACGTGGCAACTCCGGCATGATTCACAAGCCTTTAAACAGCTCTCCGCGATGGTAGCGCAGGTATGGCTTGTGTTCAGCCATAACATTAAATGACATGTCTTCTGTGAGACCCAGTACTTCCGGTGCTTCAAGGTAATGTGAAATCAGCACTTTGCCACTGTCATCAAACGATATAAAACCAAGATCAAACGCTTTATCTAAATTAGCCAACAATAATAAGCCATTGAACTTATCCAACCTTTCTTGATGATTTGAATCTCGCCAAGGTTTGATATGAGAAGCGAGTAACATTTGAGTATTTCGATAGCCGGTGACAGCGCAGCCACCCCACATTTGCAGCAATTGAGCTCTGAAATGGCCTTGGCCAACCCTAGCACTTACCATGATGCTTTTTTCTGTATCGGTAAGCGTTTTATCTACCATAACTTGTCGAATATCTGCATTCAGATCGATTTGGGCGAGCTCGACTAAAAAGCGTTGATAATGGGATAATGCCTCACTATACAAACCTTGTTCTTTTTCATCTGTCAGTTTAAAAATATCCAACTGCCGCACTTTGTCTTCATACTTGGTAAACTGCCTGTAGGACTTTATGCTGGTAATAGGTTCACAGATGTCACCTGTATCCATAAGCCAATTGGAAATTGAGCCTTGTATTACGCCAAGGTATTTCCCAGCCGTTTCCTCTGTTTTCCCAACGTCCATTAGCCATTGGCGATAGCGAGAAGACATATCAGAAAAGTTCGAAATCAAGGCATCTTTAAGCTCATTGGTCACAATAAAACTCCTCATATAATCAAAGAGTTCTTGGTCAAGATAAGCAAAGGCTATCGCTTTTGCAGAGTAACGACTGGTAGAAGCTTCTTCATATCCCGCGTTATAGGATAAATGCCAAAAGCCCTCACTTCGCAAAAAGAAATAAGGATTTTCAGGGGTATTTTTGTCATTTCCTTGAGCAAACTTTTCAAAGTGCTGCGTAAATCTATCTTTAAGGACTTGGTTAAACTCAATTTTATTTGAGGTAATGACACTTGCTTGAATTAAATCCATAACCGCCAATAGCATGCACACTTTATGTGGGCTTTTTTTACCATTAGCGTTATTCATAGTCAGGCTTCGAAATTTATCTAAGTAATATTGATACGACACAAGTTAATATTCCTTCAATGAACCCACTTTTTTGATAACCACCGTCTGCCACCTGATATCCTCTCGATTGAGTGAATCGTCATCCGTTGCAACATGATAAATCTCAAAACCGGCGCTAGAGCATAAAAGGCTTAGCTCATTGACAGAAACACCAAAAGTCTCACGACCATCTTTAAACTCACCATCACGCAAAGTCACTATTAGAGTCCCATTACTTGCTAGCAATTCGTGTAGTCTTTTTATGGCAACGGTTCGCTGCTTATGATCTAAATGCATCCAAACTGCAGATAAGAGTATCAAGTCATAGTGGTTTGAGCTGGTTGTTACATTCTGCAAATGAGGTAGCGAGTCCTCTACCCAACATATTGGTTGAGTGCTGCTTTTCTTTGCCAATTGCAGAAACTTTTTACACGGCTCGACGGCTACTACTGAACATTCTTGAGCCGCAAACCATCTGGCGTCTCTGCCAGAGCCAGCACCAACATCTAATACGTTAGCCCCACATTTGGGCCAGAAAGTAGACCACGACCTATGGACAGTTTCGAATTCAAGCGAGTCATATTGCTTTGCTAAGCGCGTGGCATGCTTGTGGTAAAAATCTAATGTCGAATTCATAAATCAACCCTTTCGCAAGCAAGGCAAGTTGCAATGATACATCTCGGAGAACTCAACGCCCCAAAAATTAGCTTTTACATCATATGTTTATTAGGACTTATAATAAACGGAAACTAAGCAGATTTCTTCGATGAGATTATTTTATTTAAATAAACTAGGTTAATTCATTTCTTCAAACCAAAAACACCAAAGCCTCACACTAGCTTTGGTGTTCTCGCAGAGAGTTTTTGGATGAGGGCTAGGCCTTATACTCTTTCACCTCAATTCGCTTGAGCATTGCTTGAAGTTCCGCTTGTGAGGATAAGCCAACGCCTGTTTGTGAGACGGCTAGTGCGCCCATGGCCGTTGCGTTGGCGAGTTGTTTGTTAGGCTGGTTAAACTGGCTGGCCCAACAAAATGCGGCGACAACGGAATCGCCTGCACCTACTGTGCTAACAGGCTTTAGGACTGGAGGGGTTGATAGGAGCACCTGTTTCTGGTTTACCCAAATTAGGCCTTTCTCGCCCATCGAAAGTAATACATTATCGATTCCTTGGTTAACCAGTTCCATAGCAGCCGCAGCGCCCTCAGAGACGGTAACAATCGGCTTGCCAAGTAATTCGGATATTTCTGTCTCGTTGGGTTTGATCATCCATGGCTTGGCGCTAATCCCTTGGCGTAACATCTCCTTGCTACTGTCCAAAACAACTTTTTTACCAAGACTTTTTAGCTCTTTAATCCAACTAACAACAATATGGGGGTCGAGATTGCTCGGTAAACTGCCGGAGAAAATAAAGCCTTGGTGAGTATTGGCAAGCTTTAGCAGCCGCTTGTGTAAAAGCTTAATATCATCTTGGGTGACGGCAAAGCCATTAAAGTTGATATCTGTAGTATCGCCTGAGCTATCATGGATTTTGATATTGGTTCGATTGGTTCCTGCAACCATAACAAAGTTGTTATTTAAACCACGTTGCTTAAACATGGATTCAAACAATTCGCTATTATTTTGCCCCAAAAAGCCGGTTAATGTGACTTGTGCGCCCAAATCAGATAATACTCGGCCTACATTTATGCCTTTACCGGCAGCATCACGCTGCTCTTCCTGCACTGTATTGACTTGGTTAACCGCAAATCCGTTAGCTGTAGCAGATAGGTCAATGGCAGGGTTGAGCGTAACTGTGACCCATTTTGTTTGTTTCACGACATTTCCTTTCGTTGATGCATAGCGTTAGTGAGAAGCAGCACTTAATCAAAAAGTCCATCACTAGCGCGCCTGACTGGCAAGATATTGAGCTAGAGTATCGACGAGCAATTTATGATCCTCATATTGAGGCAAGCCAGAGACCGATATTGCGCCGACCACGCCAGTGCCTTTGATGATGAGTGGGAAACTTCCTCCATATGGAGCAAACTGTTTTTCATCAACAAAGGAAGCTTGTTGTATGGTTTTGCCTTTAGCTTGATAGTATTGACCCATATACCATGAGCTGTGGTGATAGCGCTCAACCACATTGCGTTTTCGCTCAATCCAAGCTTGATTGTCTGGGGTCGTATTGGGCATAGCAAAACTAAAAAGACAGTGGCGGTTTTTGACTATTTCTATCGCGACAGCAACTGAGCGCTGCTCTGCATTTTCTTTTAATAAACACCCGATTTCCCAAGCGGTTTGGTGATCAAAAGATTGAAATTGCAGCTTAGCCTCTTGGGCAAGTAGTTGATTTAAGTCAGTGATCATAAACGCTCCTTCACATGAATATCAAATGGCTTATACTAGTTCAAGCTCTTGTTTTAGAAGTGCTTCAACTTGCTCATCCGTGCTTGCGTGCATGAGCTGGTCTCTGAAATCTGCGTGCATGATCTTACGAGCCAATTTGGAAAAGATTTTCATGTGCTGATCGCCTGCTGCATGCTTGTTCAACGTTAACATGATAATGAACTGCGCTTGCTCATCACCCCATGCAATGGGATTGGCTAAACGGCACACGCTGATCGCTGACTGTTCAATATGCTCACTTTTAGTATGAGGAATGGCAAAACCAAAGCCTAAACCGGTTGAAAAGACATCTTCACGCGCCCACAAATCATCAGCGAGTTTGTTTGGATAACGGCAGCGCCCAGTGATAAACAAATTGTCGGCCAGTGTTTTAATGACCTCTTCTTTACTACGAAGGTCGAGATCTAAGCTAATGCAATCTTTAGCCACCAAAGGTGCTTCGGCTTGCGTCATTCGAAACTGAGCAAGAAGGTGCTCAACTTCATGGACGGTTCGGCAATTCATGGCTTTATTAAGCAATTGACGACACTCGCGGCTATCGAGTTTTGAGATACGCTCTTTGGTAGCAGCAATACTTGGAGCATTCATACTGATTTCATCGAGACCTAAGCCTATCAACAGAGGAAGAACAGAACCTTTTGCCCCTAACTCACCACACAAACCAATCCATTTGCCATGACGATGCACTTCTCGCACTACATGGTCAAGCGTGCGCAAAAAGGCGGGGTTCAAACTGTTGTAGCTATTCACTACCTTGGCGTTATCACGATCAACCGCCATTAAGTACTGAGTGAGGTCATTAGACCCAATCGAGAAGAAATCGATTTCTTCGCAGCACTGGTCGATGATAAATGCAATGGACGGCACTTCCAACATTATGCCTAGAGGGACACGCTCTGCAAAGGGGACTTGCTCTTTACGAAGCTCTTGACGCACTTCTGCCAGCACATCTTTGACCCATAAAATCTCTTCCATAGAAGAAATCATCGGAATCATGATTTTGAGGTTACCATGCGCTGACGCTCGCAAAATAGCGCGTAATTGAGTTTTGAACATCTCAACAAACTCAGGATAAATACGCACGGCTCGATAGCCCAAAAATGGGTTGTTTTCGGCTGGGATATTGAGATAAGCAACAGGCTTGTCACCACCTATATCAATGGTTCTAACGATGATCGATTTACCATTGGCTGCCTCACACGCCTGACAGAAAATATTGTAAAGTTCATTTTCATCGGGTGCACAAGTGCGATCCATATAAAGCATTTCGGTACGAAACAGACCAATCGCTTCTGCCCCATTTAAAAAGGCTTGAGGCGCTTCGACAGAATGAGCAATATTGGCGGCAATTTCATACGCTTTACCCTCTTTGGTTGTCGCAGCTAAATCACGATATTTGGCTTGGCGAGTTGCAACAATCTGTTTCACTTTTTGCTCTTGCTCGTAATAGCGTTCAACTGGCTTTGTGATGTCAGTGACAATAACCCCCAAATGACCATCAAGGATAACGTGCGACCCAATGCATTCGCTGAGTGCTTCAGCATCCAGACCAACAATGGTTGGAATAGCGAAAGAGCGCGCTAAAATCACGGTGTGAGATGTGCTGCCTCCGTGAGACAAAATAAGCCCCTTGAGTAGAGATTTGTCGAGCTCTAAAAACTGGCTGGGTGTGAGATCTTGCGCGAGGCAAACGGTGGGCTCAAGTAATTGCGTTTGACTAACAAAGCGTTCTTCGCCGTAAATACTTTGTAGCAATTGATAACAGACGTCACGAATATCAAGCTCTCGCTCTTTCATGTACTGGCTGGACGAGTTTTTTATCATGTCACCAAAGTGTTTGGCTGTCGCAATGATCGCCTCAGCACAGCTTCGTCCTTCTGTAAGGTGGCGGATTATCGTCTGTTGAAACTCTTCATCATTCACAATGGATAAATGTGCTTGAAGCACTTGGCTTTCGGTGTGCTCTGACGATGTAAGCTGAATCGAAATCGACTTAACAACGGACGCTAAACCGTGCTTCATTTGCTGCTGCTCGTCACTTGGCGAAAGCGCGGAAGGAAGGTTATCCAAATTGTCGAAGTTTACCGCTCCCATCATCGACAAGATTCCACGACCGATACCATCACTCACTGCGCGGCCTTGTTGATGGTCTATGTTTAAGTTTGAAAAATTGCGCGGCAAAGGCGCTAACGCGACGTCACTGCTTTGGCTATTTTGCAGCGGCTCGTCACAGTGAGGAAACTCATTGGTAAGAAATCGCTTGAGCTGATCGAGGGCTGTGTCTTCATCTTGACCACTTATCGTAATGAGGCACTCATCACCAAGCAGTGTATCCGTCCCAATAAGAGACAATACGCTTTTCGCGTTCCCACTCATTCCTGTGCGCTGGTTTTGCCAAGTAATCTCCGAACAAAACTGGTTACACAGAGCTTCAACATGGCTAGCTGGCCGTGCATGAACACCATTTAATAATTCGCAACAAAAAGAGAAGGTTTTCATTTCGTATTGTCCTTTTTACTTCTATGTAATAAACGGAGCTGATGTAACAACAATATCAAATCACCTCACTTCAACCATTGGATAAAAATGCTAATTACTGGATTTTTGTTATATTCAGGCTTAAGTGTGAAGAACATCAAATTTACTATCTATTTTGGTGGCTTTGCGTTTAGCCAAAGCATAACTAAGTAGAAAAAATCCGCATACGACTGATTAATATTAATTTTTTATTATTTATCTCACAAAACTTGAGCTGGACAAGAATATAGATAGAGATCAAATTTTGCCTAAGTCCTAACAAATATCCAGTAAATAGCATAAAAATCCTCTAACTAAGCAGCATAAATACTCACAATATTAGGTTCAAAGCTAAATAGCTAAACTAACGTGAAACAGATTTAATAAAAATAACTTGGCCACAAGGATAGGTCTATGAACGATTTAATCACTATCTTAAAAGACACCAGACGACATCTGATGACTGGCGTATCTCATATGATCCCATTCGTTGTTGCCGGCGGCATTTTACTCGCGGCTTCCGTCATGCTGTATGGTGAAGGCGCAGTACCAAAAGAGGGAACCTGGCTACATGATCTCTTTTCTATTGGGGTGGCCGGTTTTCAACTTATGGTACCAATCTTAGCGGCCTATATAGGCTACTCCATCGCTGACCGTTCTGCGCTTGCGCCTTCTGCCATCGCCGCTTTTATTGGCGCTAATATGTACAACACCGGCTTCTTTGGTGCGATATTCGCCGGTCTTCTCGGTGGTATCGTCGTCTTCTACCTGAAGAAGATAAAAGTCCCGACCTTTGCGCGCTCTATTATGCCCATTTTTGTCATTCCCATTATTGGTACTTTCATTACCGCCAGTGCCATTGTTTGGGGTATAGGCGAGCCGATAGGCAGCGCGACTGCCGCACTGACTGACTTTCTAAAAAGCATGCAAGATCAAAGCATCGTTGTTTTGGCGGTTATTATGGGCGGTATGCTGGCCTTTGATATGGGTGGCCCGGTAAACAAAGTCGCTTACGCATTCGTGATCTTATGTGTCGGTGAAGGGATCTACAATGTCGCAGGTATTTCGTCCGTTGCCGTCGCGGTACCACCCATCGGTATGGGACTGGCTACTTTCCTAAATAAAAAGCTCTATGACTCGAACGAACAAGAAGCGGGCCGTGCGTCTATTTTGATGGGCACTATGGGCATCAGTGAAGGCGCGATTCCTTTCGCAGCCGGCGACCCACTGCGCGTCATTCCGTCCATTATGATTGGCACCGCGGCTGGGGCCGTAACCGCGGCACTGCTCGGTGTTCAGAGCTACGCGGCTTGGGGTGGTCTAATCGTTTTACCCGTTGTCGATGGTCGCATTAGTTTTATCGTCGCGCTGGCGGTCGGTTCACTCGTTACCGCTTTGCTGGTGAACTTCCTTAAAGCTCGTCGCCCCGTAGCAGAAGAGGCTAAAGAAGACTCTGATGATATCGATGTCGACATCGAAATCGGTTGACCAAATCCAATAACAAAGGCCTCAGTGCCATTCACCCTATCGCAACACGAATAGAAACAAAAGGAACAAGATTATGACGAGTATCGTAGCAGTAACCGCATGTCCTTCAGGCGTTGCACACACTTATATGGCTGCAGAAGCCATCGAATCCGCAGCCAAAGCAAAGGGCTGGGATTGTACCGTCGAGACTCAAGGCTCCATTGGTATTGAAAACGAGCTGACTGAGAGTGCTATTAAATCCGCAGATATTGTTATCCTAACTAAAGATATTGACATCAAAAACAGTGAGCGTTTCGAGGGTAAAACCATTGTTCGTATTGGGGTCAGTGACGCAGTAAAACGCTCCGCAGCCGTCATGGATAAAATTGACGCTCATTTAGCAAAAGTAACCGCTTAGCAAAGCATTAAATCATCGTCTGCCCTTTCCCCCTCCCTTTGCGAGGGGTGAGGGAAAGACCTAATGAAGAGACCAAGGGCAAATAGGCTGAGCGATCGCACTCGATAACGTTATTGTCACGGTTAACCAGCCAAAAGTGTCAGACCATTTTGGCATTGTATTGCAAGGAGCCACATAGATGAGCACTCCAAGAATAGAGCAACTCAAATCCGCACTGTTTGAATCACAACGTGAAATATCTCTTGAACGCGCTTTGCTTTACACCGAAAGTTATCAAGCCACTCAAGGTCAGCACACACTGATCCGCCGTGCCAACGCCACCGCCCATATTCTTGATAACGTCGAAATCTCCATTCGTGATAACGAGTTGATTGCGGGTAATCGCACCGTCAAAGCACGAGCTGGCATCGCTTCTCCTGAAATGGACCCTTATTGGATTGCAAAAGAGCTCGACACCTTTATATCTCGTCCTCAAGACAAATTTTTCATCTCAGAACAAGACAAGCAAGTCTATCGAGATAGGTTATTAAACTACTGGTCAGGGCATTCGATGAAAGATTTTATCAATGCGCAAATTCCAGCCGATGTAAAAGATGCCATCGGGCAAAAGATTTTTAGTGTTAACCAAACAGACAAAGGCCAAGGACATATCATCATAGACTTTGAGCGTCTGCTCAAACATGGCCTTGGTTATCTACTCGATGAAATGCAACGCCTTGCAATGACTCATCACGACAACGTATTTTATGCTGCGGTTGTGATTGTGTTGCAAGCGTCGATTCGCCATATATATCGCTACGGGGCGCTGGCAACCACAATGGCTAATGAGTGCCAAGATTCGGTGCGTCGCCAAGAGCTCGAAACCATCGCCTTAATCTCAAATAAAATAGCCACTCAAAAGCCAGACTCCTTCTACGAAGCATGTCAGCTATTTTGGTACATGAATATCCTTTTACAATATGAGTCAAACGCAAGCTCCTTGTCTCTTGGGCGATTTGATCAATACATGTTGCCTTTCTACCAACGGTCTATTGAGATCGGAGAATCCCAAGCATTTATACAAGAACTGCTGGAAAGCTTATGGATAAAAACCAACGACATCGTATTGCTTCGCTCATCCAGTAGCGCCAAATTTTTTGCCGGATTTCCAACCGGTTACACCATTTTGCTTGGTGGTCTAACCCACACAGGTAAAAGTGCGGTAAATGCGTTATCAAATTTGTGTTTAGAGGCTTATCAGAGCGTTCAACTGCCTCAACCTAACTTGGGTGTACGTGTGAATGAATTCATCGACCGTCACTTCCTACTAAAAACAGCGCAAACCATTCGTTTAGGTACTGGCATCCCCCAAATATTTAATGATGAAGTGGTGGTCCCTGCCTTTTTAAATCGCGGTGTATCCCTTGAAGACTCACGAGACTATTCAGTCGTGGGATGTGTTGAGCTTTCTATTCCCGGAAAAACATACGGCCTGCATGATATTGCCATGTTCAACTTACTTAAGGTGATGGAACTGGTATTACAACGCAATGTGGATAGCCCTGAGATAAGCTTTGAGTTTTTGTTAAAAGAGATTCGGGTTGCGATTAAGCACTACGTAAAACTCATGGTCGAAGGCTCCAATATCTGTGATATTGGCCACCGCGACTGGGCACCTGTTCCTCTGCTTTCTTCGTTTATTAGTGACTGCGTCAAAGCAGGTCAAGACATTACATATGGCGGGGCACGCTATAATTTTTCAGGAGTGCAAGGGATAGGTATTGCCAATCTCTCCGATTCTTTGCACGCTCTAAAGCGTTATGTGTTTGAAGAAAAGCGTTCAAGCTTCAAAGAGTTTGTCGATATTCTCAATGCGAACTTCGATGGGCCAGACGGCAAGCAAATTCGAACTCGTCTTATGAACAAATATGACAAGTATGGCAATGATATCGATGAGGTTGACAATTTAGGTTCAGAGCTACTGCGTATGTTCTGCCTCGAAGTGGAGAAATATAATAACCCTCGCGGCGGAAAATTCACACCTGGTTGTTACACAGTATCAGCCCATGTTCCACTGGGTGAAGTGGTCGGCGCAACCGCTGATGGCCGCTTATCTGGAGAGCAGCTCGCCGATGGCGGCTTATCACCCATGCTTGGTAAAGATCAAATCGGCCCAACGGCGGTTCTTAAATCTGTCAGCAAACTGGATAATTATTTGCTGTCAAATGGCAGCTTGCTCAATGTGAAGTTTTCACCCGCCACTTTAGCAGGTCAGCAAGGACTGAATAAGCTGTCTGATTTCATCCGTGCTTTTATGAAGCTCAAACTTCAACATATTCAATTTAATGTACTGAATGCAGAGACCCTTAAAGCGGCTCAAAACAATCCACAGAATTACGCGGGTCTCGTGGTACGTGTGGCTGGCTATAGCGCTTTTTTCGTCGAGCTGTCAAAAGAGATTCAAGATGACATCATTCGCCGCACCACTCATGAACTGTAACATGATCAGCAAAATTGAGCCCCATCCGGTTACTGGGCGAATCTTTAACATCCAGCGCTATTCTCTGCATGATGGTTCTGGAATTCGTACTGTGGTGTTCTTTAAGGGCTGCCCGTTGCGCTGTCCTTGGTGCGCCAACCCAGAGTCGCGATCACACAGAACAACTTTCCAACGTAATAAAGCCAAGTGTATTCAATGCAAAACCTGCGCAATGGATGTGGATGAGTGCCCAAGTGGTGCATGGCAACAAGTCGGCACAGATATGACCGTCGATGACGTGATCGCAGAGGTCACCAAAGATGATATTTTCTTTACGACGTCACATGGTGGTATCACCTTGTCCGGTGGCGAAGTGCTTTCTCAAGCAAAATTTGCCATTGCGTTGCTCGAAAAGCTCAAGACATTAGGCTATCAAACAGCCATCGAAACCTCGGGCCATGGCAATGCGAAACATTTGATCAAGATAGCCAAGCTATGCGACCAAGTTTTGTTTGACTTCAAAATTATGGACCCAGACAAAGCCAAAACCATTATAGGTATTCATTTAGAGCACGCATTGGACAACTTTAAACAGCTTGCTGAGCATAAGATCCATCTTGTCCCTCGCCTCCCTCTTATCCCTGGCTACACAATGGATCTGATAAATATCGACAAGATACTCGACTATCTACGCCCATTTAAATTGACCGACATTCACTTATTGCCCTTTCACCAATATGGCGCAGCCAAATACCAAACCTTGGGCATCGAGTATCAGCTACAAGACGTGCCTGCTCCCAGCAACCTGGTGGTAGAGAACATACGTCAGCACATCGCAGCCCATGGTTACCATGTCATCATAGGAGGATAATTGTGACAGCGAAAATACTGATTACGGGAGCGAAAGGCTTCTTCGGCACGCGTTTTATCAACCGCTATCAAGGTGAGTTTGAGATCCTTGGTTTAGACTCTAAACAGCTTGATATCACCGACAATAGCAAAGTCATCAAAACCTTTGATGACTTTGAACCGGACTATGTCATTCATGCCGCAGCAATCGCCATTACCGATTTCTGTAACCAACACCCTGACGTTGCTTACCAAGTCAATGTTCAGGGAGCTATCAACGTTGCCAAAGCATGTAAAACCCACCAAGCTAAACTTGTTTTTATTTCAAGCGAACAAGTGTTTAACGGTAATCCCGAAGCTGGCCCTTACAAAGAAACAGATCATCCCATTCCAGATACGATTTACGGGCAAAACAAGCTCGAGGCAGAAAATACACTGCGTTCAATCCTAGATGATATGTGGATTCTTCGTTTCACTTGGCTATTTGGATTACCGGAACGCAATACAAGCATCAACCCCAATGTAATTTGGAATGCCCTTCAAGCATTGATCAAGGGTTCGGTAATGAAAGAGCGCAGCAATGAATTTCGCGGCCTCACCTATGTCCACGAACTGATTGAACAATTTCCAAAAATTTTCACCATTCCATATGGAACTTACCACACTGGCGCACACAACTCGCTGAGCAGATATCAGATAGCTGAGCACATCTTAACTGAGCTTGGCCAGCAACACCGTTTGGCTGAAGTCTTGGAGCGATATGATGCCCCAAAAATACGTGATGTTCGCTTAGATACAAGCAAACTTGGTGAGCTTGGTGTGAACTTTACCGAAAGTAAAACGGCGATCAGTCAGTGTTTGAAAGAATTTCATTTTACGTAAGCATTTTAAGGGAAAACATCCTTTTTTATTAGGAGATTCGATATGATCTACATGTTAGATACCGCCAATATTGAGGCAATTTGCAGAGCCGTTGATCTATACCCTTTAGCGGGTGTAACGACGAATCCCTCCATCATCGCACAAGAAAATCGACCGCTTAAAGAGATTTTGCTGGGTATCAGAGAATGTATCGGCAGAGAGCGCATGCTGCATGCACAAGTTATGGGTAGCGATGCGCAAACAATGTTACTAGAAGCGATCGCAATGAGAGCACTTGATCCAGAGCTCATCATCAAGGTACCTGTGACACAGCAAGGTATTAAAGCAATAAAACTGATTGCCGCAAAAGACATTCGTATCACAGCTACCGCTATTCTTACTCCACAGCAAGCGCTCATGGCGGCAGTTGCCGGTGCAGAATTTTTAGCACCTTATGTCAATCGGCTCGACAACATTTGTAGTGATGGAATCAACCTAGCTGCGGAGATTAGTTTATTAATCAAACACTACCATCTCAATGCAAAAGTACTCGGAGCCTCATTCAAGAATGTTCAGCAAATACACCAGCTCGCTCTTGCTGGCGCACACTCTGTCACTATTTCACCAGATGTGTTCGATCTTCTACTTAGTCATCCATTGACCGATTCTGGTGTGGCTGGATTTAGAGCCGATTGGGAAAAAATATACGGAGACAATACCAACGTGCTAGATGCACTTTAGTGTGATCGGTGATAAATTTTTAACATCAAATAATGATACAATGACCAATAATTAACCAGCAATAAGCCCAGTATTGCCGTGAGGTTTGGGCGTTACTCTATGACGGAAACAAAGGATCGCCAGAATGAAAATAGTAGGCGTTACTGCGTGTATTAGTGGCGTAGCACATACTTATATGGCTGCCGAAGTACTTGAAAAAACGTGTAAAAAAGCTGGCTATAACATATCTGTGGAAACACAGGGCGCGCTAGGGAGTGAGAATTATCTCGACGAGAGTGTCATCGATGCCGCAGATGTTGCGGTTATTATTGCCGACATCAATATTGAGGGTGTTGAACGGTTTAACCATACGCGGATAGTTCGCTGCTCTATTGCCCATTTTTTGCGCAACAGCGATCAGGTGTTGCACGCGATTGAAAAAATACGCAATGCGCCCCCTAATGCAGAGCTTATCCTCTAGTCCATAGGCCTAATATTCGAGCTTAAATACTGCGCACGGTACTCAGATGGAGAACGCGCAGTTTGATTTTTAAACACTCGACAAAAGTAATTGCTGTCCTTAAATCCACAGCGATGAGCCACCTCTTTCACTTTCATATCGTATTCAATAAGCAGATATTTGGCTCTCTCAAGGCGAACATGGTTTAAATATTCATTAAATTTAAGCTGGCCTTCTTTTTGAAAAAGCTGAGATAAATAATTAGGAGAGACATAAAAATGCTGTGCCACAGATTCACGTGTAAGCGGCTCATGATAGTGTTGTTCCAAATGCTCTCTCACTGCTTCAAACAAAGCGTGACTTTTGGATAGAGTCTCAACCGGTCTTTCAAGCAGATCAAGGATATGGCTAAGCAAAGCACTTACCAATAAACGTTTGGTGTCTTGGCTTTCTGGCTGCTTAATCAGCTCTTCAATGGCATTTAGAATAAAAGCTCCGATTCGCGGACCACGACGCAAGACACTTTCTTTAATAGCAGAATCAAACTGTTGTCCATCCCAGCTAAGTAAACTCATACCAAAGCTTTGTTTGCCGGCCATTACCGTCAAGGTAACGACGGGCTTATTCCACACAGGCTTATTCCAACTCTCTGCGGGCAAATATAACACTCCACCTTGTTTTAACGTGTATTGAGTATCGATCCCAAGGCTATTGCCCACCTCCATATCCAGCTCACCGATCAGTACCATTTCCACGCGCGGAAAATGCACCTGATAGGCTAGCTGAGGTGGTTTAGGTAGGTTTCCCGCAAAGTAAACATCACTAATATTTTCCGAGTGCTTTGCATAGTGATTGAGTGCTTCAAGTAAATATTTTTTGTCTAGCATAATCGATAGTACAGAGAACCTTTCCATTCAATAAATAGCCAACATAACATACCACAATGTATTGCTATATATGTTCTTAAGCAAGATAAAAGAGCCCAATAAAATAGAACATGCCATACATCACACTTTCTTAAACAGCTAACAAAAATCCAGCATTTCGAACGATTACCCTACTTATAAACTTCGCATACTCGATTAATTTGAGTATCACCAACAGAACAAAACCACAACAAGGTGCCCACTATGACACAGACTGCTCAACAGCATTTAAGCGCTCTAGGTGCCGACCTAGAACTCTCTGAAAAAATGACTCATGAACTCGATACTTTGGGATTCACTATTATTCACAATGTCGTTGATAGCGATTGGCTTGAAGAAATGCGCAGAACCATCGATATGTTAGAGGAACGTGAAGGTGATAACCTTGCCATCGAACACCACCAAGAAGAGGGGGTGACAAGGATCGCCAACCTTATCAACAAGGGCACGGTATGGGAAAAAGTCTGGGCACACCCGCTAGCACTTTCTGCATGTAAGCATATTTTCGGTGGTGCGTTCAAAATCTCCAGCCTGAACGCTCGTGAAGCTCATCCAGACTGTGGCCACCAGCCGCTGCATGCTGACTGGAAAAAGCCACGCCCAGACTACCCAAAAGTCCATCTGGTCAACTCAATCTGGGCTGTTGACGACTTGACGCGTGAAAACGGCGCGCCTCGCATTATCCCTGGTACGCATTTACGCAAAGAATTACCCGAAGACATTTTGGATGATATCGAAGGAGAGCATCCAGATGAAATCTACTTAGAGTGTCCAGCAGGAAGTGTGATGATTTTTAATGCTCACACGTGGCATGGCGGGACTATCAACTATGCCGGAACCCGTCGCCGAGTGTTGCATGGTTTATACATTGACCGCAATGACGAGCCACAGCAAGACCAACAAAAGTGGCTAACAGAGCATACCGCTAGTCGACTCACTCCAGCACAAAAGTGGCTCCTAGACGTAGAGTAATGTGACCCGTTGTCAGCGTTTGTTTCAAAACACTGAACCGCAAGTAAAGAGAGAATTAGTATGTCGATACATAAACTCAATAACGTCATTCACACCTATCCTTGGGGAAGTCTAACTTCTTTACATGAGATGTTTAATGTCGACAATCCTCACCATACACCGCAAGCCGAAATGTGGATGGGCGCTCATCCGCGTGGCTGCTCTCGTACTTTGGATAAAGGTATTGCGCTTGACGAACTATTGGCAAAAAACACCAAGAATATGCTGGGTACCTACACCGCTATGCGTTACGGTGAACTACCGTATTTGCTAAAAGTGATTGCCGCTGACTCGCCCCTATCTATTCAAGTTCATCCGAGTAAACAAAAAGCGGAAGATGGTTTTCAACGTGAGAACGATCTGGGTATTCCCATTGATGCTGACAACCGAAACTACAAAGATCCCAACCATAAGCCTGAACTTGTTTATGCACTTACCTTCTTTCTCACGCTCAATGGCTTTAGACCTGTTGATGACATCATCGCGCTGTTTCGTGAGCTGAATATTGATGTATTGAGCGAGCCGCTAAACGTGTTGGTCACGCAGCCCAACGAAAACGGCTTAAGCGCATTTTTCACCCAAATCATGCGACTGTCTGGTCATGACAAAGCTGATGCTCTTTTTGCATTGAAATCAGCGATTGGAAAGACGCCGAAAAGCCGTCAAGCCAGAGAAGCCTCTCACACAGCAAAAATGCTAATGGCACACTATCAAGATGACGTCGGCTTGTTTGCCCCCTTCATATTGAATATTGTCGAGTTAGCCCCTGGGGAAGCGATGTTTCTTAATGCGGAAACGCCTCATGCTTATTTGTCAGGTACCGCCCTTGAAATCATGGCCAACTCAGACAATGTATTACGAGCAGGTTTAACCTCAAAGTATATTGATACTGAAGAGCTTCTAAGAAACTTATCGCCAAAATCTACCCCTGCTTCTAACTTGATTATGACGCCGATAGTCAAGTCATCGAGATGGACATATCCGGTACCTGTGGACGATTTTTGCTTTGATATTGTGTTTTCAACACCAGATCATCAAACTCTTTATGTAAGAAGTGCTGAAGTGCTGTTCTGTATTGAGGGGAAGATACGCATAGAAGCGCCACATCATTACGTGGTGTTGAGTAAAGGAGAATCCGTACTGATCACCTGCGACTCTCAAGCCTATCAAGTGAGTGGCACTGGCACCCTAGCGCGAGCATACAATTAGATGCTTTCCGCAGGCTTAGAGTCCCATACCTAAATAACGAGAAAGATGGTTTAAAACGACAAACCCCAGCATTTCTGCTGGGGTTTTGAATGTGGCGGTGAGTGAGAGATTCGAACTCTCGATACGTTGCCGTATACACACTTTCCAGGCGTGCTCCTTCAGCCACTCGGACAACTCACCGAAATAAATTTTGGTTGATTTCGATAACCAACGAGGCGCTAATTTAATGATTCTATTGGAGTAGGTCAAGCTTCTTTCGGAAAAAAAGTCTTGCTCGTTGATCGTTTGATTATTTAATAGCTGATTCGAGCGGATTTTCTCCGCTCCTTAGCGTTGAGGTATTGTAGACGGCTAGCCGCAGTAATCATTAAGAGAAATGGTAAGAACATCTAAATCAGACTGGGCTGGCGCTTCTTTGCTTGATAGTTTCTCTTGTACTGCGTTAAGGGTTTGTATCAATAAATCATCTTTTGGATTAGCAATTTCGTTTCTTATTCGTTGGAAATACTCTTCAGCACTCACAAAATCTTTATCATCCAGAGCCATAAAAAAGTTAACCAGAAGAGGCTCCATATGTTGTGGATCTACTTCTCTTCTGTCTCGCAGGCCCGGCTTATATTGGTATAAACGGTCAGAAAAACGATACAAGGCATCATCAAGCTCTGTTTCATCAATAGGCTTGGAAATGACATAATCAACGCCAGAACCGACCATACGCTCGCGAGTCTCTTTAAACACATCAGCTGTGCAGCCTAATATAACGATTTTTGCCTTTGAACTGGTTAACGCCCTAATCGCAATGGTCGCCTCAACACCATCCATTATTGGCATGTGGTTATCCATTAAAATTAAATCGTAGTTATTGTTTACCAGCTTTTCTAAACAAATCTCTCCATTTTCGGCCACCTCACACTCAAAGCCTTTACTCGTCATAAAGGTGTTCATAATGATGGTATTGGTTCGGTTATCTTCAACGATAAGCACTTTAAGGCCCTGATAATTTAAGTTCTTGTGCTCTTCTATTTCAAGAAAATGTGGCTCACAAGGCTCCATAGCCAAGGTGACTTTAAAGCTAGTCCCTATACCAAGCTCACTGGTCACCGTTATCTCCCCCCCCATGAGTTCTGAGATTTGTTTGACGATTGCAAGACCAAGACCGGTGCCGCCAAATCGCCTCGTTGTCGATGATTCTGCTTGCTCAAATGGACTAAAGATTTTGTTGTGCGCTTCTTTGGCAATCCCTATACCAGTATCACGGACTTTAATTTCTAGGAAGTTACGGCCTTGTTGACTGAACTCGCAAAAATTGACTTCCACATAGCCACGTGATGTAAATTTTACAGCGTTATTAAGAAGATTAAACAAGACTTGGCGAAGACGCGCTTTGTCTGACATATACCAGCGGCCCTGAGGAACTTCAGAGTAGACTTTAAATTGCAGTCCTTTTTCAGCACACAAAGTAAAATAGACGCTGTTCACGCTGCCCAATATGGACTCGAGCGGAAAAGGATGTTCCTCCAGCTCCAGAAAGCCTTGCTCAATTTTTGAGAAGTCTAGAATTTCATTAAGTAAGGTCATCATATGGTCGCCCGAATCATACAAGGTTTTCATATGCTTAAGCTGCTCTTTGCTTAAGTCGGTTTTCATTAAAATTTGCGCCGTACCCAGTACGCCGTTCATCGGTGTGCGAATCTCGTGAGACAGTGTTGCCAAGAAGGCACTTTTGGCTTTTGTTGAAGCCTGAGCTTTTTGTTTTTCTTGTTCTAAGAATTTGGTTTTTTGATTAAAGTTATCAATCAGTTGGCGAATTTCATCTTGGCTATTGTAGCGCACATCGATGGCTCCGGTGCGCGAGTCATTGACTTTCTCAGCGATGAGCACAATTGGAGAAATCAGGAAACGATTGATGAGCACATACCCCATTACTACACACAATAACATCATGGGAATGATGCCCGCTTCAACTTTTGTCACCACATAAAACGCTTCTTCATCCACTAGGCGATTGGCATTCACAACATCAATATTCCACTGAAAATCGCCAAACTCTGTACTGCTCATGTAAATGTTTTTCACAACCTGAAAGTTGTAGTCGGTAATAACATCGCCGTAAGAGTCTCTAAGTACGATACCTAACTCGTAATCTTGAGCGTGTTTACTAACAAATTCGACCAAACTCTCCAATGAGACATCAATGGTCGCAACACCAGCTGGCTCACCATCGTGAAAATAAGGTGATGATGCCGTGATCATTTGTACGTGGGTAAAGGGGTCGATATACACTTGCGACCAAACCACTGTGCCCGGCGGCTTATCAACCACAGCGGTATACCATATCTCGTTGTCATAACCACCCGATTCAGGGTTATCCCATGAAAAGACCTGATCGACTAGGCCGTCGCTAGCACGGTTAAAGAACAAACTGCTGTAAGCTTTTTTCTTATCAATTGAGTATGGTATTGGCCAAAGCCCACCACTGACTACCACGCCATCAAGCACTGAAAACAGCTCGTAAAGCATTTCTGCCTGATGCGCTTGAGATTCATTGGTATTGCCAATACCAACTACGCTCTGCAAAATACTGACTGAGCTATTGAGGGGCTCTTCTATTTCACTTGCAATCAACTCGGTTCTTAAGTCGAGATTCTTTTCCAATTGCTCTCTAATTGGTGGCTCAACAACGAGATAGCTCACCGAGCCAATAATCGCAATCACGATGGCCAAATACACAGTGAGGGCTAAAAAGCTCTTTCTTTTTAGCGAGGAATGTATTTCCATAAGCCTTTGAATTTTTACCGTTTGGCTTAGATTATAGCGAATATACGCAGGCTGTGACCTTTTTATGTCTGCTTTGGACTGTTAATATTACCTCAAATTGACATGACCGCTTGGAATTTGCTTTGACACTAAACGAAATACTCGCCCAACCCGAGCTAAAAGATAGACTTATCAACGAACCTAAGACTCAAGGTTTTGTAACTGCCATGGCAGCCGCACCTAACCTGCTTCCTCCTCAAGAGTGGATTCCTTTTCTTTGGGGAGGTGAAGAAGTGTCACCATTTGGCGATGGTGAGCAGCTCGAAAACTACATTGAATTAGTTATTGCAATGTGGAACGAATATCGCCCAGACCTTCTTGAAGACCAATGGGTCTGGCCAGCTGAATGCAAGCTTGATGATGCCGATATTGTAAACCAAGAAGCTCGCGATTTTTGTGAAGGCTTACTTCAAGGCTGGCAGTTAACCAAAGATGACTGGGAAGCTATCATGCCTGAAAACAGCGAAGACAATGCGTTACTGGGTGGTGTTTTGTTATCGATTAGTATGCTTTATGACCCAGAAACTTGCCTCGTAACACTGGCCGAGCAAGGGATTGAAGGCTTAGAGCAATTTGAAGAAATCTTCAATGCAATCCCACCTATGCTGTGTGGGCTGACAGCTCGCGGCGCACTGCTAGTTGATCAAGAGCTGTAACGTAAAAGCCGGTACTGAAATGCCGGCTTTTACTTGTCTTCAAGTGTCGATTAAAAAGTACTTGTGTTAGCGCTGTCTTTTAGCTCGTAAACCAAAGCCAAACATTGCTAATAGCATCATCGCCAAAGAAGTCGAGCCACCGCCGTCTTTACTATCATTATTTGACTGATATGAAGTAGCGTTTCTATCTTCATATGAGTAGACGATAGAAATAGGCAA